>NZ_JBHVIK010000001.1:162486-1536719 GCF_042799635.1 Agromyces sp. NPDC057679 | reverse complement strand
GGGGGACCCTGTGGGAGAGTAGGACACCGCCGGACAAACATTACGAAGAGCCGCCCACCACGTGGGCGGCTCTTCGCCTTTAACACGAACCACCAAACACCACCACACGAGCCGCACAGCACCCGACCCCGGACAGCTGCAGCGGCTCTTCACCATTAACGGCCCCAACACACACAACCAGGCAGGCAGCTGCGCGAGCACGTACCCTGAAGGCATGGGTGCTCGTCTCGCCGACGCCGTGAGCCCCTACCTCCGGGCTCACTCGGGGAACCCGGTCGACTGGTTCCCCTGGGGAGACGCGGCCTTCGCCGAGGCTCGCCGACGGGACGTGCCGGTGCTGATCTCGATCGGCTACGCGACGTGCCACTGGTGTCATGTGATGGCTCGCGAGAGCTTCAGCGATGCGCTGACGGCGCACGAGCTCAACGCGCACTTCGTCGCGATCAAGGTCGATCGCGAGGAGCATCCCGATGTCGACTCGAGCTACCTCGCCGCGGCCTCCGCCTTCACGCGGGAACTCGGATGGCCGCTCACGGTCTTCGCGACGCCCGACGGGCGCGCGTTCTACGCCGGCACCTACTTTCCGCCGCTCCCGCAGCGCGGGATGCCGTCGTTCCGGCAGGTGATCGCCGCGGTCGGGGAGGCGTGGCGCGAGCGCCGCGGGCAGCTCGAGGAGACGGCGTCGGCGGTGGCGGCCGCGCTGGCCGAGGCCTCGCTCGCCCAGACGGCGGGGCCGTTGCCGGGCGATGCGGAACTCGCGGCCGCGGTGGCCGCCCTCGCAGCCGACGAGGATCGGGTGCACGGCGGGTTCGGCCGGGCTCCGAAGTTCCCGATCGCTCCGGTGCTCGGCTTCCTGGCGCAGCGCGAGGGTGAGGGCCGGGCCCTGGCCCGCCGTACGCTCCTCGCCATGGCGGCCTCACCGCTGCGCGATGGCGTCGACGGTGGCTTCTTCCGCTACGCCACGCGCAGCGACTGGAGCGACCCGCACTACGAGCGGATGCTGACCGACAACGCGCTGCTGCTCGACGTCGCCGCCGAGCTGGCGCGGGGGGAGGGTGATGACGACGAGGTCGTGGCGGTCGGGCGCGGAATCGCCGGCTACCTGGTGGAGACCCTGCAGCTGCCCGAGGGTGGATTCGCCTCGGCGCAGGATTCCGAGAGCATGGTCGACGGCGTGCGTACCGAAGGCGGCTATGCCACCGCCGACCCCGAGCGGCGACGCACGCTCGAGCCGCCGCCGCTCGACGAGAAGGTGCTCACCGGCTGGAACGGCCTGGCGGTCGGCGCCCTCGCTCGGGCGTGGGGGGCGCTCGACGCCCCTGACGCGCTCCTCGCCGCCCGGCGCGCGGCCGAGTTCGTGCTCGCCGAGCATCTCGCTCCCGACGGTACGGTGCGCCGGGCGTCGCGGGATGGGGTCGTGTCGTCGGCCCGTGCCGCGCTCGAAGACGTCGGGATGCTGGCCGACGGGCTGCTCGACCTCGCGGTCGCGACCGGCGCGGTCGAGGACGCGGTCATCGCGCGCGCCCTCATCGACGCCTCGCTCGACGCCGCGGTCGAACGGGCCGCGGTCGAACAGGCCGCGGCCGGCGCCGCCGATCCGGCTACCGAGCCGGCGGTGTTCGCGGTGCCCGGCGGCGCCGACCCGGTGCTCGCCGAGCGGGGGCTCGCGCTGCCGACGGATCCGGCCGAGGGCGCGGCGCCCTCCGGGATCACCGCGTGCGCGACGGCGGCCTGGAAGCTCTGGCTCCTCGGCGCTGGTGACCGTTACCGGGAGGCGGCCGAGGAGGCGATGCGGCGGCTCGCGGGCGCCGCGCTCGAGCGCCCGATCGCCTTCGGAGCCGCGCTCGAGCTCATGACCCGGTTCGCCGCGCCCGTCGTGCAACTGGTGGTCGTGGTGCCCGAGCGGGATGGGACGGGTCGTCCGCGCGGCGACGATGGCCTCGTCCGTGCGGCTCGGGCGGCCGAGGCATCCATGACCCTGCTCGTCACCGAGGCGGAGGCGGCGGCCTTCGCCGACGCCGGGTTCGAACTCCTCGCAGGTCGACGACTGCTCGACGGGCAGGCGGCGGCGTATCGCTGCCGCGAGTTCGTCTGCGCGCTTCCCGTCGCGGACGCGGCGGCACTCGACGCGCTCGCGCCGTGATCCACCCTGAGCGGTTACATTCGAATGCGAGTTCGAACAGGTGTGGACAACCCTGTGGAGAACTTCAGGAGGCCGCCGAGTCGGCGCGCGCCTCCCACTCGCGACGGAGCAGTCCGTAGATCTGGCTGTTCTGCCAGCCGTCGTCCCAGACATCCTCGATGAGGGTCGCCTCGAGGCGCATGCCGAGCCGTCGGCACAGGGCGGCGGAGGCCGTGTTGCGCACGTCGACGTGGGCGTTCAGCCGATGCGGGTGCAGCGTCTCGAACGTGAATCGCACCACCTCGCCCACGGCTTCCGCCGCGAGCCCGCGCCCCTGGAAGGCCGGATGCAGCACCCAGCCCAGCTCGAGCTGGGCGTCGGCGGCGCTCGAGACGCGGACCATGACGTCGCCGACGACGCGATCGCGGTGGCCGGAATCCTCGACGCGGGCCATCGACCGTTCTCCGCGAAGTGCCATGGCGAAGTGGACCGCATCGCCGTCCTCGGCGAGCCGGCGCATGCCCGCGCGCTTCAGCGTGTGCACGTGCGCCTCCTCGCGACTGCGCACCGGCCACGGGATGTAGCGCAGCACCTCTGGCAGGCGCTGGTACTCCCAGACGTCGTCGCTGTCGCCGGGCTCGATGGGTCGGAGCGTCATCCGCTCGGTCTCGAGCGGGGCGGCGAGCGAGTCGGCGTCGAAGGGGAGCGCCATCGCGGGCGCTCCTGCGGCGCCGTCGGCGGCGTGGTCATCGGTCATGCTCCGACGCTAGCGGCTGCGACTGCGGCGCCGCGCGCCGGATCTCGAGCGGACCGCGCGGGGGTCAGCCGGCGAACGGCGCAGTGCTCGCGCGGATCACGAGCGAGGCGTCGACGTCGGTCGACGTGGGCGGGGAACTCGGGTCGTCGATGCGACGCAGGAGGTGCTCGACCGCGAGCGCCGCGATCACGCCGAACGGCTGCGCGACGGTCGTGAGGGCCGGGCTGCAGTACGCCGCGAGGGCGATGTCGTCGACGCCCACCACCGAGACGTCTTCGGGCACGCGCCGGCCGAGCTCGTGCAGCGCACGGATCGCACCGAAGGCCATCTCGTCGCTCGCGACGAACACGGCGGACGCCTCGGGGATGCGGCCGAGCAGGAGCCCCGCCTGGTACCCCGACTCGGGCGACCAGTCGCCGTGCAGCAGCGGCGGCACCTCGCGGCCGGCCTCCTCGAGCGCGGCGTGCCAGCCGGCGGCGCGGCCGGTCGAGTCGAGCCACTCGTCGGGGCCGGCGATGTGCCACACCGTCGGGTGCCCGAGTTCGAGCAGGTGACGGGTCGCGAGGCGGCCGACCTCGAACTGGTCGATCGCGACGACCTCGCTCGACATCGTGCGCGAGCCGTCGATCGTGACGGTGGGGATGCGTCGGGCGATGGACTCGACGGCGTCGGTGGCGGTCGGCACCGGCACGACGAGCACGATGCCCTCGACCGACTGCTCGTCGAGCCGGGTCATCGCCGCAGCGATCGCGGCGGGGTCGAGCGAACTCGCGGTCGAGATGTTCACGGCGTAGCCGGCGCGGCGGGCGGCGGACTCGACTCCGTGCGTGACCGCCGCACCCGAGTAGTCGACGGTCGGCAGGACGACGACGCCGATCGTGCGGGTGCGCCCCGACGACAGTGCCCGGGCGGCGCTGTTCATGCGGTAGCCGAGCTCGTCGACGGAGCGCAGGACGCGGTCCCTCGTGGCGGGCTGCACGTTGGGGTGTCCGCTGAGCACGCGCGAGACCGTCTGGGCGGAGACGCCGGCGTGGTGCGCGACGTCGGCCATGCTCGGCGATCGCGTGCGGCCGCTCGCGTCGAGCCGCCGTGTGTTGGACATCTCGAGATCCTCCTACAGTGGTAGCGGAAACATGCTATCGCCATTCGTCCCGAATTCGCAGGAGTCGTTTCCATTGAAACCGGGCTTGTTATCGGTAACAACATGTGGCACCATCGGAACACGCCCCGCGGAGCCCGCACCCGAGACCGCGACGGCCTGATTCGTTTGCACGACGCATTCCGAGCTCATTCAAAGGAGAGGCAGCAGTGAAGAAGACAGTCATGCGCACGGTAGGCATCACCGGCGCGTTGGGCCTCGGCCTGGCGCTCGCGGGATGCTCCGGAGCAGCCGAGCCCGCGGCATCCGGCCCGGCCGAGGTCACGTTCTGGGGCTGGGCCCCGGGCTACGCCGACGCCGTCGAGGCGTTCAACGCCTCGCAGGACGACGTGGTCGTCACCTACGAGGAGGTCGCCCCCGGCGCGAAGGGCGGCTACGACAAGATGCTGAACGCGGTCACCGCGGGCAACGCCCCCTGCCTCGCTCAGGTCGGCTACGAGACCCTCACGAGCTTCGCCGCACAGGGCGCCCTCGAGGACGTCTCCGAGTTCGCGAACGCGAACGAGGACGAGTTCACGCCCGCCACCTGGTCGGCCGTCTCGATCGGCGACGGCGTCTACGGCGCCCCCGTCGACCAGGGCCCGATGGCGCTGTTCTACAACAAGGCGGTCTTCGACGAGCTCGGCATCGCCGTGCCGACCACCTGGGCCGAGTACCAGGCCGCCGGTGAGAAGCTGAAGGCTGCGGGCAAGTCGCTCTCGGCGAGCTACCTCAACTACGACTACGCCGGCTTCGACTGGCAGGCCGAGGCCCCGTGGTTCTCGGTCGACGGCGACAGCTGGAAGGTCTCGATCGACTCGGCCGAGGGTCAGAAGGTCGCCGACTACTGGCAGGGCCTCACCGACGCCGGGCTCATCAGCCAGGCGCCCATGTGGGACCAGTCCTGGTACACCGGCCTCGGCGACGGCTCGATCGCGACGCACGTCGGCGCGGTCTGGATCGCGGGCGTCCTCAAGGGCAGCGCGCCCGACGGCGAGGGCAAGTGGGCCGTCGCGCCCATGCCGCAGTGGGAGGCCGGCGACGACAAGGTCGGCAACGTCGGCGGTTCGGCCACGGCCGTGCTGAAGGGCTGCGACAACCCCGAGGCCGCGTGGGCCTTCGCGCACGCGATGAGCACCGACCCCGACATCTACACCGGCCTCATCGAGGCGGCGGCGCTCTACCCGGCAGCCACCGAGCTGCTCGACCTGCCGGCGCTCGGCGAGCCCGACCCCTACTTCGGCGACCAGGTCATCTTCGACGTCTTCGCCGAGGCCTCGCCGAACGTGACCACCGGCTGGACCTGGGGCCCGAACATGCCCGAGACCGTCGGCTTCCTCGATGACGGGCTCGGCAAGGCCTGGTCGGGCAAGGGCACCTTCGCCGACGCGCTGACGAGCACGCAGCAGCAGACCGTCGACGCGCTCGAGGCCCAGGGCCTCTCCGTCGCGGAGTAGCACCCGACGGTCGGGTCGGGGCGGCGCATCCCGTCGCCCCGACCCGGCCCCGAGGCATCCGCGGCCTCGACCCAACCGGCCCTCGCACCGGCCGAGCCACCATCGCACCAAGCAGGACGACATGGACACCACTTCGACACGGGCGGTCACCACCGCCGACCGCGGGCGCCGCGCCGACCGCGCCGGTGCCCCGGCACCCGGCGGCGCCGAGCGCCGCCGATCCGGCGGACGCTGGCGCACCCCGCTGCTGTTCCTGCTGCCGTTCGGCGTGCTGTTCATCGCGATGTACCTCGTGCCGATCGTCTTCGCGTTCGTGCAGAGCCTCTTCACCCTCCAGCGCTCGGGCCTCGGCCTCGAGGCGCCCACGCTCGACTTCACGCCGTTCGCGAACTACGCCCGCCTCCTCGGCGACACCGAGTTCCTCGCCTCGCTCGGCCGGGTGGCGCTCTTCGGCCTCGTGCAGGTGCCCGTGATGCTCGGCCTCGCGCTGCTGCTCGCGCTCCTGCTCGACTCGCGCTCGGCACGCGGCAAGGGCTTCTTCCGCCTCGCCGCCTTCCTCCCGTACGCTGTGCCCGGGGTCATCGCGGCGGTCATGTGGTCGTTCCTCTACTCGCCCGTGACCAGCCCGATCAACACGCTGCTCGAGCGGGTCGTCGGCACCGGCATCCCCTTCTTCGCACCCGAGATCGTGCTGTGGGCCGTCGCGAACATCGTGACCTGGGGGTGGACGGGCTACAACATGCTCATCATCTACTCCTCGCTGCAGACGATCCCCGCCGAGACGATCGAGGCGGCCCGCCTCGACGGTGCCGGCCCCGCGCGGATCGCGTGGAGCATCAAGATCCCGATGGTCCGCCCGGCGCTCGTGCTCACCGCCGTCTTCTCGATCATCGGATCGGCCCAGCTCTACAACGAGCCCAAGGTGCTGCAGACCATCTCGGGCGGCGCGATCAGCAACACCTTCACCCCGCTCATGGCGGCGCAGGCGCAGGTCACCGCGCAGAACTACCCGTACGCGGCCGCGCAGTCGGTCGTGCTGGCGCTGCTCGTGGGCGTGCTCTCGTTCACCTTCTTCAAGCTCACGAATCGAGGCGAACGATGACCGCACCGACCCTGGAGTCGGCCACGCGCCTTCCCCGCACCGACCGGCCGGATGCCTCGCGCCCCCGCCGCTCGAACCGCGAGGCGAACCTCGCGAGCCGCCTGGGCGTGTTCGCCCTCCTCGGCCTCTCGGCCTTCTACTTCATCATGCCCATCTGGTGGCTCGTCGTCGCCTCGACGAAGCCCGCCGGGCACCAGTTCTCGGAGCCGGGCCTCTGGTTCGACGGGTTCGGGCTGTTCGAGAACATTGCGCTCGTGTTCGCCGAGTCCGACGGCATCTTCGGCCGGTGGATGCTCAACAGCGTCTTCTACGCGGGGGTCTCGGCCGTCATCGGCACGCTGCTCTCGGCGCTGGCCGGGTACGCCCTCACGAAGTACGAGTTCCGCGGCCGCGGGGTCGTCTTCGGCGTCATCCTCGCCGCCGTGCTCATCCCGAAGGTGATGTTCACCCTGCCCCTCTTCCTCCTCTTCAACCAGGTCGGCCTGCTGAACAACCCGCTCGCGGTGCTGCTGCCGAGCATCGTGAGCCCGTTCGGCGTCTACCTCGCCCGGGTCTTCGCCGCACAGTCGGTGCCCGACGAGCTCATCGAGGCCGGCCGGATCGACGGTGCGGGGGAGTTCCGCATCTTCTTCTCGATCGGCGTGCGCATCATGTCGCCCGCGCTCGTCACGATCTTCCTCTTCCAGTTCGTCGAGGTCTGGAACAACTTCCTGCTGCCGCTCATGGTGCTGAACGACAGCGCCCTGCAGCCGGTCACGGTCGGCCTCGTCGGCTGGGCGGGCAGCAACGGGCAGGTGCCCGCCGGCACCGTCGTGGTCGCCGCGCTGCTCTCGGTGGTGCCGCTGATCATCGCGTTCCTCGGCCTCCAGCGCTTCTGGCGCGCCGGCCTCACGGCGGGGGCGGTCAAGTGAGCCTGTCGACGGACCTCGCCGCTGTGACGGCCGCGGGGACCGAGACGAGCGCGCTCACGATCGCCGACGGCGGGTTCCTCCGCGACGGCCGGCCGCACCGCATCCTCTCGGGGTCGGTGCACTACTTCCGCGTGCACCCCGAGCAGTGGCGCGACCGCCTCGAACGGCTCGTCGCGCTCGGCCTCAACACCGTCGACACCTACGTCGCGTGGAACTTCCACGAGCGTCGTCGCGGCGCGATCGACTGGAGCGGCTGGCGCGACCTCGAGCGGTTCGTCGCGCTCGCCGGGGAGCTCGGGCTCGACGTCATCGTGCGCCCCGGCCCGTACATCTGCGCCGAGTGGGACAACGGCGGGTTCCCCGCCTGGCTCTCGGGTGTTCCGGGCATGCGGCTGCGGTCGAGTCATCCGGCCTACCTCGACGCGGTCGACGCCTGGTTCGCCGAACTGCTGCCGCGCCTCGCGCCGCTGCAGGCGGCGCACGGCGGACCGATCGTCGCGGTGCAGCTCGAGAACGAGTACGGCAGCTACGGCGACGACGCCGACTACCTCGCGTGGCTGCGCGACCGCCTCGTCGCGGGCGGCATCACCGAGCTGATCTACACGGCCGACGGCCCGACCGAGCTCATGCAGGACGGCGGCAGCGTGCCCGGCGTGCTGGCGACCGCGACCTTCGGGTCGCGCGCGGCGCAGGCGGCGTCGATGCTGCGCGAGCGCCGCGACGGCGAACCGTTCGTCTGCGCCGAGCTCTGGAACGGCTGGTTCGACCACTGGGGCGACCCGCACCACGTGCGCACCCCTACCGGCGCCGCCGGCGTCGTCGCCGACATCCTCGCCGAGGGCGGCTCGCTGAGCCTCTACATGGCCCACGGCGGCACGAACTTCGGCCTCTGGTCGGGCGCGAACCACGACGGCGCGCGGCTGCAGCCGACGCAGACGAGCTACGACTCGCACGCCCCCGTCGCCGAGAACGGCGCGGTCACCGAGAAGTTCCAGCTGATCCGCGAGGTGCTGGTGGATGTCACGGGGCAGGAGCCGCCCGAGGCATCCCCGACCCCCGCCGTGCTGCCGGCCGCGACCCTGCCGCTGCGCCGGGCCGCGGGACTCCTCGAGACGGTTCGCCGCGCGGGCCGCGAGGTGCGCACCGCGATGCCCCCGAGCTTCGAGGAGCTCGGCCTCGACGCGGGGCTCGCGCTCTACCGGGCCGAGCCGGTCGTGCCGCGCGGGGGAGCGCTGCTCACCGTGCGCGGACTCCGCGACCGCGCCGTGGTGTTCGTCGACGGCGTGCGCGTCGCCGTGCTCGACGCCGAGGAGGCGGAGGCCGGCGTGCGGATCGCGGGGGAGGGGCGCGCCGTCGCGCTCGAGCTCCTCGTCGAGAACCAGGGGCGCATCAACTACGGCCCGCTGCTCGGCGAGGGCAAGGGCATCCTCGGCGGGGTGCAGCTCGACCGCCGGCTCGTGCAGCGTTGGTCGACCAGGGCGCTGCCGCTCGACGAATGGGACGAGGCGGTGCTGCAGGCCCTCCTCGACCCTCGTCCCCGCGCCGCTTCCGCGTCTGTCTCTCAGGACGCCGGCCCGCTTTCTCTCGTTTCTCAGGAGGAATCCGGACGAAACCGCAGTCAGGCGCCGGAATCTCCTGAGAAACACGATGGGGGCGGGCTCGCGACGGCGTCGCTGCACGTCGAGGAGCCGGCCGATGCGTTCCTCGCGTTCCCCGGCTCGGGCAAGGGCTTCGTCTGGGTGAACGGGTTCCTGCTCGGCCGCTACTGGGAGATCGGGCCGCAGCTGACGTACTACGTGCCCGCGCCGTTGCTGCGCGCGGGCGAGAACACCATCACCGTGCTCGAGCTCGAGCGACTCGGCGACGCCGTCGAGCTGCGCGAACAGGCCGAGCTCGGACCCGAACAGGAGTACATCGAGACCTTCGACTGAACTGCGCCGTCGGCGCGGGTCGATATGGACGCGTCGACTCGACGCGGGAATGGAGACGAAGATGCCTTCATCACGCCCACCGGGCCGCCTCTGGCGCCTCGGAATCGCGTGCGCGGTCGCGAGCGGAATGCTCGTCCCGCTCATGGCGACGCCCGCCGTCGCGGCGGAGACCGCCACGGCCGACGGGTTCACCGCCCCCGCGCCGGGTGCCTCGTTCGGCCTGCGGACGAGCGACCTCGCCGTCACCGCCGACGCCGGCTTCCCCCAGGTGATCGCGTACACCGACCGCGACTCCGGGGCTGTGATGCACGGCAACGACGTCACGATCGCCGCCGTCACGATCAACGGCACGGCCCAGCCCGTCGAGGTCGTCTCGCAGGCGGACGGCCGCAGCGCGGTGGACTACGTGCTCACCCCCACGGCGCTCGCGGGCGTCTCGATCGAGGCGCGGCTCTCGGTCAAGCGCAACGTCGTCACGATCGAGGTCACGAAGATCGTCGACCCCGACGGGGTCGTGACGACCCTGCAGATCCCCGACCACCGGCTCGTCACCGTCTCCTCGGCCGAGACCGGGGCCGCGATCGCGGCGGCGAACCTCTCGGTCGACCGCGGCGCCTCGGGCGACGTGTTCCTGCCCGTCACCGCGGCGACGCCGGTCGACGCGGCGCCGAAGGGATCGAATACGATCATCGCCAACACGGGCGAGCTCGCCGCGGCCTTCGCGACGAACGCGCTCTACGACACCTCGTCGGGCGCGAGCTCGAAGGACTCGGGCAACTTCTGGCGCCAGGCCGTCGCCGCAGACGCCGGCGTCGAGGTCGGCATCGCGAGCGGCCCGTGGCTCTACCGCGCGCAGGGGCAGGACGGCACGGAGGAGCTGCCCTGGGTCAAGGTCGCGATCACCCCGGACGCCAACGACGACGACGTCGTCGACTGGCAGGACGGCGCGATCGCGATGCGCGACATCCGCATCGCCCCGTACAAGGGCGATCAGACGCCCGAGAACGTCATCACCCACATCCCCTTCAACTTCGCCTCGCAGGCGACGCACCCGTTCCTGCGCACGCTCGACGACGTGAAGCGCATCGCGCTGAACACCGACGGGCTCGGCCAGGTCGCCATGCTCAAGGGCTACACGAGCGAGGGCCACGACTCGGCGAACACCGACTACGGCGACAACTTCAACGAGCGCGCCGGCGGCCTCGCCGAACTGAACGCCGCGGTCAAGGCCGGCAAGAAGTGGAACGCCAGCTTCGGCGTGCACATGAACGCCACCGAGATCTACCCCGAGGCGAACTCCTTCAGCGACGAGATCGCGAACGAGAACGCCAAGGGCTGGAACTGGCTCGACCAGTCGTACTACATCGACCAGCGCTACGACCGCGCCTCGGGCGAGCTCGACCAGCGCATCGGCGAACTCGCCGACGCGACCGACGACAACCTCGACTTCGCCTACATCGACGTCTACTACGAGCACGGCTGGCTCGCGCAGTCGCTGCAGGACTCGCTCGTGAAGCACGGCTTCCGCGTCGGCTCGGAGTGGGCCGACAAGCTCGCCGAGAACAACACGTGGTCGCACTGGGCGAACGACGAGAACTACGGCGGTTCGTCGAACAAGGGCGTCAACTCGCAGATCCTCCGCTTCGTGAACAACACCGAGGCCGACGTCTGGAACCCGCACCCCCTGCTCGGCACGAGCCACATCGTCGAGTTCGAGGGCTGGACCGGGCAGAACGACTTCGACGCGTTCCTCGAGAACGTGTGGACGGCGAACGTGCCGGCCAAGTTCCTGCAGCACCACGAGATCACGCGGTGGGGCCCCGAGCGCATCGACCTCGAAGACGGCGTGAGCGTGACCGGCACCAGTGCCGCTGACCGTTCGATCACGGTCGACGGGGCCGAGGTGCTGCGCGGCGGCACCTACCTGCTGCCGTGGTCGTCGAAGCCGGGCAAGGACGCCGACAAGCTCTACCACGTCAACCCGGCGGGCGGGCAGACCACCTGGCAGCTCACCGACGAGTTCGCGGATGCCTCGTCGCTGCAGCTCTTCGCGCTCGGCGACGCCGGGCGTACGAAGGTCGCCGACCTCCCCGTCGTCGACGCTGCCGTCACCATCGACGCCGAGGCGGGGCAGCCGTACGTGCTCGTCGCCGGCACGAAGGCGACCGCCGCCTCGACGCTGCCGAAGAAGGCCTCGTTCGGCCAGGGCACGCAGGTCGAGGACCCGGGCTTCAACGCCCAGGGCCTCGAATCCTGGAACCCGGTCGGCTCTGCGAGCATCGAACGCGACGACCGCGGACGCCGCGCCGCCGTGCTCGGCGCCGGCGAGTCCTCGATCAGCCAGCGGCTCGGCGAGCTCGAGCCCGGCACCTACGCCGTCTCGGCAGACCTCGGGATCGCCGCCGGGCAGACGCGTGCGACGACCCTCTCGGTCGAGGTGCGCGGTGACGCCGGCGAGGATGCCTCCACGAGCGTCGACAGCTCGGGCGCCGTCAACCTGATGGCGGCCGACGAGTGGCGCGACACGAACCTGCAGCGCCTGCGGACCTACGTCACGGTGACCGAGGAGACGCGGCCGACGCTCATGATCGCGGCAGGCGAGGGCGACGCCCCCGTGCGCATCGACAACGTGCGCGTCGTCGCGACCGACGACCCCGCCTCGGGTGATGGCGTGCTCGTCGACGAGGACTTCGAGCAGGTCGACCAGGGCTGGGGCCCGTTCTTCAAGGGCGACGCGGGCGGCTCGACCGACCCGCGCACGCACATCGCGAAGCGCAACGAGCCCTTCACCCAGCAGGGCTGGAACGGCCGCGCCTTCGACATGGTGCTCGGCGGCGACTACTCGCTGATGGCGCACGAGGAGAACCGCGGACTCGTGTACCGCACGTCCGAGTACACCGCGCCCTTCCAGGCCGGACACCGCTACCGGGTGTCGTTCGACTACCAGAGCGGCGTCGCGGGGGCCTACTCGTTCGTGACCGGCGTCGACCAGATCGCCGGCGGCGCCTCGAAGGCCGTCGACCTCACCTCGACCGAGTTCGGGGCCGTCCACGAGACGACCGAGTTCGTGCACGAGTTCGACGCACCGGCGTGCGGCGACCCGTTCGTCGGACTCCGGCGCAATGCCGTCGGCGGCACCGGGTCGGACCTCATCCTCGACAACCTCCGCATCGTCGACCTCGGTGAGAGCGAGACCACGGGCGCCTGCGCCCGCCTCACCCTCGCGGCGCCGGTGAGCGGACTCGTCCCGGGCGAGGCGAACACCTTCACCACGAGCTTCACGAACCACGAGGCCGAGGCCGCGACGGACGTCGAGACCACGCTCGCCGCACCCGAGGGGTGGAAGGTCGCGCCGGTCGGCGCAGCCGAGTTCGCCTCGGTCGCGCCCGGAGCCACCGTGAAGACCACGTGGCGGGTGTCGGCCCCGGCCGACATCGAGCAGGGCAGCTACGAGATCTCGGCAGCGACCGGTTACACCGTCGCCGGCGGAACGCGCAGCGTCGAGGCATCCGCCTCGGTGCCGACCCTGCCGCCGGGGCTGATCCCGCAGTCGCGACTCGCGATCGCCGGAGTGAGCGACGCCGAGCCCGGAACCGGAGACGGCAGCGCCCGCGCCGCGATCGACGGCAATGCCGCCACGATGTGGCACTCGGCGTGGTCGCAGGTGAACCCCGACACCCCCTACCCGCACTGGATCGCGCTCGACCTCGGCGACAGCTACGCCGTCGACGGGTTCGACTACCAGGTGCGGCGGGGCAACGGCTCGATCAAGAAGTACGAGCTCTACCTCAGCGCCGACGGCACGAACTGGGGCACCCCGGTGAAGACCGGCGAGTTCGCGAGCACCGCCGAGGTGCAGCACCTGTCGTTCGACGCGACCGATGCGCGCTTCGTCAAGCTCGTCGGCCTCAACGCGATCAACGGGGCGGCGTTCGCCGGAGCGAACGAGCTCAACGTGTGGGGCACCCGGGCGGCCGCTCCGACGCCGCTGCCGAAGGACGCGATGGCGGTCGTCGACTTCGACTCGCAGGAGATCGAGGGCGAGGACGGCCACGCGTCGAACGTGATCGACGGCGACTCGGCCAGCTGCTGGCACAGTGAGTGGCTGAACGACTCACCGGCCTACCCGCACCACGTGTCGATCGACCTCGGCGGCTCGCAGGAGCTTCGCGGCATCTCGATCCAGCAGCGCCCGGGCTCCGAGCCCAACGGTCGCATCAAGGGCTACGAGGTGTACGTGAGCGCCGACGGCACCGATTGGGGCTCGCCGGTCGCGGCCGGTGAGCTCGGCACGGGCACCGCACCCCAGCCCGTGATGTTCGACGCACCGACCACGGCGGCCTTCATCAAGGTCGTCGGCACGAGCTCCCACAACGGGCAGCCGTGGGCCTCGATCGCCGAGCTGGAGTTCTTCGGCACCGAGTGATCGTCCGTGCTGGGCCGTGCGCGGCCCGGCACGCGACGTGCGAACGCCCCCGCGATCCTCACCGCGGGGGCGTTCGTGCGTCTCGCCGGTGGGGTCGGCGTGGGCGAGCTACCGGCGGTGCCGCTTGCGGAACTGCGCGGGGCCCACGCCCACGCGCTGCGTGAACAGGCGCGAGAAGTACGCGGCGTCGTCATAGCCGACGCTTGCGGCCACGGCCTGCACCGACAGCGTGGTGGACGCCAGCAGGCCGCAGGCGCGGTCGATCCGCGTGCCGATGACGAGCTCGTTGGGCGTACCGCCGGTGACCTCCCGTACGTGATCGCGGAGCGTGCTCACGCTGACGCCCGCGAGCGCGGCACGGGCCGCGACGTCGAGGTGCAGGGCGGCGTCGGCCTGCACGGCCGCGACCGTCGCCTCGCTCGCGGTCGACGCGGCGCGTCCGGCGACCGAGTCGGCGAGGAGCCCCTGCGCGAGCATCGA
Organism: Agromyces sp. NPDC057679; assembly: GCF_042799635.1. Taxonomy (NCBI): domain Bacteria; kingdom Bacillati; phylum Actinomycetota; class Actinomycetes; order Micrococcales; family Microbacteriaceae; genus Agromyces; species Agromyces sp. NPDC057679. The sequence goes on along the minus strand of NZ_JBHVIK010000001.1, from coordinate 1,522,395 downwards.
GGCGTCGACGGCGGCCCGCCAGCCCGGGCGTCCGAGCGCATCGCGCAACGACCCGAAGCGATCGAGCAGATCGTCGGGCAGCCGCGCGCCCTGCTGCACGGGCCGGCGCCGGTCGAGCACGCCCATGCCCTCGAACGCAGCGGCCGTCGCCCCGGAGTAGAGCACCCAGTGCTCGGTCCAGCCCCGCGGCGAGGCGTAGTCGTGCGGGCGCTGCGGGAACACCTGGATCGTCGCCGGCGCCTCGACCTCGATCGTGCCGACGAACGGATCGCGGTAGACGCCCGAGCCGCTCGTGACGAACACGATTGCGTAGTCGCCGAGTCTGCGCCGTCCGCCGAACCCGGGAGACTGACCCTCGTGCCGACCCGCGCCGAGGCAGGCGAAGCCGTGCTCGACCAAGAGCGGATGCGATTGCGAGTAGATCGCCCAATCGGCCATGAAAGTCCAATTCTGTGCTGTCAGGAGTCTATTCCGCCTGCACTCGCCCGAGTTGATGATGGATCCATGCTGACGTCGAACGGTTACGTGCTCGAAGAAACTCCATCGCGTCTTGGCGAGCTCGAGCCCGTGCCGATGGACGAGCGCGGCGACCGCGAGGCGCTGTGGACCCGGCTGCGCCGTGACGGCTACCTCTACCTCACCGGGCATCTCGCGCCCGAGGACGTGCTCGAATTCCGCCGCTACTACTTCGAGGCGCTCGCCGAAGCGGGCCTCATCGCCGAGGGGTCGGACCCGGTCGACGGCATCGCCGCGCCCCACGACGTCGATCGAGGCTCCTATCGGCGGATCCTGTTCGACGAGATCGTTCCCGGGGCCCAGTACGAGGCGCTCTGCCGGTCGCCGCGGATCGCCGAGTGGTTCGCCTGGCTGCTCGGCGACGACGTGCACCTGCACCGGCGCAAGATCATCCGGCACACGAAGCCGGGGGAGCGCGGCATCGGCACCGCCACGCAGGCGCACTACGACCTCGTGTACCTGCGAGAGGGCAGCGACCGAGTGCTCTCGATGTGGATCCCGCTCGGCGACATCCCGCTCGAGCGCGGCGGACTCGCCTACCTCGAGGGCAGCCATCGGCGGGTCATGGCGCAGGAGGCGGCGGGTGAGCTCCGCCACCCGGCCGCCTCGATCACGGCCGACCTGCCCGGCCTCGCCGACGAGCACGACGCGCGCTGGCTCGTCGCCGACTACGCCGCCGGCGACGTGATGGTGCACTCGGCCCACATCGTCCACGCCGGCCTGGACAACGTCGACACCGAAGGGCGCATGCGCCTGTCGACCGACATCCGGTACCAGCGGAAGTCGGAACCGATCGACTGGCGATGGCAGCAACACTGGCACCTGGACGACGGGTTGTGAGCCGGCCGGGGCCCTCCGAGCGGGCGGCGACCCCCGCCCCACCGCTCGTGCTCATGCCGGACTGGGGCAGCGGACTCGGCCCGCTCGAGCTCCCGGCCGCGGCCGTGGCGGCGGGATACGACGGCGTCGAGCTGTGGTGGCCCGCCTGTCGCCGGGCGCAGGGCGACCTCGCGGACGCGGTGGCCACGACGGGCGCCTCGCTCGCGCTGCTCGTCACGAGCGCCGCCGAGGACCCGGGGGCGCACGCCGACGAGATCGAGCAGCAGATCGAGGAGATCGACCGGTCGGGGCTCCCGGCCGAACACGTCACGCTCCACCTCGGGCGCGACCATTGGGACGTCGCCGTGCATCACGAGCTCGCCGAGCGGGTCGTCGGCTGGCGGCGTCGCTTCGGGCGCAGCATCCTCGTCGAACTGCACCGTGGCCGGATGCTGCATTCGGCGCACCACTCGCTCGACCTCCTGGCCGAGCACCCCGAGCTGCGCGTCACGTTCGACATCTCGCACTGGATCGTCGTCGCCGAGTCGATGCTCGACGATCAGCCGGCCGCCGTCGACCTCGCGATCGAGCGCGCCGATCACGTCCACGCGCGCATCGGACACCCGCAGGGGCCGCAGGTGGCCTCGCCCGTTGCGACTGACACGGCGATCGTCGAACGCCACTTCGCCTGGTGGGGGAGGATCGTCGATCGCATCAGGAGCGAGGGGCGGCGCGCCAGCCTGCTCGCGGAGTTCGGCCCGGTGCCGTACGCGCCGGCCCGGCGCGATGGAGGGCCGGTCGTCGATCCGGCGCGGTCGAACCGCTGGATCATGGGGGAGGTCCGTCGCCGGTACTGAGCCGCCGCGGGATGATCTCCGGGCAGGCACTGATTCGGCGATGCGGCCGCCCGGCGACACTGAATGAGGATCTCTCATTAATGCTGAGGCTGCCCGGCGCGAGCTCGCCGACGACGCCATCGCCGAGCTCGAGCGGATCATCGCCGGACTCGCCGCCCGATCGTCGTCTGCGCCCCCGGGGAGGGCGCCGCGTTCCGGAGGAGGAGACGATCATGTCGATGTCGACCACCGAACTGGGTGCCGATCACGGGCTGGGCACCGTGCGAACGATGCCGGAGTTCCGCGCCCACGTCGGGTCGGGCGCTCTCAGCCAGGCCGACCGGCGGACGCTCGTCGACCAGGCGGAGCTCCTGCTCGACGGCCTCTACGTGCACCTGCCGCTCAAGCGCGCGATGCACGCGGTCGACCCGCTGCAGAGCCTTCGGCTGCTGCGGCACCGGCTGCCCGAGCTCAGCGAGCCCGAGTTCCACATGGCGCTGCAGCGCGTCGTCCTCGGCCTGCGCGACCTGCACACCAACTACATCCTCCCCGAGCGCTACGCCGGGTTCGCGTTCCTCGGCATCCTCGTGGAGGGCTGCTTCGACGCCGAGGGCCCGCACTGGATCGTCACCAAGACGTTCGACCACCTCACGGGGGACCCCGCGCTCGTCGTCGGTGCGGAGGTGACCCACTGGAACGGCACGCCGATGGCGATCGCCGTCGAACGCAATGCGGCGCGCGAGGCCGGCAGCAACAAGGCGGCGAGCCTCGCCCGCGGCCTGGAGAACATGACGCTCCGGCCGGTCGGCATGTCGCTGCCGCCCGACGAGGACTGGGTGGACCTCACCTACCGCGTCGGCGGGGTCGAGCACGAGACGCGACTGCCCTGGCGCGTGTTCGAATCGGCGGGAGAGGTGACCGGCGGGGATGCGAGCGCGCTGGTGCCCCACGGGGTCGCCGCCCCGGTGTCGCATCTCGTCGGCCTCGACCTGAAGACCGAGTTGAGCCGGCTGATGAAGCGGCGGCTGTTCGCGCCGGCGTCGATCGAGGAGGAGGCGCGGGTCGCGCGGGGCGACACCGAGGTGCCCGAGGCCACTGCGGCGCAGCAGGAGGCCGGGGTCGTGCCGACGACGAGACCCGCCGAGCTCAAGGCCCGCACGGTCGAGACATCGAGCGGCACGTTCGGGCACCTGCGCATCTTCACCTTCCATATGCAGGACGCCCAGATCGAGGCGTTCATCAACGAGGTCGCGCGGTTGATCTCGGTGCTGCCGCAGGACGGCCTGATCCTCGACGTGCGCGGCAACGGCGGCGGCTACATCATCGCCTCGGAGTTCCTGCTGCAGTTCTTCACACCGCGCAGGGTCAGGCCCGAGCCGATGCAGTTCATCAGCACCCGCCTCACCGCCGATCTCTGCGGCAGCGTCGCCGACTACGGCGCATGGAAGTCGTCGATCGACGAGTCGGTGACGACCGGGGCGCCGTTCTCGAGCGCGGTGCCGCTCTACCCGGACGAGGTCGTCAACAGCGTCGGCCAGCTCTACCACGGACCGGTCGTGCTCGTGACGGACGCGCTCTGCTACAGCGCCACCGACATCTTCGCCGCGGGGTTCCAGGACCACGCGATCGGGCCCGTGCTGGGCGTCGACGACAACACCGGCGCGGGCGGCGCCAACGTGCTGACCCATGCGGCGCTTCGCGAGGACTGGGTCGGCGGGCCGCTGCGCGCGCTGCCCGCCGGAGCGGAGTACCGGGTGTCGTTGCGCCGCTGCCTCCGGGTCGGCGACCGCTTCGGGCAGCCCGTCGAGGATCTCGGCGTCGTGCCCGACCACGTGCACCGGCTCACCGAGCACGACCTGACCGACGGCAACGCCGACCTGATGGACGCCGCGGGCGCGCTGCTCGCGGGCCTTCCCACCCGGATGCTGGAGGCGGAGCTCGACCCGCCGGCCGGCGGCTTCCGCACGCTCAGGCTCAGCACCGGCGGCGTCGACGGGGTGGACGTCTACCTCGACGGGCGCCCGGTCGCGACGACGGAGACGGTCGACGGGGTCACCGAGCTCCAACTCGAGCTCCCGGCCGGCGCGGGCGGCGAGCTGCGCCTCGAGGGATTCGACGACGGGAGGCTGGTCGCCGCGCGCCTGCTCGCGGTGTGAGGCCCCTGGGTCAGTGCAGCTCGTCGGCGCGCACGCCGAACACGGCCTCGAGGCCGTCGATCCACACGCGCTGATCGCCCGCCCTGGCGTACTCGCGCGACCGCACCATGGGGGTGTGCAGCAGCACCCCGGCCATGTGCCGCAACGCCGCCTCGACGCGCTCGTCGGCGGCGGCGTCACCGGTGCTGCGCGAGAGCGCCCGCGCGATCTCGGCATCGAGCACACCCTGCACATGCGAGCGCAGCGCGACGACCGAGGGGGCGAGGTCGAGCTCTTCGCCGACCGCGCCGAAGTTGCGGGCCGCACGGTCGACGATGACGCGGGCGTCGTCGGTCGCGCCGAGCTCTTCGAGCGGGGCGTGTCGGCGGATCGTCTCGAGGTCGAGGAGCTCGACCCCGTCGACCTCGACGACGTCGGTCGCGACGTTGCGCGGCATGCCGAGGTCGATGACGAGCTGACGCGCGTCGTGCGCTGCCTCGGGCACCGGGCACCAGGCACGGAACTCCGCGAGCACGGCCGACGACGAGGCATCCGGCGCGGTGTGCGAGTCGGCGAGCGTCGCTCGGCCGCCCTCGAGCAGCACCCCGTCGACGACGTGGTGGTCGGCGGTCGTGCACGTGATGATGACGTCGGCGGCCGCCGCGGCGACCGCGTAGCCGGCGTGCGAGACCGCGGTGATGTCGTGGTTGCGGGCGAACTTCGCGGCGCGGCCCGAGGGCGAGTAGACGCGGACGTCGTTCGCGCCGCGGTCGCGGAGCGCGGCGAGCGTCGCGCCCGCGTACTGGCCGGTGCCGACGAGCAGCACGCGTGCCGCGGACCAGTCGCTGACGCGGCTCGACGCGAGCTCGAGGGCGAGACGCACGAGCGAGCGGCCGGCGCCGCCGACACCCGTCTGGTTCTTGACCCGGCGGGAGGTCTGGGAGGCGCGCTGGAACAGGCGCTCGAGTTCGGGCGTCGTGGTGCCCTCGGCGCGGGCACGTTCGAGCGAGCGGCGCACCTGGCCGGCGATCTCGCCCTCCCCGACGACGACCGACTCGAGGCCCGAGGCCACCGAGAAGAGGTGGCCCGCGACGGCGTTGCCGTGCACGAAGCCGAAGGTCGCGCGCAGCTCGTCGGGCTCGAGGCCGGCGACGTCGCTCACGGCGCGGATGGCCTCGTGGACCGCGGGAACGGGGGAGTGGCCCTCGGGGGTGTCGAGGTCGAGATAGGCCTCGAAGCGGTTGCAGGTCGCGACGACGACCGCGCCCTGGAGCGTGTCGTGACGGTCGAGGATGCGCGGCGCGGCGGACTCCGCGTGCGCCGACAGACGCTCGAGTGTGTCGAACCCGGCGTTCTTGTGGCTCGCGGTCAGGCAGATGAGCACTCGAAGATTCTACCCGCGGTCGAAGGCGAGGATGACTCACGCGGTCACCGTGGCCTCCACACGCCCATCTGCGGCGGCGTCGGCGGCCGTTCGGCTAGCGCGCGGCCGCCAGCATCTCCCGCGTGATCACGGGGATCGGCGCCGTGAGCGGCGGCAACTCGAGCCCCTCGCGCTCGAGGGCGGCCCGGTGCTGGGCCTTCCACGAGCGGACGACCGCGTAGAACGGCGCGTCGGTGACGGCGAAGGTGCCCGGGCGCTCGGTGGCGAGGATGATCGGCAGCGCGATGCTCGCGCCGTCGCGGCGGACGCGGACGACGACGATCGGCACGGGACGGCTGCCGGCGATCATCTCGTCGGCGCGGATGTTGCGGATCTCGTGCCACGCGAACAGCGCCGTGCGACGGGGCCGGCGGCCGCCGCTCCAGAACGAGAGTCCGAGGTCGTCGGCGACGATCGAGAAGCGGTGCGACAGCGCGGTGCGACGGCCGAGCAGTTCGGCGAGCATCGCGTCGAGCTCACGATGGCGCAGCCCGCATTCGACGGCGCCGTCGAAGCTGTGCTCGAGCGCGCGGCGTCGGGCGCGGCACCGGGCGAGCGCCGCGAGGCGGACCGAGAGCGCCACGACCGTCAGTACGGCGACGGCGCCGAGGAAGGCGATGGTGCCCGTCTGGCCCGACACCTCGGGCAGGCGCGGCACGAGTCGCTCGACCTGCGGCGCCCCGGCGATGAGCGCACCGACGACGAGCGCGGTGATCACGGCGACGAAGACCGTCGGGGGAGTGCGGCGCTCGACGCCGTTCATCGGGGCGCGCCGCTCGGGCCGCTCGTCGGTCGGCCTGCGCCCGGCGGAAGGCACCCGCATCCGCACAGGCAGGCGGGCATCGGCGTGATGGGCATGGTGACGATTCGGGACACGTCGCTTCTCTCCGTGGGTGGCGGAGGCGCGTCGACGTCGACGTCGACACGTCGTCGTGCCCGGGGGGACGGCACAACGGAACCGACTCTAGCGCGAACGCGCGCGCGAAGGTAAGGGTTCTTCAGCTCGGCTCGAAACGGACGTCGGGCCCGCGGCCCCCGTGCCCTCCGAGGGATCACGACCGCACCGGCTACGCTCGAATCGGGGGAATCGCACAGCATCCGGTCGTGTCCGGGTGCTGTTCGGCGTTCGCCGCGTTCCCCGCTGACGCGCATGGGGGAGATGTGAACGTGAATACCGGCCAGCCGACCGTCTACGTGCGATCGGGCACAGTGGCGGAGGTCCATATCGGCGGAGAGGTCGAGCAGGTGATCGCCTCGAGCCGGGATGCGCTCAACGATCGCATCGTCGAGGCGATCCGGCTCCGCGCGGCATCGGCGGGGAGTCCGTTAACGGCGCAGCTCGTCGACGGGGCCCGGAGCTGGCCGCTCGTCATCCACCCCGACGGCACGGTGACGATGCCCGACGCTGCGCCGGGACATCCCCGAGCCGACGAGGCGGCCCCGACCGCCACGGCGCCGGTCCCCGTCTCCGCGGCTCCGGCGAGCACGGCGCCGCCGGCGAGCCCCGTGCCCGCGCCGCCGGCGCGCGCCGCCGCCCCCGCGACCGCCGCCCCGACCGCCGGCAAGCCGACGGTGGACGACCTGCTCAACAGCCGCAGCCGCCCGCGTCGCGATCGGGCGACGACCGGCTGGCGCGGCGCCGTGCGCAGGGCGACGCGGGGCGCGATCTCGCCCGCGCCCAGCCGCGCCGAGCAGTCGCGCCTCGAGCGCGAGCGCGCCGTGCAGCGCCGGCTCGGCGGGCCGCGCACGATCGTCATCCTGAACCCCAAGGGCGGCGCCCACAAGACGACGAGCACGCTGCTGCTCGCGGCGACGTTCGGAACGCTCCGCGGCGGGTCGACCCTCGCCTGGGACAACAACGAGACCCGCGGGACGCTCGGGTGGCGCGCCCAGCACGCGCCGCACCATCGCACCGCGGTCGACCTGCTGGGCGACCTGCCGAGCTTCACCGATGCGGACGCCTCGAGCCTCGCGCGCCTCGACGCCTACGTCCGCACGCAGGTCGACGCCCGCTTCGACGTGCTCGCCTCCGACGAGGATGCCACCGCGTCGTCCACGATCGACGCGGCCGCGTTCGATCGGCTCCACGAGGTGCTCGCCAAGTACTACCGGATCATCCTCATCGACACGGGCAACAACATGCGGGCGTCGAACTGGATCGCCGCGGTCGCTGCGGCCGACCAGCTCGTCATCGTGTCGACGGTGCGCGAGGACACGGCGGCGAGTGCCGCCTGGCTCCTCGACGGGCTCCGCGAGAAGGGCTTCGGGCAGAAGGTCGACGAGGCCGTGACCATCCTGGCCGCGCCGTCGGCGCGCCCCGACCCCGCGCTCGTCGACCGGCTCGAGTCGCACTTCTCGCAGGTCACCTCCGCGGTCACCCGAGTGCCGTTCGATCCGGCCCTGGTGGACGGCGGGCCGATCGACTTCGAGGCGCTCTCGGACGGCACCCGCGACGCGTGGCTGTCCGCGGCCGCGGTGATCGCGGAGCGGCTGTAGGCGCGAGGCGCCGAGCGAGGCGCCGCGCGCGCCGCGGGGCGAGGCGGCCCGGGACGGGCGTGTCGAAGTCCTCCCAGCCCGATGCGAGACAATGTCGGGCGTGATCCTCTCCCCGCAGCATCCGCTCTCCGCAGGCCTCACCTCCGACTCGCGACTCGTGCGGGCCTACCGCGGGGAACGCGCCGACACCACGCCCGTCTGGTTCATGCGGCAGGCCGGCCGGTCGCTGCCCGAGTACCGAGACCTCCGCGTCGGCACGCGCATGCTCGACGCCTGCCTCGACCCGGCGATGGCGAGCGAGATCACGCTGCAGCCGGTGCGCCGCCACAAGGTCGACGCCGGCATCTTCTTCAGCGACATCGTGGTGCCGCTGAAGCTCGTCGGCGTCGACGTCGAGATCCAGCCGGGGCGGGGCCCCGTCTTCGGCAAGGGCTACGCCGATGCCGCGGCCGTCGCAGAGCTGACGGCGATCGACCCGGCCCGTCTCGACGAGGCATCCGGCCCGATCGCCGAGGCGGTCGCGCTCACGATCGCCGAACTGGCGACGACCGACAACGGTTCGGGCACCGCGACCCCGCTCATCGGCTTCGCCGGCGCCCCCTTCACGCTCGCGGCGTACCTCACCGAGGGCGGCCCCTCGAAGGACCACCTCGCGGCCCGCACCCTCATGCACGCCGACCCGGGCGCCTGGCGCGCCCTCATGGAGTGGACCGCCGAGCTCACCGGGCGGTTCCTGCGCACCCAGGTGCTCGCGGGGGCCTCCGCCGCGCAGCTGTTCGACTCGTGGGCCGGCGCGCTCTCGCTCGCCGACTACGAGACGCACGTCGCCCCCGCCTCGGCGAAGGCGCTCAGCCACGTGCACGACCTCGAGTACACGACGACGGATGCCGCGGGGCAGGAGCAGCCCGCGCGGCCGGTGCCGGTCGTGCACTTCGGCGTCGGCACCGGCGAGCTGCTCGGCGCCATGAAGGAGGTCGGGGTCGACGTCGTCGGCGTCGACTACCGGGTGCCGCTCTCGGTCGCGGCCGAACGGGTCGGCCCCGGCGTGCCGCTGCAGGGCAACCTCGACCCTGCGCTGCTCGCGGCGCCGCAGCCCGTGCTCGAGGCCGCCGTGCGCGAGGTGCTGCGCCAGGCCGAGGCCGCACCCTCCCACGTCTTCAACCTCGGCCACGGCGTGCCGCCCGAGACCGACCCGACCGTGCTCACCCGGGTCGTCGAGCTCGTGCACGAGGCGGGCGCGGCGTGAGCGACGCGACGCCCGCCGCGGCCGAGCGAAGCCCGGCCGACGTCGTCGTGATCGGCGGCGGCGTCGCGGGCATGGTCGCGGCGCTCGAGTGCGCGAAGATCGGCCTCGCCGTCACGATCGTCGAGCGCCGCGACGAGCTCGGCGGCTGCGTCGGCCGCATCGAGCTCGACGGACTCACCCTCGACTCGGGCGCCGAGTCGTTCGCGACCCGCGGCGACGGCGTCGCCCCGCTCCTCACCTCGCTCGGCCTCGACGACGAGGTGGTCGACCCGAACCGCGCCGGCGCCTGGCTGGTCTGGGGCGACGGCAGCGGCCTCGACGCCGCTCCGCTGCCGAAGACCGGGGTGCTCGGCATCCCCGCGAACCCGCTCGGCGACGACGTGCGCCGCATCATCGGCTGGAGCGGCGCGACCCGCGCCTACCTCGACCGGATCAAGCCGATCCTCCGCATCGGCCGCGCGCACAGCCTCGGCGAGCTCGTGCGCTCGCGCATGGGCACCGCGGTGCTCGACCGGCTCGTGACTCCGATCTCGTCGGGCGTGTACTCGGCCGACCCCGACCTCCTCGACCTCGACCTCGTCGCCCCCGGGCTCAACGAGGCGATGACCCGCACCGGCTCCCTCTCGGGCGGCGTCGGCCAGCTGGTCGAGCAGCGCAAGGCGGGCGGTGCCGTCCGCGGCCTCCGCGGCGGCATGCACACGCTCGTCGACGCACTCGCCCGCGAGCTCGAGCGCTTCGGCGTCACCGTCCTGACCGGCGTCGAGGCGACCGGCCTCGAGCGCGACGGCACGGGCTGGCGGGTGACCGGCGAGCGGGCGATCGATGCCGAGGCCGGCACCGACGACGCCGTCGACGCCCCGCAGGCCGTCGGCGTCGAGCTCAGGGCCCCCGACATCGTGCTCGCCGCCGCGGCGCACACCTCGCTCGGCCTCCTCGAGGCCGCCGTCGAGGGGTGGGAGTCGACGACGGACTGGCCGCAGGGGGCATCCATCGAACTCGTGACCCTCGTGCTCGAGGCGCCCGCACTCGACGCCGCGCCCCGCGGAACCGGCGTGCTGGTCGCCGCGGACGCGCCCGGGGTCGCCGCGAAGGCGCTCACCCACTCGACCGCGAAGTGGTCGTGGCTCGCCGAGGCCGCGGGCGGTCGACACGTCGTGCGCCTCTCGTACGGTCGCGCCGGCCAGGAGAACCCCCTCGAGGGGCGCGGCGACGCGGAGGTCGCGGCGCTCGCGCTCGCCGACGCGAGCGCCCTGCTCGGCGTGCCGCTCGACGCGGGGATGCTCCGTGCCGCCGGCCGCACCGAATGGCGCGACGCCGTCTCGCACGCCGCCCTCGGGCAGCTCGATCGGGTGCGCGCGCTCGACGACGCGATCGCCGCAGAACCGGGCATCGAGGTCACCGGCTCCTGGGTCTCGGGCACCGGGCTCGCCTCGGTCGTCCCGCACGCGAAGGCGGCCGCCGCACGGGTCAGGCACCGCCGCGTGGCGCCCGACGGCACTGCATAGCCGAAACGGAATATTTCGTCGCAACCCCCTTGCGCGGCTCCGCGCGGGGTCTACGCTGGAGAGGTCGCTGCATGCGCCGCAGTGCGGAAAGTCGGGGGTGCACATGAAGGGCAAGATCCTCTTCGTCGTCGGACTGGGAGTCGGGTACGTGCTCGGCACCCGGGCGGGCCGTGAACGATACGAGCAGATCAAGCGCGCCGCCGAGGGGGTCTGGAACACTCCGGCCGTGCAGCAGGGCGTCGACTCCGTGAAGGGCTTCGCCGCCGACAAGGTCGGCGACCTCTCCGACAGCGTGCTCGACGGCGTGAAGACGTTCATCGGCAACGCGACCCGCGGCTCGGGCGCCACGAAGCAGGACGTCTCGGACGCGGCGGCGAAGGCCAAGCAGGGCGTCTCGAAGGGCGCCGGTGCGACGAAGTCCGCGGTGGACGACGTGGCCGACACGTTGAGCGAGGCGATCGACTCGGCCGCCGATGCGGCCGAGCGCGCCGCGAAGCCGACCGCCGCGAAGCCGACCAAGGCCGCCCCGAAGCGGGGCAGCACGTCGCGCGGCGCCTAGCCCGCGGCATCCGACTCACAGAATCGAGGTGACCGCGCGATGGCCGCACCGACCAACGACGAACGCTCGCTCTTCACACTGATCGGCGAACTGCCCGACACGATCTCCAACCTCGTGCGCGCCGAGATCGACCAGATCAAGGCCGAGGTCAGCTACAAGGTCAAGCACTTCGGCATCGGCTCGGGCTTCTTCGTCGTCGCCCTGGTCGTCCTGCCGTTCCTGATCTTCACCCTGCTCGCCGCCGCGATCTTCGCGCTCGCGCTCGTCATGCCGGCGTGGGCGGCCGCGCTCGTGGTCTCGGGCGTGCTGCTGCTCATCATCGCCGTGCTCGTGTGGATCGGCATCGTGAACTTCAAGCGGGGCTCCGAGCCCCTCGAATCGGTCGAGAGCCTGAAGGCCGACCTCGACGCCCTGAAGGGAACGGGTGACTATGACCGCCGCTACTGACGCCCAGCGCCCCTCGAAGCGCGAGACTGCCGCGCGCGAACGCAACCTCACCCGCGTCGAGGCCCGCGCAGCGTCGGCGAAGGCGCGCGCCGAGTTCGCCGGCACGCTCAACGCCCTCGAGGACAAGCTCAACGTGCCCAAGCAGGTCGGCCTCCGCGTCGACCGGGCAAAGGTGTCGCTGAAGGCGTTCTACGACGAGCAGCCGGGCGTCGCGATCGCGGCCGCCGTCGGCGTCGCCGCAGCGGTCGGCGGCCTCGTCTGGCTCATCGTGCGATCGAAGCTCGGCGACTGAGCGGCACGAGACGAGAGGATGCCTCGGTGCCGCCGCACTCCGCAGACACCGCCGTCGAACGGGTCGCCGAGGCGCTGCGCGCCGAGATCCTGAGCGGCACGGTCGCGCTCGGCTCGCCGCTGCGCGAGGAGGCCGCGGCCGAGCGGTTCGGGGTGTCGCGGCACACGGTGCGCTCCGCGTTCCAGCGGCTCGTCGCCGAGCGGCTCGCCGTAGCCGAGGCGTACCGCGGGGTGCGGGTCGTGAGCTTCGACCCCGATGAGATCGTCGCGCTGCAGCAGCTGCGGGCGGCGCTCGAGGGCGAGGCGGTGCGAATCGCCGGTGAACGCCACGGGGCCGTCTGGCCCGAGGCAGCGCTCGCCCCGGCCGTCGCGGTGCTCGAACGGCTCGAGGAGATCGCCGAGGCCGCCCCGGGCGCGCGTCCCCCCGCCGCCGACCCGGGTGCGGGTTCAGACGCGGACGCCGACGACGGGATCGACTGGCTCGAGGTGGAGCGACTGCACGCCGACTTCCATCGTGCGATCGTGGCCGCCTCGTCGAGCCCGCGCATCGTCGAGGCGCACGACGCGCTCGGCAGCGAGCTGCTGCTGTTCCTGCTGCACGTGCGGCCCCACTACACACTCGAAGGGCTCATCGCCGAGCATCGAGGGCTGCTGGGCGACGTGCAGTCACGCGGGGCCGATGCGATGCGCGAGCACCTCGCCCACTCGACCGAGCTGCTGCTCGAGAGCTGAGCGGCCCTACGCCGTGATCGCGGCGTACCAGATGAGCAGCATCGTCACGAGGAAGCCGACGACGTAGTTGATCGCGAGGAAGCGCCGCCACCCCGCGTTCGCCCGACCCGAGTCGGCATCGCTCAGGGCGGAGTACGGCGCGGCGGCCGCGAGGTAGGGCACGACGAGGAGCGCCGCGAGCGGCCCGGGCCAGTCCGTCGCGAGCATGAGCAGCCCGGCGACCGTCCACGCCGCGCTCGCGAACCGCACCGTGCGGCGTGCGCCGAGCACCGTGGCGATGGAGGCGATGCCGCCGGCCCGGTCGGGCACGATGTCCTGCACGGCGCCGAAGGCGTGGCTCGCGACGCCCCACGCGAAGAACGCCGCGAGCAGCGCGACGAGCTGCGGCGTGAACGTCGCGCCCGCGAGCACGAGCCCGTAGACGGCCGGGCTCACGAAGTGCACGCTCGAGGTCGCCGAGTCGAGGAACGGCACCTCCTTGAAGCGGAGCCCCGGCACCGAGTAGGCGGCGACCGCGAAGAGGCTCACGGCGAGCACCGCCCAGGAGACCGGGCCGCCGAGGAGGACGAGCGCGAGCACGAACGGGGCGCACAGCGCGATCGCGGCGCCGATCGTGAGCCGGTGCCGACCGGGCTCGAGCAGCGCGCCCTCGACGCCGCCCTTGCGCGGGTTCGCGGCGTCGCTGGCGTAGTCGAACACGTCGTTGACGCCGTACATCGCGAGGTTGTACGGCACGAGGAAGAAGAGCGTGCCGATCACCAGCGCGACGTCGACGTCGCGGGTCGTCAGCAGGTACGCGGCGGCGAAGGGGAAGGCGGTGTTCACCCAGCTCAGCGGGCGGGAAGCCGTGAGGAGTTCGGGGACGACGCCGCGCCGGGTGTCAGTCGGCATGGTCGGGCTCCGCGGGGGCGAGGAGGCTCCAGAGGCCGCTGAGCAGGAGCACGCCCGCGAGCGGGTAGGCGAAGTCCTCGATCGGGGCGAGGCCGACGCGCACCCCCCAGATGTGCGCATCGGCATAGCCGAAGAGCCCGGTCGCGATCATGATCGTGTCGAAGACCGCGGTCAGTGCGACGAGCGCGATCGCCGTCACGAGCACGGCGCGGGCATGGCCGTGCGGGGCGTGGCGCCACCCGAGCAGTGCGACGAGCACCGCGACCGGGAGGAAGGCGATCGAGAGCAGCGCGTAGGTCATCGTCGTGCCTCCCGTGCCCGTCGCGGCTCCCGCTCCCGCTCCCGCCTCCGCGGCGCGATCGCTCGCAGTGCGCCCGTGTAGAGCACCAGCGTGAGGTAGCAGAGGAAGGCGAGGAAGACGAGCTCCTCGAGCGGCAGCTCGGGCGCGAGCAGCACGCCGGTGCTCACCGGGTTCTCACCCCGGTGGAAGACGCCGAGGCCGATGCCGGCGAGGTCCCAGAGGAGGAAGAACGCGAGCCCCAGCGCGACGATCAGGGCGGCGCGCCAGGCCCGACCTGGCGCGGCGAACACGAGCCGGAACCGCACGTCGAGCAGCACCATGCAGGCGAGACCGCCCGCCAGGATCGCGAGGTACGCGAAGCTCATGCCGGCACGCTCCGTACCGTCGGCTCGGGCAGCGGGCCGGTGCCGCGCTCGCCGCGGACCGCCTTGAGCACGAGTTCGGCGCTGATGAGGCACATGGGCAGGCCGATGCCGGGGACCGTCGTCGCACCGGCGAAGTAGAGTCCCTCGACCGTGGGCGAGGCGGTGCGGCCGCGGAAGAACGCGCTCTGCCGCAGCACGTGGGCGGGCCCGAGCACCGAGCCCCGCCACGAGTTGAAGTCCTCGGCGAAGTCGGCCGGGCCGACCGTGCGTCGCACGACGACGCGCTCCGCGAGGTCGGTCTCGCCCGTCCACGCGGCGATCTGCGCGATCGCGGCATCGGCGACGAGCTCGACCACGGGGTCGCCGGCGCCGCCGGTTCCGCCGTGGCCGAGGTCGGGGTCGGCGGGCACCGGCACGAGCACGAAGAGGTTCTCGTGGCCCTCGGGAGCGACCGACGGGTCGCTCGCGCTCGGCATGCAGACGTAGAGCGACGCCGGGTCGGGCACCGACGGCGAGCGGCCGAAGATGCTCGCGAAGTTGCCCGCCCAGTCCTCGGTGAAGAGGAGGTTGTGGTGCGTCAGCCGGGGGAGCCGCCCGCGCACGCCGAGCATCACGAGCACCGCGCCGGGCCCCGGGTCGGCGCGTCGCCACGAGGCCTCCGACCGGCTGCGGTGCTCGGGCGGCAGGAGGGCCTGCTCGGTGTGATGCAGGTCGGCGGCGGAGACGACGAGGTCGGCCTCGGCCACCCGTTCGGCTCCCGAGGCGTCGAGGTGGCGGATGCCGACGGCTGCCCCCGACTCGACGACGATGCCGGTCACGCGCGTCTTCGTCACGATGCGCGCCCCCTCCCGTCGGGCGAGCCGCGCGACGCCGTCGATGAGTTCGCGGAACCCGCCCATCGGGTAGCGCACGCCGTCGTCGAGGTCGAAGTGGCTCATCAGGTGGTACATGCTCGGCGCCGCCTGCGGCGAGGTGCCGAGGAACACCGCCGGATACCCGAGCACCTGGCGGAGCCGTTCGTCGCGGAACCCCGCCGCGACGAAGCGGTCGAGCGGTTGCAGCAGGAGGCGCGTCAGGCGGCCGAGCCGGCGGAGCACCGGCGTCGAGACGAGCGCGCCGGGGGAGGAGAAGTCGGTGTACAGGAAGTGGTCGACCGCGAGCCGTGCGGTCTCGCCCGCCGAGTCGAGGTGGCGCTCGAGCGCCCGCCCCGCGCCCGGCTCGATCGCCTCGAAGGTCGCGACCGAGCGCGCCCGGTCGGAGCCGAGGTCGACGGGCTCCGGGCGGCCCTCGAAGAACACCCGGTATCCCGGGTCGAGACGGACGAGGTCGAGCTCGGCGGCGGTCGTCGTGCCCATGAGCCGGTAGAAGTGCTCGAACACCTCGGGCATGAGGTACCACGACGGCCCGGTGTCGAAGCGGAAGCCCGCGGCATCCCAACGGCCCGCGCGACCGCCGATCTCGGCGCCCTGCTCGTAGACGGTGACCTCGTGGCCGTCGCGGGCCAGGAGCGCCGCCGTCGCGAGCCCCGCGATGCCGGCGCCGATCACCGCGACGCGCGTCATGCCGGCACCCCCTCGGCCGCCGCCGTCGCGGCGGCGTGCGGTCGTGAGGCCGCGGCGCGGACGAGCAGCAGCAGCTTGCGCGTCGTCGGCACGCTCACGCGGGTGGTCAGCAGCTCGTCGGCGGGCGTGCGCCGGAGGCGCTCGGCGAGGGCGGAGAAGAGCCCATGGGCCGCGGCGACGGCCCGGCGGCATCCGCCCGGCAGTTCGCCGACGACCTCGCCCGCGATCGCGAGGTCGCGATCGATGTCGTCGAGGAGCCGGTGCTTTTCGGCCTCCCCGAAGTGCCGCGGGTCGACGCCGGGGAAGTACCGGCGGTCGAGGGCCTCGACGTCGTCGGCGAGGTCGCGCAGGAAGTTGACCTTCTGGAACGCGGCGCCGAGGTGGCGGGCGCCGCGCTGCCAGCGCGCGTCGCGCTCGGGGTCGACGGAGAGCCCCTCGCTGAACGCGCGGAGGCACATGAGCCCGACGACCTCGGCCGAGCCGTGGACGTACTCGCGCAGTTCCGCCTCGTCGAACTCCACCGGGTCGAGGTCGCGGCGCATCGAGGCGAAGAACGGCCGGGTGAGCTCGATGCCGAACCCCGTGGCCCGCGCCGACTGCGCGAACGCGTGCACCACGAGGTTCGAACTGTAGCCGCGGGCCATCGCGAGCTCGGTCTCGGCCTCGAGCGCGTCGAGCAGCTCGCGGCGCTCGACCGGAGAGAGTCCGGCCTCGGCGGCGGGGCCGTCGACGATCTCGTCGGCGATGCGCACGAGGGCGTAGAGGTCGGCGAGGTGGGTGCGGATCGCGGGCGAGCACAGCCGGCTCGCGAGGCCGAACGAGGTCGAGTAGCGCGAGATGACCTGCGCGGCGCTCTGCCGCGCCGTGCGGTCGTAGAGGGCGAGGCCGGTCGGCGCTGCGGTGCTCATCGCGCACGCTCCACGCATCGTCGGGCCGTCGCGGTGAGCGACGCCGTCAGCCGGCGCGGCAGCCGGGCCCGGTCGACGGCGGCGATCGCGTCGGCGCAACGCTCGTCGATGAGCCGTTCGACCCGGTCCCGCGCCCCGCTCGACTCGATCACCCCGCGCAGGCGGGCCGCGCCGGCCTCGTCGAGTTCGGGGCGGCCGAAGTCCGCAGCGACCGAGCCCCACGTGCTGTGCTCGCGGGCATAGGCGATGAGCAGGGTCTCCTTGCCCTCGCGGAGGTCGCCGATCACCGACTTGCCGGTGACGGCGGCGGCGCCGAACACCCCGAGCACGTCGTCGCGCAGCTGGAAGGCCACGCCGAGGTGGCGGCCGATCTCACCGAGCTCGAGCACGGCCCCTGCGGGGGCGCCGCCGAGCACCGCGCCCGCCTGCAGCGGGGCGCTGAACGAGTACGAGGCGGTCTTGTGCTCGATCATCGCGAGGATGTCGCCCTCGCCGGGCGCGCCGCCCGACTGGCCCACGTCGGCGTGCTCGCCGGCCGCCGCGAGGAAGACGCACTCGTCGAGGATGCCGAGCAGCAGCTCGCGCACCCCGACCGGCGCGTCGAGGCCCGCCACCACGCGGTGAGCACCGCTCAGCAGGAGGTCGCCCGCGAGGATCGCCGAGGCCTCGCCGAGCTCGTTCGCCCGGGTGCTCGAGAGCCCGCGGGCGAGGCCCTCGAGCGCGAAGCGCCCGGCGACGTTCGGCTCGCCGCGGCGTACGAGGTCATGGTCGATGACGTCGTCGTGCATGAGGAACGCGGTGTGCAGCAGCTCGAACGCGGCGGCCAGTCGCACCGCCTCGACGGAGCCCACGCCGGCGAAGGCGGTGTGCGCCTCGAGCACGAGCGCGGGGCGGATGCGCTTGCCCCCGGCGGCGCCGTCACGGGCCGCCTGCCACAGGAGCACGTAGTCGTGGCCGTGCCCGATCGCGCGATCGAGCCGTTCGGTGAACCACCGGTCGAGGTACTCGTCGACCGCGGCCCGGTCGGCGACCGGGCGGTCGAGCGTCGTGCCGATCATGAGGCGATCGCCTCACGGGCTGAGCGGTCGGCGCGGGAGCCGCCGAGGAACGGCAGCAGCCTCGACTGCAGCACGAACCACGGGCTGAACGCCCAGGGTGCGTGCTCGATGGCGAGGGCGAGCTGTTCGAGCTCGACCCAGCGGTGATCCATCACCTCGCCGGGGTGAGGCTCGGGTGTCGAGTCGGTGGTCGCGGTGTAGACGGGGCAGAGCTCGTTCTCGACGATCCCCGAGGCGTCGGTCGCCCGGTAGTGGAAGGTCGGGAGGACGAGGTCGATGCGGTCGAGCTCGAGCCCGAGCTCGAACTCGCCGCGGCGGCGGACCGCGTGCAGCAGCGTCTCCGCGGGGGCCGGGTGGCCGCAGAACGAGTTCGTCCAGACCCCGGGCCAGGCCTGCTTCGAGAGGGCGCGCCGCGTCACGAGCACCTCGCCCCGGCCGTTGAAGACGTGGCAGGAGAAGGCGAGGTGCCTCGCGGTGTCGAGTCCGTGCACGCTCGACTTCGGCGCGCGGCCGACCGGGCGATCGTGCGCGTCGAGCAGCACGACCTCTTCGATGTCGTCGGGACCCATGCTCGCTCCATCCCTCGTGATCGCGTCGCACACGATCTTTATCTGCTTCGGCTAGTAATTAGCTTAGCGAGAATAATGCCGAGTTCGCTAGAATCTCTCCATGGCAGCAGCGGGGGAATCGGGCCACGACGTCCGCGCGGCGATGCACGACCCCCGGGTCTTCGACGCCGCCGGAGAGCTCGTCGACCGCACGGGCCTCGACGACGCGGAGATCGACCAGATCGTGCGGGTCATGCAGAGCCTGCGCGGTTGGCACGACGCGGCGCGGCGCATGAGCGAGGCCTCGAGCCGCTACATGAAGCTCAACGAGACCGACATGCGGGCCCTGCGCTTCCTCATCGCCGCACGCAACCAGGGCGAGATCGCGACGCCCGGTGCGCTCAGCGACTACCTCGGCATCTCGAGCGCCTCGACGACCAAGCTCCTCGACCGCCTCGAACGCGGCGACCACATCACCCGTGCGCCGCACCCGAGCGACCGTCGGGCGATCGCCATCACCGTCACCGACGAGACCCGGGCGGTCGCCCGCGAATCGGTCGGGCGCCTGCATGCGCGGCGGTTCGCCGCGGCCGCCGCGCTCGCGCCGGCCGAGCGCGAGGTCGTCATCCGCTTCCTCGACGCGCTCAGTGCGACCGAGCTCGAGGTCGAGCACGAGGGCTGAGCCGCACGGACTCCGAGCGGCTCACGCATCCGGACGAGCGCGCTCCCACGAGGCGACGGGCCCCTCGACCACCGCGAACAGCGGGTGCGGCTCGGGCGCGCCGACCCCGGCCCAGCGGAGCGCGAGCTCGGGACTGCGCACCTCGAGCTTCGTCATGAGGTGGCGCCATTCGAGGGCCAGCTGCCCGGTCGCGACCTCGATCGCGACGGGTGCGGCGCTGCGTCGATGCACCTTGCTCCCGTCGAAGCGGTACCCGCGCTCGCCGGCCTCGGCGGCGACGCCGGCGAGGTAGTCGCCGATCGCGCCGAGCGGGTCGGGCAGCTCGCGGAACCGCTCGAGCTGCGGATGGTTCGTGTACCCGCGGGTCGCGCCCTCGAGCACCGCCTGCGCGAGCAGCGTCTCGCGCCAGCAGGCGGTGAGGCCCTGCCGGTCGAGGTACCGGGGATGCACCGACCAGATCCGCATGGCTGGCAGCCTATGCCGAGCCGCCTGCGACCCGCGGCGCGTCGAACGAGCGGCGCTGGCGCGGGGCATCCGCATCGCTTTTGGCCGTTCGCTCGGAAAGGGGGAGACTGGAGGCATGTCTTCCCCCGCTGCCGAAGCGGCAGCCGACGCGTTCCAGAACAATTCCGATGCTGCAGGGGCCGACGGCCAGCAGTCACCAGAGGGCTACACGGTCTTCGCGGTGCTCCGTCGCGACCCCGCCCGCCCCGATGACTTCGACGGGCACGACGTGCGCCGCGTCGTCGAAGAGCTCGACGGCGTGATCTCGCTCGTCGAGAACGAGGGCGTGACCCTCCGCGGCATCTACGACGTCTCGGGCCTCCGCGCCGACGCCGACGTCATGCTGTGGCTGCACGGCCCGACCGCCGAGGGCCTCCAGTGGGCGCTCCGCGAGCTGCGTCGCGCCCGCCTCCTGAAGGCGCTCCTGCCGACGTGGAACGCGATGGGCGTGCACCGCGACGCCGAGTTCAACAAGGCGCACGTGCCCGGCTTCCTCCGCGGCCTCGAGCCCAAGACCTGGATGACGGTCTACCCCTTCGTGCGCAGCTACGACTGGTACCTGCTCGACCCCGCCGAGCGCAGCCGCATGCTCGCCGAGCACGGTCGCAAGGGCGCCTCGTTCCGCGGCGCGATCGCGAACACCGTCAGCGCCTTCGCCCTCGGCGACTACGAGTGGCTGCTGCCGATCGAATCCGACGAGCTCACCGAGCTCGTCGACATGATGCGCGAGCTCCGCGCCACCGACGCGCGCATGCACGTGCGCGAAGAGGTGCCGTTCTACACCGGTCGACGCATCACGACCGCCGAACTCGTGGAGGTCCTGCAGTAATGGCGCACTACGACGCGATCCTGCTGTCGTCGTTCGGAGGCCCCGAGGGCCAGGACGACGTGATCCCCTTCCTCCGCAACGTCACCGCCGGGCGCGGCATCCCCGACGAGCGCCTCGAAGAGGTCGCCCACCACTACCGCCACTTCGGCGGGGTGAGTCCGATCAACGAGCAGAACCGTCAGCTGAAGGCCGCCCTCGAGGCCGAGCTCGCGAGCCGCGGCATCGACCTGCCCGTCTACTGGGGCAACCGCAACTGGGCGCCCTACTTCGGCGACGTCGTCGCCGAGGCGTCGGCGGCGGGTCACACGCGCCTCCTCGGCCTCGTCACGAGCGCCTACACGAGCTACTCGGGCGTCGGCCAGTACCGCGAGGACTTCGAGAAGTCCACGGCCGGCACGGATGTCGCGATCGACCGGGTGCGCGAGTACTTCGATCACCCCGGCTTCGTGCAGCCCTTCGTCGAGGGCGTCTCGGAGGCGACCGCCTCACTGCGTGCCGAGGGCGTCGCGCCCGAGCGCACCCACATCATGTACGTCACCCACTCGATCCCGAACACCGCGGCGAAGGCCTCCGGTGTCGGCTTCGAAGACCGGGTCGGCACCGACGAGGGCGGCGCGTACGTCGCCCAGCACCTCGCCGTCGCCGCCGTCATCAGCGAGCAGGCCGCGCCCGACTCGCCGCGCTCGCTCGTCTACCAGTCGCGTTCGGGCGACCCGCGCACCCCGTGGCTCGAGCCCGACATCAACGACGCCATCGAAGAGCTGGCGGCCGCCGGGCAGACCGACGCGATCGTCATCGTGCCGTTCGGCTTCGTCTCCGACCACATGGAGGTCATGTGGGACCTCGACAACGAGGCGATCGAGACGGCGGGCGAGCACGGCCTGAAGGCGCGGCGCGTGCCGACGCCCGGCGTGCACCCGGCCTACGTCGCCGGTCTCGTCGACCTCGTGCTCGAGCGCGTGAACGACGTGCCCGACGCCGAGCGTCCGCACCTCACCGCGCTCGGCCCGTGGCCCGACCACGCGCGCATCGCGGGCGGCGCCGTCGTCGAGCCGGCGGCCGAATCGGCGGAGGCGACGTCGCGATGACCGTCATCCGGGTCGGTACCCGCGGCAGCGCACTCGCGATGGCGCAGACGCGCCAGATCTCCGAGCGGATCGCGAAGGCGGCCGGTGCCGAGATCGAGCTCGTGCCGATCACCACCCAGGGCGACACCTCGCGCGCCTCCCTCGCCTCGATCGGCGGCACCGGCGTCTTCGCCGCGGCACTGCGCGAGGCGCTGCTCGCGGGGGAGTGCGACCTCGTCGTGCACTCCCTGAAGGACCTGCCCACCGCCGAGCACGAGGGACTCCGCCTCGGTGCCGTGCCCAAGCGGGTCGACGCCCGCGACGTGCTGTGCGCGCGCGACGGGCTCACCCTCGCGACGCTGCCCGAGGGCGCACGCGTCGGCACCGGTTCGCCGCGACGCATCGCGCAGCTCGGCGCCGCACGCCCCGACGTCGTCGCGGTCGACCTCCGCGGCAACATCGACACCCGGCTCGGCAAGGTCGAGTCGGGCGAGCTCGACGCGGTGCTGCTCGCCGCCGCCGGGCTCGGCCGCCTCGGGCGGCTGGATGCCGCGACCGACCACCTCTCGCTCGCCGACTGGCCGACCGCGCCGGGCCAGGGGGCCCTCGCGATCGAGGTGCGTCGCGAACGCGGCGACCGCGACCTCGAACGGGCCCTCGAGGCGATCGACCACGCGGTCACCCGGGCCACCGTCCTGGCCGAGCGCCTCGTGCTCGCGGGGCTCGAGGCCGGCTGCGCCGCGCCGGTCGGAGCGACCGCGTTCCTCGAGGACGAACTTCTGTTCCTGACGGCGAGCGTGTACAGTGCCGACGGGACGCGGCGACTCACCAGCTCGCACGCGGCCACCCCCGAAAGCCGCTCGGCCGCCGATCTGGCGGATGCGGCACGCGACGTCGCAGACCGCGCCGTCGACGAACTCCTCGGCAACGGCGCCGCAGACCTCGTTCCCCCTGAGGAGCAGCCGTGACTGAATTCGAACCGATGACGGGCGCCATCAGGCTGCCCTCGTCGGCCGCCGGTGCCAAGCCGCTCGCCGGCTGGCGCGTGCTCGTGCCCCGTGGCGGGCCCTGGGGCGACGGCGTCGCCGCTGCGCTGCGCTCGCGCGGTGCCTCCCCGATCATCGCGCCGCTCATCAACTTCGCCCCCGCCGACGACCAGCCGGCGCTCGAGGCCGCCCTCGCGAAGCTCGCCGCGGGCGGGTTCGACTGGCTGACCGTCACCAGCGCGACGACGGTCGACGTGCTCTCCTCGTACGGCGCCGTGATCCCCGAGACGACGAAGGTCGCAGCGGTCGGCGAGACCACCGCTGCCGCGCTCGTCGCCGCGGGGTACCACGCCGACATCGTGCCCGCCGAGGACAACTCGGCGCGGGGCATGCTCGAGGAGTGGGAGGCGGCCACCGACGGCGCCCCCGGCCTGCGGGTGCTCGCGCTGCGCTCGGCGATCGCGAAGCAGGTGCTCTCGATCGGCCTCGAGCGCATGGGCCACCACGTCGAGGCCGTCGTCGCCTACCGCACCGTCGGCGTGCCCGTCACCGAGAAGGTCGCCGCCGACGTGCGCGCCGGCCTCGTGAACGCCGTGCTCGTCACCTCGGGCAGTGTCGCCGAGCAGGTGCAGGACCAGCTCGGCCCCCTTCCCGGGTCGACGCTCGTCGCCGCCATCGGCCCGCAGACGAAGCGGGACGCCGCGGCCGTCGGCCTCCGCGTCGACGTCGTGGCGCGCGAGCGCTCGGCCGAGTCGCTCATCGACGCGGTCGTCGAGGCCGCGACGGCGCTCGCCTAGCGCGTCCTTTCGGTCATCCGAGCTCGTCGACCGTCTCGACGAGCCAGCGCCGCACCGCCCGGTCGTGTTCCTCGAACCAGGAGCCCGAGTACGCCCTGGGCGCCGCCTCGACCGTCATGACGAGCGCGAGGTAGGCGGTCCACAGCCGTGCGCGCGTCCGGGCCGCCGCACCGGGCATCGGCTCGGCGCCGCTCGCGGCCGCGTACGCCCTGCGGAACTCCTCGTCGGCGTCGACCGCCGCGGGCACCGCTCGCATGAGGTAGCGCGACGGCAGATCGGCGGTCGGGTCGGCCCACATGGCGCGTTCGTGGTCGATGACCCCGGTGATCCGCCCGTCGCGGGCGAGCAGGTTGCCATCCCACAGGTCGAAGTGCACGAGCGTCGGCGCCACCACCTCGTCGAAGGCGTCGGATGCCTCGTGCAGGCGTTCGCGCAGCACTCGCGCGTCGACGGGGAGCCCGACATCGAAGCGGCGCGCGTCGGCGAGCACGGCGTCGAGCTGCGCGAGGTAGGCGGCGCGGGCGGTCGGAGCCTGCAGCTCCGTGCGGAAGGGGTAGCCGAACACGGGCGGGCTCCCGTCGGCGTCGGCGTCGGCGCCGGCGTCGGCACCAGCGCGATGCAGCGCCGCGAGCAGACCGCCGAACTCCGCCGGGTCGATCTCGTCGCTCGGCGGTGCTCCGTCCAGCTCGGAGAGCACGATCGCCTCGCGCCCGTCGAGCTCGACCGTGCCGAGCAGCTCGGGCTGCGGGGCGTCGGCCCCGGCCAGCGCCGCGAGCGCGAAGGCCTCGGTGCGCAGGAGCTCGCGCTCGTGCGTCAGGCCCGCGACGGGCGGGGGAGCGAGCTTCACGACGGCGGTGCGCCCGTCGTCGAGCGTCACCCGGGCGACCGCGTTCGCGAACCCGCCCGAGAGCGGCTCGACGAGCCGGACGGTGCCGCCGCACCCCGCGGCCCAGCGTGCGGCGACCCGGTCGAGGAGCGGGCGGGCGTCGGTCATCCGCACACCATATCGACCCCGCGCGGCCGCGGCGCGACGTCGTCGCCGTCCGGCGACCGTTCAGCCCCGCACGCGTAGGCTGGTTCGGTGAGTTCCACGCCTGCGCCCCGCGTCCGCCCGCGCCGACTTCGCGAGACCCCGGCCCTGCGCCGCCTCGTCTCCGAGACCCGCCTCGACCCCGCCGACCTCGTGCTGCCGATCTTCGTGCGCGAGGGCGCCGCGGCGCCCCTGCCGATCGCGTCGATGCCGGGCGTCGCGCAGCACTCGCTCGAGAGCCTGCCGCAGGCGATCGAGGAGGCCGTGGCCGTGGGCGTCGGCGGCGTGATGCTCTTCGGCGTTCCCGCGGTGCGCGACGCGCGCGGCACGGGGGCGACCGACCCCGACGGCATCCTCAACCTCGCGACCCGGGTCGCGGTCGAGGCATCCGCGGGCCGCCTGGTCGTGCAGACCGACCTCTGCCTCGACGAGTTCACCGACCACGGCCACTGCGGCGTGCTCGACGAGCGCGGCCGCGTCGACAACGACGCGACGCTCGAGCGGTACACCGCGATGGCGCTCGCCCAGGCGCGCGCCGGCTCCGAGCTGCTCGGCCTCAGCGGCATGATGGACGGCCAGGTCGCCGCCGTGCGCGACGCGCTCGACGACGCGGGCCACCAGGACGTCGCCCTTCTCGCGTACTCGGCCAAGTACGCCAGCGCGTTCTACGGGCCGTTCCGCGACGCCGTCGAGTCGACCCTCGAGGGCGACCGCCGCTCCTACCAGCTCGACCCCGGCAACCGCCGCGAGGGCCTCCGCGAGGCGATGATCGACATCGACGAAGGCGCCGACGTGGTCATGGTGAAGCCCGCGGGCAGTTACCTCGACGTGCTCGCCGACGTCGCCGCCGCGAGCGAGGTGCCCGTCTGGGCGTACCAGGTCTCGGGCGAGTACGCGATGATCGAGGCCGCCGCCGCGCACGGCTGGATCGACCGCAAGCGGGCCGTCATCGAGTCGGTGCGCTCGATCAAGCGAGCCGGCGCCGACGTCGTGCTCACCTACTGGGCCGTCGAACTGGCCGAATGGATCCGCAACGGAGAGACCGCATGAACGCCACGAACGCCGAACTCTTCGCCCGCGCGCAGGCCGCGATCCCCGGCGGGGTGAACTCGCCGGTGCGCGCGTTCCGCTCGGTCGGCGGCACGCCTCGCTTCCTCGTCTCCGCGAGGGGCGCGCACGTCACCGACGCCGAGGGCCGCGACTACGTCGACCTCGTCGCCGGATGGGGCCCCGCGATCCTCGGGCACGCCGATGCGCGCGTCGTCGAAGCGGTGCAGGATGCCGCGGGCCGGGGTCTCTCGTTCGGCTCGTCGACCCCCGCCGAGACCGAGCTGGCCGAACTCGTCGAGGCGCGCGTCGCGCCCGTCGAGCAGCTCCGCCTCGTGTCGACCGGCACCGAGGCGACGATGAGCGCCATCCGCCTCGCCCGCGGCTTCACCGGCCGCGACCTGCTCGTGAAGTTCGCCGGCCACTACCACGGCCACTCCGACGGCCTGCTCGCCGAGGCCGGCTCGGGCCTCGCGACCTTCGCCCTGCCGGGCTCCGCCGGCGTGCCGGCCGACATCGCCGCGCTCACGCTCGTGGTGCCCTACAACGACCTCGACGCGCTCGCCGCGGTGTTCGCCGAGCACGGCGACCGCATCGCCGCCGTCATCGTCGAGGCGGCCGCCGCGAACATGGGCGTCGTGCCGCCCGCGCCCGGGTTCAACCGTGCGCTCGTCGAGCTCGCCCACGCCCACGGCGCGCTCGTCATCAGCGACGAGGTGCTCACCGGGTTCCGCGTCTCCGAGGCGGGCTGGTGGGGGATCGAGGCCCGCGACGAGGCATCCGCGTACACCCCCGACCTGATGACCTTCGGCAAGGTCATCGGCGGCGGCATGCCCGTCGCCGCCCTCGGCGGCCGCGCCGAGGTCATGCAGCAGCTCGCGCCCCTCGGCCCCGTCTACCAGGCGGGCACCCTCTCGGGGAACCCGGTCGCCGTCGCCGCGGGCATCGCGACGCTGCGGGCCGCCGACGCCGAGGTGTACGCGAAGCTCGACGCTGCCGCTGCGACGATCAGCGAGGCGACCTCGGCCGCGCTCGCCGCCGAGGGCGTCGCCCACCGGGTGCAGCGCGCCGGCAACCTCTTCAGCTTCGTCTTCGGCGAGGTCGCCGCCGGCGAGGTGCGCGACTACCAGGCCGTGCTGCGGCAGGAGTCGTGGCGGTACGCCCCGTTCTTCCACTCGATGCTCGACCAGGGCGTCTCGCTGCCGCCGTCGGTCTTCGAGGCCTGGTTCGTCACCGCCGCGCACGACGATGCCGCGATCGCCCGCATCGTCGACGCCCTGCCGGCCGCCGCGAGGGCCGCTGCCGCAGCGACCCCCTGACGGGGTCCGCTCGCCCCGCGCCCGCGCCCGCGCCCCAGACGGCCGGTGCTGTTTCTCAGGACGAACGCGGCACAGCGGGCGGCTGTCCCGGCGTGTCTTCCTGAGAAACGGGACTTCGGCGCCGACCCGTCCTGAGAAACAGCCTGCGCGGGGCGGGGTGCAGCCCTGCGCGGGGTGGGGTGCGGCCCGGGGGCGGGGTGAGGCGCAGGGCCGGATGGGGCAGGATGGGAGCATGGCGAAGCTCCGAGTGCACAGCGACCGGGTCGAGGTCCACCTCACCGCGGCCGAGAAGTCGCTCGCGCTCCGCGCCGACGACCTCGTGGTGCAGCGCGACGACATCCGATCGGCGACGATCACCGACGACCCGTGGATCTGGATCCGCGGCATCCGGCGTCGCGGCACCGAGGTGCCGCTCGTCGTGGCCGTCGGCGTCTGGAAGTACCACGGCGGCAGCGACTTCGTCATCGTCAAGGGCAAGCGGCAGGCGGTCGTGCTCGAGCTCGCCGACGGCGAGTTCGCCCGCATCATCCTGAGCACCAACCACGCCGCCGAGCTGATCGACCGGCTGCGGCTGACCCCGCTCGACGAATCGGGCGACCCGGCGGGCGAGTAGCGCTCGTCGCATCGCTCCACAGGCGATTCGGCGGCGACATCCGCCTCGCTTAGGATGTCCCCCGGACGCCGTGGCACGGCCGCGCCGCCGCCGGGGCCCTGCGATCCCCGCCGGGGGCCCGGTGAGGCATCCGCGACCCGAACAGCTCCCGGCGCGCCGGTGACCCGACAGCCGGCAGGAGGCCCCGCTCGTGGCGAAGCGTCTGCCCTCCCCACCGCCCGTGCTCTCCGGCTACAGCTACGTGCGCCCGCTGGGCACCGGCGGCTTCGCCGACGTGTTCCTCTACGAACAGGACCTGCCGCGACGCGTCACCGCGGTGAAGGTGCTGCTCGTCGACGTGGTCGACGCCGAGGCGCGGCGGGCGTTCACGGCCGAGGCCGACGCGATGGCGCGGCTCAGCGCGCACCCGTCGATCGTGACGATCCACCAGGCGTCGATCTCGGCCGATGGTCGACCCTACCTGGTCATGGAGTACTGCCCCGAGTCGCTCGGCGCCCGGGCGAAGCGCGGACCGGTGCCCGTGGGCGAGGTGCTCGACATCGGCGTGCGCATGGCGGGCGCCCTCGAGACCGCGCACCGCTCGGGCCTGCTGCACCGCGACATCAAGCCCTCCAACCTGCTCGTCAACTCACTCGGCGCACCGGTCCTCGCCGACTTCGGCATCGCCGGCACGATCGGCGACGGCGACGCGAGCGACACCTTCGCGATGTCCATCCCGTGGAGCGCCCCCGAGGTGCTCGGCGAACGCACCACCGGCACCGTCGCCACCGAGGTGTGGGGGCTCGGCGCGACCCTCTACACCCTGCTCGCCGGGCACTCTCCCTTCGAGCTCGCCGAACGCAGCCGCAACAGCGTCGACCAGCTCTCGCGTCGCGTGCTCGGCGCGAAGTACACCCCGCTCGCCGCGAGGGGCATGCCCGCGCGCATCGACACCGTGCTCTCGACGGCGATGCAACGCGATCCCGCCCGCCGCTACACGTCGATGGCCGAGTTCGGCGAGGCGCTGCGCTGGGCGCAGTACGAGCTCGGCATCGCCCCGACCGGCCTCGAGGTCGCCTCGCCCGAGTGGGCGGCGGCGGCACCGCTCGGCTTCGCGGATGCCACGGCGCGAGGCCCGGTCGTGACCACCGTGAACGCCGACTCGCGCCGTGCGGGCCGCGCGGCGGCGGTCGCCGCGGCGAGGCCGGCCGGTCCCGTGGTCGACGACGGCGGGCTCGCGCCCGCCCGGGCGAGCGGCGGCCTGCTGAAGCCCGTGCTGATCGGCGCGGGCGCCGCCGTCGCGGTGCTGGCGATCGCCGCCGTCGGCCTCGCGGTCGCGGGAGTGATCTGATGGCGGCGCGGGGCGCTGTGCGCGCACCGGGTCGCCGCCCGAACGGGCGACGCGGAGCGATCATCGCCTCGGTCGCGGGCGTCGCCGCCGTCGCGACGGTCGTCACCCTCGCGGTCACGGCCAACGGCTACGAGGCGCAGGAGGTGCCCCGCCTCGAGACCTCGGTGTGGGTGACCCGCGACAGCGGCCAGTACGCCCGGGTCAACACCGACCTCGCCGAGATCGACCTCGTGCGCGACGTCGAGGACCCGAGCGGGGTGGTGCAGTCGGGCTCGACGACGTCGCTCTACAGCCAGGGCTTCCGGCAGCGGTGGGGCATCGACCCGGCCGACCCGGTCGACCTCGTCGCCGAGGACGGCGGCGGATCGATGCCGACGCCGGTGGGCACGCGCGACGTCGCGAGCGCCGGGGACTGGATCTCCTACCGCACCGACACCGGCACGGTGCACGCCGGGCGCATCGACGGCGACGACGCGTTCCCCGTCGACCCGTACGCCGAGGAGCGCGCCGAGGACGACGAGGAGAAGACCTACGCCGCCGCCGCCGTCGGGATCTCGCCCGACGGGCTGCTGGCGATGTACTCCGCGCGCGAGGAGGCGGTGCGGCTCTTCGACGTCGCCACGGGGGAGTTCGTCGGCCGCGCCGCCGCGATCGCCGACCCGCCCGCCGCGGACGCGCGCCTCGAGCTCACCGTGATCGGCGAACGCTGGGTCATGCTCGACGCGGCCGAGTCGCGGGCGTGGGTGCCGGGTCGTGACGAAGCCGTGCCTGTCGACGTGGCGGCCGACGCCCGCCTGCAGCAGGGCTCGTCCTCCGGGGCATCCGTGCGAATCGCCGACTCGGCCGGACTCGTCGAACTGCCGTTCGACGGCGGCGACGCCGAGCGCGTCGTCGATGCGAGCGGCACCCCGGCCGCGCCGATCGTCGTGGGCGGCGAGCTCGCGGCCGCCTGGCTCGGCGTCGACGGCGGCAAGATCTGGACGAGCGCGGCGGGCGAGGCGGTGCCGCTCGAGACGCCCGACGGCGGACGCGACGCCGACGGGCCGCAGGCGATCACGCCCGTGCTGCGCGGCAACGGCGACCGCGCGGTGCTCAACGAGACCACCTCGGGGCTCGTGTGGACGGTGCCCGACGGGCGCATGGTGCCGATCGAGCAGTGGGTGCTCGACGACGAGGTCGAGGACCGCGTCGGCACCCGCGAGGTCGAGGACCTGGCCCGGCAGGAGCCGCCCGTGGCGGTCGCCGACGGCTTCGGCGTGCGCGCCGGGCAGCAGGTCGAACTCCCCGTGCTGCTGAACGACCACGACCCGAACGCGAAGGACGTGCTCACCGTCGACCCGGCGTCGATCTCGGGCGGCCTCGCCGACGCCGGCTTCGGCGAGCTCGCACTGACCTCGAACGACCAGACGCCGGCGGTCCGCGTGCGGGCGAGCTCGGGATCGACGACGTTCAGTTACGCCGTGACCGACGGGCAGGCGACCTCGGCGCCGGTCACGGTCACGCTCACCGTCGTGCCCGACGACGTGAACGGCGCGCCGGTCTGGTGCGGCGTCGCCGACTGCGCGCAGCGCTGGCCCGAGCCGCAGCTCATGCCCGGCGGCACGGCGCTCGTGCCCGTGCTGCCCGGATGGGTCGACCCCGACGGCGACGCCTTCGTGCTCGCCGACGCGCAGCCGGTCGACCCGAGCGCACCGGTCTCGGTCGTGCCGATGTCCGACGGCCGCGTCGCGGTCAGGCACACCGACCCGAACGCCGCCGCCGAGAAGGTGCAGGTGCGGGTGACGGTCGCCGACGTGCACGGCGCCGAGGCCGAGGCGACGCTCGACCTCAGGGTGACCTCGAGCCCCTCGCTCGCCGTCACCCCGGTCGCCGTCACCGCAGGCGCCGGGGAGACGGCGATCGTCGAGATCGTCGAGCACGTCAGCGGCGGGTCCGGCTCGGTCCGCCTGCTCGACGCCGTGCCGACGGCTGCCGCGGCGAGCGGCGGGCTCGCGGTCGTGCCGAACACGGCGGCGGGCGAGGTCGAGCTCTCGGCCGCCGAGCCCGGCGCCTACCTCGCGACCTTCACCGTGCAGGACGTGGTGACGCGCGCCGAGCAGACGGCGACGATCCGGGTGACGGTCGCCGCGCCCGGCGCGCCGCTCGCCCTCGCCCCGATGACGGCGTTCGTGCGCGTCGGCGAGGACGCCATGGTCGACGTGCTCGGCGCGGCGCAGAACACGAGCGGTCGCGTGCTCGTGGTCACCGACGCCGTCGCGATGACGCCCGAGCTCGGCGTCGGCGTGGTCGCGCAGTCGCAGGTGCGTGCGACGGGCGTGACGCGCGACGGCCGGCCCGGCCTCGTCGGCCGCGCGAAGGTGACCATCGCCGACGGCGCGGGCGCGACCGCGGTGGGCGACCTCAACGTCTTCCTCGTCGCCCCCTCGGCCGGGCTCAGCCCCATCGCGATGCCCGACACCGTCACGATGCGGGTCGGCGAGCTCAGCTCCATCCCGGTGACGGCCAACGACGTGAGCCCCCGGGCCGAGCGTCTCGTCGTGCACCCCGAGGTGACCTCGTCGGGCGCCGAGGGCGAGCTCGCCTTCGCATCGGGCGACGAGGTGCGCTACCTCGCACCGACCGTGCCCGGCACCTACGAGCTCGGCTACGCCGTCGGGCTCGAGCAGGCCCCCGAGCGGCTCGACCACTCGACCGTCACGGTCACGGTGCTGCCCGAGGGCGCGAACCGCGCGCCCGAGCCGCACCCGCTGGTCGCGCGGGTGCTCAGCGGCCAGAGCGTGCGCATCCCCGTCGCCGCGACCGGCATGGACCCCGACGGCGACCGCACCGTGCTCGCGTCGGTGACGCAGCCGAAGGCGGGACTCGGCATCGCGACGATCTCGGCGGAGGGCGATGCGATCGTCTACACCGCCCCCGAGAACGCGACGGGCGACGTGCAGCCCGCCTTCGAGTACACCGTGCGCGACGCCTCGGGCGCCGAGGGCGCCGCGCGGGTGCGCGTCGGCGTGCTCGCGGCCGCCGTCACCGACGCCGCACCGGTCACCTTCAGCGACTACGTGCGCGTGCAGCAGTCGGCCGACGCGCCCGTGACGGTCGAACCGGCCGGCAACGACCTCGACCCGGCGCAGGGCCGGCTCGAGCTCGTGAAGCTCGTGCCGAACGCGCCCGAGGGCAGCGCCGAGTACCGGCGCCTCGCCGCGCTCGTCGACGACGCGACCTCGCTCGACGACGGCCGGATCGTGCTGCACCCGGGTGACGTGGTCGGGGCCAACTCGTACCGCTACACGGTGAAGTCGCAGCGCAGTTCGAGCACCGCAGAGGGGCTCGTCGTCGTGAACGTGATCGAGGGCGAATCGCCCGACGCGCCGATCGTGACCGACACCGTCGTCACCGCGCGCTCGCGGGCCGAGCTCTCGGACGGGGGGCTCGACGTCGTCGCCGGCCACGTCGTGTGGGCCTCGGGCGAACTCGGCGGGCTCGAGCTCGAACTCTGGGGCGACGAGGCCGACACGGGCGACTACCGGGTCGACGGGCACCGCATCAGCGGGCCACTGCCCGCCGGCGGTGCGCTCGTGCCGTTCCGCCTGCACGGCGAGGACCGCTCGGGCCGCGAGGCCGAGGCGTTCGGCTTCCTCATCGTCCCGGCGTCCGACGACCTCCGCGTGCAGCTGCGCACCGACGTCGACCAGCTCGAGGTCAAAGAGGAGGCGCAGCTCGAGTTCGAGGTGCGCGAGCTCCTCGACCTGCCGAAGGGCGAACGCGTCGAGGTCGGCGCCGACGGCGCTTATACGGTGCAGCGCGCGGCGGCGAGCTGCACGCCCGCCTCGGGCGGTCGCGCGAGGTACTCGGCCGGCGCGGATGCCCCGTGGAGCGACCGCTGCCTCATCCCCGTGCGCCTCGACGGGCAGAAGACCTGGTCGTGGGTCGGGGTTCCGATCGCGATCGTGCCGAAGGACCCGCAGGCGATCCTCTCCGCGGTGAGCCGGACGGTGGCGCCCGGAGCGACCGAGTCCGTGCAGCTGTACGACGAGATGACGACCTGGGAGGGCGGACGCGAGGGCGACCGGACGAAGCTCGACTACACGGTCGACTACTCGGGCAGCGCGTTCACCGTCGCGCGCTCGGGCGACCGCGTCAGCTTCGAGGCGCGCGCCGACGCCCGCCCCGGCACCCGCGAGACCGCGACCGTCGGGATCAGCGCGTTCGGCGGGGTCTCGTCGGCCATCACGCTCGTGGTCGGTCAGGCCCCGGCCGACGCGCCGCGCGGCGCCGTGTTCACGCAGCAGTGCTCGGTCGGCGACGGCGCCTCCTGCACGATCACCGTGATCGGCGTGGTGGGCGAGTACGACCCGTTCGCGGGCAAGACCGGCGCCGGGCTGAAGCTCGAGGGCCTCGGTGCCGGCGCGAACAGCTGCCAGGTCGCGACCGTGCGCGCGGTCGACGACCGCTCGATCGTCGTCACCTGGCCGACCGGCCAGAACGCCTTCGGCGGCGAATGCGTCGTGCCGTACGTCGTCGCCGACGCCCAGGGCCGCCCGGGGGAGGGGCGGCTGACGGTCGACCTCCTGGGGCTCCCGCAACCGCCCGCCTCGATCTCGACCGCCGACTTCACCGCGACGAGCGTGACGCTCGAGGTCTCGCTCGGCGAGGCGCTGCGCGCCCACCCCGCGCTCACCGGACTCGAGATCCTCGAGGGCGGCCGTGTCGTGCCGGCCGACTGCGCCCCGGGTGCACCCGGCGTCTGGTGGTGCACCGTCGGCGGGCTCACACCGGGCGAACGGCACGACTACGCCGCACGCGCGGTCAACAGCGTCGGCACCTCCTCGCCGACGAACGCCGTGACGACCTGGTCGTACGAGGCGCCGAGGGTCACCGAGGTCACCGCGACGCCGGTGTACCGCGAGGGCACGACGAGTTCGGGCGTCGCGGTCGTCGAGCTCGCCATCACCGCCCCGTCCGACGCACGGGCCTTCCGCGTCGAGGAGACCGGGCAGGTCATCGACCGCCGGGGCGCGACCACGACGGTCGATCTCGCGCTCGCACCCGGGCCGCAACTGCTCACCGTGGTGCCGATCAGCGTCTTCGAACCGCCCACCGGGCGCGGCGGCAACGAGGGCGGGGCGCAGTCGAAGTCGGTGACCGCCGCGGGTGCGCCGTTCCTGAGCCCGAACGGCATCTTCGCGACGGCGTTGACGAACTCGTCGATCCTCATCAGCGGAGTCTCGCTCGCCGGCAACCACAGCGCGAAGGGCACCGAGTTCGTGTACTTCGCCTGGCGCGACGGCGGCGAGCCCCAGTGCTGGGCCGACTCGTCGGGCGCGCTCGCGTACGATGCGCGCGGGGCGACGGTGAGCACCTCGTCGACGATCTCCGGGCTCGACGAGCGCAAGCGCTACTACGTCAAGGCGTGCGGGTCGAACGGCTACGGCGCGACGAGCTCTGGCGTCGCCGAGGTGCGCGTGTACACCGACGTCGACGCGCCGACCGGCAGCGCCGCGTACACGGTCGCGGTCGATGCGGCGGGCGGCGGCAACTCCTTCCGCTACGACCTCGCGCAGGGCCCGACGCTGCAGGCCGCGGAGGACTTCCACGTCGAGTACTGGCTGTACGGGGAGTGGCGGCAGGACTTCGCGCTCTCATCGGATGCCGCGCCGTCGGGTGTCACCGCTCGGCAGTGCCACGACTTCTGGGGTCGCTCCTACTGCTCGAACGAGATCCCGGTCACCCCGACGGCCGCGCCGACGACGGTCGCGGTCGACTTCGCCGACAGCTGCGTCGTCGTGCCGAAGAAGCCCGACGACGACCGCGGCGTCACCGTCTCGCCGGCCGCCGCCGGGTCGATGCGGCTCTCGGCCGTGACCGCACCCGACGCCGCCGGGAACGTCTCGTTCACCGTGTCCTTCGTCGACGCGTTCGCCGCGTTGAAGCCGATCACCCGCACCGGCGTGCCGTGCTCGCCCGGCGCCGGAGGCTCGCCGGCGCCGTGACCCCGCCCCGAGACATCCAGCCCGTGACATCCAGCCCCATTCGAGAGGAACCGCCCCGTGACGATCGCCCCTGAGCAATCCGCCTGGTTCGCCGAGACGTTCTCGCTCATCGCCGACAACGTCGAGCAGGCCGTGCTCGGCAAGCGGCACGTCGTCGAGCTCGTGCTCGCGACCGCGATCAGCGGCGGCCACGTGCTGCTCGAGGACGCCCCGGGCACGGGCAAGACCGCGCTCGCTCGCGCCATCGCGCAGACGATCCACGGCACGAGCTCGCGCATCCAGTTCACCCCCGACCTGCTGCCCGGCGACGTCACCGGCATCACGGTCTTCGACCAGAAGGCCGGACGCTTCGAGTTCCACGCCGGGCCGGTCTTCGCG
The DNA here is from genome assembly GCF_042799635.1 of Agromyces sp. NPDC057679. Taxonomy (NCBI): domain Bacteria; kingdom Bacillati; phylum Actinomycetota; class Actinomycetes; order Micrococcales; family Microbacteriaceae; genus Agromyces; species Agromyces sp. NPDC057679. The sequence continues at coordinate 1,487,188 of NZ_JBHVIK010000001.1, read as the reverse complement.
AACATCGTGCTCGCCGACGAGATCAACCGCGCCAGCCCCAAGACGCAGTCCGCGCTGCTCGAGGTGATGGAGGAGGGCAACGTCACGACCGACGGCGTGACCCGCCCCGTCGGCAACCCCTTCCTCGTGATCGCGACGCAGAACCCCATCGAGCAGGGCGGCACGTACCGCCTGCCCGAGGCGCAGCTCGACCGCTTCACGGTGAAGACCTCGATCGGCTACCCCGACGAGGCCTCGACCATGCGGATCCTGCAGGCCGTCGGCGCCCCCAAGCCGAAGCTCGAGGGCATCGTCGGCACCGACACCATCGTCGCGATGACCGAGCTGTCGCGCGGCGTGTACGTGAACCCGCTCGTCTCCGACTACGTCATGCGCCTCGTCGACGCGACCCGCCGCGCGACCGAGGTGCGGCTCGGCGTGAGCGTGCGCGGGGCGATCGCGCTCTCGCGCCTCGCGATGACCTGGGCCGCGGCCGCGGGACGCACCTACGCGACGCCCGACGACGTGCGGGAGCTGGCCGTCGCGGCGCTCGCCCACCGGCTCGTGCTCGAGCCCGAGGCCGAGTTCGACGGGGTCACGGCCGTCGCGATCGTCAACCAGATCCTCCTCGACGTGCCCGCACCCCGGGAGAACGGGGTGGCGTGACCGGACCGACCGATCTCCTCCGCAAGCCCGCGACCACCGACACGGTCACCTCGACCCGTGGCGCCACGGTCACGCGGCTCGCTCGCACGCGCCGCGGCCCGATCGCCGAAGGCGCGGCCCGGCTGCGCCGCCGCGCGCGGGCGGTCGGCGGCGGGTTCGCGCGCGCGGTCGCGTGGGTGCGGGAGACGGTCTCGCCGGCGGGGATGCTCCTCGTCGGCCTCGTGGTCGCCGGTGCCGCCGGCGGCGCGGCGTTCGGCTGGTTCGAGGGGTGGGTGGTCGCCGCGACGGCGGGCGCGCTCCTCCTCGTGTGCGTGCCGTTCCTCCTCGGGGCGCACGACTACCGTGTGCGGCTCGAACTCGATCGCGACCGCGTGGTCGCCGGGTCCGAGATCCGCGGCACCCTCGACCTCGTGAACGACGGCGCCCGGCCGTCGCTGCCGGGCGTCGTCGACATCCCCGTGGGGCACGGCCTCGTCGAGGCACACGTCCCGCTCCTCCGCGCCGGCGCGCACCACCGCGAGGAGCTGCTGATCGCCGCGCAGCGTCGCGGCATCATCGACGTCGGGCCGATGACGATCTCGCGCGGCGACCCGCTGCGGGTACTGCGTCGGGAGATGAGCTGGCCCGAGGTGCAGCGTGTGCACGTGCATCCAGTGACCGTCGCGCTCCCGTCGTCGAGCGCCGGACTCATCCGCGACCTCGAGGGGGCGCCGTCGAGCCGGCTCGTCGACGCCGACCTCTCGTTCCACGCGGTGCGCGAGTACGTCGTGGGCGACTCGCAGCGGCACGTGCACTGGAAGTCGACCGCCCGGACCGGGCGCCTCATGGTGCGCCAGTACGAGGAGTCGCGCCACGCGCGCATCGCCGTGCTCCTCGACCTCGACCTCGACGGCTACTCGAGCGACGACGAGTTCGAGCAGGCGGTGAGCGCCGCCGCCTCGCTCGGCGTGCAGGGCGTGCGCGAGGGGCGCGACGTGCTCGTCGGTGTGAGCGCCGAGCTCGACACCGCCGACCGCGGGGCGGTGCAGTCGATGCGGGCGCTGCCGACCGTCACGTCCCGGGTGCTCCTCGACGGCATGTCGGGCCTCGAGGGGGCGTCCGCCACCGGCGCGGGCGCCGGGGTGATCCGACTCGAGTCGGTCGCGGCGCTCGTGGCCCGGTCGTTCGGCGACCTCTCGATCGCCTACCTCGTCACCGGGTCGCTCGTGCCGCTGCAGCGCCTCCGCCGTGCGGCCGTGACGCTGCCTCCCGGCATCGCGGTCGTCGCGGTGCGGTGCGAGCCGGGCGCCGAGCCCGGCGCCCGGCGCTCGAAGGAGCTCACGGTGCTCACGCTCGGCGAGCTCGGCGACCTCGGCCAGCTGCTCGCGAGGGGGGCCCTCCGATGAGCGCACCCGTCCGGGGACGCGCCGATCGCCCCGCCCCCGAGCTCGATCCGCTGCGCACCGTGCTCGGCATCGGGTACGTCGTCGTCGCGGCGACGCTCGCGACCGTCGCGGCCTGGCCGGTGTTCGCCGCTCCGCGCATGGTCCTGGTCGCCGCGGTCGGCATCGTCGCCGGGCTCGGGCTCGCGCTCCTCACCCGGTTGCTCCGTGTGCGCGGGGCGCTCGCTGCACTGTTCGTCGTCGGGGCGACGGCCGTCGTGTACGCGCTGCTCGTGGTGCCCGTCGCGGTGCCGAGTGCGATCGGCGACGTGCCGACGTGGGTGCGCGGCATCCGCGACGGCTTCGTCGGCGTCATCGTCGGCTGGAAGCAGCTCCTGACGCTCTCGCTCCCGCTGGGGGAGTATCAAGCGGTGCTCGTGCCGTTCTTCGTCGTGATGCTCGTGGGCACGCTCGTCGCCGCGCTCCTCGTGGTGCCCGACCGGCGCAGCTCCCCGTTCGCGGTCGTGGTCGGCTTCGCGATGTCGGGCTTCGGCCTCGCGTTCGGCTCGAGCTCGCTGAGCGAGTCGCTCGTCGTCGGTCCCATCGTGGTGCCCGCCCCGCGCGAGCTCGCGGTCGCGGTCGGCGGGCTCGCCGCCGCGCTCGTCTGGCTGCTGCTGCGTTCGCGGTCCATCCGCGCGGTCGCGCTGCGGCGGGCGACCGCCGGCACCGTGCAGCGCGCCGGACTGTCGGGCTGGCCCGCGGTGCGCCGGCGCGGGCTCGCCGCGGTGCTCGTCGCGATCGCGCTCGTCGTCGGCGCGGTCGTCACCCCCGCCGCCGCCCAGCTCGCGGATCGCTCGGCCCTGCGCGACCGGGTCGAGCCCGCCGTCGTGCTCCGGCAGACGGCGACGCCGCTCGCGAGCTACCGGGCGGCGTTCGGTGCCGACCGGATCGACGAGCCCTGGCTGGTGATCGAGGGCGACACGGCCGGCGTCGAGCGCTTGCGCCTCGCGACCCTCGACACGTACGACGGCGAGACCTTCCACGTCGCGGCCACGCGCGGCGACGCGGCGGAGGGGCGCTTCAGCCGGCTTCCCCGCGCGGCCGTGCAACTGCCGGGCGACGTCGTCTTCGGGCTCACCGTCGACGACGGGTACTCCGGCGTCTGGGTCCCCGCCCCGCAGGGCCTCCGCGCGGCCCCCGAGTTCGACGGGCCGCGACGGGCCGCACTCGCCGACGGCTTCCACCGCGCCGACGACGGGGCGACCTCCATCGACATCGCGGCGGTACCGGATGCCCCGGCGTCCGCCTCGGCGGTCGAGCGCGGCCTGCGACCGGGCGACGCCTACTCGCTCGTCGCGGCACCCGACGCCCCCGCCCCGCTCGGCGAACCGGGCTCGGCGCCGCGCATCGACCTCGAGCAGTACCCCGCGCTCGCCGAATGGCTCGAGATGCAGGAGCAGCCGGGCACCGCCGCCGGCTTCACCGAGCTCGTCGACCGCCTGCGCGGCCGCGGCTACCTCAGCCACGCCGCGGTCGACGGGGCCGACGCCGCCGAGTGGATCGCCCGGCTCGACGCCGGCTATACCTTCCTGCCGAGCTACTCGGGGCACTCCGCGGCGCGCATCGAGGCCCTCTTCACCCAGCTCGTCGACCAGCAACGACTCGCGGGGCCCGAGGCATCCGACGCGGCCCTCGTCGCGGCCGTCGGCGACGACGAGCAGTTCGCGACCGCCGTCGCGCTGCTCGCTCGCGCGCTCGGCTACGAGTCGCGCGTCGTGCTCGGATTCCGCCTCGCGGGTGCCGAGGAGGTGCCGGGCGCTCCTGCCTGCACGGAGGTCTGCACGGGCGGTGCGCTGGCGGTGTGGGCGGAGGTCGCGGGCGAGCACGATGCGTGGACGCCGATCGACGCGACACCCCAGCACGAGGTCGCCCCGAGCCTGATCAAGGAGGGCGAGCAGCTTCCCGAGCACCCGACGACGCCCGACCGCACCGACACGGCGACCGTCGACCCGCCCGCGGCGCGGAGCGAGTCGAGCGAGACGTCGGCGACGTCGCCCCAGGAGGTCGACCTCGGCCTCGCCTCGCTGCTCGCGATCCTCAAGTGGGCCGGCCTCGGTGCCGCGGCCCTGCTGCTCGTGCTCCTGCCGTTCCTCGTGGTCGTCGTGGCGAAGGGTGCGCGATCGCGCCGCCGCCGGCACGATCCGGTGGCCGAAGTGCGTATCGTCGGAGCATGGGACGAACTCGTCGACCTATACGCCGATCACGGGGTGCCGGCGCCGGTGGGCGCGGATCGCGCGTCCGTCGCGCGGGCCTCAGGCCGCCGTGCCGCCGTCGAGCTCGCTGCGAGGGTCGACCGTGCGGTGTTCGCGGGTGACCCGCCGAGCGACGCCGACGCCGAAGCGGCGTGGGCGATCGTCGACGCCGAGCGCGCCGAGCTGCGTGCCCGTGCCCGAGCCCGTCGCCGACTCGCGGCGGCACTCTCGTTCGCTTCCCTGACCCGCCCCCTCCGCCCAGCTCGCGCATCACTCGAGGAGCCCGCACGATGACCCCAGCCGACTCACAGCAGCTCGTGGCCGCCACGTTCATGGCGGTCGGATTCTCACTCCTCATCGGCATCGGACTGTACGTCTGGTACGCGGCGATGCTCGCGAAGGTGTTCGTGCGCTTCGGCCAGCCGGCGTGGTCGGCGTGGGTGCCGGTGTACAACGAGATGCAGCTCTTCAAGGTCGGCCGTCAGCAGCCGTGGCTCGCCCTCCTGATGTACGTGCCGCTCGTGCAGGTCGTCGGCCTCGTGTTCAAGGTGTTCGCACTGCACCGCATCAGCGTCCAGAGCTGGCGCGGCGTCGGCACCACGGTGCTCGGCGTGCTGCTCCCGCCGGTCTGGGCGACCGTGCTCGCGACCGGCCCCTCGCCCGACCCCGAGCTCGGCCGCATGCCGATGCGCGCGGCGGGCACCGGCGAGATCCCGCCCGTGGCGCCCGGGGTTCCCGGCGGGCCGCTCGCTGCGGCACCGCTCGCCACGGCACCGCAGCAGCCCGCGCCGCTCGTCGCGCCGTTCGTGCCCGCGGCTCCGGTCGCGGCTCCGGTCGCGCCGCCGGTCGTGACGCCGCCCGCGGCTCCCGCGGCTCCCATCGCCCCAGCAGCTGCCGCGGCCCCGCCCGCGCACATGTCGGCGGCGGCGCAGGCGTGGGCGTCTCCGCTGAACGACGTCCCCGCCGGCGCGCCGGCTCCCGTTCAGGCCCCCGCGCCCGCTGCGGCTCCCGTTGCGCCGGCCGACTCCGTCGCGTCGCTCTTCGCTCCGCCGAGCTCGCAGCCGCCGGTGGCGCCCGTCGCCGACCACGAGGTCGTGGCCCCGCGGATCCCCGGGCGGATCGAACCGCTCCCGCCGCTCCCGCAGACGCCCGCGGCCGCAGTGCCTCCGCCTGCGCCGGCACCCGAGTCCGCCGCAGAGGCCGCCCCGCCGCAGCCCGGCGGCGCGGCCGCGGCGTACGCCGCCCTCGCCGCGCCGCTCGACGTTCCCGCGCCCGCGGCAGCGCCCGCCGCCGCCCCGCGCCCCGCCGACGCGTTCGACCCGTTCGAACCGGCCGACGCCCCGACCATCGTCACCGGTGAGGGCGACGACGACCCGTTCGACCGAACCGTGGTCGTGCAGCGCCGTCCGCTCGTGCGCTGGCGGCTCGCCCTCGAGGACGGCAGCGTGCTCGAGCTCGACGCGCCGGTCGTCGTGCTCGGGCGAAACCCGCGCGCCGCGCTCACGGGAGAGCAGCGGCTCGTCGTCCCCGACGTCAGCCGCACGCTCTCGAAGACGCACGCGGTGCTGCGCCTCGACGGCGAGCAGTGGAGCGTCACCGACCTCGACTCGACGAACGGCGTCATGGTTCCCGACGCCGCCGGCGTCGACCGGCTGATCGATCCGGGCGTGCCCACGCCGGTCGCCGGTCGCCTCGTGCTCGGCACGCTCGCCGTCGCGCTCCAACGAGACGGAGCTCAGGAGGCGCCTCGCTGATGCCCGAACACCGCGTGAAGCTCGCCGCCGCCGCCGCAAGCGACGTGGGCCTCGTCCGTCGCACCAACGAGGACGCCGCCCTCGCCGAGTGGCCGGTGTATCTCGTCGCCGACGGCATGGGCGGGTACGAGGCGGGCGACCGGGCCAGTGCGGCGGTCGTCGAGGCGTTCCGCGAGCACGTCGTCGGCGCGCCCGTCGCGACGGTCGTCGGCGTGCGCGAGTCGCTCGCCGGGGCGAGCGCCCGGGTCGCCGCGGTCGCCGCCGAGACCGATCGGGGTGCGGGCAGCACGGTCGCCGGGGTCGCGCTCGTCGACGACGAGGGCGAGCCCGCCTGGCTCGTGTTCAACGTCGGCGACTCGCGCGTCTACCGCCACCACGGCACCGAACTCGAGCAGCTCACCGTCGACCACTCGCTCGGCCAGGAGCTCGTCGACGGCGGTGCGATGCGACCCGAGGACCTCGCGACCTTCGAGCGCCGCAACGTCATCACCCGCGCGATCGGCGCGCCCGACAGCACCGCCGACAGCTGGCTGCTGCCCGTCGTGAACGGCGAGCGGCTGCTGATCTGCAGCGACGGCCTCACCTCGGAGGTGAGCGACGAGGGCATCCGTGCGACCCTGACGATGAGCGGCCGCCCCGAGTCGGCCGCCGCGGCGCTCGTGCAGCGCGCGCGTCAGGCGGGCGGTCGCGACAACATCACGGTCGTGGTCGTCGACGTCCTCTCCGGCGGTCTCGACGAGCACGCGGATGCCACGACCGGCGTTCCCCGCAGGACGCCCGACGGGGCCGGGCCGCCCGAGGTCGACGACGAGACGACGATCCCCGTGCGGAGGCGGCCGTGAGCGACGACCGGTCCGGCTCGATGCTCGACGACCTCGAGTTCGCCGACCTCCACGACGACGCCACCGTGGTCGTCTCCCGGCTCGACGAGGAGACGGTGGTCGTCGACCGCACGGTCGTGCGCGATACCGCCGACGCTGCCGAAGCCGATGCGACCGTGGTCGTGCCCCGCGCCGCCGCATCCGATGAGGCCACGATCGTCGTCGATCGGGGCGACTCGCAGAAGACCAGGCTCACGCATCAGGGCGCGCCCGTCATGCACTCGCCGCGGCGTCGCGACCGGCGCCGACCGGCGCCCGCACCCGTCTCCGAGGAGGTGCTGCGCACGGCGGAGCCCGGCGCCGGGCCGGGAGTGATCGACCGTTACCCGGCGCGGGCGCCCGAGGCATCCCCGCTGCCGCGCCCCCCTCGGTTCGCCGCGGGGCCGCCGGCGACCCGCGATACGACGACGGTGCTGCCCTCGGTCGCGCGTCGCTCGCGCCGCACGGCGATCACCTCGATCGCCGTGTTCGCCGGAGCATGCCTCCTCAGCGTCGGCGGGCTCGTGGCACTGGCCGTGACGGTGCTCGGCGAGCTGTTCGGCTGACCCGCCTCAGACCGGGGCGACCGGCTCGACGACGACCTCCGAGGGGAGGTCGAGGAATTCGGCGACCTCGACGAGCCGTTCCTCGAGCGAGCGGCGTTCGGCGGAGGAGAACTCCCGCCACGGCACCACCCTGATCGTGGCGCGCGCGCCCTGTACGACGGGGGCCCACCGGCCGACCATGGTGCCGCCGATGAGCATCGCGTGCAGCGGGAACTCGGGGATGATCGGCGTGGCGATGCCGGGCGGCTGCAGGTAGGCGCGGGGCATCGCGTAGCCCATGACGTACTCGTCGTACCCCTGGAGCAGGTCGACGCGCGCGGGGTCGTCGTCGCGCGCCGCGCGTTCGTCGTCGCGCGCCGACCAGGCCGAGGCGACGGCCGCGTCGTGCCAGAGCTCGGGTTCGTCGTCGTCGAGCTGGGCGATGCGCCCCGCGGTGCGGTCGGATGCCTCGACGAGCGCCGCTCGGACGTCGCGCAGCGTGAATCCCGACCAGGTCGCGAGATCGCGGGTCGTCGCCGGCCCCCGCGTGAGCAGCGCGCGTTCCACGAGCTCGGCGAGCGCCTCCTCCCTCGGCCGCGGCGGGGCGGCGGGCACGCGTTCGTCGAAGGCCGCGTAGCTGCGCTGCTTCCCGACGCTCGCCCCCGAGATCGCGACGAGCTCGAGCTCGGCGACGAGGAGCACGAACATGAGCCCCTCCCTCGGGAGACCGGCGTCCACGAGCGCCGCACCGAGCTCGTCGCGGGTGCGGTGCCCCTCCGCGAGCTCGCGGGCGACGACGTCGACGGCGCGCCGGCCCGCGTCGCCGTCCCACCCGGCCTTGCGGATCGTCCCCGCCATCTGCTGCCGCACCCGCGGCGCCGAGAGCTCGAGCAGCCATCGCGCGTCGGCGGGCACCACGAAGTGCCAGGTGGGCCGCAGCACGTGCGTACGGAGGATCGTGCCGTCGTCGATGCCGGCGGCGACGGCGGGCGCGACCGGGCGCGTCGGCGCGGGCAGGCGCTGCGCGAGTCCCCACTGGGCGGGCAGGTACTCCTGCGCCTGCACCGCGAGGGCCCGGGCCACGACCTCGGCGGGTGTCGCGGGCGGCGTCGGCCCCGTGGCATCCGCGCCGCCCGGAATCGTGCCGCGCAGGCCCTGCGCGAACAGCCGACGCGATCGCAGCTCGGCGGCGTCCACCTACGACACGTCCCTCCGCCAGGTGGTCGCCCCGCCGATCGCGGTCGTCACGAGGGCGATCCCGAGCAGCACGAGTCCGCCCTGCCACCAGTCGAGCGTCTCGGCTGCGCCGAATGCGGCGACCGTGTAGAACGAGGCGCCGACGAGCGCGTCGCTCGCCGCACCCGGCAGGTATCGGCCGACCGTCGCCGTGACGTCGTTGAGCGACGCCGCGAACCGCAGGATCGGCTCGAGGAACTGGGTGAACGCGATGACGATGACGACCGCGGCGACCTGGTTCGTCACGAGCACGCCGAGTCCGACGCCGATTCCGCCCCAGAGCGCCATCGCGAGGATGCCCCGGCCGATGAGCGCCCAGGTGTCGCTCGAGTCGAGGCCGGTGTCGAGGCCGAAGCCCGAGAGGGCGGCCGCGGCCGAGCCGACCGACACGGCGTAGCCGATCGCGCCGAGCACGGCGCCCGCGACGAGCTGCGAGACGAGCTTCGCCGACAGGACCACGGTGCGGTGCGGTTCGGCGAGGAATGTCGGGGTGAGCGTCTTGTGCCGGAACTCGCTCGTCACCGCGAGCGCCCCGAGGAGCAGCGGGAACACGTAGCCGATGCTCGAGGCGAAGCTGTAGAGCAGGGGCGCGAGCTCGACGTCGGCCGGCAGCGGTGCACCGCCCGACTGCGCCGCGGCTTCGGGGTTCGCGCCGAGCCAGCTGAACAGGGCGCCGAGGCCGCCCGCCATGAAGGCGACGTAGGCGGCCAGCAGGATCGCGAGCAGCCACCACATGCGGGTGGTCAGGAGTTTCTGGAACTCGGCGCCGAGTGCGCGGAAGAAGCTCATCGTGCGCCCTCCTCGCCGGCCGGGTCGTCGTCGTCGGACGGCGCGTCGCCGGACGGCGCGTCGCCGGGTGGTGCGTCGGCGTGCGGGGCGAGTGGTGCGTCGGCGTGCGGCGCATCGAGCTCGGGCGCCTCGTCCGGCGCCTCGCCGACGAGCGAGAGGAACGAGTCCTCGAGCCCCGACTTCAGACGGTGCAGTGCGCTGAGCTCGACGCCGCCGACGAACGCCGCGTGTCCTACCCGCCCGGGGTCGGGCTCGTCGACGATGAAGCCGCTGCGGCCCGCGTCGTACGCGAGTCCGGCCGAGTCGAGAGCGGTCGCGAGGGCCGCCCGGTCCGGTGAGTCGACGATCGTGCGCGGAGCGGCGTCGAGCTCGAGGCTCGCGAGCGTGCCGCGCTTCACGAGACGTCCGCGCGAGATGATGACGACCTCGTCGACCGACTGCTGCACCTCGCTGAGGAGGTGCGAGGAGACCAGCACCGTTCGCCCCTCGCGGGCGAGCGTCTGGAGGAACACGCGGATCCACCTGATGCCCTCGGGGTCGAGGCCGTTGATCGGCTCATCGAGCACGAACACCCCCGGGTCGCCGATCAGCGTGTACGCGAGGGCGAGGCGCTGGCGCATGCCGAGCGAGTACCCGCCGACCCGGCGGTCGGCGAACTCGGCGAGGCCGACCTGCTCGAGCACGACAGGCACCCGCGCCGAGGGGAGGCCGGCCGCGGTGGCGTACACCCGCAGGTGGTTGCGCGCGGTGCGGCCCGGGTGGAAGTTGGCGTCGAGCGCCGCGCCGACCGTCTCGAGCGGGCGCGCCAGCGCGTGATAGGGCGTGCCGCCGAACGTCGCCGTGCCGCTCGACGCGCGGACGAGTCCGAGGAGCACCCGCAGCGTCGTCGTCTTGCCGGCGCCGTTCGGCCCGAGGAAGCCGGTGACCCTCCCCGGTTCGACCGTGAAGCTGAGGTCGTCGACGGCGGTGACCGCGCCGAAGTGCTTGCTGAGCCCCGAGATCTCGATGGGGATGCCGTCGGCCATGCGCGCTCCTCACGTCGGGGGCCGTCGTGAGCCGCAGGTGGGTCGCGCCCCCGCACGACCCGTGTTCGCGACCGAGGCCGCGAACATGCTCACCCTAGCGAGAACGGGGTGCGCGGGGCATCCGTCTCGTGGGGGATTCGCAGATCAGCGCGGGGAATCCGCGGACGATCAGTTCAACGGGCGGATACCGGCGGGCAGCACGCCGCCCGCATAGAGCTCGGTCGCCAGGTCCTGCAGCGCGCCGAGCGCGATGCGCTGGGTCGTCGGGCCGTACGAGAGGCGGGCCACCCCGAGGGCTTCGAGCCGGGCGGGCGCCGGCACGCCCGGCAGCCCGATGAGGGCGAGCCTCTGCTCGCCGATGCCGGCGACGAGTTCTTCGATCTCGGCCTCGCCGAACACGCCCGGCACGAACACGCTCGTCGCACCGGCGTCGAGGAAGGCGCGACCGCGCTCGATCGCGTCGGCGAGCCACACCTCGCGCGGGCGGTCGTGGCCGCGCAGCCAGGCGTCGGTGCGGGCGTTGAGCGCGAACGGCACGCCCTCGGCGTCGGCCGCCGCGACGGCCGCCTCGACGACCGCGACCGATTCGGCGAGCGGCTTCAGGCGGTCTTCGATGTTCGCCCCGACGATGCCCTCGCCGATCGCACGACGCACGGTCTCGCCGGCGTCGCCGTAGCCGTCGTCGAGGTCGGCGCTCACGGGCACCTCGACCGCGCGCGCGATGCGACCCGCCATGTCGAGCATGAGATCGACCGGGATCTCGCCGTCGGCGTAGCCGAACGACGCGGCGATCGAGTGGCCGGCCGTGGCGAGGGCGCGGGTCTCGGGCAGGGCGGCGACGGCGCGGGCGCTCACGACGTCCCACACGTTGACGACCTGGAGGAGTTCGGGGGCGGTGTGGAGGCGGCGGAGTTCGGCGGCGTTCTCGGCGAGGGTCATGCCCTCACACTATGACCAGTCGGAGCCGTCGGCCGGCGATCGGACCGTAGCATTGTGGGTCATGTCCGATTTCCTCGAACGCGCCGCGCACCTGCCCGTCACCGAGTTCGGCTACCCCGGGCCGCTCCGAGAGCGGCTCAACGCCGCGATCCTGGCCGGGCTGAAGACCTCGACCACGTCGCTGCTCGCCGACTACGACCACCCGGGGGAGGAGCTGCCCCGTGCCGGGCAGCACTACCGCCTCATCGACTCCGACGAGCGGGCGATCGCGATCGTCGAGACCACCGAGGTCCGCACGGCACGCCTGGCCGAGGTCGACCTCCAGCACGCCCTCGACGAGGGCGAGGGGCTCACGAGCGTCGAGGAGTGGCGCGAGGCGCACGAGCGGTTCTGGACCGGGGCGGAGCACACCGCGAGCACCGGCGGCCGCGCGACGCTCGACGACGACACCCTCGTCGTGCTCGAGCGCTTCCGCGTCGTCGAACTGCCCTCGAGCTGACCCGTCCTCCCTCGTCCGCGCAGCGGATCTGAGGGGACGCCGCCCGAATCTGAGGGGTCGATCCGGATGCCGCGGGCCCGACGACCGGCCACGCTCGGAGCGAGCGGAAGGGGACGGCATGGATCGGGTCATCGTGGCGGTCGTCATCGTCGCAGGGTTCATCGCACTCGCGTTCGCCGGTCCCGACGGGCCGTCGGCGGAGCAGGCCGTGACGGGCGAGCCGGTCGTCGGCACGACGATCGAGGCCGCGCAGGACGTGCCGGCCGGCGCCATGACGGCCGACACCGCGGAGCGGCTGGCGCTCGCCGCGTCGAGGTGAGGCCGGGATGAGACCGGGCCGCCCCGTCGCCCTCAGTGCGGCGCGTGGTACTCGGCGTCGCCGCGACGCCAGTACCCCTTGACGACCGCACGGTCGGCGTCGAGCCCCCAGCGCTCGAGGAGCGCCCGGCCGGGCTTCACGACGGACTGCTCGGCGGCGACGAACGCGAAGACGTCGCCCGAGGGGCGGTCGTCGGCGGTCAGCGCGTCGAGCCGGGCGATGAGCGCCGACGACGGCGAGCCCGCGCCCCGTGCGATCCATTCGATCCGCACGCCCTCGGGTGCCTCGAACGCGTAGTCCGCGCCGGCCCCGTTCGCCTCGAGCACGACGAGTCCGCGCGCGTCGCGAGGCATCCGCCGGGCCAGGCGACGGATCGCCGGGAGCGAGGTCTCGTCGCCCGCGAGCAGCCACCCCTCGGGCTCGCCCTCGATGACGAGCGACCCCCGCGGACCGCCGATGCCCACCGAGGCGCCGATCGCGGCGTCCGCCGCCCAGCGCCCAGCGATGCCCTCGTCGCCGTGCACGAGGAGCTCGAGGTCGAGGGTGCCCGCCGCGGCGTCCCAGGCGAGCGGCGTGACCTCGCGGCTCGGCGCGGCGCGCAGCTCGTCGATCTCGAGCGAAGCGGCGTCGCCCTCGGGGAAGAACACGCGGATGTGGTCGTCGGCGCCCGGGGAGTCGAAGCCGATGAGCGCCTCGCCCTCGAGTCGTACGCGCACGTAGTCCGCGACGAGGAAGCGGCGCGAGGCGAGCCTCGCGGGGCGGAAGACGAGGTCGTTCGAGCGGCGTGCGAGCGTGAAGGCGGTCATCGGGTCTCATTTCTGGTCGGTTCGGGAACGGTCGGTTCGGATCGGGTGGGTTCGGACCGGGGGTGCGCCGGCTCGGGCCGGTAGTACACCGCGAGGCGCTGCCCCGCGTGCTCGACGACGTCGACGGGGGTGTCGAACACGTGCGAGAGCACCTCGCCGCGCATGATCTCCTCCGGCGTGCCCGACGCGACGATCTCGCCGCCCGCGAGAGCGACGATGCGGTCGGCGTACACCGAGGCGAAGTTCACGTCGTGCACGACGAGCACGATCGTCTTGCCGAGCACGTCGGCCGCGTCGCGCAACTGCCGCATCATGGAGGCCGCGTGCCGCATGTCGAGGTTCGCGAGCGGCTCGTCGAGCAGCACGACGTCGGTGTCCTGCGCGAGCACCATCGCGACGAAGGCGCGCTGCCGCTGTCCGCCCGACAGCTCGTCGATGAAGCGGTGCTCGAGGTGGGCGAGGTCGAGGAACGCGATCGCCTCATCGATCGCCTCGTGATCGGATGCCGCGAGCCGCCCCTGCGAGTGGGGGAACCGCCCGAACGAGACGAGCTGGCGCACGGTGAGGCGGGCGACGAAGTGGTTCTCCTGCTTGAGGATCGACACGACCTTCGCGAGCTCGCGCGGCTTCGCCGTCGCGATGTCGAGCCCGCCGACCCGCACGACGCCCGCGTCGGCGCCGAGGAGGCGCCCGATGATCGTGAGCATCGTCGACTTGCCAGCGCCGTTCGGGCCGACGAGCGCGGTGATGCCGCCGCGGGCGATCTCGAGGTCGATCGGGCCGAGGGCGCGCGTGCCGCCGTAGCCCTTCGCGACGGCATCGAGGGTGATCATGGGCGCGGTGCTCATCTGAGCCCCTTTCGCAGGATGACGACGAGGAAGGCGAGTCCGCCGACGAACTCGATGACGACGGTGACGAGGCCGGCGGCGTAGAACACGTGCTGCAGCACGAAGTAGGCGCCCGTGAGCGCGGCGAGCCCGATGAGCACGGCGAGCGGAAGCACCGCGGCGTGTCGGTCGGTGCGCACGAACTGGTAGGTGAGCGTCGCCACGAGGAAACCGAAGAAGGTCATCGGCCCGATCATCGTCGTCGAGATCGCGATGAGCGCGGCGACGACGACGAGGAGGCCGACGACCTCGCGACGGTACCCGATGCCGAGGTTCACGGCGGCGTCGCGCCCGAGCGCGAGCACGTCGAGCACGTGGCGACGGCGCCAGACCGCGACCGCGATCGCCGCCACGACGAGCGTCGCCCAGGGCAGCACCTCGGGGTTCGCGTTGCCGATCGAGCCGTGGAGCCGCGAGGCGAGCACGTCGAACTCGCTCGGCGTGAGGAGGCGCTGCAGGAACGTCGAGACCGAGCCGAACCCGACGCCGAGCACGACGCCGACGAGGAGCAGCACGTGCAGGTTCCGGCGCCGCCCCGAGAACAGCCACCCGTAGAGCAGGGTCGCGAAGAGCATCATCGCGAGGCTCTGCACGATGATCTTCGCGGGGCCCTCGACCTGCGTCGCGGCCATGCCGAACACGAACACGAGCGCGGTCTGCATGAGCGTGTAGAGCGCGTCGAACCCGAGGATCGACGGGGTCAGGATGCGGTTGCCCGTCGCCGTGTGGAACAGCACCGTCGCCATCGCCTGGCAGACGGCGACGAGCGCGATCGTCGCGACGGCGACCGCGCGCGACTCGACGATGATCCAGAAGCCGGGCTGCCCGACCGGCACCGGGTTGTCCCAGACGAGGATGCCGGTGGCGAAGAGGAGCGCCGCAGCGGCCGCGATGATCGCGCCGAGATGGCGGGGATGCCTCGTGCGGGACGCGGCACGCGGCATCCGGGCCGTTCGGCTCAGGACCTCAGCCACGCGGCCTCCGCAGGAGGAGGGCGATGAACACCGCGCTGCCGACGATGCCGAGCACCATCGACACGGGGATCTCGAACGGCATGCGGATCGTGCGGCCGATGAGGTCGCACACGGTGACGAGGGCGACGCCGCCGACGCACACCCACGGCAGGTTGCCGCGCAGGTCGTCGCCGCGGATCATCGAGACGACGTTCGGCACGACGAGCCCGAGGAAGGGCAGGAACCCGACGACCACGGTCGTGACGCCCGTCGCGATCGCGACGAGCGAGGTGCCGACGACGAGCACGGCCTCGTAGCGCACGCCGACGGTCGTGGCGACGTCCCGGCCGAGGCCCGCGACGGTGAGGCGGTCGGCGACGAGGAAGATCAAGAGGGTCACGAGCGCGACGACCCAGAGCACCTCGTAACGCCCGCGCACGACGCTCGTGAAGCTGCCCATGAACCAGGTGCCGAGCATCTGCAGCGAGTTCGTCGAGGCCGCGAGGTAGGTGGTGAAGGCGCTCACGACGGCGCCGAGCATGATGCCGATGAGCGGCACCACGAGGGTCGTGCGGATCGCGACGCGGCGGAGGATCGCGAGGAAGGCGAGGGTGCCGACGAAGGCGGCGAGGCTCGCGGCGACCATCTGCGCCTCGAGATTCGCGCCGGGCACGAGCAGCACGGTGAGCAGCAGGCCGAGCGCGGCCCACTCGGTCGTGCCCGCGGTCGTCGCGTCCACGAAGCGGTTCTGGGTGAGCATCTGCATGACCAGGCCGCTGACGGCGATCGCGCAGCCCGCGAGCATGAGGGCGATCGTGCGGGGGATGCGGGTGATGGCGAACATCTCGGCGCCGCCCTCGGCCCCGACGACGTCGTAGACGCCGACGAAAAGCGAGAGCGTCAGGAGGCCGAGGGTCGCGAGGATCGCGAGGGGGAGTGCGGCGCGGCGCGCGCGCCCGAGGCGCGCACCCGGTCGGGTGCGCGCCTCAGGCTGAGTGGCGGATGCCACGGACTGCTGCGACACGTGATGACTACGCGGGGGCGAACGCCTTCGCGAGTTGCTCGTAGAGCGCCGTGTACGACTGGAGGTCCTCGGTGAGGTAGAAGGCTGGGTCGACGTAGACGACCTGACCCTCCTTCACGGCGGTGACGTTCGCGAGCGCCTCGGAGCCCTCGATGAGCTCCTTCGCGGGCACGTAGCCCTCGGCGTCGGTCATGGCGCCCTCGCGGTCCATCACGATGATCCAGTCGGGGCTCGCCGCGGCGATCGCCTCGACGCTGATGTCGTCGCCGTGGGAGGTGTCCTCGGCGGCCTGCTCGATCGCGGGGGTGAGGCCCGCGGTCGGGTAGAGCGCGCCGAGGCTGCGGCCGGTCACCGGCGCGATGTACGAGATCTCGCCGCCCGAGGTGAGCAGGGTCGCGACAGTCGACGTGCCGTCGTAGGCATCCTTCGCGGCGGCGGTCGCCTCGTCGAACGCGGCGATGAGCTCGGCGGCCTCGTCCTCGCGGTCGAAGATCTGGCCGAGGATCTCGATCTCGCGGGTGAGCTCGGCGTTCGGGTCCTCGCCGTCGCGCGGGGCGATCTCGATGACCGCGGCATCGGGGTTCTGCTTCACGATCTGGTCGTACGACTCGGCGAAGCGGTAGCCGCCGATGACGAGGTCGGGCTGCGCCGCGACGATCGACTCGAGGTTCGGCTCGAAGTGGGCGCCCACGTCGAGCACCGCCTCGTCGCCCGTGTACTCGGGCCAGATGTCGGTGCCCATGATCTGCTTCGGTGCGGCCGCGAGGGGGATGTCCCAGGCCGAGAGGGTCTCGAAGACGTGGTTGTCGAGCGCGACGACCCGTTCGGGGTTCACCGGCACCTCGACCTCGCCGTGGTTGTCGACGATCGTGACCGTGCCGCTCGCCGCGGCGGGCTCGGGCTCGGCCTCCGCGGCGCTCGCGCAGCCGGCGAGTCCGAGGGCGGTGATCGTGAGGAGACCGGCGGTGACGGTCAGCGCCGAACGGCGTCTGGGCATGGTGAACTCTCGCTTTCCGTGAGGGTGGTCGTGCCGCGACTCTGCAGCGACTTAGGGAACCCTAAGCAAGGTAAGGCTAACCTTAAGTGCTCGCGAGAGGCCAACTGAGTGTTCCTCGACCGGCCCCGGGTAGCATTCCGGCATGGGGGAGACGTCGGAGGGGGCATCCGCGAGGCGACGGCCGCGCCGATTCTCGGCGAACGCGCTGCTCGACGGCTTCTTCTTCATCTACGCGGGCGTCGCCGCGGTGTGGCTGGCCTGGCTGATCCTCGAGCAGAGCTTCGACTGGGGCTGGTTCGGACTGCTCTTCTTCGTCGCGTTCTGGCTCGTGCTCGCCTACCTCGTGCTGCCGCGCCTGCACCGCATCCTCACGACGATCTACGTGCCCGACTACTTCATCGGACGCGCGCGCACGAGCGACGGACTGCTCGGCGACCCCGTCAACCTCGCCCTCGACGGCGACGAGCCGCAGCTGCACGCGGCCATGCGCGCGGCCGGGTGGTCCCGTGCCGACGACGTGACCGCGGGCACGAGCTGGCGGATCGTCGCCTCCACCCTCACCGGGAAGAGCTACGACGAGGCACCGGTCAGCCCGCTCTTCCTCTTCGGCCGCCAACAGGACTTCGCCTACCAGCAGGAGGTCGAGGGCAACCCCGCCAAGCGCCACCACGTGCGGTTCTGGCGCACCCCCGACGGCTGGCTGCTGCCGGGCGGGCGCCGGGTCGGCTGGCTCGCCGCCGGCACCTTCGACCGCGCCGTCGGCTTCTCGCTCTTCACCCTCCAGGTCACCCACAAGATCGACGCCGACATCGACGTCGAACGCGACCACATCGTCATGACCGTGCTCGGCGCGAACCCGCGGGCGACGGTCGACGTGCTCGCCGACTTCTCCACCGGCTACCATTCGCGCAACGGCGGCGGCGACTCGATCAGCACCGACGGGGGACTGCCGGTGCTCGACGTGCGCGAGGTGCCCCTCGGGGCCATCGAGCCGGCCCGCTCGGAGGAGGCCTCGTGAGCGGCGGCAAGCGCCCCGCGTACGAGTCGCCCGGCGATCTCGCCCGCCCGCTCGACCCCGGGTCCGCCTCGATGCGCCGCCCGGCGGCGACCGCCTTCGGCGCCGTGCTCGTCGTGCTGCGCGTCCTTGCGGGCGTCGTCTGGCTGATCGCGCTCGCCGTGCAGTGGCGCCAGGTGCTCGAGGGCGACTTCGGCATCGAGCTCGACGGCGACGTCGACGCGCAGTCGGTGTCGGACTTCGGCCTCGCCGTGATCCTCGTGGGCGGCGGCATCGTGCTCGCGGTCGAGCTCGTCTTCGCGGTGCTCGTCTACCGCGGCAGCAATTGGGCGCGGATCACCGTGATGCTGTTCGCGACCGTCAGCATCACCTGGTCGGCCATCGACTACTTCGGCGGTGACGCGGAGATCACGTTGCGCACGACGCTCGTCACGCTCGCCCTCGACATCCTCGTGCTGCTCGCCCTCTCGAGCCGCAATGCGCGCGCGTACGCCCGCCGCCCTCGGAAGTAGGGTAGGGACGCCGAGCGCTCACACCTCGGCGTGCGCGCGCCGGGTCGACGGCCGCACGGTCGGCAGCGCGAGATCGGGCCCGCCCGCCGCGAACATGCGCCGCACGAGCGGCAGGAACGGCTTCGACAGCATCACTCCGGTCGCCGCCCGCGCCATCACCGCGGCGAACCGGTTCGCCGGCACCATCCGATCGATGCCGCCGCCCGGGATCTTCTTGCCCGCCTCGACGAACGGTGCGATGTCGCGCGCGTAGCGTGCCAGCGCGGCGGGCACGTCATCGTGCCCGGCGGCGAGGTGCTCGCCGAGCAAGTACGCACCGATGAGGGCGGTCGCCGTGCCCATGCCGGTCAGCGGCGAGCCGCACGAGGCGGCATCGCCGAGCAGCACCACCCGCCCGCGCACCGGCTCGTCCAGGTCGATGCGCACCAGTTCGTCGAAGTAGAAGTCGGATGCCTCGGGCATCGCCCGCAGGATGGTCTCGGCGTGCCATCCGGCACCCTCGAGCGCGCGGCGGATGAGCGCCTCCTGTGCGGAGCGGTCGCCGCGCAGGCTCGCGTCGTGCTCGCTGCGCAGCGTCAGGATCGCCTTCGACGTCGCGGGGTCGCGGTCGGGCCGGAGCCCGAACGCGATGCCGGGCACGAAGCGCAGCGCGAACCATCCGGGCTCGAGGTCGGCGGGCGTCGGGAGGGTGAAGAACGCGGCGTAGCCGCCGAGCGGCGTCGCGACCTGCTCCTCGGGCCCGAAGGCGAGGCGCCGGGTCGCCGAGTGCACGCCGTCGGCGCCCACGGCGAGATCGAACGAGGCGGGCGACGCATGCTCGAACTCGACGTCGACCCGGTCGGCGTGCTGCTCGAGCGCGGTGATGCGGTCGCCGTAGCGCACCTCGACGAGTCCGGGTGCCGCGGCGGCCGCCTCCTCGAGCGCCTCCAGCAGCACCTCGGCGAGATCGCCGCGAGCGATCTCGATCTCGGCGACGGCGCCTTCGCCGTCGAAGTCCGACATCGACATGCGGCCGAACACCCGGCCCCGGCCGTCGACGTACGACATGCCGATCTCGTGCACGCGGCGGGCGTCGATGCCGGGCATGAGGCCCATGCGCTCGGCGACATCGCGGCTCGCACCGCGCAGGTCGACGGCCTGGCCGCCGGGGCGGGGAGCGTCGGCGCGCTCGACGACGGTCGCGCGGATGCCGCTGCGGACGAGCTGCAGCGCGAGGGCCAGCCCGGCGATGCCGGCTCCGGAGATCAGGACGTGCGGTGCGGAGTTCGTGCTCATCGTCGTGCTCCTTCATCGATTGAGACATTTGTCTGATACAGATGTTCTACACCTCATTCAGACGCTTGTCTAATACAAGCGTCTGAATCGTTCGATACGATGGCGGCATGGGCAATCGTGAAGACCTCCTCGCGGGGGCGCGGAAGGTGATCCTCGAGCGGGGCGTCGCGAAGGCCACGGCGCGCGACATCGCGGCGGAGGCCGGCGTCAGCCTCGCGGCGATCGGCTACCACTTCGGGTCGAAGGAGCAGCTCATCACCGAGGCCCTCACCGAGTCGCTCGGCTCGGGCATCGGCGACCGCATGGAGGCGGTGATCCGCGAGACGACGGCGTTGCCGCTGCTCGAGGGGTTCGCGGCGCTCTTCAACCGCATGCCCGGGGTGTTCGCCGACAACCGCGAAGCACTGCTCGCGAGCCTCGAGAACACGGTGCGCGTGCTGCGCGGTCCCGGCGGGGCGCACGATCTCGCCGCGGCCACGAACGAGGCCGGCCGGGGCATCGCCGAGCACCTCCGCGCCGCCCGCCCCGAGCTCGACGACGCGCAGGTCGAGGCGATCGCGAAGCTCGACTTCGCGCTGACGCAGAGCCTCGGGATCCTCTGGCTCGTCGACCCCGAGCTCGTGCCGACGGGCGACGAGCTCGCCCTCGCGGTCGCGGCGATCGCGGGGGAGTAGTCCGGGTCAGCCCGCGAGCTCCGCCGCGTGCGCAGGGCACCGGGCGGAGTCGCACGACGCGCAGAGCACGAACTCGGCGTCGCACGAGGCATCCGTGCAGTTGGCGGTGCGGTTCGTCGCGCCGCCGCAGCGTGCGCACTCGCCGACGACCGCGGCGTGGTCGGAGAAGTCGATCGAGCCGCGCCCGTCGAAGACGTACAGCGATCCCTGCCAGAGCCCGTCGTCGCCGAAGCGCTCGCCGTACCGCACGATGCCGCCGTCGAGCTGGTACACCTCGCCGAACCCGCGGCTCACCATGAGGCTCGAGAGCACCTCGCAGCGGATGCCGCCGGTGCAGTAGGTCACCACCGGGCGCCCCTTGAGGTCGTCGTACTCACCAGAGTCGAGCAGCTTCACGAAGTCGCGCGTCGTCTCGACGTCGGGCACGACCGCGCCGGCGAAGCGCCCGATCGCGGCCTCGAGCGCATTGCGCCCGTCGAAGAAGGCGACCTCGTCGCCGCGCTCGGCGACGAGCTCGTGCAGCGCCTCGGGGGTGAGCCTCGTGCCGCCGCCGACGACGCCCTCGCCGTCGACCGCGAGCTCCTCGGGTGCCCCGAACGAGACGATCTCGTCGCGCACCTTGACACTGAGCTTCGGGAAGTCGCGGCTCGCCCCCGACTCGTCGAGGCCGGTGCCCTCGCTCCACTTGAAGTCGATGTGCTTGAACGCCGGGTAGTCGCGCGTCGCGCGCACGTACCGCTTGAGGGCGCGGAGCTCGCCGCCGAGCGTGCCGTTCAGGCCGTCCTTCGAGATGAGGATCCGCCCTCGCAGGCCGAGCGAGGAGGCGAGGTCGCGCTGCCAGAGCCGCACCGCGTCGGGGTCGGCGAGGGGCGTGAAGGCGTAGTAGAGGAGGATCTTGGCGATCGGCACCACGAGAGTCTACGAGTGGATGCTCCGCGCTCGCCGTGTGCGCCCGGCCTAGGCTGGAGGCATCCGTCGAGAGGAACGCCGATGTTCGATCACGACCCCTACGCCGCACTGCAGGCGCTGAAGCCGATGGCCCGCTTCACCCTCGAGAGTGCCGACTTCGAGGACGGCGCGGAGCTGCCGCTGCCGCTGCGCGCCGCCGGCCAGGGCGCCGGCGATCGCTCGCCGCAACTGTCCTGGTCGGGGTTCCCTGCGGGCACGCAGAGCTTCGCGCTCACGTGCCTCGACCCCGATGCGCCGACCGCCTCGGGCTGGTGGCACTGGGCCGTCGCGAACCTGCCGGCCTCGGTCACGAGCCTCGAGCCCGACGCCGGCGAACCGGGCGCGCTGAAGCTGCCCGCGGGCGCGCTCGTGCTGCCCAACGAGGACGGCGAGCGGCGCTACGCCGGTTCGGCGCCGCCGCCCGGTACCGGCGTGCACCGGTACATGTTCGTCGTGCACGCCCTCGACGTGCCGCGGCTGTCGATCGACCCCGAGGCGACGCCCGCGAACCTCGCGATCCAGTGCTTCTTCCACGGCATCGGCCGCGCGGTGCTCACGGGCACGGCGGTGAACCCGGCCGACGCGTAGTCTCCCGGGCTGCGTGCGGCCCATCGGGTAGCGTGTGACATCATGCGCCCCATGCCGCTCGAGCCCAACCCGCGCCGCGTCGCGATCGGTTCGCGCCTGCGCGCGGCGCGGCAGGCGCAGAACCTCACGATCGAGGAGGTCGCGACGATCACGGGCCTCACGAAGGGGTTCCTCTCGCGGGTCGAGCGCGACATCACCTCGCCGAGCGTGGCGTCGCTGATCACCCTGTGCGCGGTGCTGTCGATCTCGGTCGGATCGCTGTTCGAGGAGCCCGACGTGCAGCTCGTCCGCGCGGGCACCGGTCCGCGCGTGAACCTCGGCGGCGTCGACACCGAGGAGCGCCTCCTCTCGCCGCGATCGGAGTCGCGCGTGCAGGTGATCCGCTCGGTGATCGAGCCCGGCGGCCACGGCGGTCAGGAGCTCTACGCGGTCGCGGCCGACGTCGACGTGCTGCACGTGCTGCGCGGCGAGGTCGTCGTGCGCTTCTCCGACCGCGACTGGGAGCTCGGCGCGGGCGACAGCCTCACCTTCAACGGCCACGAGCCGCACAGCTGGCGGGTCGTCGGCGACGGTTCGGCCGAGGTCATCTGGGTGCTCGTGCCCGCGCTCTGGAGCGCGTGACGGTTCGCCGGCCGGCTCCCGCCCTTCGGGCGGTGGTCGTCGCGTGCGCGGCATCCCGGCGCCGTCCGACCGCTGGGCGGGTTCGTCGCGCCGTTCGTCCCTGAGGCTGATCCCGGGTCTTGACGCTTCCTCGCATCACGGCTATGTTGTCTCCAGCCAGATGCCTGACAAGCAACAAAAGATTCACACTATGCAACAAGGAGGTTGTGACATGACGCAGCCGATCGGTCCCGTCGACAGCTCGAAGACCCCGCGATTCGCCGGCCCCGCGAACTTCGCCCGCCTGCCCCGCCTCGACCAGGTCGAGCGCGCCGACATCGTCGTCGCGGGCGTGCCCTTCGACGCCGGCGTCTCCTACCGCTCGGGTGCGCGCTTCGGCCCGGCCCACGTGCGCGAGGCGTCCCGCCTCCTCCGCCCCTACAACCCGGCTCTCGACGTGTCGCCGTTCGAGCTGGCCCAAGTCGCCGACGCCGGCGACATCGTCGCGAACCCCTTCAACATCGGCGAGGCGATCGAGGCGATCGAGGATGCCGCGACCGAGCTCACCCGCGAGGGGACCCGGCTCGTGACCATCGGCGGCGACCACACCATCGCCCTCCCGCTGCTGCGCGCCGCCGCGAAGCAGCACGGCCCGGTCGCGCTGCTGCACTTCGATGCGCACCTCGACACCTGGGACACCTACTTCGGCGCGGAGTACACGCACGGCACGCCGTTCCGCCGCGCCTTCGAGGAGGGCATCATCGACACCGAGGCGCTGAGCCACGTCGGCACCCGCGGCCCGCTGTACGGCAAGAAGGACCTCGAGGACGACCGCCGCTTCGGCTTCGGCATCGTGACGAGCTCCGACGTGTACCGCCAGGGCGCCGACGAGGTGGCCGCGAAGCTCCGCGACCGCATCGGCGACCGGCCCCTCTACATCTCGATCGACATCGACGTGCTCGACCCGGCGCACGCGCCCGGCACCGGCACCCCCGAGGCCGGCGGCATGACGAGCCGCGAGCTGCTCGAGATCCTGCGCGGCTTCCGCGGGATGAACCTCATCGGCGCCGACGTCGTCGAGGTCGCCCCCGCCTACGACCACGCCGAGATCACCGGCGTCGCCGCCTCGCACGTGGCCTACGACCTCGTGTCGCTCCTGGCCGACCGGCACGCCTCGCACCCCGCCCGCGCGGCGGTCGGCGCGGGCGCCGAGGCATCCGCCCATGTCTGAGGCGCAGCCGCGCAACGGCGGCGACGTCGTCGTCGAGACGCTCGAGACCCTCGGCGTGACGCACGTCTTCGGCATCCCCGGGCAGCACGCCCTCGGCCTGTTCGACGCGATCCGGCGCAGCGACCTCGAGTTCGTGAGCTCGCGGGTCGAGAACAACTCGGCCTTCGGGGCCGACGGCTACGCCCGCACCACGGGCGAGGTCGGCGTGCTGTTCCTCTCGACCGGCCCCGGTGCCCTGACCGCGCTGGGCGCACTCCAGGAGGCGTACTCCACGGGCGTGCCGCTCCTCGTGATCACGAGCCAGGTGCCGCGCCGCGGACTCGGCGGCACCCGCAAGGGCCTGCTGCACCAGCTCGACGACCAGCAGCAGAGCGCGCGCAACGTGACGAAGTCGACCGCGGTGATCCGCGAGGCCTCCCAGATCCCGTCGGCGCTCGCCGACGCCTGGTCCCTCGCGCAGGCCGCGCCCGCCGGCCCGACCTGGGTCGAGATCCCCGAGGACGTCCTGCTCGAGGCCACCCGCGTGCCGCCGGTGCGCTCGGTCGTCACCGCCATCCCCGAGCGGATGCCCCGCCCCGACCTCGTCGACGAGGCCGCCGGGCTGCTCGCCGCGGCGCAGCATCCCGTGATCCTCGCGGGCGGCGGCGTCCGTCGCTCGCCCGGCGGCCGGGCCGCGCTGCGTCGTCTGGCGGAGGCCCTCGACGCCCCGGTCGTCTCGACGGTCGGCGGCAAGGGCGCGATCGCGTTCGACCACCCGCTCTCCGCGGCCTCCTGGATCGAGGACCGGCACACCACCGAGCTCCTCGAGCAGGCCGACGTGCTGCTCGTGGTCGGCACCGCGATCGGCGAGGTCACGAGCAACTACTTCACCTTCGCGCCGCAGGGCCGGCTCATCCAGGTGGACGCCGAGGCCCGGGTGCTCGAGTCGAACTACGAGGCGCTCGGCGTCCACGCCGATGCCGCCCTCGCGCTCTCGGCGATCGCCGACCGGCTGCCGGCACGCCCGGACGACGCGCCCGCGCGCGGCGCCGAGCTCGCCGCCCGCCTCCGCGCCGACGTCGAGGCGCGGCTCGCCGCCCAGGACCTCGCCCCCGAGCTCGGGCTGATGGCCGGCCTCCGCGCCGCGGTGCCCGCCGACGCGCACACCTTCTGGGACATGACGATCGCGGGGTACTGGGCCTGGTCGGCGTGGGACCCGCAGCAGGGCGAGTTCCACTCGGCGCAGGGCTCGGGCGGCCTCGGCTTCGCGTTCCCCGCCGCGCTGGCGGCCGCGATCGGATCGGGTCGCCGCACGCTCGCCGTCTCGGGCGACGGCGGTGCGATGTACTCCATCGCCGAGCTCGCCACCGCTCGCCAGCACGACGCCGACGTGACCTGGCTCATCATCGACGACGGAGGCTACGGCATCCTCCGCGAGTACATGACGGACGCGTTCGGACAGGCCACCGCCACCGAGCTCGCCCGTCCCGACTTCGCAGCCCTGGCGCGCTCATTCGGCGTGCCCGCCTACGAGTCGACCCTCGAAGACGTGGGCGAGACCATCGCCCGCACCTTCGCCGAGCCCGGCCCCGCCGTCGTGGTCGTGCCCGCCGTGCTGCGCATGTTCGCGCCGACGCACCTGGGATGACGCGGCCCGCCCGCGGCATCCGAACCACCCACCCGACACCCGACTGAACCTCCGACGCAAAGGATCCAACGATGGATATCGCGATCATCATCATCTACCTGGGAGCGATGCTGCTCTTCGGCTGGTGGGGCAAGAGCCGCACCAAGAACTCGGCCGACTTCCTCGTCGCCGGCCGCCGGCTCGGCCCCGGCCTGTACACCGGCACCATGGCGGCCGTCGTGCTCGGCGGCGCCTCGACCGTCGGCGGCGTCGGCCTCGGCTACAAGTACGGCATCTCGGGCATGTGGCTCGTCGTGTCGATCGCCGTGGGCCTGTTCCTCCTCAGCATCCTGTTCGCCTCGCGCATCCAGAAGCTCAAGGTGTACACGGTCGCCCAGATGCTGAAGCTCCGATACGGCGTGAACGCCACGAGCGCCTCGGGCATCGTGATGATGGCGTACACGCTCATGCTCTCGGTGACGTCGACGATCGCGTACGCGACGATCTTCAACGTGCTGTTCGGCACCGACCGCACGATCTCCGTGATCATCGGCGGCGGCATCGTCATGCTGTACTCCTCGATCGGCGGCATGTGGTCGATCACGCTCACCGACATGGTCCAGTTCGTCCTCAAGACGATCGGCGTGTTCTTCCTGCTGCTGCCCTTCGCCTGGTTCAACGCCGGCGGCTACGAGGGCATCGTCGAACGCCTCGGCACCGCGGCCTTCGACCTCGGCGCGATCGGCGTCGACACGATCATCACCTTCTTCGTCATCTACACGTTCGGCATGCTCATCGGCCAGGACATCTGGCAGCGCGTGTTCACCGCGCGCTCGCCGAAGGTCGCGAAGTGGGGCGGCACGGCCGCGGCGGTCTACTGCCTCCTCTACGGCGTCGCCGGAGCCGTCATCGGCATGTCGGCGGCGGCGTTCCTGCCGGGCATCGAGGCGAGCGACGACGTGTACGCCGCGATCACCCAGCAGATCCTGCCGGTCGGCCTCAGCGGCATCGTGCTCGCTGCGGCGGTCGCCGCGATGATGTCGACGGCGTCGGGCGCGCTCATCGCGACCGCGACGGTCGCCCGCGCCGACGTGATGCCGTTGCTGAAGCGACTCGTCGGCCGCAGCAGGGACGAGGCCGCCGCGGCGTCGAACCCCGAGCACGACGTGCGCTCCAACCGCCTCTACGTGGTCGTCCTCGGTGTCGTGGTCATCATCGTCGCTGCGCTGCTCAACGACGTCGTCGCGGCGCTGACCGTCGCCTACGACATCCTCGTCGGCGGCCTGCTCGTGGCGATCCTCGGCGGCTTCGTGTGGAAGCGGGCGACCGGCGCCGGCGCGCTCTGGTCGATGGCCGTCGGCACGATCGTGACGCTCGGCACGATGGTCGTGGTGGGCGACGTGCTCGCCAACGAGCCGATCTACTTCGGCCTCGGCGCGAGCCTCCTGGTCTACGTCGTCGTGAGCCTCCTCACCCCGAGGACGCCCGCGTCGGTGCTCAAGATCTGGAACGACCGGCTCGCGAGCCGTGACGACGAGGGCACGACCACCGAGACGCCCGCCGCGCCCGCCGGCGCCGAGGCCGGGGAGCAGGCCGTGGCCGCAGCACCCGCCGCCCCTGCCGCTCCCGCTGCGCCGACGGCGACCGAGTAGCGGCCTCCCGGACCGGTGGATGCGTCGCTTGGGGGGCGACGTATCCACCGCCTCGCGGAGAAACCGACGCGGCGCGCCTCAGTGCTTGTTGCCGCTGAGCGCGAGCACCCCGCCCAGGCCGATCATCATGACGCCGCCCGTGGCCGAGAGATGCTCGATGCGCCTCGGCGAACGGGCGAACCAGTCGCGGGCCGCGCTCGCGGCGAGTGCCCACACCGAGTCGCAGGCGAGGGCGAGCACGATGAAGACGACGCCGAGCTCGAAGAGCTGCAGGGGGATGGCCCCGGCCTCGAACGACACGAACTGCGGCAGCACGGCCACGAAGAACGCGATCGTCTTCGGGTTCGTGACCCCGACGACGAAGCCCTCGCCGAGCTGACGCCAGTGCGAGCGGGGGGCGACCTCGCCGTTCGCCGCGCGGGCGGCGTCCTTGCGATGCCGGATCGCCTGGACGCCGAGGTACACGAGGTACGCCGCACCCGCGAACTTGATGATGGTGAACAGCACGACCGACTGCGCGACGATCGCGCCGACGCCGAGCGCGACGGCGACGACGAGGGGCACCATGCCGAGGGCGTTGCCGACGACGCTGAGGATGCCGCCGAGGCGGCCGAGCGCGAGCGAGCGGCCGATGACGAAGAGCACGCTCGGGCCGGGGATGACGATGAGCACGACCGAGGCCAGCACGAACGCCCAGAGGTTCTCGACGGGGACCATTCGGGAATCGTAACCCCGCACGCCGGTGCGGGCGATACGGTGGCAGGCGTGAGCGACCACATCTCCGCGAGCGTGGCCGACGGCGTCGGCCACGTCACGCTCGACCGACCGCAGGCGCTCAACGCGCTCTCCTACGAGATGATCCGCGCCCTCGCGGAGGTCTTCGAGGCCTGGCGGCACGATTCCGAGGTCGCGCTCGTCGTGCTCGACGGGGCCGGCGAGCGGGGGTTCTGCGCCGGCGGCGACGTGCGCGAGCTGCACCGGTACGCGACCAACGACGACCATGCCGAGGCCCGGGACTTCTTCCGCGCCGAGTACCGACTCGACGCGGCGATCGCCCGCTACCCGAAGCCCGTCGTCGCGATCATGGACGGCATCACCATGGGCGGCGGCATCGGCCTCGCCGGGCACGCCTCGGTGCGCATCGTGACGGAGCGCTCGCGCATCGCGATGCCCGAGACCCGCATCGGCTTCACCCCCGACGTGGGCGGGTCGTGGCTGCTCGCGAAAGCGCCCGGCGAGCTCGGCGTGCACCTCGCCCTCAACTCGCGCACGATGGACGCGGCCGACGCCCTGCACGCCGGCTTCGCCGACGCCTTCGTGCCCTCCGAGCGCATCCCGCACGTGCTGCAGGCGCTCGCCGAGCGCGCCGACCCCGGCAGTCCCGCCGAGATCGTGATGCTCTTCGACGAGACCCCGGGCCCCTCGGCGCTCGCGCTCGCGCGCGACTGGGTCGACGCCTGCTACTCGGCGCCCACGGTCGCCGAGATCATCGCGCGACTGCGCACCTTCGCCGACGGCCGGCAGGATGCCTCGTCGAGCGCCTTCCCGAGCCATCCCCTCGACCCGGGGGCGAGGGCGTACGCCGCCGCGGCCGCCGACGAGCTCGAGACGCTCTCGCCGACCGCCCTCGCGGTGACGCTCGAGTCGGTGCGCCGGGCGCGCACGCTGCCGAACCTCGAGGCCGCGCTCGAGCAGGAGTTCCGGGCGGTGACCTGGTTCATCGAGCAGCACGACCTCCGCGAAGGGATCCGCGCCCAGGTGATCGACAAGGACCGCTCGCCCCGCTGGAACCCGCCCGAGCTCGCCGACGTGCCGCCCGGCCTCGCCGCCCGCGTGCTGGATGAGGCGCGGTTCGGCCCGGTCTTCGAGTAGCGATCGTCGCTCGCTACTCGGCGGCCGGCGCCGCCTTCGCGAGCGCCGCCTCGAGCGCGACCCACGAGAGCATGGCGCACTTCACGCGCATGACGTACTTCGAGACGCCGTGGAAGGCGATCGCGTCGCCGAGCAGCTCCTCGTCGGGTTCGCCGGCGCCCTGCGAGCGCAGCATCGTGCGGAAGCCCTCGATGAGCCCGTGCACCTCGTCGACCGGTCGGCCGGCGGCGAGCTCGGCGAGCGTCGAGGCCGAGGCCATCGAGATGCTGCAGCCGTCGCCCTGCCACGCGACCTCGGCGAGGCGTTCTCCGTCGTCGTCGAGCTTCACCCGCACGGTGATCTCGTCGCCGCAGGTCGGGTTGAACTCGTGGTGCTCGGCGTCGGCGCCGTCGAGCGGGCCGTCGCCGTTCCGCCGCTTCGCCTGGTCGAGGATGATCTGCTGGTAGAGACCCTCGAGCCCGCTCACGCGATCACCGCCGCGGCCTCGTCGGCGACGCCGAAGAAGCTCCGCACCTCGCCGAGGGTCGCGACGAAGCGGTCCATCTCGTCGGCCGTCGTGTAGACGTGCGCGCTCGCCCGGGTGGTCGCGGTGATGCCGAGCGCACGGTGCAGCGGCTGCGCGCAGTGGTGGCCGACGCGCACGATGACGCCGGCGTCGTCGAGGAACTGGCCCACGTCGTGCGCGTGCACGCCGTCGACGGCGACCGAGACGAGCCCGGCGCGCGGCGAGCCCGGCGGCGGCCCGATGAGTCGCACGCCCGGCACCCCGGCCAGCTGCACGGCGACGCGTTCGGCGAGCGAGCGCTCGTGCGCGGCGACCGCGGCCATGCCGATCGACTCGAGGTAGCGCACGGCCTCGGCGAGGGCGACGACCTGCGAGACCGGCTGGGTGCCGGCTTCGAAGCGGTGGGGCGCCGGCAGGAACTCGGCCGAGTCGATCATCACGCGCGTGATGGTCGATCCGCCGGTGCGGGCGGGCGGCAGCGCGTCGAGCAGCTCGGCCCGGCCGTAGAGCACGCCGATGCCGTTCGGGCCGAGCATCTTATGCCCCGAGAACGCGGCGAAGTCGACGCCGAGTGCGCCGAGGTCGCTCGGCAGGTGCGGCACCGACTGGCAGGCGTCGAGCACGACGAGCGCGCGGGGCGAGCGTTCGCGCACGACCGCGACGACGTCGGCGACGGGCGCGAGGTACCCGGTCACGTTCGACACCTCGGCGATCGCGACGACGCGCGTGCGCTCCGAGAGCTCGGCGGCGAGCGCATCGACCGACCAGAGCCCGCGATCGTCGACGCGCACGGCGCGCAGGCGCGCCCCGGTGCGCGCCGCGAGGCGCTGCCACGGGATGAGGTTCGCGTGGTGCTCGGCCTCGGTCACGACGATCTCGTCGCCGGCCTCGAGGGCGAACCGGGATGCCTCGGGCCCGCCGAGTCCGGCCGAGGCATCCGCCATGCCGAGCGCGACGATGTTGAGCGCGTCGGTGGCGTTCTCGGCCCAGACGATCTCGCGCTCGCCGGCGCCGACGAATCGCGCGACCGTGGCGCGGGCGTCCTCGAAGAGGGTCGTCGACCGGCCGACGGCGGCGCTCGCGCCGCGGTGCACGGGCGCGAGGTGCTGCTCGAGGTAGTCGCGTTCGGCGTCGAGCACGCGGCCGGGGCGCTGGGCGGTCGCGGCCGAGTCGAGGTACGCGACCGGCGCGCCGCCGTCGGGCCGGGCGCCGTAGGCGGCGCCGTCGGCGAAGGCGGGGAAGTCGCGGCGGAGGTCGCTGACCGTGCGCTGCCCGATGGTGTCGAGATCGCTGATGCTCATCCCTTCCATCGTCCCACGTCGATCGGGGAGAACGGCCGGTCACGGGAGATCCTCAGCCGCGGTGGCGCTTCGCGATCCAGGCGCAGGCATTCCTCGAAATGTATACACCGAGTCGCAAATATGCCTCCGATTGCGCTGAACCTCAGCGGAGTGTATACATAAAAGCGGGGAGGGTCGATGCGAGCGAGCGAACGCGCCTACCGCGCACTGCGCGAGGAGATCCTCGACGGCGCCCTCGAGCCCGGCGCCGCGCTCGCCGAGGTCGAGCAGGCGAACCGGCTCGGCGTCTCCCGGACCCCGGTGCGCGAAGCGCTCGCCAAGCTCGAGGCCGACGGCCTCGCCACCGCCGCCTCCGCACGCGTGCTGCAGGTCTCGGCGATCGACGCCGCGAGCATCGTCTCGCTCTACGAGCTGCGCGAGGCGCTCGAGGGCCAGGCGGCCCGCCTCGCGGCGGCCCGGCGCGACCCCGAGCGCTTCACTGCGCTCCGCGAGCGGATCGCCGGCGCCCCCGAACTGCTCGACACCGGCGAGGCGGGGCTCCGCGCCTACTACGACGCCGTCGACGCGCTCGACGACGAGATCGAGTCGGCCGCGGCGAACCCGATGCTCGGGGCGGCGCTCCGCAGCGTCCGCCTGCACTCGGCGCGCGTCCGGCGACTCGCGCGCCACCATCCCGAGCGGCTCCGCGCCGCGGCATCCGAGCACCTGCTCATCGTCGACGCCATCGTCGCGGGCGACGCCGCCCTCGCCGCCCATGCCACCCACGTACACCTGCACCTGAGCCTCCGCCACGCGCTCGCCTCGATCGAGGCTCGTCACCCCGACGGCCACCGCGTAGCCTGACCGATGGAACACTTCAGAAAGGTCCGCCCCATGCATCTCCACCACGTGCGCACCCACCGCAGCGACGAGAACCTCGCCCGCGAGGGCCAACTCGCCTGGAAGCTCGCGGGCGTCGCGACCGACCCGGTCGAGCTCGATGACGACGTCGTCGACATGGTGGTGAACCGCGTCATCGACAACGCCGCGGTCGCGGCGGCCGCCGTGGCCCGCCGTCCCGTCGTCTCGGCGCGCAGCCAGGCCCTCTCGCATCCCGTCTCGATCGGCGGCGACGGTGCGACCGTGTTCGGCGCCGACGCGGCCCGTCGCACGAGCCCCGAGTGGGCGGCCTGGGCCAACGGGGTCGCCGTGCGCGAGCTCGACTACCACGACACGTTCCTCGCCGCCGAGTACTCGCACCCCGGCGACAACATCCCCCCGATCGTCGCGGTCGCCCAGCACCTCGCGCAGAACCGCGGCCTCACCGGGCACGACGTCGTGCGCGGCCTCGCGACGGGCTACGAGATCCAGATCGACCTCGTGAAGGCGATCTCGCTGCACAAGCACAAGATCGACCACGTCGCCCACCTCGGCCCGTCGGCGGCCGCGGGCATCGGCACCCTGCTCGGCCTCGACCAGGAGACGATCTTCCAGGCCATCGGCCAGGCGCTGCACACGACCACGGCGACCCGCCAGTCGCGCAAGGGCGAGATCTCGACCTGGAAGGCGCACGCCCCCGCCTTCGCCGGCAAGATGGCGATCGAGGCCGTCGACCGCGCGATGCGCGGCGAGACGAGCCCCGTCCCCATCTACGAGGGCGAGGACGGCGTGATCGCCTGGCTGCTCGACGGCCCCGATGCCTCGTATGACGTGCCGCTGCCCGACCAGGGCGAGGCGAAGCGGGCGATCCTCGACTCGTACACGAAGGAGCACTCGGCCGAGTATCAGGCGCAGGCCTGGATCGACCTCGCCCGCAAGCTCCACGACGAGTACCCGCTCATCCTCGATGCCGCGCACATCGAGTCGATCACCCTGCACACCTCGCACCACACGCACTACGTGATCGGCTCGGGCGCGAACGACCCGCAGAAGTACGACCCCGACGCCTCGCGCGAGACGCTCGACCATTCGATCCCGTACATCTTCACGGTCGCCCTGCAGGACGGCGCGTGGGACCACGAGACCTCGTACTCGCCCGAGCGCGCCCACCGCGCCGACACGATCGAGCTGTGGAAGAAGGTCTCGACCGTCGAGGACGCCGAGTGGACGCGTCGCTACCACTCGCTCGACATCGCCGAGAAGGCGTTCGGCGGCCGCGTCGTCATCAAGCTGGCCGACGGCGGCGAGATCGTCGACGAGATCGCCGTGGCCGACGCGCACCCGCTGGGCGCCCGGCCGTTCGCCCGCGAGCAGTACGTGCACAAGTTCCGCACCCTCGCCGAGTGGGCCGTCGCGCCCGAGGAGATCGAGCGCTTCCTCGACCTCGCGCAGCGGCTGCCCGAGCTCTCGCCCGACGAGCTCGGCGGGCTCACCTTCACCGTCGCGCCCGGTGCGCTCACCGGCGTCGAGATCCCCGAGGGGCTGTTCTGATGCTGTACTCCCAGACCCCCGCGGCCGAGAAGCGCCGGCTGTTCCGCGAGCGGCTCGCCACGGGCGAGATCATGCGGTTCCCCGGCGCGTTCAACCCGCTCTCGGCGAAGCTCATCGGCGAACGCGGCTTCGAGGGCGTCTACATCTCGGGCGCGGTGCTGAGCGCCGACCTCGGCCTGCCCGACATCGGCCTCACGACGCTCACCGAGGTCGCGGGCCGCGGCAAGCAGATCGCCCGCATGACCGAGCTGCCGGCGATCATCGACGCCGACACCGGCTTCGGCGAGCCGATGAACGTCGCCCGCACGGTGCAGGAGATGGAGGACGCGGGCCTCGCCGGCCTCCACATCGAGGACCAGATCAACCCGAAGCGCTGCGGCCACCTCGACGGCAAGCAGGTCGTCGACGACGAGACGGCGCTGCGCCGCATCCGCGCCGCGGTCGACGCGCGCCGCGACGAGAACTTCCTCGTCATGGCGCGCACCGACATCGCGGCGGTCGACGGCCTGCAGGCCGCGGTCGACCGGGCGAAGGCCCTCGTCGACGCGGGTGCCGACGCGATCTTCCCCGAGGCCATGCGCTCGCTCGAGGAGTTCGCCGCGATCCGCGCAGCGGTCGACGTGCCCCTGCTCGCGAACATGACCGAGTTCGGCAAGAGCGAGCTCTTCACGGTGCAGCAGCTCGCCGACGTCGGCATGAACATCGTCATCTGGCCGGTGTCGCTGCTGCGGCTCGCCATGGGCTCGGCGATGCGGGGACTCGACGAGCTCGAGGCATCCGGTTCGCTCACCGCCCGGCTCGGCGAGATGCAGCACCGTTCGGAGCTCTACGAGCTGATCGACTACGAGGGCTACAACCACTTCGACACCTCGATCTTCAACTTCACCGTCGCACGCTGACGCCGATCGCAGAACGCCAACGCAAGGGAGCATCCATGGCCGAGCAGGAGATCACCCCGCCCACCATCTACAAGGGGCTGGCCGGGGTGCCGGTCGACTACACCGCCGTCTCGAAGGTCAACCCCGAGACGAACTCGCTGCTCTACCGCGGGTACCCCGTGCAGGAGCTCGCCGCCTCGTGCACCTTCGAGGAGGTCGCCTACCTGCTCTGGTACGGCGAGCTGCCGACCGACGAGGAGCTCGGCGCCTTCGAGGATCGCGAGCGGTCGCTGCGCGGGCTCGACCACGAGGTGAAGCGCATCATCGACGAGCTGCCGCTGACCGCACATCCGATGGACGTCGTGCGCACGGCGGTCAGCGTGATCGGCGCGAGCGACGCGACGACGCCCGACGACTCGCGCGACGCCAGTCTCGACAAGGCGATCCGGCTGTTCGCGAAGCTGCCGTCGATCGTCGCCTACGACCAGCGCCGCCGCCACGAGCTCGAGTTCGTCGAGCCCCGCGACGACCTCGGCTACTCGGCCAACTTCCTCTGGCAGACCTTCGGCGAGGTGCCCGAGCTGCCCGTCGTCAACGCCTTCGACGTGTCGATGATCCTGTACGCCGAGCACTCGTTCAACGCCTCGACGTTCACGGCTCGCGTCATCACCTCGACGCTCTCCGACCTGTACTCGGCGGTGACCGGGGCGATCGGCGCGCTCAAGGGCCCGCTCCACGGCGGCGCCAACGAGGCCGTCATGCACACCTTCGACGAGATCGGCGCCGGCGAGGGCGGCGCCGAGCGCGCCGTCGCCTGGCTCGACGACGCGCTCGCCTCCAAGCGCAAGATCATGGGCTTCGGGCACCGCGTCTACAAGAACGGCGACTCACGGGTGCCGACGATGCGCGACGCCATGGAGCGCATGGTCGAGTTCACCGATCGGCCCGACCTGCTCGAGCTCTACGTCGCCCTCGAGCAGGCGATGGGCGAGCGCAAGAACATCAAGCCGAACCTCGACTACCCGGCGGGCCCGACCTATCACCTGATGGGCTTCGACACGCTCACCTTCACGCCGCTGTTCGTCGCCTCGCGGGTCACCGGGTGGACGGCGCACATCATGGAGCAGGCGGCGTCGAACGCGCTCATCCGCCCGCTGTCGGTATACGACGGCGTCGACGAACGGCATGTGCCGGCGAAGGGCTAGACGACGACCAGCTCGGTCGGCGAGGTGTTCATGAGCACCGCGCCCGCGTCGCCGACCACGACGATGTCCTCGATGCGCACGCCGAACCGCCCGGGCAGGTAGACCCCCGGCTCGATCGAGAACGCCATGCCGGGCTCGAGCGGGCGGGTGTTGCCGGCGACGATGTACGGGTGCTCGTGCACCTCGAGGCCGATGCCGTGGCCGGTGCGCGTGATGAAGAACTCGCCGTAGCCGGCCCGCTCGATCACCTCGCGGGCGGCGCGGTCGATCGACTCGGCGGTCGCCCCGGGCCGCACGGCGTCGACGGCCGCGCGCTGCGCGGTGCGCACCAGCTCGTGCACCTTCGCGAGCTCGGGGTCGGGGTCACCGCCGGCGACGAGATACGTGCGGGTGCTGTCGGAGTTGTAGCCGGCCGGGTTGGGGCCGCCGATGTCGACGACCACCGGGTCGCCGGCGAGGATGACCCGGTCGGAGGCCTCGTGGTGCGGCGAGGCGCCGTTCGGTCCCGAGGCGACGATGACGAAGTCCGCCGTGCGATGGCCCTCTTCGACGAGGGCTTCGGCGATGTCGGCGGCGACCTCGTTCTCGGTGCGGCCGGCCCGCAGCCATTCGCCGATGCGGCGGTGCACGCGATCGATCGCCGCGCCGACCGAGGCGAGCTCGTCGATCTCGAACGGCTCCTTGCGCATGCGCAGCTCGGCGATGAGCTCGCCGGCGGGCTGCAGCCGCAGTGCGGGCCTGGCCGCCTGCAGGCGGAACGCGTGCAGGAAGGGCAGGTGGTCGTCGACGGCCGCGGTGCCGAGCTCGGTGCCGCCGCCGAGTTCGCCGAGGAGGGCGGCGTACGGGTCCTCGCCGTCGAGCCAGGTCACGAAGCGGACGCCCGCGGCCTCGGCCGTGCTGCCCTCCCAGCCGCCGCGCTCCAGCGCGGGCAGGATCATCACCGCATCGACCGGCGCGGCCGCGGGCACGGCCAGCAGGGTGAGGCGTTCGTGCGAGGGCACCGAGTGCCCGACGAGGTAGGCGAGGTCCGGCCCCGGTGCGACGAGCACGACGTCGATGCCGGCGGCGCGGGCGGCGTCGGCGAGCCGGCGGAGACGGTCGGTGGTCGTGGCGGCGGCTGCGGTCGACATGCCACGGAGTCTACGGCGGAGGCTCGCCGCCCGTTCGGTTCGGCACAACTTCGGCGCGAGGCATCCGGCCCCTCGTTGTCGGGATCGACGGATTATCGAAACCCACCGCGATCTCGTCATACAGTCGTTGATCATGCACATGTTCTTCCGCACGATGCTGCATTTCGTGCTCGCCCGGTTCCGTTCGCGGCTCGGCCACGGCGACGTCGCCCGCACGAACTTCATCACCCTGCCGACCGACCTCGACATCATCAACCACATGAACAACGGGGTCTACTTCTCGATCATGGATGTCGCGCGCTTCGAGATGCTCGTGCGCAACGGCGTCTGGCAGCTCATGCGGGACCGCGGCTGGTACCCGGTCGTCGCGAGCGAGACGATCACGTTCCGCAAGTCGCTCAACCCGTGGAACCGCTTCACGATCGAGTCGCGCATCATCGGCCACGACGACAAGGCCGTGTACATGGAGCAGCGCTTCGTGCGCCCCGATGCCACGGGAACGCCCGAGATCTACGCGACCGGGTACATCCGGGCGCGGTTCCTGCGGAAGTCGGGCGGCACCGTGCCGATGTCCGAGCTCGTCGAGGCGTTCGGCGTCGAGGCCCTCCACGGCATCCCCGAGTGGATCGAACGCTGGGGCTCGGACGTCGCCCTGCCGCCGATGCGCGCGGCGGCGCCGTCGATCTGGAGCTGAACCGGGCGGACGCTCAGACGCGCGCCTGCTTCGGCACGACGACCTCGCGGATGATGAGCAGGATGCCCGCCGAGATCGGGATCGCGACGAGCGCGCCGAGCAGGCCGAGCAGGGTGCCGCCCGCGAGCGCCGAGATGAGCACGATCGTGCCGGGCACCTGCACCGCCTTGCCCATGACCTTCGGCGTGAAGATGTACGCCTCGACCTGCATGTAGACGAGCATCGCGATGAGCACGACGATGCCGGCGACAGGGGAGACGAGCAGGGCGATGACGGTCATGATGACCGTCGTGATGACCGTACCGATGAGGGGGATCAGCGTGATGAAGAACGCCATCGCGCCGATGAACAGCGCGTAGGGCACTCCGACCGCGATGAGCAGGAGCGTCGAGAACACCGAGTTCATGAAGGCGAGCACGACCATGCCGCTGAGGTAGCGGCCGACCGACTGCATGATGCGCTCCGCGTAGCTCTCGACCTGGGGGCGGTGGCTCGCCGCGACGAGGGTGTAGCAGGCACGCTTGGTCGCGTCGAGGGTCGCGATGAAGTAGATCGAGAGCACCACGACGAACACGCCCGTCGAGATGCCGTCGAGCACCGCGGCGCTGAACTGCAGCGCGCCGCCGCCGACCGCCGCCCAGAAGTCGGGGTCGGCGAGGATGCCGCTGACCCAGGCGACCGCGGACTCGAGCATGCCGTTCGTCGCCTCGTTGACGCGGTCGAACCAGCCCGAGGCGTAGAGGTCCTTGAGCTCGGCGGGGAGCGCCTTCGCGAACGAGACGGCCTGCCCGATCACCGGCGGCACGATGAGCCAGACGATGCCGACGAGGAAGCCGACGAAGAGCAGGATGACGGTGACGATCGCGACGCCCCGGCGCATGCCGCGACGCTGGAACCAGCGGATCAGGGGGTCGAGCCCCAGGGCGACGAACGCCGCGATGAACACCGACAGCACGACGCTCGAGAGGTTGACGACCGCGACCGCGAGCGCGAGCGCGAGCAGCACGCCGAGCGTGACGATGAAGCCCCAGCGGAAGGGGTGGTTCACGAAGAGCCCGTTGCGCTCCTCAGTCGCCTGGGTGCTGCGCCGACGAAGTCTGTCTGCCGTGTTCACCGCGCCAGTCTAGGGCTGGGCTGCAGTCGGCACCGTGAGCTCGCGGTAGTGGGGCGAGAACTGGGGGTAGTACGTCTCCCAGACGGGGAGCACCGCACCCGAGCGCGAGGCGGTGAGCCGATCGAGGTAGAAGTCCCAGCCGGGGCCGATGCTCGCGGCCTCGGTCGCGTCCTTCATCCGCTGGCCCAGGGTCAGGGTGGTCATGCCGCCGCCCTCGACGAGGTGGCAGAACACCCGCACACCGGTCGGACCCGAGCCCGAGTCGGCCGTGAAGCTGTGCGGCGCCCGGCACTCGAGGATGGACACGTTCATCCACTCGGCGCCCTCTTCGCTCATCTGGAAGCGGACGCCGCCCGTCGACGGGCTGCCCGTGTAGGTGCCGATCCAGCCCTTCATGGCGTTGGGATTCGTGAGGCTGAACCACACATCCTCGATGGGGGCGTGGAAGAGACGGTCGAACTGCAGGTACAGGCCGTCGGCCTTCAGCACGTAGTGTCCGGTCGGTTTCGCGGTCATCATCGCCCCCACTCGTCGTGACTTTCAGGCTAATCCGGGCGGGTGGGAATCACTAGAGCCGCGCCCTCGAACCACTAGAGTCGGAGCCATGAGCTCGAAGGGGTCGCAGCGCGTGGCGCACGAAGAAGCAATGGACATCACCGAGGGCAAGTCCGGGCTGTGGGGAGCACTCGCCGGACTGATCGTGTTCGCGCTCATCGCGGTGCCGCTGTCGGCCGCGTTCGCGTTCGCGACGCACCCCCACTCGCAGCAGCTGTTCGCGGGCCGCCTCTCCGATGCCACGGCAGGCGGCTACCAGGCCTTCTGGTGGCTGGTGACGATCTTCCTCGTCGCGCTGCCCTTCCTCGTGGGCTTCGGCGTCGCGAAGCTGTCGGTGAAGTCGCTCGTGATCGTCGGCGCCGTGATCGCGCTCTTCGTCATCGCGATCATGATCCTCGGGCAGGTCTTCGTCTTCTAGGCACGCGGCGTCGGCGCGACCCCCGTGAGGGGCGTGCCGCGCGTCGGTCGCCCGGCTCGAGGGTTCCCCGACCGCGGGCCGCTGACCCATGGCGACGTTCCGTACCATACGGTATGGTACGGAATATGGATGTCGCGCTCCCCGACCCCGTCTGGCCCGTCGTGCTCCTCGCCGTCATCTGCGTCGGCGACGCGGTGCTGTGCCTCAAGCCCGTCGCGTTCATCGCGAAGTGCTTCGAGGACGTGGGCTTCCCGAGGCGGTGGTGGTGGGTGATGCCGCCGATCAAGTTCGCGGCCGCCGCGGGGCTCGTCGCCGGCATCTGGATCCCGTACCTCGGCGCGCTCACGTGCGCCGCGCTCATCGCCTACTTCGTCGTCGCGATCGGCATGCACGTGCGGGCGCGCGACTTCGGGCGCAACCTCTTCGTCAACGCGACGGGGATGCTGGTGGTCTGCGTCGCGACCGGGCTGTTCTGCTTCGTGCTCTGAGCGCCTCAGTCGCGGGCGCCGTCGGCGCTCGGCTCGCCCGCGACCGGGGCGATCTCGAGCAGCAGTTCGTAGACGGCGCGAAGCTCGTCGGTGCCGATCGGCGGGACCGTCGCCGCGGCGCCCACCGAGACCAGGTAGGGCACGAGCGCCGCGGTGCGCGCGGCCGCATCCGACGAGGTCGCCGGCCGCCACACCGCCTGCAGCGCATCGATGATTCGCGCGTCGATGCGCGCCTGCGTCGCCCGCGCGTCGCCGTCGGTGTGCGCCCAGGCGCGCACGGCGGCGTCGAGTTCGGTCGGGCGGATCGACGGCCCCGGCGCGAGCGCGAGCTCGCTGAGCCACTCGAGGGTCGCGCGGGTGCCGCCTGCGCCCCGCGCCGCGATCCCCTCGTCGATCGACGTGATCGTGCGCTGCTCGTAGTACGCGAGCAGCGCCTGCTTGTACGCGCCGGCCCCGTCGAAGTGGTGGTGGAACGAACCCTTCGTCACACCGAGTCGCGCGGCCAGGCGGTCGATCCGCAGCGCCGGCGCCCCCTCGGTGGCGAGCACCGCCAGCCCCTCGTCGAGCCAGCGTTCCCGTGTCGTCGCCATGGAGCCACCGTACCCGACGGTATGGTCGGCGGCGCGACGGCTCAGCCGGCGAGCTGCTCGAGCACGGCCATCGCGGCGTTGTGCCCGCCGATGCCGCTGACGGCGCCGCCGCGCACCGCGCCCGATCCGCACAGCAGCACGGCCGGATGCCGCGTGGCCACGCCCCAGCGTTCGGCGGGCGTCGTCAGCGGGGCACCCGGCTCGGCCCACGGCCACGACAGCGGCCCGTGGAAGATGTTGCCGCCCGGCATGCGCAGCGCCGCCTCGAGGTCGAGGGTCGTCTTCGTCTCGATGCAGGGGCGGCCCGAGGCATCCGTCATGATGACCGAGGCGATGGGCTCGGCGAGCACCGAATCGAGCGAGTCGAGCACGGCCTGCTGCAGCAGGGCGCGCAGTTCGTCGTTGCCGAATCGCTCGAGCAGGCGGTGCGGCACGTGCAGCCCGAACACGGTGAGGGTGTGCGCGCCCGAGGCGGCGAGCTCGGGCGAGAGGATCGACGGGTCGCTCAGGGTGTGGCAGTAGATCTCGCAGGGCAGCGGGGAGGGGATGCCTCCGCGCGCAGCCGTCGCGTACGCCGCATCGAGCTGCGTGGCGAGCTCGTTGATGTGGAACGTGCCCGCGAACGCCTGCTCGGGGGCGACCTCGGCGTCGCGCAGTCGGGGGAGCCGGGTGAGCAGCAGGTTCACCTTGACCTGCGCGCCCTCAGGGGCGTGCAGTGCGCGTAGCCGCTCGCGCACCACGGGCGGCACCGCGATCGGGCCGTCGTCGGAGATCGGCGCCTGGTCGCGCGGGGCGAGGCCGCCGGTGCGGCCGGTCGCCTCGGCCGGTGCGTCCGGCGCGCCCGCTTCGATGAGGCGCTCGAGCACGGCGGGCGCGACGTTCGCGAGCAGGGTGGCCGCGGTGGCGAGGCGCTCCTCGCCCGCGAGCCGGTATCGCACGCGGCCGGCCGGGTCGACGCCCAGCACCTCGGCGCCCGTGACGAGCGCGGCGCCGGCCTCGCGCGCCGAGCGGGCGAGCTCGCCGCTCACGGCGCCCATGCCGCCGACCGGCACGTCCCAGTCGCCGGTGCCGCCGCCGATGACGTGGTACAGGAAGCAGCGGTTCGCGTCGAGCGCCGGGTCGTCGAGCGTGGTGAACGTGCCGATGAGCCCGTCGGTCGCGACGACGCCGCGCACGAGGTCGTTCGTGAAGCGCTCGTCGATCGTCTCGCCGAGCGGGCGCTCGACGAACGCGCTCCACGCGGCGTCGTCGCCGAG
The DNA here is from genome assembly GCF_042799635.1 of Agromyces sp. NPDC057679. NCBI lineage: Bacteria > Bacillati > Actinomycetota > Actinomycetes > Micrococcales > Microbacteriaceae > Agromyces > Agromyces sp. NPDC057679. The sequence continues at coordinate 1,445,781 of NZ_JBHVIK010000001.1, read as the reverse complement.
GAGCGCGCGGGCCTCCGCCCGGGTCGGCAGCGGCTCGGTGAGGCTCGGGAAGAGCCGCTCGGCGAGCCGCGCGGTCTCGGCGTAGAACGCCTCCCAGGCGGACGCATCGGCTGCCGCGCCCACGCGATCGAAGGCGTCGGCGGATGCCGCGGCGTCGGCCTCGTTGTCGACGAGCAGCCCCCGCTCGGGGTTCGCCGGATCGGGGGTGTACGACGAGAAGCGCCGCCGCACGAGCTCGATGTCGAGGCCGAGATCGTCGATGATGCGCTGCGGCAGCAGGCTCACGAGGTACGAGTACCGGCTGAGCCGGGCGTCGACGCCGTCGAACGCCTCGGCCGAGACCGCCGCCCCGCCCAAGTGGTCGTCGCGCTCGAGGAGGAGCACGTCGAGCCCGGCCCGGGCGAGGTAGGCAGCGGCGGTGAGGCCGTTGTGGCCGCCGCCGAGGATCACGACGTCGTGGGCTCGGTTCGCGGACGGCTCGGGCTGGGCGAGTGACATGCAATGAGCGTAGGCGGTCGCCCAGGCGGGTGGTGTCCGCGCAGCGTTACGTCACTGATACGCGAGTGGTATCAGTGACGTAACGCTCAAGGGGAGGGTTCCCCGCCGCCCGGGTCGGGCTCAGTTCGCGCGGCGCATCGCGCGCACGCCGACGAACACGCCGATCGCGCAGGTGACGATCGCGGCGATCGCGCCGCCGATCACGGCCGGGTCGCCGAAGTCGCCCGCGAGCAGCGCCCGCTCGGCGCCGACGAGGTAGCTCAGCGGGTTCACCGCGGCGGCGACCTTCATCCAGCCGGGGCCGTCGTCGAGCGGCAGCAGCATGCCCGACAGGATCATGAGCGGGAACAGCAGCGTCTGGTGCACCATCCAGAACATCCAGTCGCGGTTGCGGCACGAGAGCGCGAGCGTGTAGCTCAGCGCGCCGAAACCGATGCCGAAGACGGCCAGGATCACGAGGCCGAGGACGAGCCCCGGGACATCCACCGCGAAGCCGAAGGGCACCGCGACGACGACGACGATCGTGCCCTGGATGACGAGCGGCACGACCTCCTTGAGGGCGCGGCCGACGAGCAGCGCACTGCGGGAGAGCGGGGCGACGAGGGTGCGTTCGTGCGAGCCGGTCTGCATCTCGAAGAGCAGGTTCGCGCCGGTCGAGGCGGTGCCGAACAGCGCCACCATCACGAGGATGCCTGGCACGAACCACTGCAGGGTGCCGGCGACGTCGCCGCCGGCCGCGCCGATGAGCAGCGGCCCGAAGAGGCCGAGGAACACGAGCGGTTGGACGAGCGAGAACATCACGCTGAACGGGTCGCGCACGAGCGGCTTCGATTCGCGGACGAACACGGCAGCGGTGTCGCGGACGAAGCCCGTCGGGCGGGTGCCGGTGGTGATGGCGGGTGCGGTGGTGGTCATCGGAGTGGTCCTTTCAGAGGGATGAGGTCAGGCGGCGACGGACTCGGCCGACTCGGCGGTCGGCTCGGCGTGGGCGGCCTCGTCACGGAGGCTGCGCCCGGTCAGTGCGAGGAAGACGTCGTCGAGGGTCGGCTGCCGGTGGGTGGCCGCGGCCACGTCGATCCCGGCGTTCGAGAGTTCGCGGATGTACCGGGGGAGCGCCCGGTCGCCGCCGGGTGCCGTGATCGAGACGACGCGGGCATCGGCCCCGTCGAGCTCGCCGCCGAGGCGGGCGGCGGCGGCCGAGGCATCCGCCGCGTTCTCGAAGGTGAGCGTGACCCGGTCGCCCGCGAGCGACTCCTTGAGCGCCCACGCGGTGTCGTCGGCGATGACCGAGCCGTGGTCCATCACCATGACGCGCTCGGCGAGCCGGTCGGCCTCGTCGAGGTAGTGCGTCGTGAGGAAGATGGTCGTGCCCGTCGCCCGGCGCAGCTCGACGATGTGCTGCCAGAGGTTGGCCCGGCTGTGCGGGTCGAGGCCCGTCGACGGCTCGTCGAGGAAGAGCAGCTCGGGCCGGTGGATCAGCCCGAGGGCGATGTCGAGCCGACGCTTCTGCCCGCCCGAGAGCGACTGCACCGTGCGGTTCGCGACCTGCCCGAGCTCGAGCGACTCGATGAGCTCGGCGGCCCGGGCGCGCGTCTCGCGGCGACCGAGCCCGTAGAACGAGCCCTGGGCGTGCAGCTCGTCGCGCACGCGCTGGGTGTGGCCGCCCGAGCTGCCTTGGCCGACGTAGCCGATGCGGCGTCGCACGCCCGCCGGGTCGCGCCGGACGTCGCATCCGGCCACGACGGCATCGCCGCTCGTCGCGGGCAGCAGGGTCGTGAGCATGCGGAGGGTCGTCGACTTGCCGGCGCCGTTCGGGCCGAGGAAGGCGACGAGTTCGCCCTCGCCGACGGCGAGGTCGAGTGAACGGACGGCCTCGACGGTCTGCCCCTTCGAGCGGAACGTCTTCGTGAGGCCCTGTGCGGTGATCATCTGGTTCGTCATGACCCCAGCTTCTCGAGCCATCCGGTCACTTTCTGTCCGCATTCGGGAGAGAATCGGAACATGGCCGCAACCACCTCGAGAACCCTCGAACTGCTCTCGCTGCTGCAGAGCCACCGGCACTGGTCGGCGCGCGAACTCACCGACCGGCTCGACGTGAGCGACCGCACCCTGCGGCGCGACGTCGAACGGCTGCGCGAACTCGGCTACGGCATCGAGTCGCTGCGCGGCAGCGCCGGCGGCTACCGCCTCGAGGCCGGCACCGGCCTCCCGCCGCTTCTGCTCAGCGACGACGAAGGGGTCGCGATCGCGCTCGGGCTCCGTTCGCAGGCGACCGCGGGGCTGCGCGGCGCCGAGCACACGACCCTCTCGGCGCTCGCGAAGATCGAGCAGGTGCTGCCGCCCGCGCTGCGCCGCCGCATCGAGGCGCTGCAGTCGCACACGGCGGTCGGCGCCGCCGGCGCCTGGAACCGTTCCGGCCGACCCACGCCCGAGGTCGACACCGAACTCCTCGGCATCCTCGCGCTCGCGTGCCGCGACAGCGAACGGCTCCGCTTCAGGTACACGGATGCCACGGGCGCGGCCTCGGCGCGCATCGTCGAGCCGTACCGGCTCGTGCCCGTGGCGCGCCGCTGGTACCTGCTCGCGTGGGACCGGGAGCGAGTCGACTGGCGCACCTTCCGGCTCGACCGCACCAGCGAGGTGTTCTCGACGCGGGTGCGTTTCGAGCCGCAGGAGATGACCGAGGAGGCCGCGCGCGAGCGGGTCGAGCGCGCCGTGCGGCATCGGCGCCGCAGCATCCGCGCCCGCATCGTCGTCGCGCTGCCGCAGTCCGACCTCGTCGAGCACCTCGGGTGGTACGGCCGCGAGGTCGAAGCGGTCGACGCCGCGCACTGCGCCTGGCCGATCGAGGCCGAGTCGGTCGAGGCCCTCGGCATGGCGCTCATGTGGCTGCCCGCCGGGGTCGACTTCCACGTCGAGGGCTCACCCGAGCTGAGGGAGTTCCTCGGGGCGCAGGCGCAGCGGTTCGCGACCGCGGCGGCCGGCGCCTAGGCGCGCGCGCCGAACGCCGCGAAGAAGACGTCGAGGGCCGAGTCGACCTGGGCGTCGATCTCGGGCGGTGACGGGATCGCCGCGTCGCCGAGCAGCATCGCCCGGTTGACCGGCTCTCCCATGACCAGCCAGTTCAGCTGCGTGGCGGCGCGCTCGGGGTCGTCGACGTGCAGCAACCCGGCGTCGCGGAGCTCGGCGATGAGCGCGGCCAGCTTCGTGATCGCGCGTCGCGGCCCCTGCTCGTAGAGCGCGGAGGCCAGCTCGGGCGAGCGTGAGAGCTCGCCGATCACGAGTCGGCGAAGGCTCAGCACGGTCGGCGCCATCACGGCGGTGAGCTGTGCGACGAGGAGGGCCCGAAGGGTCGGCCGAGGGTCGTCGGCCGGATCGAACTCGGGCGGCGAGGGCACGGCGCGTCGCGCCGCGACGGTCTTCGACGTGACGAGCTCGAGGAAGAGCGCGCGCTTGCTGCCGAAGTGGCTGTACAGCGTCTGCTTGGCGACGCCGCACTCCTTCGCGATCGAGTCCATCGTCACCGACTCGTACCCCGTCGACAGGAACTGCCGCTCGGCCGCGAGGAGGGCGGCCTCGCGCTTCTGCAGTGAACTCGGGCGCATCTGAAGACCTCCTTGCAACATCATACTGATGAGTCTATATTCGGAATGAGACTCATCAGTCTAGAAATGAGGCGACCATGTCACGCAGACCAGCGCTCGAGTTCGACGCCGAACTCCGGGTCGCACCAGAAGCGGCCTCCTGGACCGTCTTCGAGGTGCCCGACTCGAAGGCGTACTTCGGCACCGGCAATCCCGTGCGGGTGACCGGCGCGATCGACGGGCATCCCGTCGCGATCACGCTCATGCCCTCGGGCACCGGCGTGCACCTCGGCCCGGTGAAGGCCGCGACCCGCACGGCGATCGGCAAGGCCGCCGGCGACCGGGTGCACGTTCGACTCGAACGGGCCGAGGCATGAGCGCCGTCGAGTCGGTGGTGACGGGCGCGGGCGACCGCGTCGTGTTCGACCGCCACGGCGCGGCCGGAGCACCTGCGGCGCTGTTCATCGCGGGGGCCGGGCCGACGCGCGCCGACGACCCCGTGACCACCGAGACGGCCCGGCTGCTCGCCGAGCGTGGGTTCCAGGCGCTCGTGCACGACCGGGTCGGCCGCGGCGAATCGGCGACCGCCGGGCCGATCTCGCTCGAACGCGAACTCGACGCCATCGCGGCGCTCGCCGATTCGGCGGCCGCGCCGGTCGTGCTCGTCGGGCACTCGTCCGGTTGCGCGATCGCCATGCTCGCCGCCTCCCGCGTCGAGCGCCTCGCGGGTCTCGTGCTGTGGGAGGCGCCCCTCGGCCTGTTCGCCGCCGGCGCGCCCGACTGGTGGGCCGGGGTCGAGCGGCATCTCGATGCCGGAGAGCTCGAACAGGCCGTGGCCGCCTACATGGTCGACATGCCGCCCGAGTGGCTCGAGCAGCTCAGGCAGTCGCCCGACTACCCCGAGCTCGTGCTGAGCTGGATCCCCGACGGCCGGGCGCTCGCCGCGGTCGAATCGGAGGGCGCCGCGGCGTCGCTCGCCTCGCTCGACGTGCCGGTGCTCGCGGTGGTCGGCACCGAGACCTTTCCCGGCATGGCGGCGGCGGCCGACGCGATCGCCGCGGCGGCCCCGCACGGCGCCAGCGAGGAGCTGGCCGGCGCGTGGCACAGCTGGGACCCCGAGGCGATGGCCGCTCGGCTCGCCGTCATGCTCGAGGGCTGAGCCTGCGGGGCGCGGCGCTGCGCTCCGCGGCGGCTGCGGCGCGGGCGCTCAGCCCGTGCGCTCGAGCGAGCCGATGACCACGTCGTCGCCGAGCACGGTCATCGTGTCGCCGTCGACCGCGGCCTCGTCGAGCGCCGACAACCACGTGTCGACGCCCTCGCAGGCCATGCGCGTGGAGGCGACGTCGTCGAACTCGATGCGGCCGCCGCCCTCGTCCTCCCAGCGGCCCGTGAGGCGGTTGCACCCGTCGGTTCCGGCGAGGGTGCCGTCGGCGGCGAGGGAGAGCGACGGGGCGGTGGCGTCGTCCGTGTCGCCCCAGGTGCCCACCGCGCCCGCTGAGACCGGCAGCGGCGACGGTGCCGTCGCGGGGACGCTCGCCGGGGGAGTGTTCGAGGTGCCGGCGCTCGCGCACGCGCCGAACAGCACGAGCGTCGCGGCCGCGAGCGAGACGGCGGACGCCGTGCGTATGGCTCGCCGGCCCGGCCCCGAGTCGCTCATGTGCGGCCCGTCGCCTCGTGGCTCACTCGTCCTCGCCGGTCTGCTGCTCGCCGGAGCTCGAATGGAGCGTGCCGATCTCGTAGCCGTCGGAGCCGAGCACGGTCATCGTGTCGTCGGCGATCGTCGCCTGGCTCAGCCCCGCCAGCCAGGTGTCGACGCCCTCGCACGCCTTCATCGTCGAGGCCGAGTCGTCGAACTGCACGTGGTCGGACTCGTCGACCGTCCAGGTGCCGGTCAGCTGGTTGCAGCCGTCGGTGCCGCTGAAGCTGCCGTCGTCCTCGAGCGTGAGCGAGGGCGCCTCGGCGTCGTCCGCGTCGCCCCAGGTTCCGGTCGGATCGATCGAGCCGCCCTGCACCGAACCCGACTCGCCGAGGCAGCCGGCCAGGAGGAGCAGAAGCGCGGCGGCCCCCGCTGCGGCACCGGCGCCACGCACGACCCTCTGCATCGTGGTCATGCCCGCAGGGTAGTCCTCCGGCGCGCAGTCCGCCATGCCCCGGGAAGGGGTCAGTGCGAGACCGCTCGGGCGGGCGGAGCAGGAGGTGCCGGGGTGGCGGTCGCCCGCGCGGCGCGGGCGAGGGCGTCGCGGCAGGCGACGACGGCGGGGCGGGCCGCCGCGGCCTGCCGGGTCGAGGTGAAGACCTCGCGCTCGGGATGCCCCGGCAGGTCGACGAGCCGGACGCTCGGCGCCTCGCCCGCCCACACGAGGTCGGGCAGCAGTCCCACCGCGTTGCCCGAGCGGATGAGGCGGATGTGCGCCATGAGGTCGGCCGTCTCGAACCGCACATCGGGTTCGAAGCCCGCCTCGCGGCAGAGCTGCTCGGCCCACTCGCGCGAGGCGGTGCCCTCGGGTTCGAGCACCCACGCCATGTTCGCGGCGGTCTCGAGTCTGGCGGCGGCCGAAAGGCCGGCCGAACGCGCAGCGGGGTGGGGCGGCAGCGCGAGACGGATGGCGTCGGCGGCGAGGTGCACGCGGTCGAGCTCGGCGCGGTGCGCGCGGGTGTGGCCGGGGTACTGCTCGGCGACGACGAGGTCGAAGTCGCGCGCCGCGACCTCGAAGAGGCCGACGTCGGGCTCGCGCTCGGTGATCTCGACCCGCAGCGCGGGGTGCTCGGCGCGCAGCAGGGTGAGCGCCTGCGGCACGACCGCGTGCGCCGCCGACTGGAAGACCGCGATGCGCACGGTGCCGCCGACGGCGGTGAGCGAGCGCGCCACCTCGGACTCGGCCTCCTCGAGCCGGTCGAGGATCGCCCGGGCGTGCTCGACGAGCACCAGCGCCTGCGGCGTGAGCTGCACCCGTCGCCCGACCTGCACGAGCAGCGGAACGCCCGCCTCCCGCTCGAGCAGGCTGAGCTGCTGCGAGACCGAGGAGGGGCTGTACGAGAGGGCTTCGGCGACCGCGGTGAGGGTGCCGCGCTGGCTCAGTTCGACGAGCAGCCGCAGGCGGCGGACATCGAGCATGGGGGCCTCCGTGGCATCCGGCTGATCTTTCGGTTCTTCCGAACAGTATTCATCAGAATCATTCGCTGTACCGAATGGATGCCTCGGGCGCACACTTGATCCGACAGGCGCGCGTACCCCCGGCGCGCCCGAAGAAAAGGACACTACCCTCGTGACCATGTCGAACGCCGCCACGGATGCCCGGCCGGATACCGATCACGTCGTCGCCCTCGTGCGCCGCTGGCTCGAAGAGAGCGCGAAGCACCCCGTCGAGCCCGCCGCACAGCGCCTCGCGGGCGTGCTGAAGGACCCGAACGGACTCGCCTTCACCGTCGGCTTCGTCGACGGGGTCATGCGCCCCGAAGACCTCGGCGTCGCCGGCCGCAACCTCGAGCAGGTCGCGAAGCTCACCCCGAAGTTCCTGCCCTGGTACCTCAAGGCCGCGATCCGCCTCGGCGGCGTCGTCGCCCCGGTGCTGCCCTGGGCGGTCATCCCGATCGCGCGCCGCGTGCTGCGCGCCATGGTCGGCCACCTCGTGCTCGACGCGACCCCCGACAAGCTCGGCCCCGCCATCGCGAAGCTGCGCGAGTCGGGCAACCGCCTGAACCTGAACCTCCTCGGCGAGGCGGTGCTCGGCGAGCAGGAGGCCGACCGCCGCCTCACGGGCACGTTCGAGTTCCTCGCCCGCGACGACGTCGACTACGTCTCGATCAAGGTGTCGTCGGTCGTCAGCCAGCTCTCGATGTGGTCGTTCGACGAAGCCGTCGCGAAGGTCGTCGCGAAGCTCACGCCCCTCTACGAGCTCGCCGCGGCGAGCGAGGCCCGCGGCAAGTCGAAGTTCATCAACCTCGACATGGAGGAGTACCGCGACCTCGACCTCACGATCGCGGTGTTCACGACGCTCCTCGACCAGCCGCAGCTGCGCGGCCTCGAGGCGGGCATCGTGCTGCAGACCTACCTGCCCGACGCGCTCGGCGCCATGCAGGAGCTCACGACCTGGGCGACCGCGCGTCGCGCCGGCGGCGGCGCCCCGATCAAGGTGCGCGTCGTCAAGGGCGCGAACCTCGCCATGGAGCACGTCGACGCCGCCGTGCACGGCTGGCCGGTCGCGACCTACGGCACCAAGCAGGACTCCGACACGAACTACAAGCGGGTGCTCGACTGGTCGATGACCCCCGAGCGCACGCACGCCGTGAAGCTCGGCGTCGCGGGTCACAACCTCTTCGACGTCGCCCACGCGTGGCTCACGGCGCGCGAGCGCGGGGTCGAGAGCCGGGTCGAGTTCGAGATGCTGCTCGGCATGGCGACCGGCCAGGCCGAGGCGGTGCGCGGCGACGTCGGCAACCTGCTGCTCTACACGCCCGTCGTGAACCCCTCCGAGTTCGACGTCGCCATCGCGTACCTGATCCGCCGCCTCGAGGAGAACGCGAGCGACGACAACTTCATGTCGGCCGTGTTCGAGCTCGCCGCGAACGAGCGCCTCTTCGAGCGCGAGCGCGCCCGCTACGAGCGGTCGCTCGCCGCGCTCGAAGCGGATGTCTCGGCGCCGACCCCGAACCGCACGCAGAACCGCCGCACCGAATGGGACGGCGACGCGCTCGCCGCCGCGATCGCCGCACCCGCGGCCCCGGCGCCCGGCACGGAGCACGACGACGACGCCTCGCTCACGAGCGTCGTGCTCGGCATCACGCGCGGCTCGGGCGGGACCCAGCTCACCGACGACGTGGCATCCGGCTTCGCGACCGCCGACGGCGCGCCGGCCGAGGCCCCGGCCGCCGCCGCGCCGGTCGCCGCCGCGCCGAGCGGCCCGGGCGTGACCCCCGGATTCCGCAACGAACCCGACACCGACCCGGCGCTCGCGCCGAACCGCGAGTGGGGCCGTCGCATCCTCGCCCGCGTGCCCGACACGACCCTCGGCCTGGCCACCATCGAGGCGGCCCGCGTCGACGACGAGGCCGAGCTCGAGCAGATCATCGCGTCGGTCGCCGCCCGGGGCAAGGCGTGGGGCGAGCTGCCCGGCGCCGAGCGCGCCGCCGTGCTGCACCGCGCCGGTCTCGCGCTCGCCGCGAACCGCGACCGCCTGATCGAGGTCATGGCGGCAGAGACGGGCAAGACCATCGCCGAGGCCGACCCCGAGATCAGCGAGGCCATCGACTTCGCGCACTACTACGCCGAGCGCGCCCGCGAGCTCGACCACGTGCAGGGCGCGACGTTCGTGCCCTCGAAGCTCACCGTCGTGACGCCGCCGTGGAACTTCCCGGTCGCGATCCCCGCGGGCGGCGTGCTCGCCGCGCTCGCCGCGGGCTCGGGCGTCGTCATCAAGCCCGCGAAGCTCGCGCAGCGCTCGGGCGCCGTCATGGTCGAGGCGCTGTGGGAGGCGGGCATCCCGCGCGACCTCCTCGCGCTCGTCGACATCGGCGAACGCGAGCTCGGCAAGCAGCTCGTCTCCCACCCCGCGGTCGACCGGGTCATCCTCACCGGCGCGTACGAGACGGCCGAGCTGTTCCGCTCGTTCCGCGAGGACCTGCCCCTCCTCGCCGAGACGAGCGGCAAGAACGCCATCATCGTGACGCCGTCGGCCGACCTCGACCTCGCGGCCTCCGACGTCGTGAAGAGCGCCTTCGGCCACGCCGGCCAGAAGTGCTCGGCGGCCTCGCTCGTGATCCTCGTCGGCTCGGTCGCGAAGTCCGAGCGCTTCCACCGTCAGCTCGTCGACGCGGCGACCTCGCTGCGGGTCGGCTACCCGGCCGATGCGCAGAGCCAGATGGGCCCGATCATCGAGCCCGCGAACGGCAAGCTGCTGCACGCGCTCACCCAGCTCGGCATCGGCGAGGAGTGGCTCGTCGAGCCCAAGCAGCTCGACGCCACCGGCAAGCTGTGGTCGCCGGGCGTTCGCGCCGGCGTCGCGCCCGGCTCGTACTTCCACCTCACCGAGTTCTTCGGGCCGGTGCTCGGCATCATGCACGCGAAGGACCTCGACGAGGCGATCCGCATCCAGAACGCGGTCGACTACGGGCTCACCGCCGGCCTCCACTCGCTCGACGCGGGCGAGCTCGCGACGTGGCTCGACAAGGTCGAGGCGGGCAACCTCTACGTCAACCGCGGCATCACCGGCGCGATCGTCGAGCGGCAGCCGTTCGGCGGCTGGAAGCGGTCGTCCGTCGGCGCCGGCGCCAAGGCGGGCGGTCCGAACTATCTGTTCGGCCTCGGCGACTGGGTGCCCGCGGGCGGAAGCGTCTCGAAGTCGCTGCACCTGCGCGGGCTCGAGCGCCGCGTCTCCGAGCTCATCGAGGCCTCGCAGTCGGCCCTCGACTACGACTCGTTCGAGGTGCTGCGCCGCTCGGCGCTGTCCGACGAGGTCGCCTGGGCCGAGGAGTACGGCACCGTGAAGGACGTCTCGGGCGTCGGCGTCGAGCGCAACCTCTTCCGCTACCGCTCGCTGCCGGTGGCCGTGCGCATCGGCGAACGCGCCTCGCTCGCGGAGGGCCTGCGCGTCATCGCGGCCGGCCTCCTCGCGAAGTCGGCGTTCACCCTGTCGTCGGCCGTCGAACTTCCGAAGGGCGTGCGCACGCTGCTCGCCGCGCGCGACGTGAAGATCGTGCGCGAGGGCGACGCCGCCTGGCTCGGCCGGGTCGCGAAGGACGCGGCGTCGGCGCTCGGCGCGAGCCGGGTCCGACTCGTCGGCGGGGATGCCTCGGCGCTGGCCTCGGCGCTCGGCGGCACTCCCGACATCGCGGTGTGGTCGCACCCCGTGACCCCGTCGGGCCGCGTCGAGCTGCTGCCGTTCCTGCACGAGCAGGCGATCTCGATCACGAACCACCGCTTCGGCAACCCGACGACGCTCTCGGACGGGGTGATCTGAGCTCTCCGCCTCCCTTCGCTGCTTCTGCAGGAGATTGGACGCGACAGCCTCTGTGAGGTGGCCATGCGTCCTGATTTCCTGCAGAAGCAGCGAGGGGGAGGCTCAGGGGCGGGCGCTCGCGACGGCACGGCGGAAGGTCAGCACCTCGTCGCGCTTGGACCTTTCGAGCGCGAAACCCAGGTCGGTGAGCCGACCGACCACCCGCCGCGGCAGCGCGGGCAGCTCGGCGGTGAAGCCCGGCCGGCCCTTGGCGATGCCCGTGATGAGCGAGACGTCGAGGTTCGCGCCGCGCAGCTCGACGCGGGCGTAATCGCTGCGGCAGCGCCACACGAGCTCGTCGAGCTCGTCGAACTTCACGATGGTCGTGGATGCGTCGGTGCGGAGCCACAGCCGGTCGTCGCCGAAGCCGATCGTGCAGTCGAGGGTTCGACGTTGCACGATCGCCATGTAGATGAAGTACGCGGGCAGCGCGAACACGACGCCGACGAGGAAGATCGCGAAGCGCGGACCGAGCTGCACGACGTGTTCAGTGACGGCGATGAGTGCGACGACGGCGACGGCACCGACCACCACGACGATCAGCACGATCGCGGTCGTGAGCGCGCGCATCGTCATCGGCACCGCGGTGAACCCCACCTCCGAGCCGCGACCGGTTTCGGCGCGCACCCATTCGGGAGCGACCGGTGAGGGTCGCTTCTTCGAGGGGCGCCCGACTGCCGAGGTGATGCGTGAGAGCAGGCCGAGCCAGATCCATCCGGCAGCCGGGATGGCGGCGAACTGCACGATCAGGAAGGCGATCTTGAGCGGCTCGGGCGCGGTCTCGAGCAGCGGGCGACTGAGCTCGATCGCGACCCAGAGGAACACCCCCGCCACGACCGCGCCGACCACGTGAAGGATCACCCCGTCGCGCTCGGGCCTGATGCGGAACGTCAGGTTCACGAAGGAGAACCCGCACAACCAACCGCCGACGAGCATCAGCAGGTACGGCACGAACTCCATGCCCTGCCCGGCCGCGAACCAGGGCACGGTCAGCGCGAAGCACACCGCCGCCCACACGAGCGGGCTGCCGGCCAGGCGCCGCCAGAGCGCCGAGCGCACGACGGGGGTCTCGGCCGGATCTCCGACGGACGTCGTCGCCCCGGTCATCCGCGCGACTACGGGCGCCCGCGATTGCGGCGGCGGATGCCTCGGGGTGCGCGACCGCCGACGAACGACCGGGCCGAGTCGACGACGAAGCCCTGGCGCAGCGCCTCGCGGCCGATGAGCATGCGGAAGCCCATCTCGTCGCGGTTCGTGAGGGTCACCTCGGCGGTCACCGTGCGCTCCTGCAGGACGAGGTCGAGGAGCACGACGATCCGCTCCTCGGAGTGGCCCGAGGAGCTGCGCACCTGCCGCCGGTCGTGCACGGGCAGTTCGACGACGACCGCGTCGTCGTCGCTCTCCTGCCAGGGGCGGATGCCGAAGCGCACGCGGCCGAGCGGCTCGCCGCCCGGGGCATCCGACGAACCGGGCAGCTCCTCCACGTCGAAGGCGTGCAACGACGAAGTGCGGGCGCCCGTGTCGAGCTTCGCCTTGATCCAGGGCACGCCGGCATTCGGCAGGCTCACCCATTCGCGCCACCCGGCGATGGTGCTTGAATGGGATTCCTCGTTCACTCGACCATCTTGGCAGGGCTCACCCGATGAAACTCGCGATCCTCTCGCGCGCGCCGCAGGCGTACTCGACCCAGCGACTGCGCGCCGCCGCGCAGCAGCGCGGTCACCAGGTGAAGGTGCTCAACACCCTGCGCTTCGCGATCGATCTCTCGGGGCCCGAGCCCGACCTGCAGTTCCGCGGGCGTCCGCTCTCGGACTACGACGCGATCCTGCCGCGCATCGGCAACTCGATCACGTACTTCGGCACCGCCGTGGTGCGCCAGTTCGAGCAGATGGACGTCTACACGCCGAACACGGCCAACGGCATCTCGAACGCACGCGACAAGCTGCGCGCGAACCAGATCCTCTCGCGGCACAACATCGCGCTGCCGCCGACGGCGTTCGTGCGCAACCGCGCCGACGTGCGGCCCGCGATCGAGCAGGTCGGCGGCGCTCCCGTCGTCATCAAGCTGCTCGAGGGCACCCAGGGCATCGGCGTCATCCTCGCGCCGCAGGTCAAGGTCGCCGAGGCGATCATCGAGACGCTGCACTCGACGAAGCAGAACGTGCTCATCCAGAAGTTCATCGCCGAGAGCCGCGGTCGCGACATCCGTGCCCTCGTCGTCGGCGACCGCGTCGTCGCCGCGATGCGCCGCGTCGCGAACGGCGACGAGTTCCGCTCGAACGTGCACCGGGGCGGCAGCGTCGAGCCGGTCGAGCTCTCGCCCGAGTACGAGCTCGCGGCCGTGCGGTCGGCCCAGATCATGGGCCTCAAGGTCGCCGGCGTCGACATGCTCGAGGGCAACGACGGCCCGCTGGTGATGGAGGTCAACTCCTCGCCCGGGCTGCAGGGCATCGAGACCGCGACGAACCTCGACGTCGCGGGCGCGATCATCGACTACATGGCGAACCAGGTCGCGTTCCCCGAGATCGACGTGCGCCAGCGGCTCACCGTCTCGACCGGGTACGGCGTCGCCGAGCTGCTCGTGCACGGCAACGCCGACCTCGTGGGCAAGACCCTCGGCGAATCGGGCCTCTGGGAGCGCGACATCACGGTGCTGACGCTGCACCGCGGCACGACCGTCATCCCGAACCCGCGCAAGGGCGTCGTGCTCGAGGCCGACGACCGCCTCCTCTGCTTCGGCAAGCTCGAGGAGATGCGCTCGATGATCCCCGAGCGGCGTCGCCGCCGTGCGAAGGTGCGCAAGCTCCCGAAGCAGCCGATCCCCGAGAGCTGAGTTCAGTCCCCGCCGTCGGTGACGGGTTCAGCATCGGCGAGTCGCGGGACCGCTTCGACGGCGGCGACGAGGTCGTCGGCGATGCGCTCGCCGCGGCGGTCGCGCCGCATGAGCGGTTCGAACAGGCGGAGCCAGCCGTGCGGCTGCACGCGCACGTCGATGTGCAGCCTGGAGGCACGGGCATCGATCGACTCGAGCGTCTCGCGGATCGCGAAGTCGAACGGGCCGTCGAGCTGGCGGAATCCGACGCTCACGTCGGGCTCGAACTCGGTGCACTCGTACTCGACCTCGCTGCGCCGTCGACCGTCCTGCCGGACCATCACGCCGCGGCTGCCGACGCGCACCGGCCCCGGTGTCGTGCGTCGGACCTCGAGGACTTCGCGCTCCCACTTCGGATGGTTCTCGAAGACGTTGACGGCGATGAAGTCGAACACCTCGTGGGCTGAGCGGTCGATGTCGCGGGTCGTCTCGTTGTGGATCATGATCCCATTCCCTTCGTGGTCTCGTCGGGTCGGTGCCTCGCCCGGAGGAGCGTGGTGGTGAGGGTGCCGATGCTCCAGGTGCTGAACTCCTCCGGGGTCCACCCGTGGTCCCGGACGAGGCCGTTGAACGTCTCGAGGCTCTGGACCACTTCGAACACGTCGGCCGCCCGCTCCGCGGGGAGTGCCAGCGCGCCGCGTTCGGCGAGCGGCTGGAACAACGCCTCGATCGCCGCGCGCTTCCGGGCCATGTTGTCGCGGTGGAGCTCGGCGACGCCCGGGTCGATGCGCACTGCCGCGGCGAGTGCCTCGGCGAGCGGGGCGAGGCGTTCGAGGATGCCGCTTCCTCCGATCACCATGAGCTCGATCGCCCTCGTGGGATCGGGCTCGACGAGCGCGGCGCCGTACCAGTCGCGCTGCTCGACGTCGTTGGGTTCACCCGGGGACCCCCGTCGCGCGTCGAGGACGGCGCCGAGGAGTCCGGCCTTGTTGTGGAACGTGAAGTAGACGAACGCCTCGGACACCTCGGCCAGTTCGGCGACGGAGGAGAAGGTCGTCGGCTGGAAGCCGCGTGCGGCGAACAGTTCGAAGGCGGCGTCGACCATGCGCTGTCGGGTCAGCACGGCGCGATCGGATCGCGAGATCGGAGCACTCGCCCTCGTGGACATGAGTAAAGCTCACTAGAGTGGCGCACTAGTGTCAAGCTCCAACGGGACGCCCGGCCCGCATCTTCACTCGCCCGATCAGCGGCGCGAGCGTCGAGTGGGAACGGCGCGGGTCAGTCGCCGAGGGCGGCGTGAACGATCTCTCGCGCGGCCGCCGGCTCGACGCCGAGCCTCCGTGCGAGGGCTGCGTAGTCGGCGGCGGCGACCTGCAGGGCTCGCTCGGCGGGTTCGCCGTGCTCGGCGACGAAGGTGCCGTTGCGGCCACGGCCCTCGATGACGCCGTCGGCCTCGAGCGCCTTGTACGCCTTCGCGACCGTGTTCACCGCAAGCCCGAGCTCTTCGGCGAGGCCTCGCACGGTCGGCAGGCGGGTGCCCGGCGCGACCCGACCCGAGCGCACCGCGTCGACGACCGCCCCGTGCAGCTGCTCGTACGGTGGCACGGCCGCGCTCGCGTCGATCGAGAGGCCGAGGCTCGTGGCATCCATGTCGGAGGTCGCGGGGTCAGTCGCGGTTGCGGTTGACGAGGCGCGAGAGCACGATCGCGCTGCGCGTGTGGTCGACGTTCGGGGCGATGCGCACCCGTTCGAGCGCGTCTTCGAGGGAGGCGATGTCACGGGCACGGATCTGCACGATCGCGTCGGCGCTGCCGGTGACGGTGCCCGCGTAGACGACCTCGGGCACGTCCTGGAGGATGCGCTTGAGCTCGTCGGGCGCCACGGTGCCCCGGCAGAACAGCTCGACGTAGGCTTCGGTCGACATGCCGTCGACGGTGGGGTCGACCTGGATCGTGAACGAGCGGATGACGCCGTCGGCGACGAGCCGATCGACGCGGCGCTTCACGGCCGAGGCGCTGAGTCCGACGGACGACCCGATGTCGCCGTACCCGGCCCGGGAATTCTGCCGGAGCAGGTCGAGGATGGCGCGATCGAGGTTGTCCATGGTGGGAGTGTACGCGGGTTCTTTGCGCCGTGACACCCGTTCGCGCGGGATTCGTGCGGGGCGCTGCGGAGTCAGTCGATCGAGGCGAGGGTGGCGCGCCGCGCGCGGAGGCCGTCGAGGAGCGCGGCGATGCCGAGCTCGAACGCGGCGGTCGCGCTCGTGGACTCCTCGTAGCGCGGGTCGAGGGCGGCGTGCACCCGCTCGAGCTCGGCGGGCACCGAGGCCTGGTCGAGCATGTCGCTAGGTGCGACGATGTCGAGCGCAGATCCGAGCACGTGCGCCTCGACCGTGCGCATGACGGCGACCGCGTCGTGCAGGGGCCAGCCCGCGTCGATGAGCGCGCCGATGACCTCGTCGTAGATCACGAACGTCGACACGTCGCGGATGGGCGTCGTCGCGAGCACGCGGATGAGGTTCGGGTGGGCCGCGAAGACCGTGAGGTACGAGCGCGCCCAGGCCTCGAGCGCCACGTCCCAGGAGTGCTCGGCGAAGGGCGAGGTGTCGATGTCCTCGACGATGCGGGCGCGCACGAGTTCGATGAGCTCGTCGCGGCTGCCGACGTGGTTGTAGAGCGAGGAGACCTGCCGGTTCACGCGCTTCGCGAGGCTGCGCATGGTGAGCGCGTCGCTGCCCTGCTCGTCGACGAGCTCGAGCGCCGCGTGCACGAGCTGCTCGCGATTCACCGTCGACATCGCCGCACCTCGACTCTTCCGTCCGCCCTGCGGAGAGTGTAACCTCTCAGCACTGATACGAACAGTGTTCGTACGAACATCGTTCGTACGGCGCTCCCGGCTCACGAAGGCAACGGTGCATGACGACGATCCACTTCTCCGGCGGAACCATCTGGCGCGGCGCGGGGGCGCCCGAGGCGCGCACGCTCTTCGTGCGCGACGGGGTGGTCATCGCGTTCGACGATGAGGCGGATGCCGCGGCCGACGCCGCACTCGAGACCACCGAGGTCGGGGCGGTCGACCTCGGCGGCGGGTTCCTCATGCCCTCGTTCGGCGACGGGCACGCCCACCCGCTCTTCGGCGGGCTCGAGGCCGAGGGACCGGCCGTGCGCGACTGCCGCACCGTCGACGAGATCGTTGCGGCCGTCGCCGAGTACGCCGCGGCGAACCCCGACGCCGAGTGGATCGTGGGCGCCTCGTACGACCCGAGCCTCGTCGAGGAGGGGCTCTTCGACGCGCACTGGCTCGACGCCGCGGTCGCCGACCGTCCGGTGGTGCTGCGCGCCTACGACTACCACACGGTGTGGGTGAACTCGCGGGCGCTCGAGCTCGCCGGCATCGACGCCGAGACCCCCGACCCGGTGCTCGGCGAGATCATGCGCCGCGCCGACGGCACCCCGCTCGGCACCCTGCGCGAGTGGGGCGCGGTCGAGCTCGTGCTCGACGCAGCCGGCGTCCGGCCCGCCGACGAGCGCATGCGCGCACTGCGACGCGCGGGGGAGTACTACCTCGAGCGGGGCGTCACCTGGGTGCAGGACGCCTGGGTCGAGCCCGGTGACGTCGACAGCTACCTCGAGGCGGCCGAACGCGGCATCCTGCCCGTGCGCTTCAACCTCGCGCTGTACGCCGACCCCCGGCGCTTCGCCGCGCAGCTCCCGCTCATGCGCGAGTCGCGCCGCCGCGTGGCCGAGCTCGGCTCGCCGATGCTCACCGCGAACACCGTGAAGTTCTTCGCCGACGGAGTCATCGAGTCCGAGACCGGCGCCCTGCTCGAGCCCTACTGCACGGGGCTCCACGACCACGGCGACCGCAAGCTCGGCATGACCGTGTGGCAGGGCGACGACCTCGCCGACGCCGTGCGCGCCGTCGACGCGGCCGGGTTCCAGGTGCACATCCACGCGATCGGCGACGCGGCCGTGCGCGAGGCCCTCGACGCGATCGAGCGGGCGATCGACGCGAACGGCCCCCGCGACCGGCGGCCCGTCGTCGCCCACGCCCAGCTCGTCGACGACGCCGACCTCGCCCGCTTCGCCGAGCTCGGGGTCATCGCGTGCATGCAGCCGCTCTGGGCGCAGCTCGACGGACTCATGACCGTGCTCACCGTGCCGCGCCTCGGGCAGGAGCGCGCCGACCGGCAGTACCGCATGCGCACGATCGACGACTCGGGCGCCGTGCTCTCGTTCGGCTCCGACTGGCCCGTCAGCTCGGGCGCCCCGCTCGACGGCCTCGCGATCGCCGTGTCGCGGCAGACCGCCGAGGGCGTGCCCGCGGGCGGCTGGACCCCCGCCGAGATCCTGCCCGTCGATCGCGCCCTCGACGCGTACTCGACGGCCGTCGCCCACCAGGCGTTCGCCGACGAGGCATCCACCCCCTGGGGCCGCATCGAACCCGGTGTGAGCGCCGACCTCGTCCACCTCGCGCGCGACCCGCGCGACGTCCCGGCCGGCGAGCTCGCCGGCGTCCCCGTCCTCGCCACCTACCTCGCAGGAAGCCCCCGATACCGCGCCGCAACGTAGCCGCGCACCCACGAAAGGATCCCCCGTCCATGTCCCACTCGTCCGGCCCCGAGCCGCTGATCTCGCCGACCTCGGCGACCGCGCAGGTCACCGAGGGCCGCTTCAAGCGCGTCCTCGGCGTGCCCTCCCTCACGCTCTTCGGGCTCGCCTACATGGTGCCGCTCACGGTCTTCACGACCTACGGCATCGTCACGCAGATCACCGGCGGCCGCGTGGCGGCGTCGTACATCATCACCCTCGTCGTCATGGTGTTCACCGCGCGCTCGTACGCGCGGATGGCGGTGGCGTACCCGTTCGCGGGCTCGGCCTACGTGTATGCGCAGCGGAGCTTCGGCGGGGCCGTCGGATTCATGGCCGGGTGGGCGCTGCTGCTCGACTACCTGTTCCTGCCGATGATCAACTACCTGGTGCTCGGGCTCTACCTGAACACCTCGTTCCCGGCGGTGCCGCCGTGGGTCTGGATCGTGCTGGCGATCGCGATCGTCACCGTGCTGAACCTCATCGGCATCGTCTCGGTCGCGCGCGCGAACTTCGTGATCATCGCCGTGCAGGTGATCTTCATCGTCGTGTTCGTGTCGCTCGTGATCGCCTCGGCCTCCGGCAGCGACGTCGACCTGCTGGCCCCGTTCACGGGCGACGGCACCGTCGAGGGCTTCTCGACGCTGTTCGCCGGTGCCGCGATCCTCTGCCTGTCGTTCCTCGGATTCGACGCCGTGTCGACCCTCTCGGAGGAGGCCAAGGACTCGACCCGCACGGTACCCAGGGCGATCATGATCACGACGATCGGCGCGGGCCTGCTCTTCATCCTGCTCGCGTACTCCGCGCAGATCGGCTTCCCGTCGAACGAGTTCGGCTCTGCCGACACCGCGGCGTTCGACGTCGTGGCCGCGGTCGGCGGACAGTGGCTCACGCCGCTCTTCATCGCCGGATTCGTGGCGGGCGCCTTCGGCTCCGCGCTCACCTCGCAGGCGTCGGTCGCGCGCATCCTGTTCGCGATGGGCCGCGACGGCGTGCTGCCGCGATCGGTCTTCGGGCACCTGAACAAGCGATTCGGCACCCCGCACGTGGCGATCCTCGTGGTGTCGGTCGTGTCGCTCGCCGCGATCTGGATCGACCTCAACGTCCTCGCGAGCATGATCAGCTTCGGTGCGCTCATCGCGTTCTCCGTGGTGAACCTGTCGGTGATCAAGCACTACTACATCGATCGCAAGGAGCGCGCGGGGTGGAGCCTCGTGCGCAACCTGATCCTGCCGCTCATCGGCTTCGCGCTCACCGTGTGGCTCTGGACGAGCCTGTCGGGACTCACGTTCCTGATCGGCGGCATCTGGCTCGCGGTCGGCGTGATCATCCTCGCGATCGCGACGAAGGGCTTCCGCCGGCCGACGCCGATGCTCGACCTCAAGGAGTGAGGCCGGCGACGGAGGCCGAGGATCGCGCAGCCGCACGTCAGCGGGGCGCCCCGCGCCTGGACGCGGCTTCGGCCTCCGCCGTGATGCGATTCGCCATTCCCGTGAAGATCATGTCGTGGAAGGGCACGATGAGCCACCAGTAGAGGCGACCCGACAGTCCCTTCGGGAAGAACACCGCGCGCTGCCGGTACATCGAGCCGTGCCCCACGGTCTCGGCGCCGAGTTCGAGCCAGGCGCGACCCGGCAACCGCATCTCTGCGCGGAGGCGCAGGAAGCTCCCCCGGTCGATGGTTTCGACCCGCCAGAAGTCGACGGCATCGCCGACGTGGAGGACGCGCGCATCCCGCCGTCCGCGCTGAAGACCGACGCCGCCGGTCAGCTTGTCGACCCAGCCGCGAATCGCCCACAGCACGGGGAACGAGTACCACCCGTTCTCACCGCCGACACCTTCGATCACGCGCCAGAGTTCGCCGACGGGCGCCGTGCATCGCTGCTCCCGCTCGTCGACGTACACGGTGTGCCCCGACCAGTCGGGGTCGCTCGGCAGCGGGTCGCTCGGGGCGCCGGCCACCTCGGTGTTGCGCCAGCTCGTCTCGACCTCGCCCTGGCGTTCTCGTTCGAGCGCGAGCCGCACCGCAGTGCGATACGGAAGCAGTCCCTCGACCGGCGGCGGAATGACGCGATCGATGTCGTGATCCTGCATGACGCAGTCGAACTGCAGCGATTCGATGATCGGAACGGCGAGCCAGCGCGGGATCGGCGTGACGAGGTTCACCCACTGCCCGGCGAGCCACGGGGTGAGCACCGGCAGCGCGGCGATCGGACGCTGCGGCAACCCCGCCTCGACCGCGTATCCGTTCATCAGCTGGCCGTAGCGGAAGATGTCGGGGCCGCCGATATCGAAGGCCCGGTTGATCTCGGGGGGCGTGTCGAGCGCACGGATCAGGTAATGCAGGACATCGCGCACGGCGATCGGCTGGATGAAGTTGCGCACCCAGCGGGGCGCCGGCATGTACGGGAGCACGTCGGTGAGATGACGGATCATCTCGAACGAGGTCGAGCCCGAGCCGATCACGACGCCGGCCTGGAGCACGATCGTCGGCACCCCGGAATGCAGCAGGATCTCACCGACCTCCACGCGGGAGCGAAGGTGCCGCGAGAGCCGGTCGGCGGCGGGGTGCAGGCCGCTCAGGTAGACGATCCGGCTGACGCCGTGCTCGCGTGCCGACGCCGCCACGTTGCGGGCGATGGCGAGCTCGATCTCGGTGAAGTCCGCCTCCTTGCCTCCCATCGAGTGCACGAGGTAGAAGACCGCATCGATGTCGTGCATCGCCCGGTCGACCGCTGCTCGGTCGCCGAGATCGCCCGGCATGATCTCCACCGATGCCGCCCAGGGAACGTCGCGAAGCCGTTCCGGCCGACGAACGATGACCCTGACCTCGTGGCCGGCCTCGACGAGTCGGGGCACGAGCCGCCCGCCGACGTACCCCGACGCACCCGTCACCAGCACGCGCATGAGCAACCCCGCTTCGCCGCGGCGTTCAGCCGTCCGCCCCGAGTGCCCCGACCGATCACCGTTGCGCCGAGCCTATCGGCCTCGGCTCACTCCGTCTCGTGCGGCGACGGCTCGCCGCATCCGGGCCGCTGTCTAGGCTGTCGGCATGCCCTACGACGACCGCGTGCGCCTCGGCGTGCAGCTGCAGCCCGAACACGCGCAGTACCCGGCCATCCGCGACGCGGTGCTGCGCCTCGAGGACCTCGGTGCCGACCTCGTCTTCAACTGGGACCACTTCTTCCCGCTGCACGGCGACCGCGACGGCCTGCACTTCGAGGCGTGGACGATGCTCGGCGCCTGGGCCGAGCAGACCGAGCGCATCGAGTTCGGCACGCTCGTCAACTGCAACTCGTACCGCAACGCCGACCTGCAGGCCGACATGGCCCGCACCCTCGACCACATCTCGGCGAAGGGCACCGGCGTCGGCCGCTTCGTCTTCGGCACCGGCGCGGGCTGGTTCGAGCGCGACTACGACGAGTACGGCTACGAGTTCGGCACCCGTGGCTCACGGCTGAACGCCCTCGGCGCGGCACTGCCGCGCATCGAGGCGCGCTGGGCGAAGCTGAACCCCGCACCGACCCGGCGCATCCCCGTGATGATCGGCGGCAAGGGCGAGCAGAAGACGCTGCGGCTCGTCGCGAAGCACGCCGACATCTGGCACTCGTTCGTCGCGCCCGACGAGATCGCGCACAAGCTCGACGTCCTGCGCCGCTGGTGCGACGAGGTCGGTCGGGATGTCTCGGAGATCACCGTCTCGAACGAGCTCGACCGGCACGGGCGCGACGTCGAGCACGCCGACGCCCTCTACGACGCCGGGGTGCGGCTCTTCACGATCGGGGTCGACGGACCCGACTACGACCTCGTGCCGGTGAAGCGCTGGCTCGCCTGGCGCGACGCGCGCAACGGCTGACGCCCACGAGCGGGCGGCTCGTCACTCGGCGGCGGGCTCCTCGGCGGCGTTGAGCCCGGCCGTGCCGTCGGCGTGCAGGCTCGCGGTGATCGGCGGCCCCTGGTCGACGAAGCCGAAGCTGACCGTCATCCCGGCGGGCGGCACGATGCCGCCGTCGGTGCAGGCGCTGCCCGAGCCGGCGAGATCGGCGGCGACGACGACGATGCACAGCTCTTCTCCGCCGCCTTGCGTGGCGGCGAAGAGGTCGACGCCGTCGGATCGGGTCAGGAGCAACCGCGTACTCGCCCGATCGAGGTCCGTCCCCAGCAGCACGTCGTCGGCCACCGCATCGGCGGGGCGCTGCTCCCGCTCGAACACCTCGTAGATCGGCGTGAGCTCGATGGGCGTGCCCGGTCCGGTGATGACCGAGGGATCGGAGCCTGCACCCGCCTCCGTGCCGGCATCGATCGCGTCGGTCGTTCCGATCGACCCGGGCCCTGCCTGAGCGGACGTGAGGCCCGAGACGCCGACGCCGACGGCGATGCCGACCACGAGGGCCGCGACGCCGGCGCCGACCGCCCAGCGCATCGCCGTCGACGAGGCGCCTCGGTCGCGCGCCGGGGCGTCGAGGTCTCGGGCCGGCGCCGGCGAGCCGGTGTCGTCGGACACGACCCCGACCCCGGACTCCGCGGCGGCGGTGGCGGCGCTCGCCGCGGCATCCGACATCGCCTGCAGCTCCGCCTCGGCCGCCGCGCGCTCCTCGGGCGGAGTGTCGGCGCCGTAGGCCAGCCGCTGCAGGCGGCGCAGCCGTTCGTCGTGGTCGGATGCCTCCACTGGCCCTCCCCGGTCGCGCCGGCGGCGGCCGGGTCAGCTCAGGATGCCGCAAGCACGACGCCGGGGCAAGGGGTGGAGCTCAGCCGCCGGTGACGGTGATCGAGCCGTTCGAGGTCGACAGGTCGAGCAGGAACTCCCCGTCGACGACATCGTCGATGTCGACGTCGACCGAGCCGTTCGAGGTGTCGGTCTCGACCTGGTAGCTTCCCTCGGCCGACGGCACCGAGACGTCGATCGAGCCGTTCGAGGTGTGCGCCTCGACGTCCTGCGGCGTCGCCAGCCGCAGCTCGATCGCCCCGTTCGAGGTCGAGGCGCGCAGGCCGTCGCCGGCGAGCCCTCGACCCTCGATGCGTCCGTTGCTCGTCTTCGCGTCGATCCCGCCCGTGACGTCGTCGAGCTCGATGCGCCCGTTGCTCGTCTCGACCTCGACCTCGTTCACCCCGGTGAGGGCGATCGCCCCGTTCGAGGTCGCCCCGCTGACGTCGACGCCGACCGGGACCTCCACCGTGTAGTCGACCGAGCAGTCGCGACCGCATCCGCCGAGCACGAGCACGTCGCCCTGCACCTCGAACGTCGAGCCGATCTCGCGGTCGCCGCGATACGACACGGTGCGCGACACGGAGATCGAGGTGGCGCCCTCGACGCCCTCGACGGTCACGCTGCCCTCGGGGTGCTCGATCTCGATCGACTGCACCTGCTCGTCGAGGGTGGCATCGTCGCTGAACCGTTCGGGCGGCGCGAGCCAGGCGCATCCGCTCATCGCCACCGTGGCCGCCGCTGCGACCGTGACGATCGAGATCGTCCGGCCCGTGCGCGTCATGCGAGTCATGATCTTCCCCCTTGCCGATGGGTGCCTTCGCTCCCACGACCGATGGTAGCCAGCCCGGCCGGCGCGGCAACGGGGGCTCACCCCCGGATCGGGCCGGGGGATGGCGGTCGGGAGTAGGGTGAAGCGCATGGGCAGCGTCACCGAACCTGCCCCGGGGGAGTCCGGGCCGCCTGAGCCCGCGAACGGCAGCACGCCGGTCGAGCGCGACACCCGGGGCGACCGAGGCTTCTTCGGACAGCCCCGCTCACTCGCGAACATCTTCGGCGTGGAGATGTGGGAGCGCTTCAGCTTCTACGGCATGCAGGGCATCCTGCTGATCTACCTCTACTACTCGGCTGCCGAGGGCGGCCTCGGCATGGACCAGACCGCCGCGGCCGGCATCGTCGGCGCGTACGGCGGCGGCGTGTACCTCTCGACGATCCTCGGGGCGTGGCTCGCCGACCGGCTCCTCGGCAGCGAGCGGGTGCTCTTCTACTCGGCCATCGTCATCATGGCCGGACACATCGCGCTCGCCCTGCTGCCCGGGTTCGTGGGCGTCGGCGTCGGGCTCGTGCTCGTCGCGTTCGGCTCGGGCGGCCTCAAGGCGAACGCGACGAGCGTCGTCGGCACGCTGTACTCCGAGCACGACCCCCGCCGCGACGCCGGCTTCTCGATCTTCTACCTCGGCATCAACCTCGGCGCGTTCCTCGGGCCGATCCTCACGGGCCTGCTCGCCTCGACGCTCGGGTTCCACTGGGGCTTCGGGCTCGCAGCCGTCGGCATGGCGATCGGACTCATCCAGTACTCGTTCGGGCGCAAGCGGCTGCCGGCCGTCGCGTCGGCCGTGCCGAACCCGCTGCCCCGCGATCGCATCGGGCTGGTGATCGCGATCGCGGTCGCGGCCGTCATCGCCGTCGTCGTGCTCGTCCTCACCGGCGCGATCACCGCGACGAACCTCGTCACGTGGGTGATCATGGGCACGATCGCCGCGGCGATCGCGTACTTCGCGGTGATCCTCGGGAGCCGCCGCATCGAGTCCGTCGAACGCCGTCGGGTGCTCGGATTCATCCCCCTGTTCATCGCGAGCGTCGCCTTCTGGTCGCTGTACCAGCAGCAGTTCACCGTGCTCACGATCTACTCCGACGAGCAGCTGAACCGCGACCTGTTCGGCTGGGAGATGCCGGTGTCGTGGGTGCAGTCGATCAACCCGATCTTCATCATCATCCTGTCGGGCGTCTTCGCCGCCATCTGGACGAAGCTCGGCGACCGCCAGCCCTCGACGCCGATCAAGTTCGCACTCGGCACCGCCATCATGGGCGTCGCCTTCCTCCTGTTCATCCCGTTCGCCGGCGGCGGGGCGAACTCGACGCCGCTGCTCGCGATCATCGGCATCCTCTTCGTGTTCACCGTGGCCGAGCTGCTGCTCTCGCCCGTCGGCCTCTCGGTGACGACGAAACTCGCGCCGAAGGTGTTCCACACGCAGATGGTGGCGCTCTTCTTCCTCTCGGTGGCGCTCGGCACGGCCATCTCTGGGCGGCTCGCCGAGTTCTACTCGAGCGAGAACGAGGTCGTCTACTTCGGCGTGCTCGGCGGTATCGCGATCGTGCTCGGCCTCGCGCTCGCCGTGGGCAGCCGAGGGGTGCTGAAGCTCATGTCGGGGGTGCGCTGACCGGGCGCGCACGACGCGACCGGCGTGAGCGGTTACGATTCGAGGGATGTCCCGACCGCTCGTGGTGATCCCCACGTACAACGAACGTGAGAACCTCGCCACCATCGTGGGCCGGGTGCGCACGGCGGTTCCGGATGCCTCGGTGCTCATCGTCGACGACGCCTCGCCCGACGGCACCGGGGTGCTCGCCGACGAGCTCGCGGCGGCCGACAGTGCGGTGCAGGTGCTGCACCGGGCCGGCAAGGAGGGGCTCGGCGCGGCCTATCTCGCGGCCTTCGACTGGGCGCTCGCCCGCGGGTACGACCCGATCGTGCAGATGGACGCCGACGGCTCGCACCTGCCCGAGCAGCTGCCCGCGATGCTCGCGGCGCTCGCCGGCGTCGACCCGGCGGGCGAACCCGTCGATCTCGTGATCGGGTCGCGCTGGGTGCCGGGGGGATCGATCGAGAATTGGCCGCGGCGACGTCAGCTGCTCTCGCGCGGCGGCAGCGCCTACGCCCGCTGGGTGCTGCGGCTGCCGACGCGTGACGCGACCGCCGGGTACCGGGCGTTCCGCGCCGACGGGCTGCGGCGGGTGCGCCTCGAGGACGTGCACACCCGCGGGTACGGGTTCCAGGTCGACATGCTGTGGCACGCCCGTGAGGCCGGCCTCACGATCGCCGAGGTGCCCGTCACCTTCGTCGAGCGCGAGCGCGGGCGCTCGAAGATGAGCATCGGCATCGTCGTCGAGGCGATGCTGCGCGTCACCGGATGGGGCATCGCGAGCCGTCTGCGGCGCAGGCCGCGCACGACTCAGCCGGCGAGCAGCGACGGTTCGGCGACCAGGCGCTCGCGCGCCTGACGCCGGGCGCCGGCGAATACGGCCCCGGGGCCGAGACGGGCGGGGGCCAACGTCGGGATCGCTTCGAGCGCACCGCCGCCGATCGTCGGCCGGTTCGCGCGGAACGCGGCGTCGATATCGCCGAGGAGCACGCCCCAGTAGCCGCCGACGATGACCGCGGACGGATCGAGGGTCGGCACGACGAGCTGCAGCGCCCGGCCGATCCAGTGCGCGGCGTCGAGCCACGACCAGCGCGCCCGGTCGTCGGCGGCCGCGACCCGCTCGACGAGCTCGGCGAGGGCCCCGGCGCGGCCGTGTGCGGCGGCGAACTCCGTGAGGCCGGCGCGCTCGAGCACGAGCTCGGGTGCCGCGACCGTGGCGAGGCAGCCCAGCTGTCCGCAGGCGCAGCGCGCTCCGCCGGGCACGACCGGGAGGTGCGCGAAGGTGGCGGCGAGCCCGTGGGCGCCGGTGAGCGGGCGGCCGCCCGAGATCGCCGCGGCGGTCACCGCGTCGTCGCCCGCGATGTACAGCAGTTCGTCGATGCCCGGCAGTTCGGCGTGCTCGGCGGACGCCGCCGCCGACGCCGCCGGCAGCAGGGTGATCGGGAGGGCCAGCCCGGGCTCGAGCTCGGCGAGCGCCGGGGCGAGGATCCGCAGCGCGCCAAGCACGTCGACGGGCTCGCTGCCGAGGCGGGCGTCGGTGACCACGACCGCGGGTCGCCCGACGACGGCGCCGTCGACGAGCACGGTGAGGTCGGCGACGCGATGGTTTCCGCGCTGCGCCCTGGCGGCGGCGCGGGTGAGCACGATCGCAAGGAGCTCGAGCGTGTCGGCGGCATCGCCGTCGACGGGGATCAGCGGTTCGAGGAATCGGGCGATCTCGTCGCCGCCGAGCGTGGCGACGGTGGCGATCGCGTCGTCGGGGGTGAGCATCGCGGTGACGAGCACCCGGTCGGCCGCGGTGAGCGCGAGCGGCGCCGCCCGGCCGTCACCCGATGCAGCCGTGCCGCCCGGGCGCAGCACGCCGGCGTCGAGCAGGCGCGAGGTGAGCCCCGCGATGGTGCCCCGCCCGAGCCCCGTCGCCGTGGCGAGCTCGGAGCGGGTGGCCGGCCCGTGGACGACGAGGTGGTCGAGCAAGCGGGCCGACTGGGCCCGGTGCACCTCGTCGAGCGGGCCGGTGGTGGTGGGTACGGGAGATTCGCCGGCCGCGGTCATGTCGCAAGCATGCTCGGCTCGCGTCGCGGGGTCACGTACCCCGTTCGGGGGTCATCTCGTACCCTGAGCCGCGGCTGGCGCAGGAGAATGGGCTGCATCCCCAGCTGTGAGCGGGGGATGCAGCCCATTCTCCTGCAGGAGCAGCACGCGTGTGCGGTCAGAGCAGCGGGCGCACGCTCGCGTAGCCGTCGTCCGCCACGGTCGTCGGGGTGTCGTACACGCGGGTCGCGCGCGAGGCATCCGACCAGCGCGGCCACGCCTCGCCGGGGTCGCCGGTCGCGACGAACGCGACCGCGCCGGCGTGCAGCTCGTCGGCGAGGGCCTGCGGCGGGTTCGGCCCCGCGAGCGGCACCATCGCGGGGCCGTCGAGGCAGTCGAAGAAGAACGGCACGTCGAGGCAGTGCTCGGCGAACCCGAAGGTGCCGCTCGGCCAGGCGAAGCGGTAGAGCCAGGTGCCCGCTGCATCGTCGAGGCGCGCCCGGGCCGCGACCACGCGGAGCATCGGCACCTTGAACATGCGGTCGGTGATGAGCCGGCCGAGCAGCCGGGCGTTGCCGTGCTTCGAGACGTCGCGGTTCGCGGCGAGGTACGGGCGCACCTGCGCCTTCGTCAGGCCCGACTTCTTCACGAGCATCGACTTCGGCACGAAGCGCAGGATCTTCGGCGCGTCCATGAGCGCCATCGCGAACTCGTCGTCGGTCGCGCCGAGCACGAGCGGCTTGCCGGCGCCGACGCCCGCCGCCAGCGAGTCGACCGTCGAGCGGTGCAGCAACTCGCCGTCGATCGTCGGGCCGAGGCCCAGGCCCTCATCGAGCACCTCGTTCAGCGCTGAGGGGTCGAGCGCGGTGGCCGCCTTCTGCGCGTCGAGCAGGCGCTCCTCGCTCACCGAGCTGAAGCCCGCGAGCGTCGGCTCGACGCCGAGCTGCGCGGCGATCCTGCGGGCGAGCGCCTCGGCCCGCTCGGGGGTGACGTCGGCCGTCGCCCCCGAGATCGCGTAGACGCCGTGGAAGAGGCGCTGCGCCGCCTCCATGCCGAGGAGCGTGAGCACGGCGCCGCCGCCGGCGGACTGGCCCGCGATGGTCACCCGTGCGGGGTCGCCGCCGAACGCGGCGATGTTCTGCTGCACCCATTCGAGGGCGAGCAGCCAGTCGCGGATGCCGCGGTTCGACGGGGCGCCGTCGATCCAGCCGAAGCCGTCGAAGCCGAGCCGGTACGAGATCGTCACCGTCACGACGCCGTCGCGGTTGAAGTTGCGGCCGTCGTACCAGGGGCTCGCGGGCGAGCCCGCGAAGTAGCCGCCGCCGTGGATCCAGACGAGCACGGGGAGGCCCTCGGCGCCGTCGGCGGGGCGCTCGGGCGACGGCGTGAACACGTTCACGTTGAGGGTCGAGTCGCCCTCGATGCTCGGCTCGGGGATGAGCGTCACGCCGGGGTCGCCGCGCTGCGCGGTCGGCGCGAACTCGAGGGCGTCGCGCACCCCCGCCCACGGGGCCTTCGGCACGGGCGCCGCGAAGCGGAGCTCGCCGACCGGCGCCTCGGCGAAGGGGAGGCCGAGGAATGCCGCCGACCGTTCGGCGCCGCGGCCTCCGCTCGCGTCGCCCGCGTGGCGGGTGGTCGGGCGCCACTGGCCGCGGACGCGGCCGGCGTGCGTGTCGACCTCGACGAACGGGGATGCCGCCGAGGCATCCGTCTCGGTGCTCGTGTCGGGCTGGGCGGGGGTGTGCGACATATGGAACTCCTAACGCACGCTCTTGATGGGGGCGACCGCGACGGCCGCGATCACGACGAAGACCATGGCGAACACGAACAGCATGGGGTAGCCGCCGAGGGCGCTGATGATGACGCCGGCGACGGCCGCGCTCATGGCCTGGGGGATGTTGGTGGCGATGTTCAGGATGCCGAGGTCCTTGCCGGCGTCCTTGCCGCCGCCGGGCAGCACCTCGGTCATGAGTGCGGTGTCGACCGACATGTAGAACCCGAATCCGAAGCCGATGATGATGTTCATGATGAGCATGCCCGTCATGTTCGGCATGATCAACGGGAACGCGAGGCTCGCGACCATGATCGCCGACGAGGCGTAGATGAACACCTTGCGGCGGCCGATCCTGTCGCTCCACCAGCCCGAGATCGCGACGGCGACGAGGGTGGGCACGAGTCCGGCGAGCGTCAGGGTGACCTGCGCTCCGGCGGCCTCGGTGAGCTCCATGCCGATGTAGTCGGTGAGGATGTAGAGCCCGTACGCCGAGACGACGAAATAGCCGAGCATGAACAGGAACCGTGCCGAGAACGCCCAGGCGAAGTCGGGGTGCTGCTTCGGGTTGATCCAGAAGCCGCCGAAGAACTGCTTCCAGCTCCACGGTGCGACCGTCGCCTCCTTCGACGACCAGTCGCGGTCGATGACGACGTAGGCGACCGTCACGACGATCACGATGACGCCGAAGACCGAGTAGCCGACGCCGAAGTTCGTGGCGAACTGGCCGGCGAGGATGATGCCCAGCGTCGCGCCGATCTGCATGCCGAGGCCGAACATCGCGCTCGCGACGCCGCGCCGGTCGCGGGGGAAGCGGTCGGGCGTGATCGCCGACAGCGGGCCCTGCAGGGCGTTGAGCGAGACCTGGATGAGCACCCAGAAGACCGTGAGCCAGAGGATCGAGTCGAGGAAGCCCATGCCGAAGAGCAGCACGCCGCCGATGAGGGCGCCGCCGACCATCCAGGGCGCCCGCCGGCCGAAGCGGGAGCGGGTGCGGTCGCTGATCGCGCCGACGATCGGCTGTGCGAAGAGCGTGAAGACGAACGAGGTCGTCATGATGATCGCGAGGTTGGCGACCTTGTTCGCCTCGTCGATGAGGGCGACCTGGATCGGCAGCAGGATGGCGATGAGGCCCGCGTAGGTGGCGAACAGCGCGAGGGCGACGCCCAGGATGCCGGGCAGGGTGCGCTTCGTCGGCGGGGGGCTCTGCGGCGGGTCGCCCGGGACGGGTTCGGTGGCCGAGATGGCGCCCGTCGGGGCGAGCTCCGTCGTGGGGTCGGGCAGGGGCGGCTGCAGGGACATGTGGGCTCCTCATCGTCGAGACGTCCGTGGGCTTCGGGGGGACTCGGGTTGAATCCCGAGTGGCATTCGGCTTCAGTGTGACGCGAGGAGCCTAAAAATTCAAGTCGTGAACTATGTGGATACGCGGGCGCGAAGGTGCGCCGGTGCGCCCCTCGGTTCGACCTCAGGCGGGGGAGAGGGCTGCGGGGTCCGCGAGGAGGCGCGCGACGGCGGTCTGCTCGGCGCCGAGGAGCGCGGCGTCGCGCCCGAGCCGGCTTCCGACGACCTGCGGGGCGGTGAGGAACGCGCCCTCGAGACCGGGCTGGATCTTCGCGAGCCGCTCGCCGAGGTCGTCGGCGAGCGCGGCGAGGTAGCCGCCGACGACGATGATCGCGGGGTCGACCGTCAGCGTCACGATCTGGAGCGTGCGGGCGAGCTCGGCGGCTCCCGCGTCCCAGGCGTCGACGGCCGCGGGCTCGCCCGCTCGGATGCGGCGCACGAACTCGTCGAGCGCGACGGTGAGGCCCTCGTCGCGGGCGAGCTCGGCGAGGCCGGCCCGCTCGAGCAGCACGTCGGGGCCGGCGACGGTGACGAGGCATCCGTGCTGGCCGCACTCGCAGCGCACCCCGCCCGGAACGACGGGCAGGTGCCCGAGCGCGCCGGCCAGGTGATGGCTGCCGTCGACGGGCGTCCCGTCGACGACGACCGCGCCGCCGATGCCCGAGTCGCTCTTGAGGTAGACGAGCTCGCTCGGTCGCCCCGCGGCGGCGTGCTCGGCGAGGGCCGCGACCTGGGTGTCGGCGAGGAGCCGCACGCGCCCCGCGGAGGCGAGCGCGGCGAACCGGGGCGAGCGGTCGGCGAGGAGGGCGACGAGGTCGACCGTGCCCCAGCCGAGGTCGGTGTCGGCGAGCACGACCGCGGGGTCGCCGCCGACCGGTGCCCACACCACGACGGAGGCGTCGGCGACCTCGCGATCGCCGAGCTCGCCGAGCGCGGCGTCGAACGCCTCGGCCGCGATGTCGAGCACTCGGGCGGGGTCGCCCATGGGTCGCCCGTGCCGTCGTTCGACTCGGGTCAGCCGCTCGCCGCCGAGCGTCGAGGCCACCGCGCTCGCGTGGTCGGCGTCGATGAGGAGCGTGAGGATCGCGAGGTGGTCGCCCGAGAGCTCGAGCATGGTGCGCGGCCGACCCTTGCCCTCCGCGGCGACGAGCGCCGTCTCGCGCACGAGCCCGTCGGCCTCGAGCTGGCGAACGAGCGCCGTCACCGAGCCGCGGGCGAGCCCCGTGGCATCCGCCAGATCGCTGCGCGAGGCGGTGCCGACCTCGGCGAGCCGCGTCGCGACGAGCGCGAGGTTGTGCCGGCGGATGTCGGCGCTCGCGAGCGAGGTCATGGCGCGGCGGGGCGGCTGAGGATGCGGATGAAGTCCTCGATGTGGGCGGCCATGTCGATCGACGGGTCCATCAGCCACTGGGTCTGCAGCCCGTCGGCGAGGGCCAGCAGCATGGTCGCCACCCGGTCGGGATCGAGGTCGGCGGGCAGGCCGCCCTCGCGCTGGCTCTCTCGGATGCCCTCGGCGGCCATCTCGCGGAACGCGCGGAAGCGCTCGTCGAAGAACGGGCGGGCGGCGTGCTCGGGCTCGGTCGCCTCGGTCGACAGCCGCGCGTAGAGCTGCACGAGCCCGGGGACGTCGACGTTGTGGCGGATGACCTGCACGAATCCGTCGAGCATGCTCAGCTCGTTGTCGGCGTCGGCCGCCGCGATCGTCTCGCGGTCGACCTCGTCGCGCTTGCGCAGGATCTCGGCGAACAGCTCCTCCTTCGAGGAGAAGTAGTGCAGGAGGCCCGCCTGGCTGAGTCCGACGGCGTCGGCGAGCTCGCGCACCGAGGCGCGGCCGTAGCCGTTGCGGGCGATCACCTCGAGCGCCGCGGTGAGGATCTCCTCCCGCTTGGCGATGCCCTTCGCGTACGAACCCCGTCGTGCCATACCTGAATGGTAGTCGCTTGCCAACTAAAACCGAGTGACGTATGGTTTTCGCACTCGGTCTCATCGGCGAGGCCGCATCGAGAAGGATCCCCCAGATGACAACGGCGTCCACCCCCGAACCCGTCACCGACCTCCGCCCAGACGATCTCGACGAGGCCGCGGCCTTCTTCGAGGACGCCGCGGGCAACGAGGACCCGCCCGCCCCGATCAAGGGCGTTCGCCGTCTCCTCGGCTGGATCATCCCCGCGAACCTCGGCATCTTCATGATCTGGGGCGCCGTGCCGGGCATCCTGCTGCCGGCGCAGATCACCGCCCAGTTCGGCGAGGCCGACAAGGTCACCAACCTCCTGATCGTGACGACCATCGGCTCGTTCTTCTCGATGCTCGCGCAGCCCGTCGCGGGCCAGATCTCCGACCGGACCCGCTCGCGCTTCGGCCGCCGCGCCCCGTGGATCTTCATCGGCTCGCTCGCGGGCGGTCTCGCGCTCGTCGGCCTCGCCTTCGCCGACTCGCTCGTCGGCGTCGTGATCGCCTGGACCCTGGTGCAGATCACCTACAACTTCGCGCAGGGACCGCTCAGCGCGGTCATGCCCGACCGGGTTCCGCTCAACCGCCGCGGCACGTTCGCCGCCCTGTCGGGCATCGGCCTCATGGTCGGCGCCCTCGGCGGTCAGATCGTCGGCTCGCTCTTCCTCGGCTCGATCGCCGCGGGGTACGTCACGTTCGCCGTGTTCTCGCTCGTCATCCTGACGCTCTTCGTCGTGTTCAACCCCGACTACTCCTCGACGGACGTCGTGCCCGAGCCGTTCAAGCTCGCCGACTTCCTGCGCACCTTCTGGGTGAACCCCGTCAAGCACCCCGACTTCTTCTGGGCCTTCACCGGTCGGCTGCTGCTCTACACCGGCTACTTCGCGGTGACCGGCTACCAGTTCTTCCTGCTCACCGACTACTTCGGCATCGAGAACCCGGGCGAGGTCATCCCGATGCTCGGCCTCATCAGCCTCACCGGCATCCTCATCGCGACGGTCGCCTCCGGACCGCTCTCCGACCGGTTCGGGCGCCGCAAGCCCTTCGTCTTCGCCTCCTCGATCGTCACGGGACTCGCGCTCGTCGTGCCGTGGGTCTGGCCCGACCTCACCGCGTGGATGATCATGACCTTCATCGCCGGTCTCGGCTTCGGCATGTTCCAGGCCGTCGACACGGCGCTGATGAGCGAGGTGCTGCCCTCGGCGAAGTCGTTCGCGAAGGACCTCGGCGTCGTGAACATCGCCGCGACCCTGCCGCAGACGCTGGCCCCCGCCGTCGCCGGCGGGATCGTGCTGACCTTCGGCTACGCCGGGCTCTTCCCGGTGGGCATCGTGCTCTCGGTGCTCGGCGCCTTCGCCGTCTGGCCGATCAAGGCGGTGAAGTGATGACGGATGCCACGAGCGCCACGGTCTCGTCGTCGTCCGAGCCGCGCGGAGCCGATGCCGGCGATGCCGGAGAGGTATCCGCCCGCCCGACGCGGCCGCGCGCGCTGCTCGTCGCCGGCCTGGTCGGGCTGGCCGCCTTCATCGCCTTCGGGTTCGCGGTCGCGCAGAACGTCGAGGCGCCCTTCACTCAGCCCCTCGACGACGCCTGGCGAGCGTTCGTCGGCCTCGCACCCGGCACGGGCGGCGAGACCTGGGCGCTGCCGATGCTCTTCCAGCACCTGGGCCAGATCCCAGGTGCCGTGCTCACCATGCTGCTCATCCCGGCGTGGCTGTTCGTCATCCGCCGCTGGCGCTCGGCGCTGTTCTTCCTCACGGCCGAGCTCGTCGGCAACTTCGGCGTCTCGCAGCTCACGAAGAACCTCGTCGACCGGCCGCGACCGGCCGACGACGTCGCCGCAGGGCTCTTCGGCCCGCTGTTCCAGGTCGACCACGGATCGTTCCCCTCCGGGCACGCGGTGAGCACCGGCATCCTCGTCGTGGCGGTCGCCGCGCTGCTGCCGCCGGCCAAGCGCCTCGTCTGGTGGATCGTCGGAGCACTGCTCGTGGTCGGCATGATCTGGCAGCGCACCCTCATCAACGCGCACTGGCTCTCGGATGCGCTGTTCGGCATCATCGGCGGGGCCTCCGCGACGCTCATCATCTGGTGGGCGTTCGCGACCCTGCTCCAGAAGGACTACGGAAAACCACTCTTCCGGCGCGCGATCGCGGCGCCGGCGAACGAAGGAGCAGCATGACCGACACCCTGCAGACCGACCCGACCGCCGGCTTCGCCGAGCGCGACGCGGCCGAGATCGTGGCCGAGCTCACCCTCGACGAGAAGGCGTCGCTCACGAGCGGCGCGAGCTTCTGGACGACGAAGGCCGTCGAGCGCGCGGGCGTTCCGTCGATCGTGCTGACGGACGGCCCCCACGGCGTGCGCCTGCAGCGCGGCAGCGCCGACCACCTCGGCATCGGCGACAGCGTGCCGGCCACGTGCTTCCCGCCCGCGGTCGCGCTCGGCTCGACCTTCGACCCCGAGCTGCTCGAGCGCGTCGGCCGCGCCCTCGGCGAGGAGGCGCGCGCCGAGGGCGTCGGGGTGCTGCTCGGCCCCGGCATCAACATCAAGCGCTCGCCGCTGTGCGGCCGCAACTTCGAGTACCTCTCGGAGGACCCCCTCGTCTCGGGCGTGCTCGGCGCGGCGCTCGTCAACGGCCTGCAGTCGCAGGGCGTCGGCGCCTCGCTCAAGCACTTCGCCGCGAACAACCAGGAGCACGACCGCATGCGCGCGTCGAGCGACGTCGACCCGCGGCCGCTGCGCGAGATCTACCTGCGCGGCTTCCAGCGCGTCGTCGAGGACGCGCAGCCGTGGACGGTCATGTGCTCGTACAACCGGCTCAACGGGGTGTACACGAGCGAGGACCCGTGGCTGCTCACGAGCGTGCTGCGCGACGAGTGGGGCTTCGAGGGCCTCGTCGTCAGCGACTGGGGCGCCGTGAACGACCGCGTCGAGGGTGTGCCCGCCGGGCTCGACCTCGAGATGCCCGCCTCCGACGGTCGCACCGACGCGCAGCTCGTCGCCGCCGTGCGCGACGGCCGACTCGACGAGGCCGCGCTCGATCTCGCGGTGCGCCGTGCCGTCGAGCTCGCGCAGAAGGCCGTCGCCGGCGCGTCGGCCGACGCGGGCTACGACGTCGACGCCCACCACGCCCTCGCCCGCGAGGCCGCCGCCCGCGGCGCCGTGCTGCTGCGCAACGAGGGCGGCCTGCTGCCGCTCGCCCCCGCGCAGAACGTCGCCGTGATCGGCGAGTTCGCGCGCACCCCGCGCTACCAGGGCGCAGGTTCGTCGCTCATCAACCCGACCCGCCTCGACACCGCGCTCGCGGCGATCGAGGAGCAGGCCGGCGCCGGC
This sequence comes from Agromyces sp. NPDC057679, assembly GCF_042799635.1. Lineage (NCBI taxonomy): Bacteria > Bacillati > Actinomycetota > Actinomycetes > Micrococcales > Microbacteriaceae > Agromyces > Agromyces sp. NPDC057679. The sequence continues at coordinate 1,409,749 of NZ_JBHVIK010000001.1, read as the reverse complement.
GTCGTGTTCGCACCGGGCTTCACGATCGACGAGAGCGGCGACGCCGCCGAGGCATCCGCCCTCGTCGAGGAGGCGGCGGCCGCCGCGGCCGCGGCCGACGTCGCCGTGCTCTTCCTCGGTCTGCCGGCCGCGGCCGAGTCGGAGGGCTTCGACCGCGAGCACCTGCGGCTGCCCGCGAGCCAGCTCGCGCTCGTCGAGGCCGTGCGCGCGGCGAACCCGAACACGGTCGTCGTGCTCGCCAACGGCGGCGTCGTCGAACTGCCGTTCGCGGGAGAGGTGCCCGCGATCGTCGAGGGCTGGCTCGGCGGCCAGGCCGGCGGCAGCGGCATCGCCGACGTGCTCTACGGCGTCGTGAACCCCTCGGGTCGGCTCGCCGAGACCATCCCGCTGCGCCTCGAGGACACCCCGGCGTTCCTCGACTTCCCCGGCGAGTTCGGGCACGTGCGCTACGGCGAGGGACTCTTCGTCGGCTACCGCTGGTACGACGCCCGCGACGCGGCCGTGCGGTACCCCTTCGGCCACGGCCTCTCGTACACGACGTTCGCGTACTCGGGGCTCTCGGTCGAACAGGATGCCGCGGGGCTCGCCGTGCGCGTGACCGTCGAGAACACCGGCTCGCGCGACGGGCGCGAGGTCGTGCAGGTCTACACCGGCCTCCCCGGGTCGTCGGTGCAGCGGGCGCGCCGCGCGCTCGCCGGGTTCGCCTCGGTCGAGCTCTCCGCCGGCGAGTCGCGCGAGGTCGAGGTGCGGGTGCGCCGCGAGGACCTCGCGTACTGGGACATCCGTGTCGACCGCTGGGTCGTCGAGGGCGGCGAGCTCGCGGTCGAGGTCGGGGCGTCCAGCCGCGACCTCCGCCTCGCGACGACCGTTGCGGTCGAGGGCGACGCCGTGCGCCTGCCGCTCTCGATGGAGTCGTCGATCGCCGACGTCATGGCCGACCCGATCGCCGGCCCCGCGGCCGCGGCGGCGCTCGCCTCGCTCGCCGGCGGCATGGCCGACACCGACGTGTTCACCGACGAGGGCATGCAGAAGATGATGGCGTCGTTCCCGATCGGGCGGCTCGTCGGCTTCCCCGGCATCCCCGTCTCGTACGAGCAGATCGAGCAGCTCATCGCCGCGGCGAATGCGGGGGCGGCCGAGGCCCGGTAGCGGGCGATCCCCGAGGGGCGCGTCTCGCCGGTGCGGGACTCCGTCACTGATCCGTCAGTGGTATCAGTGACGGAGTCCCGCAGACCGGGGTCGGGGGCCTCACCGACCCGATCGGGTCCGCGCGGCGTTCGAGTGCGCGGGCCAGTCCCGATGCGGGGCATCCCTCGCGCTCGTAGCGTTCAGCGCATGAACGTCGCCGTCGTCGCCGGCGCGATCTCGACCGGCCTCTTCGCCATGAGCTACCTGCCCATGCTGGTGAAGGCCGTGCGCACGAAGGACCTGTCCTCGTACAGCGTCGGCAACCTCGTGATCACGAACGCCGGCAACGCGCTGTACACGGTCTACGTGCTGAGCATGCCCTTCGGGCCGATCTGGTTCCTGCACACGTTCTACCTCCTCGCCTCGGCGCTCATGCTCGTCTGGTTCGTGCGCTATCGCTCGTCGTCGCGCGCGAAGGGGAAGGCCGGCGTGAGCCCCTCGTCGCCCGGGTCCCCGACGCATCAGCGGGACGCGGCGGTTCGTGCCGGGACCCGTCGATGAGCGCGCCTCGAGCCGGCGAACGAAGCCGCCCGGCTCCCGCAACCCCTTGTCGGATGCACTCGCGTGACGTAGACCGGAGGTGTCAGGGACACGGAGGGATGCAGGCATGAGGCGGGAGCGCAGGGAGGCGAAGCAGGCGATCGACTCGGCGCGGGTGGTCGAGGCCGAGGTGCGGCGCATGGCGAAGCGCTCGCCCGCGGGCACGCGGTCGCGGTCGCGGCTCGAGGCCGCGGTGAGGTTCGCGGAAGCCGAGATGACCGCGGCCGAAGCAGCGCGGCGCGAGGCCCCGGGTCTCGCCGCGAGACGGGCCGAGCGTGCGGCCGCGCGACTCGACCGGGCGTCGATCCGGTTCGGGCCGCGATCGGCTGCGGGAGCGACGTCGGGCCGGGGTGACCGGAAGCGCCTCGTCGGCGCCGATGCCGCGGTGCGGGCGAAGGCCCGTGCCGAGCTCGTGAAGCGCCGGCGCAAGCAGGCGGATCAGGCGCGGAAGATGGCGAAGAAGGTCGCCGCGCTCACGATCGGCCAGGTGATCGTCGTTCCGGACGACACCGACGCGCCGACTGCGGGCGAGCGGGTCAGCCGTCGGGCAGCAGCCCCGCGACGAGATCGTCGATGACCTCGTCGGTCGTCGTGCCCGGGTCGATCGGCGTCGTCAGCCGGTCGAGCATGAGGCCGTCGATGGCGTAGTGGAAGAGCGCGATCTCGCGCGCCTCGCCCGGCAGGCCCGCCGAGCGGTTGAACTCGACGTCGGCCGCGAAGCCGGCCCGCTGCCATTCGGCGAGCATCGCCGCGACCTCGGGGCGGCGGGCGCCCTCGAGGCGGAGTTCGAAGAGCGCGAGCGTCACATCGGGGTGCTCGCCGAGCCGTCGGACGATGTCGCGCACGTAGTCCGCGAAGAGGGCACGGCTCGGCGGCTGCGCGGCACGGTGCGCGAGGTCGGCGTCGGTCGGCATGAGCCGTTCGCCGATGCGCGCGACGAGGCCCGCGATGAGGGCGTCGCGGGTGCGGAAGTAGTTCGAGGTCGTGCCCGTCGGCACACCGGCCTCGTCGTCGACCGCGCGGTGGGTGAGCCCGCGGGCGCCCTCGCGGGCGAGCACGGCCAGCCCGGCGTCGGCGAGCAGTCGGCGGCGGTCGTCGTTTCGGGCCATGCCCCGAGTCTAGACAAGATCACGACACCTGTAGTAGTTTCGCAACCACGACATCAGTAGTGGATAGGAAGATGATGCGAGAACTCGTGTACTACGTGGCCGTCAGCCTCGACGGCTTCATCGCCGGACCCAACGGCGAGTACGATGCGTTCGCCGTCGAGGGCGACCACATGACCGCGATCAACGAGCGGTACTCCGACACCGTGGCGACGCACGTCGCGGAGGCCTTCGGGGTCGAGGCCGACGGGCGCATGTTCGACACCGTGCTCATGGGGTGGAACACCTACGCCGTCGGCCTGCCGTACGGCATCACGAGCCCGTACCGGCACCTCCGGCAGGTCGTGTTCTCCCGCGAGCACGCGGCCTCGGCCGAACGGGTCGAGGGCGTCGAGGTGACCGATCGCGACCCCGTCGAGTTCGTGCGCGAGCTCAAGGCGGAGGAGGGGAGTTCCATCTGGCTCTGCGGCGGCGGGGCGCTCGCCTCCGCGCTCGCCGACGAGATCGACCGCCTCGTGATCAAGCGCTACCCCGTGCTCTTCGGAGCGGGCGTTCCGCTGTTCGGGCCGCGCGAGTATGCAGCTCGCGCGTTCGAGGCCGTCGAGTCGCGCGCGTTCGAATCGGGGGTGACGCTCGGCGAGTACGCCCGCCGAGATTGAGCGACGTCCGGCCCAGCGGGCCGGCCGCCTCTGGCTCAGCTCTTGGCGCCGGTACGGGGCTTCGCGGTCGGCTTCGACGAGGTCTTCGCGGCGGCGGGCTTCGCTGCGGCGGTCTTCGTCGCAGTCGGCTTGGCGGCGGCCGGTTTGGCCGCCGCGCGCGGGGCGCGAACCGTCGTCGGTGCAGCCGAGGCGGCCTGGGCCGCGGCATCCTGCACCGGGCGCGCGATCGGCGTGAGCCGGGCGAGCTGGGTGACGTGCTGGGGGCCGAGCTCGTCGAGCGTCTGCACCTCGAGCAGCTTCATGGTGCGCACGACCTGCTTCGAGAGGATCTCGATGGCCTTGTCGACGCCCTCACGGCCACCGGCCATCAGGCCGTAGAGGTACGCGCGGCCGATGAGCGTGAAGCGGGCGCCGAGCGCGACCGAGGCGACGATGTCGGCACCCGACATGATCCCGGTGTCGAGGTGCACCTCGAGGTCGTCGCCGACCTCGCGCGCCACCTCGGGCAGCAGGTGGAAGGGGATGGGCGCGCGGTCGAGCTGGCGACCGCCGTGGTTCGAGAGCACGATGCCGTCGACGCCGCGGTTCGCGAGCTCCTTCGCGTCGGCGAGCGTCTGCACGCCCTTCACGACGATCTTGCCCGGCCACATCGCCCGGATCGTGTCGAGGTCGTTCCAGCCGATCGTCGGGTCGAACATGCCGTCGATGAGTTCGCCGACCGTGCCGCCCGTCGACTGCAGCGAGGCGAACTCGAGCTTCGGCGTGGTCAGGAAGTCGACCCACCAGGCCGGGCGGGGGAGGGCGTTGAGGACCGTGCCGGGGGTGAGCTGCGGCGGGATCGAGAAACCGTTGCGGGTGTCGCGCAGGCGAGCGCCCGCGACGGGGGTGTCGACCGTGAAGAAGAGCGTGTCGAACCCCGCGGCCGCCGCGCGGTGCACGAGCTCGTACGAGCGCTCGCGGTCGCGCATCACGTAGAGCTGGAACCAGTTGCGGCCGTTCGGGTTCGCCGCCTTCACGTCCTCGATCGAGGTGGTGCCCATCGTCGAGAGTGTGAAGGGGACGCCCGCGGCGCCCGCAGCTCCGGCACCGGCGACCTCGCCCTCGGTCTGCATCATGCGGGTGAAGCCCGTGGGCGCGATGCCGAAGGGCAGCGCCGTGGGCCCGCCGAGCACCTCGCGGCTCGTGTCGACCTCGGGCACGTTGCGGAGGATGCCGGGGTGGAACTCGATGTCCTCGAAGGCCTGGCGGGCGCGCGCGAGCGAGAGCTCGCCCTCGGCGGCGCCGTCGGTGTAGTCGAACGGCGCCTTCGGCGTGCGGCGCTTCGCGATCGTGCGGAGGTCGGCGATCGTCAGTGCGGCGTCGAGCCGGCGCCGCTTCGCGTCGAGCGTCGGCTTCTTGAAGCGCATGAGCTCGGCGAGCTCTTTCGGGTTCGGGAACTGGCGCTGGACCATCGTGGTGCTGCCTCTCGTGCTGGGGGTGTCAGTGGTGGTGGATGAAGGTCTCGGCGTAGTACCCCGAGATGTGGTCGTGGGTGCGGGCGCGTGCCGAAGAGGCATCCGCCGCCCTGATCGCGGCGACGATGCCGCGATGCTCGCCGCGGAGCCGTTGCGAGGTCGCCTGCCAGTCGTCGAGGTGCGCGAGGCCCTCGAGGGCGTAGCCCTCGATGCCGCTGCGGAGCCCGGCCATGGTGGCGGTGATCACCTGGTTGCCTGAGGCCTCGGCCAGGGCGAGGTGGAACTCGGCGTCGAGCGCGAGGAACTCGGCGGCGGTGAGGACGGGCGAGTCCATCGCGTCGAGCAGGCGGTCGGCCGCGCCGAGATCGATCGGGTCGGATGCCTCGCCGCCGAGCCGTTCGGCGAGCTCTCCCGCGACCGCGCTCTCGAGGATGAGGCGGGTGCGCACGATGTCGGCGACCGGGAACCCGCTCGCCGCGACCTGCAGCCGCATGAGGGCGCTCATGCCGCCGCCGGGCGTCGCGATGATGACGGCGCCCGCGTTCGGGCCGGAGCCCGCCTGGGTGCGGATGAGGCCGAGCACCTCGAGCACCCGCAGCGCCTCGCGCACGCTCGAGCGGCCGACGCCGAGCTCGGCCGAGAGGGCGCGTTCGCCGGGCAGGCGGTCGCCGGGGCGCAGGGCGCCGTCGAGAAGTCGCGTCTCGATGTGCTCGAGCACGGTGCGCCAGGCGCGCGTCTCGCTCATGCTCTCGCCCCTTCGCGTTCTGCGGTCGCCCATTGGCTGCCGCTGTGGTCTGACCACAGGGTAGCAGATGTGGTCAGACCACATGACGGATGCCCCGGGGGCGACCCCGGGGCATCCGTCGAAGCTGCGCGTCGCCCGTCAGGGCACGACGACCGCACGCCCGCGCAGGGTGCCGTCGTGCAGGCGGCGGTACGCCTCGGGTGCCTCGTCGAGCGTGAAGCGCTCGGTCTCGATCTTCACGAGGCCCGCTCGCGCGAGGTCGAGCACCTCGAAGAGCTCGGCGCGCGAGCCCCAGTAGGGCGAGCGCACCGTCGCGTCGTACGGGGTCATCAGCATGCCGGCCGGCAGCATGCCCGCGCCGACGCCGACGATGACCTGATCGCCCTCGACGGCGAGCATCGCGTGGCCCGCGTCGAGCGTCGGCTGGATCGCCACGAAGTCGAACACCGCCGCCGCGCCCCTTCCGCCCGTCAGCTCTTTGACCCGGGTCGCCGAGTCGGCGTCGGAGGGGAACACGTGGTGGGCCCCGACCTCGGTCGCGAGCCGCAGCTTGTCCTGGCTGACGTCGAGCGCGATCACCGTCGCGGGCGTGAGCGCGCGCAGGATCTGGATCGCGACGTGCCCGAGTCCGCCGGCGCCGATCACGACGGCGGTCGAGCCCGGCACGAGCTTCGGCAGCGACATCTTGATCGCGTGGTACGGCGTGAGCCCGGCGTCGGTGAGGGCGACGTGCTCGACCGGGTCGAGGTCGCCGAGCGGCAGCAGGAACCGGGCGTCGGGCACGACGAGGTACTCGGCCATCGCACCCGGCGCACCGAGTCCGGGCGGACGGATCTCGAGCTCGGCGGCCCGCTCGCAGTAGTTCTCCTTGCCCTGCGCGCACTGCGCGCAGCGCCCGCAGCCCCACGGCCCGTACACCGCGACGGCCTCGCCCACCTCGACGCCCGTGACGCCGTCGCCGAGCTTGTCGACGACGCCCGCGCCCTCGTGGCCCAGGGTGAGCGGCAGGCCGTAGATGTACTGCTCCTCGTTCAGCCCCATGATGAAGCTGTCGGAGTGGCACGCGCCGGCCGCGGTCACGCGGATGCGCACCTCGCCCGGGCCCGGCTCGGGCGTGTCGATCTCGACCACCTCGGGCTCCTGCCCGATGCTGCGGTACTGCAGTGCCTTCATCTCGATCCCCTTCTTCGTGATGGCCGGCGTCGCGAGCGCCGGAGTCAGTCCTTCTTCGGCCGGATCCGGACGCGCCCCCGACCCGTCTCGTCGAGTTCGACGACGCCGCCGCGCGACTTCAGGAACTCCGTGAACGAGGCGAATCCGAGGCGCCGCTCCTGGAACGACGGGTCCATGCGCATCATCTGGTTCTTCACCGCGCTCGACGACTGCCACTCCTCGTCGTTCTTCGCGTGCAGCAGCTCGATCGCCTTCTGCAGCAGGCGCCCCGGGTTGCGCGGGCTGCTGCCGACCTCGTCGGGCACGGGATCGCCCGGTGCCACGAACTGCAGCACCCGCGGCGAGAGGCGCTCGACCGGCGCGGCCGGCTCGGCGGGCTCGTCGGCCTCGACGGGTTCGCTCTTCGCGCGCCGCGAACCACGGGCACGGCCGGATGCCTCGGGCGCTTCGTCGGCCGCGGCATCCACCGTCTTCGTCGACGCCCGGCGGCGCCGGTTCGGCGCGGGCTCCGCGGGGGCGGTCGCCGCCGCCTCATCGGCGTCGTCGCCCACCTCGGCATCGGTCGCGAGCAGCGCGTCGTAGTCGGCGAACTCGTCGACCGCCGCCGTCAGCGCGCGGCTCGTGCCGCCCGCGACGCCGATGCCGACGACGTAGCGGCCGAGCCGCTTCGCCTTCTGCGCGAGCGCGACGTAGTCGGAGTCGCCGGCGACGATCACGATGTGCGAGAGGTCGTCGATGCGGAACATGTCCTCCACCGCGTCGACCGCGAGCCGGATGTCGGCGCCGTTCTTCGTCGCCGAGAGCGGGAACAGCTGCACGAGGTCGACCGCGCGGTCGATGAGCTGGCCGCGATAGCTCGCGTTCACCGGCGTCGACCAGTCGGCGTAGGCGCGGGCGATCGCGATCGTGCCGAACGTCGCGGCGAAGTCGAGCACGGCGTCGATGTCGACCGTCGCCTCCCGCAGCTTCTCGGCGGTCTTCGTGCCGGCGGACGGCGCCTTCGAGCGCGAGGTGTCCTTGCGGTACGCGAAATCGCCGTGCAACTGGTCGTAGCGCGAGATGACGATGTTGTCGAAGTCGAAGTACAGGGCCACGCGGGGTTCTGCCGAGATGGGCATGGAGACCTTCCATCGAGGGTGTGCCTCCGATGCTACGCCGCCGAGCTGTGCGAACCCGGGAGTCGGTGCGCCGGCGGCTCCGGCCGACCCGGCGTCACGCGGGGAAACACGGGAATACCGGCCTCCGCGCGTCGTTGTGGTCACTGCCGGAGGGACTCGCGTCGCCGGCGCCGACCCTGACGATCGACCCGACTGGAGCACAGATGACCGAGACCGCCACCGCCGCCGCACGCGCCCGCATCGGCGCCTCCGACCTCGAGATCGCCCCGCTCTCGCTCGGCACGAACGTCTTCGGCTGGACCGCCGACCGCGACGCGACGTTCGCCGTGCTCGACGCGTTCACCGCCGGAGGCGGCGACTTCCTCGACACCGCCGACGGCTACTCGGCCTGGGTGCCCGGCAACACGGGCGGCGACAGCGAGCGCCTCATCGGCGAGTGGATCGCGTCGCGCGGCGCGCGCGACGACGTCGTCATCGCGACGAAGGTGAGCACGCACCCCGAGTTCACGGGCCTCGCGGCGGCCAACATCCATGCGGCGGCGGATGCCTCGCTCCAGCGTCTCGGCACCGACGTCATCGACCTCTACTACGCCCACTTCGACGATGCCGAGACGCCGCTCGCGGAGACGGTCGGGGCGTTCTCCGAACTGGTCGACGCCGGCAAGGTGCGCGCGATCGGCATCTCGAACTACTCGCCCGAGCGCATCGACGAGTGGTTCCGGGTGACCGAGGAGCACGGCTTCCACCGGGCGGTCGCCCTGCAGCCGCACTACAACCTCGTCGAGCGCGACTTCGAGACGAACGGGCTGCGCGAGCGCGCCGAGCGCGAGGGGCTCGCGGTCTTCCCGTACTTCTCGCTCGCGAAGGGCTTCCTCGCGGGCAAGTACCGCACGGAGGCCGACGTCACCGCCGAGGGCGCGAGCGTGCGCGCCGGCGGTGCGGCGCCGTACCTCGGCGAGCGTGGGAACCGGGTGCTCGCGGCGCTCGACGAGATCGCGGCGGCCCACGCGGCCTCCGTGGCCGCGGTGTCGCTCGCATGGCTCCGGCAGCAGCCGAGCGTCGTGGCGCCCATCGCGAGCGCCCGCAGCGTCGAGCAGCTCGGCGACCTGCTCGCGTCGATCCGGCTCGAGCTGACCCCGGCGGAGCTCGCGGCCCTCGCCGACGCCTCCGCCTGAATCGGCGTGGCGACACGGTCCCGTGACGGGCCGCGTCGCCGCGTTCGGCACCGGGTGCCGTGCCATGATGCGGTGACGTCGCCGCTCCGGCGGCGGTGGGGAGGGCGGGCGTGAAGGCTCACTGGTGGCGGCTCGACCCGGGAGGCGCCCTCGTCGGCCTGCTCGCCGCCGCGCTCTCGATGACCCCGTCGCTGCTGCCGCGCCCGGCGCTGTTCCAGGGCGTCATCACCGCGCTCGCGTTCCTCATCGGCTACGGCGTCGGTGCGGGCGCATGGTGGCTCGTGCGCCGATTCGCGCGCTGGCGCCCGACCGCGTCGCAGCGCCGCATCGGCTGGTGGGTCTACGCGGGCGTCGCCGTGCTGCTCGCGATCGTGCTCGGCTTCGCGTCGGTCGGCTGGCAGAACGAGGTGCGCCGGACCGTCGAGCTGCCCGAGATCGACGGCTTCGACGCCCTGGTCTTCATCGTCGGCTTCGTTCCCGTCGTGCTCCTCGGCATCGCGCTCGCCCGGGCCGTGCGTCGGCTCGGCCGGCGCCTGTCGGCCCGGCTCGGGCGCGGGTGGGGCGCGACGGCCACGACGGCGATCGTCGTCGGTTCGACCGTCGCACTGGTCTCGGTCGTGATGTTCGGCCTCGATCGGCTCTACCTCGCCAACAACGGCCCGGCGGCTCCGTGGGTCACCGAGCCGATGAGCGCCTTCCGCTCGGCCGGCCCTGACTCCGAGGTCGAGTGGGACGTGGTCGGCCGGCACGGCACCGCGTTCCTCGGCGGCGGCCCGACGGCGGCCGACATCGAGGAGCTCACGGGGCGCCCCGCCCTCGACCCGGTGCGGGTCTACGTCGGCCAGGCGAACGCCCCCACCGTCGAGGAGCGCGCCGCGATCGCCGTTCGCGAGCTCGAACGCACCGGGGCGTTCGACCGCGAGGTGCTCGTCGTCGCGACGACCACCGGGTCGGGGTGGCTCGAACCGCAGGCCGTCGACGCCGTCGAGTACCTGCACGGCGGCGACACCGCGATCGTCTCGATGCAGTACGCGTACACGCCGAGCTGGGTGTCGTTCGTGTTCGACCCCGACGCGCCGGTCGCGTCATCCGTCGCCCTCTTCGACGCCGTTCGGGCGAAGTGGGACACCCTGCCCGAGGAGACCCGCCCGCAGCTCGTGGTCTACGGGCTGAGCCTCGGCGCGCACGGCACCCAGGAGGCGTTCGACGACCTCGACGAACTGCGTGCGCGTACCGAGGGAGCCCTCCTCGTCGGCAGCCCGAACGGCTCGACCATGTGGCGCACCCTCACCGAGGGCCGCGACGCCGGGAGCCCGCAGTGGCTGCCCGTCGTCGACGGCGGTGCGGAGGTGCGATGGCTCTCGACGCCCGGCGACTTCCACGCGCTCGGGCCCGACTGGCAGGCACCGCGAGTCGCCTACCTGCAGCACGCGAACGACCCGGTCACGTGGCTCGGCCTCGAACTGATCTGGGCGGAGCCCGACTGGCTGAAGCCGGGCGAGCGAGCCGACGAGGTCAGCGACTCGATGCGATGGATCCCGGCCGTGACCGCGCTGCAGGTGGTCATCGACATGTTCATGGGCGAGAGCGTGCCCGCGAGCCACGGCCACAACTACGGCGACGTCGTGCTCGACGGGTGGCAGGCGGTCACGGGCGACGGCGAGCTCGACGACGCCGCGCTCGCGCGGGTCCAGGGCGTGCTCGAGGGGTACGCGGCGGTGCAGCCGGTCGGCAGCGTGACCGAGTAGAGATCGTCGGCGACCTCAGCTGCGCAGCACGACGTTCGCCGGCTCGTCGCCCCGGAGCATCCGGTCGATCTGCTCGCGGAGGAGCCGCGCCATGCGCGGGATCATCGCCGTCGACGCCCCGCCGACGTGCGGGGAGACGAGCACGTTCGGCAGCGCGAAGAGCGGGTGGCCGTCGGGCAGCGGCTCGGGGTCGGTGACATCCAGCGCGAAGCGCAGCCGGCCCGAGCGCGCCTCGGCGAGCACTGCATCCGTGTCGGCGACTCGGCCGCGCGCGATGTTCACGACGAGGGCGCCGTCGGGGAGGGCGGCGAGGAAGCCGGCGTCGACGAGGCCCGTCGTCGCGTCGCTGAGCGGCACCCCGACGATGACGATCTCGGCCTCGGGCAGCAGCGCCGGCAGCTCGTCGACGCCGTGGATGCGCCCGCGCTCGTCGTCGCGGGCGTGCCCCGCGACCCGGGTGATCGCGACCTCGAAGGGCTCGAGCCGGGCCTCGATCGCCCGCCCGACGCCGCCGTAGCCGACGATGAGCACGCGCCGGTCGGCGAGGCTCTCGTGCCGGGCGGGGGCCCAGCGGCCTTCGCCGGCGGCGCGCACGAAGTCGGGGATGCCGCGCTGCGACGCGAGCACGAGGGCGAGCGTCAGCTCGGCCGTCGAGGTCTCGTGCACGCTCGCCGCGTTCGCGAAGGCGTGGCCGGGCGGCAGGGCGGCGGGGATGTCGTCGTAGCCGATCGACTGCGACTGCACGAGGCGGGTGGTGACGCCGGCCAGCGCCCCGAGCCGTTCGGCGGCGCCCATGTACGGCGGCACCACGATGTCGAGGTGCGCGGCCGGCGGCGGCGAGTCGAGGTTCCAGACGACGACCTCGACCCCCTCGGGCGGGTCGCCGAGGGCGTTGCGGAGGGTCGCGCCGGGAACGGAGACGAGGAGCGGGGCATCCATCCTCCGATCCTCGCAGACCGCGCCGTCGTCGCCGCCTCGGCCGAGCGAGGCGTCCGGATGGTGGCGACGGCGCAGGCCCGATCGTCTAGCCTGAGCGTGTGACCGGCAGGAGCGCGTACGACGCGGGCCTGGACGCCCTCGGCGCACGCGACTGGCAGCAGGCGGCGACGCTGCTGGAGGAGGCTGCCGCCGACGAGCCGTCGGCGGCGGTGCTCGAGGCGCTCGGCACAGCGTACTTCTGGACCGACCACGCGGCGACCATCGAGGTGCGGGAGCGGGCGTATCGCGAGTACCGCTCCGCCCGCGACCCCTACGGCGCGGCGCGGGTCGCGATCGCCCTGGCCTGGGACCACGTCAACTTCCGCAACGAGGAGTCGGTGGCCGAGGGCTGGCTGCAGCTCGCCGGCCGCGCGCTCGCCGGACGGCAGGTCGCCGCCGAGCACGGGCACCTGGCGCTCTGGGAGGCGGACTTCGCGCTGAGCGACTCGAACCTCGGCATCGCCGAGCTCAAGTCCGCCGAGGCGCTGGAGATCGGCCGGCTGCTCGACGACTCCGACATCGAGCTGCTGGCGAGGGCGCAGCAGGGGCTCGTCCGGCTGATGCGCGGTGAGATCGAGGACGGCATGCGGCTGCTCGAGGCCACCGCCGTCGCCGCGCTCACCGGCGAGATCAGCGACCCCGCCTACGCCGGGTACGCGTGCTGCTACCTGATCACCGCGTGTCAGGAGGTGCGCGACGTCGGGCGGGCCGGCGAATGGTGCGCCAAGCTCGACGAGCACTGCCGCAGCGCCGGCTACTACGCGCTGCAGCAGATCTGCCGGACCGAGTACGCGGGCGTGCTGGTCGAGCAGGGCGATTGGGATCGTGCCGACCGGGAACTGCGGGTCGCGGCCGAGATCCTGGCGGCGCGGCGGCCCCCGCTCGTCACGGTGCCGATCGTGCAGCTCGGCGAGCTGCGCCGACGCCAGGGGCGCGTCGCCGAGGCGGTCGAGCTGTTCGGCCGCGGCGAAGGGCAGCCGCTCGCGATCCTCGGGCTCGGTGCGATCGCCCTCGACGCGGGCGACGCGCAGGAGGCTCGTCGGGCCGCCGAGCGGTACCTCAGGCAGCACGATCCCGACGATCGGATCGGACGGTTCCGCGGTCTCGAACTGCTGGTGCTCGCCCTGGTCGCCGACGGCCGGAGCGAGGAGGCGGAGGCCCCGCTCCGCGAGTTGCAGGAGACGGTGGCGACGCTGCGCGACGGCGTCCTCGTCGCGGCCGCGCTCCATGCGACCGCCGTCGTGCAGTTCGCGCAGGGCGACGACGAGGCCGCCCGTCGTGCCGCCGAGGACGCCATCGTGAAGTCCGAGCGCGCGGGCGCGCCGCTCGCCGCGACCGGGTCCCGGGCGTTGCTCGAGCGGATCGACCGGGCGACCCGGGGCGAGCGCACGGACCGCGACCGGGTGATCACCGCGCGCGAGTCCGACGTGCTCCGACTCGTCGCCGAGGGGATGAGCAACGCGCAGGTCGCCGCGCGGCTCCACCTCAGCGAGCACACGGTGCACCGGCACGTCGCCAACATCATGACGAAGCTCGAGGTCGCCACCCGGGCCGCCGCGGTTGCGAAGGCCGCAGCGCGCGGACTGCTCTGAGCGAGGTGGCCCGATCGGGCCATCCCGGGGACCCGTGAATTGGCCGGTTCCGGCGAAGAGGCGGCCCGCCTGCGATTCCTAGCGTTGCAGGCATGACACTCCACACCATCGAGCTGACGGGGCGGCTGCTCACCCCGGCTCACAGCGACTACGACGCGGCGCGCGTCGTGTTCAACACGATGATCGACAAGCGGCCCGCGGTGATCGCGCAATGCGAGACCGCCGCCGATGTCGCGACGGCGATCCGGCACGCGCGGGAGCGCGACCTCGAGATCGCCGTCCGCGGCGGCGGACACTCCGTCGCCGGCAACGCCCTCACCGACGGCGGGCTCGTCGTCGACCTGCGTCGGATGAACACCGTCGCGGTCGACCCGGTCGCGAAGACCGCACGGGTCGGCGGCGGGGCCACCATGGCCCACCTCGACCGGGCGACTCAGCCGTTCGACCTCGCGACGACCGGCGGCCGGGTCTCGACCACCGGCGTCGGCGGCTTCGCACTCGGCGGCGGGTCGGGTTGGATCGACCGCAAGTTCGGGCTCGCCTGCGACAACCTCGTGTCGGTCGAACTCGTCACCGCCGACGGAACCTCCGTGACGGCGTCGGCCGACGAGCATCCTGAGCTGTTCTGGGCGCTGCACGGCGGCGGCGGCAACTTCGGCGTCGCGACGTCGATGACCTTCCGCCTCCACGACGTGCCCACCATGACGGCCGCGCTCCTCGTCTTCGACCCCGAACAGGGGGAGCAGGTGATCAGGGCGTTCCGGGATGCGATCGAGCACGGTCCCGACGAACTCGGCGGCGGCGTGCTGTACGGCACCGGCCCTGAGGAGGAGTTCGTGCCCGAGCACCTGCAGGGACGGCTCGTGCTGCTCCTCGTGGTGACCTTCGTCGGCACGGAGGAGCAGGCCCGGCCGCACCTCCGGCCGATCCTCGCCCACGACCCGGCCGGCCGGATGATCGTCGAACTGCCCTACGCCGAGCTGAACTGCATGCTCGACGACCCTCCCGACTACCGCAACTACTGGTCGGCGGAGCACCTGGCCGGCCTTCCCGACGCGGCGATCGCGGCATTCGAGTCCGCCGTCGACGGGATGATCGTCCCCTCGGCCTCCCAGCACGTGCTGTTCCCCGAGGGCGGCGCCGTCGGCCGGGCGGGCACGGAGTACCCCGTGCCGTGGCGCACGGCACCGTGGGTGGCCCACCCGTTCGCGCTCTGGTCGGATCCCGCTGACGACGACCGCGCCCGCGACTGGACGAGGGCGGTGCGGTCCGCCATGCGGCCATGGGCGACGGGGAACGTCTACCTCAACTTCATCGGCGACGAGGGACCCGACCGCACGCGAGCCGGGTACGGCGCCGCCTGGGATCGCCTCGTCGCCGTGAAGCGGGCCTTCGACCCCGACAACGTCTTCCGGCTGAACCACAACATCACGCCGTAGGAGCCCAGGGACGGCGCGGCGTCGCGCACGACGTCGGGGATGCCCCGCTGCTACCGTTGCGCGCATGGATGACGCGGCCCCGGCGACGGGCGACGCCGGGGGCGACGCTCGTCGGCACCGCCACGACCGTCACGACCGGCCCGCCGACGAGCGCGTCGACGCCCTCAAGGAGCGCGTCTACGCGACCTTCACCGGGCTCGCGATCGTGCTCGTGCAGCATGCCAACGTCGAGCACGTCGAGGCGCCCCGCGCGGTCGTGACGCTGCTCGTCGGCATCGTCGCGATCACCACGGCGGGGTTCGTCGCCGACGTCATCTCGCATCTCGCCGTGCACGCCGCCTTCCCCGACCGCGCCGAGGTCGGCCGGATGCTCCGCATCGCCGGGTCGGCGATCGCCTCCGCTGGGGTCCCGCTCGTCCTCCTCGGCCTCGCGGCGGTCGGCGTGATCCAGCTCGAGCACGCGCTGCGCGCCGCCTCGATCGTGTACGTCGCGACGCTCGGGGTCATCGGCTTCGTCGCCGTACGTCGCACGCGGATCGACTGGTGGAAGCAGGTGGTCGCGCTCGGCGCGCTCGTCACCCTCGGCCTCGGCGTCGTGGTGCTGCAGCAGCTCGCGCACGGCCACTGAGCACCTCGCGCGCCCGCTGCGTCACACGGTCGGAGGCTTCCTCAGCACTGGGTATGTTGGAAGGACGCCGCGCGCGACTGCACCACGTGGCATCCGTTCGAACCATGAAGGAGCGCGCGTGACCGCATCTCGCACTGCCATCGACGACGTCTACGCCCAGATCCTCGCCCGCAACCCGGGCGAGTTCGAGTTCCACCAGGCGGTGCGCGAGGTGTTCGGCTCGCTCGACCGCGTGCTCGAACGCAACCCGCACTACGTGCAGGCGTCGATCCTCGAGCGCATCTGCGAGCCCGAGCGGCAGATCATCTTCCGGGTGCCGTGGGTCGACGACCAGGGGCGCGTGCAGATCAACCGCGGCTTCCGGGTGCAGTTCAACTCGGCGCTCGGCCCCTACAAGGGCGGGCTGCGGTTCCACCCGAGTGTGCTGCTCGGCACCGTGAAGTTCCTCGGCTTCGAGCAGATCTTCAAGAACTCCCTCACCGGCATGCCGATCGGCGGTGGCAAGGGCGGCAGCGACTTCGACCCGAAGGGCAAGTCGGACGCGGAGGTCATGCGCTTCTGCCAGTCGTTCATGACCGAGGCGTACCGCCACCTCGGCGAGTACACGGATGTCCCGGCGGGCGACATCGGCGTCGGTGCGCGTGAGATCGGCTACCTCTTCGGCCAGTACAAGCGCATCACGAACCAGTACGAGTCGGGCGTGCTCACCGGCAAAGGCCTCACCTGGGGCGGCTCGCTCGTGCGCACCGAGGCGACCGGCTACGGCGCGGTGTACTTCACCCAGCACATGCTCGAGACGCGCGGCCGCTCGTTCGACGGGGCGCGCGTGCTCGTGTCGGGCTCGGGCAACGTCGCGATCTACGCGATCGAGAAGGTGCACGAGCTCGGCGGCGTCGTGGTCGGCGCGTCCGACTCCTCGGGCGCCGTCTACGACCCCGACGGCATCGACGTGACGCTCCTCCGCGAGGTGAAGGAGGTGCGCCGCGACCGCATCGAGCAGTACGTCGCCGAGCGGGGCGGCCGCGCCGAGTTCGTCGCAGGCGCCACCGTCTGGGATCTCGCCGATCGCGGGCCCGTGCACGTCGCGCTGCCGTGCGCGACGCAGAACGAGCTCGGCGAGACGCACGCGCGGGCGCTCGTCGCCGCGGGGGTCGTCGCGGTCGCCGAGGGCGCGAACATGCCCACCACGCCCGAGGCGATCACCGTGCTCCGCGACGCGGGCGTGCTGTTCGGCCCGGGCAAGGCGGCGAACGCCGGCGGCGTCGCGACGAGCGCGCTCGAGATGCAGCAGAACGCCTCGCGCGACTCGTGGAGCTTCGAGCACACCGAGCAGCGGCTCGCCGAGATCATGGAGTCGATCCACGAGCGCTGCGCGACGACCGCCGACGAGTACGGTGCACCGGGCGACTACGTGGTCGGCGCCAACATCGCGGGCTTCGTGCGCGCGGCCGACGCGATGCTCGCGCTCGGCGTGATCTGAGGCGTGACGCCCGTGCTCGTCTGAGGCATGGCCGACCCCTCGGGGTCGGCTAGCCTCGCTTGGTGCGGATCGCAGTCGTCGGGAGCGTGCTGGTCGCGCTCGGAATCATCGCGGTGGCGGGCGGTGTGCTCCCGATCGAGGCGGTCGGCGCGCTCGCGGCGCGGTCGGCGCCCATCCTGGGCTTCGTCGTCGCGATGACGATCGTCGCCGAACTGGCCGCCGAGGCCGGGGTCTTCCGGTCGATCGCCCAGCAGCTTGCCCGCTTCGCCCGGGGTCGCGCGATGGCGCTGTGGCTGCTCGTCGTCGCCCTGGCGACGGCGTCGACGGTGTTCCTCTCGCTCGACACGACCGCGGTCCTGCTCACGCCGGTCGTCGTGTCGGTCGCCGCCCACGCCCGCATCTCGCCGATCCCCTTCGCCCTGACGACGGTCTGGCTCGCGAACACCGCCTCGCTCCTGCTTCCCGTCTCCAACCTCACGAACCTGCTCGCGGCCGAGCGGCTCGGCGCGCACCCGGTCGAGTTCGCGGCGGTCATGTGGGCGCCGGCCGTGGTCGGCGTGCTCGTGCCCGTCGCCTTCCTGCTGGCGACGCGGTGGCGACAGCTCGGCGCCCGGTTCGAGCCCGACGAGGCCGTGCCGGCCGAGGACCGGGTCCTCCTCGTGATCGGGTCGGCCGTGCTCGTCCTGCTCGTGCCGCTCCTCGTGTCGGGGATCGAGGTGTGGATTCCCGCGACGGCCGGCGCGGCGGTGCTGTTCGTCGCCTTCCTCGTGCGCCGCCCCTCGGTGCTCCGACCGGCGCTCGTGCCGTGGCAGCTGGTCGTGTTCGTCGCCGGGCTCTTCCTGGTCATGGAGACCGCCCACGAACTCCGCCTGACCGAGGTCCTCGCGTCGATCGCCGGTGAGGGGGAGGACCCGCTCGAGCTCCTGCGGTTGGCCGGCGTCGCCGCGGTCAGCGCCAACGCGTTCGACAACCTCCCCGCGTATCTCGCCCTCGAACCGTTCGCGTCGAGCCCGCTGCGGACCGCCGCCCTGCTCATCGGGGTCAACGCCGGCGCCCTCGTCACCCCGTGGGCGTCGCTCGCGACCCTCCTCTGGCATCATCGGCTCGTCTCGATGGGGGTGCAGATCTCGTGGCCGAAGTTCGCCGCGCTCGGGCTCGCCGTCGCGCCGGTGACCGTTGCGGGCGCGGTGTTCGCGCTCGCGGCGCTCGGCTGACGAAATCGTGACGATCGCGCGTCCGCACGGGGCGGAAGGTGCGAGGATGAGCGCCGTGACCAGTGCATCGCCCAGTGACGTCGGCCCGCTCGAGTTCCCCCCTGGCTTCGTGATCGGCTCGGCGACCGCCTCGTACCAGATCGAAGGCGCGGCCGACGAAGACGGCCGCACGCCCTCGATCTGGGACACGTTCAGCCGCACACCCGGCCGCACCTGGAACGGCGACACCGGCGACGTCGCCTGCGACCACTACCACCGGCTCGAGTCCGACCTCGACCTCATGGCCTCGCTCGGCCTCGAGGCATACCGATTCTCGCTCTCGTGGTCGCGGCTGCTGCCGTGCGCCGGCGATCGGCCGAACCCCGCAGGCGTCGACTTCTACTCGCGCCTCGTCGACGGGCTCCTCGCCCGTGGCATCCGCCCCATCGCGACGCTCTACCACTGGGACCTGCCGCAGGAGCTCGAGGACGCCGGCGGCTGGACGAACCGCGACACCGCGCTGCGCTTCGCCGACTACGCGGGGCACGCCGTCGACGCGCTCGGCGACCGGGTGCACACCTGGACCACGCTCAACGAGCCGTGGTGCTCGGCCTACCTCGGCTACGGGTCGGGCGCCCATGCGCCGGGCCGCACCGACGGTGCCGCCGCGCTCGCCGCGGTGCACCACCTGAACCTCGCGCACGGGCTCGCGGTGCCCGAGATCCGGCGGCATGCGACGAACACTCCGGATGTCTCGGCGACGCTGAACTTCCACGTCATCCGCGGCGGCGACGCCGAGGCGACCCGCCGCATCGACGCGCTCGCGAACCGGGCGTTCACGAGCCCGATGCTGCTCGGTCGCTACGACGACGACCTCATCGCCGACACGGCCGGAGTCACCGACTGGTCGTTCGTGCGCGACGGCGACCTCGAACTCGTGCACCGGCCGATCGACGTGCTCGGCGTCAACTACTACTCGACCGTGACCGTCGCGATGTGGGACGGCGTGAGCGAGCGCAGCCGAAACGACGGCCACAAGGACGTCGGCGGCACGCCGTGGCCCGGCAGCGAGCACGTGGAGTTCCTGCCCCAGGCCGGGCCCTACACCGACATGGGGTGGAACATCGCCCCCGACGGGCTCGAAGAGCTGCTCGTCTCGCTCGCCGAGCAGTTCCCCGGGCAGCCGCTCATGATCACCGAGAACGGCGCGGCGTTCGCCGACGTGGTGACGCCGGCGCCCGACGGCCCCCGCGTGCACGACGTCGAGCGCGTCGACTACCTGCGCCGGCACTTCGCCGCGGCTCGCCGGGCGATGGACCGCGGGGTCGACCTTCGCGGCTACCTCGTCTGGTCGCTGCTCGACAACTTCGAGTGGGGCTACGGCTACTCGAAGCGATTCGGCATCGTGCGGGTCGACTACGACACGCAGGAGCGCCTCGTGAAGGACAGCGGGCGCTGGCTGGCGGAGCTGCTCGCCTCGCGCTCGGAGGCACGGCGGGGCTGAGCGCGGGCTGCGGTCCAGCGGCGCCACGCCGTCGATCGAGGTCCGGCGCGTGGTGAGGCGTCGCGGGCTCAGCCCTTGGCGGCGGAGGGCACCCGCAGGGCCTCCGTCGTGACGATCGGCGTCGCCTCGGTCGGCACCTGCAGCGCCTCGGTCGGCACCGCGATGGCCGAGGTCGGGACGACGGCGATCGCGGCGGTCGGCGGGGCGTCGAAGCGTACGGCGGGCGCCCAGCGACGTTCGGGATGCCTCGCGAGCCGCATGCCTCGCGACATGACGAGCCAGACCACGCCGATGAGCGCGGCCACTCCCGCGGCGATCGCGGCGACGCCGAGACTCCAGCGCGGACCCCAGCTGTTCGCGACCGCGCCGACGATCGGCGCGCCGATCGGGGTGCCGCCCGACAGGATGGCGAAGTACAGCGCGAGCACGCGCCCCCGCAGCGCCGGGTCGGTCGTCGTCTGCACGTAGCCGTTCGCCGTGGTCAGCATGGTGACCGCGGCGAAGCCGATCAGCACCGTCGACGCGGCGAAGAGCACGAACGTCGGCATCACGGCCGAGATCGCCGCGGCGAGGCCGAAGCCGGCGGCGGCGAGGATCACGACGCGCAGGCGGGCGCGCTCACGGCGGGCGGCGAGCAGGGCGCCCGCAAGCGAGCCGATCGCGAGGATCGAGTTGAGCAGGCCGTACTCGCCGGCCCCGCGCCCGAACTCGACCGCCATCGTCGAGGAGAAGATCGGGAAGTTCATGCCGAACGCGCCCACGAGGAACACGATGACGAAGACCACGACGAGGTCGGGCCTGCTCCACACGTAGCGGAACCCCGCGACGAAGGCGCCGCGTTCGCGGCTCGCCCGGGGCATCCGCTTGAGCTTCTTGCCCTTGAGCATCGCGAGGGCGCCGAGCACCGCGAGGAAGGTGACGGCGTTGATGATGAAGACCCAGCCCGAGCCGACGAGCACGATGAGCACCCCGGCGACGGCGGGGCCGATGAGGCGCGCGGTGTTGAACGAGGCCGAGTTGAGCGCGACCGCGTTCGACATGTCGGAGCTCGAGACGAGGTCGGTGACGAAGGTCTGTCGCGCCGGGTTGTCGATCGCGTTCACGATGCCGAGCAGGCCGGCGAAGACGTAGAGGTGCCAGAGCTCGGCGTGCCCGAAGATGAGCAGCAGGCCGAGGGCGAGGCCGAGCAGCATGAGCGCCGTCTGGGTGCACATGAGGATCTTGCGGCGGTCGAAGCGGTCGGCGATGAGGCCCGTGATCGGCACGAGCAGGAGCTGCGGGGCGAACTGCAGGGCCATCGTGACGCCCACGGCGAGGGCGTCGTTGGCGGTGAGCTCGGTGAGGACGACCCAGTTCTGGGCGGTGGCCTGCATCCAGGCGCCCACGTTCGAGACGAGGGCGCCGATGAACCAGATTCGGTAGTTGACGTGGCTGAGGGAACGGAACATGGCACTCACTGGTCGAGGAGCCTCCCGAGGATCGTGGTGGCGCGAGCGAGGACCTCGCGGTCGGCGGGGTCGAGGGCGGCGTACCGCTTCGCGATCCACGCGTCGCGGCGCTTGCGGGTCTCGCGGACGACGACGTCGCCCGCTTCGGTCACCTCGACGAGCACCTTGCGGCGGTCGTCGTCGTCGGTGCGGCGCGTGACGTAGCCGGCGTCGACGAGGCAGTTGACCGTGCGGTTCATGCTCGGCGCGGTCACCCGCTCGAGCTCGGCGAGGCGGCCGATCGTGAGCGGCCCCTCGCTGTGGATCCACCCGAGGGTCGAGAACTGCGAGGCGCTGATCTCGGTGTCGCTGCGCTGCTGGCGCAGGCGCCGCGAGAGGCGCATCACCGCGATGCGGAGTTCGGTCGACTGCTCGGCCAGGGTCAGGCGTCGAGAGGATGCCACGGGGTTGGGTCGCGTGATCGCGGCAGTGTTCGTGGCATCCGTCATGATCCTTAGTCTAACAAATTAGTGTGGCTAAGTATTTCAGGGAGCGATGCCGCGAGATCCTCCCGCGGATTCGACGGCGCGAGGAAGATTCCGCACTCCGCCCGCGTTGGAGTCGGGCATGGGTTGGAATGATGACGTCATCGAGCAGTTCCGCAGCACCAAGGGCACCGAGAACCACTGGGGGCCGAAGTTGGTGATCCTGCACTCCATCGGCGCCAAGTCGGGCGAGACGCGCCTGAATCCCGTCGTCGGCTTCCGCAACGACCAGGGATGGCGCGTGGTGGCATCCAAGGGGGGCACGCCCGAGAACCCCGCTTGGTACCACAACCTGCGCGCGAACCCGACGTTCGAGCTCGAGGCGCTCGTCGACGGCGAGGTCGTCGTCCAGACGGTGACCGCGACCGAGATCCCCGAAGACGAGTGGCGCGAGGCGTACGACGCGATCGTGTCCGAGGAGCCGCAGTTCGGCGGCTACCTCGAGAAGACCGACCGTCGGATCCCGGTGCTGCAGCTCACGCCCAGCGTGAGTTGATCGGCACCGGACCGAACACGCGGATGCCCCGGCGAGTCGCACTCGCCGGGGCATCCGTTCATCGCGACCTCAGTCGCAGGTGAACTTCGCGTCGCCCCACACGCCGTGGGCGCCGTTGATGCTGCCGGGCGCCTCGACGATCAGGTCGACGTACTGCACGCCGTCGAGATCGACGCTCACCTTCTCGGGCGCGAACCCGGGGGTGAAGGTGCGCGACTGGTAGCGGTTGTCGCCGTCGGCGTCGACCTTGAAGATGACGTTGCCGGCGAACTTCGCCTCGAGCCCGACCTCCGCGGTGAAGGCGCTGCACGCCCCGCCCACGTAGTACGTGATCTTCGAGAGTGCGTGCACCCCGAGTCCCTTCGCGTACGTCGGGTTCTGCCCCGTGGCCGGGTCGGTGTAATTGATCGCGAGCGGCACGTCGGGCGAGTTCGCGGCGTCCTTGTTCGCCACGTTCTTGCCGATGACGCCCCAGCCGTTCGAGGCGCTCAGCCACGGCAGCTCGGAGGCGAAGACCGTGCCCGACGGCGGCGTCGGCAGCGGCTGGTCGACGACCTTCCAGTCGAAGATCTTCATCCGCGACTCGGTCGGCAGCACGACGTAGGCGAGCTCCTTCGACGGGTTCAGCCGCAGCACGTTCGAGTACACCTGGTACTTGCCCGTCGGGTACTCGTACACGTTCGGGTTCGTCGCGCTGTTGCGCCCGAGCGAGGTGATCGCGACCGACGACCCCTGCAGGCCGGAGGCCTGCAGCAGCCAGTTCGGGAAGTACACGCTCTGCTTCGCGACGCTGCCGTCGGCGTAGTGCAGCTCGAGCTCGGGGTTCACCCCGCCGCCCGTCGCCGCGGACGCGAGCACCGCGAGGTGCGTGCCCTTGCCCGAGAGCGCGATCGTCTGCCCCGCCGGCGAGACCGAGTCGGCCGCCCCCGAGGGTGCGGGCCACGTGTACTCGATCGCCGCGTCGCCCGTGCCGACGGTGACCGTCGAGCCCGGCGTGACGCCCGCGCGGGCGAGCGCCTCGGCCGAGAAGCTCGCGCCGCCGCCGTCGAAGTTCGCCGCCTTCGCCGTCGCGATCTCGCTGATCGCGTCGGCGTTGTAGGCGCCCGCGAGGGAGCCGTAGGCGACGTAGAGCTGGTTCGCTCCCGACACCGTGTTCGGCTGGCCCTTCGAGGTGTACGACGCCTCGACGGCGACCGTCTGCAGGTCGGCGGCCGCGGCATCCGTGACCTCGAAGACGAACTCGGCGCTCGCCGTGCCGCCCTTCTTCACGGTGCCCGCCTGCTCACCGCTCGCGGAGACGAGGCTCCAGCCCTCGGGCGCGACGGGCGTCAGCACGACGTCGTCCTTCGCCTTCGTGCCCGTGTTGGTGAAGGTCGCGGTGACGGTGGTCTCGTCGCCCTGGAAGACGCGGTCGACGAGGTCGACGGCCACGGATGCCGCGGTGGCGTCGGCATCCTGTCCGCCCACGCCGCTCGTGTCGGTGAGGGTCAGTCGCACCGACTCGTTCGAGTCGATCGCACCCGTCGAGACCACGACGACCCCGCCAGCCTGCTCGGGGAGGAACGCCCAGCCGGGCGCCTCGTCGAGCTCCGCGACGTCGTCGACGCGCGGCAGCGTGCGGTTGCCGAGCTTCACGTTCTTGGGCTCGGAACCGGTGTGCGCCTCGACGCGGTACGGCCGCGACTCGGCCTTGCCGTCGTAGTCGCCCTCGCGCTCGCCGATCTCGATGCGCACGGTGCCCTTCTTGCCGGCCTTCGGCGCGTCGACCGTGAATCGCTGCACGCTCGACTCGCCGTCGGCGTAGGCGCGGGTCACCTGGTCGTCCTCGTAGAGCGCGAACTCGCTCTCGTCCTGCGGGTAGACCGACAGGGTGATCGGCGAGTCCTCGGGCACGAGCGAGGCGTTGCGGGCGACGACGCCCTGCGGCACGACGGCACCGGCGCGCACGAAGATCGGCAGCTTGTCGAGCGGTGCGGGGTGGCCGTTGAGCACCTGGCCGCCCTCGTAGAGCTTGCCCGTCCAGTAGTCGACCCACTGCTCGCCGTCGGGCAGGTAGATGCCGTTGCGCACGGTCGTCTTCGTGAACACCGGGGCGACGAGGTAGTCGCCGCCGAGCAGGAACTCGTTGTTCGCCTCGACGCTGTACGAGCCCGCGTCCTTCGGGAACTCGAGCGCGAGCGAGCGCATCATCGGCAGGCCGCTCTCGTGCGACTCGGCCGCGAGCGAGTAGATGTACGGCATGAGCTGCTGGCGCAGCTGCAGGTACGAGCGGTTGATCTCGGTCGCCTGGTCGCCGTAGAGCCACGGCCGCTTGTCGACCGAGGCCCAGCCGCTCATCGAGTAGAGCGCGGGGGCGAAGGCCTTCCACTGCAGGTCGCGCACGTAGCTCTCGGCGGAACCGCCGAAGATGCCGTCGACGTCACCCGTGGTGAAGGGCATGCCCGAGTTGCCGGCGCCGGTGAGCGCCGAGACCTGCCAGCGCACGGCGTCGAGATTGCCCGTGTGGTCGCCCGTCCACTGCATGCCGCAGCGCTGCGAGCCCGCCCAGCCCTCGACCATGAGCGAGGTGCCGCGGGCGTCGGAGTACTGCTCGATGCCGCTGTGCGCGGCCTCGCAGCCGGTGAGCGCGAGGCGGTAGCCGGCGCCGACCCACGCGACGTCGAGCTTGCGCAGGCGAACGCCGGCCTCGCCGACCTCGTACTCCTGCTGGGTCAGCGAGCGCTGGGTCCAGAGGCCGGTCTTGAGGCCGGTCTCCTCCTCGATCGCGTCGACCGTCTCGGGCAGCTCCTGGTACTCGCAGCCGTAGCCGTCGTTCACGAGCATCCAGCCCGCGGGCATGTCGTTCTTGACGAAGTCCTTCGCGATCTCGAGCGCCTGCGGGGTCTTCAGCTTCGCCGGGTCCTTCGATCCCGAGTAGGTGGGGCTCGACCGGTTGTAGCAGTCGGCGTCGCCGTATTCGAGGGCGTAGACGGGCGGCATCATCGGCCGGCCGGTGAGCTTCGTGTACCCGTCGAGCGCGTCGGTGTAGTCGCCGACGAAGTAGTAGGCGTCGAAGCGCTGCTCGGCGTGGGTCGTCGTGTGTCCGGCGAAGTCGTAGCTGCCCGCCGCGAAGGTGTTGCGCAGCACGCCGTAGCCGTTGGACGACATGTAGTAGGGCACCGCGTTCGGGTAGCCCTCGTCGTCCCAGTCGTAGCTGCGGGCGACGTTGATGGTCGCGCCGGTGTGGATCGACCGCCCGTTCTGCATGCCGCCGCCGAGGAACTGCTCGCCGTCGACCGCGGCCAGGTGCTGCGTGGTCGACGAGCCGCCGAAGGTCAGCGGCTCGGACTCGGCCCACACGAGCGAGCCGTCGGCGCGCGTCAGCGTCGCGGCGCCGGTCGCGCGGTCGATCTCGAGCGAGACCTGCTCGGTCGAGACGGTGATCGAGTCGCCCTCGGCGACCTCCACGGATGCCCCGTCGAAATCGTCGGTGCCGACGACGATGTTCGCCGTGCGCGCCGGGTCGTTCTGCGGGGTGTTCGCCGGGTCGGTGAACTCGCCGGTCGGGGTCGCCTCGAGGCGGAGGGTGCGCTCGTCGAGGAAGGTGGCGCGGATGGCGCCGTGCTCGGCCTCGAGTGTGACGCTCGCGCCGTCCTTCGTGACGTCGGTTACGGCGCCGAGGGACTCGCCCGTGTCGTCGACGGGGACCTCGGGGTTCACCTTCTTCGGGGTGATCGGGGTGGGTTCGGACGAGGCGGCCGCGGCCGGCTCGGGCGTGGCGCCGACCGTGAAGGCGACGGCGCTGAGTCCGGTCATCGCGACGAGCGCCGCGAGGCCGAGGGCGGTCGTGCGCCGCGGTCGACCCGCGGCGCGTGTTCCAGGTTGCTGCATCGTTGCTCGCATTCTCGGAAATGATGGTTTATGACGTTTTGACGCACTAAACGTTCAAATGAGATCACTCCGGAATCACCCCCGTCAAGGGGTCGGCGCGGTTCAGGACGAACGGCCTGCCACAATGACCACATGCCGACCTTCACCGACGCGCACGGGGTCCGAGTCCACTACGAGTCGTGGCGCGTTGCGGAGCCGCATGCGGTGATCCAGCTCGCGCACGGCGTCGGCGAGCACATCGGTCGGTACGGCGAACTCGTCGAGGCCCTCAACGCCGCCGGCTACTCGGTCTGGGCCGACGATCACCGCGGGCACGGCAAGACGGGCTTCGAGCAGCACGGCGGCGACCTCACCCGCATGGGCCGGCTCGGACCCGGCGGGCTGCGGGCCACCGTCGACGCCGTCGAGCGGTTCACCGAGGTGATCCGCGCCGAGGAGGGGGCGGACGTGCCCCTCGTCTACCTGGGACACTCGTGGGGGTCGCTCGTCGGGCAGATCATCATGAACCGCTCGGCCGAGGACTACGACGCGTTCGTGCTCACCGGCACGGCGTATCGCACGCTGCTGCACATGAACGGCGGGGACCTCAACGCGCGCTTCCGCAAGCTCGGCCCGACGCCGGTCGAGTGGCTGAGCCGCGACCCCGCGGTCGCCCCGGCGTTCATGGCCGATCCGTACACCACCGCGGATTCCGTGCGGAAGCTGTTCGGCCTCGTCGACGCCGCCCGCCTACTCGGCCGCCCGGTGAAGGGCCTCCCGGCCGAGCTCCCGCTGCTCATCATGATCGGATCCGACGACCCGCTCGGCGGCGAGCGCAGCGTGCGCCTCCTCGCCGAGCGCTACGTACGGCACTCGGGGCTCGCCGATGTCGAGGTCGTCGTCTACGAGGGCGCCCGCCATGAGATCTTCAACGAGACGAACCGCGAGGAGGTGCGGGCCGATCTCGTGCGCTGGCTCGACGAGCGGTTCGCGGTCGACTGAGCGGGGCGCCGGGCGCGGGCTCGCGCGCCGGCCGGCTCAAGCGACGAGCGTCCAGACGATGATCGCCGCGACGGCGGCGAGCACGAGGGCGAGACCGATCGCCGCGCGGCCGATGCGGCGGCGGCTCACGCTGCCCGGCTTCAGCGAGTCGCGCGAGAGCCGGTCGAGGTTCGGCGCGACCGCCTGATACGGCGGATCGGCCGTGCCGGTCGGTGCGGGTTTCCGGTCGTCCTCGTCCATAGGCGGAGTCTACGGGGCTCGGCGGACGGCGTCATCCGAGGGTCAACCTGCGTGAATGATCATGGATATTGCGCGTTGATGATCGAATTTGGCTTGCTATTGACATCCTCGATCAGATCTCGTTAGCTTCGAGGAAACCCGGGACCACCTGACCGCCGATGCTCGAGGAGGACACCGATGTCCAGACGGCCCCGCGCCACCGCGCTCGCCGCAACCGTCGTAGTGGGGGCGCTCGCGCTCATCGCCGCACCGCTCCCGGCCAATGCAGCCGACACCGGCGACGATCGAGCGGAGATCGCGCTCATCCCTGCGCCGAGCGAGCTCGCCGAAGCCGCGGGCGAACCCGTCGAGCTCGGCTCGGGCAGCGTCATCAAGATCCACCCCCGCGACGACGGCGCCGCCGAGGTCGGCGAAGGCCTCGCCGAGCTGCTCCGGGATGCCACGGGCTACTCGATCCCGGTCGGGCAACGCACGGCCGGGGCATCCCAGGGCGCCACCATCGTGCTCTCGACCCGCGGTGACGCAGACCTCGGCGACGAGGGATATCGGCTCGACGCCGAGGGCACGCGCGTGACGATCGAGGCGCACAGCGCCGAGGGGCTGTTCCGCGGAGTGACCACGCTGCGTCAGCTCCTGCCCGACGAGATCGAGTCCGCCGGGTCGCCAGGGGGCGACTGGTCGGTTCCCGCGGTCAGCATCGACGACGCGCCCCGCTACGACTACCGCGGCGCGATGCTCGATGTCGGTCGACGGTTCTACCCCGTCGACGACGTCAAGCGGTTCATCGACCAGATGGCGCTCTACAAGTACAACGCGCTCCACCTGCACCTGACCGACGACCAGGGCTGGCGGCTCACGGTCGATGCGCGACCCGAGCTGACGCAGATCGGCGCCTCGACCCAGAGCGGCTGGAAGCCCGGGACCGGCGGGCCGTGGTTCTACACGAAGGCCGACTACCAGGAGATCGTGTCGTACGCGGCCGAGCACTTCATCGAGGTCGTGCCCGAGATCGACGGGCCGAGTCACGCGATGGCCGCCAAGGCCTCGATCCCCGAGATCAACTGCGACGGCAAGGCCGTCGCCCCGTACTCGGGCTTCGACGTCGGTCTGC
The DNA here is from genome assembly GCF_042799635.1 of Agromyces sp. NPDC057679. Taxonomy (NCBI): domain Bacteria; kingdom Bacillati; phylum Actinomycetota; class Actinomycetes; order Micrococcales; family Microbacteriaceae; genus Agromyces; species Agromyces sp. NPDC057679. The sequence goes on along the minus strand of NZ_JBHVIK010000001.1, from coordinate 1,381,359 downwards.
CGACGATCTGCCTCACGCCCGAGCGTCGCGACGAGGTGCGCGCCTACCTGCAGGACGTGCTGACCGAGGCCGCGCAGCAGAGTTCCTCCGACATCGTGCACATCGGCGGCGACGAGGTGCCGTCGACGACCCAGGAGCAGATGGACTGGTACGTCGAGACCTCCGCCGAGGTGCTCGCCGAGCAGGGCAAGCGCGTCATGGGCTGGCACCAGATCGGCGCCTCGCCGCTGCCGGCCGGATCGATCATGCAGTGGTGGGCCGACGCGGGCGACCAGGCGTCGATCGGCACGCCGAACGAGCGCCCCGACGTGCGCGAGCTCCGCAACGCACTCGCCCAGGGAGCGACCGTCGTGGCCTCGCCGGCCGACCGTTCCTACCTCGACATGAAGTACGACCGGAGCGTTCCGTACGGCCTGAGCTGGGCCGGGTACGTCGACCTCGAGCGCGCCTACAGCTGGGACCCGATCTCGGTGACCTCGAGCCCCGACGGCAGTGTCTCGCTCGCGACCGAGGAGCAGATCGAGGGCGTCGAGGCCGCACTCTGGGCCGACCGCGCCTACCGTGGCTCGAGTTCGCTGCCGACCTCGCTCGACCAGTTCATCCCGGTCGCGCAGTACGCCGACTTCACGAGCTTCCCGCGCATGCCCGCGATCGCCGAGGTCGGCTGGTCCGCTCCCGAGGTCCGCTCGTTCGACGACTTCGAGCGGCGCATCGTCGCGCACGCCGACCGCTGGGACGAGATGGGCATCGGCTACTACCGCGCGCCCGACGTGCCCTGGGAGGGCTGAGGGCCGTCGCACCCGTGCGAGGCGTCACCGGGGTTCCCGGTGGCGCCTCGTCGTGTTCGTGCCGCCCGGCGCTACACGCCCGCGTGCCACGGCGGCACGTCGTAGCCGAGCAGGCGGATGCGGGGATGGTGCGCCGCACGCGACTCGGTCGCCCAGGGGTAGACGATCGTGGTCACGTTGCAGTTGCCGAGCACCGGCAGCAGGTCGCGGTAGCCGTCGGGGTCCATGCCGGCCATCTCGCAGAACAGCAGCCGGATGAGCGTCGCGTGCGCGACGATGAGCACCCGGCCGTCGGGGAACTCCTCCACGAGCTCGTCGAACACCGGAAGCGCCCGCTCGATGCCGGCGCGGCCGGTCTCGCCGCCCGGGAAGGGATTCGATGCCGGCGCCTCGCAGAACGCCGCCCACTCCTCGGGGTACTGCTCGACGAGCTCGTCGGGCGTCAGGCCCTCGGCGTCGCCGAAGTCGATCTCGACGAGCCGCGCCTCGCTGCGCACGGGCAGGCCCGTCGTCTCGGCGGCGGGCGCCGCCGAGCGCTGGGCTCGGCTGAGCGGCGAGGCCACGATCGCATCGAGCCCGGCGCCCACCGCCCACGCGCCGAGCGCCGCGGCCTGGCCGAGTCCGTGCCGGGTGAGCGGCACGTCGGAGTTGCCCGCGTAGCGGTGCTCGGCGTGCCAGACGGTCTCGCCGTGCCTGGCCAGGAAGAACGTCGTCATGCCGCCAGCGTACGCAGGAGGTCGACGAACGGGAACGAGCCGCAGGATGATTCGGCGGACACGCCGTGAACGACCGGTGCCGATCGTCGGTTCTCCTGCGACTCGCCACCGGTGCCGGCGGTGATCCGTAGGCTGTACGGCATGCACGGTGAATACAAGGTGCCCGGCGGCAAGCTCGTGATCGTCGACTTCGACGTCGAGGGCGGTGCGCTGCGAAACGTCCGTGTCGCGGGCGACTTCTTCCTGGAGCCCGACGAGGCCCTCGACGACATCAACGCCGCGCTCGAGGGGCTGCCGGCGGCATCCGATGCGAAGCAGATCGCGGCCGCGATCACCGCGGGCCTCCGCAGCGACGCCGTGATGCTCGGCTTCTCGGCCGAAGCGGTCGCCGTCGCGGTGCGACGCGCGCTCACCGAGGCGACGAGCTGGGCCGACTACGAGTGGGAGATCGTGCACGACGAGGCCGTGCCGCCGCGCACGCACCTCGCGCTCGACGAGGTGCTCGCCACCCGCGTGGGGGAGGGGCGCCGCAAGCCCACCCTGCGGTTCTGGGAGTGGGACGAGTCGGCGGTCGTGATCGGCTCGTTCCAGTCGGTGAAGAACGAGGTCGACCCCGAGGGCGCAGAGAAGTACGGCTTCGAGGTCGTCCGCCGCATCTCGGGCGGCGGCGCGATGATGATGGAGCGCGGCAACGTCGTCACCTACTCGCTGTACGTGCCCGGTGAGCTCGTGCAGGGCATGAGCTTCGCCGACTCGTACGCGTTCCTCGACGACTGGGTGCTCCAGGGGCTGCGCAACGTCGGCATCGAGGCGACGTACCAGCCGCTCAACGACATCGCGAGCCCGGCGGGCAAGATCGGCGGTGCTGCGCAGAAGCGACTCGGCTCGGGCGGCGTGCTGCACCACGTCACGATGGCGTACGACCTCGACAACGAGAAGATGCTCGAGGTGCTGCGCATCGGCCGCGAGAAGATCAGCGACAAGGGCATCGCGAGCGCCGCCAAGCGGGTCGACCCCCTTCGCTCGCAGACCGGACTCAGCCGTGCGGCGATCATCGAGAGCCTCAAGCAGACCTTCTCCTCGCTCACCGGGGCCACGGTCGGCACCGTCTCGGCCGACGAGCTCGCCGAGGCCGAGGAGCTCGTCGAGACGAAGTTCGCGACCCGCGAGTGGCTCTACCGGGTGCCGTGATCGGTGTGCTCTGACACTGACCCACCAGGCGGGTCAGTGTCAGAGCACACCCGAGGATCCGCTCTCCGACCCCTGCGAGGAAGTCTCAGGGTCGCCCCGCTAGACTCGCCGGGTGGATTGGTGGATCTGGCTCCTGTGCGCGCTCCTCGCCGTCGTCGTGCTCGGCGTCGCGGTGAAGCGCGGCTGGATCGACCTCTCCGACAAGACGAAGAAGGGTCGTCCGAGCGGCAGCGCCGTCATGATGATCGGTGACGAGGTCTTCGCGCCGCGCAAGTACGAGGCCCAGGTCGAGATGGAGCGGCAGAAGCGCCTGCCGACGCCCGCCCCGACGCCCGACGGCGACAAGGGCATCGCCTTCGCCGACGAGCAGGATGCCTCGGGGGCGCCTGCGGCGCGCGCCGAGCGGTTCAAGGGCTCGATCCGCCTCGACGTCTGACGGCTACTCGGCCGTCGTCGCCGTCGTCGTCGACGTCGGGCAGCCGAGCTCGGCGGCCACGGCGCGCATGGCCGCCGCCGCCGTCGCGACGGTCATGAGCGCGTTGCCGCCGACGATGTGCAGGCCGTAGGCGTCTTCGAGGGCGACGAACGTCATCGCGAGCTGTTCGTCGTCGAGCCTCGGGGTGAAGTGCCCGGCGGCCCGCCCCGCCGCGAGGATGCGCCGGTAGGTCTCGAGCTGGCGCAGGTAGAGCTTCTGCACGAGCTCGTCGTGGAGCGTCGAGTTGCCGCTGAGCACGTCGAACTCGTAGAGCAGGCTCATGAGGGCGTCGTCGGGACCGCTCGGAAGACCGCCGTCGATCGCGGCGGCGAGCTGCTCGCGCGGGTCGTCGAGGGCTGCGACCGTGGCGTCGCGCTGATCGCAGAAGCGCTCGACGCCGGCCGCGTGCGCCTCGGCGAGGAGCGCGTCGAGGTCTTCGTAGTAGTAGAGGATCGCGCCTCGGGTGAGGCCTGCCTGTGCGGCGACATCGGTCAGCGACAGCGATCGGAGGCCGTGCATGCGCCCGGCGGCATACGTCGCCTCGATGAGCGATTCGCGGCGTGCGCGCTGGTCGCGGGGTCGGGCCATGCCCTTGACACTAACCGATCGCCCTGTCATGCTCGGTGCATTCTTTGACACTTGAGTCAAATTATTCGTCCCCAACGAAGCACCACTCGGATCCCCCGACGAAGAGAGACCGACATGTCCACCCCTCCCTCCCTCGATACCGCGGCGACGACGACCCACGGCGCGCAGCTCTCGCGCTCGCTCGGCGTCGGCGGCAACGTGCTCATCACGCTCTCGGGCATCTCGCCCGCCTCCAGCGTCTTCATCCTCGGCGGCGCCGCGCTCGCGACCTACGGCACCGGCGTCTTCTGGGGCTTCGCCCTCGCGGGCGTCATCAGCCTGCTCGTGGCCCTCTGCTACGCCGAGCTCGGGTCGCGGCATCCCATCGCCGGCGGCGACTACTCGCTCGTGAACCGCGTGCTCGGCCCGGCGGCGGGCGCCGCCGTCTTCTTCATCAACCTCATCACCCTGCCGCTCATCGTCGCGATCTTCGCGCTCGGCGTCGCGGACTACCTCGGCGTCGCGATCGCCGGACTGGACCCGCTGTGGACGGCGCTCATCGTGATCGTGCTCGCGACCGTGACCGCGTGCTTCAACATCCGCACCAACGCTTGGGTGACCGGCGCGTTCCTCTTCGTCGAGATGGCGGCGCTCGTGCTGCTCGCGGTGCTCGGCCTCATCCACGTCGAGCGGCCCGTCACGGCGCTGTTCGACCCGCAGGTGCTCGACCCCGCGACCGGCGGTCTCGCGCCGCTCGGCATCGCCGGCCTCGTGCTCGCGATCACCCAGGGCATCTTCTCGTACAACGGCTACGGCGGGGCGATCTACTTCGCCGAAGAGACCCGCAACGCCCGCCGCACGATCGCCCGCGCCGTGCTCTGGAGCGCACTCATCACCGTGCTCGCCGAGCTCATCCCGCTCACCGCGATCCTGCTCGGCGCCGACTCGCTCGAGGGCCTCTTCGGTGCGGCGCTCCCGGTCGAGACCTTCCTCGCCGAGCGCGCCGGCGACGCCGTCACGATCGTCGTGCTCGTGGCGATCGCCCTCGCGATCGTCAACGCGATCATCGCCATCGCCCTGCAGTCGGGCCGACTGCTCTTCGCCGCGGCCCGCGACGGGGCCATGCCGGCCGGGCTCGCGCGCCCCCTCGCCATGGTCTCCCCGTCGACGAAGATGCCCGTCGCCGCGACCGTCGTCATGGGCGTGCTGGCGCTCGCCGCCTGCTTCGTGCCCTTCGACGTGCTGCTCAACGCAACCGGTTCGACGCTCGCCTTCAGCTACGGCTTCATCGCCCTCGCCGCGCTCGTCGTGCGCCGCCAGACGAACCGCGAGACCGCGGCAGGTCTCTCGACCTCGGCGTACTTCCGCATGCCGCTCTGGCCGCTCGCGCCGATCGTCGCCCTCGCCGCGATCGCGACGATCTTCGTCATCGGCATCCTCGACCCCGCCCAGTGGCTGAGCCTCGGCATCGCCGCCGGCATCATCGCCGCGGGATTCGCCTACTACGCGCTCTACCTCCGTCGGAACCCCGGAGCCGCCCACCTCCTCGACGCCGACGAAGACGACGACCTCGCCTGATACCCGGAAAGCACCCAGCACCATGACCCTCGACCTCCTCATCACCGGCGCCCGAGTGCGCACCTTCGACCCGGCGCAGCCATGGGCCGAGGCGATCGGCGTCACGGGCGACCGCATCGCCTACGTCGGCCCGGCGAACGAGGCGCCCGCCGCCCGCCGCACGATCGAAGCGAACGGGCGGCTCGTGACCCCGGGCATCATCGACAGCCACAACCACCTGCTGCTCGGCTTCGACGAGGACGCGGTCTCGCTCGAGGGGGCGCACACCCTCGACGAGGTGCGTCGACGGATCGCCGAGTTCGGCGCGGCGCGTCCCGAGCTGCCCTGGATCTGCGCCGAGAACGCCGTCTACGCGATCGTCGAGAACCGCCGCCCGAACGCGCGTGATCTCGCGGGGCTCGATCCGCTGGGCCGGCCGATCTTCGTGACGACCTACGACCAGCACTCGGTCTGGCTCGACCGGTGCGCCCTCGAGGTGCTCGGCATCGACGACGGCGGCGAAATCGCCTGGGGCCGCGCCGAGCGCGACGCCGACGGCGCGGCGACCGGATGGGTCACCGACTTCTACACGAGCGCGATGACGGTCGCGGGGCTCGCGGCGCTGCAACGCGACATCCCGATGTACTCGCCCGAACGCCGCTACCGAAAGCTGCAGTCGAGCATGCGCATGGCGACCGCGCTCGGCATCACGACCGTCGTCGAGCCGCAGGTGCCCCTCGCCGAGCTGCCGCTCTTCGAGCGCGCCCTCGCCGAGGGCGTGCTGAGCTCGCGGGTGATTGCGGCGCTGTTCCACCCGGTCGGCGCCGACGGCGCGTTCCGCAGTACGCTGCGCGACACGATCACGAACGCGGCCGAGCACGCGGATGCCTCGGGCCTCCTGCGCCTCGGCCCGATCAAGCTCTACGCCGACGACGTGATCGAGCCGCACACGGCGCTCATGCTCGACGACTACGCCAACCGGCCCGGCCGACGCGGGCGCCCGAGCTACGCCGGAAACGGTGGGCGCGAACTCGTCGACGTCGTCACCGAACTCGACCGGCTCGGCCTGCAGACCCATACGCACGCGACCGGCGACGGCGGCATCCGGCTCGCGCTCGACGCGATCGAGCACGCGCAGCGAGCGAACGGCACGATCGACCGGCGTCACGGCGTCGTGCACGTCGAATGCCTGCACCCCGACGACCTCGGTCGCTTCGCCGAGCTCGGCGTCACAGCGGCGATGCAGCCGCGGCACTGTTCGCCCGACCTCGTCGCCGGCACGTGGATGGACAACGTCGGCGAGGAGCGGTGGAACCGGGCCTGGCGGTTCAGGAGCCTGCTCGACTCGGGTGCGACGGTCGCCTTCTCGAGCGACTGGCAGGTCGGCGAGATGGACCCGCTCGTCGGCCTCTTCTCGGCCGCGACCCGCGCGGCGCTCGACGGCGGCGACGCGTGGACGGCGGGGGAGCGGGTCGGCCTCGATCGCTCGCTCGGGGCGTACACGGTGCACGGCGCACGGGCCTGGCACCTCGAGCGTTCGCGCGGCCGGCTCGCGCCCGGCATGGACGCCGACCTCGTGGTCTGGTCGGGCGACCTCTACGCGCACGAGCACGACCCGGCGGCCCTCCTCGGCGAGCACGCCGAGGTGACGCTCGTGGGCGGGCGCGTGGTGCACTCGCGCGGTGCGGTGGCCGACGCGGTCGGTGCGGCGCCCGCCGCCGACCCGGTCGCGGGCCGCGAGTTCTCGGAGGCGCACGCGCACGGCGGCCACTGAGCCGAGCGGGGCGACTGGCAGACTGGGGGCGTGGCAGCCGACGAACCGAACCGCATCATCCATGCGGACAACCTCGCCGTGCTGCCCACCCTGCCCGAGGGCGGCTTCACCCTCATCTACCTCGACCCGCCGTTCAACACCGGTCGGGCGCAGGCGCGGCAGGCCACCCGCCATGTGCGTCAGCGCGCCGCCGGCGACCCGGCGCTCGAGCGGGCCTCGGCGAACACCGTCAACACGATCACCGGGTTCGCGGGGCGCCAGTACGAGCGCATCCGCGGCGACCTGCTGCGCTACGACGACCGCTTCGACGACTACTGGGCGTTCCTCGAGCCGCGCCTCGTCGAGGCGTGGCGGCTGCTCGCCGACGACGGCACCCTCTACCTGCACCTCGACTACCGCGAGGCCCACTACGCGAAGGTGCTGCTCGACGCGCTGTTCGGGCGCGAGTGCTTCCTCAACGAGCTCATCTGGGCGTACGACTACGGCGCGAAGTCGAAGCGGCGCTGGCCGACGAAGCACGACACGATCCTCGTCTACGTGAAGAACCCCGACGCCTACTGGTTCGACTCGACCGCAGTCGACCGCGAGCCGTACATGGCGCCGGGGCTCGTGACACCCGAGAAGGCCGAACTCGGCAAGCTGCCCACCGACGTCTGGTGGCACACGATCGTCTCGCCGACCGGCAAGGAGAAGACCGGGTACCCGACGCAGAAGCCCGAAGGCATCCTGCGGCGCATCGTGCAGGCCTCGACCCGCGAGGGCGACTGGGTGCTCGACTTCTTCGCCGGCTCGGGCACGACCGGTGCCGTGGCGGCGACGCTCGGCCGCCGCTTCGTGCTCGTCGACGAGCACCCCGACGCGATCGCCGTCATGCAGGCGCGCTTCGCTGAGGTCGCGGGGGTCGAGTTCTCGACGGGGCCTGCCGCGGCGGCGGGCTGAGCTACGCCGACTCGCGCACCACGAGTTCGGTCGGCAGGATCGTCGCGTGCGGCACCTCGGCCTCGCCGGCGAGCAGCCGCAGCAGCACGTCGGCCATCGCGGCTCCCGCCGCCTCGGAGGGCTGCGCGACGGTCGTGAGCGGCACGGGCCCGGCGACCGCCGCCGGGCTGTCGTCGAAGCCGACCACGGCGACGTCGTCGGGCACGCGCAGGCCGCGCTCGCGCAGCTCGGCGACGACGCCGGTCGCCATGAGGTCACTGGCGACGAACAGCGCGTCGAGGCCGTCGTCGCCGACGCGGTCGAGCAGCCGCCGAGCGGCGAGCGTCGCGCCGGCGGCCGTGAAGTCGGCGGTCTCGAACAGCTCGTCGGAGAGTCCGGCGCCGCGCACGGCGTCGAGGTACCCGTCGAGCCGGTCGATGCCGGCGGGCATGTCGACGGGGCCCGTGATCGAGCCGATGCGGCGGTGCCCTCGACCGATGAGGTACTCGGTGCCCGCTGCCGCGGCGGCGCGGTTGTCGACGTCGACGAAGTAGTCGTCCTGGTCGGCGTCGAGCGCGGGCCGGCCGCCGAAGACGAGCGGCACCGACGGCCGGGTGTCGGCGAGGATCGCGTCGCCCACGTGGTGCGAGATGACGATCGCCCCGTCGACCACGCCCGAGTTCAGGTAGCGCAGGGTCTTGTGGTGCGGGTCGGTCGAAGCGACGAGCAGGTTCAGCACGAACTCGCTGTCGTCGACGCGGCTCGTGATGCCCTTCACGATCGTCGCGAAGTACGGGTCGCTGAAGAACCAGGTCACGTCTTCTGGCACCACGAGCGCGATCGCGTTCGACGAGCGCCGGGCGAGCGAGCGCGCCGCGCGGTTCGGCACGTAGTGCAGTTCGGCGACGGCGGCGTTCACGGCTTCGACGATGTCGGGGCTGACCTTCGGCGAGCCGTTGACCACGCGGCTCACCGTCGCGCGCGACACCCCGGCCACGCGGGCCACCATCTCGAGGGTCGGGGGCGACCCCGCGGCATCCTTCGCCATGTCGTCAGTCTAGGTCTGCGGTCACAGCGCGCGGTCGCGGATGATCCGCGAGTACTCGTGCCCGCTGTGCTTCACCGTGCGCACCTGCGTGTCGTAGTCGACGTGCACGATGCCGAAGCGCTTGTCGTAGCCCCAGGCCCACTCGAAGTTGTCGAGCAGCGACCAGTAGAAGAACCCGCGCACGTCGACCCCGGCGTCGGCGGCGTCGAGCGTCGCCGCGAGGTGCGCGCGCAGGAACTCGGCCCGATCGGCGTCGTCGATGCGGATGCCTCCGGTGCCCTCGTCGACCGTCACGGCGTCGTCGTAGGCGGCGCCGTTCTCGGTGACGGCGAGCACCGTGCCCGCGTCGGCGGCGTAGTCGTCCCAGATGCGCCGCAGCAGGCGGGTGAGCCCCTCGGGCTGCACCTCCCAGTTCTGCGCCGTGCGGGGCAGGCCCCGCTCGACCGAGTGGAGGCCGTCGGGCGCGGGGTAGGGGCTGCGCGTCGGGCGCGCGTTCGCAGGGGCTCCCGAGACCGGCGGCGTCGCGGGCGGCTCCGCTGAGACGAGGTCGCCGTGGTAGTAGTTCACGCCGAGGGTGTCGATCGGGGCGGCGATCACGTCGAGGTCGCCCTCGTGCACGGCGGCCTCGAAGCGCTCGACGGCGGCGGCGTCGACCGCCCGGACGTCCTCGATGATGTCGGCCGGGTACGAACCCCGGAAGACCGGGTCGAGGAACCAGCGGTTGAACTGCCCGTCGAGGCGACGCACCGCATCCACGTCGGCGGGGTTCTGCGGGTCGGCCGGGTCGGCGACCGTGTGGTTCAGCGTGAGGCCGAGGTCGAGCGACGCGTCGCGCGCCCGCAGTTCGCGCACGACCTGCCCGTGACCGAGCAGGAGGTGATGCGAGGCGAGCAGCCCATCGGCGACGCTCTGGTGCCCGGGTGCGTGCTCGCCGCCCGTGTACGAGAGGAACGAGGCGCACCACGGTTCGTTGAGCGTCGTCCAGGTGGTGACCCGGTCGCCGAGTGCGTCGTGCAGCGAGAGCGCGTACTCGGTGAAGCGGTCGCTCGTCTCGCGGACCGTCCAGCCGCCGAGCTCCTCGAGGGCCTGCGGCAGGTCCCAGTGGTACAGCGTCAGCCACGGCTTGATGCCGGCGCCGAGCAGTTCGTCGACGAGGCGCGAGTAGAAGTCGACGCCGGCGGGGTTCACCGGGCCGCCGTCGGGGCGCACCCGCGCCCACGAGGTCGAGAACCGGTAGGTCTGGAGCCCGAGCTCGCGCATCAGGGCGACGTCCTGCGGCATGCGGTGGTAGTGGTCGCAGGCGACGTCGCCGTTGTCTCCGCCGGTCACCGCACCGGGGACGCGGGTGAAGGCGTCCCAGATGGAGGCGCGGCGGCCGTCCTCGAACGCGGCCCCCTCGATCTGGTAGGCGGCCGTGGCCGCACCGAACAGGAAGCCGTCGGGGAAGCGGCGGCGCGTGGCATCCGTCGTGGCGGTCATCTGGCGTTCCTCTCGAAGTTCGACGGTCATCCCTTCACTGCTCCTGCCATGATTCCCGAGATCAGCTGCTTTCCGGCGATGACGAAGAGGATCAGCAGCGGGATGGTCGCCATCACCGCACCGGTCAGCACGATCGAGTAGTCGATGTAGAAGCCCGACTGCAGCTGGCTGAGCGCGGTCTGCAGCGTGGGGTTCGACGGGCTCAGCACGATGAGCGGCCAGAGGTAGTCGGTCCAGGCGGTCATGAACGTGAACAGCCCGAGGATCGCCATCGCCGGTCGTGCCGCGGGCAGGCCCACGGTGAAGAAGGTGCGGAGCTGGTTCGCGCCGTCCATGCGCGCCGCCTCGATGAGCTCGTCGGGAATGACGTCGACCATGTACTGCCGCATGAAGAAGACTCCGAATGCGGTGACGAGCGTCGGCACGATGACCGCGCCGATCGTGCCGGTCCAGCCGAGCTCCTTCATGATCATGAAGAGCGGAATGATGCCGAGCTGGGTCGGGATCGCCATCGTCGCGACGACGAAGACCAGGAGGCCGTCGCGGCCGCGGAACCGGAGCTTCGCGAACGCGTACCCGGCGAGCGTCGAGAAGGTCACGACCGAGATCGTGATGATCGTCGAGATCAGGATCGAGTTGCCGAGCGCGAGCCAGAACGGGATCGCGTCGAGCACCTTCTGCGCGTTGGTGAGGAAGTTGCCGCCCGGGATGAGCGGAAGGGTCTCGCCGCGCGTCGAGTTCGTGCCGGAGCCGACGACGAACGACCACCACAACGGGTAGGCGCTGCCGATGAGGAACGCGGTGAGCAGTCCGTAGGTGAGGAACCCGGGGCGGCTGCCGAGGCCGGCCACGCCGGAGCGGCGACGACGGGGCGCCGAGTCGGCCGGACGCTCGTCGCGCGGGCGGCGCGGCTGGTCGGGGCCCACGGTGTCGACCTGGACGGCGGGCAGCGGCTCGGGAATGGCGGTGCTCATCGGTTCTCTCCTCGGGCGAGGGCGCGGCGGGTGCGGCGGTTCGGGCGACCCTCTCCGGTTGCGATGCGCCGCGAGATCAGGAAGTTCACGAGGCCGAAGCCCACGATCAGCAGGAACAGCAGCCACGCGACGGCGGCGGCTTCGCCGAAGTCGCGGCGGAAGAAGGCCAGCTCCCACATGAAGAGCACGGTCGTCTGGAACTGACGGTCGCTGCCGCCGATGCCGCCCGCGCTCGAGACGTCGAACAGTCTCGGCTCGGCGAAGATCTGCAGGCCGCCGATGGTGGCCGTGATGATCACGAAGATGAGGGTCGGCCGGATCGAGGGGATCGTGATCGAGAAGAAGCGGCGGATGCTGCCGGCCCCGTCGATCGCGGCGGATTCGTAGAGGTCGCGGGGCACGGCCTGCATGGCCGCGAGCAGGATGAGTGCGTTGTAGCCGGTCCAGCGGAAGTTCACCATCGTGGCGATCGCGATGTGGCTGAGGAACGTATCGTGCTTCCACGCCTGATCGGGGATGCCGATGAGGTTCAGCAGGTTGTTCGCGAGGCCGTCGGCCTCGTTGAAGATGCTCGAGAAGATGAGGGCGACGGCGACGGGTGTGACGACGAAGGGCAGCAGCACGCCCATGCGCCAGAAGGTCGGGGCCCGGAGCCCCTGGTCGAGCAGGTACGCGCAGACGATCGCGACGATGAGCTGGGGGATCGCGGACAGCAGGAAGATGCTGACGGTGTTGAAGATCGAGTTCCAGAACATGCTGTCGCCGAGGATCTCGACGAAGTTGTCGAGCCCGACGAACGGGCCCTGACCCTTCAGCAGGTCCCACTCGTGCATCGAGACGACGAGGGTGTACCCGAGCGGGAAGAGGCCGACGAGGGCGAAGAGGAGGAAGAAGGGGGAGACGTAGAGGTACGGGGACGCCTTCAGGTCGAACCTGGACAGTCGCTGCCGGAACGTCGGTCGGGGCGGGCCTGCGGGCGGCGGGGTCGGCGCCGTGTCCGCGCGGGGTGTGCGGAGCGTGGTGGTCATGGCTGGCCGTTCTCGGGGTGTGAGGATCAGGACGGGACGGGGTCCCCGGGCGCGAGCCCGGGGACCCCGAATGCGCGAGCGGTCGGTCAGTCCTCGACGAGCTCGTGGAGGAGCTCGATGGCCTGGTCCCACCCGGTGGTGGCGTCGACCTCACCGCGGTCGAGGGCATCGAGCACGGGGCCGAACACGTTCTCCTGGATCACCGAGTCGTCGGCGCCCTTGAACTGGGCGACGATGCCTTCGGCGCGCTTGGCGAGGATCGCACCGGTGGGTGCGCCGTTGAAGAACTCGTTGGGCTCGGCGGCGGACGCGAGCTCCTCCTGGGCGCCGAGGGTGCTCGGGAAGTTGCCGGCGGCCGTGGACTGCTTGACCTGCTGTTCGGGCTGGGTCAGCCAGTCGGCGAGCTTCGCGGCCTCCTCCTTGTGCTGGCTCGTCTCGGGGACCGAGAGCCACGCGCCGCCCCAGTTGCCCTGGCCGCCGGGGAACACGTCGGCGAAGTCCCAGCCGGTGGAGGCGTCGCCGCCGCCGGCCTCGGTGCTGCCCTGAATCACGCCGAGCATCCAGCCGGGGCAGACCGCCGTGGCGAAGGTGCCGTCGACGAAGGACTTTCCGCTGTTCCAGTCCCACTCGGCCTGAGCTGCCGACAGCTTGTCGCCGACCGCGGCGGCGAGCAGGTCGAAGTTCGCCTTGAGCTCGGCGTTGTCTTCGACGTTGAGTTCGCCGTCGCTCGTGTAGTAGCCCTCGGGCATCTGGTTCACGATCGAGTTCCAGACGAAGCCGGACTGGTCGAACCACGCCTTGCCGGTCGCAGCCTGGTACTGGCGGCCGACGTCGAAGTAGTGCGCCCAGTCGCCCTCGAGCAGCGCCGCGACCTCTTCGCGGTCGGTCGGAAGGCCGGCGGCGGCGAAGGCCGGGCCGTTGTAGCAGAGACCCGTCGGGCCGATGTCGGTGCCGTATCCGATGACGCGGCCGTCGGCGTCGGTCGCCTGGTCGTACTTCCAGTCGACCCAGTCGCCCTTGCGGTCATCGATGCCGTACTCGGTGAGGTCGACGAACTGGTCGGAGACCTCCATGATGGCGCCGAGCCAGCCCTCTTCGATCGCGACGATGTCGCTGAGCCCGGAGCCCGCGGCGATCTTCGTGAACGCGTCGGTCCGGGCGTTGCCGCCCGTGTCGATGTTGGTCGCCTCGATCTTCACGCCCGGGTTCGCGTCCTCGTACTCCTTGTAGAGGTCGTCGTAGCCGAACGTGCCGAACGTGGTGATGGTGAGGGTGATGTCCTCGCCGTCGGAGCCCTGGTCGCCACCGGTGGAGCATGCGGTGGCAAGGAGGGCGATGGATGCCGCGCCGGCGAGGGCGACGGCACCACGGGTGCGTCGTGAGAGCTTCACGGTCACTCCTTTGTGTGCGTGGTTTGTGTGCATGGGGAGGTGTTTCGGTGCAAGGGTGAGAGCGCTCTCTCACGTCAACGTGAGAGCGCTCTCACGCTGTCGGGAGGTGACTCTACGAGTGATTTCGCGAGATGTCAAGAGAGCGCTCTCACGGAGCGCCCGCGACGCGGTGGTGCGGGCGCGGCACACCCCGCTGGGAACCCCCTCGGCGCGCGGGCCGGACCGGCACGGAGGCCCCGCGTAGACTCGTGAGAGTGTCCGATCCCGCAGGCCTGCCGCCCATCGACGAGGCGGTCCAGCGACGCCGCATGACCATCGCGCTCTCGCTCATCGCGGTGCTCGTCGCGATCGCCGTGATCGTGGTCGGCGCCGTGGTCGGCACCGGAGGCGGCGGGGGAGCGACCCCCGGATCCGCATCCGCCGACGAGACCGCCACGCCGCGGCCCGCGCCCACCGCGCCCGCCGCGCCCGCGACCGTCGACACCTTCGACAAGTCCGCGCACTCGCTCGACGACCCGGCGAGCATCTGGGTCGTGGTGAACCAGGTGCGTGCGCTGAACCCCGAGGACTACGTGCCCGACGACCTCGTCGAGGTGCCGGTCGCCCACACCTGGGTGCCCGAGCTGCGGCAGGAGGCCTCCGACGCGGCCGTCGCGATGTTCGAGGCCGCCGCTGACGAAGCCGACTTCTACCTGGCTTCCAACAGCGCCTTCCGCAGCTACGAGACGCAGGTCGAGCTCTACGGCGACGGCAGCGACCCGACGACCGCGCCGCCCGGGCACTCCGAGCACCAGACCGGCCTCGCCATGGACATCGGCACCGAGGGCGGCTGCAGCTTCGAGTGCATGGATGACAGCGCCGAGGGCGAATGGATCCGGGCGAACGGATACCGCTTCGGCTTCATCCTCCGGTACCCCGCCGACAAGGTCGAGATCACCGGCTACCCGCACGAGTCGTGGCACTTCCGCTACGTCGGCGTCGAGCTCGCCACCGAGATGCACGAGCGCGGCGTGACGACCCTCGAGGAGTTCTTCGGCGTCCAGGGCGGCGCGGCGCAATGAGCCGGATGCCTCGGGCGACCCCCGTGCCGCACCGCGGCCTGTCGCTCGCGGTGCTCATCGTCAACCAGCTGCTCGCCGGCGTCGGCGTGGCCTCCGGCATCGCCGTCGCGGCCCTGCTCATCGGCGAGCTCACCGGCGCTGCCGTGCTCGGCGGCCTCGCCCAGTCGTCGAGCGTGCTCGGTGCGGCGCTCTCGGCGATCCCGCTCGCCCGGCTCGCGGTGCGCTCGGGCCGGCACGTCGCCCTCGCGACGGGCTACGCCCTCGGCATGACCGGCGCGGTGCTCATCGTGATCGCGGCGACGAGCGGCTGGGTGCCGCTCTTGTTCCTCGGGCTCGCCGCCTTCGGCGCTGGCACTGCCGCAGGGCTCCAGGCGCGCTTCGCCGCCACCGAGGTCGCGGCGCCGGGGTTCGAGGCCCGCTCGATGTCGCTCGTGCTCTGGGCGACCACGCTCGGTTCCGTCGCGGGCCCCCTGCTCTCCGAGACGGGCGACACGGTCGGCCGGGCGCTCGGGCTCCCGCCGCTCGTCGGCCCGTTCCTCTTCTCGGGGGCGGCGTTCGCGCTCTCGACCCTGCTGGTCGCGACCCTGCTGCGCCTGCCGAAGGCCGGGCAGCTCGCCGCCGATGCCGCGCCGGCGCCGGCGCCGGGTGATGATCCCGCGGCGGAGGCCGTGCCGGCCGGGCCGATCGGCGCCGGGGTCTCCGCCACGACGGCGGCCGAGGCATCCGACCCCGCCCCCGCGAAACCCGTCGGCGCGTGGGACGCGCTCCGGATCGCGGCGAGGACGCCGCGGGCGCTCTTCGCGATCCTCGCGATCGTGTGCTCGCACACCGTCATGGTCGGCGTCATGGTCATGACGCCCGTGCACATGATGGCGCACGGGCTGTCGCTCACGCTCATCGGCGTGGTGATCAGTATCCACATCCTCGGCATGTACGGCGCGAGCCCTCTCGTCGGGTGGCTCGTCGACCGCATCGGCGCCTCGCGCGTGATCTTCATCGGCGTGGGCGTGCTGCTCGGGGCGACCCTCACCGGCATCCTCGCGCCGGCCGACGACATGCTGCTCGTGCCGCTCGCGCTCGGCCTGCTCGGGCTCGGCTGGTCGTGCGGGCTCATCGGCGGCTCGACGCTCCTCACGAGCTCCGTCCATCCGTCGATCCGCGTGCCGCTGCAGGGCGCCACCGATGCGGCGATGAACCTTTCGGCGGCGATCGCCGCCGCGCTCTCGGGCTTCGTGCTCGGTGTCGGGGGCTTCGCCGGCGTGAACACCGTCGCGGTCCTCGTGCTCGTGCCGCTCGTGGTCGCGGGCGTTCGCGCGGCGCGCTCGGGCGGCGCCGGCGCCGAGGTCAGCGCCGGGACGCGCGCGCCCGCTCGCTGAGCGCCTCGAGCAGTGCGGCGGCGGTGGCCGCGTCGCGCACCGTCACGACGAAGCGCCGGCCGTTCTCGCGGACGACCTGCAGGGCCTCGCCGCTTCGCAGCACGATGCCGAAGGCGCCGTCGGGGGCGAGCCGGACGCCCCACCCGCCGAATTCGGCCGTCGGGTTCACGTCGGTCACCGACACCGAGCGCACCTGCGCGAGCGGCACCCTGAACCAGGGCGCGCCGATCGACGAGCGCACCTCGAGGCCGCGCTCGTCCACACGCACGCGGAACACGAAGGTCGCGGCAGCCAGCGCCGCGAGCAGCAGGGTGGTGGCGAGCATGATCCACCAGGCCTGCGACCCGACCGCCGCGAAGACGATCGTGCCGACGGCCAGTGCGGCGATGCTCGCACCGATCGCGATCATGGCCGCGCGCGACATCGTCGTGGTGCGCACCCAGACGGCACGCTCGTCCGGCCCGAGCTCGAGCGGGGCGACCGTCGTGTTCGCGTGCGCGCCGGCGATCGTCGTGCGCGGCTGGGCGAACCAGGCGGCGAGGCCCGACAGCGCGGCGAGCCCGGCCGAGACGAGCAGCGGGATGCCGATGCCGGGCGCGTCGGCGGGGTCGTCGAGCCCGCGCTGCATGCCGAGCGACCAGGTCAGCAGCACGACGAGCAGCACCGTCGTGCCGAGCGAGAAGGCGCCGAGCAGCCGCATCATCGGCCCCCAGCGACCGTCACGGGTGCCCGCGAACATGATCCCGACGAAGAGTGCCGTGAGGCCGAAGCCGAGCAGCGCCGCGCCGAGCGGCACCGTCCACGCCGGTGCGAAGGCGTCGGGGGCGCCGTCGCCGCTCCAGTGCGTCGCGACGGTCGACGGCACCTCGGGCAGCCAGGCGAGCATGAGGGCGACGCCCACGAGCGTGACGAGCGCGGGTGCGAGGGCGGCGACGAGCAGGTAGCGGCGCCGGGCGACGTGGAATTCGTCGGAACGGGTCATCGGTACGTCTCCTTGACGAGGGCGGCGAGGGCATCGGGCGAGAGGGCGAGGGCGCGGGCGCGTGCGACGAGCGCCTCGATGTCGTGGTGCAGCCGGGCGAGCGGCTCGACGGCGTCGGTGGCGACGGCACCTCGGCCGCGCCGCATGTCGACGAGGCCCTCGTCGCGCAGCACCTGGTAGGCCCGGAGCACCGTGTGCAGGTTCACGCCGAGCGAGGCGGCCACGTCGCGCGCCGACGGGAGGCGGTCGCCCGGGCGGAGGCGGCCGGCTGCGGCGTCGGCGCGGACCGACGCCGCGACCTGGGCGAAGATCGGCGTCTCGCTCGCGGGATCGACTCGGATCAGCACCTGGACTCCTTCACAACTGTTCTATAAATACTAGAACAGTTGCCGAGCGGGTGCAGACCGTTCGGAGAACGGAACGCCGCTCGCTTTTCAAGAGAGCGTTCTCACCGGTCTCCCAGAGTTCAGGAGGGTTCCTCACAAAATCGCGTGATGAGGTGTCCTGTCCCCCGAAACGCCGACCCGAAACCCCCTTCGTGTTCAAACGCCTCAGCAAGACGCCGCCTGCCTCCATGCCCGAACGCCGTCGCTCGACCTTCCGCGCGCCCGGAACGATCGACGCCGCCCTCCTCGCAGAGGGGGCGGTCGACGAGACGGAATCGCCGGCCACGGGCGAGGAGTCCGCGGCCGCGGAGATGATCGAGCCTTCGGAGCCCGCGCGTCGTCGGCGGGGGTTCCGCGCCACACCGACCGCCGTCGAAGCCGAAGCCGAAGCCGAAGCCGTCGACCCGGCAGCCGTCACGAGCGACGCCGACGCGCACGACGCCGACGCGCACGACGCCGACGCGCACGAGGGTGACACGCGCGAGGGTCACACGCACGAGGGTGACTTCGCCGTATCGGGTGACGCCGACGCCGACGCCGACGCCGACGCCGACGCCGACCCCGACGCAGCCGACTCCGCTCCCGAATCGCCGAGCCCGGCCGACCGGGAGCCCGAGGCCGCGCCGGCCCGGGAACCCGCCGTCGCGCGACAGCACCAGCCCCGCCACCGCGCCGACCACGTGCGCAACCGGCGCCCGTCGAGCGGCGCCCGCCGCTTCGCGGCGCTGTCGTGCACCACGGCGATCCTCGGCGTGAGCGCCTTCGGCGCCGTCGCGGCGGCCGCCGACCCCTCCGATGCGCCGTCGCTGCTCGCGCAGGAATCGGCCGTGACGGACGCCGCGGCCGAAGCGGGAGCCGCCGATGAGATCGTCGCGACGCCCGTGGTCGACGAGGGGCCGACCATCACGAGCGGGCTCTCGACAGCCTCGGTGCCGTTCACGGGCGGCACGCAGATCACCGTCACGGGTGACGAGCTCGACCAGGTCGGCGCCGTGAGCGTCGCCGGCGTGCCCGCGACGATCGTCGCCGCCGACGAGAGCACGGTCACCTTCGCCGTGCCCGCGACGACGGCCGACGCGCTCGGCGGCGTCGCAGTGCAGTTCACGGATGCCTCGGGCGAGGTCGTGCCCGTCGAGGAGACCGTCTCCTCGATCGCCGCCGCCGGCGTCGAGCTGTCGGCGACGACCGTCGCACCGACCGAGCAGCTCGAGGCGCTCACGCTCACCTACACGAGCAACCCAGCGATCGACGCGCAGCTCGGCTACGTGCTCGCCCACTGGAACAACTACAACTCGGCGGAGTACACCGTCTTGAGCGGCGTCGACTGCGCGAACTTCGCGAGCCAGTCGCTCATGGCCCGCGGCTGGAAGATGGACGCGGGCTGGTACTACGACCGCGCGACCGGCGCCATGTCGCCGAGCTGGTCGAGCTCGACCGCGATGCGCGACTGGCTGTACAGCCGCCCCGACCTCGCGACTCCGCTCGACGACTCGCAGCGCGGCCTCGTGAAGGTCGGCGACATCGCCCAGTTCGACTGGGACGGCTCGGGCGACCGCGACCACACCGCCGTCGTCACCCGCGTCGAGCACTCGGCGAACGGCACCGCCGTCTGGGTCGGCGGCCACACCAAGGACGCCGACTACTGGAACGTCGACGAGGCGCTCGCCTCGGGCGGCGGCGCGGTCACCTACTTCTCGCTGAAGTAGGCCGCGGGGTCTCAGCCGCCGAGCGCGGCGTCGACGATGCGCTTCGCCTCGGCCTGCACCTCCGCGAGGTGCTCTGCGCCCCGGAACGACTCGGCGTAGATCTTGTAGACGTCCTCGGTGCCGCTCGGCCGTGCGGCGAACCAGGCGTCGGCCGTCTCGACCTTCACCCCGCCGATCGCGGCGCCGTTGCCGGGCGCGTGCGAGAGCTTCGCCGTGATCGGGGCGCCGGCGAGCTCGGTCGCCGCGATCGCGTCGCCGTCGAGCTTGCCGAGCGCGGCCTTCTGCGCGGCGTCGGCCGGGGCATCCACCCGCTCGTAGGCGGGGTCGCCGAACCGTTCGACGAGCTCGGCGTAGAGCTCCGACGGCGACTTGCCGGTGACCGCACGGATCTCGGCGGCGAGGAGGCACAGCAGGATGCCGTCCTTGTCGGTCGTCCAGACGGTGCCGTCGAAGCGTAGGAACGAGGCGCCCGCGCTCTCCTCCCCGCCGAAGCCGACCGAGCCGTCGACGAGCCCCGGCACGAACCACTTGAAGCCGACCGGCACCTCCCAGAGGCGGCGGCCGAGCGAGGCCGCGACCCGGTCGATCATCGACGACGAGACGAGCGTCTTGCCGATCGCGGCGTCGGGCCGCCAGCCGTCGCGGTGGCTGAACAGGTACTCGATCGCGACCGCGAGGTAGTGGTTCGGGTTCATGAGGCCGCCGTCGGGGGTGACGATGCCGTGCCGGTCGGCGTCGGCGTCGTTGCCCGTCAGGAGGTCGTACGAGCCCGACTGCGCGACGACCGAGGCCATCGCGTTGCGGCTCGACGGATCCATGCGGATCTTGCCGTCCCAGTCGAGGGTCATGAACGCCCAGCGAGGGTCGACCTTCTCGTTCACGACGGTGAGGTCGAGGTCGTAGGCGTCGCGGATGGCGGCCCAATACGAGACGGACGCCCCGCCGAGCGGGTCGGCGCCGATGCGGATGCCCGAGCGGCGGATGGCATCGAAGTCGATCACGTTCGCGAGGTCGGCGACGTACTCGCCGCGGAAGTCGTAGGTCTCGACCGCGCTCGGCTCGGCCTGCAGGACGCCGCGCAGCCCGTCCTCGATGAGCTCGTTCGCGCGGGCCGCGATCCACGACGTCGCGTCGCTGTCGGCGGGGCCGCCGTGCGGCGGGTTGTACTTGAAGCCGCCGTCCTGCGGCGGGTTGTGCGACGGGGTGATCACGATGCCGTCGGCCTCGCCCTCGGCGCGCTTCGCGGGGTCGTTGTTCCACTTCAGGATCGCGTGCGAGAGCGCGGGCGTCGGCACGTAGTCGTCGAACTCGTCGGCGAGCACGCGCACGCGGTTCGCGACGAGCACGTCGAGCGCGGTGGTCTGCGCGGGTGCGCTGAGCGCGTGGGTGTCGGCGCCGATGAAGAGCGGCCCGGTGATGCCCTGCGCGGCGCGGTACTCGACGATCGCCTGCGTCGTCGCGAGGATGTGGTCCTCGTTGAAGCTCGTCGTGAGCGAGGAGCCGCGGTGCCCCGAGGTGCCGAACGCGACGCGCTGGCCGGGCACCGAGGCATCCGGCTTCTTCTCGTAGTAGGCCCTGACGAGGGCCTCCACGTCGATGAGGTCGGATTCGGTCGCCGGGGTTCCCGCTCGCTCGTGCATGCGAACAGTCTGGCACCGCGTCCGCCGCGCGTCACCGTCACCGCCCCACCGCCTCCACAGAGTGTTTCTCAGGAGGTGAGCGCCCGAACTCGGCCTTCTCAGGACGACACGCCGCGCACGCGCCCCCGAGAGGGAGAATTCTCCTGAGAAACAGGGGCAGGCAGGCAGGCAGGCAGGCAGGCAGGCAGACGGGCAGGCAGGCAGGCGGGGAGCCCGCCTCAGCCCGCGAGCGCGTGCAGCGCCGTCGCGATCGAGTAGATCGCCAGGCCGGCGAGGGCGCCCACCACGGTGCCGTTGATGCGGATGAACTGGAGGTCGCGGCCGACCTGCAGTTCGAGCTTCTCGGTCGTCTCCCGCGGGTCCCATCGCTCGACGGTCTCGGTGATGACGCCGGCGATCTCGTGACGGTAGTTGCGCACGACGTACGCCGCGGCATCCGTCAGCCAGGCGTCGACCTTCGCGGCGAGCGCCTCGTCGGTCGCGAGTCGGGTGCCGACCTCGACGACGGCGTCGCGCAGCGCGACGCGCAGTTCGCTCGCGGGGTCGGCGAGCCCCTCCTCGAGGGTCGACTTCACCGCACCCCACGCCTCGCCGGCGAACTCGCGCACGCGGGGGCTCGCGAGGAGGTCGGCCTTGACGCGCTCGACCCGGCCGATCATCACGGGGTCGTGCTGCAGGTCGTCGGCGAGCTCGGCGAGGTAGCGGTCGATCGCGCGTCGCAGCGGGTGCGCCCGGTCGGCCCGCACCGCCCGCACGAAGGCGAGCACCTCGCGGTGGGCGCGGTCGTCGACGAGGCGGTCGACGAAGCCCGGCATCCACCGCGGCAGCCGCTCAGAGACCATGCGCCCGAACGCCTCGGGGTGCGCGGCCAGCCACGACTCGGCCTTCTCGAGCGCGGCGTCGACGGCGGCGCGCTGCTGGTCGGCGGCGACGAGGCTCGCGCCGATCCGCCCGATCGCGGGCCCCCACTCGGGTTCGAACAGGTGGCGGCGGGCGAGCCGCTCGATGACGTCCTCGACGTCGTCGTCGCCGAGCAGGGTGAGGATGCCACGTGCCGCGACCGCGGCCTCGGCGGTGACCCGCTCGGCGTTCGCGGGCTCCGCGAGCCAGCCGCCGACCCGGCGCGAGATGCCGATCGAGCGGAGCTTGCCGAGCACGACCTCGTCGGAGAGGAACTCGTGCTCGACGAACGCGCCGAGGGTCGCACCGATCTCGTCCTTGCGCTTCGGGATGATCGCCGTGTGCGGGATGGGGATGCCGAGCGGGTGCCGGAACAGCGCCGTCACCGCGAACCAGTCGGCGATCGCGCCGACCATCGCGCCTTCGGCGGCGGCGCGCACGTAGCCGAGCCAGGCGATGTCGTCCTGCAGGGCGAACGAGACGGTGAAGACCGCGGCGGCCACGACGAGCAGGCCCGTGGCGACCCGCTTCATGCGCCGCAGCGCGGCCAGCCGCTCCGCGTCGCCCGGCACGGGCGGCACGGTCCTCGTCGTCACCGCGGGGTCCATCTCCGCAGTATTTCAGGCGCCCTGCGCGGTGCTCGTTAGGCTTGGCGCATGACCACGGATGCCACGCCGACACCCCCTGACGAGACCTACTCGTACCTCGGGCCGGCCGGCACTTTCACCGAGGCGGCCCTGAAGCAGGTGCCCGAGGCCGCGGGCAAGCACTGGCGCCCGGTCAACAACGTGGGCGAGGCCCTCGCCGACGTCGTGAGCGGCCGGTCGACGGCGGCGATGATCGCGATCGAGAACTCGATCGACGGCGGGGTGAGCGCCACGCAGGACGCGCTCGCCACGGTGCCGGGGCTCCGCATCGTCGGCGAGTACCTCGTGCCGGTGAACTTCGTGCTCGTCGCCCGGCCCGGCACCACCCTCGCCGACGTCAGGATCGTCAACGCGCACCCCGTCGCCTACGCCCAGTCGCGGGGCTGGCTCGAGCGCGAGCTGCCCGACCACGGGCACATCCCGGCGACGAGCAACGTCGCGGCCGCGGCATCCCTCTTCGAATCGAGCCAGGCCGACGCGGCCGTCGCGCCGCCGGGCATCACCGAGCACCTCGACGTCGAGGTGCTCGCCCGCGAACTGGGCGACAATCCCAACGCGGTGACCCGCTTCGTGCTCGTCAGCCGCTCGCGCGTGCTGCCCGAACCGACCGGGGCCGACAAGACGAGCCTCATCGTCGAGCTGCCCGACGACGAGCCGGGCGCGCTGCTCGCGATGCTCGAGCAGTTCTCGACCCGGGGCGTGAACCTCTCGCTCATCCAGTCGCGCCCGATCGGCGACGCCCTCGGGCGGTACCGCTTCGTCGTCGACCTCGACGGGCACGCGGCCGACGAACGCGTCGCCGACGCCCTGCTGGGCCTGCGTCGGACGAGCCCGAAGGTGATCTTCCTCGGCTCGTACCCGCGCGCCGACGAGCAGGAGGTCTCGTACCACTCGAAGTACGATGACGAGATCTTCATCGAGGCCCGCGACTGGCTGCGCGGCATCTTGAGCGGCGAACCCGACGGCGCCTGACGGCGGCGCAGGCTCGCGGAGGAGGTCGACGATGACGGACACCGAACGGGGTATGGACCCGAGATACGACCCGCGGTTCCAGCGCGGGTACGACGCGTCGCGCGACGGCGAGGCCACGGCGCCGGCCGGTGCCCCGACGGCCGTCGGAGCGCGGGGCGATGCCGAGCGCGGTGCCGCCGGTCGCGACGCGGCCGGGCCCGATGCGGGCGGCGAACCCGAGCCCCCCTCGTCGCTCGATGCGGCGCGCGACCGGCCGGCCTACATCACGGCCCCGCCTCCCGAGCACCCCGCCGACCCCGATCCGTCGACGCACTCGGACCCGGACCCCGCGGCGGACCCGCGTCGGGCGCAGGGACCGATGGCAGGGCCGCGACGACCGGGGGAGCGGGACCCGGAGTCCGATCGCCGGGCGGCCGTCGCGCGCGTGCACAGCTGGCTGATCGCCGGGTGGGCCGTCACCGGGGGAGCGCTGCTGCTCGGCACCTGGCTGGCGTGGAGCGTGAACTCGGACTTCAGCTACTACGGCGGCGTCGTCGACCAGGCGTCCGAGAACCTGCGGGTCCTCGGCTGGGCGCTCGCGCCGTCGCTGCTCCTGACCGGTGCGATCGGCGCGGTCGTGGTGACCGGAGTCGCGGCGAACCTCCACGACGACGCGCGGCCCGCCGGGTCGGAGGAGGGCCCGCGATTCCGGCGCGCACCCGCGTGGTGGGCGCTGCTCGCGATCGTGGTGGCCGCGGTCGTGCTGATCGCCTGGGCGGTCGCGCTCGCGGCCGAGGGCAACCGGGTCGGCTCGAGCCTCCAGTTCAGCCCCGACGGGAACGTCTCCGACGACCAGCAGGCGCTCCTCGACACCATGGCGCTCGGTCAGGTCGCCCAGATGCTGATCCCGGCGCTGGCGTCCGCCGCGATCGCGGCCCTCGTCGCCGTCGCGGTGATCGAGGTCTGGCGCGCGGCGCGCGGGATGCCCCGCCGCATCGAGCCCGACGGGCGCTGACCCGGCGGCCGCTGACCCGGCGGGCGAGGTCGTCAGCGGGCGGCCCGGTGCAGGTCGGCGGGGCGGTCCACGCGACCGAGGCCGCCGTCGAGCGCGGCGTCCCAGGCGGACTGCAGCGCGGCGGTGATGGCGCCCCGCACCACCGTGTTCTCGGTGAAGGGCGAGAGCCGCACCTCGATCGGGGACGCGCCGCCGACGGCGAGGCGTCGTTCGAGCGCGGCGGTGAGCACCTCGCCGCCGCGGGCGATGCCGCCCGTGATGTACATGCGGTGCAGGTCGAGGGCGAGCAGGATCGGCGCGAGCGCGCGCGCCGCGACGTCCGCGAGCAGGTCGACGATCTCGATCGCGGCGCGCTCGCCGTCGTTCGCCCGCTCGAACACCTGGGCGGTCGCCGCCTCGGCGCCGAGCACCGAGGCGAGCCGCGTGAACGGATCGCGCGCGGCGACGAGGCGGGCGACCTCGTCGATCCGCTCGGCTCCCACGACCGCTTCGAGGGTCGCCGGCTCGCCGCTCCACGGGTCGACCACCCGGAGCGCTCCGATCTCGCCGGCCGCGCCGAGCGGGCCGCGGTAGAGGCGCCCGTCGAGCACCAGTCCGGCGCCGAGCCGCTCGCCCCACTGCACGGTGAGGAAGGAGGGCGGGCAGTCGTCGAGCCGCGACATCGCGAGCGCGGCGAGGTTGGCGTCGTTGTCGAGCTCGGCGGAACAGGTGAAGCCGCGGCCGAGTTCACGGGTCAGGTCGAGGTCGGACCAGGCGTCGATGCCGCGGATGACCCGGACCCGACCCTCGGCGTGATCGATCATGCCGACGCTCGCGATGGAGAGCGCGGCCACGTCGTGCCGCGTCAGCCCGGCGCCGTCCAGGGCGCGGTCGATCGTCGAGCCGACGAGCTGGAGCAGCGCCCGCCCGTCGTGCAGCTCGTGCTGCGCATCAGCCGAGGAGAGGACCGTGCCCGAGGCATCCGCCACCTCGGCGACGACGCGGTGCAGGCCGATGTCGACGCCGATGACGTGGAACCGGCCGGGCGTGACCGAGAAGCGGACGGCCGGGCGGCCGAGCGACCCGGCGGGCTCGTGACGCTGCAGCCAGCCGTCGGCCTCGAGCTCCTCCATGATCGTGGCGACCGTCGAGCGGGTGAGTCCCGTGCGCTCGGCGATCTCGACGATGCGCTGGGGATCGGTGCCGGTGCGGAGCTCATCGAGCACGCGCGCGGTGTTGTAGCGCTTCAGTCGCGCGGTGCCGACGATCGGGTCGTTCATGCGGGCTCCGTTCCGAGAATACTTTAGCCGAGACTTTACGTTAAGACCTTGCGTAAATGTCGGGGCTCTGGTTGGGTCGGTCGTGACCGCGCGGATCCCGCGCACTCCCTTGGCGAAAGGCCCGATGATGCACCCAACGCCCAACCGCCGTCGACGCGCCGTGATCGCGCCGCTCGCGGCGCTCGCGACGACCCTGCTGCTCGTGACCGGCACCGCCGTCGGCGCGAGTGCCGAGCCGCCCGACCGCAACGCGAAGCTCAACGTCCCGCCGAAGACGGCGAACGGCTTCGAGTCGGCTCGCGCCGCGGCCGATCGCCTCCTCGGCGACGCGGCCGACGGCTTCGACTTCGCGAAGCTCGACGCGGCCGACGGCGCCGACCGGTACGAGATCACGTCGAAGCGCAACCACGTCCGCGTGGCCGCGACCGACCCGGCCACCGCCATCGCGGGCGTCAACGCCTACCTCGGCACGATCGGGCAGTCGATCTCGTGGAACGTGCGCAACCTCGACGAGGACGCCGCACTGCCGCTGCCGCGTTCGCCCATCACGGCGAGCTCGAACGTCTCGCACCGCTTCTACGGCAACGACACCGAGGACGGCTACACCGGCGCCTACCGCAGCTGGGAGCAATGGGAGCGCGAGATCGACGAGCTCGCCGCGCTCGGCTTCAACGAGGTGTTCATGCCCGTCGGCTCCGAGGCCGTGTACTTCGAGGTGCTCACGCAGTTCGGGTACTCCGCCGAGGAGGCGCGCGCCTGGATCCCGCTGCCGGGGCACCAGCCGTGGTGGCTGCTCCAGAACATGTCGAGCTACCCCGCCGGCACGAGCGACGCCCTGCTCGCCGAGCGGGCCGAGCTCGGCAGGAAGATCGCCGACCGACTGCGCGAGCTCGACATGACCCCCGTGCTGCCCGGGTACTTCGGCACCGTGCCGACGGACTTCGCCGAGCGCAACGCCGGTGCCCGCGTCGAGCCGCAGGGCGGTTGGGTCGGCTTCCAGCGCCCCGGATGGCTCGACCCGAACTCGACCGTGTTCCCCGAGGTGGCCGACGCGTTCTACACGGCGTCCGAGCAGAAGCTCGGCGTCTCGGCCGCGTACAAGATGGACGTCCTGCACGAGGGCGGTCGTCGCGGCACGGTCGACGTGCCCGCCGCCACGCGGGCGATCGAGACCGCGTTGCAGACGGCGCATCCGGATGCCACGTGGGTGCTGCTCGGCTGGCAGAACAACCCGCCCGCCGACGTCGCCGCCGCCGCGAACCCCGAGACCACGTTCATCGTCGACGGCCTCTCCGACCGCTACGACGGCCGCGGCGGGCTCGAGGAGCAGTGGAGCGGCATCCCGTACGCCTTCGGCACCATCTGGAACTTCGGCGGGCACACGACCATGGGCGCCGAGCTCTCGACGTGGAACGAGCGCTACTACGACTGGCTCGACGCCGAGGGCAGCGCGGTCGACGGCATCGCCGCGATGCCGGAGGGCGGGCTCAACAACCCCGCCGCGATCGACTTCTTCGCCGGCCTCGCCTGGCGCGACGGCCCCGTCGACGTGAACGCCTGGTTCGACGAGTGGACCGAGCGCCGCTACGGCGTCGACGACCCCGAGCTGAAGGCCGCGTGGCGCGCCCTCGCCGAGACGGCGTACACGCTGCCGAGCAACGACAGCTACAGCGAGGCGCACGACGGGCTCTACGGCGCACGACCCTCGCTCTCGGCGAGCCGCGCTGCGAGCTGGTCGCCGGGGAGCTTCTCGTACGACCCCGACCGCTTCGCCGAGGCGCTCGACCACCTGCTCGCCGCGGCACCGGCCGCGGCCGAGATGCCGAGCTACCGCTACGACCTCATGGACGTCGCGCGCCAGGTGACCTCGAACACCTCGCGCGTGCTGCTGCCGCAGCTCCAGCAGGCGTACGGCATGCGCGATCGGGCGGCCTTCACACAGCTCAGCGAGGAGTGGCTCGGCAACATCGAGCTGCTCGACGACCTCGTCGCGACGCAGCCGCAGATGCTCTTCGGCCGGTGGATCGCCGACGCCCGCGCCGCGGCCGCCGACTCGGCGGAGGCCGACCGGCTCGAGTTCGACGCACGATCCATCGTCACGACGTGGGGCGACCGCAGCGCCGTGAACGCGGGCCTCAACGACTATGCGAACCGCGAATGGCAGGGCCTCGTCGGCACCTACTACAAGGACCGCTGGGAGCGCTTCTTCGCGAGCGTCCAGACCTCGTTCGACACCGGCAAGGCGCCGGCGGCGATCGACTGGTACGCCGTCGGGGCGGAGTTCACCGCCTCGACCGACACCTCGGGCTTCCTGACCGAGCCCGAGGGCGACGTCGTCGAGCTTGCGGCGCTCGCGGTCGAGGCATGGGACGCGACCGTGCCCGATGTGCCCGAGCCGCCGGCGGCGGGGGAGCACTTCCTCTCCGACCTGCCGTTCGCGACCGTGTCGCTCAACGCGGCCTACGGGCCGATCGAGCGCGACACCGAGATCGGCGAGGCGGCCTACGGCGACGGCAAGCCGATCCGGCTCGCGGGCGTCCAGTACGCGAAGGGCCTCGGCGTGAACTCGCCGACGACGATCGGCTTCAACCTCGGCGGGCGATGCTCGACGTTCGAGGCGGTGGTCGGCATCGACGACGTGATGAACAAGGCGGGGGCGTCGCCGAACGTCATCTTCAGGGTGCTCGGCGACGACGAACTCCTCTACGACAGCGGCGCGATGACGAAGGGCCTCGCTGCCGAGGTCGCCGTCGACCTCACCGGCGTGCAGACGCTCGAGCTCGTCGTCGACCCGAACGCCGCCGGCTCGCCGGCCGGTCAGGCCGAGTGGTGGGACCGGGCCGACTGGGCGGACGCCGCGGTGAGTTGCGAGTGACCGCCGGATGACGGCTCGGGCGGGGTCGGCCGGCATCGGTCGGCCCGCCCGTCACCACGCGGCCGTGCGGCCGGGCCCCGAACTGGACTCTTCCGCAGAGGGGCGGCGGTGTGCTTGGCTGAGCCATGGACTCTCGCAGCGGCGGTGAAGTGAAGTTCAACGGCAAGCTCGCCATCCTCCTGGCGATGGCGATGTTCGTCCTGGTCGTCGACACCTCGCTCATGAACGTGTCGATCTCGGCCGTCGTGCGCGACCTCGACACCACCGTGAGCGGCGTGCAGGGGGCGATCGCGCTCGAGGCGCTCGTCTCCGCCGCGTTCATCCTGATCGGCGGCAAGACGGGCGACCTGATCGGCCGCAAGCTGGCGTACATCCTCGGTCTCCTCGGCTACGCCGTGGGTGCGGTCGCGATGATGCTCGCCCAGGACCTCACGGCGATCATCGTCTTCTGGGCGTTCATCGGCGGCATCGGCGCCTCGCTGCTGCTGCCGGCGATGCAGTCGCTCATCCACGGCAACTTCGAGGGCGCGCACCAGAAGCGGGTCTACGCGCTCGTGGGGGCGTCGGCCGCGATCGCGGCCGCCGTCGGGCCCCTCCTCGGCGGCTTCATCACGACCTTCCTCTCCTGGCGGGTCGGCTTCGCGCTCGAGGCGGTCATCATCGCGGTGGTGCTCGCCGGCATCGGCCTCGTCAAGGACGTGCCGTACCACGGCGACCGCTCGGTCGACTACGTCGGCGCGCTGCTCTCGATCGTGGGCATGGGCGGTGTCGTCACCGGCATCCTCGTGTGGCAGGAGGGCGGCGGCTACGTCGGCCTCATCATCGGCATCGGGGTCGTGGGGCTCGGGCTCCTCGTCTTCTGGCTGCGCAACCGCAAGCGCCGCGGCAAGCCGACGCTGCTCGATCCCGCGCTCTTCGAGTCGAAGATGTTCCGCACCGGGGCGAGCGGTCAGCTGCTGCAGCAGATCGCCCTCGGCGGCACGATGATCGTGCTGCCGATCTACCTGCAGATGGTGTTCGGGTACAACGCCCTCCAGGCTGGCCTCTCGATCGCACCGCTCTCGCTCAGCATGTTCGTCGTCGCGCTGCTCGCCGGGCGGGGGCTCAAGCGGCGCCCGGCCACCATCATCCTGTGGGGCTTCGCGCTCGTCGTCGTCGGCGTCGGCGTGCTCGTCCCGATCGTGCCGATCGCCGACTCGGGCTGGTACCTGACCGTGCCGCTCATCGTCGCGGGCTGCGGCCTCGGGTTCCTCGTCTCGCAGCTGAACAACTACACGCTCTCGCCGATCTCCGACGAGCGGGTGAGCGAGGCGGCCGGCGTGAACTCCGCGGCCGGCTCGTTCGGACTCTCGTTCGGCCTGGCCTTCGCGGGGGCGATCATGCTCGCGACGCTCGCGTTCACCTTCACGGCGAGCGCCGAGTCGTCGAGTGTGCTGAGCGCCGAGGAGGCGCAGCAGGTCTCGGCCGTGCTCGAGGAGGACGCCGAGATCATGACCGACGAGGGGCTCGCGGAACTCCTCGTCGATGAGCCGGCCGACGTGCAGGAGGAGATCCTGCGCATCAACAACGACTCGCGCGACATCGCCCTGCAGGTCGCCCTGCTCGTGCCGATCCTCGCGGGCCTGCTCGGGGTGTTGAACGCGTTGCGGATGCGCCGACTGCCCGATCCGAAGCCGTCGGAGGCGGCCGAGGGCACGATGCTCGGCTGAGGGGTCCCGATGCGCTTCGCCGCTCGACCACCGGGTGCCAGGGCGTCTCGACGAACGGAGCTCAGCGCGGGACGCGCACCACGAGCGCGGCCGGGTCGACACGGAACCGCGCCGACACCACGCTGCCGAACTCGTCGCCGTCGATCTCGAACTCCTGCGGGCCGCCCTCGATCTCGAGTTCGACCGAGCGGCCGCGTCGGTAGACGATCTGCTGCTTGCGGTTGCCGCTCGTGAGGTCGATGAACTGCCGGCCGAGGGCCGACTTGCGCAGCACCCGGTTCTCCCAGAAGACCGTGCGCCAGATGAGCAGCCAGCCGAGCAGGTTGCGCGGCTGCAACACGACCACGTCGAGGTGGCCGTCGTCGATCTCGGCGTCGGGGATGAGCTCGATGTTGCCCGGCAGGTAGCCGAGGTTCGCCACGAGGATGCTCGCGACCCGCGCCCGGTGGTGGCGCCTCGACTCGAGGCGGTACATCGCCCGGTACGGCTTCGAGGCGGGCAGCGCCCGGATTCCCGCGTCGACGTAGGCGAGCCAGCCGACCCGCTTCTTGAGCTCGGGGTTCGTGTTCTGGATCATCTCGGCGTCGATGCCGATGCCCGCCATCACGAGCGAGACGTGCGATTCGTCGTCGCCGTCGGGGCGGGTGATGTCGGCGACGATGACGTCGACCGCGCGGTCGACGCCGGCGAAGGCCAGCACGACCGCGTCGTCGATGTCGTTCACGGGGATGTCGAGGTTGCGGGCGAAGAGGTTGCCCGTGCCGATCGGCACGATGCCGAGCGGGATCCCGGTGCCGCGAAGGGCTGCGGCGACCGACCGCACGGTGCCGTCGCCGCCCGCGGCGATCACGAGGTCGACGCCGGCCTCGGCCGCTTCGCGCGCCATGCCCTTGCCGGGGTCGTCGACGGCGGTCTCGATCCAGAGGCTCGGCGCGAACGACTGCCGCTCCTCGGCGCGGCCGACCGCAGCGCGCAGGGCATCGGTGCCCTGCTTGCTGGGGTTGAAGATCACGGCGGCGCGCAGGCGCGGCTGCGTGGCATCCCCCTGCCGCTCGTTCCGATCGTCCGACACGCTGCCACCGTATTGCATCCGCCCGGGAACACGGCGAACGGGCGCTTCGCGCCCATGAAGGGTGTCGGATGCCCCGGGCTAGACTTGCTCGGGTGATCGATCCCGTACTGCTTCGCGAGAACCCCGACCTGATCAAGCGTTCGCAGGAGCTCCGCGGCGAGTCCTCGGAACTCGTCGACGACGCCGTGGCCGCCGACGCCGCCCGCCGCACCGCGATCACCGTCTTCGAGGCGCTGCGCGCCGAGCAGAACGCCTTCGGCAAGCAGGTCGCGCAGGCGCCCAAGGAGGCGAAGGCCGCCCTCGTCGCCCAGGCGCAGGAGCTCGCCGCCCGCGTGAAGGCGGCGAACCAGGCCGTGAGCGACGCCGAGGCCGAGTTCACGCTCGCCGTGCAGAAGCTCGGCAACGTCGTCCTCGAGGGCGTGCCGGCCGGCGGCGAAGACGACTACATCGTGCTCCGCGAGGTCGGCGAGATCCCCGCGTTCGCGTTCGAGCCGCGCGACCACCTCGAGATCGGCGAGCTCCTCGACGCGATCGACATGCAGCGCGGGGCGAAGGTCTCGGGTGCGCGATTCCACTACCTCAAGGGCGTCGGCGCCCGCCTCGAGCT
Source organism: Agromyces sp. NPDC057679 (assembly GCF_042799635.1). NCBI lineage: Bacteria > Bacillati > Actinomycetota > Actinomycetes > Micrococcales > Microbacteriaceae > Agromyces > Agromyces sp. NPDC057679. Next base: position 1,349,267 of record NZ_JBHVIK010000001.1, on the reverse strand, counting down.
GGCGATCATGAACATGGGCCTCGACCGCGCGATCGCGGCCGGGTTCACCCCGCTCATCACGCCCACGCTCGTGCGCCCAGAGATCATGAACGGCACCGGGTTCCTCGGTGCGCACGCCGACGAGGTCTACTACCTGCCCGAGCAGGAGCTCTACCTCACCGGCACGAGCGAGGTCGCGCTCGCCGGGTACCACGCCGACGAGATCATCGACGTGTCGAACGGCCCGATCCGCTACGCCGGCTGGTCGACCTGCTACCGCAGCGAGGCCGGCAGCCATGGCAAGGACACCCGCGGCATCATCCGCGTGCACCAGTTCAACAAGCTCGAGATGTTCACCTACATCGACCCCGCCGACGCCGAGGCCGAGCACGAGCGCCTGCTCGCCTGGCAGGAGGGCATGCTGCAGGACCTGGGCCTCACCTACCGCGTGATCGACACCGCGGCGGGCGACCTCGGGTCGAGCGCGGCCCGCAAGTACGACGTCGAGGCGTGGGTGCCGACGCAGGGCGCGTACCGCGAGCTCACCTCCACCTCGAACTGCACGACGTTCCAGGCCCGCCGACTCGACATCCGCCACCGCACCGAGAGCGGCAAGACCGCGCCGGTCGCGACGCTCAACGGCACGCTCGCGACGACCCGCTGGCTCGTCGCGATCCTCGAGACGCATCAGCAGGCCGACGGCTCGGTGCTGGTGCCCGAGGCGCTGCGCGGCTACCTCGGCGGACTCGACCGACTCGAGCCCGTCGCGCGATGAGCATCGAGCGAGCGCGCGAGGCCGAGGTCGCGACCGAGGCGTGGTTCGTCGCGCTCGACGTCGACGGCACGATCATGCACGAGGACGGCACGATCGACGAGGCCGTCGCCGAGGCGGTCGCCGGTGCGGTCGAGCGGGGCCACCTCGTCACGCTCGCGACCGGGCGATCGTGGTCGACGACGCGACCGGTGATCGAGGCGCTCGGACTCGCGCCCGAGTACGTGGTCTGCGCGAACGGCGCCATCACGATGCGCCGCGACGACACCGCGTCCGACGGGTACGTGCGCGAGCACGTCGAGACCTTCGATCCCACGGCGGTGCTCGAGCGCATCCGCACCTTCCTCCCGTCGGGCAAGTTCATGGTCGAGCTCGCCGACGGCTACCGCCTGTACACCGAGGGCATGACCGAGTGGAACCTCGAGAACGCCCGCGAGGTCGTCTTCGACGAGCTGCTCGACCAGCGCGCCACCCGCGTCGTCGTGACGAGCCTCGAGCACGGGCTCGACGAGTTCTTCGACATCGTCGACCAGATGGGCCTGCACCACGTGAGCTACGCGATCGGCTGGACGGCGTGGCTCGACATCGCTCCCGACGGCGTCAACAAGGCGACGGCGCTCGAGCGGGTCCGCGGATGGCTCGGCGTCGACGCCGACCGCGTGTTCGCCGCCGGCGACGGTCGCAACGACCTCGAGATGTTCGCCTGGGCCGGCTCCGCCGGGCGCGCCGTCGCGATGGGACAGGCTCCCGAGGAGGTGCGGGCCGCCGCCGGCGAGGTGACCGGCCCGGTCGCCGAGGCCGGACTCGCCACGGCGCTCGACTCGCTTCCCTGACTCGTGCACACGGGCGCGAATAGAATCGATCGTGCCGAGGGGAAGGGCGACATGGGGCAGGATACGGCGCCGGAGGCGCCTGGAACGAGCGACTCGGAGCAGGCGGCCCCCGAGACGGCGGAGGCGACCGCCCCCGATTCGGCGGGCGGGGCGCAAGTTCCGACCCGTCACGGGCGCCTGCCCCGGCACACGGGGCCGCGCACCGCGGTGAAGTTCGTGGCATCCGCCGCCGCCGTGCTGCTCGTGAGCGCGGGGGCCGTCGGCGCCTACGCGGCCGCCGATCTCGTCGGATCGGTGGGCAGCGGCGTCACGCTCGCGAACGAGGAGATCCTCGAGGGCGTGCCCGACATCGGCGCGATGGACGGGGGCCTCAGCTTCCTCCTCGTCGGCAGCGACGAGCGGCCGAAGGACGGCTCGTTCGGCGACCCCGAAGTGGACTCGGGCACCCTGAACGACGTCAACATGCTGCTGCACATCTCGCAGGACCACTCGCACGTCGAGGTCGTGAGCTTTCCGCGCGACATGATGGTCGCGGTGCCCGAGTGCCCCGACCCGGAAGACCCCGCGACGGGCCCGCTCTCGGCGATGTCGGAGGTGCCGCTGAACAGCGTGCTGGAGCACGGCGGGCTGAACTGCGTCGTGATGACGATCGAGCAGCTCACCGGAACGAAGATCCCCGTGGGCGGGGTCGTCGAGTTCAAGGGCGTCGCCGCGCTCTCGTCCGCGGTGGGCGGTGTCGAGGTCTGCCTCGTCGATCCCATCGACGACATCGACTCGGGGCTCCACCTCCCGGCGGGCAGGAGCACGATCGCCGGCTACGACGCGCTCGCGTTCCTGCGCACGCGCCACTCGGTCGGCGACGGCAGCGACCTCGCCCGCATCGCGAGCCAGCAGGCGTTCATGGCCTCGCTCGCCCGCACGCTGCAGTCGAGCGGCACGCTCACCGACCCGGTGAAGCTCTACTCGATCGCCAAGGCGGTGCTCTCGAACATGGAGCTGTCGAACTTCCTGCAGAACCCCACGGTGCTCATGTCGATCGCGCGCACCCTGCAGGACGTCGACCTGTCGAAGATCGCCTTCATCCAGTACCCGACGGTCGAGTACGGCGACGGCCAGCACGTGATCCCGGCCGACTCCGGCGAGGCCGTGAACCTGGCCCTCCAGGAGGATCGCCCGGTCGTCCTCGATCCGACGGCGAACGAGAACGCCGAGTTCGGCACGGCCCCCGCCGACCCGGCGACGGAGGCCCCTGCGGGAACTCCTGCCGAGGAGACGCCGGAGGCGCCCGCACCGGATGCCACCGCGTCGGCGCCGCCCGCCGAGCAGCTGCCGCCCGACATCACCGGACTCACCGGCGACGAGGTGCGATGCACCACCTCGAACGACGGCTGAGGGAGGCACCCGCCCCCGCTTCAGCGCTCTCTCAGGAGTGCCTGCGAGGCTGAACGGAACGCGATTCGGCTAGAATCGGGGCCTGCCTGTACGACGAATCCCTCGACGGGACGTCGCGCGGGCGAGGAGGGCTGTCCGAGCGGCCGATGGAGCTGGTCTTGAAAACCAGTGGGCAGAAATGTCTCGTGGGTTCGAATCCCACGCCCTCCGCGCGACCACCACACACGAGAGGATCCCGGTGAACGAAGCGTTGCGACCCAGCTCGCGGCGTGCCGCGAAGAACCCCGCGGTGGCGCACCACGGCAAGCTCCGTCGCCGTTCGATCGGCCGCACCCTCGGGAAGGTCGTCGGCATCGGCCTCTCGGTCGCCCTCGTCTCCGGGGGCGCCGTCGCGGCGTACGCGGCATGGGATCTCGCGAGCACCGTGAAGCCGACCGTCTCGCTCGGCAACGAGGACGTACTCGAGGGCGTGCCCGACGTGGGCGCGATGCCCGGCGGCGTGAACCTGCTGCTCGTCGGCAGCGACAGCCGTGAGGGCCAGGGCGACGGCTTCGGCGACCCCGACGAAGAGACCGCCGTGCTCAACGACGTCACGATGCTGATGCACATCTCGGAGGACCACTCGCACGTCGAGGTCATCAGCTTCCCCCGCGACATGTTCGTCGACGTTCCCGCGTGCACCGACCCCGAAGACCCCGCCGGCGAGCCGCTCTACGAGCAGTACGGCGTGAAGATCAACTCGGTGCTCGACTACGGCGGGCTCGGCTGCGTCGTGAAGACGGTCGAGCAGCTCACCGGCGTCACGATCCCCTTCGCGGGCACGGTGCAGTTCCTGGGCGTCGCCGCCATGAGCGAGGCCGTCGGCGGCGTGGAGGTCTGCATCGCAGAACCGATCGAGGACGAGCACACCGACCTCTACCTCCCAGCCGGCATGCGCGAGCTCAAGGGGCTCGAGGCGCTGCAGTTCCTGCGCACGCGCCACGGCGTCGGCGACGGTTCCGACCTCGGGCGCATCTCGAACCAGCAGGTGTTCATGTCAGCGCTCGCCCGCAAGCTGCAGTCCGGTGGCACGCTCAGCGACCCGGTCGCGCTCTACTCGATCGCCAAGGCCGCGCTCGCGAACATGGAACTCTCCGACTCGCTCGCGAACCCCACGACGATGGTCTCGATCGCCAAGGCGATGAAGGACATCGACCTCTCGAAGATCGCGTTCATCCAGTACCCGACGGGCACCACCGACGGCGGGGTCATCCCGAGCGACTCGGCCGAGATCGTGAACCTCGCGCTGCAGAACGACACCCCGGTCGTCTTCGACCCCGACGCCGACGAGGCCTCGTTCGCGTCGGCCGGCGACCCCACGGCCGTGCCGGCCGAGGGTGAGGCGGCCGCCGAGGAGCCCGCCGCCGAGGAGCCGGCCGCCGAGACCCCGGCGACTCCGGCGCCCACGACCGAGGCGCTGCCGACCGACGTCACCGGCCAGACGGCGGCCGAGACGCGCTGCTCGGCGGGACGCACCCTCGAAGACCAGTAGGCGGGCGGCCGGATCGGGTCGTTCGGCGACCGGGCGGACGCTCGCGGGGCGCTCGCACCCGGCCGAATCGTCATTCCGGCGGTCGTCGGGTTATGATGACAGTCGCGTGTGCGCGTGCGCACCCGCGAGGAGACGTCGCATAGTCCGGTCGAGTGCACCACCCTGCTAAGGTGGAGTCCCCGTAAGGGGACCGCGGGTTCAAATCCCGCCGTCTCCGCACAGACCAGAGAAGCCCCCGCGGTTCGCGGGGGCTTTCGCTGTCTCCGGGTGCATCACTGTTCGAATGGCGCCTGCGGCGGATCCATGATCACCGGTTGCGGGTCGACCGGGGTCTGGTCCGCGCGGACGGTGTTGCGGCCGGTCGGTCCTCGGCGGTCGTCTCGGCGTCGGTCATGTGCTCCCTCCTGCTCGGCAACCTGAAGCACCCCATACCCGGGGGCGGGTGCCTCGGTGCGCCACCGGCCGCGCGTGGGAGGCGCTCGCGTTCGCTACGGTCGTATCGCCCGTCCGACGATCCCGACCACCCACGAAACCGGAATCGATGACCGAGAACCACCGCTGTGCCGCTGCGCGTAGCGCCCGGGCCCCGGCAGCGCCACCCCCGGCGGGTGTCCGACGCCGTCGCTAGACTCTTCGGGTCACTGAATTCAGGGGGAACTGCACCATGCAACGAATCATCACGTCCACCGCGCTCGTCTTCGCCGCCGCACTGCTGTTCACCGGGTGCGCCACGAGCAGCGACGACAACACCGCCGCCCAGGGCGGCAGCGACGACTGCGAGGTCGTCCGGGTCGCCGTGCGCGACATCTCGAACGGCGCGCAGAACGCCATCCTCACCTCGACCGAGCAGGCTGCGCTCCTCGAGAAGCTCGACGGGTACTCCGAGCGCGTCGACGAGCTCGACGAGCAGGCCGCCGACGACACCAAGCTCGCCGAGGCGCTCGACGGGCTGCAGGAGAAGATCGAGGCCGCCGAGACCTACGCGGCCACGCTGCCGACCACCGAGACCGAGGACTTCGAGGCCGACGCCGACGCGCAGGCCGCCGCCACCGGCGACATCCAGGCCGCCGCGGTCACCGTCACCGAGGTGTGCTCGGCCGAGTAATCGGGGCATCCCCAGTACGCGAGCACGCGGCATCCCATCGTCGGATGCCGCGTGCTTCGCGTTTCGGCGACGGCGATGCCGCCCGGGCGGCATCGCACTCAGGCCGACTTCGACTTCGCCGCCTTCTTGGCGGGCGCCTTCTTCGGGGCCGCCTTCTTCTTCGCGGAGGCCGCGGCTTCGTCGCCCTTGCCGCCGCGCTTCGCAGCGATCGACTGCCGCAGCGCCTCCATGAGGTCGATGACCTCGCCGCCCTGCTCCTCCTCGGGCTCCTCGCCGAACGTCGCCGCCGTGTCGAGCGTCTCGCCCTGCTCGAGCTTCGCCTCGATGAGCGTGCGCAGCTCCTGCTGGTACTCGTCGACGTACTGCTCGGGATCGAAGTCGGAGACGAGGCTCTCGACGAGCTGCTTCGAGAGGTCGAGCTCCTTCGCCGAGATCTTCACGGGCTCGTCGAGACTCTTGAACTCGGCCGCGCGCACCTCGTCGCTCCAGAGGAGGGTCTGCACGACCAGCACGTCGCCGTGCACGCGGAGCGCCGCGAGGCGCGTCTTCTGCCGCAGCGCCATCTGCACGATCGCGGTGCGGTCGGTCGACTCGAGCGTCTCGCGCAGCAGCACGTACGCCTTGTTCGAGGCCGAGTCGGGTTCGAGGTAGTAGCTGCGGTCGAGCATGATCGGGTCGATCTGCTCGCTCGGCACGAACTCGACGACCTCGATCTCGCGGCTGCGCTCGGCGGGCAGCGCCTTGAGGTCGGCGTCGGTGATGACGACGGTGCGTTCGCCGTCGTCGTAGGCCTTGTCGATGTTCTGATAGGCGACGACCTTGCCGCACACCTCGCACTTGCGCTGGTACCTGATGCGCCCGCCGTCCTCGTCGTGCACCTGGTGCAGGGACACGTCGTGATCCTCGGTGGCGCTGTACAACTTGACGGGCACATTGACGAGGCCGAATGTGACCGCCCCCTTCCAGACGGCTCGCATACCCCCTAGTACACACCCGGGGATGCCTCGTGGGAACCCCGAGCCCTTCGACAGCGCGGGCGCGAGACGCCAAGATGGGGGCATGGCCGATGGGGAGCGGCAACTCGTCGAGGTCGACGGCCGGAGGCTCAGGCTGACGAACCTCGACAAGGTCATGTATCCCGAGTCGGGCATGACCAAGGGCGAGGTGATCTCGTACTACGCCGAGATCGCCCCCGTCATGCTGCCCCACGTCGCCGGGCGGCCGATCACGCGCAAGCGCTGGGTGCACGGCGTCGGCACGGGCGAGACCCCCGAGTCGCCCTTCTTCGAGAAGCAGCTCGCCGACCACGCCCCCGACTGGATCCGGCGCGGCGTGATCGAGCACTCGGACGGCCCGAAGACCTACCCGATCGCGGGCGACCGCGCGACGCTCGTGTGGCTCGCCCAGCAGGCTGCGCTCGAGCTGCACGTGCCGCAGTGGCGCTTCGCGCCCGATGGCAGCGCGTCGAATCCCGATCGGATGGTCTTCGACCTCGATCCCGGGCCCGGCATGGGCCTCGCCGAGTGCGCCGAGGTCGCCCGGCTCGTGCGCGACCTCATCGCCGGCATGGGCCTCCAGGCGATGCCGGTGACGAGCGGAAGCAAGGGCCTCCACCTCTACGCCGAGCTCGACGGCGCGCAGACCTCGCAGCAGGTGTCGGAGGTCGCGCACGAACTCGCCCGCGCGCTCGAGGCCGATCACCCCGAGCTGGTCGTCTCGAGCATGCGCAAGTCGCTGCGGGGCGGCCGCGTGCTCATCGACTGGAGCCAGAACAACGGCAAGAAGACGACGATCGCTCCGTATTCGCTGCGGGGCCGGCTGCGGCCGACGGTCGCGGCGCCGCGCACCTGGGAGGAGCTCGAGGATCCGGGGCTGCGGCACCTCGAGGCGCACGAGGTGCTCGCGCGGGTCGCCGAACAGGGCGACCCGATGGCCGGGCTCGCGGATGCCGCGGGGCCCGGCCCGCTCGCGACGTACCTCTCGATGCGTCGGGAGGGCCGTACTCCTGAGCCGATGCCGGGCGGACCGGGCAATGGGCGGGCGGGGGAGGAGCCGCGCTTCGTGATCCAGGAGCACCACGCGCGGCGTCTCCACTTCGACCTGCGGCTCGAGCGCGACGGCGTGCTGAAGAGCTGGGCCGTGCCGAAGGGCGTGCCCGAGACCTCGGGGAGGAATCACCTCGCCGTGCAGACCGAGGACCACCCGATCGAGTACCTGGACTTCGAGGGCACGATCCCCTCCGGCGAGTACGGGGCGGGCTCGATGACCGTGTGGGACACCGGCACCTACGACGTCGAGAAGTGGCGCGACGACGAGGTGATCTTCACGCTCACGGGATCGACCGGCGGGCCGCTCGGCCGGGTGCGGCTCGTGCTCATCCGCACCGACGGCAGCGGCGAGAAGAGCTCGTGGCTGCTGCACCGGATGAAGGAGCAGGGGGGCTCGTCCGTCCGGGCACCGCGGTCGAGCGGCTCGACGAGCGACGCCGGGTCGACGAGCGACGCCGGGTCGATGAGCGACGCCGGGTCGACGAGCGACGCCGGGTCGACGAGCGACGCCGGGTCGATGAGCGACGCCGTGTCGTCGACGTCGCCAGTGCGTGAGGCGCCGATGCTCGCGACTCCAGGCACGCTCGGCATGCTGCACGGCGAGGACTGGGCGCTCGAATGGAAGTGGGACGGGATCCGCGCGCTCGCCAGGGTCGAGGGCGGTCGGGTGCGGTTGTCGAGCCGGAACGGGATCGATGTCACCGCGCGCTACCCCGAACTGCATCGGCTGCCCGAACTGATCGACGGTGATGCCCTGCTCGACGGCGAGATCGTGGCGCTCGACCCCGGGGGCCGGCCCGACTTCGGCGTGCTCCAGCAGCGGATGGGGTTGACGAAGCCGCGCGAGATCGCCGCAGTCGCGGCATCCGTGCCGGTGCGCCTGCTGCTCTTCGACGTGCTCGAGGCCGACGGCGAGTCGCTCGTCGACGAGCCGTACCGGGTGCGGAGGGCCCGCCTGGAGACGCTCGTGCGGCCGCGGCGCGGGGTGCCCGTCGAGGTGCCGGCGCTCGCCGAGGGGCGACCGGAAGACGCGCTCGAGGAGAGCCGTCTCCTCGGCCTCGAGGGGATCATGGCGAAGCGTCCGGGCTCGGCGTACCGCCCGGGCGTGCGCTCCGACGACTGGGTGAAGCTCAAGCTCACTCGCACGCAGGAGGTCGTCGTCGGCGGCTACCGACGCGGGGTCGGGAGCCGGGCCGGGCGCATCCGATCGCTCCTCGTCGGCATCCCGGTCGAGGGCGACCGCGCCGATGGGGAGCGCGTGCTCGAGTACGTGGGGCGTGTGGGCTCGGGGTTCCGGGAGCGGGAGCTCGAGCGCCTGCTCGCCCGGCTCGATGCGGAGGTGCGCCGCGATCCGCCGTTCGTCGAGGTGCCCGCGGTGGACGCCGTCGACGCCGTCTGGGTGCGGCCCGAGCTCGTCGGCGAGATCGAGTTCAGCGAGTGGACGGGCACGGGCGTCGCCCGCCACCCGCGCTGGCGCGGCCTCAGGCCCGACAAGTCGCCTGACGAGGTGCGTCGCGAGGACGAGGGATGAGCAGCGGTCTCGCCCCGGCGGCGACGCCCGCTCACTCGCCGTCGGACGTGAGCAGTTCGAGCAGGCGACGCTCTCGGTCGGCACCGGATGCCACGACCGCGCCCCGCTCGTACGCCGCGACGACCCGAGGGTCGATGTAGCTGCCCTTGGCGATCGCGGGGGTGTTGCCGAGCGCCAGGGCGGTCGCCTCGACCGCGTCGCGCACCGCAGCGGCGCGGGCCCGTGCCGTGCCCGCGGGACCGATCAGCGCCAGATGCTCAGCGGCGACGAGGGTGCCGCGCAGGGTGCGGAAGTCCTTCGCCGTGAACTCGCCGCCCGTGCGCTCGCGGATGTCGTCGTTCACGTCGACCGGCGCGGCCGCGCGGGCGACCCGGCCCTCCGTCCAGGCGTAGAGCCGTGCGGCGCGCGACCGTTCGCCCGCACCTTCGACGTAACCAGCCAGTCCGGTGTCGATGATGCGCAGCTGCTGTGCGACGCCGCCCTTCGCCCGGAACCTGAGGCGGACCGTCTTCTCGTCCTCGAGGCTCGCGTTGCGCACGAGCAGCGTCGTCAGGCCGCGGTTCCGGAACCCCGCGAGCGACTCCTCCGAGCCGATCCGGATCGCGCCGAGGTCGAGCGTCGTGAACGCGGCCGCCAGCACGCGGGCGCGAGGCATCCCGTCGAGGGCGAGATCGTGGTGCGCGCTGCGCCTCGCCGCCGGGAGCGACCGCGCGAGCTCCGCCATGCGCTGGAACTTCTCGGCGTCCTGCCGTTCACGCCATGCGGGGTGGTAGAGGTACTGGCGACGGCCGGCGGCATCGACGCCGACCGCGAGCAGGTGCGCGTTCGCCGAGTCCGAGATCCAGACCTCCTGCCAGGCGGGTGGCACGGCGAGTTCGGCGATGCGGGACCGCTCGGCGCGACCCGCCGACCCGCCGTCGCTGTGGACGTACCCGAAGCCGCGCCCTCGTCTCACCCGCGTGTAGCCGGGTGAGACGTAGGGCACGACCCGCTTCAGCCGCGGCATCGCGCGATCCTTCCGCCTGGCTCAGTGGTTGCGCAGCGCCGAGATCAGCTCGGCCTTGCGCTTGCCGCTGTACCCGGTGAGGCCGAGCTCCTTCGCGCGCCGGCGCAGTTCGTCGACCGTCCAGCTCTCGTAGTCGCCGTGCTGGCCTCCCTTGCGCCCGATCGCACTGCGGCCCTGCGCGGCCGCGGCATTCGAGATGCGCGCGGCCTTCTCCTTCGAGGCGCCGTCCTCGCGGAGCTCCTCGTAGAGCTCCGGATCCTTGAGCGACGCGTTCCTGCGTCCGGGCATGGTGCGCTCCTTCCTGATCGTTCGTCGACCCGGCTGTTCAGAACGGCCGTCCGCCGGTCACCGGCAGCACCGCCCCCGAGACGTACGAGGCGTCGTCGGAGGCGAGGTAGACGTAAGCGGGGGCGAGCTCGGCCGGCTGTCCGGCTCGGCCGAGCGGGGTGTCCTTGCCGAAGTCGGTGATCTTGTCGGGCCAGCCCGTCGCCGGGATGAGGGGCGTCCAGACCGGTCCCGGTGCGACGGCGTTGACGCGGATGCCCCGGGGCCCGAGCTCCTCGGCGAGGGCCTTCGTGAACGCGACGAGCGCCGCCTTGGTCATCGCGTAGTCGACGAGCGCCGGCGAGGGCTCGGTGGCCTGGATCGAAGCGGTCGTGATGATGCTCGCCCCCGGCTCCATGAGCGGCACGGCTGCTCGGGCGAGGAACACCGGGGCGAACAGGTTCACCCGCATCACCGTCTCGAAGTCGTCGCTCGGCACGTGCTCGATGCCCTCGCGGTCGCGTTGGTGGGCCGCGTTCAGCACGAGCACGTCGAGGCCGCCGAACGCCTGCTCGGTGTGCTCGATGAGCTCGTTGCAGTGCGCCTCGCTGCGGAGGTCGCCGGGCAGCAGCAACGGGTCGCTGCCGGCGTCGGTGATCCAGCTCGCCGTCTCCTCGGCGTCGGGTTGCTCCTCGGGCAGGTAGGAGATCGCGACCCTGGCGCCCTCTCGGGCGAACGCGATCGCGATCGCACGGCCGATGCCCGAATCCCCTCCGGTGATCAGCGTGCGGAGTCCGTCGAGCCGGCCGCTGCCCTGGTAGCTCTGCTCGCCGTGGTCGGGGAGCGGTGACATCGCCTCGGTGAGCCCGGGAGGCGCCTGTTCCTGCCGTGGAAACCGGTCGGTGGTGTGCTTCGTGGTCGGATCGATCAGTCGGTCGTTCATCATGGTCATGCGCCCCCTCGAACCCGAGCCACGGTACGCGGCGCGATCGGTGTGCGCGAGGGGATTGACAGCGTGCGAGGCCGCCCTCGCGGAACCCCTCGTGCACGCGCTTACACGGGGTTCCAATGCGAGGTCAACCCCTCGCATGGGCGGCCCGGGACCCGTAGCGTCGGGGACGTGAAGGAGGAATCATGAACATTCTTGTCGTCATCATCGCCATTGCTGCCGTCGCGCTGCTCATCACCGGCGGGATCGTACCGACACTGAACTTCCTGCTCTGGGTCGGCCTGGCGCTCGCCATCATCGCCGTCATCGTGTTCCTGGTGCGGTACATCGGTGGGAACCGCACGGTATGAAACCCACGCGAACGTGCGTCGAGCGGGGGGCCCATCGGGCCTCCCGCTCGCTCGGCGAGCCTGCCGCTCGTCCCGTGACGGGCGCCGCGCGCGCCGGAGAGGCATAGGCTGACGAACGTGGGAACCCTCTACTACGGTGATTCCGGCACGCCGATCGGTATCGAGGACCGGGCGCTCGCGCACCTCAAGGTCGCGATCATCACGAAGCTGCGGCGCGGCGAGAGCTTCACCCTCTCGTGGCGCCACACCGACGACCAGCCGCGCGGGCGGAGCACGCTCTGGATCCACCAGTCCATCCCGCTCCGCTTCGTGTTCGACGAGCCCGAGACGCCCGAGCTCAGCCGTCAGTGGATCGAGGAACTGATGCGGTCGGCGAACAGCACGGGTGGCGTGCAACTCGTGCCCGAGCAGCTCGACACCTCGGCGATCCCGACCGTCGTCGAGCAGCCCGTGCAGGTGGGCGTCGACGTGCAGGAGGTCGAACAGGGCCGATCCCCGGAGCCCGCGGGCGACGGGGCGCGCCCCGCCTGACCCTCGCGGCCCCTCGCCGATGGCCCCGCCTCAGACGCTGAGATCGGGGTCCGACCCGACGGTTCCGTCGGTCGTGTCGGCGCGCCCGGGCGCCGGTGTCGCACCGCCCCGATGGATCTCACCGCGCCAGGCGCCCGTCTCCGCCCCGCGATCCTCGACGAACTCCTTGAACCGGTGCAGGTCGCGCTTCACCTGGAGGTCGTCGATCTGCAGCACGGCGCCGGCCTGCTCGACGAACCCCTCGGGCTGCCACTCGATCTCGAGATCGATGCGAGTGCGGTCCGGTCCCTCTGGGGCGAACTGCACCCGACCGCGGTGCAGCACCTCGCCGGCGCTCCGCCACGCGATGTGGTCGTCAGGAACCTGGTCGCTGATGTCTGCATCGAACTCGCGACGTACCCCGCCGATCGAGACCACCCAGTGGGTGAGCTCGTCGTCGAGCTGCGTCACCTCCTCGACGCCGCTCAGGAACTCGGGGAACGTCGCGAACTGCGTCCACTGGTCGTACGCCACGCGGATGGGAACGTCGACCTCGGTCGATGCGGTCACGGTCGTGCTCATGGTGATCCTCCCATTCCGGGCGCACCGTCGGCGCCCGGTGGCCACCGTAGGCAGCGCGGCGCCCTGATCGCGAGGGGCTTGTCAGCCGACGCCGCGGCTGGTAGACGGGAGTGGGGGAGCTTTCCGGCTCCGGGAATCCGGGAGGTGGTTTCGATGGGCGCCGATGAATCGCAGGCATCACGACCGGCGATCGAGGACTGGTGGCCGAAGCTCTCGATCCGCGCGAAGCACCGCGTGCTCGAAGATCTGGAGGCCCCGATCCATGCAGAGGTCGCGGCCGAGATCGAGCGCATCTCGGGAGGGCACGCTCCCGACCTGCTCACGCACGAGGAGCGCCGGTTCGTGCTCACGCAGATCGAGCCGGTCGACTGAGGCGAGCGATCAGTCGTTCTCGAGCTCCTCGCTCTCGGCGGGCTCGGGCACGTAGTGAAGGCCGCTCGTGCTGTTGGCCGTCAGCAGCAGCTGCTCGATCCAGAGGCGGTTGAGCGTCGGCGGGCGGTTGCCGCTGAACACGAACTGCAACGGGATCGACTCGTTCAGCCACAGCGTCGTGCGGCCGCTGCCGTTCTCGACGCCGTGCTCCCACGTCAGCGCGAAGCTCTCCGAGCGCCGTAGCTTGTTGAGGATCGCGATCCGGAGGTGGGCGAGGGTGCGGTCGTCGATGTCGAGCTCCCGCGTCGAGGAGTTGTAGATCAATTTGCCCATGTCTGCACTCTAGACCGGGCTGACCCCGGGGGCTCCTGCCGATTCGTGAGGCCGATGGCGACGTGCCCAGCCCCACACCTCCCGCGGTGAATCAACCCCCTGGCTGCACCCGCGCGTCCGGTGCATGATGCGAGAAGGAGCCGGGTGGGGGCACCGCCCGGCGGCCGCGAGGGGGTCGATCATGACCAGCACGCACACCCGCACCGTCCGATACGCCGAGACACCCGTCCAGAAGGCGGCGATGATCATCGGCATCGTCTTCCTCCTGGTCGGCATCGCCGGCTTCATCCCCGGGATCACCACCGGGCTCGACACGATCGTCTTCGCAGGCCACGAGTCGGGGGCGATGGTGCTCGGGGTGTTCCAGGTGTCGATCCTGCACAACATCGTGCACCTCCTGTTCGGCGTCTCGGGCCTCGTCTTCGCGACGGGCATCGGCGGGGCGCGGGGCTACCTCATCATCGGCGGGCTCGTGTACGCCGCACTGCTGCTGTACGGGCTCGTCGTGCCGGGCGAGGACGCGGCGAACTTCGTGCCGCTGAACGCCGCCGACAACTGGCTGCACGCGGCGCTCGCGCTGGGCATGATCCTGCTCGGGCTGCTGCTCGGACCGCGCCGCGTGGCCGGCACCGTGGCGACCCGGGGCGGTCGAGCCTGAGCGCGTGGCGACCGACTTGCGCCCGGGTGACTACGAGCCGGTCTCGTGGTGCGGGGTCGCGACGGGCTTCGACTCGGGCGATCCGCGCTGGCGCAGGTACACGGAGGCCCCCACGATCGCCGCCACGGCGAGGAACTCGCTCTGCCAGTTCTGCATCGACTCGAACCAGAACTGCGCGGTGCCGAGGTACTCCCACGCCGAGATCCCGGGCGACCCGTGCAGCCGCTGCTCCTCCGAGTACGCCTCGGCGCCACCGACGGCGTGGAGCCAGAACGAGAGCCCGAACAGCACGAAGAAGAAGATCGCGAGCGAGTTCTCGTAGAGCACGAGCACGAGCCCCCCGCGACGGACGGGCCAGGGGGTGCCGGGGCCGAGCTCGGCGGTTCGGGGATCGTCGTCCTGCGGCGTGCGTCTGCCGATCGGCTTCGACTCGCTCGACCCCTTCTGGAAGAGGAAGATCGTCAGCACCACGTACGCGCCCATCTGCAGGAACTCGGACTCCCAGTTCTCGAAGGTCGCTTCGATGAACTGCCCCGACCGCAGGTAGTCGCCGAGCGCGAGCGGTCCGGCGCCGTGGTCGAGCCGTTCCTCGTTCGCGACCTGGAATCCGCTCGCGGCCATGCCGGCGAGGCACAGCACGAAGACCGCCATGCACACGAGGAACAGGGCGTGCTCGTGCAACCAGCGGGCGGCACCGCCGCTGCGGGTCGATGCTCGCCGCCCGACGGTGCCGGCGTCGTGGGTCATCGAGGCTCCCTTCGTGCCACTCCGATGCTGGCCCCGTCGGGAGCCGGGCGGCAAGGGCTTGACGGTGCGGCCGGGTTCCGGGCGATTGTCGAGTTCTTGCATCGCCTCGCGTAGCATTGCGGCCATGTCGAGAAGGCTGGCGGATGTCGCGCGGAAGGTCGGAGTCAGCGAGGCGACCGTCAGCCGGGTGCTCAACGGCAAGCCGGGGGTCTCGGCGTCGACGCGCGACGCCGTGCTGACGGCGCTCGACGTGCTCGGCTACGAACGGCCGACGAAGCTCCGCGGTGAGCGGGCCCGCCTCGTGGGCCTGGTGATGCCCGAGCTGCAGAACCCGATCTTCCCCGCGCTCGCCGAGGTCATCGGCGGCGGCCTCGCCCAGAACGGCTTCACGCCGGTGCTCTGCATCCAGACCGCGGGCGGGATCTCGGAGTCGGACTACGTCGAGCTCCTGCTGCACCAGCAGGTCTCGGGCGTCATCTTCGCCGGCGGGGCGTACGCGCAGGCCGACGTCAACCACGACCACTACGAGCGTCTCCGCGAGCTCGGGCTCCCGACCGTGCTCGTCAACGCGCCCATCGACGGCCTCGACTTCGCGACCGTCTCGTGCGACGACGCGATGTCGATGGAGCAGTCGCTCGGGCACCTCGCGCAGCTCGGGCACGAGCGCATCGGGATCCTGCTCGGACCGAGCGACCACATGCCGTCGCGGCGCAAGCACGCCGCGGCGATCGCCATGGCGGCGCGACTCGGACTCGAGCTTCCCGATGAGCGGGTCGTGCACTCGTTCTACTCGCTCGAATCGGGGCAGACCGCGGCGTCGAAGCTCCTGGCCGCGGGCGTCACCGGCATCGTCTGCGCGAGCGACCCGATGGCGCTCGGCGCCGTGCGCGCGGTGCGACGGGCCGGCCTCCGCGTCCCCGAGGACGTCTCGGTGATCGGCTTCGACGACTCGGCGCTCATGAACTGCACCGAGCCGCCGCTCACGACGGTCCGGCAGCCCATCGAGTCGATGGGCAAGATGATCATCGAACTCCTCATGCGCCAGATGTCGAGCGAACGGGCGATCGGCGACGAGGTGTTCTTCGCACCCGAGCTCGTCGTGCGCGCGTCGACCGCGCCCGTGCCGTCGGCGCCGGTCGAGTAGCGACGAACGAGCGTCACGAGGCCACGTGCGGTGGTCTCCGATACGGCGCTGCGCGCTGTTGCGACCGACGATGCGCACGGTTTCTGCAAGCCGCTGCCGCAAGTCGGCGCAAGTTGTCGCAAACTGATGCTTGATTGTTGAATAGTTGCATCATTCTGTTGCTCTCATTACGTTGAGCCGCATCGACGCCGGCGTCTCGAACGGTCCGGCACGAGGCCCGCCCGATTCGAGGAGAAGCGACCGAGTGACCATGCCGCTCACCGACCCCATCGCCACCGCGCCGACCGCGTTCACCCGCGATCCGCTCTGGTGGCGCAGCGCCGTGATCTACCAGGTGTACGTGCGCAGCTTCGCCGACTCCGACGGCGACGGCACGGGCGACCTGCGCGGCGTGCTCAGCCGCCTCGACTACCTCGCCGACCTCGGCGTCGACGCGCTCTGGTTCAACCCCTGGTACCCGTCCCCGCTCGCCGACGGCGGCTACGACGTCGCCGACTACCGCGACATCCACCCGGCCTTCGGCACGCTCGCCGACGCCGAGGAGCTCATCGCCGAGGCGGCGGCGCGAGGCATCCGCACCATCATCGACATCGTCCCGAACCATGTCAGCTCCGAGCACCCGTGGTTCCGCGAGGCGCTCGCCGCCGGCCCCGGCAGCCCCGAGCGCGAGCGGTTCTGGTTCCACCCGGGCAAGGGGCAGAACGGCGACGAGATGCCGACCCGCTGGGTCTCGAACTTCCAGGGCGACACGTGGACCCGCACGGTGAACCCCGACGGCACGCCGGGGGAGTGGTACCTGCACCTCTTCACCCCCGAGCAGCCCGACCTCAACTGGAACCACCCCGAGGTGCGCGCCGAGCACGAGGACATCCTGCGGTTCTGGTTCGACCGCGGCGTCGCGGGGGTGCGCATCGACTCGGCGGGTCTGCTCATCAAGGACCCGGCGCTCGGCGAGGTGCCCGAGATGGTCGCGCCGGGGCAGCACCCCACCGAGGACCGCGACGAGGTGCACGAGGTCTACCGCTCGTGGCGGCGCATCGCCGACTCGTACGACGGCACCCGCGTGCTGGTCGGCGAGGTCTGGGTGCCGGATGCCTCCCGCTTCGCGGCCTACCTGCGCCCCGACGAGATGCACACGGCGTTCAACTTCGACTTCATGTCGCGCCCCTGGCGGGCCGACGAGCTCCGCGCCTCGATCGACCTCATGCTCGCCGCGCACGCGCCCGTCGGGGCGCCGAGCACCTGGGTGCTGTCGAATCACGACGTCACGAGGCCGGTCACCCGCTACGGGCGCGACGACTCGTCGTTCGCGTTCGCGAAGAAGCGGTTCGGCACGCCGAGCGACCTCGACCTCGGCAGCCGGCGGGCCCGGGCGGCGGCGCTGCTCACCGCCGCCCTGCCCGGATCGCTCTACCTCTACCAGGGCGACGAGCTCGGCCTGCCCGAGGTCGAGCTGCCGCGCGAGGTGCTCGAGGACCCGATGCACTTCCGTTCGGGCGGTGTCGACCCCGGCCGCGACGGCTGCCGGGTGCCGCTGCCGTGGCGCGGCACCACGGCCCCGTTCGGGTTCGGCCCCGACGTCACGACCCCGTGGCTGCCCCAGCCCGCCGAGTGGGCGGCGCTCACCGTGCAGGCCCAGCAGGCCGACCCCTCGTCGATGCTCTGGCTCTACCGGCAGGCGCTGCGCCTGCGCAAGCGCGAGGTCGCCCTCGGCGACGGGCCCATGAGCTGGATCGACGCGGGCGCCGACGTGCTCTGCTTCCGTCGCGGCGACGACCTCGTCTCGATCACGAACCTGGGAGGGGCGCCGATCGCCCTGCCCGAGCACGAGAGCATCCTGCTCGCGAGCGCCCCGCTCGAAGCCGGCCTGCTCCCGAGCGATGCGACAGCCTGGCTGCGCATCGCGCCGGCGCCGAGGCATCCCTGAACAGCTCCGCCCCACCACCCCGAACCGCACCATCCGCACCACCCAGCACAGCACCGAAAGGAACAGGACAATGAAGTCATCACGCAGCATCGCGATCGCGGGGCTCACCGCGCTCGTGGTCGCCGGCTCGCTCGCCGCCTGCAGCGCCGACTCGAGCGGCGACGACGGCAAGCTCGAACTGCGCGTCGCCACTTTCCCGCCCGGCGCCGACCAGGCCGCCTACGACGCCTTCGCCGAGCAGGAGAAGCAGTTCGAGAAGGACAACCCCGACATCGACATCGTCGGCCTCGAGTACGAGTGGACGGCACCGACCTTCGCCGCCCAACTCGCGGGCGGCAGCCTGCCCGACGTCTTCACGGTGCCGTTCACCGACTCGAAGACGCTGCTCGAGAACGGCCAGCTCATGGACGTCACGAAGGAGATCGACGACCTCGGCTACTCCGACAAGTTCAACCCGATCATCCTGAACGAGGTCACGGGCGGTGACGGCAAGCTCTACGGCTTCCCGCGCCAGGCGTATGCCAACGGCCTGCACTACAACCGTGCGCTCTTCGAGGAGGCCGGCCTCGACCCCGACAGCCCGCCGACCACCTGGGACGAGGTGCGCGCGGCTGCGAAGACCATCGCCGAGAAGACCGGCAAGGCCGGGTACGCGACGATGGCCGCCGGCAACACCGGCGGCTGGCAGCTGTCCGTGCAGGCCGACTCCCGCGGGGCGTCGCTGCAGGAGGCGAACGACGACGGCAGCTACACCTCGACGATCGACAACGACGCCACGAAGGCGACGCTCGAGTACCTGCACGACCTCCGCTGGGAGGACGACTCGATGGGGGCGACCTTCGACCTCGACTGGGGCAGCATCAACCAGGAGTTCGCCGCCGGTAACGTCGGCATGTACACCTCGGGCTCCGACGTGTACACGGCGCTCGTGCGCGACTTCGGCATGAGCCCCGACATCTACGGCCTCACCGTGATCCCGACGGAGAACGGCGGCGGCGTGCTCGGCGGCGGCGACATCGCCGTGATGCCGCCCACGCTCGACGACGAGACCAAGGCCGCGGCCGTCGAGTGGATCGACTGGTACTACATGCAGAAGCTCCTGAACGAGGACGCCGCCGTCGCCGACGCGAAGGCGCTCGCCGCCTCCGACCAGGCAGTGGGAACCCCCGTGCTGCCGGTGCTCGACAAGGACACCTGGGACCAGCAGCAGGAGTGGATCGCGCCCTACGTCAACGTGCCGCAGGACCAGATGACCGGCTTCTTCGACGGCATCTTCGAGCAGACGCCGGTGGGTGAGTTCAAGGGCCAGACCCAGCCGATCTACGCACTCATGGACAACCTCGTGCAGGCCGTGCTGACCGATGAGAACGCCGACGTCGACGCGCTGCTGAAGCAGGTCGACGTCGACGCCCAGGCCCTGCTCGACCAGTAGTGCACCCTCGTCGGTCGAGGAGCGCCCGACGGAGCAGGACGCGTATCGAGGCCGCCCCCGAGGCCTCGATACGCGCTCCGCGTTCCGCGCTGCTCGACCGGCGAGACCGTCGGGCCGAGGAAGGACCATCATGACCACCACCATCGATCCGGATGCCGCGACCGACGTCGCCCCGCGGCATCCCTCGCCCCCCGCGCCGAAGGCGGGCCGGCGGCATCGCCGCACCCCCGCGACCTGGCTGCGCGGCGGCGGGCTCTGGAACCTCGCGTTCCTCGCGCCCATGCTCATCGTCTTCGGGGTCTTCAGCTGGGGGCCGATCGCGCAGGCGGTCGTCATGAGCTTCCAGAAGACGAACCTGATCACGCCGCCCGTGTGGGTCGGGCTCGACAACTTCGCGCGAGTGCTCAGCGACCCGAACCTCGGCACCGCGGTGCTCAACACCCTGTACTTCGCCGGCCTCGCGCTCGTGTTCGGGTTCCCGCTGCCGATCCTCATGGCGGTGCTGATGAGCGAGGTCCGCCGCGGCAAGGGCCTGTACAGCGCCCTGGCCTACCTGCCCGTCGTCGTGCCGCCCGTCGTCGCGGTGCTGCTCTGGAAGGTCTTCTACAACGCGAGTCCCGACGGGGTATTCAACACCGTGCTCGGCTGGGTCGGCATCCCGCCGCAGCCGTGGCTGCAGTCGTCGGCGACGGCGATGCCGTCGCTCGTCATCGAGGCGACGTGGGCCGCCGCCGGCGGGTCGATCATCATCTACCTCGCGGCGCTCATCGCGGTGCCGCCCGAGCTCTACGACGCCGCGGAGGTCGACGGCGCCGGCATCTGGCGCAAGATCTGGCACGTCACCCTGCCGCAGCTGCGCGGCATCCTCTTCATCATGCTGATCCTGCAGGTCATCGGCACCGCGCAGGTCTTCCTCGAGCCGTACCTGTTCACGGGCGGCGGGCCGAACAACTCGACCCTCACCGTGCTGCTGCTGATCTACCGCTACGCCTTCCAGAACAGCCTCGGCGGCGACTACGGGGAGGCGACCGCGCTGAGCCTCATGCTCGCGATCTTCCTGGGCCTCCTGAGCTGGCTCTACTTCAAGCTGACCGACCGTTGGAGCACGAATTGACCACCGCGCAGGGCACCGCCCCCGCCACGACGGCGGACTCCATCACGCTGCGCGCACGGCTGTCGCGGATGACGCGGCGCAGGCCGGGCACGCCCGATGACGGGAATGACCGGGGCATCGTCTCCGAGTACGAACGGGGGCGCGGCGGCGTTCGCACGTCGATGGGCGCGATCCACGTGTTCCTCTTCGTCGGGCTCGTCGTCGCGGGCCTCGGGCCGCTGCTGTGGCTGGCCAAGGCGGCGGTCACCCCCACCCAGGACACGCTCTCCCAGCCGTTCGCGCTCTGGCCGAACGGCATCGACTGGGCGAACCTCGAGCAGGCGTGGAACGACATCCACATCGACCAGTACTTCCTGAACACGATCTGGGTCGCGGCCGGATCGTGGTTCTTCCAGCTGCTGATCGCGACGACCGCCGGGTACGCGCTGTCGATCCTGCGGCCGAAGTACGCGCCGCTGCTGAACGCGCTCGTGCTCGCGACGCTGTTCATCCCCGCGGTCGTGCTGCTGGTGCCGCTGTACCTCACGATCCTGCACCCGCCGCTCATCGACACCTCGCTCCTCAACACCTACTGGGCGGTGTGGCTGCCGGCCGCGGCGAACGCGTTCAACATCCTGCTCGTGAAGCGGTTCTTCGACGGGCTGCCGCGCGAGGTGTTCGAGGCCGCCCGCACCGACGGCGCCGGGCCCTTCCGCGTGTTCTGGTCGATCGTGCTGCCGATGTCGAAGCCCATCCTCGGCGTCGTCTCGGTGTTCGCGGTGATCGCCGCCTGGAAGGACTTCCTCTGGCCGCTGCTCGTGCTGCCCGACCCCGCGGTGCAGCCGCTGTCGGTGCGCCTGCCCGCGGTGCAGTCGCAGACCGAGCTCGACGTCTTCCTCGCCGCGCTCGCGATCTCGACGCTCATCCCGGTCGCGCTGTTCCTGGTGTTCCAGCGGCTGTTCCTCCGCGGCGCCGGCCTCGGCGGCGCGGTCAAGGGCTGAGGATGCCACGGCGGGGCGCCGCTCGGGCGCTCCGCCGTGGTGGGCGTCGCCGCCCGCGGGTAGGGTGACCCGCATGGAGCACCCCCGCGTCGTCGACCCCGGGCATCCGCTCATCGAGCGCGTGCGCGCGCTCTGCCTCGACCTGCCCGAGGCGGTCGAGGTCGAGGCGTGGGGCCGCCCGACGTTCCGGGCGGCGAAGCCGATCTTCGTGCACGTCTCGGCGAGCATGGAGCGCCCGTTCTCGATCGTGGTGAAGACCGACCCCGACGAGCACCCCGCGCTCGTGCAGGACGCGCGGTTCTTCGGGCCGCCCTATTACGACCGCGACCGCTGGGTGGCGACCGACCTCGACGGGCCCGACACCGACTGGGCGCTCCTCGCCGAACTCATCGAGACCTCCTACCGGCAGGTCGCGAACCGGCGCCAGCTCGCCGCGCTCGACGCGCAGCGGCCCGAGCACGCGGGCGGCTGAGTGCCAGAGGCCGGGCACAGGCGGGCGCCGCGGCGGGGCCTCGCCGATGCTCCGGGTCGCTCGATTGGCGCGAACGCGAACGGTGCGTTAGAGTTACCTGGTTGCCTGATCGCAGATGATGCGGCAGGCGACAAGCCATGCGCCCGTAGCTCAATGGATAGAGCATCTGACTACGGATCAGAAGGTTGGGGGTTCGAGTCCCTCCGGGCGCACGGAAGAAGGCGGTTCGCAGCTCTGCGAGCCGCCTTCGTCGTTTCCGAGGACGTGTCGAGACCCCGAATTCCGGGCGGCCGGGGGCTGGGAATCCACCGCGCATCATGGCAGCGATGCCATCCCCGGGATGACACGGATCGGCGGCCGTCAGTAGGCTCGCCTCAGGCCTGGTTCCCGTTGATCGAGGGTTCGACCTATGAGGGGTGTGTGCGCGGGGGCGATCCCCGTCTCGTTCGACTCGGGGTTCGCGTCGTGTTTCGACACGATGCATCCGAGTGCAGCCGACCGTGAGGGGCACGGTCGGCCGATGGTCGAGCCCACGGGCCGTTCGGGCCGCCTCGTCTCGCTCGTGCGCCGGCTCTACGCCCTGCTGATCGCCATGGCGATCTCGGTCGTGCTCGCTCGCGCGTTCGCGCCCGCCGCGCTCGATCCCGCGAGCGCCCTCGACGTCGTCGGCCTCGTTCCCGCACTCGCGGGAGGGGTGGCGGTGTGCGCCGCGCTCATCGCCGTCTCGGCGTCGCACGCCGGGATCGCCTCGATCGCGCACCTGCGCCTGCCCGGCCTCGCCCCGGGGCCTCGCGCGGCTGCGAACGGACTCGCCTGGGCGGCACTC
The DNA here is from genome assembly GCF_042799635.1 of Agromyces sp. NPDC057679. Taxonomy (NCBI): domain Bacteria; kingdom Bacillati; phylum Actinomycetota; class Actinomycetes; order Micrococcales; family Microbacteriaceae; genus Agromyces; species Agromyces sp. NPDC057679. The sequence continues at coordinate 1,326,410 of NZ_JBHVIK010000001.1, read as the reverse complement.
GCCCTGCTCGGAGTGCATTTCACCTCGGCGGCCTTCGAACCGCTGCCGGGCGGACCGCTCGCGATCGGCTGCCTGCTCGGGGCGACCTTCGGCTTCGGCACCTACCGCCTGCACCGGCATGCGCTCGAGCACGAGGCGTACCGCTCCTTCAACCTCGTCGCGATGCTGCTCGCGGCCGGCAGCCTCGCGAGCATGAGCATCACCCCGACGGGCGACTGGTGGACGCGCAACTTCAGCACGCTCGGCACCTCGAACGACCTCGCCGCGGCGTGCTTCAACGTCGCCGTGGTCGTCTCGGGGGCAGGCATGGCCGGGCTGTCGGGCGCGCTCACGCGGGCGCTCGCGTTCGGCGGCTTCGCCATCCGTCGAGGGGCCCGCACGACGATGCGCGTGCTCATCGGGCTCGTCGGCTTCGGGCTGATGGGGGTCGGCACGGTGCCGATCGACCGCGAGACCGACCTCCACAACGCGTTCGCACTCGGGGCGGCGCTCGCGTTCGCGCTCCTCTGCATCGGGGCGCGCTGGTACGCGAGGCGGATCCCTCGTCGGCTCCTCGTGTTCTCGTACACGGCGCTGACGCTCGAGCTCGTGGCCATGGCGGGTTACGACGCCCTCGGCTGGTTCAACCTCACGGTCTTCGAGATCATCGCGTTCACGCTCGTGTTCGCCTGGCTCATCGCGCTCGTCGCGACGACGTCGGGCCGCCACCACTCGCACGGTCGTTCGCTGTCGGCGCACGGCGACCCGGAATCCTCCCACGCGCTCGGCGTTATGTTCGGTAGAGAGTTGAGTCGGGATGACTCAAGAACACCGACCAGGAGGAAACATGCCCACCGCCTACGACCCGTTCCGCGATCTCGACCGAGTCGCGTCCGCGCTGTTCGAGCCCCGCCGCGGGCCGCGTCGCATGCCGATGGATCTCTACCGCGACGGCGACCACTACGTCCTCACCGCCGACCTGCCGGGCATCGACCCCGGCTCCGTCGACATCGACGTGGACGGCCAGTTGCTCACGATCCGGGCTGAGCGCACCCTCGCCGCCGGAGACGGCGTCAAGTGGATCACCCGCGAGCGCGAGGCCGCCTCGTTCCTGCGCCAGTTGAACCTCGGGCAGGGCGTCGACACCGAGCGCATCTCGGCGAACTACACGAACGGCGTGCTGAGCGTCACGATCCCCGTCAGCGAGAAGGCGAAGCCGCGCAAGATCGCGGTCGAGCACACGGATGCCTCGTCCACGCCCTCGCCCGCGGGCGACCGCGTCGAGCCGGTCGAGCAGTGACCGCCGAGGCGGGAGTCGTCGAGATCACGCGACTCGACGAGCGGCACCGCTACGAGCTCGTGGTCGACGGCGCGCGCGCCGGGTTCGCGCAGTACCGCGACGAACCCGGGAAGGTGGTGTTCACCCACACCGTCATCAAGCCCGAGTACGAGGGCCGTGGTCTCGGCAGTCGCCTCGCGCGGCACGTGCTCGACGATGCGGTCGCGCGCGGGGAGCGCATCGTGCCCGAGTGCCCGTTCATCGCGGCCTACCTCCGCAGGCACGACGAGTACGAGAGCTCCGTCGACTGGCCCTGAGCCCGTGACGTGACGGTGGCGACGGCCGGTGATCGGAGGATCACCGGCCGTCGCCGTGTGCGGGAACGGAATCACCCCCAGTTGGGGGCGGTGCGTCGAGCCCGGCACAGGATTACCATTTCGAGCACAACCCGAGTCCGACCCGACCGGACCGGCCCGTCTTGCCTCGACGGCCGAGCGATCGGAATGTCCCTATCGATCGCTCGGGTCAGGCTCGCCGAGCTCAGTTCGGGTCGCTCGGCGAGAGGGTCTCCTCAGGAGACCGCGATGGGGTGGGAGGTAGGGTTCCCACCCCATCGTCACGCCGTCGGCCTGTCGGCCCGCGTCAGGCCCGCTCGGCGAACCCGCGGATGAAGAGCGTCTGCGCGGCGATCATGCGTTCGATCTCACCGGGGTCGACCGATTCGTCGGAGGCGTGGATCCGCGACTGCGCGGTGTCCTCCGCGCCCCAGAGGATGATCGCGGAGCCGGGGGAGACCTTCTGCAGCGACGCCACGAGCGGAATCGACGCGCCGCTCCCGATGTTCTCGACCGGGGCGCCGTAGGCCTCCTCGAGCGCGGACTCCGCCGCGACGATCGCCGGGTTCGAGGCATCCACCGCGAAGGCGTGACCCACCTTCACCTTCTCGACCTCGACCTCGCAGTTCCAGGGGCGCTGCGACCGCAGGTGCGACATGAGGGCCTCGAGCTGGGCGTCGCCGTCCGAGCCGGGCACGATGCGCATCGAGAGCTTCGCGGTGACCGAGGGCAGCAGCACGTTCGACGCCTCGGCGGTGTTCGGCAGGTCCATGCCGAGCACGGTCACCGAGGGCTTCGCCCAGATGCGGTCGGAGAGGGAGCCCGTGCCGAGGAAGTCGACGCCGGGGAGGATCGCGGAGCCCTCGCGGTACACGTCCTCGTCCATGTCGGCGCCGCTCCAGGCGGAGCGGTCGACGCCGGGGATCACCGTGTCGCCGTGCTCGTCATGGAGGGTGTCGAGGATCCGGATCATCGCGGTCATCGCATCGGGCGCCGCCCCGCCGAACATTCCCGAGTGCACCGGGTTCGCGAGGGTGCGCACGGTGACCGTGCAGGCGACGTCGCCGCGGAGCGCGGTCGTGAGTCCCGGGCGGCCGACCTTCTGCGGCCCGATGTCGGCGATGACGTAGGCGTCGGCGGCGAACAGCTCGGGGTTCGCCTCGACGAAGTCCTCGAGGTGCGAGATCGTCTCCTCCTCGCCCTCGACGAGGATCTTGATGCGGCACGGGCGGTCGGGGCCGATGAGCTTCAGCGTGCCGTAGTGGATGACGAGACCCGACTTGTCGTCGGCGGCGCCGCGCCCGTAGATGCGCCCGTCCTCCTTCGTCACCGGTTCGAACGGCGTGCTCGACCAGCCCTGGCTCTCGGGCGCCGGCTGCACGTCGTAGTGGGCGTAGATCAGCACGGTCGGCGAGCCCTCGGGCCCCGACAGGTCGGCGTAGACGCAGGGGTACCCGCCCGGCACGTCGAGGAGGCGTACGCCCTCGGCGCCCGCCGCCTCGAAGAGGTCGACCACGGCCTCGCCCATGCGGTGCACCGGTTCGGGATCGAATCCCGGGAAGGCGACCGATGGGATGCGCACGAGGGTCTCGAGGCGTTCGATCACCTCGGGCATGAGCGCCGCCGCAGCGGACGAGACGTTTCCGGGGTCGTTCATTTGGTTCCTCCTCGGATCGACGGACGGACGGTTCGGTGCTCGCCGTCGGGGCGGCGAGACGGTCGACGTGCGCCGAGTGGCGCCGTACGGATCACACGGGGACGACGAGCTGGATCAGCAGGCCGGAGGCCACGACGGCGACCCACGAGACGAGCATCGGGATCGTGAACGAGTGCCAGACGGGCACCTGGGTCAGCTTGGTCGACCCGGTCAGGTCGGTCTCGACCGCGGCGATCTGGGAGCCGTTCGCCGGGAACAGCCAGACGCCGATGAGCGAGGGCCACATGGCCGTGATCACGCCCGGTGCCAGCCCGGCCGCGAGGGCGATCGGGATCATCGTGTTCGTGGTCGCCGACTGGCTCGTCGTGAGACCGCAGACGACGAACAGCGCGACGGCGAGCAGCAGCGGGTTCGCCTCGATCATCGCGCCGAGCGGTTCGATGATCGTCTCCTCGTTCGCCGAGATGAAGGTGTCGGCCATCCACGCGATGCCGAAGAGCGCCACCGCCGCGACGAAGCCGGCCCGCAGCAGCGGCTGCTCGACGACGACGGCCGGCTTGACCTTGCGCACGAGGATGATGACGAGCGCGACCGAGAACATGACCATCTCGATGAGGGTCGCCATGCCGATCGGCACCAGCTCGCCCGACTCGTCGGGGAACGCCGGGCGGAGGCTGGGGAACAGCCCGAGCAGCACGATGAGCAGGGTGCCCGTGACGAAGATCCACGCGGCGGTCGCACCGCCCGGGGGGACCGGGTGCTCGATGCGTGCGGGCGGGACATCGGTCGCGGTGACCGATGCGCCGGCTCCCTCGCCGGCCGTCGCAGCACCGCCGGCGCCCGTGGCGACCGCGGTGCCGCCGACCTTCGCCTCGTAGCGGGCCTTGAGCGAGGCGGGCACCGCGACGGTTCCCTCGGCGACCCGCTTCATGAACACCGGGTCGTCGAGCAGGTCCTTGCCGATGCGCTGCTGCACCGCCGAGGTGGCGATGCACGCGACGATCGCCGCCGGAACGGTGATGAGCAGGATCTGCGGCAGCCCGTAGCCGGTGCCGTCCATGAGCACGAGGTACGCGGCCATCGCGGCGGAGACCGGGCTCGCGGTGATGCCGAGTCCGGACGTCACCGTCGAGGAGGCCAGCGCCCGCTCGGGTCGCTGCCCGTTGCGGTACGCCGTCTCGTAGATCACCGGGATCAGGGCGAAGAAGATGTTCGAGGTGCCCGAGAGCACGGTGAAGACGAACGCGACGATCGGGGCGACGTAGGTGAGCCGCTTCGGATTGCGCTGGATGATCTTCGAGGCGATGGACACCAGGTAGTCGATGCCGCCGGCGGCCTGCATCGCCGACGACGCCGTGATCACCGCGATGATGATGAAGAAGGCGTCGATCGGGATGGAGCCCGGTGGCAGCTGGAACACGAAGACGAGGATCACGGTGCCGACGACGCCCCAGAGGCCGAGGCCGAGGCCGCCGGTCCGAACGCCGAGCACGATCGCGCCGATGACGACGGCGGCCTGCAGAATCACGAGCAGGATGTCCATGGAATCCCCCCACAGGATGGACTGGAACTCACTCCCGGAGTCGCAAGGCGCTCACTCCTGACCAGACAGTACTGCGCGCGGTGAGGCTGAGTCCAGTACCGGATGCCGCGCGCCGGAGTTCGACGGGACGGCTTCAGTCGCGGGCGGACTCGGGGCGCGCGCGGACGCTCAGATCGGCGAGCGTGTGCAGCTCGTCCTCGGTGAGGGAGGCGCCGAACTGCCGGTGGATCGCGTCCATGTGCTGGATGGCGACGCGTCGGAACAGCGCGAAGCCGACGTCGGTGATCCCGACGATCGTGCCGCGCCCGTCGTCGGGGTCGGGCTCCTTCACGACGAGGCCGCGTGCGGTGAGCCGGTCGATGAGGCGGCTGATGCTCGGCTGGGTGATGAGCGAGTTGCGGTTGAGCTCCTTCAGCCGCAGCCGTCGGCCTGGCGCACGCGAGATGTTGAAGAGCACGTCGTACTCGTTCAGTGACATGAGTTCGGTCGGGAACTCCGCGGCGAGCTCTCGCATGGTCGTCACCTGGGTGCGGAAGAGCGCCTCCCATGCAGCGACCGTGAGTGCGCGTTCGGCCATCGGGGCTCCCTTCGTCTTCGACTCAACCAACATTAGGGAATCGGCGGAGGAAGGAGGGACTCGGCAGAGGAAAACGAGGCACTCCGGAAACGGTTGAGGGCCGGTCGTAGAGGCTGACGACCGGCCCTCGCCCTTGCACCAAGAGTGTCCTGCAATCACATTCCGCGCCGTCCGCCACAGCAAACGTTCGGCGCACTTCCGAATATATAACGGATCGGTAACAGGCGCTAGTTATCGTTTCGTGATTTTTCGGAACTGCCGCCGACGGCGTTCGTCGCGGCGGCGGCCGGCGCGTCAGTACAGGTCGGGCGAGGGCGTCGAGGCCTGGCGGATCGACACGTCGGCGTGACGGTCGAAGCGGTAGCCGACGCCGCGCACGGTGCGCACGATGTCCTGGTAGTGCGCGAGCTTCGAACGCAGGCGACGCACGTGCACGTCGATCGTGCGCTCGCTGGGGGCCTCGTCGTCGGCGTCCCAGAGGCTCTCGATGAGCTCGTGGCGGTCGATCGTGCGGCCCTCGCGCAGCACGAGGTACTGGAGCAGCTCGAACTCCTTGTAGGTGAGGCCGGCGGCCTCGCCGTCGAGCAGCACGCGCTTGCGCGAGATGTCGATGATCACGCCGTTGGGGTGGCGGTCGGCGTCGTCGCGGACGCCCTGGCCGTCGCGCTGCTTCGCGAGCGCCGACGGGTCCTGCAGGGCGAGGCGCACGACGTCGACGTCGCGGCCGCCGGCGCCCTCGGGGGCCAGCGCGACGGCGGCGTAGGTCTCGGACGAGGGCGAGACCTCGGCCGTCAGCGCGCGAAGCGCCTCGACGATGCGGTGGAGGGTCGTGCCGTCCTCGGCGGCCTTCGCCTCGTCGATGCCGACGTAGAGCACGAAGCCGCGGGCCTCGGTGCCCTCGGGCACGGCGCGGACGCGGGGTCCGGCCGGCGCGGCCGGCGCGGCGGCGGGAGCGGGGGAGCGGTCGGCGGCGGCGACGCTCGAGAGCGAGCGGAGCGGCGCGGCCGAGGTCGCGGCCGACAGCGACGGAGCGGTGCGGGCCTGCACGGGACGGACGGAAGCGGTGCGGACGGGAGCGAGTGCGAGAGGCATGACGGGAATCCTTGTGTCGAAGGGTGCTGCAGGAGACCCCGGTCTGCGGGGTCGTGAACGAACGGCCGATCGGCCTGGCGAACCCCCGAGACTCGGTGGGTTCAGTGGAGTCCGTGCCGATCGGGATGCTGATCGGCTGCGTGACTCGGCGGAGGGGTCGCGGTCAGCGGCACATTCGACAACACATGGGTGCACGCGACGACATCATCATGTCGTTCGTCCTGAGAGCGCCGAGGGCGGTCAGGGTGCGTGCGTTGTCAGTCATGGGTGCGAGTAAATCCGACGGTCGAGCATGTGTCAATTCATGTCCGTCGGATGACGGGGTGTGACGTCGCAGTGGGTGCGCGTCAGCGCGAGGCATCCGGAGGAATCAGATGACCGGATGCCTCGCATGAAAGATTCTGCGATCAGATGCGAATCTCGAAAATCTTCCGCAGTCGATCTGCGCCTCGGCGTGTCGTGGAGCGAAGAATCTGCGAAGGAGAGGGTTCAGGGCGCCCTTATACCGTGCCGTAGAGGCGGTCGCCCGCGTCGCCGAGGCCCGGCACGATGAAGCCGTGCTCGTTGAGGCGCTCGTCGACCGCACCGAGCACGATGGTGACCTCGCGGCCGTGCATCGCCTTCTCGACCGCCTCGAGGCCCTCGGGCGTGCCGAGGATGCAGATCGCCGTCACGTCGTCGGCACCGCGCTGGAAGAGGTACTCCATCGCCGCGGCGAGCGAGCCGCCCGTCGCGAGCATCGGGTCGAGCACGAAGCACTGGCGGCCCGAGAGGTCGTCGGGCAGGCGCTCGGCGTACGTCGCCGGTTCGAGGGTCTCTTCGTTGCGCGCCATGCCGAGGAACCCGACCTCGGCCGTCGGCACGAGCTTGACCATGCCCTCGAGCATGCCGAGGCCGGCGCGGAGGATCGGCACGACGAGCGGCTTCGGCTCGGCGATGCGCACGCCCGTGGTCGGTGCCACCGGCGTCTGGATGTCGACCGGCGAGACGCGCACGTTCCGCGTGCCCTCGTACGCGAGCAGCGTCATCAGTTCTTCGACGAGCGAGCGGAAGACGGGCGACGGGGTGTTCACGTCGCGGAGCACCGTCAGTTTGTGGGTGATGAGCGGGTGATCGGCAACGTGGACTCGCATAGGCTCGATTCTAGTTTGCGGGGGTCTCGCGAGGGGAGAGCTGCATGGATGCACCGGGGCCGGCGCTCCACCGCGAGTGGATGCGGCTCGCGCTCGCCGAAGCCGCCCAGGCGCCCGCGACCCGCGACGTGCCCGTCGGCGCGATCGTCGTCGATGCCTCGGGCGCGGTCATCGCGGCGCGACGCAACGAACGCGAACGCGACGGCGACCCGACCGCGCACGCCGAACTGCTGGCCCTGCGCACCGCCGCCGAGGCCACCGGCGACTGGCGGCTCGAGGGGTGCACGCTCGTCGTCACCCTCGAGCCGTGCGTGATGTGCGCGGGGGCGATCCTCGCCGCCCGGGTGCCGACCGTGGTCTTCGGCGCGTGGGACGAGAAGGCGGGGGCCGCGGGCTCGCTCTACGACGTGCTGCGCGACCGGCGGCTCAACCACCGCGTCGAGGTGTTCGCGGGGGTCGAGGCCGAGGCGTCGGCCCGCCTGCTGCTCGACTTCTTCGAGGATCCGCTGCGACGACCGCCCGCTCCCACCGGGTAGGGCTACCGGCCTGTCGCGTCGGGCACGAGGGCGATGCCGTGCGACAGCTGCGCGAACGCGCGCACGGCGAGGTCGGCGGGCGACCCGGGCCCCTCGTCGGGGCCGTCGCCCGCGGCCCAGGCCTCGAGGCCCACGCGGATCGCATCGGTCGCGGCTGCCGCGGCGAGGCGCACCTCGAACGGGTCGGCGTCGTCGACGAGCTCGGCGATGATCTGGCGGAGGCGCGACTCCGAGTCGTGGTTCACGCGGTGCCACACGCCGAGCAGCGCCGGATCGCCCTCGGCGGCGCGGAGCACGCCGCGCGTCCAGCGCAGGCCCTCGCGAGCCTCGTCGTCGCGCGGAGTGAGCTGTTGGGCGATGATCGCGGGAACGGAGGCGATCGGGTCTCCGCGCTCGGAGGCCGCGAGCGCGCTCTGCCAGGCGCCCGCCCCGACGGCGAGCAGGGGGCCGATCGCGTCCTCCTTGCTGCGGAAGTAGCGGTAGAAGGTGCGCAGCGACACCCCGGCGTCCGCCGCGATGGCCTCGGCCGTGACGCGGTCGGCTCCGTGCTCGGCGAACAGCACCGCTGCGGCGCGCGCGATCTCGAGCTGGGTCGCGGCCTTGCGGCGTTCGGTGAGCGTCGGGCTCGGGGTGCTGGGTTCCACGATCGCAGCGTACGCGAATTCTTCACCAGATGTCGGTTCTGGCCAGAGTGGCACGATGTGCCATGCAGGCGTAGCGTGTAGTGAAACAGCCTCCCAGTGAAAGGTCGAAACACATGAACCGCTATGAAGGCCGCCGCGCACTCGTCACCGGCGGCGGATCGGGCATCGGACAGGCGACCGTGCTGCGCATGCTCGCCGAAGGCGGCCGGGTCGTCGCCGCCGACGTCAGCGAGGCCGGCCTCGCCGACACCGTCGCGAAGGCCGGCGAGGCTGCCGAGCGGCTGACCACCGTGACGATGAACATCGCCGACGAGGCATCCGTTCGCGAGGGCGTCGCCGCCGCGGTCAGCGCACTCGGCGGGCTCGACTCGCTCGTCAACGCCGCGGGCATCCTCCGCTCCTCGCACACCCACGAGACCACGCTCGATGCCTTCGAGCAGGTCGTCCGCGTGAACCTCGTCGGCACGTTCCTCGTGATCCGCGAGGCGATCCCCGCACTGCTCGAGGGCGACGGCGCGGCCGTGGTCAACTTCAGCTCGACCTCGGCGACGTTCGCCCACCCCTACATGGCGGCCTATGCCGCGAGCAAGGGCGGCGTGCAGTCGATGACCCACGCGCTCGCCGCCGAGTACGCGAAGCAGGGCGTCCGCTTCAACTCGGTGCAGCCCGGCTCCATCTCCTCGGGCATGACCGACGGCTCGGGCCAGTCCAAGCAGAGCCAGGGCCCCGGCCTGCCCGAGGACGCCGACATGATGCTCTTCATGAAGCTGTCGCCCGCCCTCGGCCAGGGCTTCGCCGGACCCGAGACGGTCGCCTCGGTCGTCGCGATGCTCGCGAGCGCCGACGGCGCCTTCATCACCGGCACCGAGGTACGCATCGACGGCGGCACGCACTTCTGATCGTCGCCGTTCGCCGGCACTGAACCCCGTCTGCGTGGCTGAACCCCGGATGTCCGGGGTTCAGCGGCGTGAACGGGGTTCAGCCGCGGGCTGCGAGCCCGTCGAGGTACTCGCCGAGCAGCAGGGCGGATGCCTCCTGCGCACGCGGCCCGTGCACGGCGCGCTCCGCGCGCAGCCGCTCGCGGCTGAGCCCGTACTCGGGCAGCTCGTCACCCCAGGCCTCGAGCCAGTCCTCGTGGATCGCGTCGTCGACCTCGGGGTGGAACTGCACCGCGAGCAGCCAGTCGCCCTTCGCGAACGCCTGGTTCTCGTACCGGGCCGAGGAGGCGAGGCGGGTGAGCCCCGCATCGTCGGGCAGTTCGAAGCTGTCGCCGTGCCACTGCACGGTCGGCACGCCGGCGAAGTGCCGCACGGGTGAGGCGGCGCCCGCCTCGGTCGGCTCGACCGTCAGCCAGCCGACCTCCTTGCCGTCGCCCTTGTAGGCACGTCCGCCGAGGGACTCGGCGAGCAGCTGCGCACCGAGGCACACGCCGAAGATCGGCGCCTCGGCGGCGATGCGCTCGCGCAGCAGTTCGATCTCGTCGGCGAGGTAGGGGTAGCGGTCGGACTCGTACGCCGCCTCGTCGCCGCCGAGCACGATCACGAGGTCGGCGTCGAGCGGGTCGAGCGCCGAGACATCCGCCGTGGGGGCGTCGACGGTGACGATCTCGTAGCCGCGACCCTCGAGCGTCTCGCCGAGGTTGCCGAGGCCGATCGCCGAGTCGTGCCGCAGCACGAGCGCCACGCGGCGCCCTTCGGCGCCGGCGGCAGCGCTCACTCGAGGCCCTTGATGACGATCGCGTCGGTCGGCGGTGCCGGCTGGTTCGGCTCGACGTACACGTCGGGCTCGATGTAGATGACCCGCGCGGCGGGCACCGCGTGGCGGATGCGCTGCTCGATCACGTTCGTCGCGGCGGCGACCTCGAGCAGGCGCTGGTCGGCGGCGAAGCCGAGCTTGGCGGCGACGAGCAGCTCGTCGGGCCCGAGGTAGAGGGTCTTCATGTGGATGATGCGCTCGATCTCGGGGCCCGCCGTGATGGCCTCCTCGATCTTCGCGACGTCGTCGTCGTTCGCGCCCTCGCCGACGAGCAGCGACTTCGTCTCGATGCCGAGGACGATCGCGACGAGCACCAGGAGCGTGCCGATCATGAGCGTGCCGATCGCGTCGAACAGCGGGTTGCCGGTGATGACCGTGAGGCCGACGGCGAGGAAGGCGAAGACGAGGCCGATGAGCGCCGCGATGTCCTCCAGGAGCACGACGGGCAGCTCGGGCGCCTTCGCCCGACGCACGAACTGCACCCAGCTCTGCCGCCCGCGCACGTGGTTCGACTCCTTCACCGCGGTGCGCAGCGAGAACGACTCGAGCACGATCGCGATGGTCAGCACGAGCATCGGCAGCCAGGCGTTCTCGAGCTCGTGCGGGTGCGTCAGCTTGTCGACGCCCTCGTAGATCGAGAAGATGCCGCCGACCGAGAACAGGATGATGGAGACGACGAAGGCGTAGACGTAGCGCTCGCGCCCGTAACCGAAGGGATGCTCCTTGTCGGCGGCCTTCTTCGCCTTGCGTCCGCCGAGGATGAGGAGCAGCTGGTTACCGGCGTCGGCGAGCGAGTGCACGCCCTCGGCGAGCATCGAGGCGGAGCCCGAGAAGAACCACGCGATGAACTTCGTCAGGGCGATGCCCGTGTTGGCGAGGAATGCCGCGATGATTGCTTTGGTGCCGCCGGATGCGCTCATGGCGACAATCCTAGGATGGTCGCCATGACCCCCGAAGCATCCGAGTCAGCGACCGTGACCCTTCCCCCCATCGCCTTCCTCGGCGCCGGATCGATGGCCGGGGCCGTCATCTCGGGCCTCCTCCAGCCGGGCGTCGTCGTCGACGGGGGCATCCGCACCACGAACCGCACCGCCGAGAAGGCGGCCGCCTTCGGGGGCGTCGACGGCGTCACCGCGTACGCCACCGAATCGGATGCCGCAGCGAACCGCCGCGCGGTCGCCGGCGCGAAGCTCGTGGTCGTCGCCGTGAAGCCCGCGATGGTGCCCGACCTCCTCCGCGAGATCGCCGACGCCCTCGAACCCGGCACCGTCGTCGTCTCGGTCGCCGCGGGCGTCACCGTCGCGACCTTCGAGGCGCTGCTGCCCGCCGGGGTCTCGGTCATCCGCTCGATGCCGAACACCCCCGCCGTCGTCGGCCGCGCCGTCACCGGGGTCTCGGCCGGCACCCGCTCGAGCGACGACGACCTCGCGCTCGCCGTCGCGATGTTCGAGACCGTCGGCGAGGTGCTCGTCGTGCCCGAGTCGCAGCTCGACGCCCTCTCGACCATCTCGGGCTCGGGGCCGGCGTACGTCTTCTACCTGATCGAGCAGCTCACCGCCACTGCGATCGACAAGGGCTTCACGCCCGAGCAGGCGGCGACGATGGTGCAGGGCACCTTCCGCGGAGCGAGCGAGCTGCTCGCGGCCTCGGGGGAGGAGCCCGCCGAGCTGCGCCGCCGGGTGACGAGCCCGAAGGGCACGACCGAGCGGGCCGTCGCCGTGCTCGAGGAGGCCGCGCTCAAGCAGACCTTCGACCGCGCCACCGACGCGGCGCTCGCCCGCGCCCGCGAGATGGCGGCCGGCGCGTGAGCGCGGCCCACGTCCGGGTGAGCCCCGCCGCCGGCCTTCGGCTCGACGGCGAGCCGCGCTTCGCCTGGCGCGGCGTCATGCTCGACGTCGCCCGGCGGTTCCGCCCGATCGCCGAGCTCGAGCGCTTCGTCGAACTGCTCGCCGCGCACGGGCTCAACGTGCTGCAGCTGCACCTCACCGACGACCAGGGCTGGCGCTTCGAGGTGCGCGCCTACCCGCGCCTCACCGAGATCGGCGGGCGACGCTCACAGTCGCAGCTCGGCCATGGGCCGCGTTCGACGCTCGACGGCGTGCCCCACGCGGGCTCGTACACCCAGCACGAATTGCGGGGGCTCGTGCGGTTCGCGGCGGAGCGCGGCATCCGCATCGTGCCCGAGATCGACGTGCCGGGGCACGCGCAGGCGATCCTCGCCGCGTATCCCGAGTTCGGGGTCGGCGGAGCCGACACGGTGCGCGCACGGGTCGCCGAACCGTGGACGCGCTACGGGATCAGCGACGAAGTGCTGAACGTCGAGGAGGCCACGCTCGAGTTCGTCGGCACCGTGTTCGACGAGCTGTGCGAGGTGTTCGACTCGGAGTTCATCGGCATCGGCGGCGACGAGGCGCGCAAGCGGCTCTGGAACGAGGACGCGCGCACGCAGGAGCTCATGGCCGAGCGCGGCCTGGCCGACGAGGAGGAGTTGCAGTCGTGGTTCCTCGCCCGGATCGCCGACCGCCTGCGCGGGCACGGACGCCGCGTCGTCGGCTGGGACGAGATGCTCGAGGGTCGCGACCCCGCGCCCGACGCGGTCGTCGCCTCGTGGCGCGGGCCCGTCGGCGCCGAGCTCGGCGCGCGGCTCGGGCACGAGGTCGTGCTCTGCCCCGACCTCTGGACCTACTTCGATTACCGCCAGTCGGATGCCCCGGAGGAGCCGATCCCGGTCGGCACCGTGCTCTCGCTCGAGGACGTCGCGACGTTCGACCCCGTGCCGGCGGACGCGCCCGACTGGTACGCGTCTCGCATCGCCGGAGTGCAGGCGAACGTCTGGACCGAGCACCTCGACACCCGCGACCGGCTCGACTACGCCGTCTTCCCGCGGCTCGGGGCCTTCGCCGAGGTGGCCTGGAACGGCGGCCCGCTCGACTGGGCGGCGTTCGCCGAGCGGCTGCCCGCCTACCTCGCCTGGCTCGACGCGCAGGGCGTCGACGCCCGGCCCCTCGACGGACCGCGACCCGATCAGCAGCGGCCGGGTGTGCCCGGCGTGCCGCGGGAGCGGGCCGACCGGCTCGCCGAGCTCGAGCGCCTCACGGCGACGCTGCGCTCGCAGCGGTCGGTCGAGTAGGGCGCCGCACCCCTCGGTCGACGGGGATTTCTGCGAACGATGTCGATTTCGAGCGGCCGAGTTCGTCACCATGGTGTGACGAACGTCGTCACAGGCCCGTGACGGGCCCGACGAAGGAGACGCCATGACCGACACGTACATGTACCTCATCCACGAGCCCGACTGGGACTCCGACGCGTACCTGGGCGCGCGCGACGGCGTTCCCGGTGGCGAGCCCGAGTCAAACTTCCCCGCCCACCACGCCTTCCAGGAGGCCGTCGTGAAGCTCGGCGCTCGCCTCGTCGGCGGTGCCGCACTGCAGAACGCGCGGCACGGAGGGCAGGTCACCCCCGGCGCCGGCGACCGTGCGCTCGACGACGCCGTCTACTCCGACGGGCCGTACCCCGACACGAGCGAGGTCGTCTCGGGCTACTACCTCGTCGAGACCGACGACGAGCGGCTCGCACGACAGATCGCGGCGCTCGTGCCCACGGGCGGCCACATCGAGTGGCGCAAGGTGTTCCCGGTCTCGTGACCGACCCGATCGCCGAACTGGGCGAGGACTTCGTCGACGCCTGGCCGCGGATCGTGCGTGCGCTCGCCGCCTACACGGGCAGCGTCGACGACGCGCAGGAGTACGCGGCCGAGGCCGTCGCGCGGGCCGTCGCCCAGGCCGGTGACGGCCCGCCGCTCGGCTCGCTCGCAGCCTGGTGCATCGCGGTCGGCAAGCGGGCGTTCATCGACGATCGGCGCCGGGCGGCCACCGAGCAACGGCACGCGCAGCAGCTCGCCGCCGATTCGGCCGGGCTGCACGACGACGGGGATGTCTCGGACGCGGCATCCTCGATGGGTGGAACCCGCACGAGCGGTGCGCTCGACGACCGCGTCGCCCTGCTCTTCGTGGCGTGCGATCCCGCGCTCACCGAGCAGGCGCGACTCGTGCTCGCGCTGCGGCTCGTGTGCGGGCTCGACGTGCCGCGCATCGCGGCCCATCTCGGCGTGCAGCCTTCGGCGGCCGCGGCCCGGCTGACCCGGGCGAAGCGCGCGCTCGCCGAGGCGCGCGGGCGGTTCCACGTGCCCGAGGCGCCCGAGCGGCGCGTGCGGCTGCCGGTCGTGCTCGCGAGCGTCGCGGGCATGTTCACGGTGGCGCACCGCGACGTGCTCGACCCGCAGACCCCGCTCGACGACCTCGGGCGGCAGTCGCTGTCGATCGCCGATGCGCTCGTCGCCGAGTACCCCGACGACGCCGAGGTGCGCGGCCTGCGGGCGGTGATCCGGCTGGGGCTCGCCCGCAGACCCGGGCGCCTCGACGCGACCGGTGCGGCCGTGCCCCTCGACGAGGTCGACCGCCGTCGTTGGGATCGCCGCCTCATCGAAGCGGGGCTCGACGACGCGGCGGCGGCCGCCGAGCGCGGCGACGGCCGCTTCGTGCTCGAGGCGGCGATCGCGGGCCTGCACAGCACCGCGCCGAGCTTCGCCGAGACCGATTGGGCCCGGGTCGTCGACTTCTACCGTGCCCTCGAGCGGGTCTGGGGAGCGCCGTCGGTCACCGTCGCACGGCTGTCGGCCGAACTGCACCGTGCGCTGCTCGCACCGCCGTCGGGGGAGCGGACCGCGCGGCTGCGTGCCGTCGAACACGAACTGCGCGCGCTCGCCGAGGGCGCTGCGCCGTACGCCGCGATCGACGCGAGCCTCGCGCTGGCGGACCTCGCGTGGCGCACCGGGCGCCGTGAGGAGGCATCCGCGGAGTACTCGCGACTCGCCGGGCTCGTGCCGACCGAACCGGTGCGCCGGTTCTGCCTGGCGCGCGCCGGCACTGGCGCCGGCTCGGCCTCGTAGCGCCGACGATGCGTGGCTGTGGCCGTGGCCGTGCGACGAGGCATCGGTGGTGCAGGCTGACGAGTCGTCGGACTCGGCGCGCGACACGCCGCCCATCCGTCTCCGAGGCGGCGTGTCGGCGGGTGCCGACGGCTCGTCACGAGGCGGGCTCGTTCCGGGCGTTCGTGCCCGTTCGAGCAGCTCGCCCGGTCAGCCGCGGGCTGCGGCGAGCCTGCGGCGTGCGGGCCCGGCGGCGAGCCACGCGATGCCGGCGACGACGCCGACGACGGCGACCGTGACGGCACCGATGCCGACCGCGCCGGCGACGGCGTCGGCCTCGAGCTGCTCGCCCGGCCGCAGTTCGTACGCGAGCACGAACCCGACCGCGAACAGCCAGGTCGCGACGATCATGATGGCGGGGATCAGGGGGATCCTGCGCATGTCCACCTCCTTTCGCATGACCTTCCAGCATAGCCCGAGCCGGAGAAAATTTCCTGAACAGGTGCCATTTCCCACCCGAAGTGACTTCCTCGTGGAAGCGGGCTATGGTCTTCGGAAGCCCGCCAGCTGATGAAGGGAAGCGAGCTCGAATGTCGAAGAAGTCCCCGCGCGGAAACGGCGCGAAGAAGACCGCCCAGCTCTCGCTCAAGGAGAAGCGCGCGCAGAAGCGCGAGAAGCTCGACGAGGGGTTGATCAAGCCGCGGAAGCGGTGACCCGCGCCGCGTCGACCGGGGTGATCCGGTCGGCGCTGGCGCCGGTCGCGAAGCTCTGCTCCGGTCGCCCGGCGGGCGCGTGTGCCACGCTGTGAATGCGCCATGGAGCGGATCGTTCAGCGAGGGCGAGGCGACGCCTCCACCTATATTGGATGATATCCAATTCTAGGAGGTGGAGCATGTCGGGATTCCTGATCTCTCGACGAGGGGTGCTCACCGCGGCGGGCATCGGCCTGCTCGGCGTCGGCGCGGCCGGCTGCGCCCCGACGACGAACCCCGGCACGAAGACGCCGGGCCCGACCGAAGGGGAGGCCGCCATGGCCCGCAGGCTCGGAGCCGAATGGGAGCCGCACGAGCTCACCGTCATGTCGTGGCCGACCGAGGCGATCTGGGGCGAAGACCTGCAGTACGTGCGCGACGACATCGCGACGCTCGCGGCGACGATCGCCGCCTACGAGCCGGTCGTGCTGCTCGCCTCGCCGGGCGACGAAGAGGATGCCGCGTACGAGGCGGGCTCCGACGTCGAGATCCTGACCGTGCCCGTCGACGACCTCTGGGCGCGCGACACCGTGCCGGTCTTCGTCGAGGGGCCGAACGGCCTCGAGGGGGTCGACTTCAACTTCAACGGCTGGGGCGACAAGCAGTTCCACGACCATGACGCAGGGGTCTCGGCGGCAGTCCTCGCCGAGTTCGAGATCCCGCGCATCGTCGCCTCGCTCGTCGCAGAGGGCGGTTCGCTCGAGACTGACGGGCAGGGCACCCTCCTCGTCACCGAGAGCTCGATCGTGAACGACAACCGCAACCCGGGGCTCTCGCGCGATGACATCGAGGCCGAGCTGATCGAGCTCCTCGGCATGCGGAAGGTCATCTGGTTCGACGGCGTCTACGGCGAGGACATCACCGACGCCCACGTCGACTCGCTCGTGCGCTTCGTCGCGCCCGGCGTGGTGCTGCTCGACGTGCCCGGGCCAGGCGCGCCCGACGACGTGTGGTCGCGTTCGAGCGCGCAGGCGCGCTCGGTGCTCGACGGGGCGACGGATGCCAGGGGGCGCGCGATCGAGGTCGTCGAGCTGCCGCAGCCCGACTTCGCGAAGATCCGGGGCGAGGGCGACGACTTCCTCGCGTCGTACGTGAACTTCTACGTGGCCAACGGCGCCGTCTTCCTGCCCGAGTTCGGCGACCGGAGCGCCGACCGTCGTGCGCAGGACATCCTGCAGGAGCACTTCCCCGACCGCGAGATCGTCCCGGTCGCGATCGACACCATCGCGTCGGGCGGCGGCGGCATCCACTGCGCGACGCACGACCTGCCGGGCGAGCCCGAGGAGTGACCTCGAGTCGCTGACGCGGCGCGCGATCCCCGTGCCGCCTCGCCGGGTGAGCTGCTGTCCTGCCGCAGCCCCGGCGCACCCGTTCGCGGGCGCGCCGGGGCTGTTCGGCGTGTCCGCGCGGCCCCGCCGAGGACGGTCGTTCGCCGGTGTTTGACAACCGGGCGGCGGACGTCGATGATGTTTGGATATCATCCAATTTCGACCGATGACGACGCCGTCATCGGGGACAGGAGTCCTCATGGCCCCCTCCATGACGAAGGCGCTCGCCGCACTCGCCGGCGCATTCGCGGTCGCCGCACTCGCCGCCTGCAGCCCTGGCGGCGGCGCCGCCGATCCGGCCGACGCGGGCACGCTCCACGTCGCCCGCGCCGAGTCGTTCGACGGCTGGGACCCCGACAAGGCGGCGGCGTACTCGACCTACCAGACCCTGCAGGGCGTGCTCGAACCGCTGCTCCGCGTCGCCCCCGACGGCTCCGGCGTCGAGGAGGGCCTCGCCGAGTCGTGGACGTACGACGCCGACGCCCTGACCTGGACCTTCGTGCTGCGCGATGGCACCCTCTTCAGCGACGGCAGCCCGCTCACCTCGGCCGACGTCGCCTTCTCGGCCGGCGTCTGGGCCGAGGGCCCGAACTACGGCGCCCTCTACGCGAACCTCACGGGCGTGACCACCCCCGACGAGCGCACCGCGGTCTTCTCGCTCGCCGCCCCCGACTCGACCCTGCCGGTGCTGATGACCTGGTCGTCGTCGGCGATCTTCCCCGAGGGCTTCGGCGGGCTCTCGAAGGAGGAGTACTTCGCGAAGCCCGTCGGCGCCGGCGCGTTCGTGGTCGCCGACTGGACGCCCGGTGGCCGGATCACCCTCGAGAAGAACCCCCACTACTACCTCGAGGGCCGACCGCACCTCGACCGGGTCGTCATCGAGGTCGTCGCCGACGCGACCGAGCGCGGCGCCCAGTTCCAGGCCGGCCAGGTCGACATCGCCGAGTACGTCTCGGCGATCGACGCCAAGCAGTACGGCGACGGACTCGTCGACCTGCCGGTGGGGCAGGTCGAGCACCTGAGCTTCAACACGACCCGAGCGCCCCTCGACGACCCGCAGCTCCGTCGTGCCCTCGCCCACGCGATCGACTACGACGCGATCGTCGAGGGTGCGTTCCGCGGCTACGGCTCGGCGCCTCGCGGAATCATCCCGCCGAACCTCGCGAACTGGGCGGCGCCGAGCGCCGCGCCGTTCTCGCTCGATCTCGACGAGGCGCGCGAGCTGCTCGCCGACTCCGCGACGCCGCAGCCCGGCCCGCTCGAGCTCATCTACGACGCCGGCAACCCCACCGATCACCTCGTCGCGCAGGTCGTCGCGTCGAACCTCGCCGAACTCGACATCGAGGTCACCCTCACCGCGCTCGAGACCGGCGCGTTCCTCAGCCGGGCGTACGGGCTCGACGCCGACATGGTGCTCTGGTCGTACGGGGCCGTCTCGCCCGACGTGATCGACCCCCTCGGCTGGATCCACGGCACCTCGTGGCTCTTCACCGGATTCGAGGGCGAGACCGTCGAGCAGCAGTTCTTCGCGTACACCGCGACCGAGTCGCCCGAGGAGAAGCAGGCCATCGTCGAGGCGGTGCAGAACGACGCCATCGAGAGCGCGCAGGCCATCAGCCTCGCCGAGTTCCAGGTGCTGCACGGGGTCTCCGACCGCGTCTCGGGCTTCAGCGCGGCGCCGTGGGGCATGTACTACTGGGACACGATCGAGGTCGGCGAGTAGCTCATGGGCCGCTACCTCTTCATCGCGAAGCGATTGGTCTTCGCGATACCGCTCCTCTTCGCGATCGTGCTGCTCGTCTTCCTCATCCTCAAGGTGACGCCGGGCGACCCCGCCCGGCTCATCGTGGGCCTTCGCGCCTCCGACGCCGAGCTGGCGGTCGTGCGCGCCCAGCTCGGCCTCGACGACCCCGCGATCGTGCAGTACTTCCGCTACGTCGGCGAGGTGCTCACGGGCAACCTCGGCTACTCGTTCAAGTCGAACGAGCCGGTGGCGAGCCTCATCGGCGAGCGACTCCCCGTGACGGTGTGGCTGCTCGGCTTCGGCACCCTCCTGTCGCTCGTCATCTCGGTTCCGCTCGCGATCGTCTCGGCGCGCGGGCCCGACCGGCCGTTCGACCACGCCACCCGGGCCTTCGGACTCGTTGCACTCGCGATGCCGTCGTTCTGGGTGGGCATCATCCTCATCCTCACCGTCGCGCTGCCGACCGGGTGGTTCCCCGTCGGCGGCTTCGGCGAGACCCCCGCCGAGCACCTGCGGTCGATCGCGCTGCCGGCGCTCACCCTGGCGCTCTCGATCGCCCCGTTGCAGGTGCGGAGCCTGCGGGCGAGCATGATCACGGTGCTCGGCGCCGAGCACGTCACGACCGCCCGGTCGCTCGGCATCGGCCGCTCGCGCATCATGTCGCGGTTCGTGTTGCGCAACGCGGCCCCGCCGACGGTCTCGATCCTCGCGCTGAACCTCGGCTACCTGCTGTTCGGGGCCGTCGTGATCGAGACGACCTTCGCACTGCCGGGCATCGGCCAGGGCATCGTGCTGGCGGCCCGCCAGCGCGACATCCCCTCGATCCAGGGCTACACGCTGCTGTTCGCGGTGGCGGTCGTGCTCGTCTTCCTCATCGCCGACATCATCACGTCGATCGCCGACCCGCGACTGGAGGTCGAGTCATGAGCCCCGGGACCGTCACCACCGTCACCGCCGCCGCGGCGGACGTCATGCCCGCCCACTCGGTGATCGGCGCCGAGCGGGTGCGGCTGCCGCGCCGCGTGTGGGTCGGCACCGGCATCGTCGCCGTCTACGTGCTCGTGGCGGTGTTCGCGCCGCTCGTCGCGCCGTACGACCCGCTCGAGCAGGACATCGTGAACGCGCTCGCCGACCCGAGCCCCGAGCACTGGCTCGGCACCGACGAGCTCGGTCGCGACGTCGTGTCGCGGCTCGTGTTCGCCTCGCGCATCGACCTGCTCGTCGGATTCCTCGGCGCGGCGCTGCCCGCGATCCTCGGCACGGCGCTCGGCGCGATCGCCGGGTTCCGCGGCGGGTGGGTCGACGGCGTCATCATGCGCGTCTCCGACGTCGTGCAGGCGTTCCCGACGTACATCCTGATCATCGCGCTCGTCTTCGTGCTCGGGCCGGGCGTCACGTCGATCCTCGTCGCATTCACGCTCATCGCGTGGGTGGCCTATGCGCGACTCATCCGCACCGAGGTGCTGCGCACCCGCGGACTCGAGTACGTCTCGGCGGCTCGGGCCTCCGGCCTGTCGCCGCGCCGGGTGCTCTGGCGCCACGTCTTCCCGAACTCGGTGGGGCAGACCCTCGTCTACCTGCCGAGCGACATCGTCGGCGCGACGCTCGGCCTCGCGGCGCTCTCCTTCCTCGGCCTCGGCATCCAGGCGCCGACGCCCGAGTGGGGCGCCATGATCGCCGCCGGCCAGCCGTACATCCGCGAGCAGTGGTGGCTCTCGACCGTGCCCGGTCTCGTCGTCGTGGGCTTCGGCCTCGGACTCAGCCTCATCGGAGAGGGAATCGAAGAATGGACGAGGAAGTGAGCCGCCCCGTGCTCAGCGTCGGCGAGCTGCGGGTCGATCTCGCGCTCGGCGGCGGCACGATGCATCCGGTCGACGGGGTCTCGTTCGAGGTGGCGCCCGGCGAATCGCTCGGGATCGTCGGCGAGTCGGGGTCGGGCAAGAGCCTCACGCTGAAGGCCGTGCTCGGCCTGCTGCCGCCCGGCGGCACGGCGGGTGGAGACATCCGCTTCGCTTTCGATGCCGACCGCGGCGGCGGCCGTGGCGAGCGCCCGACCGTCGACGTCGAGCGCGTGCGCGGGCACGGCGTCGCGATGATCTTCCAGGAGCCGATGACGGCGCTGAACCCGACGATGCGGGTCGGCGAGCTCATCGGCGAGGCGGTCGGGGCACGGCGGCGGATGCCGCGACGCGAGGTGCGGGCACGGGTGATCGAGCTCATGGCGAGCGTCGGCATCCCCGAGCCCGAGCGGCGCGCGAGGATGTGGCCGCACGAGCTCTCGGGCGGGCTGCGCCAGCGCGTCATGATCGCCGCGGCGCTCGCCACCGAGCCCGAGCTGCTGCTCTGCGACGAGCCGACGACCGCGCTCGACGTGACGGTCCAGGCGCAGATCCTCGAACTGCTCCGGCGCCTCCGCACCGAGCGCGGGCTCGCCATGGTCTTCGTCTCGCACGACCTCGCGGTCGTCGCCGAGGTGTGCGACCGGGTGGCCGTGATGTACGCCGGCCGCATCGTCGAGATCGGCCCCGTCGGGGAGGTGCTGCGCTCGCCGAGGCATCCGTACACGGCCGCCCTGCTGGCGTCGGCGCCGTCGTTCGCCGGCGGCGACGGGGCACTCGCGACGATTCCGGGCTCGCCGCCCGACCCGCGGCGGTTCCCCGAGGGGTGCCGCTTCGCCCCCCGCTGCGCGTTCGCGCAGGACGACTGCCGCCGTGCGCCGCACGAGCTCGTCGGCGACGCGAAGCGCGCGACGGCGTGCATCCACCCCGAGATGCTGATGGAGGTCGGCGTATGAGCGCGTATCTCGAGGCCCGCGGACTGCGGGTCAGCTACCGGACGGGCTCGGCGTTCGCGGCGCGGCTGCGCGGGCGCCCCGTGCCGGTGATGCACGCCCTCGACGGCGTCGACCTCGTGGTCGAGCGCGGCTCGGCGGTGGGCATCGTGGGTGAGTCGGGGTGCGGCAAGTCGACGCTCGCACGCGCCATCGTCGGCCTCGTCGAACTCGACGAGGGCTCGATCGTGCTCGACGGCGAGCCGCTGGCGCGACACCGCACCAAGGCCGCGACCCGGCGCATCCAGATGGTCTTCCAGGACCCGAGCGCCTCGCTCAACCCGTCGATGACCATCGGGCAGGCGCTCGGCGAACTGCTGAAGGTGCATCGGATGGTGCCGGCACGGGAGGTGCCGCAGCGCGCCGCCGAGCTGCTCGAACTCGTCGAGCTGCCGGTGTCGCTGCTCGGCGCATACCCCCGTCGGCTCTCGGGCGGGCAGCGTCAGCGGGTGGGCATCGCCCGTGCGCTCGCCCTCGAGCCCGAGGTGCTCATCGCCGACGAGTCGGTCGCGGCGCTGGATGTCTCGGTGCAGGCCGCGATTCTGAACCTGCTCGAGGGGCTGCGGGCCGAGCTCGGCCTGACCCTGCTCTTCATCTCGCACGACCTCGCGGTGGTGCGGCACCTCACCGAGCGGGTCGTCGTGATGACGGCGGGCCGGATCGTGGAGGACCGCCCGACCGAGGAGCTCTTCCGGGATCCGCACCACCCGTACACGGCGACCCTGCTGGCGGCGGCGCCGCGCATGGGGGCGTCGTGGGCCGCGTCGACCCCGCCGGCCCGCGGACTCGAGGCGCCGCCGGCCGGCCGGCTCGCGGTTCCTCCGGCGGACGGTCTCGCGGTTGCCGGCGAGACCGATCGCGCCGGGAGAGCTGCGCCGGAGCCGCTGGCTAGGATGGTGTCGCGATGAGCGAGGGGACGGCGGTGTGACGTGGTGACGGACCGGCGCGCGAAGGGCAAGGCGCGCGAAGAGCTCGTCGTCGAGGCTGCGGCCAAGGCGATCGCCGAGCTCGGCCTCGCGAACGTGCGCGTCTCCGACATCGCCGAGCGCGCGGGCATGCGCCCCGGGCACATCACCTACTACTTCCCCTCGAAGACCGAGCTCCTGATGCTCGCGATCCGCCAGAGCGAGGAGTCGCTCGTCGCGCAGGCCGGGGCCGAGCTCGGCGAGATCGACGACCCGTGGGCCCGGCTCGAGCGGCTGATCGAGCTCTCGGCGTCGAATGGGCGCGGCGATCCCGGCTGGATCCTGTGGTTCCAGGTCTGGTCCGACGCGGCCACCGACGACCTCGTCTCCGAGGTGCACAACGAACTCGACGAGGGATGGCGTCGGATCCTCCGAGACGTGCTCGAGTACGGGCGCGAGCGCGGGGTGTTCGCCTTCGAGGATCTCGACGAGGTCTCGCAGATCCTCTCCGCGACGATCGACGGCCTGTCGATCCAGCTCACGGTCGGGGCGGCGGGCGTCGACCACGATCGGCTGCTCGCGCTCTGCATACAGACCTGCGCGGTGTTCCTGGGCGAGCCCGCGCGACGCTGACGGGTGCGCTGAGACGCACCGCCGCCCCGTGGGGCGGCACTTCGAGACGGGATGTCCCGCCGTGCCCTCGGGCCGCGGCGAGGCATCCCGTTTCGCGTGTCGGGGCGCACTTGCGAGAATTTTGGTTCTCATCCAAAATAGTCGGGACATCGCTTTCGCACCGACGCGCAATCCCTGGAGGTCCGCCGTGACTCAGACGACTCCCATCCCGGCCGAGGCCGGCATCTCGACGCCGACCCCGGCCGAGGCCGGCTACTCGATGCCCGCCGAATGGGCACCCCACTCGGCCTGCATCATGATCTGGCCCGCGCGTCGCGAGCTCTGGAAGGACCGCTTCGAGGAGGCCAAGCGCGACTACGCCGCGGTGGGCAGGGCGATCGCCGCGTTCGAGCCTGTCGTCATGCTCTGCAACCCCGGCCAGGGTGCCGAGGTGCGCAGCCTCTGCGGTTCGGGCGTCGAAGCGCTCGAGGTGCCCGTCGACGACTCGTGGGCGCGCGACAGCGGCCCCGCGTTCGTCACGAACGCCGCCGGCGAGCTCGCCGCGGTGAAGTTCGGCTTCAACGCCTGGGGCGGCCGCTGGCACCCGCACGACAGCGACCAGCTCATCCCCGACCGGCTCGCCGAGCACTTCGGCGTGCCGCTCTTCCGGGCCCCGTTCGTGCTCGAGGGCGGCGCCTTCTTCGTCGACGGCGAGGGGTCGCTCATCACCACCGAGCAGTGCCTGCTCAACCCGAACCGCAACCCGCACCTCTCGAAGGCCGAGATCGAGCAGGGCCTCAAGGACTACCTCGGCGTCACCGCCGTGACCTGGCTGCCCTTCGGGCACAGCCTCGACGTCGGCCCGGCCGGCACCGACGGCCACGTCGACGGCGTCGCCCAGTACGTCGCCCCGGGCCGGGTGCTGCTCGAGGTGCCCTCCGACCCGCGCTCGAGCGAGTACGCCCGCGCCCGCGAGAACCTCGCGCGCCTGCAGGCCTCGCCCGATGCCGCCGGCCGCACGCTCGAGATCGACCTGCTCGACCCCGACCCCGATTCGGAGGTGTCGTACGCGAACCACTACCTCGCGAACGGCGCCGTCATCGTGCCGGTCGGGGGCGACGAGCGCGACGCGGGGGTGCTCGAGTTCCTCGCGCGGGTGCACCCCGACCGCGAGATCGTCGGCGTTCCGGGGTCGACCATCGCCTTCGGCGGCGGCGGACCGCACTGCATCACCCAGCAGGTGCCGGCCGGAGCGTAGCCGCGCTCGACGCGGGCTCAGCGCCGCTCGAGCAGCACCATCACCTCGAAGTGCGTCGTCTGCGGGAACATGTCGAAGACGCGCGCCTTCACCGGGCGCAGCGACGGCATCGCCGCGAGGTCCTTCGCGAGCGAGGCCGCGTTGCAGCTCGAATAGAGCACGTGCGAGACGGCGGATGCCTCGAGCCAGGCGCCGAGCTCGGCGCCGATGCCGCGCCGGGGCGGGTTCACGATCACGAGGTCGGGGCTCGCCTCGGCGCCGAGGGCGAAGGCCGTGGCATCGCCCGAGGCGAAGCGCAGGCGCGAGAGCGCGGCATCCGTTCGGCTGAGCTCGGCACTCGCGACCGCCTCGACGCTCGTCTCGATGCCCGTGACCTCGGGGCCGGCGCCGTCGGTGCCGGCGAGGTGCAGGGCGAAGCCGCCGACGCCCGAGTAGAG
Organism: Agromyces sp. NPDC057679; assembly: GCF_042799635.1. Lineage (NCBI taxonomy): Bacteria > Bacillati > Actinomycetota > Actinomycetes > Micrococcales > Microbacteriaceae > Agromyces > Agromyces sp. NPDC057679. The sequence continues at coordinate 1,301,087 of NZ_JBHVIK010000001.1, read as the reverse complement.
GTCCCAGGCGGTGTCGGGTGCGAGGTCGCGGATCCAGTCGCGGGCGTCGGCGTAGAGCGCCGCCGCGATCTCGGTGTTCGTCTGGAAGAAGCTCTGCGGGCGCAGGTGCATCGTCACGTCGTTGAGCCGCATCGCGAGGGTCTGCGCCTCGGTGAGCACGATCTCCTGCTCGCCCTCGAGCACCGCCTTGTGCTCGGGCAGCACGTTCGCCGTGACGACGCGCGCGTGCGGCAGCTCGGCGAGGAGCGTCGGCAAGTGCTTGCGGAGGCGGGGCACCGGCTCGGTCGAGCGCAGCACGAAGCGGATCATGAGCTCGCCGTCGGGCGACTCGGTGACGATGAGGTGCTTCAGCTCGCCCGTGCGCGAGCGGACGTCGTAGGGGGTGAGCCGTGCGAGCGTGATGAAGCGGGCGAGCACCGGGAACGCGGCCCGATGACCGGGCGAGCAGATGCCGCACGCCTCGAGGTCGACGCCGTGCCCGTCGGCGTCGAGAATGCCGATCGTCGGGGCATCCACGGTGCCGCCGACGACCATCTTCGCCTTGTTGCGGTAGCCGTCCTCGCGACTCGCGACCGGCGCCTCCCAGACGGGAACGTCGAACGGGGCGAGCAGTTCTTCGGCGTGCGCCTGCTTGTCGGCGAGCTGCTGCGCGTACGGCCGACCCATGAGGGCGCACGAGGTGCAGCGCCCGGCGTCGAAGTACGAACAGTCCACGGTTCCAGCGTAGGCGTCAGGCGCGTCGTCCCGGTCGCGAGCGCGGGTCCGCCAGTGGGCGAGGGGACCGAGCAGCGCGCGCGTTGACGCTTCGGATTCCGTCGCATCTCGCAGGGAACTCTGCTGAAATCAGCCGATTTCGCAGATTGTGCAACGAAATCGTTGACCGTGCGATCGTCGCGTGGCTAGCCTGCGGGCACGGACGGGCACACGAGACGAAGGAGTCGAGATGGCGAAGCACGGGGACGACGAACTGGGGATGTCGGCGGGCATCAGCCGACGCGATCTGCTCAACGGCATGGCCGTCGCGGCCGGGGCCGCGGCGCTCACCGCGGTGCCGGGCGGAGCAGCGCACGCGCAGGCGGGCGGGCACGCGGTCGCGAGCCGTCCGAGGCAGACGGGGCTCGTCGGCCAGACCGATGCCGCGCGTTCGACCGGTCACGGCGCGACCTTCGGGGGCGCCGACTTCGGAGCGCCCAAGCGTCTGCGCGAGGTGTACGACCTGGTGGTCGTCGGCGGCGGCGTGAGCGGCCTCGCCGCGGCGCACTTCTACCGCAAGCGCTTCGGTGCCGACGCGAAGATCCTGGTGGTCGAAGCGCTCGCCGACTTCGGCGGGCACCAGCACCGCAACGAGTTCTCGGTGCGCGGTCGCACCCTCCTCAGCAACGGCGGCATGGTCAACCTCGACAGCCCCGATACGTGGAACGCCCCCTCGCTCGAACTCATGGACGACCTCGGCATCGACTTCGCCGAGCTTGCCGAGGGCGTCGACACGGGGCTCTACAGCTCGATGGGACTCACGAACGGGTACTTCTTCCCCGAGGAGTCGTTCGGCGCCGACACCTTCCTGCGCCGGGCGCCGGGGGAGTCGACCGCCTCGCTCGTGTCGCGTCTGCCGCTCTCGCAGCAGGCTCGCGACGACATCATGCGGATCGAGACGTTCAGCGACGACGTGCTGCCCGGCATGAGCGACGCCGAGAAGAAGCAGGCGCTCGCTCGCATGACGTACCGCGAGTACCTGCAGAACCTCGTCGGCGTGGGCGACGAGGCGCTCGTCTACTACCAGAAGCGGCCGCACGGGCTCTGGGGCGCCGGCATCGAGGCCGTGCCCGCGGGCGACTGCTGGGGCGTCGGCTACCCGGGGTTCGGCGGTCTGGGGCTGAGCCCCGAGCCGTACCCGGGCATCGGCCGTACGCCCGCGATGACGCTCACGACGACCGACGAGGAGCTCTACTACTTCCCCGACGGTGGAGCGACGGTCTCGCGTCTGCTCGTCTCCCGACTGATCCCGCAGGCCTTCGGCGGGGTGCAGACGCAGGAGAGCATCATCGCCGCATCGGCCAACTACGCGCTGCTCGACCACCCGAAGTCGTCGGTGCGGATCCGTCTGAACAGCATGGCGACCGCGGTGCGCCACCGCTCGGGCACGAGCGGGCCGATCGATGTCGACTACGTCAACGGCGGCAAGGCGTACCGGGTCGAGGCGAAGCACGTCGTCATGGCCTGCTGGAACGCGGTGTCGTCGTACGTCGTCGACGGGCTGCCGGGCGACCAGGTCGAGGCCATGCGCTACGGCGTGAAGGTGCCGCTGGTCTACGCGCGGGTCGCGGTGAAGAATTGGACGGCGTTCGCGGACGCCGGCGTCTCGCGGGTCACCCCGTACAACCACTTCTGGGACAGCCTCGGCCTCGCCACCCCGACCGATCAGGGCGGGTATCGATCGGCGCGCGACCCGAAGGAGCCGATCGTCGTCACGTTGTCGAAGACGCCGAACCTTCCCGGGGAGCGCATCACCCGCGAGCAGCACAAGGCCGGGCGCCGCGAGCTGCTTCAGGTGACCTTCGCCGACTTCGAACGGGACATCCGCGACCTCATGCAGCGCTCGCTCGGCGGGGCAGGATTCGACGCCAAACGGGATATCGCCGCGATCACCGTCAACCGGTGGTCGCACGGCTACGCCTACGAGTACAACTCCATCGCCGACCCGTCGATCTTCGGACCGCTCGAGCAGCAGCCATTCCAGTCGGCTCGGCGGCGGCACGGGAACATCACGATCGCGAACTCCGACGCGCAGGCGTTCGGCTATACGCACGCCGCGGTCGACGAGGCGAGTCGGGCGGTGGCCGAACTGAACTGACGCCGTCGCGCGATCCGCCTCAGCCGCGGTACCACTCCTCGTCGATGCTCGCGAGGCGCGACGGCCGCGCCTCGCCGCCGAGGCCGAAGAAGCGCTGGAAGCTCATCATGAGCGGACGCCAGCGCACGGGGTCGATGCGGTGGGCATGCCCGGCCATGCGCACCGACTCGACCACGTGCACCCGCGTGATGCCGAGCTCGACCGCGAGCAGGCTCGCCTCGGCCGGTGACCCGGCGCCGCCCATCGGGTGGATCGCGACCACGCGCCCCTCGAGGTGCACCGGGAACTCGGCCACCCGCGGCGGGGCGACCGTCTCGGACGCGAGCGGCCGCAGCCCCGCCGCGGCGAACTTGTCGCGCACGTGCCGGTAGCCGGCCCCCGCCTTGCGCTCGGGCACCGGGTTGCGCCCGGTCGTGAGGGCGAGCCGGTCGACGGCGTCGACATGGTCGACCGAGGGCAGGTTGATCACCGCCTCGCCGTTCGCGACGAGGTTCCGGCCGGTCTGGCTGCGCGCGGCGACGCCGAGCATGGCGGTCTGCCCGAGCCACCACACCGAGGAGTTCGGCGCGAGGTTCGGGTGCCCCTCGTCGTCGACGGTCGACAGCAGCGACACCTGGCTGCCGAAGTAGAGGATCGCCGGCGAGATCGTCGAGTGCCGGGTGCTGCGCGCGTGCGCGTCGATCGGGGTCAGGGTTCCCACGTCGGCCGCCTTCCTGTCTGGTGGTCCCAGCCTCGCGGCGCGGCGCACGGGCGTCCGGCGGGTTCCGGACACGGCGTCGGCCGCCTTCGCGACACGCCTTCCGTCGTTCGATGGATGACCCGGGCGGCGCGTGCTCGTATCGTTGGCGCGTGGGCGAACAGGGGAACGACGCAGTGGTGGCCACCGGAGGAACTCCGGGTCGGGCGGGGGCACGGCGGTGGGTCGGTCTCGGCGTCCTCGCCGCGGCCCTGTCGATGATCGTGCTCGACGGCACCATCGTCGGCGTCGCGCTGCCGACGCTCATCACCGAGCTGCAGCTCGACTTCAGCGAGGCGCAGTGGGTCAACGGCATCTACTCGGTGGTCTTCGCCGCCCTGCTGCTCACCGCGGGCCGCCTCGGCGACCGCCTCGGGCGACGGCGCGCCATGTTCTTCGGCATCGCGCTCTTCCTCGCGGGCAGCCTGCTCGCCGCGCTCTCCTCCAGCGGCGACTCGCTCATCCTCGCGCGACTCGTGCAGGGTGTCGGCGGCGCCTTCATCCTGCCGACCACCCTGTCGACCGTGAACGCGACGTTCCGCGGTCGCGACCGGGCGGTCGCGTTCGGCGTGTGGGGTGCGGTGATCTCCGGCGTGGCTGCGCTCGGCCCGCTGCTCGGCGGTTGGCTGACCGAGTCGTTCGGCTGGCAGTGGATCTTCCTCGTGAACCTCCCGTTCGGCATCGTGATCGCCGTCGTCGCGATCTTCACCGTCGACGAGACCCGCGCGCACGTGACGAGCCCCGGCCTCGACATCGACGGGCTGCTGCTCTCGGCGATCGGCTTCGGCGCGCTCGTCTTCGGCCTCATCGAGGGCGGCTCGCTCGGCTGGTGGGCGCCCGAGCAGCCCTTCGTGCTGTTCGGCTGGACCTGGCCCGCCGACTGGCCCGTCTCCCCGGTGCCGATCGCGCTCGCCATCGGCGTGGTCTCGCTCGTGCTCTTCGTGCTCTGGGAGCGGCATCGCGCCCGCAACGGCCGGTCGGCCATCCTCGACGTGCGGCTCTTCTCGGTGCCCACCTTCACCTGGGGCAACCTCGTCGCGCTCTGCGTGGCCGTCGGCGAGTTCGGCATCCTCTTCGTGCTGCCCCTGTTCATCGTCAACGCCCTCGGGCTCTCGACGCTCGCCGCCGGCTTCGTGCTCGCCGCGATGGGGCTCGGCGCGTTCGTCTCCGGCGCTTCGGCCCGCCACCTCTCCGAGCGGTTCGGTGCGCCGAACGTGGTGCTGCTCGGACTCGGCATCGAGTTCGTCGGCACGCTCGTCGCCGCCCTCATGCTCGGCCCCGAGATGTCGGGCTGGTTGCTCGCCGCCGTGCTCGCCGTGTACGGCCTCGGCCTCGGCCTCGCCTCGGCGCAGCTCACGGGCACCGTCCTCGCCGACATCCCGCCCGAGCAGTCGGGGCAGGGCTCGGCGACGCAGAGCACGGTGCGCCAAGTCGGCTCGGCGCTCGGCACCGCGATCATCGGCGCCGTGCTCGCCGCGGGCCTCGCCCAGGTCCTGCCGACGCAGCTCGACGGGCAGTCGGGGCTCTCGGCCGAGGCCGAGCAGCAGATCATCGACTCGACCGAGCAGTCGGCGGGCGCGAACATCCCGCCGCTGCGCGCCGAGGGCACCGACGGTCAGCTCGGCGAGGCCGGCCCGCCCGTCGCCGACGCGCTCTCGGCCAGCATGGCGGATGCCTCGCGCTGGGCGCTCTTCGCGGCATCCGGCTTCCTCCTCGCCGGCGGCGTGTTCGCACTGCGCCTGCGCGCCAAGGCGACGAGCACGCGCGGGCCGGTTGCGGCGGCATCGGGCGAGTGAGCCGGGCCGAGCCGGGCCGGGCCGAGCCGCGCCGCGCCGGGCCGAGCCTCGTCGGCGCCGCACGTCGGCGGGGCGTACGGTGATGGCGTGACGAGCATCGATCCCGCGAGCCACCCGACCGTCCCCGGCACCCTCGTCCGCGTCCGCGCGACGAAATGGGGCGGCCGCCCGCACTGGGAGTTCGACGGGCTCTGGCTCGGCGCCGACGAGCACGGCGACTGGGTGGGGTTCCCGGCCGGCACCTCGTTCGCCCGCCCCGGCAACGCCTTCACGGCGAGCTGGGTCTCGGTGTCGCTCTTCCCGTCGGGCGGGTGGGCCGCCGGGTTCAACGCGAGCCACCCGCGCGGCCTCGGCACGTACGTCGACCTCGCCACGCCGCCCGAGTGGCGCAGCGATGCGACGGGCGCGACGGTCTCGTACGTCGACCTCGATCTCGACGTGGTCGAGCGCGACGGCGCCTCGGCGTTCATCGACGACGAGCACGAGTTCGCCGAGCACGCCGTGGCCTTCGGCTATCCCGCCGAGCTCGTCGCCCGGGTGCGGGCCGACGCCGACGCCGTGCTCGCCGCGGTGCGACGACGGGAGGCGCCCTTCGACGGCGCCACCGCCGAGCACTGGCTCGCCCGGCTCGGCGAGCTGCTGCGCTGAGCCCGGTCAGGCGCCCCTGCCACGAGCCCGGTCACGGCTCGAAGCGGTAGCCCATGCCCGGTTCGTTGAGGAAGTGGCGGGGCTCTGCGGGCACCGGCTCGAGCTTGCGTCGCAGCTGGGCGACGTAGAGGCGCAGGTAGCCCGCGTCGTTCGCATGGAACGGGCCCCACACCTCTCCGAGCAGCATCTCGCGGGTGAGCAGGCGCCCCGGGTGCTTGAGGAAGAGCTCGAGCAGACGCCACTCGGTCGGGGTCAGGCGAACGGATGCCCCGTGCCCGTCGTCGCCCGCGGGGCGGATCGTCTTCGCGGCGAGGTCGACCTCGAGCTCCCCGATGCGGTGCACGGCCGCGGTGTCGTCATCTCCCGCCGGGCGACGTGAGCGTGCGCGGATGCGGGCGAGCAGCTCGTCCATCGCGAAGGGTTTCGTGACGTAGTCGTCGGCACCGGCGTCGAGCGCCTCGACCTTCTCGGCCGAGTCGGTGCGACCCGAGAGCACGAGGATCGGCACGCTCGACCATGCGCGGACCGCCCGGATCACGTCGAGGCCGTCGACCTTCGGCATGCCGAGGTCGAGCAGCACGAGGTCGGGGTGCGCGCTCGCCGCGAGGTCGATGGCCTCGGCGCCGTCGTGGGCCGACACCACCTCGTAGCCGCGCGCGCTGAGCGTGATGCGCATCGCACGCTGCAGCTGGCCGTCGTCGTCGGCGAGCAGGATCTTCATCGCGCCTCCTCGGCGGCCGGCAGGGTGACGACCATGGTGAGGCCGCCACCGGGGGTGTCGTCGACCTCCAGTGTGCCGTCCATCCCCTCGACGAAGCCCTTCGACAGGGCGAGCCCCAGGCCGAGTCCCGTGTCGTTGTCGGTGTCGCCGAGCCGTTGGAACGGCGTGAACACCTCGTCGCGCCGCTCGACCGGGATGCCCGGCCCGCGGTCGACGACGCGCAGCTCGACGCGGCCCTGGAACGCCGACGCCGAGAACCGCACGCGCTCGCCCTCGGGCGTGTGTCGCACCGCGTTCGCGAGCAGGTTCACCACGACCCGCTGCAGCAGCACCGCGTCGGCGAGCACCGGTTGCAGCTCGTCGGCGAGGTCGAGCTCGACCGCGCCGGGTCCGAGGCCGAGCTCGTCGAGGGCGGGGAACACGACGTCGGCGACCTCGGTCGGGGCGAGCGTGACCGCGAGCGCGCCGGCCTGCACGCGGCTCACGTCGAGCAGGTTGGTGACGAGTTCGGCGAGCGAGTCGAGGCTCTCGGCGGCGGTGGCGAGGAGCTCTTCGCGCTGGGCGGCGGGCAGCTCGAGCTCGGGGGATCGCAGCGCGCTCACGGCGGCCGACGCCGAGGTGAGCGGGCGACGCAGGTCGTGGCCGACGGCGGCGAGCAGGGCCGAACGCACCCGGTCGGTCTCGGCGAGGCCGGCCGCCGCCTCGGCCGCCCGCGCGAGGGCGCCGTGCTCGATGGCCTGGTCGAGCTGGGTCGCGATCACCTGCAGCAGGCGGCGTTCGGATGCCTCGAGGTCGGCCCCGTGCAGCTCGAGCACGCCGCGCGCACCGATCGGCACCTCGGTCACGCGGTCGTCGCGCGCCGGTTCGCCGTCGGCGACCCGGGTCTCGCCGTCGACGAGGAGTCGCACCCCGGTGAGCCCGAACGCCTCGCGGGTGCGGGTCACCATGGCCTGCAGTGCGTCCTCGCCGCGCAGCACGCTGCCGGCGAGCGTCGCGAGCAGCTGCGACTCGGCGGCCGCACGCCGGGCCTCGCGATTGCGGCGAGCGGCCTGGTCGACGACGTAGGCCACGAGCAGCGCGTTCGCCACGTAGAAGACGAGCGCGAGCAGCTGGCGGGCGTCGGCGATCGTGAGCGTGTAGAGCGGTTCGACGAAGAGGTAGTTGAGGGTGAGGCCCGACAGCACCGCCGCGAACAGGCCCGGCCAGATGCCGCCGATGAGCGTCACGACGATGACGAGCAGTTGGTAGGCGAGCACGTCGCTGGTGATCGACGTCTCGGTGTGGAACCGCGTCAGCACCCAGCTGAGCGCCGGGCCGGCGACGAGCGCCAGGACGAACGCCCAGACGAGGCGCTTGCGACTCAGCGCGCCGCCCGGCCGGGGCAGCGAGAACCCGGAGCCCGCCGCCGCGTGCGTCACGATGTGCACGTCGATGTCGCCCGACTCGCGGATCACGGTCGCGCCGATGCCGGGGCCCGAGAAGGCCGCGGCGAGCCGGGACCTCCGGCTGACGCCGATGACCAGCTGCGTGGCATCCGCCGACCTCGCGAACTCGACGAGCGCACGGGGCACGTCCTCGCCGACGACCTGGTGGAAGGTGCCGCCGAGCTGCTCGACGAGGGTGCGCTGGGCGTCGAGTGCGCCGGGATGCCTCGCCCGCATGCCGTCGGGATTCGTGACGTGCACCGCGATGAGCTCGCCCCCCGAGGCACGGGCGGCGATGCGGGCGCCGCGGCGCAGCAGGGTCTCGCCCTCGGGCCCGCCCGTGAGCGCGACGACGACGCGCTCGCGGGCCTCCCACTTGCGGTCGATGCCGTGCTCGGCGCGGTACTTCTTGAGTGCCTGGTCGACCTCGTCGGCGAGCCAGAGCAGCGCGAGTTCGCGCAGCGCGGTGAGGTTGCCGAGGCGGAAGTAGTTGGAGAGCGCGGCGTCGATGCGCTCGGCGGGGTAGACGAGACCGCCCGCCAGCCGGTCGCGCAGCGCCTGCGGGGCGAGGTCGACGACCTCGATCTGGTCGGCGGCGCGCAGCACTCGGTCGGGGATCGTCTCGCGCTGCTCGGCACCGGTGATCTGCAGCACCACGTCGCCGAGCGACTCGATGTGCTGCGTGTTGACGGTGGAGATGACGTCGATGCCGGCCGCGAGCAGCTCCTCGACGTCCTGCCAGCGCTTCGCGTGCCGGGAGCCGGGCGCGTTCGTGTGCGCGAGCTCGTCGACGAGGGCGATCTCGGGCTTGCGAGCGAGCACTGCCTCGAGGTCCATCTCCTCGATGGTCATCCCGCGGTGCACGACGGTGCGGCGCGGCACGATCTCGAGGCCGAGCGTCATCGACGCGGTCGCCCGCCGCCCGTGCGTCTCGACGAACCCGACGACGACATCGCGCCCCTCGCCGACGAGCCGCTTGCCCTCTTCGAGCATCGTGTAGGTCTTGCCGACGCCGGGGGCGGCGCCGAGCAGGACCCGAAGCCGCCCCTTCCGCATCGTGGCTAGCCTTCCAGCTCTGCGAGGGCGAGATTCAGCTGCAGCACGTTCACGGTCGGTTCGCCCAGGTACCCGAGATCCCGTGCCTGAATCCTAGACTCCACGAGCTCGACGACCTCGGATTCGGGGAGACCGCGCTCGCTCGCGACCCGCGCCGCCTGCAGCAGCGCGTACTCGGGGCTGATGTGCGGGTCGAGTCCCGAGGCCGACGCGGTGACCGCGTCGGCCGGGACATCCGCTTCGGCGACGCCGTTGAACTCGGCGACCTGCGCCTTCCGCTCCTCGATCGCCGCGATGAGGTCGGCGTTCTCGGGCCCGAGGTTGCTGCCGCTCGAGGCGCCGCCGTCGTAGCCGTCGCCGGCGGCCGACGGGCGGGGCTGGAACCACTCGGGCAGCGGGTCGCCGTCGGCGTCTGCGAACGACTGGCCGACGAGCGCCGAGCCCACGACCTCGCCGGAGGCGTCGCGGGCGACCGAGCCGTTCGCCTGGGCGGGCAGCACGAGCTGGCCGATGCCGGTGACGACGAGCGTGTAGGCGACGCCGAGCACGAGGGTGAAGACGAGCATCGCGCGGATCGCGACCCAGTGGGTGCGTACCGCCGTGCGTGTCGTACTCATGTGTGTGGTGTCCTTTCGCGTCCGGGCCTAGAACCCGGGGATGAGGCTGACGACGAGGTCGATCAGCTTGATGCCGATGAAGGGGGCGATGATGCCGCCGAGGCCGTAGACCAGCAGGTTGCGGCTGAGGATGGCGGAGGCGCTGCCGGCCTTGTACTTCACCCCGCGCAGCGCGAGGGGGATGAGGAACACGATCACGATCGCGTTGAAGATGATCGCCGACAGGATCGCCGAGGCCGGCGAGTGCAGCTGCATGATGTTCAGCACCGCGAGCCCCGGGAAGATGCCGGCGAACATCGCCGGGATGATCGCGAAGTACTTCGCGATGTCGTTCGCGATCGAGAACGTCGTGAGCGCGCCGCGCGTGATGAGCAGCTGCTTGCCGATGCGCACGATCTCGATGAGCTTCGTCGGGTCGCTGTCGAGGTCGACCATGTTGCCGGCCTCCTTCGCGGCCGAGGTGCCCGTGTTCATCGCGACGCCCACGTCGGCCTGCGCGAGCGCGGGCGCGTCGTTCGTGCCGTCGCCCGTCATGGCGACGAGGTTGCCGCCCGCCTGCTCGCGCTTGATGAGCGCCATCTTGTCTTCGGGCGTGGCCTCGGCGAGGTAGTCGTCGACGCCGGCCTCGGCCGCGATGGCCTTCGCCGTCAGCGGGTTGTCGCCCGTGATCATCACGGTGCGGATGCCCATCTCGCGGAGCTCGGCGAACCGCTCGGTGAGGCCGTCCTTGACGATGTCCTTCAGGTGGACGACGCCGAGCAGCCGGGCCTCGCCGGCGGCGTCCTTCGACGCGACGACGAGCGGCGTGCCGCCGCCCGTCGAGATCGCCTCGACGCGCTGCGCGAGCTCGTCGAGCGTCGACGAGGGGATCCGCGCGGACGCCTCGACCCAGGCGATGACCGCCGAGCCGGCGCCCTTGCGGATGCTCGAGCCGTCGGGGAGGTCGAGCCCCGACATGCGGGTCTGCGCCGTGAACGGCACGACCTCGCCCGCGGGTGCGGTGTCGAAGCGGATGCCGCGCTCCGCCGCCAACTCGACGATGGAGGCTCCCTCCGGGGTCGGGTCGGCGAGCGAGGAGAGGGCCGCGGCCCGCTCGAGCTCGGATGCCGGGACGCCGGGCATCGGCACGAACTCGCTCGCGCGACGGTTGCCGTAGGTGATCGTGCCGGTCTTGTCGAGCAGCAGGGTCGTGACGTCGCCGGCGGCCTCGACCGCGCGTCCCGACATCGCGAGCACGTTGCGCTGCACGAGCCGGTCCATTCCCGCGATGCCGATTGCCGAGAGGAGCGCGCCGATCGTGGTGGGGATGAGGCAGACGAGCAGCGCGATGAGCACCGGGATCGAAGCCGGGCTCGCCGCGTACGAGGCGATGGGGTTCAGCGTCAGTGCGACCACCACGAACACGATCGACAGGCTCGCGAGCAGGATGTTCAGGGCGATCTCGTTCGGCGTCTTCTGCCTGGCCGCGCCCTCGACGAGCGCGATCATGCGGTCGACGAAGGTCTCGCCGGGCTTCGACGTGATGCGCACGACGATGCGGTCGGAGAGCACCCGCGTGCCGCCGGTGACGGCCGAGCGGTCGCCGCCCGACTCGCGCACGACCGGGGCCGACTCGCCGGTGATCGCCGACTCGTCCACCGAGGCGATGCCCTGGACGATGTCGCCGTCGCCCGGAATGAGTTCCCCGGCCGTCACGACGACGAGGTCGCCGAGCTTGAGCTCGGACGAAGCGACCTCCCTGAGGGCGGTGCGCTCCGCCAAGGCATCTGCGACCTCGTCGTACTGCGCGACCACGTGCGCGACCGTCGACGTCCGGGTCTGGCGCAGGGTGTCGGCCTGCGCCTTGCCGCGGCCCTCCGCCACCGACTCCGCGAGGTTCGCGAAGAGCACGGTGAGCCAGAGCCAGACCGCGATCGCCCAGGTGAAGCTCGGCGGGACGGCGGTGCCCCCGGATGCCTCGGGGCCGCCGAGGAACGGTTCGGCGATCGCGAGCACCGTCGTGAGCGCCGCGCCGACCTCGACGATGAACATGACGGGGTTGTGCCACATCTGCCGCGGGTCGAGCTTGCGGAAGGCGCCCGGGAGCGCCTGCATGATCTGCGCGGGGCCGAAGGCGCCGGCCGGGCGCTTCGAGGGGGCGCCCATCGGCCGGGGCGCATGGCGCTCGGCGGACTCGGGCTCGGGCGCCGGGACGGACGGGGTGGTGATGGTGGACATGGATCAGTTCAGCCCTTCAGCCAGGGGACCCAGCGTGAGTACGGGGAAGTAGGTGAGCGCGGTCACGATGACCGTGACGCCCACGAGGAGGCCGACGAACTGCGGCCGGTGGGTGGGCAGCGTGCCGGCGGTCGCGGGCACCTTGTCCTGCGCGGCGAGGCTGCCGGCGAGGGCGAGCACGAGCACGATCGGGATGAACCGGCCGAGCAGCATCGCGACACCGAGCGCGGTGTTGAACCACGGGGTGTTCGCCGTGAGGCCCGCGAACGCCGAGCCGTTGTTGTTCGACGCGCTCGTGAACGCGTAGAGCACCTCGCTCATGCCGTGGATGCCCGGGTTCCAGATCGAGGTCGCCTCGACGTCCTCGCGGACCCCCGGGATCGCGAAGCTCAGTGCGGTGCCCGCGAGCACGAGCGTCGGCGTCACGAGGATGTAGAGGCTCGCGAGCTTGATCTCGCGCGGCCCGATCTTCTTGCCGAGGTACTCGGGGGTACGGCCGACGAGCAGGCCCGCGATGAACACCGCGATGACCGCGAGCACGAGCATGCCGTAGAGGCCCGAGCCGACGCCGCCGGGGGCGACCTCGCCGAGCATCATGTTGAGCATCGGCATCATGCCGCCGAGGGCGGTGAACGAGTCGTGCATCGAGTTGACCGCGCCCGTGGAGGTGAGGGTCGAGGTCGTGCCGAACAGGGCCGAGCCGAAGATGCCGAACCGCTGCTCCTTGCCCTCGAGCGCGCCGCCCGCGAGCTCCGGCGCGGTGCCGTTGCCGCCGGCCTCGAGCGCGCTCAGCGCCACGAGCGAGATCACGTAGAGCGTGGCCATGACGGCGAGGATCGCGTAGCCCTGCTTGTTCGAGCCGACCATCTTGCCGAAGGTGCGGGGGAGGGCGAACGGGATCGCGAGCATGAGCACGTTCTGGAAGAGGCTCGTCCACGCGGTCGGGTTCTCGAACGGGTGGGCGGAGTTCGCGTTGAAGAACCCGCCGCCGTTGGTGCCGAGCAGCTTGATCACCTCCTGCGAGGCGACCGGGCCGCCGGGGAGGTCTTGCATGTTGCCGGCGAGCGTCGTGACCTCGGTGAAGCCGTTGAAGTTCTGCACGACCCCGCCGATGACGAGCACGATCGCGCCGATCGCCGAGAGCGGAAGCAGCAGGCGGAACGAACCGCGGAAGAGGTCGACCCAGAAGTTGCCGATCGTGCCCGATCCGCGGCGTGCGAAGCCGCGGACGAGGGTGATGGCCACGGCGATGCCGACGGCGGCCGAGACGAAGTTCTGCACGGCGAGGCCGGCGAGCTGCACCGTGTAGCCCATCGTGAGCTCGGGCGAGTACGACTGCCAGTTCGTGTTGGCGACGAACGAGGCGGCGGTGTTGAACGACAGCCCCTCGGGCACGGCCGGCAGGCCGAGCGAGTAGGGCAGCACCGCCTGCGCGCGCTGGAGGACGTAGACGAACAGGAGGCCGACGACCGAGAACGCGAGCACGCCGCGGAGGTAGGCCGGCCACGACTGCTCGGCGCGCGGGTCGATGCCGATCATGCGGTAGAGGCCGCGCTCGACCTTCCAGTCGCGGTCGCTCGTGTAGAGGCGCGCCATGTAGTCGCCGAGGGGGCGGTAGAGCAGCGCGAGGATCAGGGCGAGAGTGGCCGCCTGTGCGACGGCGAGGAACACGCCCATCAGAACCGCTCGGGCTTGACGAGCGCGTACACGAGGTACACCACAGCGGCGACGCCCAACGCGGCGGCGAGGAGTTCGAAGAAGATCACAGCTTCTCGACCCCCCTGGCGATGAGGCCGACGAGTACGAACACGGCGATGATGCCGATGACGTAGACGAGGTCGAGCACGGGGACTCCAGGGATTCGGAGGCCGTCGACGCGGGCGCGGCGGCGGGCAGCGGCTCGCTGCGTCTTCGATGCAACACCCGGGCGGATGCCTCGCCGCCGATCCTCACGGACCCCTAACGCCGAGCCACGGGGATCCTCACAGCGTGCTCATGGGGCGAGCCGGCGGTGTCGGCGCCGCGTGAGGAGCGCCGTCCGAATCACCCGATGTTCATCGCTCGTGCTCGTGCTCGTGCTCGTGGTCATTCCCGTGATGGGCGTGTCCGTGGTCCTCGTCCTCTTCGAGGAGCATCCCGATCGGGGTGGCGCAGGTGTCGCCCCGCCAGGCCTCGATGCCTTCGCGCACGGCGAAGACGGCGATGACGAGTGCGGCGATGGAATCGGCCCAGACCCACCCGAAGAGCGAGTTCAGCACGAGCCCGATGAGCACGGCGGCCGAGAGGTAGGTGCAGATCAGCGTCTGCTTGCTGTCGGCGACCGCGGTCGCCGAGCCCAGCTCGCGGCCGGTGCGTCGCTCGGCGAGCGACAGGAACGGCATGATGATCACGCTCAGCGCCGTGATGACGAGGCCGAGCGTGGAGTGCTCCGCCTCGGGCAGGATGCCCGTGATCGTGAGCACGGCGGAGACGCCGACGTAGGCGGCGAGGGCGAAGAACGCGTAGGCGATCACCCGCAGCGTCGGCTTCTCGTATCGCTCCGGCTCCTTGCGGGTGAACTGCCACGCGACCGCCGCCGCCGAGAGCACCTCGACGAGCGAGTCGAGCCCGAAGCCGAGGAGTGCGGCCGACGAGGCCGCGGCGCCGGCCGCGATCGAGACGGCCGCCTCGATGAGGTTGTACCCGATGGTGATGCCGACGATCAGGCGGATGCGGCGGTGCAGGACGGCTCGGCGCGCGTCGGTCAGCGAGGCGGTCATGCGGATGCCTCGCAGCAGCCGGGAACCGAACAGCTCGGGTCGATGCACTCGGCCGACTCGTCCACGGCGAGGGTGACGCTGACGATCCGCTCGAGCGCCGCCGACAGGTGCGGGTCCGCGATCTCGTAGCGGTTCTGCCGGCCTTCGGGCTCGGCGACGACGATGCCGCAGTCGCGCAGGCACGCGAGGTGGTTCGAGACGTTCTGCCGGGTCAGCCCGAGCGAGTCGGCGAGGCCGGCCGGGTATGCGGGCCCCTCGAGCAGCGTCAGCAGGATGCGCGAGCGGGTGGGATCGGCCATGGCGCGACCGAGGCGGTTCATGACGTCGAGGCGGGAGGCGGAGGTGAGCACAGCAAAACAGTACAGCGGCTGCTGTATTAATACACCACGGTCGAGGACCGGCGGCCGAGGGATGGAGGGTCCCCGGCTACTCGACCATCGTGGCGCCGCCGGCGCGCAGCGCCTCCCACTCGGCGAGGAGCTCGGGCATCTTGCCCTCGATGAAGCGGAAGAACGCGACCATCTCGCTGGTTCGCCGGGTGCCGGCCGAGTCGGGGTCGCCGAGCGCGTCGATCGCCTGCGCCGCCGTCTCGGCGAAGGTGCCGTAGACCGAGTTCTTGCCCGCGAGGGCCGTGTACCAGGCGTCGTCGAAGATCTCCCAACGCTCGCGCCGACTGCCGGGATGCGGCATCCGGTGGATGATGCCGAGCGTGCGCAGGTACCGCACCGCGCCCGAGATCGCCGCGGCGCTCACGCCGAGCGACTCGCCGAGCTCGGCGGCGGTGAGCCCGCCCTCGTCGGCGACGAGGAGCGCCATCAGCACGCGCGCCGGCATCTTGGGGAAGCCGGCGGCCGTGAGCACGGCGGCCGATTGCTCGACCGCCGTGCTCAGTGCCTGCTCATCGCGTGCCATCTTCCGATTCTTCCAGTCGGCGGCCGGTCAGCCGCCCGCCGCCAGCTCACGTCGCCGCATGGATGCGACGGCGAGCGCCGCGGTCGCGAGCCCGATGCCGATCATCCAGAGGCCGCCCGTCCAGTCGGTGTCGTCGCCCGTGGGCACCGGCGAGTGCGTGAAGGGCGAGAGGTCGAGCATCCAGTCGGGGGCGCCGAGGAGCGGCCCGAAGGTGCCGAGGATCGCGGCGACGCCGAGCAGCACCCACGCGAGGGCGATCGTCCAGCGCGGGAGGTAGGCGAACACGAGCAGGGTCACCCCGAGGAAGACGAGGGCGACGGGCAGCTGCGCGAGGGCGGCCTGCGTGATGAGCGACACGAGGTCGTCGGGGGCGTCGGATGCCGTGGTGCCGGCGAGGCCCGCGAGCCAGGCCGAGGCGAGCACGACCACGATGACGATGACCCCGACGAACCAGTACTCGAGCAGCCAGCGCACGCGCGGCACGGCGGTCGCCAGCACCGGCTCGGCGGTGCCGTGCGCCTCCTCCTGCCGGGCGCGGATGGCCACCTGCACGGCGCAGCACGCCGCGAGCACCCCGATGATGCCGAAGAACGTCGCGATGAACGCCTGCTCGAGGGTCGCGCCGCCGCCGAGCGCGGCCTGCAGGGTGTCGACGACCTGCGGGGCGTCGCCCGCGAGCTCGTCGATGAGGCCCGAGAGCGAGCTCGCGGTGATGCCGGCGACCGCGGCGCCGATCGCCCAGGCGATGAGCGTCGAGACGTTGAGCCGCCAGGCGAGCCCGAACGAGCCCGAGAGCGCCCAGCTCGCCGAAGCGCGGCCGTTGCGGCCCGGCAGGAGGCTCGCGCCCTGGTCGCGCACCGCCTGCAGCGCGAACACGATCGTCACGAGCACCGCCGAGACCCCGAGCGAGAGCGCGAGCGGGGCGAGCGAGTTCTCGACGAAGGCGCCCGTGGCCTGCCCCCAGCCGATCGGCGACAGCCAGCTCGGCCATGCCGGGGTGACGTGCAGCAGGTCGTCGGAGGGCGTGCCCGCGGCGTCGCCGATGCCGCGCAGCAGGTAGGCGCCGACGACCGCGGCGACCCCGGCGCCGTTCGCGCCGCGCGAGGTGCGGAACAGCTGCGCGGCGAACAGCCCGATCGCGACGAACGCGATGCCGGTCGCCGCCATCGCCGCGCCGGTCACCCACGAGCCCTCGGCGTCGAGGCCGCCGGCGATGAAGGCGAGCGCGACGAGCACGCCGAGCACGAGGTTGGCCAGCACGCCGTGGATGAGCGTCGCGACGGTCGGCTTCACGCGGCCGGCGGGGGTTGCGGCGATGAGCTCGGCGCGGGACTGCTCCTCTTCGGCGCGGGTGTGCCGCGTCACGAGGAAGGTGCTCATGAGCCCGCCCATGAGCGCGAGCCACGCGAACAGCTCGAAGAAGACGAACGCGCCGAGGTCGGTGCCGTTGGGGGTGCCGCGGAACACGAGGATCGTGCGGCTCGCGGTCGCGACCTGCAGGATCTGGTTGCGCTCGGCCTCGTCGCCGTAGGTGTCGGCGACGGCCGCGACCGAGGTGTAGGCGAGCAGCGCGGTGCCGACGATCCAGAGCGCGAGCTGCAGGCGATCGCGGCGCAGCCGCTGTCGGAGCAGCGTGGCCAGGGTGCTCATGCGCGAGCTCCCTCCATGGGCTCCGCAGCGCGGGCGGTGAGCTCGTCGCCGTAGTGGCGGAGGAAGAGCTCCTCGAGCGAGGGCGGCGACACGGTGAGGCCGCGCACGTCGAGGCGGGCGAGGTCGGGCAGCACGGATGCCACACGGTCGCTGTCGACGGTGAAGCTGACCCGGCCGTGGTCGATGATGAGGTCGTGGGCGTCGGGGATGCCGTCGATCTCGGCCGCGAGGGCGGTCGGTTCGATGCCGTCGGTCGCGAACGCGATCTCGGTGCGTGTGAGGTGGCGGAGTTCGGCGAGCGTGCCCGACTCGACGGTCTTCCCTGCGCGGATGATGCTCACCCGGTCGCAGAGCTCCTCGACCTCGGAGAGGATATGGCTCGAGAGCAGCACGGTCGCGCCCTCGGCCGAGACGCGGGCGATCTCGCGGTTGAAGACCTGCTCCATGAGGGGGTCGAGACCGCTCGTGGGCTCGTCGAGCACGTACAGCTCGGCGGGGGTCGCGAACGCGGCGATGAGGGCGACCTTCTGCCGGTTGCCCTTCGAGTAGGCACGCCCCTTCTTGCGCGGGTCGAACTGGAACGCGTCGAGGAGGCGCTGCTTGCGGGCGGTGTAGTCGCCCTTGTCGCGCGTGCCGCCGCGGAGGCGTGCGAGGAGGTCGATCGCCTCGCCGCCGGTCAGGTTCGGCCAGAGGCTGACGTCGCCGGGCACGTAGGCCACGCGGCGGTGGAGCTCGCCCGCATGCTTCCACGGGTCTTGCCCGAAGAGGGTCGCGGTGCCGCCTGAGGCGCGGGCGAGGCCGAGCAGGATGCGGATGGTGGTGGACTTGCCTGCGCCGTTCGGGCCGAGGAATCCGTGCACCTCGCCCGCGGTGACCTCGAGGTCGAGGCCGTCGAGCGCGACGGTGCGGCCGAATCGCTTCTCGAGGCCGCTGGCGCTGATCACTGTCGTCATGAGCGCGATGCTACGCCGATTTCACAAATTTGTGAATCTTCCTAACAGATCCCTAACGGACCCTCACGGCACCCCGCGGCATCCCACCCGCTCGCCCTTACCGCGACCGGTGCTTCTCAGGACGGCGCACCCCATTCCGCCCGCTTCTCAGGACGACACGCCGCGCTGAGTCTCGAATGCGCCGGATGCTTCCAGAGAAACATCACCGCGGTCCTGAGGAACGCGCAGGAGGGGAGGGCTACTCGAGCGCGGCGAACTTCTCGATGTCGCCCTCGGTGCCCGACACGATGATGAGGTCGTGGTTCGAGACGACCGTGTTCTCGGTCGCGTAGGTGAAGGGCTTGCCGGGGCTCTTCACACCGACGACCGTCACGCGGTGCTTCGAGCGCACGCCCGACTCGGTGAGGTTCTTGCCGCGGATCGGCTTCGGCGGGTACATCTTCACCAGGGCGAAGTCGTCGTCGAACTCGATGAAGTCGAGCATGCGGCCCGACACGAGGTGCGCCGTGCGCTCGCCCGCCTCGCGCTCGGGGTAGATGACGTGGTTCGCGCCGATGCGCTGCAGGATCTTGCCGTGCGAGGCCGAGATCGCCTTCGCCCAGATCTGCGGGATCTTGAGGTCGACGAGGTTCGCGGTGATGAGCACGGATGCCTCGATCGACGATCCCACGGCGCAGACCGCGATCGAGAAGTCCTGGGCGCCGATCTGCTTGAGCGCGTCCATGTTCTTGGCATCGGCGACGACGGCGTGGGTGACCCGCTCCGACCACTTCTGCACGAGGGCCTCGTCGGTGTCGACCGCGAGCACCTCGCGGCCGAGACGGTCGAGCTGACCCGCGGTGGCGGCGCCGAACCGGCCGAGGCCGATCACGAGCACCGGGGCGTCGTGCCTGATCTTGTCAACCAACGATGGGCCTCTCTTCCGGTCGTTTGAACAGCTGGCGGCGCTGGCTCGCGGCCAGCGCGGCGGCGAGTGTCACGGTGCCGACGCGGCCCATGAACATCGTCGCCGCCATGACGTAGACGCCCTCGGGCGGCAGCTCGGCCGTGAGCCCGGTCGAGAGCCCGCACGTGGCGAAGGCGGAGATCACGTCGAACAGCACGTTCTCGAACGGTGCCTTCGTGATCTGCAGGATGGCGATGGAGGCGCCGGCGACGATCGTCGCGCCCCAGAGCACGACGCTCACCGACAGGCGCAGCATGTCGCGGGGGATGCGCCGGCCGAAGGCCTCCATCGAGGGATTGCCGCGCGCCTCGGCGAAGGCGGCGAGGAACAGCACGGCGAGCGTCGTCACCTTGATGCCGCCCGCGGTCGACGCGGAGCCGCCGCCGATGAACATGAGCATGCTGCTGACGAGCTGGCTCGAGCCGTAGAGGTCGTGCATGTCGATCGTCGCGAAGCCGCCGGAGCGGGTCATGGCCGACATGAAGAAGGACTGGAAGATCGTCGGCCCGGCGTCGAGGTGCCCGTACGTCTTCGGGTTCGCGTGCTCGAGGAGGAGGAACATGGCGGCGCCCGCGACGAAGAGGATCACCGTCGTCGTGAGCGTCAGCTTGACGTGCACGCTCCACTTGCGCGGCTGCTTCCACGCGCGCGCGAGGGCGAAGATCACCGGGAAGCCGAGGCTGCCGAGGAACACGCCGATCATGAGCAGCGACTGCATCCAGTAGTCGTGCTCGAAGGGGAGGAGCCCGCCGGGGTTCGGTGAGAAGCCGGTGTTCGTGAACGCCATCGCCGAGTAGTAGAGGCTGTACCAGATCGAGTGCCCGACGTCGTAGCCGGCTGCGAGCATGCTCGGCATCAGGCCGACCGCGATCGCCGCCTCGATGACCAACGCGCTGATCGCGACGGTGAACAGCAGTCCGCCGACCTCGCCGAGGCGCACCGCCTGGCGCTCGGCGACCGGGCCCACATGGATGCGCGAGGGGTTCGTGTCGCTCGCGGCCATGAGCTTCGCGCGCAGTCCCAGCCGGCGCGAGATCACGAAGCCCAGGGTCGTCGCGAGCGTGAGCACGCCGACACCGCCGATGTTGACGCCGAGGTACACGAGCCCGTGGCCGAAGGGCGACCAGTACGTCGCCATGTCGACGGTCGCGAGACCGGTGACGCAGATGACCGAGACGGCGGTGAACAACGCGTCGTGGAGCGGGGTGATGCTGCCGTCGGCGGTGGCGATCGGCAGCGAGAAGAGCAGCGTGAAGAGCAGGATGAGCGCCGCGAACACGAGGATCGCGAACCGCGACGGCGAGCTCTTGACGAGCGCGTCGATGGCATCGCGGAGCCGCCCGAGCCAGGACCGCCGATCGACTCGACCGAGGCGGGCCACCCGCTGTGCGCGCATCGACCCCCCTCTGTGCCGTCACCGAACGCGTGAGTCATGGTACTCCCCGCCGCGAGTGGCTACCCTTGGGGCATGGCTGACATCTTCGATGTGGTGGCGGACGCGACCAGACGCGACATCCTCGCCGTACTGCTCGAACGCGAGTCGGCGGTGCCGCAGTCGGGTGGCGAGATCAGCGTCTCCGAGATCGTCGCGGCGCTCGGCACCAGTCAGCCCACGGTCTCGAAGCACCTGAAGGTGCTGCGCGAGTCGGGCCTCGTCAGCGTGCGCGAGGAGGGGCAGCACCGGTACTACCGCCTCGACCGCGGCCCGCTCGAGACGCTCGAAGACTGGTTGATCCCGTTCATGTCGTCGGATGCCGCGGCCGACGCCGTGACGCTCGCCGGTGTCGAGGCGCACGAGGCCTCGCTCAACGACGACCAGCGCGCGTTCGCCTCGGCGATCGGCAAGGTGTTCGCCGACGTCACCCAGGTCGTCAAGCGCAAGTAGCCGGGGGCTCAGCCCGCCAGGAGCGCGACGACGAGGGCCGCGCACGAGGCGGCCGAGGTGAGCCAACGGACGTGGTTCCACGCGAACCAGCCCGGGCGGAACTCGCGCCAGGCAGCGCCGAGCGCGCCTGCATCGGCCTCGGGGGCGGCCGCCAGGCGGTTGTTGCGCGGGACGTTCGCGCCGCCGGTGACGCCGACCACGCCGACGAGGTAGAGCACGGCCGAGCCGACGATCCACCATTCGCCCCCCGGGTACGCGCCGAAGAACGTCATGGTCGCGACGGCGATCAGCAGGAGCGACGTGCCGAAGATCGCGAGCATGAGCGGTGCCCGCACCGCGGTCACGTTGATCCCGCGCATCGCCCGCGCGGCGTCGGCCGGCGGCAGGCGGTCGAGCCCCTGCACGACGAAGCCCGAGAAGGCGAAGAAGACGCCCGAGACGAGCCCGGTGCCGACGATGGCGATGACGAGCAGGACGGTCGCGACGGCGCTCATCGTGCCAGTCTGCCCGACCTCCCGCGCCGCGCGGAAGAACTGTCTCGATCGGGGGCCGAGTCGGGCCGGCGCGCGGTTCAGCGCAGCGGCTTGATCATCTCGAGCTCGAGGCCGCCGGGGGCGAGCTCGTACTCGCGGTTGCGGCCGGTGAGGGTGAAGCCGAGCTTCTCGTAGAAGCGGATCGCCCGCGGGTTCTCCTCGTGCACCTCGAGCCGCAGCGTGCTGCCGTGGCCCCGCGCCCAGTCCTCGACGGCGGTGAGCAGGCGGCGCGACACGTCGGCGGCCTCGCCGCGGTGATCGGGGGCGACGTAGACGCCGACGAGCACGGGGCCCGACGTGGCATCCGGGATGTACCCGCCCATGTGGCCGACCCAACGCGTGCCCTCGATCGCGACGACCGAGGTCTGCCCGTCGGTCTCGCCGCGCGCGGCGCGCAGGCGCCAGCCCTGCTCGTCGACCTCGAGCGCATGTTCGAGGGTCTCGCCGTAGGCGAGGGGGAAGTCGCGCAGCATCTCGATGCGGAGCGCGCGGACCGCCTGCCAGTCGTCGGTGGTCGTGGTGCGGATGACGACGTCGGAGGCCTGCATCCCTCGACGCTAACGCATCGTGCCGGTGCTCATCGGGCGCGTGTCAGGGGGCGGCTCGTGAATCCGCTAGACTACTCCGAGGCATTCTGCCTTTCGGCTGCGGCACGCGCGGCCGGCACGATCTTTTCTGTGAGGTTCTGATGGGTTCCGTCATCAAGAAGCGTCGCAAGCGCATGGCGAAGAAGAAGCACCGCAAGCTTCTTCGCAAGACGCGCCACCAGCGTCGCAACAAGAAGTAGTCGCTCGCGACTGCAGCTGAGCGTCGAGCCCCGCCGGGGTTCGGCGCTTTTCGCTGTCTTCGGAGGACTCAGGCGACGGACGGCCCGGCGACGTAGCATCGAGCCATGGCCCGAGACATCCAGCTCACCCTCATAGGCAAGCCCGGCTGCCACCTCTGCGACGACGCGAGAGAGGTCGTGCAGGCGGTCGTCGCCGAGTTCGAGCCGGATGCCTCGCGCCGGATCTCGCTCGACGAGCGATCGATCCTCGACGACGAGGCACTGCGCGCGAGCTATGCCGAGGAGATCCCGGTGCTGCTCATCGACGGCGAGATGCACAGCTACTGGCGCGTCGACCCCGTGCGCCTGAAGACCGCGCTCTGCGCGAAGGGATGAACTGAGGGCCGCTCCGCGGCTGTCAACCCGCTTGCCGAGGCGGCCGCGTCGGCCTTGACTCGGGGCATGACCTCCTTCTGGAGCGCGCGCGTGCCGGAGCATCCCGGAGACGATGGGGTGGACCGGTGGCCGACCCGGACGTTCGACGCCGTGATCATCGGCGCCGGCATCACCGGACTCGTCACCGGGGTGATCCTCGCGCGCGGGGGATGCTCGGTCGCGCTGGTCGAGGCGCGCGGGGTGGCCGCGCTCGCCTCAGGGGGCAACACGGGCAAGGTCACGGTGCTGCACGGAGCGAGGATCAGCACCATCCGGCGGGCGCACTCGGCGAAGGTCGCCCGCGCCTACGTCGAGGCGAACCTCGACGGACAGCGATGGATCGGCGACTTCGCCATCGAGCACTCGGTACCGTTCGCGCTCGAGCCGGCGCTGAGCTACGCGCAGCGGGCGTCGGGCCTGCGAGTCGTCGACGCCGAGTTCGCCGCCGCCCGCGAGGCCGGACTGGCGGTCGAACGGGTCGACCGCCTGCCGGTCCCGTTCCCCCTCGCAGGTGCCGTGTCGCTCGCCGACCAGCTCGCGCTCGACCCGGTCGCCCTCACCGGTGCGCTCGCCGCCGAGTTCACCAGGCTCGGGGGCGTGCTCCTCACCGGGGTGCGTGCACAGGACGTACGCGCCTCCGATCCGGCGACCGTCGCGACCGACCATGGCACGCTCACGGGCGACGCCGTCGTCGTCGCGACGGCGGCGCCGATGCTGCGCCGCGGGCTCTACTTCGCGAAGACCCGGCACTCGCGCTCGTACCTCGCGGCGTTCCGGGTCGGCGAGCCGCCGGTGCCGGGCCTCTTCCTCTCGGTCGACGGACCGACCCGATCGATCCGGACGACGCCCGACGTGGCGACGGGCGGACCTCCGCTCGTGCTCGTCGGCGGCGGGGGCCACCCCGTCGGGCGGGTCGACTCGACGCGGATCGAGGCGCGGCGCATCGTCGACTGGACGAACGAGTACTTCGACGGCGCCTCGCTCGTCGCCGCCTGGTCGGCGCAGGACTACGAGTCGCTCAACCTCGTGCCCTTCGCCGGCCGGATGCCACGTGGCCTGCGTCGGATCTGGATCGCCACGGGGTACGCCAAATGGGGTCTCACGAACGGGGCGGCCGCGGCCCTGCGCATCAGCGCCGAGATCCTCGGCGAGCCGTGGCGCGAGCACCGGCCGTGGGTCAAGGTGCTCGCGACGCGGACGACCGCCCCGTCGGATCTCGCCCGCGGCGTCGTCGAGAACGCGGCGGTGGGCCGCGAGCTGTTCACAGGGTGGGGTCGCGCGCTCGGGAACCCCGCGCCGGCGGCACGGCCGCGCGAGGGCGAGGGCGTCGTCGTCAACCGCGGCGGCGTGCCGTACGGCGTCTCGACGGTCGGCGGCCGCACGAGCGCGGTGTGCGCGGTCTGCCCGCATGCCGGGGGAGTCGTGCGGTGGAACGACGTCGAGTCGAGCTGGGACTGCCCGCTGCACGGCTCGCGATTCGAGGCATCCGGTCGTCTGATCGAGGGCCCCGCGACGCGCGACCTGCGCCCGGATTCGCGGAGTTCGGCCGCGGGCCGATGAGCGCTGCTCATCATGTGGAGTTCGCTGTGAGTCGGTAGCGCCCGCCGCGACCCGGTGGCTAGGGTGACCAGCGGGGGACGCCGGTCGGCGACCCCCACGTTCGAAGGGGAGAACGCGTGGCGCGTGAATTCAGGGGCAAGATCGAACTCGACGTTCGTGACTCGCAGGGGGACTGGGACGCGTTCCTCCCCGAGAAGGCGCCGGAGGGGGCGCCGAACGTGCTCGTCGTGCTCTACGACGACACCGGCATGGCCGCCTGGTCGCCGTACGGCGGCCGCATCGAGATGCCGACCATGGAGCGGCTCGCGAAGAACGGCCTCACCTACTCGCAGTGGCACACGACGGCGCTGTGCTCGCCGACCCGGTCGACCTTCCTGACGGGACGCAACCACCACCTCAACGGCTTCGCGACGATCTCCGAGTCGTCGACCGGGTTCCCGGGCTACAACTCGCACATCCCGCCGTCGAACGTGCCGATGGCGCACCT
The DNA here is from genome assembly GCF_042799635.1 of Agromyces sp. NPDC057679. Classification (NCBI taxonomy): domain Bacteria; kingdom Bacillati; phylum Actinomycetota; class Actinomycetes; order Micrococcales; family Microbacteriaceae; genus Agromyces; species Agromyces sp. NPDC057679. The sequence goes on along the minus strand of NZ_JBHVIK010000001.1, from coordinate 1,276,135 downwards.
GCTGCGCGACGCCGGCTGGTCGACGTTCTGGGTCGGCAAGAACCACAACGTGCCGATCGACGAGTGGACCGCCGGATCGTCGAAGAAGAACTGGCCGCTCGCCCAGGGCTACGACCGCTTCTACGGTTTCATCGGCGGCGAGACCAACAACTGGTACCCCTCGCTCGCCGAGGACAACCGCTACATCGACCAGCCGTACCAGCCCGAAGACGGCTACCACCTGTCGAAGGACCTCGCCGACCAGGCGCTCAAGATGATCCGCGACGTCAAGCAGACCGAGCCCGACAAGCCCTGGTACCTCTGGTTCTGCCCCGGCGCGAACCACGCCCCGCACCACGCGCCGCAGGAGTACATCGACAAGTACAAGGGCAAGTTCGACGACGGCTACGAGGCGTACCGCGAGTGGGTGCTGCCACGCATGATCGAGCGCGGCATCCTGCCGGCCGACACCGTGCTCACCGAGCTCAACCCGATGCCCGACGGCACGTTCTCGCAGACCGACGAGGTGCTGCCGTGGGCGTCGCTGAGCGACGAGCAGAAGGCGATGTTCAGCCGCATGGCCGAGGTGTACGCCGGCTTCAGCGAGTACACCGACGCGCAGGTCGGGCGCATCGTCGACTACCTCGAGGAATCGGGCCAGCTCGAGAACACGCTCGTCATCTACTGCGCCGACAACGGTGCGTCGGGCGAGGGCTCGCCGAACGGCTCGGTCAACGAGGGCAAGATCTTCGGCGGCTACCCCGACTCGCTCGAGGAGAACCTCAAGCTCGTCGACAAGCTCGGCTCGCCCGACACCTACAACCACTACCCGACGGGGTGGGCGGCCGCGTTCTCGACGCCGTACAAGATGTTCAAGCGCTACACCTACCAGGGCGGGGTCTCCGACCCCATGGTCATCTCGTGGCCGAAGGGCATCGCCGCGCGAGGCGAGGTGCGCCACCAGTACCACCACTCGACCGATGTGGTTCCGACGATCCTCGAGGCCTGCGGCGTCGCGTTCCCCGACACCTACAACGGCGTCGAGCAGACCCCGCTCTCGGGCGTCTCGATGGTGCCGTCGTTCGAGGCCGCCCCCGATGCGCCGTCGAACAAGCAGACGCAGTACTACGAGATGTTCGGTCAGCGAGGCATCTGGCACGAGGGCTGGAAGGCCGTCACCGTGCACGGGCCGGTGAGCGGCAAGGGCGACTTCCCGAGCGACGTGTGGGAGCTGTACCACACCGACGTCGACCGCTCGGAGTCGAACAACCTCGCCGCGAAGCACCCCGAGAAGCTCGAGGAGCTGAAGGCGCTGTGGATGGCGGAGGCGGAGCAGAACCACGTCCTGCCGCTGAACGACCTGCAGATCATCGGCAATCCGAAGGACTTCGAGACCTTCGTGCAGATGGAGTTCCACCAGCCGGCGCCGCCGAGCGGGCAGTTCGTGTACTACCCGGGCACGAGCGAGATCCCCGAGCGCAGCGCGGCGAACGTGCACGGCGTCTCGTACAAGATCGCCGCAGAGGTCGAGTTCACGCCCGACACCGAGGGCGTGATCTTCGCGCACGGCTCCCGCTTCGGCGGGCACGCGCTCGTCGTGAAGGACGGCCAGGTGCACTACGTGTACAACTTCCTCGGCATCCCGCCCGAGGACCGCGTCTCGGCGCCGGTGCCCACCTCGGGCAGGCACATCATCGGCGTCGAGTTCGTGAAGGAGGGCATGGGGGAGTACCGCGAGGGCGTCGGCCCGGTGAAGCTCTACATCGACGACCAGCAGGTCGGCGAGAAGCAGATCCGCACCGTGCTCGGCCACTTCTCGCTCTGCGGCGAGGGGCTCACGATCGGCCGCGACAGCGCCGACCCGGTGTCGTCGCTGTACGGCTACGGCTTCGACTTCACGGGCGGCGAGATCGCGCGGGTCGTCTTCGACATCGCCGACGACGCGTACCTCGACCTCGAGGCGCACCTCGCGGCGGCGTACGCCCGCGACTGAGCGAACGCACTGCCAGAATGGCGGCGGGGGTGCGGTTTCCGGCATCCCCGCCGCTGTCCGTCTTGACGTGACCGCCCGAGAGGAACGCCTCATGCCGAACGAACTGCCCTCCTGGGCCGACACTGAAACCCGTCGCTCGATCGTGGCCTTCGTCGAGCGCGTGACCAGCGGCCCCGATGCGGTGCCCGAGGCCGAGCGCGTCGCCGTGTTCGACAACGACGGCACGCTCTGGAGCGAGAAGCCGATGCCGACCCAGCTGCACTACCTCGTCGAGCAGTGGAAGCGGCAGGTCGAGGCCGACCCCTCGCTCGCCGCGAACCAGCCGTACCGGGCGATCGCGAGCGGCGACCTCGCGTGGCTCGGCGGTGCCGTCGAGAAGCACTACCAGGGCGACGACTCCGACCTGCAGACCCTCATCGGCGCCATCGTCGGCACCACGGCCGGCACGAGTATCGAGCAGTACGCCGCCTCGGTCGAGGAGTTCTTCGCGACGGCGACGCACCCGACGCTCGGCACGCCCTACTCGCAGACGATCTACACGCCGATGGTCGAGCTGCTGCGGTACCTCGAAGGGCACGGCTTCACCGTGTACATCGTCTCGGGCGGCGAGCGAGACTTCATGCGGCCGATGACCCTGCAGAACTACGGCATCCCGCCCGAGCGGGTCGTCGGCTCGGCGTTCGGGCTGTCGTACGACCCCGAGACGCACGAGGTGCGCTACGCCGGCGGCCTCGACTTCTTCGACGACGGCCCCGAGAAGCCCGTGCGCATCTGGAGCCGCATCGGCCGTCGACCGCTCTTCGCCGGCGGCAACTCCAACGGCGACCAGGCCATGCTCGACTTCACGCGCAAGGGCAGCGGCTTCGCGCTCGTCGTCCACCACGACGATGACAGCGAGCGCGGCGACACCCCGTATGACAAGGGCGCAGAGAAGGTGCTGGCCGAGGCATCCGCCAACGGCTACACGGTCGTGAGCGTGAAGCGCGACTGGACCCGCGTCTTCCCGGGGGCCTGACCCGGTGACCTCGACCACGACACCGGCCGCCCGCCGGTTGCGACTCTTCCCGACGCTCGCGGGCTACCAGCGCGGATGGCTCGGGCCCGACCTCATCGCGGGGCTCTCGGCCGGCGCCGTGGTGATCCCGCAGGCGATGGCGTACGCGACGATCGCGAACCTGCCGGTGCAGCTGGGCCTCTACACCTGCATGGTGCCGATGCTCGTCTACGCGATGCTCGGCGGATCGCGGGCGATGAGCGTCTCGACGACGTCGACGATCGCGACGCTCACGGCGACGACGCTCGTCTCGGCGGGCGTCGCCGCGGGGTCGGACGACCCGGTGCCCGACCTCATCGCGCTGACGCTCATGGTCGGGCTGATCCTGCTGATCGCGCGTGCGGCGAAGCTCGGGTCGCTCGTGGAGAACATCTCGCAGGCGACGATCGTGGGCATCCAGATCGGCGTCGGGGCGACGGTCGCGGTCGGGCAGCTGCCGAAGCTGCTCGGCGAGACCTCGAACGCCTCGGGCGAGGGGTTCTTCAACTCGCTCGCCGCCGCCCTCGAGGCGCTGCCGTCGGCGCACGCCACGACCGTGCTGCTGTCGGTCGGGTCGATCACGGCGATGTTCCTCATGAAGGCGTTCCTGAAGAAGGTGCCGGCGCCGCTCGTCGTCGTGGCCGTCGGCATCCTGCTCGTCGCGTTCACGGGCATCGAAGACCAGGGCGTCGAGCTCATCGCGCCCGTGCCGCAGGGATTCCCGCCGTTCGAGCTGCCGACGTTCGCGAACGTCGGGCCGATGCTGCCGGGCGCGTGCGCGATCGCGATCATGGCGTTCCTCGAGTCGGCGGCGGTCGCGCGAGGCATCCGCAAGCCCGGCGACCCGCAGGTCGACAGCAACCAGGAGCTCTTCGCGACCGGTGCCGCGAACACGATCGGCTCGTTCTTCCAGGTGCTGCCCGCGGCGGGCGGCTTCTCGCAGAGCGCGGTCAACCAGGGCGCCGGCGCGCGCACGCAGCTGTCGACGCTCGTCACGGTCGTGCTCGCCGTGCTCGTCGCGCTGTTCCTCGGGCCGGTGCTGAGCCTGCTGCCGCAGGCGACGCTCGCTTCGCTCGTGTTCGTCGCGGTCATCGGGCTCATCGACTTCGGCGCGCTCGCGCGATTCTGGCGGATCAGCCACAACGACTTCTGGATCGCGGTGGCCACCGCCGTCGTCGGCCTCACGGCGGGACTGCTGCTCGCCGTCGCCGTCGGCATCATCGCCACCATGGTCGTGATCCTGCGCGAGCTCAACCGGGTGCGCCTCGACGTCGGCGAGCCTCACGACGACCAGGCAGGCGGGGCGGTGCTGCCGCTGCGCCTGCTCGGGCCGATGTACACCGCCAACGTGCTCGCGTACGAGAACGCCGTGCTGGGCGCAGTGCGGGCGCACCCGGGCACGACCGCGGTGGCGCTCGAGCTCAGCCGTCTCGACGTGGTCTCGGTGACCATCCTCGATGCGCTCGCCGAACTCGACCGGGAACTCGCCGACCAGGGCGTCGAGCTGCGCCTCGCGGCGGTGCCCGAGGCGGGCGCGGAGATGTCGCGCCGCGGGCGCTGGTTCCGGGGGCTCGAGGAGGCGGGCCGGGTCTATCCGACGCTCGAGGCCGCGGCCGCGAAGGTCGAGTGAGCTCGCGTCGCACAATTCAGGATGAGCGGGGGGATACTCCCGCATGGCGGGGTATCGCTCCTCTCGTCCTGAAATGCGCTCGGTGTGCCGCGCGCCGCTCGAGCCGGGCCGCCCTCAGCCGACGGTGCGCGCGCAGCGGAACCCGATGTGCGTCGTCGCCGTGTCGTCGGCCTGCGGCGACCGGGCCGACGGGCGGTAGCGCAGGCAGTACTCGGGTGAGCAGAGGTGCGATCCGCCCTTGAGCACGCGGCGGGGGATGCGCGAGCCGGGCTCGGCGGATGCCGCGGCGAAGAGGTTCTCGCGGTCGCCCGCCTCGACGGGTTCCTGCCCGGGCACCTGGTGCCGGGGCGAGTAGAAGTCGGTCGTCCACTCCCAGACGTTGCCGGTCACGTCGAAGAGGCCGTAGCCGTTCGCGGGGAAGCTCATGACGGGGGAGGTGCCCGCGAAGCCCACCGAGGTCTCGTACGGGAAGTGCCCGAGCCACCGGTTCACCATGACCTGCCCGTCGGGCGTCTCGTCGTCGCCCCACGCGAAGCGGGCGCCTTCGAGCCCGCCGCGGGCGGCGTACTCGAGCTCGGCCTCGGTGGGCAGCCGACGGCCGGCCCATTCGGCGTAGGCGGAGGCATCCTCGAAGCTCACCTGCACGACGGGGTGGTTCGGGCGCTCCGCGAGGGCGTCGGGGCCGCCGGCTCCGAAGGGATGCCGCCAGCTCGCGCCCGCGCCCCAGCGCCACCACTGGCGCCAGTCGCGGAGGTCGACCGGGCCCGTCGTCGGCGTGAAGACGAGGCCGCCGGGCACGAGCTCGGCGGGGTCGGCTCCGGGGAAGTCGGCCGGATCGAGGGGCCGCTCGGCGACCGTCACGTAGCCGGTCGCCTCGACGAAGGCGGCGAACTGCTCGGTCGTCACCGGGTGCTGCTCGAGCTCGAACGACGCGACCGTGCGCTCATGCACGGGAGTCTCGTCGGTGTAGAACTCCTCGGAGCCCATGCGGAACGTGCCGCCCTCGATGCGGATGAGCGGAGTGACGTCGACCATGTCTCGAGCCTACGGGCTCGGGGTGCTCCCATCCGGTGGGCTGCGGCGCGCTCCGAGTGCGGCGAGCGCCTCGCGGTTGCTGTGGTGGATCGGCTCGTCGTGGAGCAGGCCGAGGTGCTGCATGCGCTCGAAGGTCTCGTGCCGCATGCGGCTGTAGCTCACGTCGATGTCGCGCTCGACCAGCCAAGAGCGCAGCCGCTCGAACGCGTCCGCCCCAGTGATGTCGACATCGCTCACGGCCTCCATGTCGAAGACGACGTGGTGCACCGTGGGCTCCGCAGCCTCGATGGTGCGCTGCACGGCGTCCTGGAAGACGGTGCCGTTCGCGAAGAAGAGCGGTGCAGCCAGGCGCACCACGACGACGCCCGGTGCGGTGGTGCGGCCGAGCGGCAGCCCCTCGGCCGAGGACGCGCCGTACTCGTCGAGCGAGAGCACGTCGATGTCGGGGTTCGCCGCCCGCCGGGCGAGGTTCACGAGCGCCAGCACGAAGGCGACGCCGATGCCGACGATCGATCCGAACACGACGGTGACGCCGAAGCAGACCCCGGCGATCGCGAACTCGGCGCGATCGCGTCGCCAGAGGTCGATGAAGTCGGGGATGCCGAGGAGCGGCAGCACGGCGACCGCGAGCACTGCGCCGATCGCGGGGCCCGGCACGTGCTCGAGCAGCCCGGTTCCGAAGACCAGCAGCAGGGTCGCGCCCACGGCGGCGATGATCGCCGGGAACTGCGTGCGCGAGCCCGCCTGGTCGAGTGCGGCGGTGCGCGCGGTCGACGAGCCCATCGCGAAGCTGCCGGTGGTGCCGGATGCCACGTTCGCGAGGCCGAACGCGAACAGGTCGCGATTCGCGTTCACCCGGTACCCGCGCTTGTCGGCGTACGCCCGCGAGACGAGCAGGCCCTCGCCGGCGCCGACGAGGAAGAGCGCGACCGCCGACGGCAGCACGGCCGCCCAATCGGTCCAGGCCACGACCGGCCAGCGCAGCTCGGGCAGGCCGCCCTCGACCGGCCCGAGCGTCGCCACGCCTCGAGCCTCGAGCCCGCCGAACGTCGTGGCGAGCGTCGCGAGCACGAGCACGACGAGCGCCCACGGCACCGCGGGCGCGAGGCGGCGGCCGAGCAGCAGCACCACGAGGCATCCGGCCGCGATCATCGCCGACCAGACGTTCGTGCTGCCGAGACCCGCGACCAGGGCGAGGACCTTCTCGAAGAACTCGCCGCCCGGCGGCACCGAGATGCCGAGTATCTTCGCGACCTGTCCGACGAGGATGTCGAGCGCGAGCCCCGCGAGGAGCCCGACGAGGATCGGCTTCGAGAGGAAGTCGGCGAGGAACCCCAGCCGGAACACCGCGGCGAGGAGGAACAGCGCGCCGCAGAGCACCGTCTGGGCGAGCACGAGCGAGAGGTAGTCGGCGGAGCCCGCGACCGCGAGCCCGCCGATGGATGTCGCCACGAGGGCTGCGGCCGCGGCATCCGGCGAGGCGACCAACTGGCGCGACGAGACCGTGAGCGCCCACACGATGAGCGGCAGCACGAGGGCGTACAGGCCGACCGTCGGCGGCAGCCCCACGATCTGGGCGTAGCCGATGTTCAGCGGCACGGCGATCGCGAGCAGCGTCACGCCGGCGCCGGCCTCGCGCAGCAGGTTGCGCTTCGTCAGGCCCGCGAACGGGCGCGGGAACCACTCGCGGAGCGTGGCGGTGAGTCGTCGAGGCATCTGCGGCATCCCCCTTCGCGCAGCTTCACGCTACCGCCGTCGGGGCGGAGGAAGCGTCAGCGCCAGGCGAAGGTGTCCATGATCGAGTCCGCGAGCTCCTCGAGCAACTCGGTCGACACGTCCGGCGTGTAGTGCTCGGGACTGAGCTGCACGCGGAACAGGAGCCCCTCCCCGACCCGACCCTCGGGCGCCGGGAAGGCGTACCCGATCTCACGGGGCGAGCGGGCGGCCCCGGGTTCGAGGTCGCGCCGCCAGCGGAACACGCGCGCGCGACGGGCGCGCAGCTCCTGCGCGGGCGTGCCCGCCAGTGCCGTGACCATCTCGTCGAACGGTGCACCGGTGCGGCCGGTGATGCGGGAGAGGGCGATCGTGATCGGCGCGGCCTCGGGCGTCGTCGACGGCGGCAGGAACACGATCAGGTCGACCTCGGAGACGGTCGCGGTGGCGCCCTCCACGGCATCACGCGTGGATGCCGGCGCCGGGGCCGCACCGACGCCGATCCGCCGGAGCAGCCGCTGGAACGGCCCCACGGGGCTCGGGGTGGTGCGCTCGTCCTCGAAGCGGGTGTCGTGCCACAGGAGTGGCATCTCGATGCGATACGTCGCCGGGCCGACGCCGTTCTCGTCCCGACCGAGCGTCACGCCGTTCACGCCGGTCATGTTGGGCAGGAGCCCCGCCGCTCGCAGCCGCGACCAGCGGCGTGAGCCGAGCAGTTCGCTCGTCACGGCGAGCACGGCGCTGCCGCCGAAGAGCGCGATCGGCAGCCAAAACCCGCCGCCCGACAGCACCATGAAGGCCCAGCTCGACCCCGCGCTCGCCGCGCCCGTGTTCACGACGCCCATGGCCGAGGCATCCGACCAGACCCGCCGTGTCGCGATGAGCACCACGGTGGCCGCAGTCGACACGATGGCGAGTCCGAGGGGCAGCCAGTCGGGCACCGTGAAGAGCGGTGAGGGCAGCAGCGCATCCCAGAGCTCGGATGCTTCGGGCCGCACCCGACCGCCGGTCAGGAGCAGCGAGCCGACGAGGTAGGCGATGAGCAGCAGCGGCATCACGAGCTGCGCGCCGACGGCGGTGTGCATCGCCACCGTCGCGACGCGCAGCGGGCGCAGACGCGGAAGCGCCTGCGTGGACGCCTCCTCGGGCAGGAGCCGGCTCTGCGTCACCCCTAGGGAAGCAGGCGCGTCGGGCCGCGGAACAGGTACGTCGTCTCGCGGATCGAGTGCTCGTCCAGCATGAGCATCAGCACGCGCGCGAGGCCCATGCCGAAGCCGCCGTGCGGCGGCACGCCGTAGCGGAAGAAGTCGAGGTAGAACTCGAGCTCCTCCGGGTCCATGCCCTTGTCGCGCGCCTGCTCGACCAGCACGTCGATGCGGTGCTCGCGCTGCGCGCCCGTCGAGATCTCGACGCCGTTGTAGATGAGGTCGTACGAGTTCGTGAGGCTCGGGTCGCCCTCGTGCCGCATGTGGTAGAACGGCCGGATGCTCGACGCGTAGTCGGTGAGGAACACGAAGTCGTGGCCGTAGGTCTCCTTGACGTACGCCGAGATCTGTCGCTCGCCCTCGGGGTCCATGTCGGCGTCGGCGCGCGGGATAACGTAGCCGTGGTCGGCGACGATCTGCTTCGCCTCGGCGAGCGGGATGCGCGGGAACGGACGCGAAGGAACCTGGAGCTCGATGCCGAACAGCTCGTGGATCTCAGCGCCGTGCTTGTCGACGACGGCCTGGAAGCCGGCGACGAGCAGCTCCTCGTGGAGGGCCATGACGTCCTCGTGCGAGTCGATCCAGCTGATCTCGGTGTCGACCGAGGTGAACTCGGTCGCGTGGCGCGAGGTGAACGAGGGGTCGGCGCGGAACGCGGGGCCGACCTCGAACACGCCGCCGAAGCCGGCGGCCTGGGCCATCTGCTTGAAGAACTGCGGGCTCTGCGCGAGGTACGCCTTGCCCTCGAAGTAGTCGACCTCGAACAGCTCGGCGCGCGACTCGGACGCCGAGGCCATGAGCTTCGGGGTCTGGATCTCGATGAGACCCTTCTCGACCCAGACGCCGCGCAGCGCGTGCAGGAACGTCGTCTGGATGCGGAAGATGAGGTTCTGCTTCGGGTGGCGCAGGTCGAGGAAGCGCCAGTCCATGCGCTTGTCGAGGCTCGAGTCGGCCGCGATGGGCGTCTCGGGGTTCGCGGCCGTGACGACGTCGAGCGTCGCGAGCTTCACCTCGATGCCGCCGAGCTTGACCCGCTCGTCGTGCTTCAGCTCGCCGGTGACGGTGATGAACGAGCCGTGCGCGAGCGCCGAGATCGCCTCGGTCGTCGCCAGGCGGGCGGATGCCTCGGCGTCGCCCTGCTGGCTCTCGTCGAGCTCGCGCGTGGCGGGGTTCACGAGCTGCACGGCGCCGGTCTCATCGCGCAGGATGACGAACTGCACCTTCTTCTGATCGCGAACCGTCTCGACCCATCCGGACACGGTGACGGGGCCGTCGGGGAGCGCGGCGAGGTTCTTGACGAGGGTGCGGTTGTTCACGATCGTCCATCCTACCTGCGGGGGTTACCGGCCCGATCGTCGGTTCTTCTCGCCAGTTGGATGGCGCCGATAAAGTCGACGCGTATCGAAACCCGCCCTTCCGCGAGTTCGACTCGTCGGTCTACGCTCCAGTGACATGCCCGGCCCAGTCCGGCGAGCACGAATGGACGAGATGGGTTCGAGCGGTCAACGTCGCAGACATCGGCGCAAGCGCGACGTCGGGGTCGACGAATACGCACCGCTGCGTGCCCGGCGCGCTCGACTGTTCACTCTCGTCGCAGGTGTTGCGGCGCTCGCGATGTACGTGCCGATCATCCTGTGGCTCGCCTGGGAGGGCGTTGCGGGCAACCTCACGCCGGGCTCGTTCCTGGTGCTCGCCGTTCCGGCGCCGGTCCTCATCGGAACCGTGGGCTTCGTCGGCCTCGCCCAGCGCAACTCCACGCTTCGCGACAACCCCATGACGTGGACGCAGAACCTGTGACGCAGATGCAGGCAAGAACGAGTCTCGGCGATGGCCTGATTGAGCATCTCGAGGCCGGCCTCGGGATCATTCAGGAGGGTTGGGCGGATCGCGACGATAAGGGGCCGCAGGTCGTGCGATTCGCCGAGAACGGCGCGGCCGGCTGGACGGCGTACTCGACACTCGGGCTGTCGCGGCACTCCTTGGCTTCACGAGTCTCTGGACGAGTCATTCGCATGGAGTTGCTCATGCTCGTGCGGGCGAACGTCGAGCCGCGTCCCGTCGTCGCATTGCTCCACGATGTCGCGGGGATGGTGATGCGCGACCACGGGGCGCTGCTTCGTGGCGACGTCGTGTGTCCGGAGTCAGGGCTCGGGGACGGCTCGGCGTTGAACGCGCTCTATGTGACGACACCGGCGTATCTCCCGGTTGAGTTCGCCACATTTCATGGGCCGACCGACGACGTAGTGATTGCGTGGCTGGTGCCGATCTCGCCTGACGAGCGGGCCTTCGTGGACCAGCATGGCTGGAGTCGATTCGAGGACGTACTGGTCGAGCAGAACCCCGATCTCATCGACGTGAACCGGCCCCCCTGCATTCGCCCCAATCACGATTGGAGTGGCTGATGGGCGGGCACCATCGGGAGGCGGTTCATCGCGATCCCATCTGGCGCGACCGGGCGAACTTCATCATCGGAATCGGGATCGACCGGTCCGACACACTCATCACGAGCGAGCAGCTGTGGGCGCGCAAGGTCGACGAGTCGCATTTCATGGTCTGCTGCATCCCCTTCTTCGCCTATGACCTTGTGCTCGGAGATATCGTCGAGACGGATTCCGACTACAACGTGCGGCACGTGAGCGCAGCGTCCGGCCGCTTTGTCTTCCGCGTCCATTTCGAGCAGGAGCGGCAGAGGTACCTTGACGAGGTCGTGGTCGGGCTCACTGAGCGAGGCGCATTGGTCGAGTGGTCGTCGCAGAGCATGTTCGCCGTCGACGCACGCGATGCGGAACACGCGCAGATCGTCGCCGACTACCTGCATGGTCGAGCGCAGCACGGGTGGTTGGTCTACGAGACCGGGAGGATCGCATGATGCGGCGGAGGACCGGCCTCTGGGTGGTGTTCTCGGGGCTCGTGCTGATCATCCTCGTCACGGCCGCGGTCTTCTTCGGCACGCGACTTCCCGCGAGCGTCGATAAGAGCGACCTCGCCGGCGTCTGGCATGCCGACGACGCCGGCGGTCGGATCGTGCTCAACGCGGACGGTGAGGCGACGCTCGAGGACGTCGCCCTTCCTTCGCTGCTCGAGGAGCGCGTGGCGGCGATGGACGGGCAAGCCGAGTGGATGTGGCGGCTGGACCGGCACGCGGTACGCCTCCAGCTGCAGCATCAGTCGGAGGATCGGACCGGCGAGTTCGACGTCGATGCGGTGACGTGCGGGATCGATGTCTGCCTGGAGTACTGGGTCGACGAATCGCCGGTCACTTTCCGACGCTGACGGACACGGCCTCGGTCGTCCGGCTGATCGACGGGGTCTCGGCGGATTCAAAGGATCCGGCTCTCTAGACTGGAACCCGTGCCGGCCGAGCAGATTCATCTCGTGCGCCATGGCGAGGTGTTCAACCCCCAGGGCGTGCTCTACGGTCGACTTCCCGGTTACGGGCTCAGCGACCTCGGCCGCCTGATGGCGAAGGCCGCGGCCGACGACCTCGTCGCGCGCGGGCGCCCCGTCTCGGCGCTCATCACCTCGCCGCTGCAGCGCACGCAGCAGTCGGGCGAGCCCGTCGCCGTAGCGTTCGGCCTCGAGCCGACGCTCGACGACCGCGTCATCGAGCCCGAGAACCGCTTCGAGGGCAAGCGCATGCGCGGTCCGGGCGGCGCGCTCCGAGACATCCGCAACTGGGGCCTGCTCGTGAACCCGTGGGAGCCGAGCTGGGGCGAGCCGTTCGGCTCGATCGCAGCGCGCATGATGGCCGCCGTCGAGGACGCGTGGAACGCGGCCGACGGCGGCGACGTCGTCATCGTCAGCCACCAGCTGCCGATCTGGATGGTGCACCGCCACCTCGCGAACGAGCGCCTCTCGCACGACCCGCGGCGCCGGCGCTGCGCACTGTCGAGCATCACGACCCTCGAGATGCAGGGAGCCGCGGGCAGTGCCGCCGGGCGCCGCTTCGTCGAGGTCGGCTACACCGATCCCGCGGCGGGCCTCGCCGCACAGGCGACCGACGTTGGAGCGGTGTGAAGAAGAATGCACTCGTCGCGGCGCTCGCCGTGGCCTCGATGCTCACCCTCGCGGGCTGCGCGAGCGACCCGTTGGCCGACCAGTTCCGCGAGGGCAGCGGCAAGAACTACATCGCCGGCGACGGCACCATCTCGGTCTACCCCGCAGGTGAGCGGGGCGAGCCGATCGAGTTCGGGGGCGAGACCGTCGAGGGCGGCGAGTACGACTCCGCGGATGCCTCGGGGCAGGTGCAGGTCGTCAACTTCTGGTACGCGGGCTGCGCCCCGTGCCGCGTCGAGGCGCCCATCCTCGAGGACGTGTACTCCGAGGTCGACCCCGACGCGGTGAGCTTCGTCGGCGTCAACGTGCGCGACCAGGCCGGCACCGCGGCATCCTTCGAGGACGACTACGGCGTGACCTACCCCTCGATCCTCGACGTGAACGAGGGCGAGGTGCAGCTCGCCTTCGCCGGGCGCGTGCCGCCCGCGGCCGTGCCGACGACGATCGTGCTCGACCAGGAGGGCCGCGTCGCCGCACGTGTGCTCGGCCAGCTCGAAGAGGCCTCGATCCTCTCGTCGATCATCGACGACCTCCTCGCCGAGGAGAGCTGAGGTGTCCCCGGGCGAGATCGTCTTCGGCGGCCAGCTCATCGTGGCGGTCCCGATCGCGCTCGCGGCCGGCATCATCTCGTTCCTCTCCCCGTGCGTGCTGCCGCTGGTGCCGGGCTACCTCGGGTACATCGGGGGCTTCACGGATGCCTCGGCGGACGCCGAGACCGAACGTCGCAACCGTCGTCGGCTGCTCTTGGGCGTGCTGCTCTTCATCGCCGGGTTCACGGTCGTGTTCCTCATCTACGCGGCGCTCGCAGGTGCGGCCGGGGCATGGTTGCGGGCCTGGCAGGATCCGATCACGCGCGTGCTCGGCCTCGTGCTCATCGGAATGGGCCTCGTCTTCATCGGCCAGTTCACCTTCATGCAGCGCCAGTTCAAGCCGAGCTGGCGCCCTGCGACGGGCCTCGCGGGCGCGCCGCTGCTCGGCATCGTGTTCGGCCTCGGCTGGACCCCGTGCATCGGGCCGGCGCTCGCCGCGGTGCTCAGCCTGAGCCTCAACAGCGAGTCGGTCGGGCGCGGTGCGCTGCTCGGGCTCGCGTACTGCATCGGCCTCGGCATCCCCTTCCTCCTCGTCGCGTTCGGCTTCGGCTGGGTGACGGGGTCGCTGGCGTTCCTGCGCCGGCACATCCGCACCATCAACCTCATCGGCGGCGGCATGCTCATCGTGATCGGACTGATCATGGTGTCGGGCCTCTGGACCACCTGGATGAGCGAACTGCAAGGAGTGATGAGTGGCATCGATCTCGTCCTCTGACACCCACGGCGTCGACCCCCTGCGGCCGGCCGATCACATCGATTCGCTGGAGCCCGAGGCATCCGCGCCAGGCGGCACCGGCGGTGACGGCGTCAACCAGCCCAAGCTCGGCTTCGTCGGCTGGCTGCGCTTCGCCTGGCGGCAGCTCACGAGCATGCGCACGGCGCTGCTCCTGCTGCTCCTGCTCGCGATCGCCGCGGTGCCCGGCTCGCTCGTGCCGCAGCGCTCGAGCGACCCCAATGGTGTCACGCAGTACTTCGACGACAACCCGACACTGGCGCCGATCCTCGACGGCTTCCAGATGTTCGACGTCTACACCTCGGCGTGGTTCTCAGCCGTCTACCTGCTGCTGTTCGTGTCGCTCATCGGCTGCATCATCCCGCGCACGAAGCACCACTTCGAGGCGCTGCGCGCGCGGCCGCCCCGCACGCCGGCGCGCCTGTCGCGGCTCGCGGGCTACACCCAGCGCACCGCGCCCGAGGGCATCGACGCAGAGACGGCGATCGCGACCGCGACGACGCAGCTGCGCCAGGCCGGCTACCGGGTCGAGCGCTACGAGCAGCGCGGCGTGCTCTCGGTCTCGGCCGAGCGCGGCTACCTGCGCGAGACCGGCAACCTCGTGTTCCACACGGCGCTGCTCGGCGTGCTCGTCGCGGTCGGCTTCGGCGGCGGCTTCGGGTTCTCGGGCCAGCGGGTCATCGTCGAGGGGCAGACCTTCGTCAACACGCTCGCCGCCTACGACTCGTTCAACCCCGGGCGCTTCTTCGACGACTCCCGGTTGCAGCCGTACCGGCTCTCGCTCGGAGAGCTCGACGCCGTCTACGAGACCGAGAACCGCAACGCCTTCGGCCAGCCGATCGACTTCACGGCGCACGTGACCGTCGAAGGCCAGGGCGAGGAGAGCGCCGACCGCACCGTCAAGGTCAACGAGCCGCTCTACACGCACGGCACCGACGTGTACCTGCTCGGCAACGGCTACGCCCCGACGATCACGGTGAAGAACGCCGACGGCGAGGTCGTGTTCACCGACTCGGTGCCGTTCCTCCCGCAGGACGCGAACCTCACCTCGATCGGCGTCGTGAAGGTGCCCGACGGCATGCCCGAGCAGCTCGGCATGGTCGGCTTCTTCTACCCCACGCAGGAGACGCTCGACACCGGCGCCTACGCCTCGACCTACCCCGACCTCGTCTACCCGGTGCTGACGCTCAACGTCTACCAGGGCGACCTCGGCATCAACGAGGGCAAGCCCACCTCGGTCTACACGCTCGACCCCTCGACCATGGAGCAGCTCACGGGCGGCGACACCGGCGTCGACTCGATCGAGCTCATGCCGGGCGAGACGACCGAGCTGCCGAACGGACTCGGCACGGTCACCTTCGAGAACGCCGACCCCGACGCCGCCGAGGGCGACTACTCGAACAGCGTGCCGCGCTTCGCGAGCTTCGACATCCACCACGACCCGACGCAGATCTGGGTGCTCGTCTTCGCGGCGCTCATCCTGGGCGGCCTGCTGGTGTCGCTCTTCGTGCCGCGTCGCCGCATGTGGGTGAAGGCGATCGCGGGCCCCGACGGGCGCATTTCGCTCGAGTACGCCGCACTCGCCCGCGGCGAGGACCCGACCCTCGAGGACGCCGTGACGGCGTTCGCCGACAAGCACGCCGGCCCGGCCGATGATGCGAAGTAACCCCCAGACCAACCCCGCATTCGACGTAAGGTAGAACGGTGCAGCTCGACGAGATCTCCATCCTCTGCGTGTACTCGGCCATGGTCGTGTACGCGATCGCGTTCATCGCGTTCTCGATCGACCTCGCCAAGCGCTCGGCAGCGGCCACGGCGGCGGGGGATGTCTCGCCCGCGCTGACGGCCGAGGCGCCCGAGCCGGTCGGGGTGCTCCAGGCCGCGGCGGCGGCGAAGGCGAACGCTGCGAGCGCGTCGACCGACTCGGCGCGGCCGGCGAAGGTCAAGCTCGGCGCCGCGGGCGGCCCGGGCGTCGGGGCATCCGTCGCCTACGGGCGGTCGCCCGCGCTGCGCGTCGGCGTCGCGATGACGGTGCTCGCCTGGCTGCTGCACCTCTCGGGCACCGTGCTGCGCGGGCTCGCCGCGGGCCGGGTGCCGTGGGCGAACATGTACGAGTTCGCCCTGACCGGCACGCTCATCATCACGACGGTGTTCCTGCTCGTGCTCGTCGTCGCGAAGCAGGACCTGCGCTTCCTCGGCACCTTCGTCACGGGCCTCGTGCTGGTGCTCCTCGGCATCGCGACGATCAACTTCTACGTGAGCCCGATCCCGCTGCCGCCGGCGCTCCAGTCGATCTGGCTCGTGATCCACGTGTTCGTCGCCAGCGCCTCGGTCGGCTTCTTCGCGCTCGGATTCGCCCTGTCGGTCGTGCAGCTCATGCAGGCCCGCCGTGAGGCCGTGATCGCCTCGGCGAAGGCTGTGAAGGCCAGCTTCCTCGCGACCCTGCCCGACGCGGTCTCGCTCGAGAACCTCGCCTACCGGGTCAACATCATCGGCTTCATCATGTGGACGTTCACCCTTATGGCCGGCGCGATCTGGGCCGAGAAGGCCTGGGGCCGGTACTGGGGCTGGGACACCAAGGAGGTGTGGACCTTCATCATCTGGGTGGTCTACGCCGGGTACATCCACGCGCGCGCGACGCGCGGCTGGCGCGGCTCGCGCTCGGCCTGGCTCGCGATCATCGGCTTCTCGACGGTGCTCTTCAACTTCACCGTGGTGAACCTCTTCTTCAAGGGCCTGCACGCGTACTCGGGTCTCTGAGCTCGTCGTTCGCACCGCCCCGGCACCCCTGATGCAGTTGACGCATCAGGGGTGCCGTGCGTCCGGAGACTCCCGCCTCGGCGCTGACGGTCAGGTCGGTCGCGGCCTCGTCGACTCTGACACTGATCCACCCAGCGGGTCAGTGTCAGAGCTGACGCGGACTCCGTCACTGATACGCGCTTGGTATCGCCGATACCGGTGACGAATCAGTGACGTCGTCGTGCGCCGCGGCTGGCGTCGGTGATACCAAGCGCGTATCAGTGACGTAATGATTCGGACTCGACCCTCCTCGGCCGGCTCGGTGCATCCTGAACGGTCCGCAGGCGCTCAGGCGGCCGATTCTCGGGAGGGTTGCGGCACCGGCGGACGGCGGGCACGATCGCTCCATGGGCAGGGACCTGCTCGAGCGCGATCGAGAACTCGGCGAGCTGCGCGTGGCCGCGAGCGACGCGTCGATGGGGCGCGGGCGCGTGGTGCTGCTGCACGGCGAGGCGGGTATCGGCAAGAGCAGCCTCGTGAATGCGCTTCGGGCGGATCCGCCGCCGGGCGTGCGCGTGCTGCTGGGCTCCTGCGATGCGATGTCGACACCGCGCACTCTGGGGCCGCTGCGCGATCTCGCGTCGTCGGTCGGATCGCGGCTGGGCGAGGCGCTTCGCGCGGGCGACCGGGAGGACGTCTTCGACGCGCTCCGCGATGAACTCGCCGCGCCGGGCGGCACCGTGCTCATCGTGGAGGACGTGCACTGGGCCGACGAGGCCACGCTCGACGCGCTCCGTTTCCTCGCCCGTCGGATCGACGACCTGCCCGCGGTCCTGGTGCTCACCTACCGCGACGAGCTCGACCGCGACCATCCGCTCAGCCGGTTGCTCGGTGACCTCGGCCACGGCGACCGCGTCGAGCGCATCGCGCTGCGGCACCTCTCGGCCGATGCCGTCGGGGCACTGACCGCCGGAAGCGGGCTCGACCCCGATCGGGTCTACTCGATGACCGAGGGCAACCCGTACTTCGTCACCGAACTCGTCGCCTCGGCCGACGAGGCCGCGGTTCCTCCCACGGTCGTCGACGCGGTGACCGGCCGGCTGCGCCGCCTCGACGAGGGGACGCAGGAACGGGTCGAGCAGCTCGCGGTGCTGCCGTCGGCGGTCGACGCCACCCTGCTCGCGAGGTTGATCCCGGGGTCGGCGGGTGCGCTGCGGACGGCCGAGGAGGCCGGACTGCTGGAGGTCCACCCCGAGAGCGTGCGGTTCCGACACGAGCTGACGCGCCGGGCGATCGTCGATGCGCTCCCGGCCTCCCGTCGCATCGAGCTCGAGCGCCGGGTGCTCGTCGAACTGCTCGCGTCGGGGGCCGCCGACCCGTCGACGCTCGTGCACCATGCGCTCGCGGCGGGCGACATCGACACCGTCGTGGCCTGGGCGCCGCGCGCCGCGCGCGACGCCTCGGCATCCGGCGCGCACCTGCAGGCGGCCGCGCACTTCCGCACGGCACTGGACCACCTCGACCGGTACGACGCGGTCGAGCGATGCGAGCTGCTCGAGGGCTACGCGATCGAGGCGTACACGATCGGGCAGGGACCCGAGTCGGTGAAGGCCGAGACCGAGGTCGTGCGACTTCGGCGCGAGCGGCCCGACCTCACTGCGCTCGGGGCAAGTCTTCGCTGGCTCTCACGATTCCAGTGGCTGGCAGGCGATCGACAGGCCGCCGAGGAGGCCGGCCGCGAGGCGTCGGCGGCGCTCGCCGAATCGGACGACCGGGGGCTGCTCGCGCTGGCGCTGAGCAACGAGGCGCAGCTCGCGATGCTCGCCCACGAACTGCCTCGGGCGATCGACCTCGCGTCGCGCGCCGCCGGGATCGCGAGGGAGGTCGGCGCACCGAGGGCGCTCTCACACGCGCTCAACAATCTCGGCACCGCGCACATGCTGCAGACGCGCGACGATGGCATCGCGGAGCTGCTCGAGGCCGCCGAGATCGCCGTGGCTGCCAACCTCATGGACGACGCGGCCCGCGCACACGTGAACCTCGTCTGGAGCCTGCTCGACCAGTACCGCCTCGACCTCGCCGAGCGCTACCTCGAGCCGGCGCTCGAACTCTCGGAGCGCACCGAGGTCTTCGGACTGTGGACCTACCAGCAGGCCGAACGCGGACGCCTGCACCTCGCGCGAGCGCAATGGGACGAGGCCCTCGCAGCGGCCGCGTACCAGACCGAGGCGATGCCGCAGCTGTACTGCGTCTCGCTCACGATCATCGGGGTGGTCGGAATCCGCCGCGGCGACCCCGACGGCGAGTCGACGCTCGAGGAGGCGACGCTGGTGGCCGAACGGCTCGGCGAGCTGCAGCGCACGGGCCCGGCCGCCGCGGCTCGCGCCGAGGCCGCGCTGCTCCGCGGCGATCGGGCGGCGGTGCGTGCGATCGCCGTTCCCGTGCACGAGGAGGCAGTGCGTCGGCAGGATGAGAATCTCCGGGCGGAACTCGCCTCGCTGCTGCGCCGGGCGGGCGCGGAGGTCGAAGCGCCCGAGGGGGAGCATCCCTTCGCCGTGCAGGCGCGCGGCGATTGGCGGCGCGCCGCCGACCTCTGGCGCGCCGCAGGATGTCCCTACCACGAGGCCGCCGCGCTCGCCGAGAGCCCCGACGACGCCGACCTGCTGGAGGCGCTCGTCATCCTCGATCGAATCGGCGCGCGACCGCTCGCCGGCCGGGTCCGTGCCGAACTGCGCGACCGCGGCGTCCGAAGCATCCCGCGTGGCCCGTCGAGCCTCACTCGCAGCAACCCCGACGGCCTCACCGACCGGCAGCTCGACGTGCTGCGGCTGCTCGTCGACGGACTCACCAACGCCGAGATCGCCGCGCGACTCGTGGTCTCGGTGCGGACCGTCGACAGCCACGTCGCCGCCGTGCTCGCGAAGCTCGGGGTCGCGTCGCGCCAGGAGGCCGTGCGGCTCGCTGACGAGCGCAACCTGCTCTCGAGCTGATCTCGGTAGCGCGCCGCGACGATCTCGGTAGCGGTCGCCGATTCGCCGACGAGCGCCCGGCGGTGGGATGGAATCACGGCCCGCGGAGGCGGGAACCGTGAACGACAGGGGATCATCATGAACACCGCACTCGCCGGATCCGTCTCCACGACGATCCGCCCGACTCGACGCTCGGCAGTGCTCGGATGGCTGGCGCGCCGCCTCACCGAGGCACGCACCGTCCAGACGCTCGACCGTGACGAGCAGGCCCGCCGCCACCAGCTCCGGCACGAGGCCCGGCGCCTGCGCGAGGAGCAGTTCCGCGCCGGAGCGTTCGCACGGCTGCTCTGACGGTGTGCACCGATGTCCGCAGTGACAGCGATTGCACTTCAATCCCGACCTCGCACATCGCCTTCGCGTCATCATTGAGCACTTCGACTGTAAACGCTTGCATTAACCGAGCCGACGCTGCTACGTTCGCGAGCAGTGTCGGTGGCACGGAGTCGTGCCGGGAATCGGGAGTCGAAGATGACGCAACGCTCGCTCGTACGCAGGTGGCTCGCCGCCGCAGTGACCGGAGGGCTCGCCGTCACGGCGTTGAGCTTCGCCCCCGGGCTCGGCCTCGCCGCCGCCGCGGCTGAGGAGCGCAGCTTCGCGCTCGTCGGCGACCTGCAGTCCGAGCTGGGCTGCGCCGAGGACTGGGCGCCCGCCTGCGCCGAGACCGAGCTCGAGCCGACCGCCACCGCCGGCGTCTACGCGGCCGAGTTCACCGTTCCCGCGGGCAGCTGGCAGTACAAGGTCGCCGTGAACGACTCGTGGGACGAGGCGTACGGGCTGAACGGCGGGGGAGACAACATCCCGTTGACGGTCGCGGGCGACACCGATGTGCGAGTCGTGTTCGACGACACCCTCAAGAAGGTCGGCCTCGAACTGACCGCGGGCGCGATGGCCGGCGCCTACGACGAGGCATCCGATGCCGAACTCGTCGCCGCGCCGGTGCGCCAGCCCGGCAGCGACGAGACCTTCTACTTCGTGATGACCGACCGCTTCGCGAACGGCGACCCCTCGAACGACGAGGGCGGACTCACGGGCGACCGCCTCGCGACCGGCTTCGACCCCGCCGACAAGGGCTTCTACCAGGGCGGCGACCTCGCGGGCCTTCGCGAGCAGCTCGACTACATCGAGGGGCTCGGCACGACGGCGATCTGGCTGACGCCGAGCTTCAAGAACCGCCCTGTGCAGGGCGAGGGCGCGAACGCGAGCGCCGGCTACCACGGCTACTGGGTGACCGACTTCACGCAGATCGACCCGCACCTCGGCACGAACGCCGAGCTCGAGGCGCTCATCGCCGACGCCCACGACCGCGACATCAAGGTGTACTTCGACATCATCACGAACCACACGGCCGACGTGATCGACTACGAGGAGCAGCAGTACTCGTACATCGACCAGAAGACGAGCCCCTACCTCGACGCCGACGGCACCGCGTTCGACCCGGCGAAGTACGCCGGCGCGGAGGCCGGCGCCGACTTCCCGGCGCTCGACGCGGCGACGAGCTTCCCGTACACGCCGACGATCTCGGCCGACGACGCCGACCTCAAGGTGCCCGCGTGGCTCAACGACCCGACGCTGTACCACAACCGCGGCGACTCGACGTGGGAGGGCGAGTCGGTCACCTACGGCGACTTCGTCGGACTCGACGACCTCATGACCGAGCACCCGACCGTCGTGAACGGCTTCGTCGACGTGTACGAGCAGTGGGTCGACCTCGGCATCGACGGCTTCCGCATCGACACCGCCAAGCACGTGAACTTCGAGTTCTGGGAGCAGTGGGCGAGCGAGGTGCTCGACTACGCGCACGCCGCCGGCAAGGACGACTTCTTCATGTTCGGCGAGGTCTACGACGCCGACCCGGTGAAGCTCAGCCCGTACGTGCGCAAGACCGACATGAACTCGGTGCTCGACTTCACCTTCCAGTCGCAGGCCGTGAGCTTCGCCGCCGGCAACTCGGCGAAGAACCTGCAGTCGCTCTTCGCGGGCGACGACTACTACACGACGCCCGACTCCTCGGCGACGGCGCTACCGACCTTCCTCGGCAACCACGACATGGGGCGCGTCGGCTACTTCCTGCAGTCGACGGGCGCCCCGCTCGAGCGCGATGAGCTCGCCCACGAGCTCCTCTTCCTCACTCGCGGCCAGCCCGTCGTCTACTACGGCGACGAGCAGGGCTTCGCCGGCACCGGCGGCGACAAGGATGCCCGCCAGTCGCTCTTCGCGAGCCAGGTGACCGAGTACCAGAATCAGACGCTCGTCACGGGCGAGCAGGCCGGCAGCGTCGACCGCTTCGGCACGGATGCCCCGCTCTACGAGCACATCGCCGCACTCTCGGCGCTGCGCCAGGCGCACCCGGCGCTCTCGACGGGCGCGCAGATCGAGCGCTACGTCGACAACGGCGCGGGCGTGTACGCGTTCAGCCGGGTCGACCGCGACGAGAAGCTCGAGTACCTCGTCGCCGCGAACAACGCGGGCGAGGCGCGCACGGTCGAGGTGCCGACGCTCACGAAGGGCGGCGCGTTCGAGGTGCTCTACGACGGCGGCGCCGGCACCGGGGCCGTGACGGCCGACGCCGACGGCGTGGCCTCCGTCACCGTTCCGGCCCTCGGCACGGTCGTGCTGCGGGCGGACCGCGAGGTGAGCGCGCCTGACGCGGCGGCCGCGATCTCGGTCGCGGTGCCCGCGGCCGGTGCGGGCGTGACGGGGGTGACCCCCGTCGTCGCCGACGTCGACGACGCCACCTGGCAGGAGACGAGCTTCGCCTGGCGCATCGCCGGGGCCACGGGCGACGACGCCTGGCACGCGCTCGGCACGGCCGAGGACACGAGCCCGCGGGTGTTCCACGACACGGCGGGCCTCGCGAAGGGCACGCTCCTCGAGTACCGCGCGATCTCGACCGACGCGGCGGGCAACCGCTCGGCGGCATCGAGCTACGCGAGCGTCGGCAACGCCGTGAACCTCGCCGACGGCGGCGAGGAGCCCGAGCAGCCGATCGACCTCGTCACGGTGCCGGGTTCGCACAACAGCGAGATGGGCTGCGCCGGCGACTGGACGCCCGGCTGCGAGGCGGCGAAGCTGACGCTCCGCGCCGACGGCATCTACACCGGTACCTTCGACGTGCCCGCCGGCGACTACGAGTACAAGGTCGCGCTCAACGGCAGCTGGGACGTCAACTACGGCGCGAACGGCGAGCAGAACGGCGGCAACGTCACCTACTCGACCGACGGCTCCAAGCCGGTGACGTTCTACTGGAACCCCGCCACGAAGGTCGTCTCCTCGTCGGCCGAGGGGCCGGTCGTGACCCTGCCGGGCAGCTTCCAGCAGGAGATCGGCTGCGCCGGCGACTGGGCGCCCGACTGCCTCGCCTCGCTCATGCAGGACGGCGACAAGGACGGCGTCTACACCTTCTCGACCTCGAAGATCCCCGACGGGGCCTACGAGGTGAAGGTCGCGCACGGTCTCGGCTGGGACGAGAACTACGGCGTCGGCGGCGCCCCGGGCGGGGCGAACTACACGTTCACGGCGACCGGCGGCAAGCTCGTCGAGTTCCGCTACACGCTCGCCACCCACGTGCTCGAGATCGTCGTCACCGACCCGCCGCTCGCAGGCAGCGGGCAGTCGCAGGCCCACTGGGTCGACGAGCAGACGATCGCCTGGCCCGCCGCCCTGCTCGGCGGTGCGAAGGCCGAGGATGCCACGTGGTCGCTCGAGCACGCGCCCGACGCGGGCCTCGGGGTGACCGACGGCGAGGTCACGGGCGGCGGCGACGCCGTCGAGCTCGAGCTCGACGCGGCCGGCCTCTCCGACGCGCAGCTCGAGAAGTTCCCGGCGCTCGAGGGCTACCTGGCGCTGCACGTCGTCGGCGCCGACCGCGCCGAGGTCGAGGTGCTCCTCACCGAGGAGCTCGCGGTCGCGCAGCGGTCGGGCGGCTCGAACGGCGAGCTCACCGCCTTCACCGGCGTGCAGCTGCCCGGCGTCCTCGACGCCCTCTACGCCGACGCTGTGGCATCCGCGCCGCTCGGCACCAGCTGGGAAGGCGATGACGCGACCCTCACGCTGTGGGCTCCGACCGCGCGTTCGGTCTCGCTCGAGCGCTGGGCCGCAGGCTCCGCGGGCGACCCCGAGGTGAACGAGGCCGTGCGCGACGACGCGAGCGGCACCTGGTCGGTCGAGGGCGTCGCCGCGGGCGACGAGTACCGGTGGTCGGTCGAGGTGTTCGCGCCGTCGACCGGCGAGATCGAGCAGAACTCGGTGACCGACCCGTACTCCGTGGCCCTCACGACGAATTCGGCGCGCACGGTCGTCGTCGACCTCGACGACCCGGCGCTCGCCCCCGAGCAGTGGGCGAAGACCAAGGCGCCCGTCGTCGAGCGCCCGGTCGACCGCGCGATCTACGAGCTGCACGTGCGCGACTTCTCGATCAGCGACGAGACCGTGCCCGAGGCCGAGCGCGGCACCTACCGGGCGTTCACCCGCGACTCCGCGGGCACGAAGCAGCTGCGCGAGCTGGCCGAGGCGGGCATCAACACGGTGCACCTGCTGCCGACCTTCGACCTCGCGACCATCGAGGAGGAGCGCGCGCAGCAGGCCGTGCCCGACTGCGACCTCGCGAGCTTCGGCCCCGCGTCGGCCGAGCAGCAGGCGTGCATCGACCGGGTCCGCGACCTCGACGGCTTCAACTGGGGCTACGACCCGTTCCACTACCAGGCGCCCGAGGGCTCGTACGCCGTCGACGCCGACGGCGGGGCGCGCGTCGCCGAGTTCCGCGAGATGGTGGGCGCGCTGCACGCCGACGGCCTGCAGGTCGTGCTCGACGAGGTGTACAACCACACCGCCGAGGCCGGTCAGGGCCAGAAGTCGGTGCTCGACCGCATCGTGCCGGGCTACTACCAGCGGCTCAACGCGGTCGGCGCCGTCGAGACCTCGACGTGCTGCCAGAACGTGGCGACCGAGCACGACGTCGCGCAGCAGCTCATGGTCGACTCGGTCGTACTGTGGGCGAAGGAGTACAAGGTCGACGGGTTCCGCTTCGACCTCATGGGCCATCACTCGAAGGAGAACATGCTCGCCGTGCGGGCGGCGCTCGACGAGCTCACGCCCGAGGCTGATGGGGTCGACGGTAAGGCCGTGTACCTCTACGGCGAGGGCTGGAACTTCGGCGAGGTCGCGAACAACGCCCTGTTCGAGCAGGCCACGCAGGGGCAACTCGGCGGCACGGGCATCGGCACGTTCAACGACCGGCTGCGCGACGCCGTGCACGGCGGCAGCCCGGTCGACGCCTCGTCGACGTTCCAGCAGGGCTTCGGCACGGGCCTCGGCACCGACCCGAACGGCCGGGCCGGCACGCCGTCGCAAGCCGACCAGCTCGCCGACCTCGCGCACCAGACCGACCTCGTGAAGCTCGGCCTCGCGGGCAACCTCCGCGGGTACGAGCTCGAGGATGCCACGGGTGCGACCGTGCGCGGCGACCAGCTCGACTACCGGGGCTCACCGGCCGGCTACGCCGACCAGCCCGATGAGGTGATCAACTACGTCGACGCGCACGACAACGAGACGCTCTACGACCTCTCGGTCTTCAAGCTGCCGCAGGACACCACGATGGCCGACCGTGTGCGCATGAACACGCTGTCGCTCGCGACGGTGACCCTCTCGCAGTCGCCCTCGTTCTGGCACGCCGGCACCGAGCTGCTGCGATCGAAGTCGCTCGACCGCAACAGCTACAACTCGGGCGACTGGTTCAACCGGGTCGACTGGACGGGCCAGGAGTCGACCTTCGGCTCGGGGCTGCCCGGCGAGGCCGACAACGGCGGCAAGTGGTCGGTCATGGAGCCGCTCCTCGCCGACCCCGCCCTGAAGCCGACCGCGGCCGACATGGCGGCGGCCGAGGCATCCGCCCTCGACCTGCTGCGCGTGCGCTCGTCGGTCGACCTGCTACAGCTCGGCTCGGCCGAGCTGATCGACGAGAAGGTCACCTTCCCGAACAGCGGGCCCGAGGCGACGCCGGGCGTGATCGTCATGCAGGTCGACGACCTCGTGGGCGACGACGTCGACCCCGAGCTCGACGGCGCGCTCGTCGTGTTCAACGCCTCGCCGTCGGCCGTCAGCCAGACGGTCGGTGCGCTCGCCGGGCGCGACTTCGCGCTGGCCGAGGCGCAGGCGTCGGGCTCCGACGCGGTCGTGAAGCAGACCACCTGGGATGCCGCGACGGGAACCGTCACCGTGCCCGCCCGCAGCGTCGCCGTGCTGGTCGACGAGCAGCCGCCGCCCGCGGTCGCCACGTTCGCCCTCGGCGCGCCCGACAAGCTCGTCGCGAAGGCCGGCTCGGCCGTGAAGTACGTCGCGAAGGTCGTCGCGCTCGACGGCTCGACGCCGACGGGCACGTTCGCGGTGTACGAGGGCGGAACGAAGCTCGCCGAGGTCTCGCTGACCGCGAAAGACAAGGGCCGGGTGAACCTGAAGCTGCCGAAGCTCGGCCGCGGCCTGCACCTCGTGCATGCGGTCTTCACGGGCGACGAGGGCTTCGCCGACACCCGGACGGTGCCGGTGCCGATCCTGCTCTGGTAGCCCGTACCGGCACTCGAGCCGTCGCGGATGGTCGGTCCCTCAAGCGGTGACCGACCTTCTGCGACGGATCGGTGGGCCGGGCGGCGCCGCCGGTCGGCGCACTCCGACACTGAGCCGCTGGGCGGATCAGTGTCGGAGTGCGGCCTGCAGGCGTTCGCCGGGAAGGTCGACCGGCGTCAGACCGGGAACGGGAGTTCGACCCCGCACGACATGAAGCTGCCGACGATGTCGTCGCCGTGGGCGGCGAAGATCTCGTCGATGCCCTTGCCGTCGGCGGCCTTGACGTCGCGGTTCGGGTTGTTGGCGCCGATCGTGCCGCCCGAGCCGTTCGCGCCCTTGATCTTGATCGTGAACGAGGTCGGCGCGCCGGTCGCCGCGTAGGCGTCGAGCACGCACTCGGCGTCGGCTTCGGGGAGGCCGAAGGTGAGCTCTTCGACGTGCACGGTGAGCCACGTCTGGGAGTTCGACGCCCCGGCGTTGCCCTGCTCGGAGCGGTTCGGGTTGAAGCACTCGTGCGCGTAGGCGCCGGCGCCGGTGGCGAGCACGCCCGCCGCGGCGAGCGCGACGCCCGCCGTGATGTTGGTCATGGTCCGCTTGGACATGTGATTCCCTTCGGGTGGGTTCGAGGCACGCCTGGGCGGCGCGCTCGAACCCCACGGTCGTCCCGGCGAGGGTGCGCGGCATCCGTGCTCGCCCTGATGCGGGTCGGTCGGACCCCGTCGGACGACCCCCAGTGCAGGGAGCCGGACGTCGCTCGGCACCGGCGCTCAGTCGAGCGGAGCGAACGCCGCGCGCGAGGTCGCGGCGATGAGCGCGGCGACGGCGACGAGCGCCAGCGCGATCCACGGCAGGGCGCCGACACCCGCAGCATCGAGCACCATCCCGCCGACGAACGCGCCGAGCGCGATCGAGCCGTTCCAGGTGGCGACGACCATCGACTGCGCGACGTCGGCGGCGCTGCCCGCGATGCGGGCCGGCGCGGACTGCAGCAGGGTCGGTGCGCCCCCGTACGCGACGCCCCAGAGCGCGACCGCGCCGTAGACGACCACGGGCTGCGCGGAGAAGAATCCGATCGCGAGCATCGCGATGCCGAGCGCGACCGCGGCGATCAGCACCATCGCGCGGAGATGCCGGTCGACGAGCGCCCCCGAGACGAGCACGCCGGCCACGGCGAACACGCCGAACACGAGCAGCACGACGTCGAGGTGCCGGTCGAGGCCCGACGCCACCGCGAGCGGGGCGATGTAGGTGTACGCCACGTTGTGCGCGAGCACGAAGGCGGCGGTCGTGGCGAGCACGGCGACGAGTCCGGGCAGACGGAGCACGGTGCCGAGCCCCGGACGCGACCCGGCCCGTTCTCCGGGGAATCCGGGCAGTGCGATCGCCGCCCAGACGGCGAGCACGAGCGCGAGGCCCGCGAGCACCGCGAACGCCGCGCGCCAGCCGAGCAGCGAACCGAGCGTCGTCGCGATCGGCAGCCCGAACGCGAACGCCAGCGGCGTGCCGACCATCGCGATCGAGAGCGCGCGACCCGAGTGTTCGGGCTCGACCATGCGCATCGCGTAACCGGCCGCGATCGCCCAGAGCAGGCCCGCGAGCATTCCGCCGATCGTGCGCGCGACGAGGATGGTCGTGTAGTCGCCCGCGATCGCGGTCACCCCACTGACGAGGGCGAAGCCCACCACGAGCGAGAGCAGCAGTCGCTTGCGGGGCACCGCGCGGGTGAGCGCGGTCAGGGGGATGGCGGTCACGGCCGTGGTCACGGCGTACGCGGCGACGAGCCAGCCGATCTGCGCCTGCGAGACGCCGAGGTCGGCGCTCATCTGCGGCAAGAGGCCGGCGGGCAGGATCTCGGTGACGACGCCGACGAACACGATCGAGGCGAGTGCGAGGAGGCCGTTGACGGGCAGTCGGGTGCGCGACGGCGCGTCGACGACGGGTGCTGAGGCGGTGATCGGAGAAGCCATGTCGCCAGTGTCGAACCTTGACACTAGTGTTAAGGTCAAGTCGATTTCAGGAGGTGTCATGCGCATCGGCGAACTCGCCTCGCAGACCGGGGTCTCGACCCGCCTGCTGCGGTACTACGAAGCACAGGGGCTCATCTCCTCCACCCGTGAGAGCAACGGCTACCGCGACTACCCCGACGGGGCCGTCGAACGCGTCGGGCAGGTGCGCGACCTCATCGATGCCGGTATCCCCACCGCGGTCATCCTCGACATGACGCCGTGCCTCGCGAGCGTGTCCGACCCCGAGACCCCCGTCATCCAGCGGGCGCTCGCCGAGTCGCTCGCGGCGCGCCGGGCGCAGCTCGAGCAGCGCATCGGATGCCTCTCCAAGAACCGCGACGCGATCACCGCGTACCTCGACCGGGCGACGATCACGGGCTGACCGCGCCGGCGAGCGGCGTCGGGTGCCGAGTCGGAAAGGTCAGCCGACGGGCTCCTCGCCGAGCACCGCGTGGCAGCGCCCCAGGCGTTCGATCCACCAGTCGACGCGCTCGGGCGGTGCGGCATAGCGGTCGAGCAGCCCGGGGTCGGGATCGACGCGGACGACCGGGATCGACCCGTCGCGGGGCGCGAGGGGTGCGCGCGTGACATCCGCGGCGAGCAGTGACGCCGTGCCGAGGCCGCAGTCGAATTCGAGCGACGGGACCGCCGCGGCCAGGTGCGCGCCCATCGCGAGCCCGACGCTCGTGTCCAGCGCGCTGGACACGACGACGGGCAGGCCGGTGCGCCCGACGATGTCGAGCGCCCGGCGGATCCCGCCGAGCGGCTGTGCCTTGATCACGAGCAGGTCGGCGGCGCCTGCCTCGGCGACCGCGAGCGGGTCGTCGGCACGGCGCACGCTCTCGTCGGCCGCGATCGGGATGCCCATGTACTTCGTGCGCCGGCGGATCTCGGCGAGCTCGTCGACCGTCGCACACGGCTGCTCGACGTACTCGAGGTCGAACGGCGCGAGGGCGTGGATGGCGTGCTCGGCCTCGTCGATGTTCCAGCCGCCGTTCGCGTCGACCCGCACCCGCCCTTCTGGGCCGAGGGCAGTGCGCACGGCCCGCACGCGCGCGACGTCCTGCGCGAGGGTCTGGTCGGAGCCGGCGACCTTCACCTTCGCCGTGCGGCAGCCCGGGAAGCGGGCGAGCACGGCGGGCACGCTGTCGGGATCGACCGCGGGCACGGTCGCGTTCACGGGGATGCGGTCGCGGAGCGGCTGGGGCGGGGCGTTCCAGCCGAAGTCGATCGCGCCGGCGAGCCAGGCGGATGCCTCCTCGTCGTCGTACTCCGCGAAGGGGCTGAACTCGGTCCAGCCCTGCGGGCCCTCGATGAGCATGGCCTCGCGCACGTCGATGCCGCGGAACCGCGTCACGAGCGGCAGTGCGACGACGCGGGCGGTGGCGAGCAGTTCGTCGAGCTCGGGGCGTGCGGCGGGCGACATGAGCCCAGTCTGGCACCGGGCGGCGTGTTCGTGCCCCGACGATGCGGGGTGCCCTAGGTTCGGTCGGGTGAGCATGCCGACGGATCGATCGACCACCTCGCCGCCCCCTCGAACGGCCGTGGCGAGCGGCGTCTATCCCGGTCATCTCATCGGCGCCTCGTTCGGTGCGGTGTTCGTCTCGGTGAACAGCGGGCTCCTGGGCGAGCCATTGCAGCTCATCGCGACCGTGCTCGCGGTCCTCGCAGCGGCGGCCGTGCTGGCCGGGTTCGTCGTGACCATCCGGCGCGGGCAGCGCCCGCCCGAACGCGACCGGGCTCGCTCGCATCTCGCCTTCTGGGTGATCGTGGCGATCGAGGCGGTGCTCCTCTTCGGCGGCCTGGCCGTGTTCAACCGCGTCGAGCCCGCCGCGAACGTCGCGTGGATCGCGCTCGTCGTCGGTCTGCACTTCCTGGCCTTCGCGAGGTGGTGGGTGCGCGGGCAGCGCGAGCTGATCGTCATCGGGGCGGTGATGACGACGCTCGGCGTCGTCGGGATGGCGCTCGCCGTCACGACGCACGATGCCCCGCTCGTGCAGCTGATCGCGGGGGTGGGCTCGGGGCTCGTGCTGCTCGGCACGAGCACTGCGACCGCACTCCGGGTGCTCGCCGGCCGCGGAGCCCCGGCCGCCTGAGCGGGTCCGAATTCCCTGATCGCCCGGCCTCGGCTCCGCTCGGACGCCTAGGGTGGAGGGATGACTGCTGCGGGGATCGACGAGCTGGGGCTCACTGCGAGCGAGGTCCGTCCCGAGTCGACGGGCCGCAACCTCGCGATCGGGATCGGCGGCGTCCTCCTCGTCATCGCGGCGGGCATCCCCGTCGTGTGGGCGATCCTGGTCGGCGTGACCGCTGTCGTCCCCGTCGTCGCCCGCATGCTCGGAGGCCCCGCGGAATAGGCTTGAGCCATGAGTGCCGAGGTCTCCGAACTGTTCGATCCGAGCGAGTGGGCCGCGGCTCCCGCAGGCGCGTCCTTCACCGACATCACCTATCACCACTCGCTCGACGGGCGCATCGCGCGCATCGCGTTCGACCGGCCCGAGGTGCGCAACGCGTTCCGCCCGCACTCGGTCGACGAGCTCTACCGTGCGCTCGAAGACGCGCGCACGAACCCCCGCATCGGCGTCGTGCTGCTGACGGGCAACGGCCCGAGCGCGAAGGACGGCGGCTGGGCGTTCTGCTCGGGCGGCGACCAGCGCATCCGCGGCCGTGACGGCTACAAGTACTCCGACGCCGAGACCGCCGTCGTCTCGGGGGAGGGGCAGGCGGCCGTCGGCCGGCTCCACATCCTCGAGGTGCAGCGGCTGATCCGCTTCATGCCGAAGGTCGTCATCGCGGTCGTGCCCGGCTGGGCGGCGGGCGGCGGTCACTCGCTGCACGTGGTCTGCGACCTCACCGTCGCGA
Source organism: Agromyces sp. NPDC057679 (assembly GCF_042799635.1). Taxonomy (NCBI): domain Bacteria; kingdom Bacillati; phylum Actinomycetota; class Actinomycetes; order Micrococcales; family Microbacteriaceae; genus Agromyces; species Agromyces sp. NPDC057679. Next base: position 1,244,974 of record NZ_JBHVIK010000001.1, on the reverse strand, counting down.
GCCGCGAGCACGGACGCTTCAAGCAGACCGACGCCGACGTCGGCTCGTTCGACGCCGGCTACGGTTCGGCGTACTTCGCCCGCCAGATCGGGCAGAAGTTCGCGCGCGAGGTGTTCTTCCTCGCCGAGGAGTACTCGGCCGACCGCGCCTACGAGATGGGCGCCGTGAACCGGGTCGTGCCGCACGCCGAGCTGGAGCGCGAGGCCATCGCGATGGCCCGCACGATCCTCACGAAGTCGCCGACGGCGATCCGCATGCTGAAGTTCGCGTTCAACGCGGTCGACGACGGCATGGTCGGCCAGCAGGTCTTCGCCGGCGAGGCGACGCGGCTCGCGTACGGCACCGACGAGGCGGTCGAGGGCCGCGACGCGTTCCTCGAGAAGCGCGACCCCGACTGGGGCCCGTACCCGTGGCACTACTGATGCCGGTTACGGCGAACCGGCACTGCCGGTGTCGGGGGCGGTCGTGAAACCGCTCATCAGGGTGACCGCGACGGATGTCTCCGAGTTGACCCGTGCGCTCGCCGCGGCGCTCGACGGAGGGCCGGCCGTGTGGCCGGTGCCCGAGGTCGCTGCCGCGGGCGCCGGCGGTGCCGACCGCCCCGCGTCGGAGGTCGACGACCGGGTCGCGCTCGTCGTCGAGACGAGCGGCTCGACCGACGCCCCGAAGCGGGTGCTGCTCTCGGCCGACGCGCTCGTCGCGAGCGCCGACGCCACGCACGACGCGCTCGGCAGCACCGGACAGTGGCTGCTCGCCCTGCCGGGCCACTACATCGCGGGCGCGCAGGTGATCGTGCGGGGGCTCGTCGCCGGCACCGAGACCGTGGCGCTGCCGGCCGGCGGGTTCGATCCGGCGGCGTTCGCCGAGGCATCCGCTCGCATGCACGACCACGTGCCCCACTACACCTCCCTCGTGCCGACGCAGCTGGCGCGGCTGCTCGACGCGGCCGAGCGCGACGCGTTCGTGGGGGCGGCGCTGCGCTCCTTCGACGCGGTGCTCGTCGGCGGGCAGGCGCTCGCCCCGGCCCTGGCCGAGCGCGCCGACGCGGCAGGGGTGCGCGTGGTGCGCACCTACGGCTCGAGCGAGACCGCCGGCGGCTGCGTGTACGACGGAGCGCCGATCGGCGACACCCGCATCCGCTTCGTCGACGGGCGCATCGAGCTCAGCGGGTCGAGCCTCGCCGAGGGTTACCTCGACGACCCCGAGCGCACGGCCACGGACTTCGTCGCCGAGCGCGGCACCCGCTGGTACCGCACGGGCGACCTCGGCGAGCTCGACCCGGGCACCGGCCGGCTGCGGGTACGCGGGCGCGCCGACGACGTCATGATCTCGGGCGGGGTGAAGGTCGTGCTCGGCGAGGTCGAGCGCGCGGTGCGCCGCCTCGACGGCTTCGGCGAGGCCGTCGTCGTCGCCGTGCCCGACGCCGAGTGGGGCGAGCGCGCGGCGGTGGTCGTCGGCGCGGGCGTCGGCGACGAGGCGTCCGCGCTCGCCCGCCTTCGCGAGGGCACGGATGCCTCGGGCCTCGGCCCGGCCGCGAGGCCGGTGCGGCTCGTGGTCGCCGATCCCTGGCCCGTGCTGGCCTCGGGCAAGCCCGACCGGCGGGCGCTCGCCGCCGCCGCGCGCGCCGCGGGCGGCTGAGCGTCCGACCCGATCAGCGCGCGGGCGGGGCTGCTGCGCCGACCGAGGCGCCGGCCGGTGCATCGCCGGCGACCTCCACGTCGGCGGCGACCTCGACATCGGCCTCGGCCAAGCGCCGAGCTTCGTCGAGGTGCGCCTGCACCTCGCTGCGTCGCGGGAGCAGGAGGCTCGAGAGCGCGGCGATCGCGAAGCCGGCAACGGCGATCCAGACCGAGGCCTGCAGGGCGGTGAGCACGTGCTCCCGGCTCCAGTCGTCGCCGACCACGCCGAAGAACGCCGTGGTCGAGACGGCGACGCCCGCCGCCGCCCCGAGCTGCTGGAAGGTGCTGTAGGTGCCCGACGCGGCTCCGGCGTCGGCCACGGGTACGGTGGCCAGTGCGACGTCGACGAGCGGGATCACGAGGAAGGCGAGGCCGACGCCGGAGACCAGCATCGGCCAGAGCGCGGCCCAGCCGGTGAACGCGGCGCCCGTGTCGGCGACGACGGCGAACACCCACAGCACCCCGACCGCGAGCAGCGCCGAGCCGAACGTCACGAGGACCTTGCCGACTCGCGCGACGAGCGGGATGACCACGCCCGTGCCGACGAGCGCGCCGAGGCTGAACGCGAGGAGGTTGAGGCCCGCGGTGAGGGCGTCGAGTCCGAGCCCGACCTGGAGGTAGACGATGAAGGGCAGGGTGAACGCGTTGAGCGAGCCCTGGAACGCGGCCTGGGTGACGATGCCCGCCGAGAACCCGCGGTCGGCGAAGAGGGGCATCGGCAGCAGCGCCGAACCGTCGCGACGCATGCGCCGGCGCTCGTGCAGCACGAAGCAGGCGAGCAGCACCGCGCCCGCGGCGACCGGCGCCCAGAGCCAGGCCGGCCAGCCGAGCGACCGGCCCTCGACGAGGGGCACCATGACGGCGAGCACGACGCCGCTGAGCAGCACGACGCCCGCGAGGTCGAGACGCATCGGCCGGGGCGAGCGCGTCTCGGGCACGATGAGCGCGGCGAGCACGAAGATGGCGATGCCGACCGGGATGTTGATGAGGAACACCGTGCGCCAGCCGAGCCCCCACAGGTCGGCGTCGATGAGCCAGCCGCCGAGCACGGGCCCGACGACCGCGGCGAGGCCGCTCACGCCGCCGATGAGCCCGTACATCGGGGCCCGCTCGCGCGGGGTGAACAACGCCTGCACGGTCGCGAGCAGTTGCGGCACCATGAGCGCCGCGAAGAGCCCCTGCAGGATGCGGGTGGCGACGAGCACCTCGCCGGACCAGGCGGCGGCCGCGGCGGCGGAGGCGAGGGTGAAGCCGGCGACGCCGATGAGGAAGACCCGGCGGCGGCCGAAGAGGTCGCCGAGCCGCCCGCCGGTGATGAGGGCGACGGCGAAGGCGAGCATGTAGCCGCTCACGATCCATTCGAGCTGGGTCTCGGTCGCCCCGAGATCGCTGCCGATCGACGGCAGCGCGACCTGCACGATGGTGACGTCGAGCAGGTCCATGAACGAGGCGAACAGGAGGATGCCGACAGCGAGGCCTCGGCGGGGTGCGGTGGTCATGTCGGCCGCCCTTTCATAGACTGAATTCGTACCGGAACGGTATAGTCCCAATGTGGGACATTCCCACAATGGGAAGAGTAGGAGGGTGTCGCCACGATGTCAAGCAAGGCCGAGGTCACCACGCGCATCGTCGACCTGCTCCAGCTCGTGATCGCCTCCTCGGTCATGACCAACGAGCGCGTCGCCCGGTCGATGGGCGTGAGCGTGGTCGACCTGCAGGCGCTCGGCTACCTCGCGCGCAACGGTGCGCCGATGACGGCTGGGGAGGTGAGCCAGCAGACCGGCCTGCCGACCAGCACCACGACCCGCGTGCTCGACCGGCTCGAGAAGCAGGGCTACATCGAGCGCTCCACCGACCCGCACGACCGACGCCGGGTGGTCGTGCAGCTGCGCGCCGGTGCCCTGCCCGGCGCCGGGGGCGGCGGCGAGGACGACCCGTACCGCGAGATCCTCGAGGGCATGCAGCGGGTGCACGAGGGCTTCACGGTCGACGAGCTCCAGGTCGTGGCGCGCTACCTCGACGCCGTCCGGGAGGTGCGCTGAGCGCTCCGGCCCCCGGCTCGCGGCCCCTGCGCCCCCACCAGCGGGGCCATAGGGTGCCGAACTAGCATGGCCATGTGGCACGCCCGAAACCCCAACGGATGAATCCCGCCGACGACCTCGCGAAGCGTTCGCGCACGCACGGCCGATCGGGCAACCCCGCGAAGGCCGCGAGCCCGCGCGTCGCCGCCCCCGCCGGTGCGGCCGGCCCCGCGACCGCCGCCGACTGGATCTCGGGTGCGCGCCTGCGCACGCTCCCGCTCGCCATCGCGCCCGTCGCGCTCGGCACGGGAGCCGGGGTCATCGCGATCGCCGAGGGGGCGTGGCATCCGGCGCGTGCGCTGCTCGCCCTCGTCGTCGCGCTCGCCCTGCAGATCGGCGTCAACTACTCGAACGACTACTCCGACGGCGTGCGCGGCACCGACGACCACCGGGTCGGGCCAGCGCGGCTCACCGCCTCGGGTGCCGTGAACCCGCGGCACGTGCTCGTCGTCGCCCTCTCGTTCTTCGCGCTCGCGGCGCTCGCCGGGCTGGCGCTCGTCGTCATCACGCAGCAGTGGTGGCTCATCGCCGTCGGCGCAGCCGCGATCGTCGCGGCCTGGTTCTACACCGGCGGCAAGCGGCCGTACGGCTACGCGGGGCTCGGCGAGCTGTTCGTGTTCATCTTCTTCGGGATCGTCGCGACCGCGGGCTCGGCGTTCGTGCAGGCCCTCACGGTGAACTTCGAGGCCTGGCTCGGCGGCGTCGGCGTCGGCCTGCTCGCGTGCGCCGTGCTCATGGCGAACAACCTGCGCGACGTCGACCAGGACCGGGTCGCGGGCAAGCGCACGCTCGCCGTGCTCATCGGGCCGATCGCGGGGCGCATCCTGTTCGTGCTGTTCGCGCTCGTGCCGTTCGGCATCGCCGTGTTCTTCGCGTTCTTCTACCCGACCGCATGGCTCGTGCTCTTCGCACTGCTCGCCGCGCTGCCCGCCTGCATCATCGTGCTGACGGCGAAGACGCCGCGTGAGCTCATCCTCGCGCTGCAGCTCACGAGCATCACGGCGCTGCTCTACGGCGTCGGGCTCGGGCTCGCCTTCGCGCTCTGACGCGTCGGATGCGGGAGCGGCGCGACGACTACTCCGCGGCGGGCTTGACCGGGTTCTCGGCGGCGGGCTCGGACGCGGCGGCGATCGCCGCGTCCTCGGCCTCGTCGTCTTCGCGCACGACCGGCTTCTCGCGGTGGCGTGCGGCGTAGAGCTCGCTCGACATCGACTCGCGGGGGCGGCGCAGGAACAGCAGGGAGGCGCTGAATCCGAACACCGCGGCGACGAGCGCCGCGATCCATGGGGTGACCCCGGCGATCAGGAGGACGGCGAGCGGCACGGCGAAGAGGAGGACTCGAATCGCCGTGTACCAGATCCAGACGGGCACGGATTTCACCCTGACAGTGTAGGCGGGGTGTCTGGGGGCGGCTCCCAGCCAGCCGTGACCCTGCGAGCCTAGACTGGCACCATGGCCCGACTGCTCTTCGGACTCGGCATCGCTGTCGTGATCTTCACGGTCTACGCGGTCGTCGACTGCGCGCTGCTCGACCGGCTGCGCATCCGAGGGTTGAAGCGCGGCTGGTGGATCGTCGTGATCCTCTTCGTGCCCGTCATCGGCGGCCTGCTCTGGTTCTTCGTCGGTCGCGGCGGCTCGCTGAACCGTCCCGCCGGCCGCAACCGCACCGTGGCCCCCGACGACGACACCGAGTTCCTGCGTCGCCTCGGCGACGACGCCGTGCAGGCCGAGCGCATCCGCCGGCTCGAAGAAGAGCTCGCCGAGCTCGACGGCGAGACGGATGCCTCCGCCGGCGGCCCCGGCGCCGGTCACAAGGCCGAACCCGGCAAGCGACCCGACAACCCCGACGCCCCCGGCGAGACCGGCCCGTCGCCCCGCCCGAATGCCTGAGCCGGTGCCGACGGCACCGACCGGCCCGTCGGTGCCCACCGCGCCGACGGCTCCGGCCACCGCGTTCTCAGTCGCCCTGCTCGAGGAGTTCGTGCGTGCGGGGGTGCTCGACGTCGTCGTCGCTCCCGGTTCGCGTTCGCAGGCGATCGCGCTCGCCGCGGCCGAGTTCGAGCGGCAGGGGCTCGTACGCCTGCACGTGCGGATCGACGAGCGGGGTGCCGGATTCCTCGCGCTCGGGCTCGCGATCGAATCGGGTCGTCCGGCGGTCGTCGTGACGACCTCGGGCACCGCCGTCGCGAACCTGCACCCCGCGGTGCTCGAAGCGCATCACGCCGGCGTGCCGCTCGTGCTCCTCACGGCCGATCGGCCGGCGGAGCTGCGCGGCATCCGGTCGAACCAGACCACCATGCAGCCCGGCATCTTCGCGGGTGCGGTGCGCCTCGAGCGCGACGTCACCCCGCCCGAGGGGGCTCCCGGTGAGGCGCACACGGCGGCGAGGCTCGCTCGCGAGGTCGTCGCCGCGGCCCTCGGTCGCGACGCCGACGGCGCGCCCATCGCCCACCCCGGTCCGGGGCCCGTGCACCTCAACGTCCAGTTGCGCGAGCCGCTCTCGTCGCCGATCGAGGCGGCCCAGCTCGCCGCTCTCGGCCGAACCGGGGCGGCCCACGATCCGCAGGGCGGCAGCGAGGCGGGGGAGGAGCACGTCGACCATGGGGCATCCGGCGCACTGATCGCCCGCGGACCGCGCACCCTCGTCGTCGCCGGTGCGGGTGCCGGCCCCGAGGCCGAGGCGTTCGCCCGCGACGGCGACTGGCCGCTCGCGGCGGAGGTCACGAGCGGCGCCCACTTCGGGCCGAACCTCGTGGTCGCGTACCGCGAGCTGCTGCGCGAGCCCGGCTTCGGCGACGCGGTCGAGCGGGTCGTGGTGTTCGGGCATCCGACGCTGTCACGCGAGGTGCCCGCGCTCGTGCAGCGCGACGACGTGGAGACGATCGTGGTCGCGCCGTCGGGCATCGAGTGGTTCAACCCCGGCCGACGCGTTCGCCGGTTCGAGCGCGCCGTCCACGCCGATCCCGTCACCCCCGCCGCACCGCAGACCGCCGAGGAGCGCGCCTGGGTGCGCCGCTGGGTGCACGCGAGCCGCATCATCGTCGAGTCGGGCCTACCGCCGGCCGCACCCGCCGTCGCCGAGGGCATCGACGAGACGGGGCACGTCGGCGACGTCGAGCTCCACCGCGAGTTCATGCGCGCCCAGCTCGCCGCCGCCCGCGCACCGATCACGCGCCGCATGCTCGTCGACGCCATCTGGGGTGCGACGTGGCCGCACGACCGGCTCGTGTTCGGGGCGTCCCGCCTCATCCGCGACGCCGACCGGGCCGTGCCCGGCCGACGTATCGCCGCGCACGCCAACCGCGGCCTCGCCGGCATCGACGGCACGGTCGCCACCGCACTCGGCATCGCGATCGCGAGCCAGGCGGATGCCCCCGCGCACGCCCCCGAGGCGGAGGCATCCCGTGCGTCCGAGCATGATCGGGCACCCGCGGCCGGCGAGTCGGCCGTGCCGGGCTCGGCCACCGGGTTCGCGGCGGAGCTCGCGCACGCCGAAGCCGTCGAGCGCACCGTCGCAGCCCGCCCGGCCTCGGCGGTCGCGTCGGCCGGGGCGACCCGCGCCCTCATCGGCGACCTCACCCTGCTGCACGACGTCGGCTCGCTGCTGCTCGGCGCGGGCGAGACCCGTCCGCGGCTGCTGCTCATCGTCGGCAACGACGGCGGCGGCACCATCTTCGACGCGCTCGAGGTCGCCGGCACCGCGCCCGCCGACGCCTTCGACCGGGTGCAGTTCACGCCCCAGCAGGTCGACTTCGCGGCGCTCGCCGCGGCGTACGGCTGGACGTACTCGCGGGCGACGACCCGCGCCGAACTCGACGAGGCGCTCGGCACGCGCATCGACGGACCGACGATCCTCGAGGTTCCGCTGCCGCGGTGACCGACGGCGAACGCTGACCGCCGCAGCGCTCGCCGGTGCGGCCCGCCGCGTCTCGCCCATTCGCCGCCACTGCCGTCGGCCGCCGTCCTGCGCACCGTTACGTCACTGATCCGCGTGCGGCATCGGTGATGCCAGGCGCGTATCAGTGACGTAATGCGCACGGTGAGGGGCCTTGCCCGTCGCCTCCGGGCTCGGCAGGATGTGAGGAGCATCGCGGCGCGCGCCGCTGCAGAGGGGGACGCCATGAGCCGCGAATCGTTCTGGACCGCCGACCCCGCCGACCTCCTCCGCGTCGGTGAGGGGTTCGACCTGGCCGACGTCGACCCGCGGTCGCACCCGGGGTTCGACGGCGGCAAGCGCGAAGCGAAGACGGCGCTCGCCGAAGGCGCCGACATCCTCGCCGATTTGCAGGAGCAGCTCTTCGCGGGCAGTCGCATGGGCGGCCACAAGCGGCGCATCCTGCTCGTGCTCCAGGCGATGGACACGGCGGGCAAGGGCGGCATCGTGAAGCACGTGATGGGGTCGGTCGACCCGCAGGGCGTGCACCTGGTGGCCTTCAAGAAGCCCACCGAGGAGGAGCTCGGGCACGACTTCCTCTGGCGCATCAGCAAGGAGACGCCCGGCCCCGGCATGATCGGCGTCTTCGATCGCTCGCACTACGAGGACGTGCTGATCGGCCGCGTGCGCGAGTTCGCCCCGCCCGAGGAGATCGAGCGCCGCTACGACGCGATCAACGAGTTCGAGCGCGGGCAGGTCGCGAACCGCACGACCGTCATCAAGGTCATGCTGCACATCTCGGCCGACGAGCAGAAGCAGCGACTCCAGCAGCGACTCGAGCGCCCCGACAAGCACTGGAAGTTCAACCCCGGCGACATCGACGAGCGCCTGCTCTGGCCCGCGTACCGCGAGGCGTATCAGCACGTCTTCGACCGCACCTCCAAGCCGGATGCCCCGTGGTTCGTCGTTCCCGCCGACCACAAGTGGTATGCGCGGCTCGCGGTGCAGCACCTGCTCATCGACGCCCTCGAGGCGATGGAGCTCAGCTGGCCGACAGCCGACTACGACGTGGCCGAGCAGCAGGCGCGCCTCGCCGCGAGCTGACCTCCAGCCGGTCGAGCGTAGGCTGGTGCGGTGAGTCAGACGCACGCCCCGGCGCGCCTCGTCGTCAGGACGGTGGCCGTCGATGAGACCGAACCGCTGATTCCGCGCACCGATCCGCGGCACCCGCTCGTCTGGATGCGCCGCGGCGAGGGCATCGTCGGACTCGGCGAAGTGCTGCGCATCGAGTCGTCGGGCGCGTCTCGCATCGAGGACGCCGCGTCGGCATGGACCTCGATCGCCGCCGCCGCCGACATCGACGACCGCGTCGGCCTGCCCGGCACGGGCCTCGTCGCATTCGGCGCGTTCGCGTTCGCCGACGAGTCGGCGGCGACGAGCGTGCTCATCGTGCCCGAGCTGGTCATCGGCCGCCGCGACGGCCGCGCCTGGGTGACCCGCATCGGCTTCGAGACGCCCGCCGAGGTGACCATCCCCGAGCCGGCGCCGAAGCGGCAGGTGCCGCGGGTCGCGTTCGAACCGGGTTCGCTGCCGCCCGAGGCCTACGAGTCGGCCGTGGCCGAGGCGGTGCGCCGCATCGATGCCGGCGAGTTCGAGAAGGCGGTGCTCGCAAGGCAGCTCGTCGGCACGCTGAGCGACGACGCCGGCCTGCGAGCCACCATCAACCGGCTCGCCGAGGACTACCCCGACACCTGGGTCTTCGCCGTCGACGGCCTCATCGGCGCGAGCCCCGAGACGCTCGTTCGCGTCGACCACGGCACCGTCTCGGCGCGCGTGCTGGCGGGGACGGCGCCGCGGGGCGCCGGCGAGGCATCCGATCGCGATCACGCCGCCGCGCTCGCGGCCAGCGAGAAGAACCTCGCCGAGCACGCGCTCGCCGTCGCGAGCGCCGTGCAGCGGCTCGAGCCGCACACGACCCGGCTCGACACGAGCCCCGAACCGTTCACGCTGCAGCTCCCGAACCTGTGGCATCTCGCGACCGACCTCAAGGGCACGCTCGGCGACGGCTCGAACTCGCTCGACCTCGTGAAGGCCGTGCACCCGACGGCCGCCGTCGCGGGCACGCCCCGCAAGGTCGCGCTGCGCGCGATCCTCGAACTCGAGGGCTTCGATCGCCGTCGCTACGCCGGCCCCGTCGGCTGGGTCGACGGCGACGGCGACGGCGAGTGGGCGATCGCGCTGCGCTGCGCGCAGGTCGACCTCGACGGCACGGTCACCGCGTATGCCGGATGCGGCATCGTGCATGACTCGGTGCCCGCCGACGAGCTCGCCGAGACCGACATGAAGTTCCGGCCGATCGTCGAGGCGTTCGGCGGGTAGGCGCATCCGGGCGATCACGCCCGGCCGATCGGCGGGGGCGCCCCGGTAGAATCGAGGGATGACCCGCGCAGACCTCGGCAAGGACCCCCGCGAGGTGTCGGCGATGTTCGATCGCGTCGCCGCCGCGTACGACCGCACCAACAACGTGCTCTCGGTCGGCAACGCCCCGCTCTGGCGGGTCGCGACGACGCGCGCGGTCGACCCGAAGCCGGGCGAGCGCATCCTCGACGTCGCCGCCGGCACCGGCACCTCGAGCGCGAGCCTCGCGAAGTCGGGCGCCTCGGTCGTCGCCGCCGACTTCTCGCCGGGCATGATCGAGGTCGGCCGCCGCAGGCAGGCGCACGTGCCGAACCTCGTCTTCGTCGAGGCCGACGCCACGAAGCTGCCCTTCGACGACGACTCCTTCGACGCCGTCACGATCTCATTCGGCCTGCGCAACGTCAACGAGCCGAAGCGGGCGATCGCCGAGTTCTTCCGCGTGACGAAGCCCGGCGGCCGGCTCGTGATCTGCGAGTTCTCGAAGCCGCCGGTCGCCTTCGTGCGCTTCGGCTACAACGTCTACCAGCAGTACGTGATGCCGCCGCTCGTGAAGCTCTCGAGCTCGAACGACACCGCCTACGAGTACCTGAACGAGTCGATCAACGCCTGGCCCGCCCAGCCCGAGCTCGCCGCGTGGATCCGCGAGGCCGGCTACACCGGCGTGGCGTGGCGCAACCTCACGATGGGCGTCGTCGCCCTGCACCGCGGCCGCAAGCCGCTCGCCGCCTCGCCGGTCGAGTAGCGGCGCGACGCAGGAGCACGCGTATCGAGACCAGCCGTCAGGGCGAAGCCCGTGACATCCGTTCGCCGTCGCTGACACGGGCCCGCATGCGGGCACAGGTAGGCTGGGAGACGTGAATCCGAGCCACCCGGTCGCCCGTCGCGGCTCCGCGCTCGCCGCCAACCTGGGTCTGAGCGAGCGGGTCTTCGCGTCCGCCGCCGACAAGGCCATGGCGCGGGCGATCGACGACGGCATCGAACGCGTCGAGTCCGGCCTCGTCCGCGAGGTGCAGTTCGCCGACTCCATCGCCGACGTCTCCACGCGCTACCTGCTCGAAGCCGGCGGCAAGCGGGTGCGCCCGATGCTCACCCTGCTCACCGCGCAGCTCGGCGCAGGCGCGACCGACGACGTGATCACCGCCGCCGAGGCGATCGAGATCACACACCTCGGCTCGCTGTACCACGACGACGTCATGGACGACTCCGACCGCCGCCGCGGCGTGCCCGCCGCGCACGCGGTGTGGGGCAACTCCGTCGCCATCCTCACGGGCGACCTGCTCTTCGCGCGGGCCAGCCAGCTGATGGCGAGCCTCGGCGAGCGGGCGATCCGCATGCAGGCCGACACCTTCGAGCGGCTCGTGCTCGGCCAGCTGCACGAGACGGTCGGCCCGACCGAGGCCGACGACCCGATCGAGCACTACATCCAGGTGCTCGCCGACAAGACGGGCTCGCTCATCGCGGCAGCCGCGCAGTCGGGGGTCGTGTTCTCGGGCGCCGACCCCGCCTTCGAGGCGCCCATCGTCGAATTCGGCGAGAAGATCGGCGTCGCGTTCCAGCTCATCGACGACGTGATCGACCTGTCGCCGCAGCCCGAGGAGACCGGCAAGGTGCCCGGCACCGACCTGCGTGCGGGCGTCGTCACGCTGCCGCTCCTGCGTCTCGCCGAGCTGGCGAAGACCGACGAGGCATCCGCCGACCTGCTCGCCCGCATCGAGCGCGACGTGATCACCGTGACCGCGGCCACCGCCGACCTCGGCGACCCGCTCGACACGAACACGCTCGCCTCGCGCATCGTGCCGTCGCGCGCGACGGTCGACGCGATCGTCGCCGAGCTGCGCGAGCACGAGGCCACCCGGTCGACGCTCGCCGAGGCGCACCGCTGGGCCGCCGAGGCGGTCGCGGCGCTCGCCCCGCTGCCCGAAGGAAGTGTGAAGAAGGCGCTCACGCGTTTCGCCGAGACGATCGTCGAGCGCCAGAGCTGACGGCCGCGCCGACCGCGCATGCCGTCTCCGAGGTGAGAACACGAGGAGAGATGTGACGAGGAACAAGCTGCGGCTGGCGATCGTCGGGGCCGGTCCCGCCGGAATCTACGCCGCCGACATCCTGCTGAAGGCCGAGCGCAACTTCGACGTGTCGATCGACCTGTTCGACCACCTTCCCGCCCCCTACGGACTCGTGCGCTACGGCGTCGCACCCGACCACCCGCGCATCAAGGGCATCATCACCGCCCTCCGCGAGGTGCTCGACCGCGGCGACATCCGCATCTTCGGCAACGTGCGCTTCGGCGAGGACATCACGCTCGACGACCTCAAGAAGCACTACAACGCGGTCATCTTCGCGACCGGTGCGGTGAAGGACGCCTCACTGAACATCCCGGGCGTCGAGCTCGAGGGCTCGTACGGGGCCGCCGAGTTCGTCAGCTGGTTCGACGGGCACCCCGACTTCCCGCGCACCTGGCCGCTTGAGGCCAAGGAGGTCGCGGTCATCGGCAACGGCAACGTGGCACTCGATGTCTCGCGCATCCTCGCGAAGCACGTCGAAGACCTGATGCCGACCGAGATCCCCGCGAACGTCGCGGCCGGCCTCGCCGCCTCGCCCGTGACCGACGTGCACGTGTTCGGCCGCCGCGGCCCGACCTCGGTGAAGTTCACCCCGCTCGAGCTGCGCGAGCTCGGCGAGCTGCGCGACGTCGACATGATCGTCTACGACGAGGACTTCGACTACGATGACGCCGCCCGCGCGGCCGTGTCGGGCAACAAGCAGGTGTTCGTCATCGACAAGGTGCTGAACCAGTGGCGCCAGCGCGAGGTCGGCCAGGCGTCGCGCCGCCTGCACCTGCACTTCTTCGCGAAGCCGCTCGAGATCGTCGACGACGGCAACGGGCGCGTCGGAGGCATCCGCTGGGAGCGCACCGAATCCGACGGCGCCGGCGGGGTCGTCGGCACCGGCGAGATCCGCGAGCTGCCGATCCAGGCCGTGTACCGCGCGGTCGGGTACTTCGGTTCGCCGCTGCCGGGCATCCCGTTCGACAAGAAGTTCGGCGTCATCCCGAACCACGAGGGCCAGGTGCTCATGCGCGACAAGGAGACGGGCGAGGCGCGCCAGATGTACGGCGTCTACGCGACCGGCTGGATCAAGCGCGGCCCCGTCGGCCTCATCGGCCACACCAAGTCCGATGCGATGGAGACGATCAAGCACGTCATCAACGACCTCGGCAACTGGTGGCGGCCCGAGTCGCCGTCGGAGGAGTCGGTGATCGAGCTGCTCGAGTCGCGCGGCATCCGCTGGACCGACCTCGACGGCTGGCACCGCCTCGACGAGCACGAGCAGGAGCTGGGCTCGGCCGAGGGGCGCAAGCGCATCAAGGTCGTGCCCCGCGACGAGATGGTCGACATCTCGCGCGGCGACGTGGCGTAGCGCGCGGTCGGTCGGTCGGAGACCGTCCACCCGCTAACGGGGGCTGGTGAATCCTCCCGACGTCCGCTTGCCTTGGCGCATGCCGGATGCCTCGAGCGCACCTCGCACGGATCGTCGCGCCGTTCGCGGTGGGCTCAGCCTCACGGTGCGTGTCGTGTCGACCGTGCTCTGGATGGCGCTGCTGCTCACCGGGCTCGGCCTCATGCTGCTCGGAAGCCAGCTGATGCTCGGGGCGTTCGGCCGGCAGCCGTGGGAGGGTGCGTTCATCGGCGGAGCCGTACTCGTCGTTCTCGCTGCGCTCGTCGCCGTGATCATCGGAGCCCGGTGGTGGCACGCCGTGTTGATGGCGGCACCGGTCGTGGTGCTGTCGATCGCGCAGTTCGCCCTGAACCCGTTCGTGTTCCTCCTCGTTGGTGTCATCGGTCTGATCGCAGCCTCAGTCGGGGCAGCCAGTGCGATCTTGCGCACGTTCGGCAGGGTCGAAGACGATGTTGCCGCTCCGGCCGCCGCCGTGCAGAGCAGTCCTCGATTCCGCACACTCCGAATCGTCCTCACGGTGATGTGGATGCTGATGTTCCTCTCCGGCGTCTGGCTGATCTTCACGAACTCGTTCCGCGCCCTCTGGCGCTTCGGCGGGCCGTCGGCAGACCAGCTCGCCCCCGCATACAGCGGATTCGCGACGGGAGCAGCGCTCGTGGCCGTCGCCGCCGTCATCACACTCCTCCTCGGGGCGACCTGGTGGCAGGCGCTGCTCGTCGCGATCCCGGCATTCTGCCTCCCGCTCGGGCTTATCACCGACAATCTGGTGGTGGTCTGGGTGTTCCTCGGGTTGGGCTTCGTCGCGGCGGCCATGGGCGGCACCGGTGCGGTGCTCGCAGCGGCCCGGTCGACAGCAGGTGGTCGCGGGGCCCATCTCCCCTGACCCTCCCCCTGTGAACGACGGTGCGCCTGCGCACTGCGTCGGCGCTACGCTGCTCAGCATGCCGATGCTCGCGCCGATGACCGCGCTCACCCTCGCGGCGGTCGGCTTCGCCCTCGGCTGGTGGCCGCTGGCCGCGTGGTCAGTGCGTTCGATCACGGGCGATCGGATGCCGCGGCTCGCCACGCTGCGGCTGGTCGCCGCCGTGACGACCGCGGTGACCTTCGGGCTGCTCGGCCTGCGGTTCGGCCTCGACTGGCTGCTACCGTCACTGCTCGCGTTCGCCGCGTGCGCGACGGTGCTCTCGATCGTCGACCTCGTCGAGAAGCGGCTGCCGAACGCGGTGGTGTTCCCGGCGCTCGCGGCGGTGGCGGTGCTGCTGGTGCCGGCGACCTGGGCCACGGGGGAGTGGATGCGTCTCCTCTGGGCGCTCGCCGGCGGTGCGGCGATGTTCGCCGTCTACTTCGTGCTCGCCCTCATCTCGCCGTCGTCGATGGGCATGGGCGACGTGAAGCTCGCGCTCGTGATCGGCCTGCTCGCCGGATGGTTCGGACTGTCGCCCTGGCTCGTCGCACTGCTCGCCGCGTTCGTGATCGGGGGACTCGTCTCGCTCGTGGCGCTCGCGCTGAAACGGGTGACATTGCGGGGGTCGATCCCGTTCGGGCCGTCGATGCTCGCGGGGGCGCTGGTCGCGGTACTGCTTTCGGGGCCGGTGGGCTGAGGGGCGGAACTACCGTTTCGGCGGCTGAGCCGCAGGCGACCGGCGCCGTATTCGTCGGGGCGGATGCGACGCTGGAGGCCCCGCCGCGCAGGGCTGTCCTCAGTTGTCGGGGTACACGTGTACCCCGAACACAGGGGACACGTGTACCCCATTCTTGTACCCCGAAAAACCCCCAGACTGGGGGGCAGATTCTCGTATCGTGCGCGAGAAATGGCCGATCTGCGGCATTCATTGCGTCAATCGCCGGATGCCACCCCCAAAGTGGGGCATAGGTCGCTTGGAATGCGCTGTATACCTTCATGTCACCGCATGTACCCGCATGCGGGATGCACCACCCGCTGGGGAGTGCAGGAGTCCCATAACCCGAAGGGTCCCTCATGCTGAAGGCATACGCCGCGCTCCAGGCGCGCATCAACTCGCTCCGCTCCGATGACGAAGGAGCGACCGCGGTCGAGTACGGCCTCATCGTCGCGGCGATCGCGGCGGTCATCGTCGTCATCGTCTTCACTCTCGGTGGACAGATCCAGGCTGCGTTCCAGACTGTCTCCACCGCGATCACCAATGGCAACACTCCTCCTGCCACCTGATCGACCTCAGTCGCGTACTGATCACGTGATCAGGGATCGTGAACGCGGAGCGGCGGCAGTCGAGTTTGCACTTGTACTGCTGCCGCTCTGTTTCCTGTTGCTCGGCATCATCGATTTCGGCTGGGTCTTTAATCAACAGGTCTCGTTGTCGAACGCAGCGCGAGAATCGGCGAGGCACTACGTGGTCCACCTGGCAGATACGCCGCCGGGGTCCGCAGACGCTGCGATCGCGGTCGGAAAGTCAGCAGCGCCTACGGTCGATTGGACTGTCGCCTCCGCAGGCATCACGCTCAAGCAAGGATGCGATAGCGCAGCCCCGAACTACGACTCAGGGCTTGCGACCTCTAAGACTGTGACCACGACGGCGAGTATCCCGATGCCGACCCTGACCGGCTTCTTCACCCAAGTCCTTGGGCCTACCCTTTCTGCGAAAGGACAGATGGCATGCATCGGATGATCAGGCGCGTCAAGGGTGACGAGCAAGGAGCGAGTGCCGTACTGGTCGGGCTCATGATCTTCGTGCTCATCGGGTTCGGCGCGGTCGCCGTCGATGTCGGTGCGATGTACTCGGAACGTGCTCAGCTGCAGAACGCGGCCGACGCCGGTGCACTCGCGGCCGCTCAGTACTGTGCGAAGAACTCGGATTGCACCTCGCCGTCGGCCCAGGCCGGAGCGAGGACCGCGGCACTCACGGTCACGGGCGGAAACCTGATCGGGAGCGCGCCGACGGTCGGCGTACTCGCGTTCACGACCAACACCGTCAAGGTCCCGACGGCCACGCTCGAGATGGCGCACCCCCTTGCTGCGGCCCTCGGCTTCGCCCAGTCGGATGTCGGCACCGACGCGACCGCGAAGTGGGTTCCCGGCACGAAGGGACCGGTGGTGCCTTGGGCGATCGGACACTGCAGCATTCCCACGAGCGGGAGTGGAACGGTGGCGTGGATCCCGATCGATAACGTCACCTGCCCCGGTTTTCAGACGGGTGGTTTCGGCTGGCTCGACGATGGCACCGCCTCGTGTTCGAAAGACGTTGCGCTCAACGACTTCGTTACGATCACGACTGGCAACACCGGTAAATGCTCGGTCTCCAACGCGGAACTCGCTGCGGCAGTCGCTCAGCTCGGTTGCAACCTCGCGGGGCTGCCGAATTCGCTGAAGTCGAACGAAGAGAAGATGTTCGCGTGTCTCGTGGGCAAGACGATCTATGTGCCGGTGTACAACAGTGCGACAGCCTGCGCCCCTCTCACACCTCCGGCAGGCAAGACATACTGCATCGACAAATTCGCGGTGTTCGAGGTCAGCGGCATCCACGTCAAGGACAACGGCTCCGATCAAGTCGACTACTGCTCGCCGAAGACGGAACCGTTCTACAACGCCAACTGTGACAACAAGAAGGACCCGACAAGGCCGAAGGATTGGGGCTCACTGGCGTTCTACGGGCGATTCATCGAGTACACAACGGTGAACCCGAACTGGTTCGTCGGGCCGACCGTGCCTGTGACCTCCCTCATCGACTGACCACTCACGTGAGCCCTAACAACTCACCCCGAATCAAATAGGACCCGGACGAAATGAAGACCCGAATCATTGGTGCGATCGTCGCCCTCGTGCTCGCAGCTCTGGGCGCGTTCATCATCGTCACGTACGTGCGGGGGGCCGATGCCCGCGCCTCCGAAGGCATGGAGATGGCGGACGTCTACATCGTCCAAGAGGCGATTCCGAAGGGCACCCCGGGCTCTGCGGTCGGCGAATTCGTCAAGGTGGATTCGATTCCGCAGAAGAACCTCGCCGATGGGTACGTCACCGATCTCGGCGAGCTCGATGGCCTGGTCGCTGATGCTGAAGTGCTCCCGGGGGAGCAGTTGCTCTCGGCGCGATTCGTGGACCCGCTCGAGCTGGCGGCGCGGGGCGATGTGGTCATTCCCGACGGGATGCAGCTCATTTCGTTCACCTTGCCGGCCGACCGCGTCGTGGGTGGCCAGGTGCGCGCCGGTGACAAGATCGGGCTCGTCGGAACGGTGGATCCGGACGAGCAAGGTGATCAGGAGGACGTCGTCAATCCGATCACCCAGTTCGCTTTCCACGGAGTTCTCGTGACGAAGGTGCAGGGCGCGGTGACCGTTGAGCCCGACGAAGAGGAAGCGCAGGCAGAGCAGCGGTCTGCAGACAGCATCATGGTGACGATCGCGCTCAGCGCTCACGACATCGAGCGGTGGGTGTGGTTCACCGAAGGCGAGGCCGCGAGCTATGCACAGATGTGGCTCACACTCGAGAACGAGAAGACCGAGAACAGCGGCACCTCGCCGGTGACAGGAAGCAACGCGTTCTAGTGACCGCCTACGTCTTGGTCAGCCGTTCCGCCGAGTACGAGACCCGAATGCGGGATCTACTCGGCGATCGGCTTGCCGTGATCCCGGGCGAGTTCCTGACGTTCGGGCCGGAATCCGTGGTGAGCAGAATCCCGGAATCTCCCCGCATCGCACTGCTCGGCCCCGTCCTCAACTACGAGGAAACGAAGGGACTGGTCGAGGCCCTCACCGCGAAGCACCCGCATCTCGGGCTCATCGTCGTGCGTGAACAGCGTTCGGACCTTGAAGACTGGGTCGATGAACTCGCTCTCCATGCGGTGCTGAATCCCGACGCTACCGACGACACAACCGTCGCACTGCTCGATCGGCTCGGGTCTTGGCTGGTCGGAAACGGGCATGCTGAGACGGGCGACTTCGACGCCCCGGCCTCGATCGCGCTTTCCGATCTCGAGCGCACATGGGACGAGTCGGAACTCGAGGCTGGAGTTAAGCCGCCCTCCCCGGCCACCCCCGTCGAGCCTGCGCCTCCCGAATGGGAGTTTCCGCCGCTCGAGGCGGGCGTGCCGACCGAGGCGATTGCCGTCGTCGCTCCGAAAGGGGGGCAGGGAAAGACGACGATTGCCATCAACCTCGCGACGGGACTCGCCGAGATCTCACCGAACTCGGTCGTTCTCGTCGATGCAGACCTGCAGTTCGGCGATATCACCGCAGCCCTGGCACTCGAGCCCGAGCGCACGATCGTCGATGCCGTTTCCGATGCGGCTGATGACGAAATCGTGCTCAAGACGACGCTCACGCACCACGCCGACGGATTCTTCGTCGTGGCGAGTGCGCCTTCGCCCGAGCTCGGTGACCAGATCCGACCGGGGGCGCTCGCCAGGCTCATCGACCGACTGCGAGCGACATTCCGATATGTCGTCATCGACACGACGCCCGGCCTCGGAGAACACACACTTGTCACGCTCGAGCACGTCACCGACGCGGTGTTCGTCACGAACATGGGGGTGCCGAGCCTAAGGGCGCTCCGGACAGAGTTCGAGCTCCTCTCGACGGTCGGGCTCATGCCCGGCAATCGCCACATCGTGGTGAACCAGACGGACAAGAACAGCGGGCTCACCATCAAGGACGTCGAGAAGATCATCGGCGCGCCGGTCGATATCGAGGTGCCCAAGTCGTCGGCCGTGTTGCTGGCATCGAATCGGGGAGTTCCTCTCATCCACGATGACGTGCGCGATCCAGCCGCCAAGGCGATCCGGTCGATCGTGCTCCGCATCGCGCCCGAGGCGTTCCCCAAGCGAAGCAGAATCCAGAGAAGGCGGCGATCGAATGAACCTGAATGATCGGCTGAACGCCCTTCGTGCGCAGCAGCCGGGAGAAGCCCCCGACCTCCTGCCGAGCACCGGGGTCGAGGGGCCCAGCGGGTCGGTCGAGTCGACTGCGGCGACGAGTGCGTATGTGCCTCCCGTCGGTGCTGCAGGCGACGGATCGGTCTTGGCCCAGCAGCAGCGGCGGCGAGAGCCGATGCGCACGACTCCCGTCGATCCGTTGGCGGAAGTGAAGGAGAAGGCCGCTCAGGAGCTGTTCGGTCGGATCGGCACCCGGCTGAACGATTCTTCGCTTACGGAAGAACAGCTCCACCAGCTGGCCCGGCAGGAACTCGCGGAGATCGTCGCGGCCGAGCAGCTTGCGCTCACCACAGCAGAGCGCAATCGGTTGATCGACGACATCGGCGCGGACGTACTCGGGTATGGCCCGCTCGAACCGTTGCTCGAAGATGACTCGGTCAGTGAGATCATGGTCAACCGCTTCGACCAGATCTACGTCGAACGCTTCGGCCGACTTCAGGAGACCGCATTCCGGTTCACGGGCGAGCCCCAGCTCAGACGGGTCATCGAGCGAATCGTCTCACGCGTCGGTCGACGTATCGACGAGTCATCTCCGCTCGTCGACGCGCGTCTCGAAGACGGCTCCCGCGTCAACGCGATCATCCCTCCGCTCGCTGTCGATGGATCGTCGCTCACGATCCGAAAGTTCGCCGGGACGCCGTACACCGTCGACGATCTGATCCGATTCGGCACGCTCACCCGCGAGGTTGCGACCGTTCTCGACGCGGCGGTGAGAGCGAAGCTCAACATTCTCGTCTCCGGCGGCACCGGAACAGGCAAGACCACCTTGTTGAACGTCCTGTCGGCGTTCATTCCGGGCGACGAACGAATCGTGACCATCGAGGATGCGGTCGAACTCCAGCTCCAGCAGGACCACGTGGTTCGCCTTGAATCTCGGCCACCGAACATCGAGGGACGTGGTGAGATCACGATTCGGGATCTCGTGCGCAACTCGCTGCGTATGCGCCCCGACCGCATCGTCGTCGGCGAAGTCCGCGGTGCGGAGTCGCTCGACATGCTGCAGGCGATGAACACCGGCCACGAGGGCTCGATCTCGACCCTGCACGCCAACTCGCCGCGAGACGCCGTCTCACGCATGGAGACCCTGGTCCTCATGGCGGGCATGGACCTCCCGCTGCGGGCGATCCGCGAACAGATCGCCTCTGCCATCGACGTCATCGTTCAGATCACCCGCCACAAGGACGGCGTTCGCCGAATCACCAGTGTGACCGAAGTGCACGGCATGGAAGGTGACATCATCACGCTTCAGGACGCCTTCAGCTTCGACTACACAGCCGGGTACGACTCTGAGGGCAGGCTCATGGGGCGGATCGAGCCGACCGGGGTGCGCCCGAGGTTCGCCGAACGCATCGCCGACCACGGAATCGCGCTGCCCATGTCGTTGTTCCAGGTGCAGTACGACGAGATCCTCGGGGAAATCCGATGAATCCGGCTCTGCTCATTGCGGGCATCACGATCGCGCTTCTCGCGATGCTGGTGCTGCTCTTCTTCGCCGTCGCTCCACCGGCGCCCAGAATCGCTCGCGATCGCCGCCTCGCCCCCGGTGAGGAACACGTTTCAGGTCTCACGAGAATCGCCAACCGAACGGTGAGCGTGCTCGATTCCGCGGCGTCGAAGCGCACCTCTCGAATGTTCGGCCCCGAGGAGCTCTCGCGGGCAGGGCTGACCGTTGACCCTCCTGCGTTCCTGGTGTTCGTCGGGTCGGCAGCCTCTGTTCTCGCCCTGATCGGCGCGCTACTCGGTCTGTCGAGCGGAACCTCGGTCGTGCTGGCGCTGGTGTTCGCTGCGGTCACGCCGCTGCTGGCGAAGGCCTACCTCATCGCCCGAACCTCCAAGCGCCGCGCGAAGTTCGCCGAGCAGGTCGATGACACGGTTCAGATGATCGCGGGTGGACTTCGAGCCGGGCATGGCTTGAGTCGGGCGCTCGGGGCCGTCGCTGCCGAGACGGACTCCCCGATGCGAGAGGAACTCTCCCGTGTCGTCAATGAGACTCGTCTGGGTCGTAGCCTGGCGGACTCTCTGGCGACGACAGCCCAACGCATGAGCAGCCCGGACTTCGAATGGGTCGCGCAAGCGATCTCGATCAATCAGGAGACGGGCGGCAACCTCGCGGAGGTCCTCGATCAGGTCGGCAAGACGATCCGCGAACGGAACGAGATCCGACGTCAGGTGAGCGCACTCTCAGCGGAGGGCCGTCTTTCCGCGATCATCCTGGTGGCGTTGCCGATCGTGGTCTTCTTCCTGCTGCTGGCCACACGGCCGAGCTATGTCAGCGTGCTCTTTCAGACCGTGCTCGGCATCATCTCGCTCGTTGTCGCTTTCGTACTCATGATCGTGGGCATCATCTGGGTGTCATTCGCAGTGAAGGTCAAATTCTGATGAACGCGATCCTGGTGCTGATCATCGCGTTGACCGCCCTCGCATTCGGCGTCTTCGTGTTCCTTCTCTTCCCGGCGAAGCCGAAAACGGCGATCGCTACGCCTGATGGCGAGGTGCCGGCTCCCGCGCCCGTCTTGCAGCAGTCGACGATCGGCACGCGATTCGTCGCTGTGGCTCCGACCGGGTACATCGCCTGGCTCGAGCGGCAGATCTCCTTCGCGGGGCGCCCTTCCGGGTGGACGGTCACCCGCATCCTCGTGTGGAAAGCGGTGCTGACCCTCGTGGCCGTGGCCGGAAGCATCGTCTTCCTCTCTGCGGGCGATATCCAGCCGCTCAAGGTGATCGTCGTCGTGGTCATCGTCGGAATCGCCTTCTCCCTCCCTGACGTCCTGATCAACAGCCGCGCGCATGACCGGCAAACCGCGGTGAATCACGCCCTTCCGGATACCCTCGACCAGATGACGATCGCGGTCGAAGCCGGCCTCGGATTCGACGCGGCGATGGCGAAATCGGCTCGCAACGGCAGAGGCCCGCTCGCTGAGGAACTGATCCGGGTGCTGCAGGACATGTCGATCGGCCGGACGCGCCGGGACTCGTTCCTCGAACTGCAACACCGGACGAACTCCGAGGATCTGAAGCGGTTCGCTCGAGCGGTGGTTCAAGCGGACGCGTACGGAATCGCGCTGGGCGACGTCCTCCGGGTTCAGGCCAGCGAGATGCGCCTCAAACGTCGGCAGCGGGCAGAGGAGCAGGCGCAGAAGGTCACGGTGAAGATCTTGTTCCCGCTCATCTTCTGCCTGCTGCCTGTGCTGATGATCGTCGTCATGGCTCCCGCGGTCATCGGGATCATCAGCGCATTCAGCCAGACGAACTGAGTTGTTCCGCGGTCGGCCGAATCTCGTCCCGGTGGCGGAGGCTCGGTCGTCGCAAGAACAGCGGATAGAGCGAGACACAGGTGATCGCGAAGGCGATGAGTGCGAACGTCTCGTTGTTCATGAGCACCACGATCGAGGCATGGAGGCCCAGGCCGAGCAGTGCGGCCAACCGCCGGCTCGCTCTGAACCAGAGGCCGATCGCGATGAAGAGCTCGACCCCGACGGTCAGCACGGACGCGATGAAGAACAGTTGCCATGGGAGATCGAGCCAGACCCACTTCGAGAGCGGCGCGCCGGTGATGAAGTACGGATTCATCTTGCTCAGCGCTGAGAAGAGGTACAGCACGGAGAGCTGGCTCATCATGAGGAGTTGCGGCCACCAGGGGACAGTGGCGTCGGATCTGCGATGCGTGATCGACCAGGTCGTGTCGGATCGAGCGAAGGCGAGATAGGCGACCAGGAGGGTGGCGAGCCACCGGTGGCTGCTGTAGACCTGCTCGTCCCAGAGCAGGATCGCCACGTTCAGCGCGACGGTGACGATCGCCGCCGGCGTCGTCAGCCATCCGATCGCCAGCGCGATTCCTGCCGCCACCGCGACCATGAGCCAGGCTGCGAGTAGCGGTGTCTCGACTCGCGGCGCGGCGTCGAAGACGGGCATGGCGAGCAGGCCCCCTCGGATCCGATCCAGTATCGCGAAGGCCTCGACCGCGTTGAAGACCGTGGCTACTCCGAGCCCGATCCGGGCGACGGCGACGGCCCGAGCGTCGGTTCGGATCTCGGTCAGTCGCACGTGAGGCTCCTCGACCGACCCGACTGCTCGACTCGCACACTCACCGCAGCAGACTCGGCCGCGCAGATCGCCTCCGGCAACGAAGGCAGCCAGTCGATCTCGGGACGGTTCTTCGCGACGATCCGCTCGAGATCATCGACGCGATGTTCGGCTCCTTCGGCGTCGATCGTGAAAGCCGTGACACCTCCCAGCGCCGAGTACATCTGAAACCCGAGCTTCTGCGGCGGGGGTTGAAGGAGTGCGATCAAGGGAACCGTCACCTGCAGGCCGATGACAGCGATGACGGCGAGCGTACCGAGGGGAGCGCGGCGACGAGACGGGGGTGCTGTCGTCGTCGCACGCTGCTCGCCCGCAGTGGGGTCGACATTCGGGTCGTGCACAGTCACACGCTAGGACGCCGTGCCCGACTCGCCAATGCCCAGTTGGTGGGGCACCCTCGATAGGCTGACCCCGACACGGCCCAGGGGAGGGGAGCAGTGAGCGATCCGAATGACGCCGCCGCCCAGCCTCAGACCTGGCGCCCCGATCTCCTCGGTGACCGCTTCGAGCAGCTCACGCTCCCGGTCGGGAGCGACGACGAGGGCGAGGTCGTCGCGACCCTCGTGCGGTACCGCCCGAGGTGGCGGCCGCGGCTCACGCGCGGCGCGGCATCCGGGGCCGATGTGCTCTACGTGCACGGCTGGAGCGACTACTTCTTCAACCGTGAACTCGCCGAGTACTGGGCGGGCCTCGGCGCCCGCTTCTACGCGCTTGACCTGCGCAAGTACGGACGCAGTCTTCGCCCCGGACAGGTGCCCGGATTCGTCGCCGACCTCGCCACCTACGATGCCGACATCGCGGCCGCGCTCGCCGCGATGGGGCAGCCGGATGCCTCGGGCTCGGCCTCAGGCCGCCCGCTGATCCTGATCGGGCACTCGACAGGAGGGCTCACGCTGTCGCTCTGGGCCGCGCGCCACCCGGGTCGGGTGGCGGCGCTCGTGCTGAACAGTCCGTGGCTCGAGTTCCAGCTGAGCAAGGTGGGTCGGCAGGCGATCGCACCGATGATGGAGCTCGGGGCGCGCGTGCACCCGCTCGCGCCGCTGCCGAACGTCGACCTCGGCTTCTACACCCGCGCCGTCGCGCGCGAGCAGGGCGGCGAGTGGGAGTACGAGCACGCGTGGCGGCCCGATCGCGGGTTCGCGACCTCGCCGGCCTGGCTCATGGCGATCCTCGCGGGGCATGCCACGGTCGATGCGGGCATCGACGTCGGGGCGCCCGTGCTGACGCTGCTGTCGGCCCGGTCGACGATCCTCCCCAGGTGGGACGAGGCGATGCGCTCGAGCGACAGCGTGCTCGTCGTCGACGAGATCGCCCAGCGGGCGCTGAAGCTCGGGCCGTCGGTCACCGTGGCCCGCATCGACGGCGCCTTGCACGACGTGTTCCTGTCGCGCGAGCCGGTGCGAGGCGAGGCCTACGCCGACATCACCCGCTGGCTGCGCGGCTACGGTCCCGGGCGCTGACGCAGCCGGGCACCGAGCGCACTCCGCTCAGCGGAAGTTCGTGAACTGCAGCGCGACGTCGAGGTCCTTGCCCTTGAGCAGCGCCATCGTCGCCTGGAGGTCGTCGCGGCTCTTCGAGGAGACCCGCAGCTCGTCGCCCTGGATCTGGCTCTTCACGCTCTTGGGCGCCTCGTCGCGGATGATCTTCGAGATCTTCTTCGCGTTCTCGCTGTCGATGCCGTTCTTCAGCGAGATCTCGATGCGGAACTCCTTGCCCGACGCGTACGGCTCGCCCGTGTCGAGCGCGCGGAGCGTGATGCCGCGCTTGATGAACTTCGACTCGACGACCTCGAGCACGGCCTTGACCCGCTCCTCGGTCTGCGCCTTCAGGAGGATCTTCTCGCCGCTCCACTCGACCGACGCGCCCACGTTCTTGAAGTCGTAGCGCTGCTCGACCTCCTTGCGCGCCTGGTTGACGGCGTTCTCGGCCTCCATGTGGTCGACCTTGCTCACGATGTCGAACGTTGAATCTGCCATGCGGGTCAGTCTACCGAGGCGCGAAATCAGACGAACGGATGCCACGGCGCACGCGCGAGGCATCCTCGCCGCTACTCGGGCGGGCGGGCCGTCGAGGATCGCACGCGGAGCTCGTAGGGGAGCTGGGTCGCGGCGGGCGCGGACGTCGCGTCGGCCGGCGGCTCGAGCGCGTCCATCAGGATGTCGACGGCCTGCTCGCCCTGGAGGCGGGGGAACTGGGCGACGGTCGTGAGGCCGAAGAAGTCGGAGAGGTCGTGGTCGTCGATGCCGACGATCGACACGTCGCGCGGCACGACGAGGCCGAGGTCGCGGGCGGCGAGGATCGAGCCGATCGCCATCTCGTCGGACGCGGCGAAGATCGCGGTCGGGCGGTCGTGGGGCGCGCCGAGCAGCTGCTTCGTCGCGTGGTAGCCGCCGCGGATGGTGAAGTCGGCGGGGGCGAAGAGGCGCGAATCGGGCTCCAGGCCGGCGTCGCGGAGCGCGCCCTCGTAGCCGAGTCGCCGGTTCGTCGGCAGGTGGAAGTCGACGTCGAACTCGAGGTCGCCGCCGATGTGGGCGATGCGGCGGTGACCGAGGCCGATGAGGTGCTCGGTGGCGAGCCGGGCCACGGCGACGTCGTCGATCGTGAGCGTGCGCACTCCGGGGATCGGTCCGCCGACGCCGACGAGCGGCTTGCCGAGCTCGTGGAGCCTGGCGACCTCGGGCTCGGTGAGTTCGAGCGACACGGCGATGACCGCGTCGACGCGCTGGCGCAGCAGGAAGTGCTCGAACACGCTCGAGCGCTCCTGGCCGTCGCCCGAGAGGTTGTAGAGGGTGAGGTCGTAGCCGCGGCGCAGCAGCGCCTGCTGCGCGCCCTCGAGCACCGAGGAGAAGAACCAACGGTTGAGGAACGGTACGACGACGCCGATGTTGCGGGTGCGGCCGGAGGCCAGGGAGGAGGCGTTCGAGGAGACGACGTAGCCGAGGCGGGCCGCGGCATCCTGCACCTTCGCCTTCGACCCGGGCGAGACGTGGCCGCGGCCGCTGAGAGCGCGCGAGACCGTCGCGGTCGAGACCCCCGCGAGCTTCGCGACCTCTTCGATGCCGGCCATGGCCCTCATTCCCCGTAATCGGTTGGAATCCTACCGTTCGCACCCGCCCGTGTGCGGCGCGGCGCGTTGTCTCGAACGGCGGGTTCAGGCAAGAATGCCTTGGTCAGGGTCTGCCCGAGGGGTGGTCGGCATGCCCATCCGTCACTCGAAGGGAACCGCAACCGTGAAGTGGGTCAAGCGCATCGTCCTGGGCCTCGTCGTGGTCTTCGCCGCGTTCTATCTGATCACCCGGCCCGAAGACGCCGCCAACGCCGTGCAGGGCGCGGTCGACGCCGTCTTCAACGCCGCCGGATCGGTCGTCACGTTCTTCACCTCGCTCTCGTCATAGCCCGGAGCGCGCCGTGAGCCTGTTCGATCCGCACGTCGAGCGGCACCTGATCGCCGACGACGGCGAGGTGATCATCGACGAGGTGCGCAAGCACTGGGCGTCGAACGTGTTCGCCGCGCTCGAGATGGCGGCGGCCGTGCCCGTGCTGCTCCTGCTGGCCTGGCTGCCGTCGCAGCTGTACTGGGTGCCGTTCTTCCTCGCGCTCTTCCTCGTGCTGCACGGCGGCTGGCGCATCCTCGGGCGGCGCATGGACCGCTTCGTCATCACGAACATGCGCGTGTTCCGCGTGCACGGCATCCTCTCGCAGCGCATCGCGACGATGCCGATCGCGCGAATCCTCGACATCTCGGTCCACGTGCCGATCCTCGGGCGCATCTTCAACTACGGGCACTTCATCTTCGAGTCGGCCGCGCAGGACCAGGGCCTGCGCGAGATCCGCTTCGTGGCCGCGCCGAACCAGCGCGGACTCACGATCCAGCGGGTCATCCAGCGTGCCGGCCTGCGCGGGGGCGGCGCCCGTCCCACCACCGAGGAACGCCGCTCGGAGCCGGCGCGCATCTCGCGGGAGCGCGCCGAACGGGCGCGGGCCGAGCAGGCCGCGCTCGACGAGCGCGCCCGGGCTCGCGAGGAGTGGGACCGCGAGCAGTACGCTCGTGGCGGTCGCGACGCCGGCGGAGCCCGTGAGCCCATCACCGAGCCGGTGCCGGTGCAGGCGACCGCGCCGCAGGGCCACCAGGGCTGGCTCTCGACGTACGAGCAGCGGCAGAGCGCCGCGCGGGCCGGGGAGTCGTCGACCGAGCCCGACGGCGCGCGCGACCACAACGACACCGCCGAGATGCCCTGGTGGCGTTCGTCGAACTGAGGGTGGCCCGTGCTCGACCGGTGTGCGAGCATGGCGGAATGTCGAATCGACGGAAGTCGCTCGCAGGGGGAATCGGGATCATCGGGCTCGTGCTCGTCGGCGCTGCCGCGCCCGCGAGCGCCGTGGACCCGGCGACCGAGATCGGGGCATACGCGGACTGGACGGTCGGCGGCACGGCGGGCGCGTTCACCGCGACCGGGATGCTCCCGGCGTCGACCGGGTTCGCGGGGCCGATCAGCGTCACGAGCGACTCCATCACCCTGACCGAGGCGTCGGGCGCGAGCGCGTTCCTCAACGCCTCGACCGACTTCGGCACCGAGTACGGGTCGAGCCGGTTGCAGCCGTACCTCACGATCAGGCCGAAGACGGGATCGCTCGCGCCGACTCCGCCGGCCGCCGACAACCCGCCGCCGTCGCGCACCGTCGTCGACCTGGGCGCCACGCGCGGCGACGACTGGGGCTTCGCGCTCGGCGACGTCGACGCCGACTGGGTGTTCGTGACCGCGTTCGACGACGCCGGCGTGCAGTTGCCAGTCACCGCGCTCGGTGCGATGACGCCAGCGAACTACTGCGCGGCCGGGTCGCCGAAGCCGAGCACGTGCACCGGGCCGGGGCCGTTCACCGACGTCCCGCGCTGGGTGGCCACGGGTACCCTCAACGATTTCGGCATCGACTTCGTGGAGGGCACGCTCGTCGGCAACTTCGACGACACGGCGGGCGCCTACCTCGGGTTCCGGCCCGACCCCGCCGTGCGCCGCATCGAACTGCTCTACGGTGCCGTCAACGGTTCGCCGTCGTACCAGCTGTGGCTCGCCGCCGCCGCGACGAAGACGACGATCACCGGCACCGTCGTGCTCGACGGCGGAGCGCCGCCGCCGCCCGGAACGGTCGTCGCGGTCGACGACGCCGACGGCGAACCCGTGCGCGACGTCCTGGGTGAAGAACTGCAGGTGCCGGTCGACGAGAACGGCGGCTTCACGATCGAACTCCCGCAGGCCGAGGAGTACACGCTCGTCGTCGTGCCCCCGGCCGGCTACACGCCGCCCGAACCCGTGATCGTCGACGGCTCGCAGGCCGAGGTCGAGGTGCCGCCGATCACCGTCGAGCCGGTCGTCGTCGTGCCGCCGTCGTCGCCGCCCGCCTCGCCGCCTCCGGCGACCGCGGCGCCGGCCGCGACCGGCGAGCTCGCCGAGTCCGGGGCGAACGTCGCGCCGTTCATCGCGATCGCGGCCGGCGTGCTGCTCGCCGGAGCCGCCGCCGTGGTGTTCGCGGCGGTCCGGCGTCGACGCGCCGCACCCGAGTCGGCCGGCCCCGACGGTGGGTCGAGCGGCCCGCCGTCGGGCCCGCTGACAGGCCCGCCGTCGGGCCCGACGGACCCGTCCTGAGCTCGATTTCCGCCACGGGGCCTCGGCGGGTATCCTTGACAGGCCCCCGGTTGTGTGCAGAACGTGGTCGGGTGCGACGGCGAGTTACCCAAGCGGCCAAAGGGATCTGACTGTAAATCAGACTGCTCAGCATTCGGGGGTTCGAATCCCTCACTCGCCACCAGTGAAAGCCCCGGTTCGCCGGGGTTTTCGTGTTCCTGGGGTGCCGCTCCGGCGCGCGGCGACAGATGCACGCGCGTCCGGGCCGCGCTAGCTTGAGGGCATGACCGGGCACGTGGCATCCGTGGACCTCGTTCAACTGCTCGCGCTCGCACGCGACATCGCCGTACAGGCCGCGGAGTTCGCGGCCCGGGCGCGTCGCGCGGGAGTCGAGGTCGCGGCGACCAAGTCCACGCCGACCGACATCGTCACGGCGACCGATCGCGACACCGAGGCGCTCATCCGCGAGCGCATCCTCGCCGCCCGGCCAGACGACGGCATCCTCGGCGAGGAGGACGCGGAGCGCATCGGCACGAGCGGGCTCACCTGGGTCGTCGACCCGATCGACGGCACCGTGAACTTCCTCTACGGGCTGCCGAGCTGGGCCGTGAGCATCGCCGTCGTCGAGGGGCCCGCCGAGCCGTCGAGCTGGCACGCCCTCGTCGGCGTCGTCGTGAACGCGTCGACGGGCGAGGTGTTCGAGGCGAGCGCCGGCGGGGGAGCGCGGCTGAGCGCGGGGCAGGGAGCGGGCGCGGTCGGCGCATCGCAGACGCTGCAGGTCAACACCGGCGTGCCGCTCGGCCACGCACTCGTCGGCACCGGATTCGGGTACGCGGCCGAGCGTCGGCGCGAGCAGGCCGAAGTGCTGCTCGCGGTGCTCCCGCAGGTGCGCGACGTGCGACGCAACGGCTCGGCGGCACTCGAGTTGTGCGCCTTCGCGGCCGGCCGGCTCGATGCCTTCTACGAGCGCGGACTGGCGCCGTGGGATCACGCCGCCGGCGCGCTCATCGCCCGCGAGGCCGGAGCGCTGGTCGGCGGCGCACGCGGCGGCCGCGAGAGCGACGAACTCGTCGTCGCCGCAGCGCCCGGCCTCTACGAGCAGCTCGTCGCCGCGCTCGCCGCCGCCGGAGCAGGAGCCTGAGACCCGCGATGCCCGGGATGACGCGGAACACGGCCGTTCATCGACCGTTCGCGCGACGGATCCCGCGGTTTCGCGTGGCGTTCACCGCTGATTCCGGGTAGTCTTTACCAACCTGTTATCTCGTCGCGCGCCGCCGAGATGAGCACCTCCTTCGACCGAACTCTCGCCCCCGACGCCGAAAGCCCCCTACACGTGCTCGAGTCCCCCCTCGTGCCCGACGGATCAACGCCAGGCACCCGCGCTGAAGTGCGGCCCGAGCGACCCCTGACCCGTCGTGAGCTGCGCGAACGCGAGGCGGAGGCGGCACGGTCGGCAGCAGCGGCGAACGGCGGCACTCAGGCCCCCGCGCAGTTCACCGGGGCGGATGCCGCGGCGCCGGCCGCGTGGGTGCAGCAGCAGTCGCACGCACCGATGCCGCAGGCACAGAGCCGGCCCGCCTGGCAGGCGCAGCCGACCGCCGCCGTCGCGGGCGAGGTTGCCGCACAGCCGCAGGTCGCACAGCCCGCACAGGCCCGATACGCCTCGGCTCAGCCCGTGGCCACCTCGCAGCCGGTCCATCCCAGCTTCGACGAGTTGTTCTCGGGCGTGAACGCCCCGACCTCGTCTCCCGTCGCCGAAGCCCAGCCGACGCGTCGCCGCTCCACCCCCGCAACGCCCACCGAGGCCGAGCCGATCGACCACCCGGTCGCCCGTCGCTCGGCCTCCGTCATGTCCGCCGCGGCCGAGCCCGCCGAGCGGCCCGTCGCGGTGAAGCCCCAGCCCGCGCCATCCGAGCCCGCCGGGTTCGACGATCTCTTCGCCGGGCTCGGCGATGCGGAGGCCGACGACGTCGCCGACGCCGGCCGCCGATCGGGTCGGGCTGACCGCAGCGCTCGCGCCGATCGCAAGGCCGAGAAGCAGGCCAAGGCCGGCAAGGGCCGCTTCGGTTCCAAGGCGCAGCCCGAGGTCCACGGCGTGCGCCGCGGTGCCGCCGCGGCCGCTGTTCCCGCAGTCGCCTCCGCTTCCGCCGCCGCGCCGCTCGCCGGCGGAGCCGCCACCGCGGCCGCTGCGGCGACCGCCTCCGCCGATTTCGCGTCGCTCATCGCGGGAGCCGCCGCGGGGCCGCGCACCGAACCGGTCGTCGTGCAGATTCCGCGGCCCGACGTGCTCGCCGCGTCGACCGAGATTCCCCTCGCCCCGCGCGGCGCCGTCGGGCAGAGCGACGAGCTCGCCGCGATGATCGCCGCCGCCGGTGCCGAGGCCGACGCCCTCACCGCGGACCACGCCGACCGTCGCTCGCGCGACGGCGGCCCCGAGTCGCACCCCGCGGCATCCGCCCGCCGTGCGTCCGGTGCATCGCGCGCCACCGGCCGTCAGGCCGCGGTCGGCGCCCGCCCCGCGGCATCCGCCCCGCAGCCGGCGCGGCCGGCCCAGCGTCGCAACCGCACCCGCAGCATCGCCAGCGTCGTCGCCATGGGCTTCGCCGCGATGCTCGCCGTCGCCACCTCGGTGCCGTCGCTGTCGCTGCTCACCCCCGCCGAGGTGCAGGCCATGGCCCTCGAGGGCGCGTCGACGATCACGATCGACGGCCAGCGCGTGCAGATCAACGACGGCGTGCTCGCCCAGGGCGTGCAGAGCGAGGGGTACAAGACCCAGACCATCGAGGAGTACGCCGAGGCCGCGGGCATCCGCGCCGAGGCGACCTTCACGAACAACCCCGCCGGCACGGTCCAATGGCCGTTCGCCGTCGGCGTGCACATCGGCGACCAGTTCGGCTACCGCGACTGCGCGGGCTGCTCGAGCGACCACCACGGCCAGGACTTCAACCCGGGCTACGGTGCCGACATCCAGTCGATCGCCGACGGCGTCGTCGTCGAGTCGACCGACTCGGGCGGGTCGCTCGGCACGGTCATCATGATCCAGCACGAGATCGACGGGCAGACCATCGTCAGCGTCTACGCCCACATGATCGAGGGCTCGCGACTCTTCGAGATCGGCGACACCGTCGAGGTCGGCGACGTCATCGGCGAGACCGGCAACACCGGTATGTCGACCGGCCCCCACCTGCACTTCGAGATCCGCATCGGCGGCATGGACGGCGAGTGGGTCGACCCGCTCGAGTGGCTCTACGCCAACACGAACTAGCTCGTCCGCGTTTCTCCACAGATCCGGTCGTCACGCGATCGGCGGGTGATCGAACGCCGAGACTCGAGGCATGCCGACATTGTCCCGTGCGGATGCCTCCGCTGCGTCGAGCTCTCCCGCGGTCGTCTCGACCGTGGCGGCTGCAGGCGGGGTCTGCTCTGTCGCGCGGATCGCCGATGCAGGGCTCTCGCGCCACGCCGTCGATGCCGCGGTCGCCGCGGGGGTCGTCGCGCGCGTCCGTCGCGGCTGGGTCGCAACACCGAACGCCAATCCCGATGTCGTCCGGGCGGTGCGGGTCGGCGGGGTCGCGACCGCGGCGACCGTCGCTCGCATGCACGGCATCCGCGTACCCGACGACCCGACCCTGCACGTGCGGGTCGCACGTGGCGCTTCGCGACTCCGCGCACCCGATCCCGAGGCGGCCGGGCCCCGCGCGCTCGACCGCGACCGAGACCGGGTCTGCGTGCATCACCGCAGTGATCCCGCTCCGACTGCGGTCGTCGACCCGCTCACGCTCGCACTCGCCGAGATGCTGAACTGCGCCGCACCCGACGCCGTGATCGCAGCGCTGGATTCCGCACTCTCCTCTGCGGTGCTCTCGGCACGCGAACTGGAGGTCGTCCGGGAGCTCGGTCTGCGCTCGCGCCACTGGATCATCGACCGGGCAGACGCCGGATCGGAATCGGGCATCGAGACGAAGGCGCGCATGCTGCTGCGCACCCACCGCATCCGACATCGAAGCCAGGTGCGCATCGCCGGCGTCGGCAGGGTCGACCTGCTCGTCGGCGATCGCCTCGTCATCGAGGTCGACGGGTCGCAGTTCCACTCGGGCGACGACGAGTTCGAGAGCGATCGCCGGCGCGACTTCGAGCTCGCAATCCGCGGCTACCTGGTGCTCCGCCTCAGCTACCGAATGGTGACGAGCCACTGGGATGCCACGAGCGAACACCTGCTCGCCGTGATCGCCCGCGGCGAGCACCGGTGGGCGTACCGTGCGCAGGCGTTCGAGTTCGCCGCGCGTGCGCTTCCGCAGCACAAGCGGACGGAGTTCTGACGCCGATCCGGGCGCGGCCACGCGCACTTCTCAGGACGAGAGGGCGGATGGGCCGAGTGACGGGGTCATCGGCCAGCTCGTCCTGAAAAGTGCGGAGCGAGCGCCCGTGCCCCAGTGCAGCCCCGCCCGGTGTCGCCGCGCTTTTCAGGACGAGGGGGTGGATACACCTTGAGTCAGGCCCATCGGCCCTCTCATCCTGAAAAGTGCGGAGGTGCGGCTGCCGCGCGGCAGCGGCAGAAGCGGCCGCTAGGCGGCGCGCAGCCAGACGGTGGTGTCGCCGGGCAGCTGGGCGGATGCCTCGTCGAGCGGGCCGCTCGCGAGGAGCACCTCGCCCGCGGGCAGCGCCACGGGTGCCGACCCGGTGTTCGCCACGACGACCACGTCGCCGTTGCGGAACGACAACACCTCGGGGGTCTCGCCCAGCGGCCACTCGAGCGAACCCGAGGCGAGGCCGTGCGCGCGGCGCGCGGCGAGGAGCGACCGGTAGAGCGAGAGGGTCGACGCCGGGTCGTCGCGCTGCACATCGCGGGCGAACGACGCCCATGATGCGGGCTGGGGGAGCCACGCGGCGTCGGTGGGGCCGAAGCCGTACGACGGCGCGGACGCCGTCCAGGGCAGCGGCACGCGGCATCCGTCGCGACCGTAGCGCTCGCCGTTCGTGCGGAACCAGGTCGGGTCCTGGCGGGCGTCGTCCTGCAGGTCGATGACCTCGGGCAGGCCGAGCTCCTCGCCCTGGTACAGGTAGGCCGAGCCGGGCAGGGCGAGCATCAGCGCGGTCGCGGCGCGGGCGCGGCGAAGGCCCGTCGCGGGGTCGCCAAGGCCGGGCGTGCGCGGGCCGACGCCGTGGCCCTGCGGGTTCGGCTCGGTGAGCGCGAGCCGGGTGGCGTGGCGCACGACGTCGTGATTCGAGAGCACCCAGGTCGAGGGGGCGCCGACGGCCGCGAAGGCGGCGATCGAGTCGTCGATGACGCGGCGGAGTGCGTCGGACTGCCACGGCGTCTCGAGGTAGGCGAAGTTGAACGCCTGGTGCATCTCGTCGGGGCGCACCCACTGCGCGACGCGGGGGAGCGGGTCGACCCACGCCTCGGCGGCGAGGATGCGCTCGCCCGGGTAGGTGTCGAGCAGCGCGCGCCAGTCGCGGTAGATCTCGTGCACGCCGTCAAGGCCCCAGTAGGGCGCGGGCACGGCCTCGGCCTCGGCTCCGCCGCCCATGCTGCCGGCGTCGGCGGCGGGCGACCAGTCGGGCAGGCCGTCGGCCTTGATCATGCCGTGCGCGACGTCGACCCGGAAGCCGTCGACCCCACGGT
Source organism: Agromyces sp. NPDC057679 (assembly GCF_042799635.1). Classification (NCBI taxonomy): domain Bacteria; kingdom Bacillati; phylum Actinomycetota; class Actinomycetes; order Micrococcales; family Microbacteriaceae; genus Agromyces; species Agromyces sp. NPDC057679. The sequence continues at coordinate 1,210,233 of NZ_JBHVIK010000001.1, read as the reverse complement.
CGAGCCAGAAGCGCAGGATGCGGCGGAACTCCTCGCGGACCTCCTCGTTGGTCCAGTCGAAATCGGGCTGCGACGAGTCGAAGAGGTGCAGGTACCACTGGCCGGGCGTGCCGTCGGCCTCGGTGACGCGGGTCCAGGCAGGGCCGCCGAAGACCGACTCCCAGTTGTTCGGGGGGAGCTCGCCGTTCTCGCCGCGGCCGTCGCGGAAGAGGTAGCGGGCGCGCTCGGCGCTGCCGACGGGAGCCGCGAGCGCCGCCTGGAACCAGTCGTGCTGGTCGCTCGAGTGGTTCGGCACGAGGTCGACGATGACGCGGATGCCTCGGGCATGCGCCTCTTCGACCATGGCGTCGAAGTCGGTCAGGGTGCCGAAGAGCGGGTCGACGTCGCAGTAGTCGGCGACGTCGTAGCCGGCGTCCTTCTGGGGCGAGGTGAAGAACGGCGAGAGCCAGATCGCGTCGATGCCGAGCTCGGCGAGGTCGGCGAGGCGCGCCGTGATGCCGGCCAGGTCGCCCATGCCGTCACCGTTCGCATCGGCGAAGGAACGGGGGTAGATCTGGTAGATCGCGGCAGTGCGCCACCATTCGGAAGTCATGACGGAAACTGTACGACATTCTTGATACACCGTGGAAACGCTTGCAGGAATCGCAGGATGTTCGATCATCACGAACCGGTATCGATAGAGTTCGGCCGGTTTGGCGTTGAGAGGAAAGCAGGGTATACCTGTAATCGCTTGCAATCGCGAGCGACACAGGGAAGAACGGCCTTTCGGGCGGTGTGCAGTTCGAGCCACCAGGCGAAGGCGCCGATCTCACGCACACTGAGAAGGACACACCAATGAGGGTGAACAGGAAGAGCCTCCTTGCGGCCGGTGCGGTCGCGGTCGTCGCGACGCTCGGTCTCGCCGGTTGCGCCGGTGCCGATGGCAGCTCCGACACGGAGTCGAGCGCGAGCAGCACGCTGACCGTCTGGGTCGACGCCGAGCGCGTCGACGCGCTGAAGGGCGCGGCCAAGGCCTACTCCGACGAGACCGGCGTCGACGTCAAGCTCGTCGGCAAGGACAACGCCGACATCAAGGACGACTTCATCCAGCAGGTTCCGACCGGCAAGGGCCCCGACATCACCATGGGCGCCCACGACTGGCTCGGCGAGCTCTCGACCAACGGCGTCGTCGCCCCGATCGAGCTCGGCGACTCGGCCGCCGACTACCTCAAGGTGGCCGTCGACGCGTCGACCTACGACGGCACGACCTACATGCTCCCCTACGCGGTCGAGAACATCGCGGTGCTCCGCAACGCCGACCTCGTCCCCGAGGCCGCCACGAGCTTCGACGACATGCTCGCCAAGGGCACCGCGGCCGGCCTCACGCAGCCGTTCGTCGTCGAGCAGGGCGCCGAGGGCAACCCGTACCACCTCTACCCCTTCCAGACCGCGTTCGGCGCCCCCGTCTTCGGCAGCGACGAGAACGGCTACAACGCCGACGACCTCCAGCTCGGCAACGCCGGCGGCGAGGCCTTCGCCACCTGGCTCGGCACGCAGGGCAAGAACGGCACCAAGGCGTTCAACACCGACATCGACGGTGACATCGCGAAGGACAGCTTCCTCACCGGCAAGTCGGCCTTCTGGCTGACCGGACCGTGGAACGTCGGCGCGGCCGTCGACGCCGGCATCAACGTCGCGATCGACCCGACCCCGAGCCCCACCGGTGAGGCCACCCAGCCGTTCGCCGGCGTCAAGGGCTTCTTCGTCTCGGCCGAGTCGAAGAACAAGGTCGCCGCGAACGACTTCCTCGTGAACTACCTCGGCAGTGAAGAGACGCAGCTCGAGCTGTTCGAGGCCGGCAACATCCTCCCCGCGAACTCGGCCGCCGCCGAGACCGCCTCGAGCGACCCGATCATCGAGGGCTTCGCCGCCGTCGGTGCCGACGCCGTGCCGATGCCGGCCATCCCCGCCATGGGCAAGGTGTGGCAGTACTGGGGCATCGCCGAGGCCGCCATCATCAACGGTGCCGACCCGGTCGCCACGTGGCAGAAGCTCGCCGCCGACGTGCAGGCCGCGATCGACGCAGGTTGACCGACGACGTCGGTCGAGTAGGCGCGCAGCGCCGTATCGAGGCCCTCGACGGGGTCTCGATACGGTCGCTCCGCTCCCTGCTCGACCGACGTTCGCGCTGCATCACCGAGCGACGACGATGAGAGAGACAGGCACATGGGCACCGTGATCGAGGAGGACGTCCGCGAGGACGCGCCGCCGAAGCAGACGAAGCAGCAGCGTCGCGCTGCGGGCATCGCCGAACAGGCCTCCGGCGGCATCAAGGTGCTGCTGATCAAGCTGCTGGCGCTCGGCCTCGTCGACGCGCTCGCGCTGTACGCCGTGTTCGTGCTTGCGCTGCACGAGCAGTGGGTGGTGCTCGTCATCGTCGCCGCCGTCACGGCGCTCGTGAACTGGATCTACTTCTCGCGCCGCAAGCTCCCCGCGAAGTACCTCACGCCCGGGGTGATCTTCCTCGTCGTGTTCCAGGTGTTCGTGCTCCTCTACACCGGGTACATCGCCTTCACGAACTACGGCACGGGCCACAACGGCTCCAAGGAGCAGGCCGTCTCCTCGCTCATGGCCTCCTCGCTCGAGCGGGTCGAGGACTCGCCCGCCTACCCGGTCACCGTCGTCGAGCGCGGCGGCGAGCTGGGCCTGCTCGTGACCGACCCCGAGGGCGACGCCCTCGTCGGCACCAACGAGGAACCGCTCACCGAGGCATCCGGGGCCGAGTTCGACGGCGACGTCGCCGTCTCGGCCGACGGCTGGAACACGCTGCAGTTCGCCGACGTGCTCGAGCGCACCGACGAGGTCACCGCGCTCGCGGTGCCCGCCTCCGACGACCCGAACGACGGTGCGATCCGCACGCCCGACGGCTCGACCGGCTACCTCTACGTCTCGACGCTCGAGTACGACGAGGCCGCCGGCACCATGACCGACCTCACGACCGGCACGGTCTACTCCGACACCGGCGTCGGGGCGTTCACCGCCGAGGACGGCGAGCAGCTGCTGCCCGGCTGGCAGATCACGGTCGGCTTCGACAACTTCGTCCGCGCCGTCACCGACACGCGACTCGCGGGCCCGCTGCTCTACGTGACCGCCTGGACCTTCGCGTTCGCGATCATCTCGGTCGCGTCGACGTTCTTCCTCGGCCTCTTCCTCGCGATCGTGTTCAACGACATGCGCATGCGGGGTCGCAAGATCTACCGCGTGCTGATGATCCTGCCGTACGCGATCCCGTCGTTCCTCTCGGCGCTCGTCTGGGCGGGCATGATGAACGAGAGCTTCGGCTTCATCAACCAGGTGCTGCTCGGCGGGGCATCCATACCGTGGCTCACCGATCCACTCCTCGCGAAGGTCTCGATCCTCATCGTGAACCTCTGGCTCGGCTTCCCCTACATGTTCCTCGTGTGCATGGGCGCGCTGCAGTCGATCCCCGACGACATCCAGGAGGCCGCGAAGGTCGACGGGGCGAAGCCGTGGGCGATCTTCCGCCTGATCAAGCTGCCGCTGCTGCTCGTGACCGTGGCGCCGCTGCTCATCGCGTCGTTCGCGTTCAACTTCAACAACTTCAACACGATCTACATGCTCACCGACGGCGGGCCGCGCGACTCGAACGCGCCGATCCCGGTCGGGTTCACCGACATCCTGATCACGATGGTCTACAAGGTCGCGTTCACCGGCCAGACCCGTGACTACGGTCTCGCGAGCGCGTACTCGATCATCATCTTCATCGTCGTCGCGGTGATCTCGATCATCGCGTTCCGGCGGACCAAGAGCCTCGAGGAGCTGAACTGATGGCCGCTCGCAAGGTGGTGCCCGGCACGGGCGTGGGTCTCGCCGCGGGCGAGATCGAAGAGATGACGGATGCCTCGACGCGGGCGCATTCCTCGCTGGGCGACGCGCCGCTCGTGCTGCCGAAGCGCCCGTTCAGCTTCGGCCGCTGGTTCGCGGCGACCGGCTGGCGCCACATCGTCGGCGTCGTGATGGTCGTGTTCTCGCTGTTCCCGATCGTCTTCGTGATCTCGTCGTCGCTGAACCCCAACGGCACGCTGACCGGCTCGAACGCGTTGTTCTCGAAGATCGGGCTCGACAGCTACGTGCGGATCCTCTCCGACCCGCAGGTGCCGTTCGCGACGTGGTTCGCGAACACGATGATCATCGCCGGCACGACCGCGGTGTGCACCGTGTTCCTCGGGGCGCTCGCCGCGTACTCGTTCTCGCGCATGCGGTTCACCGGGCGCCGTTTCGGGCTCATCTCGATCGTCGTCGTGCAGATGTTCCCGCAGCTGCTCGCCGTGGTCGCGATCTTCCTGCTCATGTCGACCATCGGCGACCTGTTCCCGGCGATCGGCCTGAACACCCACCTCGGCCTCATCATGGTCTACCTCGGCGGCGCGCTCGGCGTGAACACGTACCTCATGTACGGCTTCTTCAACACCGTGCCCGCCTCGATCGACGAGGCCGCCAAGATCGACGGCGCCGGGCACGCGCGCATCTTCTTCACGATCATCCTGCGGCTCGTCGCCCCGATCCTCGCGGTCGTCGCGCTGCTGTCGTTCATCGCGTCGGTGAACGAGTTCGTCGTGGCATCCGTGCTGCTCATCGACACCGACAAGCAGACGCTCGCCGTCGGCCTCACGAAGCTCGTGTCGAACCCCCGCTACGCCGACTGGAGCGCCTTCTCGGCCGGGGCCGTGATGTCGGCGCTGCCGGTCGTCGCGCTGTTCCTCTTCCTGCAGAAGTACATCGTCGGCGGGCTCACCGCCGGCGCGGTCAAGTAGGACGCGCGCCTGGAGGGCTTCGTGGACCGGATGAGCCGGCCGGCACCGGCCGGCTCATCCGGTTCGAGCGACGTGGATGCCTCGGTGCTGGCGCCGGCGCGCGCAGGCGAGTCTCGGCGGGGAGCCTCAGAACGAGACCGACTCGCCCATCTCGAGGCCCGACGCGGCCATGATGATCATCGGCACGACGACCGCGGCGATGGCGATCACCACGCCGCCGATGCCGAAGCCGATGCCGATCGCGGTGGCGCGGTCCATCTTGCGGCGCAGGCGGCGGCCGGCGGGGGCGACTGCGTTCGGCGAGGCGGTGCCGGTCGCGCCGGGCGTGCCGGGAGCGCCGGCCGCGGCGGCCGCGAGGCGCGAGGCCGGCGTCTCGGCACCCGGCACCCGCTCGTCGACGTACAGGTCGGTGCGGTCGTGGAACTTCGCGCCGACGACCGCGCGGATACGGTCGAATCGCTCCCAGGTCGAGCGCTCGGCCCACGCGAAGCCGCCCGGCCTCATCACGATCAGCAGGTTGTCGCGCACCTCGACGTCGAGGTCGCCGGTCTCGTCGATCAGCAGGGCCATCAGGTCGGGCGTGAAGACGTAGAGCGCGTCGCGCTCGTAGCCCTTCGGCACGTAGAGGCGGAAGTGCCGGTCGAAGTCACCCTCGAGCGAGAGCCGCTGGTTCTCCTTCGGGGGACGCGCGAGGCTGGAGCCGAGCAGGCCGTCGTTGCGGCCCGCGTCGAGGATCAGGTTCGGCAGGTACCGCGGCAGCGCGATCGCGAGGTAGCCGACGTCGATGCCGCTCAGCGACGTGCTCGACCGCACGCGCGTCGTCACCTTCACACCCGACTTCGTGAAGCGCACCGATTCGGCGCTGCGGGTGCCGCCGCGCAGGTGCCCCGTCTGCCATCCGTCGGCGATGACCTGGTCGTGCGCCGTGCCGTTCGACACCTGCTCCCAGAGGCCGTCGCCGAGCGCCGGCGGGTCGCCGACCGCGCGGTGCGCCCAGCCGTTGGCGGCCGCGAAGGCGGCGAGCCCGCCGTCGCGTTCGATCAGCTCGAATCCGGTGGCCACCGTCGCTCCCTTCACGTCGCGGTCGCTGGCGACGCTCCATTCTGCCCGACGGCCACATTTCGTTTCTCAGGAGCGGCTGTGCGCAGCGGCACGTTCGTCAGGAGCGGAAGGAGGGGTCGGGGGCTGATCCGCTGCGGATTCCCGGTGTTGATCCCGTGCCGACCCCACAACCATTCCTGAGAAGCTCGCAAACCTTCCTGAGAAACGAAGAACGCCACGAGAGGATGACTCCATGCTGACCCCCCACCACGACGGATCGCCGCTGCACGTCTCGACGCAGAGCCCCGCGCTCGGCGAGACCGTGCGCGTGCGGCTGCGGGTGCCCGAGGCCTTCGGCCCACTCGCCTGGGTCGGCACGCGCTCGAACCCGAACCGGGAGCCGCGTTTCGACGAAGCCGTACGCGTGGCGACGGGGGAGGACGGCTGGACCTGGTGGGAGGCGCGCGTCGAGGTCGAGAACCCCGTGCACCGCTACCGGTGGCTCCTCGTCGGCGTCGACGGGCGTCAGCACTGGTTGAACCAGGTGGGGCTCTCGCAGATCGAGACGCGCGACCACGACGACTTCAGGCTCGTCGCGCACGAGCCGGTGCCCGAGTGGGTCTCGGGCAGCGTGCTGTACCAGGTGTTCCCCGACCGCTTCGCGCGATCGGCGACGGCCGATGAGCGAGAGACGCCCGAGTGGGCGATCCCGGCGCAGTGGGGCGACGCGCTCGACCCCGTGCCGCCCGGGCGCTCGGCGCAGTTCTTCGGGGGCGACCTCGACGGCGTGCGCGAGAAGCTCGACCACCTCTCGGGCCTCGGCGTGAACCTGCTGTACCTGACCCCGGTGTTCCCCGCGCGGTCGAACCACCGCTACGACGCCGCCACCTTCGACCACGTCGACGAGCTCCTCGGCGGCGACGACGCACTGGTTCGCCTCGTCGAGGCGGCGCACGCCCGCGGCATCCGTGTCATCGGCGACCTGACCTCGAACCACTCGGGCGACGCGCACGAGTGGTTCCGCATCGCGCAGGCCGACCCGGACTCGGCCGAGCGCGACTTCTACTACTTCGACGACGCGGCGCCGAACGGCTACGAGTCGTGGCTCGGCGTGCCGAGCCTGCCGAAGTTCGACTGGTCGTCGCAGGAGCTGCGCCGCCGTTTCGTCGACGGCCCCGACTCGATCGTCGCGAAGTACCTGCGGGCGCCGTTCGGGCTCGACGGCTGGCGCATCGACGTCGCCAACATGACCGGCCGCCTCGGCGGCGTCGACCTGAACGCCGAGGTGCGCCGCGCGATCCGCCGCACGATGCTCGCGGTGAACCCCGACACGATCCTGCTCGGCGAGTCGACGAACGACGGTGCGAGCGACTTCCAGGGCGACGCGTGGCACGGCGCGATGAGCTACACCCCCTTCACCCGGCCGCTCTGGAGCTGGCTGCAGGCGCCCGGCAGCCCCGCAGGCGGCGGCATCGGCTTCGCGCTCGCGCAGGTGCCCGTGTTCACGGGCCGCCAGTTCGTCGACGCGCACCTGCGCTTCGCCGCCGGGTATCCGTGGCGCACCCGCCTCGGCGGCATGAACGCCCTCGACACGCACGACACCCCGCGCTTCGCGACGAACGCGCGCCCCGGCACCGTGCCGGTCGGTTTCGGCCTCGCCGTCACGATGCCCGGCATCCCCGTGGTGTGGGCCGGCGACGAGTTCGGCCTCACCGGCGAGGACGGCGAGGCCTCGCGCACGCCGATGCCCTGGGGCACCGAACAGGATGCCTCGGTCGCGCCCGTGCTCGACGCGTACCGCCGTCTCGTCGAGCTGCGGCGCTCGCACGAAGTGCTCGCCACCGGCGGCATCCGCTGGCTCGCGGTCACCGACGAGCTCGTCGCGTTCGTTCGCGAGTCGGCTGTCGAGTCGGTGCTCGTCGTGGCTGCACGCTCGGCGACTGCGGTCGAGCTGCCGGTGGCGCTCGTCGAGTCGCTCGTCGAGTCGCTCGTCGCGTTCGGCGAGGTGCGGCTCGAGGCATCCGATGCGCCGTCGGGCGCTGCCCTGGCCGCGATCGCCGACGGGCCCGCGTTCGGGGCGTGGGCGCTGCCCGGCGTCGCTGCGCCGGCGTGGTGAGCGGGCGGGGCGTCGTGCTCGGCAGGCCGGTGCCCCGCGGTTCGGCGCCCGGCGGTTCGGGGCTCTCGCCGGGTCGATGACGGCGCGTGTCGTCGTGCTCGTGGCAGTGGTACGAAGCACCCTCTGAGAGGTGATATCCTCGTACGGTTGCCGAATGCGGCACACGCCCCGATAGCTCAGTGGTAGAGCACTTCCATGGTAAGGAAGGGGTCGTCAGTTCAATCCTGACTCGGGGCTCTGGTTCTCGGTTCGAGCGTTCGCGTCTCGGCCGGAAGCCTCGCGGCGGGGTAGCTCAGGTGGTTAGAGCACACGGCTCATAATCGTGGTGTCGCGGGTTCGAGTCCCGCCCTCGCTACCGCGAAAACCCCCGGTCCTGCCGGGGGTTTCGTCGTTTCACGGCGCGGTCGGGTTGGTCCCGGTGTCGGACGTTCCTCGGTCGTTGCGACCCCGTCATCCGGTGCACGCGCACTCGGGGACGCCGTGGGGCAGGATCGGGAGGAACTCCACGTTCACCGTTCCGAAATCTGGAAACTCGGTCGACATGGTGAACGGGTCCAGGCGCTCGCGGACGGCGAGCAGGACCCGCTCGCCCTCGGGCGGCGGGCCGGAGTCCTCGACGCCCCATCCGGCACGGACGAGCGCGTCGACGACGGATTGCGCCTGCGCCGGTGTGACCTGGCGACAGCCGAGGATGTCGTAACTCGGCGACGACGGGCTCGCCGCGTAGGCGTCGGTCCGGGGGTCGATCGAGGTGTATCGCGGACCAGCTGCGAGTATTGCGGATGCGTTCCTCGGGAGAAGCGGCAGCACGGCGTCGTGCACGTGGGGAGGGTCGCCCTCCTCGTCCCCGGACGAGCAGATCGCGTATCCCGGCGGCACGTAGGGGGTGGTCGGTCGTTGCGCCCAGGCATCGGCCGGAAGCCAATCGTCGAAGTCCCTGAGCTGAATGACGACGCGGTCGAACTCCGCGACCTCGGCATCTCCGTCACGCCCTCGTGGTTGCCAGGCCGTCGTCAGGGTGCCGCCGACGCGAAGCTGCAGGAACGCGCCCGACCCGGACTCCGAGGCCTCCGCATGCCGGTCGGGGTCGAGGATGCCGCTCGCGACGATCCCGGCACGAAGCAGTTCGACGCCGTGCGGTGTCAAGCGCCGCTCGTTCCAGGGTCCGCTGGAGAGGACCAATCCGTTGTCGTACACGTAGACCATGGCGTCGCCCCCGCCGGTGGACCAGTGCGTGGTGAACGAGGCGACGAGCTCGGCGCCCGCGCCGGGGTTCGCCGGAACCGCATCGACGAGTGCGGCCCCGAGGTTCGGCCTGCTCGCACCGGTCGGCTCGGCGGCGCCGAACGAGAGCACGGCCAGCCACGTCGCCGACGCGAGTGCCGCGATGCCGACCAGGCCGATCGCCACGCGACGGCGGCGCGCCCGGTGGCGCGCCTCTCGGATCAGTGCCTCGACATCGCCCTGATCGGCACGCGACGCGTGACGTCGCGGACCTCGTCTCGCTTCTTCGATGTGGGCTTCGCCGCCCCGGTCCGGCTCGACGGTGGAATCGGCATCGTGGGAGTCGGGCCGGCGTGGCGGTGCGGTGACCACCATGATCCGTCCCTTCCTTCGATGATGCTAGCATAGATAGCATCATGGTGCACCTCGAAGTCGACAAGAACGAATCGGTCGACCTCCACGAACAGGTCGCCGGCGAGATCCGCCGTGCCATCGCCGACGGCGAGGCGAACCCGGGCGACCGATTGCCGCCCGCGAAGGACCTCGCCGCCGTCCTCGGCGTCAACGCCAACACCGTGCTGCGCGCGTTCCGGACCCTGCGCGACGAGGGCCTGCTGGAGTTCCGGCGGGGTCGAGGGGTCTCCGTGGCCGGCTCTCCCGAGCGGGGCGAGGTGGTTCGCCGATCTCGTGAGCTCGTCGAGTACGCGCGACGCCACGGCTACCGGCTCGACGAACTCATGGACATCATCCGCGGCGTCGGGTGATGTCGTGGGGCTACGACACGCGACCATCCGCACGACTCGGTGCTCATAGGATGCGTGCATGACCTTCTGGCAGGAGTATCAGGGCTTCATCATCGTCGGGGCGCTCATCGTGCTCGTCTTCCTTCTCATCGGAGCCCGTGCGTGGGTTCGCCGAACCTCGGCATCGGCCGCCGACGCCGCCCGTACGGGCAAGACGTGGCAGGACTCGAGCGGCACGGGGGTCGACGGCAAGCTGGCGTCGCTCGCGACCGTCGTGCGGTTCCCCGTCGACCTCGACACCGCGGCCGCCGCACTCGACGGTGCGGCGCTGCCTCGCTTCTGGGAGCACCCGTCCCGCCTCGAGTGGCACATGAAGGCCACGAAGATCGAGGCCGACGCCTCGACGGTCGCGCGTCTCGAATCCGGGCCGGCCGGCACGCAGCTGGTGCTCGTGCGCGGTGCCGACATGAGCGGAGTCCCGGTCAGCGAGCCCGACTGGCGCAAGCTGCGCGCGAGCGCGCTCAAGGCGGCGCAGGCGGCCGGCATCTCGGCGAGCGAAGAGGTCTCGGGCCAGCTGGTCCGCACGCCGACGACCGACGTGTCGGGGCTCGAACCCGGTGCCGCATCCCGGAGCCCGCATCTCTGGCTGCGGGCGGCCGGAAACTGACCCGCGACGGCGCCGCGCAGCTCCGACGTTCCTGCACCGGTATCCGCCCTCGTCGTCCGAGCCGTCGATCGTCTCGGTCAGCTCGTCGGGTCGCCCGGAGTCCCAGCGTGGTTCCGGGCGTTTCGGGCGTCCGGGTTCGCGGGGTCCGGTGAGGTGATCCGGGGACCTCGGCGTTCACTCGGGGGAGGAAGGATCACATGAAGATCCTCATCACCGGCTTCGAGCCCTTCGGCGGTGAAGCGACCAATCCTTCGTGGCAGGCGGTCAGCGCCCTGCCCGATTCCGTCGCGGGCGCGGAGATCGTCAAGCTCGAGATCCCGGTCGTGTTCGGCCGCTCGGCCGACGTCGTCCGTGCTGCCGTCGTCGAGCACGACCCCGACGTGATCATCAGCGTCGGCCAGGCAGGAGGACGTCTCGCGGTCAGTCCCGAGCGCGTCGCCATCAACGTCGACGACGGGGGCATCCCCGACAACGACGGGTATCAGCCCATCGACACGACGATCCGCGAGGACGGACCCGCCGCCTACTTCACGTCCCTGCCCGTGAAAGCGATGGTGACGGCGATGCGCAAGGCGGGCATCCCGTCGCAGGTGTCCAACACGGCGGGCACCTACGTGTGCAACCACATCATGTACCAGGTCCTGTACCTGATCGACTACGAGTTCCCCGGCAAGCGCGGCGGTTTCGTCCACGTCCCGTACTCGCCGCAGCAGGTCGCCGACCATCCGGCCCAGCCGTCGATGGGGATCGACGACATGGTCATCGCCCTCGTGGCCGGCCTCGAGGCCGTCTTGGCCGATACCGGCAAGCCCGACGAGCGGGCCGTCGGGGGAGCGGTCCACTGACCGACGACTGACAGCCACGCTCGCATTCCGACTGCCGACCCTCGTGGGGATCGGCGGGATCGTCGGCAACGCCGGGTGCGCCCGGTGACCGAGATCACCGGGCGCACCCTGCCGACTCAGCGGTAGGAATCGGCGAGCGCGTCCAACGAGTCGACCAACCCTGCGCTTGCCTTGCCCTTCCGGGCGGCGTTCTCGAGCTGCGCGATGATCGCGCGGCTCGACGCGGAGGTCGACTCGAGGTGCTGCGCCTGGGCGAGGTGCCCTCGAACCTGCTCGGCTGCCGCGGCGGTGATCTCGCCGAGACCCTCGGCACGGTCGACATGCCACTCGGCGTTGTCGAAGCCGGGGCCGTCGGGTTCGAAGGCGATCGTGTAGGTCTCGCCCACGGTCGTTTCGAACGAGATCTCATCGGAGCCGTCGGCCGCCACCGCCACGAGCTTGCCATCGGAGTCCTTCACCGTGGTCTCCGCGATGCCCGGGTGGTCACCGACGAAGGTGCCGCCGTTGCGTGCGGTCACCTCGAATCGCGTCGCTTCGCCGTCGCTCCAGTCCATGCCGATCACGAAGTTGCCGCGAGCCACGAGGCCGTCGACACTGCCGTCCTTCCACGCGCTCGGCAGGGCCGGGAGGAACTGCGTGTAGCCGAGCTGGCTCTGCACGAGCATCTCGGTCATGCCCGCGGTGAGACCGAAGTTGCCATCGATCTGGAACGGCGGGTGGGAATCCAGCAGGTTGTCCATCAGCCCGTTGCGGTTTCCGGACAGCATCGCCCGCACCATCGAGTACGTGTCCTCGGCGAGGCCGGTCCGGGCGTACATGTTGATCTTCATCGCCTTGGACCAGCCCGTGCCGTTCAGGCTTCGCTGCTCGAGCGACGTGATGGCGGCATCCATCCACTCGGGAGTGTCCTTGCTGATCAGCGTGCCCGGGAACAGCCCGACGAGCTGAGAGGTATGGCGGTGCACCGAACCCTGGTTGGCCGAGCCTCCTGCTCCGAAGTTCCAGATGCTCTCCTCCGGCAGGTCGCCGGCTTGCGCCTTGCCGAGGGAGGTCTCCTCGTACCACTCCTTCACCTGGCCCTGCTGCCCGATGGCGATGGGGTCGAGCTGCGATTGCTTGTCCTGCCACACGGTGCGCAGCTCGGCGTCGACGCCGAGCTTCTCGGAGGCCTCGATCGCCATTCGATAGAGCTCCCACACCAGCGACTGGTCGTAGGCGGTGCCCACGGCGGTCGGACCGTGTTCGGCCGAGACGCCCGGAGCCACAGTCAGCCGCTGCTGGTACGGGCTGTACCAGAGGTACTCGTTCCAGAACTCGGCCATCTCTTTGAGCATGGGGTACGCGGTGTCGCGCAGGTAGGTCTCGTCGCCTGTGAAGAGGTAGTAGTCGTAGAGGTTCTGCATCGCCCACGACGATCCGCCGACGTTCCAGCCGTACTCCTGTGAACCGATCGGGGCGGTGTGCCCGAACGGGTTCACCTGGGTGTTGATGAGGAAGCCGTTGCCGGAACCGATCGGCGTGTTCGCGAAGTCTTCGGTCTTCACGGCGGCCGAGCGTTCGGCCGTCAGCCGGCCCGGGATCACGAGCGACTCGACGTACTCGTTGAACGGCACCTGGGTCTCGGCGAGGTTGGTGATCATCGCCGGCCAGTAGTTCATCTGGACGTTGACGTTGAAGTGGTAGTCGGCGCCCCAGAAGGCGTTCGCGCTGCCGATCATCCAGAGTCCGCAGAGGTTGGTGGGAAGGTCTCCGATTCGTGAGCCGGCGATGCTGAGGTAGCGACCGAACTGGTACGCCAACTGGTCGACCGCCAGATCGTGCTCGCCGGCGCGGTAGTCGCGCATCAACTGATCGGTCGGGATGTCGGGCACCGTCGCGCCCACGTCGAAGTTCACCCGGGAGAACAGCTCCTGGTAGTCGGCAAGGTGACGGTCGAGTACGACCTCGTACCCGTCGGCCACGGCGGAGTCCACGCGCTGGGTGAGCTCGGCGTGAGGATCCTCGCCTCGGTACGTCGGGTACTCGTTCTCGTAGTCCGTCCCGGTCGAGTAGACGAGCGTCACCTCGTCGGCGGCGGTGACCGTCAGTGTGCGCCCATCGCTGCTCGAGACCGTTCCGCCCTGGTTCTCGAGCTTGAGCTGCATCTCGGCCCGCATCTGGTTGTCAGCGACCTGCCCCGCGAGGGTGACCCGCTTCTCGTCCGCGTCGGCCGTGGCAATCGTGCTCAGCCCGCTCGCCGCCGCGGTCGACGTCGTGAAACTGAGCTTTCCCGGCTCGGACGCGGTCAGGCGAACCACCGCGACCTGGTCGGGGTAGCTCACGAAGTACTCGCGCTCGAAGTGCACGCCGTCATGGTCGAAGTTCACGGTCGAGACCGCGGTGGTGAGGTCGAGGTCTCGGACGTAGTTCGACGCGGCGTCATCGGTGATTCCTGCGGCGCCGAAGTCGAGGTAGAGATCGCCGAAGTCTTGGTACATGCCCATGCCGCCGGTGTTGCCGAACATGAGGTTCGTGAGCTGGCGGTTGGCGCCGGTGGTGCCAGTGGCTGGGAGGCCGAAGACATTCGTCGCCTTGCTGTCGAGTGCCTGCCGGTACGTTTCGAGCTGCTCCGGCGTGAGCGCGGTGGCCTTGTTGCCGCCGAGGTAGGTTCGGCCGGCGGCAGGCCCGCCTCGCCACAGCGTCTTCTCGTTGAAGTGCAGACGCTCGCGCCCCGGGTTGCCGAACGCCATGAGGCCGGTGGTGCCGTTGCCCTGCACGAGTGCCTGGTTCTCCCAGTCGGAGACGGGTGCGGTGTACCACATGCGCAGTGCGTCGCCGCCGGACTCCGTGGCCTGCGCGGTCGGCGAGGACTCATCGATCGGTGAGCCGAGGGCACTCGAAGCGGTGATGGTGGAACCCAGCAGTGGCAGCGCGATGAGCGCCGCCAGCGCCGGGAGGACTCTATTTCGAAGGAACATGCCGACCTTTTCACGGGTGTCGATCCGCGGAGCTCCGACCCACCTGCTCGTCTTTCGAGCTGGCGGGCGCGTTCGTACAGAGCTCGCGTGATCAGCTGATGGCGGCCGATGGAACTGCGCGAGAGATCTGATGATTCATCGTGGTTTCGCGAACCCCATTGGCCTCGAAACGTGCAACTTCTGCTGTGAGTATGCCAAACCACGCGGCCTGACGTCAATGAAGCGAGATGGTTCGACCCGTTAAAGATCGGATGTGTCCGCCACTGCGGATGCCTCGACCGAAAATGCCGCAGCGACGTCGGCGGATCGTTTCCGATGCGCCGGGCTCGCGCCCGAGGCTGCGAGCGCCCGACTCAGCGACGCGGCTCGTACTGCACCGGCTCGAACGCCCGCACGACGAGCCCGCGCAGCGACTCGAGGTCGCCCGAGGCGAAGCCCTGCGCCCGCGCCTGGACGAGCACGTTACCGATGGCCGTCGCCTCGACGGGGCCGGCGAGCACCGGCAGGCCGGCTCGGTCGGCGGTGCGCCGGCAGAGGAGGCCGTTGAGGGCGCCGCCGCCGACGATGTGGATCGTCTCGATCCCGACCCCCGAGAGCGCGGAGGCGTCGCGGACCGCATCGGCGAAGGCCTGCGCCAGGCTCTCGACGATCGAACGGGTGAACTCGGCCCGGGTCTGCGGAGCGGCGACGCCGTGCTCGGCGCACCACTCGGCGATACGGCCGGGCAGGTCGCCGGGCGCCATGAACCGGGGGTCGTTCGCGTCGAACACCGGCATGGGACGGTCGACGGCGGCCGCGGCATCCAGCAGCTCGCCGAGCGCGATCGGCGAACCGTCGCGTTCCCACCAGCGCACCGATTCGCTGAGCAGCCACAGCCCCATGACGTTGTGCAGGAACCGCACGCGGCCGTCGACGCCGCCCTCGTTCGTGAAGTTGGCCTCGCGCGCCGCGTCGCTCGTGACCGCCTGCTCGAGTTCGACGCCGACGAGGCCCCAGGTGCCGCACGAGATGTACGCGGCCGACTCGGCCCGCATCGGTACGGCGACGACGGCGGATGCCGTGTCGTGCGAGCCGACGGCGACCACCTGGACGCCCTCGGGCGCACCGAGCTCGGCGGCGACGGCGGGGCGAAGCGGGCCGATCGCGGCTCCGGGCGACACGAGGGGCGGCAGCAGGGATGCCTCGAGCCCGAGCCGCTCGATCAGCTCGAGGTCCCACTCGCCGCTCGCGACCCCGAGCAGCCCGGTGGTCGATGCGTTCGTGCGCTCGGCCGCCGCGGCGCCCGTGAGCTGGAAGGCGATCAGGTCGGGGACGAGGAGGAGCGTGTCGGCGAAGCCGAGCCATCCCGTCGGCCGCTCGGCCGCGAGCTGGTAGACGGTGTTGAAGGGCAGGAACTGCAGCCCGTTGCGTCGGTAGAGCTCGCTGAACGGCACGATCGCGTGCACCTTGTCGACGGCGTTCGCGTTGCGCTCGTCGCGGTAGTGGAACGGCTCGCCGAGGAGGCGTCCGTCGCGCAGCAGCCCGTAGTCGACGGCCCACGAGTCGATGCCGATCGAGGCGATGCCCGGCTCGCGGCGGAACGCCTCGGCGAGGCCCTGCGTCAGGTCGCGGTAGAGGCCCGTGACATCCCAGTGCAGCCCGGACGCCAGGCGGACAGGGCCGTTCGCGAAGCGCGCGACCTGCTCGAGCTCGAGCCGTCCGGCCGCCTGGTCGACCTGGCCGACGACGACCCGGCCGCTCGTCGCACCCAGGTCGACCGCGGCGACCGAGCCCGCCGTGCCCCGGCCGCCCGTGGTCATCGCAGGAACGCGGCGGCGACGCCGGAGTCGACGGGGATGTGCAGGCCCGTAGTGCGGCTGAGCTCGGGACCGGTGAGCACGAACACCGCGTCGGCGACGTTCTCGGGCACGACCTCGCGCTTGAGGATCGTGCGGTTCGCGTAGAACTGGCCGAGGTCCTCCTCGTTCACGCCGTAGGTGGCGGCGCGGTTGGCACCCCAACCGCTCGCGAAGATACCGGACCCTCGCACGACGCCGTCGGGGTTGATGCCGTTGACGCGCACGCCGTGCTCGCCGAGCTCGACCGCGAGCAGGCGCACCTGGTGCGCCTGGTCGGCCTTCGTCGCCGAGTAGGCGATGTTGTTCGGCCCGGCGAAGACGGAGTTCTTCGAGGAGATGTAGATGATGTCGCCGCCGAGCCGCTGGTCGATGAGCACCCGGGCGGCGGCCTTGGACACGAGGAACGAGCCCTTCGCCATGACGTCGTGCTGCAGGTCCCAGTCCTTCTCGGTCGTCTCGAGGAGCGGCTTCGAGAGCGAGAGGCCCGCGTTGTTCACCACGAGGTCGACGCCGCCGAAGGCGAGCACCGCCTCGTTCAGTGCGGCCTGCACCGCGTCGGCGTCGGCGACGTTCGCGGCGACGCCGATCGCGACATCGCTCGAGCCGAGCTCGGCGGCGGCCGCCTGCGCCTTCTCGAGGTCGAGGTCGGCGACGACCACGCACGCCCCCTCGGCCGCGAGCCGGGTCGCGATGGCCTTGCCGATGCCGCTCGCGGCACCCGTGACGAGGGCGATGCGGCCCTGGTGGGTCTTGGGCTTCGGCATCCGCTGGAGCTTGGCCTCCTCGAGCGCCCAGTACTCGATGCGGAACTTCTCGGCGTCGGAGATGGGGGCGTACGTCGAGACCGACTCGGCGCCGCGCATCACGTTGATCGCGTTGACGTAGAACTCGCCGGCCACGCGCGCGGTCTGCTTGTTCGCACCGTACGAGAACATGCCGACGCCCGGCACGAGCACGATGAGGGGGTCGGCGCCGCGGATCGCGGGGCTCGACGCGTCCGCGTGGGCGTCGTAGTAGGCCTGGTAGTCGGCACGGTACTCGGCGTGCAGCTCGTGCAGGCGGGCGAGCTGCTCCTCGGTCGTCGCGGTCGCGGGCAGGTCGAGGAGGAGCGGCTTGACCTTCGTGCGCAGGAAGTGGTCGGGGCAGCTCGTGCCGAGCGCGGCGAGCGCCGGGGCCTTCTCGCTCGCGAGGAAGTCGAGCACGACGTCGCCGTCGGTGAAGTGGCCGACCATGACCCGGTCGTGCGAGGCGATGCCGCGGATCGTCGGGGCGAGGGCGGCGGCGCGCTCGCGGCGCTCGGCCTCGGGCAGCGCCTCGTAGCCGGCGCGCACGCCCCCGAAGGGCTGCGCGTCGCCGTGCTCGGCGAGGTAGGCGGCCGCGGTGTCGATGATCCGGAGCGAGGTCGCCTCGGCCTCGTCGGAGGTGTCGCCCCAGGCGGTGATGCCGTGGCCGCCGAGGATGCAGCCGATCGCCTGCGGGTTCGCGGCCTTGATCGCGGCGATGTCGAGCCCGAGCTGGAAGCCCGGGCGCCGCCACGGCACCCACACGACCTCCTGCACGCCCGCGGCGTCGGTGAAGATCTTCGCCGTCAGCGCCTCGCCGTCGGCGGCGGTCGCGATCGCGATGCCCGAGTCGGGGTGCAGGTGGTCGACGTGTGCCGCGTCGACGAGGCCGTGCATGGCCGTGTCGATCGACGGCGCCGCACCCCCCTTGCCGTGCAGGCAGTAGTCGAACGCGGCGACCATCTCGTCTTCGCGGTCGACGCCGGGGTAGACGCCCTTCAGCGCCTGCAGCCGGTCGAGCCGCAGCACCGCGAGGCCTGGCTCGGTGAGGGTGCCGAGGTCTCCGCCCGAGCCCTTCACCCACAGGAGCTCGACGGGCTCGCCCGTGACCGGGTCGGTCTCGGTGCCCTTGGCCGAGGTGTTGCCGCCCGCGTAGTTCGTGTTCTTCGGGTCGGCGCCGAGGCGGTTCGACCGGGCGATGAGCTCGGCCGCTGCCTGGTTCGTCATGATCACGCCCCCCAGCCGGCCTGCACGCCGCCGACGCGGTCGGCGGCGATCTGGGCGAGGTAGCCGGATGCCGCGAACGCGCGCATCGGGTCGGCCGGCAGGCCGCGCGACTCGCGCCACTCGGCGAGGGCGGGGCGCACGTCGGTGTAGAAGGCGTCCATGAAGACGCGGTTCGCCTCGAGCACGTCGCCCGACAACTGCGCGGCACGCAGCGCCTCGGCGTCGACGAGCAGGGCGCGGGCGGTCATCTCCTGCACGTTGAGCACGGAGCGGATCTGGCCGGGCACCTTGTCCTCGACGTTGTGGCACTGGTCGAGCATGAACGCCACGTCGGGGTGGTTGAAGCCGCCGCCGCGGATCACCTCGAAGATGATGCGGAACAGCTGGAACGGGTCGGCGGCGCCCACGATGAGGTCGTCGTCGGCGTAGAACCGCGAGTTGAAGTCGAACGAGCCGAGCTTGCCGAGGCGCAACAGCTGCATGACGATGAACTCGATGTTCGTGCCCGGCGCGTGGTGGCCGGTGTCGAGGCAGACCATCGCCTTGTCGCCGAGGGCGGCGACCTGGGCGTAGCTGGTACCCCAGTCGGGCACGTCGGTGTGATAGAACGCCGGCTCGAAGAACTTGTACTCGAGCACGAGGCGCTGTTCGTCGCCGAGACGGGCGTAGATCTCCTGCAGCGACTCGTGCAGGCGGTCCTGCCGGCCGCGCAGGTCGGCCTGGCCCGGGTAGTTCGAGCCCTCGGCGAGCCAGATCTTGAGGTCGCGGCTGCCGGTCGCGTGCATGATGTCGATGCACTCGAGGTGGTGGTCGATCGCCTTCCGCCGGACCGCCGCGTCCTCGTGGGTGAGCGCGCCGAACTTGTAGTCGTCGTCCTGGAAGGTGTTCGAGTTGATCGTGCCGAGCGAGACGCCGAGGCCTTCGGCGTGGCGCTTCAGGGCCTCGTAGTCGTCGACGCGGTCCCACGGGATGTGCAGGGCGACCGTCGGCGCGAGCGCCGTGTAGCGGTGCACCTGCGCGGCATCCGCGATCTTCTCGAAGGGATCGCGCGGGGTGCCCGGCGTCGCGAACACCTTGAAGCGCGTGCCCGAGTTGCCGAACGCCCAGCTCGGCAGCTCGACGGCCTGCAGTTCGAGCTGGTCGAGGACGGTGCTTGGAATGGTGCTCACGAGTCGCTGCTTTCTGTTCTGGTGCCGCTGCGGGCGGGGTCGGATGCCGCGTCGGCGTCGAGCGCGGCGAGCTGGTCCTCGAGGTGGAACACCTCGGTGAGCCTGAGGAAGCCCTCGTCGGGCGCGACGTCGAGGTCGACGAAGAAGTCGCCCATCTCGGCCTGCCAGCGGGCGTTCACCGCGGTGCGGGCCATCGCGGCCTGGGCGTCGACGATCGACGGCGTTTCGACGTAGCCGATGAGCAGCCCGTCGTCGCGGAGGAAGAGGGAGTAGTTGTGCCATCCGGTCGCCTCGAGCGCCCGGAGCATGTCGGGCCAGACGGCTGCGTGGCGCTCGCGGTACTCGTCGATGCGCTCGGGTTTCACCTGGAGTTGGAAGCACACGCGTTCGAAGTCGGGGGCGCCCGGAGCAGTGGTCTCGCTCATCTTCGCACTCCGTCCTCGTGGGAAATGAATCGTTTCAAGTGTAGATCATGCTGCGCCGCTCCGCCATGAGGAGCGCGCCCTTCGTCTCCGTGCACGTGGTCACACCTCTCGGTAGTCGATGCACAACAGCGAGGCCGCCGCGCGGTAGTCGCCGGCGCGATGACCGACCGACAGCGACCAGTGGTGGCCGATGCCGGTCGCGGACCATTCGTCGACCCACTCGCCGGGGTCGCGGCCGAAGTCGACGCGACTGGTCGTGTTGCCGATCGCGAGCAGCGGCCCGGGCACCACCGTGCCCTCCGACGCGACGAATGCGAGGCCACCGTCGCGGTCCTGACCGAGCCCCAACAGCGTGACCGGGCCCGGCTGCACGTCGAACTCGACTGAGACGCCCCAGCCGCGCTTGCCGTGGTACACGCCGAGGCCCCGGAGCAGCGGGTCGCGGGCCGACACCGCGAGATGCGCCGGGCCGTCGTGGCCCATCTCGACGACGCCGTCCTCGAAGTTGAGCGCCTGGATCTCGCAGAACGACCCGCCGGCGCCGACGACTTGCGTCGCGAGCTGTGCGACCGTGGTGCGGAGCTCGTACTCGCCGGTCGCGGGGATGCCCCTCGCCGTCAGCAGCGACGCTCCGAGGATCATGCCCGCCCCCAGGCGTTCGTGCTGCTCGCCGTCGAGTCCGCGATGGTAGTAGGCGAGCGAGTCGAGGTCGAAGTCCTCCACGAGGCGATCGAGCCCGACCGAGACGCGGGCGCCCCACGCGAAGTCCTCGTCGTTGACGGTGTCGTCGAGCGTGAAGATCTCGCGGGCGAGGGACATCCGTTCGTTCGTCTCCGCGTCGGTGACCTGCTCGACGCGCACCCGCAGGTCATCGAACTCGAGCACCTCCACGTGCGAGCCGAACGTGACGGGCAGCAGCGTGAGGTCGGTCGACACGTCGAGCATGCCCGGGTAGACGTGGCCCATGAGCCCGTGCCGCGCGTGGCGGAGTGCCGCGCGCACGTGCGCCGCGTTGATCCAGCGTTCGATGCGCTGCCACGCCGACTCCTGGCGCAGCCAGCCCGAGACGCTGCGGAACGGGATGCCCGCCCGCCGGAACACGTTGCCGACCTCGGGCACCGGGCATTGCCCGCAGTAGGCGAGCCACGCCCCCGTGTCGAACGAGGCGTGGTCCATCTTCTCGGTCGGCTGCAGGTCGATGACGAGCACGGGGGTGTTCGCGCGCTGCGCGATCGGCAGCACCATCGATGAGGTGAGGTAGGTGGTGAGGAAGAGCACGATCAGGTCGCAGTCGGCCTGCCGCAGCCGCTCGCCGGCGGCCGCACCCTCCTGCGCGTCGGAGATGAAGCCGACGTCGGTCACCTCGGCGTCCATTCCGCGGAAGCGCTCGGACACGTAGCGCGCCGACTCCTGCAGCTGCGGCAACAGGTCGGGGAACTGCGGCCAGTAGGTGCCGAGTCCGCCGGCGACCAGGCCGATCCGCGGCTTGCGTCGCGCCTTCGGCGGCAGCAGGCCGCTCACGTCGCGTGCGGGTGCGTCGGTCATGGATCGTCACTCCTTCGTGAGGTGGGGGGTCTGTCCACGGATTCGGCAGCTCCGCCGCCGTGCGCCCGTTGGGCGGGCGAGACGGCGGAACTCCGAAACGGCGTACAGGCGGGGGCCTGAACGGTGGGCGGATGCCGCGGCCGCGGCTCGCGGCATCCGCCCGGGTCGATCGACTAGAAGTCGTAGTCGTCGATGTTGTCGGCGTTGAACACCGTCGGCGGGCCGACGATGACGATGCCGCCCTCGCCGATCTCGCGCTCGCCGAGGTCGCCGGCCTCGAAGGTCTCGCCGACCTCGCCGGTGATGTCGCCGTCAGCGAGTGCCTTGCCGGCGAACGCCGCCACGTAACCCAGCTGCGCCGGGTCCCACAGGGCGAACTCGGTGACGGTGCCGTCCTTCACGAACGGGCGCATCTCGTTCGGGAGCCCGAGGCCGGTCAGCGCGACCTTGCCCTTGTACTCCGACTCGGAGAGGTAGCGCGCCGTCGCGGCGATGCCGACCGTCGTGGGCGAGATGATGCCCTTCAGGTTCGGGTACGCCTGCATCAGGCCCTGGGCCTCCTGGAACGACTTCGTGTCGTCGTCGTCGCCGTAGACCTTCGCGACGAGCTCGATGTCGGCGTAGTCGGGGTTCGACGCGAGCTCCTCCTCCATGAACTTGATCCACTCGTTCTGGTTGGTGGCGTTCGCGGTGGCCGAGAGGATCGCGATCTCGCCGGCGCCGCCGATCTGCTCGGCGATGAGCTCGACCTGGATGAGCGCGACCTCCTTGGCCACGACCTGGCTGATGAACACGTCGCGGCAGTCGGGGTTCGTGTCGGAGTCGAACGCGACGATCTTCGCACCGCCGCTGCGCGCCTCCTCGAGCGCGGAGCAGACCGCGTCGGGGTCGTTCGCCGCGATGACGATGACGTTCGTGCCCGCCTGGGTCTCGGCGTTGATGAACGAGACCTGGCTCGACGCGCTCGCGTCGAGCGGGCCGACGACCGCGCTCGAGGCGAATCCGGCAGCCTCGGCGCCCTCCTCGCCGCCGCCGAGCACGACGTCGGTGTACGGGTTGTTGAGCTGCTTCGGGATGAACGTGATCGTCTGGTCGCCCTCGGCGCCCGAGCCGCCGCCTGACCCCGAGTCTCCGCCTGTGGCGCAGCCCGTGGCGATGAGGGCGATGGTCGCCGCGGTCGCGGCGATAGTCGCGATCCGGCGGGTGCGTGTGCCCCGGCCGGTGCGAGTGCGGAACAACTCCATTGTCTCTTCCTTCCTTCGTGCGCCAGGTGCTAGGCGCGGACCGACCCCGAGGGCTGGGCCTGGGGGAGTTCTCGACGCACACGGCGATCGTGGCGTCGGCGTTTCACGGCATCGAAGATGCTCGGTGCGACGACCGAAGCGATCAACAGGGTGCCGGTGACGATGATGAGCACCACGTCGGAGACACGTCCGAGTCGCAGCGCGTAGTTGATCGTGCCAATGAGGAGCACACCGGCGACGACGCCGGGGATCGAGCCCTTGCCGCCGAAGATCGACACGCCGCCGAGGAGCACCGCAGCGATCACCGCGAGCTCGAGCCCGCTCGCATTGTCGGAGCGGGCGCTCGAGTAGCGGAGCGTCCAGAAGATGCCGGCGAGGGCCGACACGCCGCCGGAGGCGACGTAGAGCCAGAACTTCGATCGGGCGACGTGGATGCCCACGAACCTCGCAGCCTCGGCGCTGAACCCGAGGGCGTAGAGGCCGCGACCGAACGGGGTGAAATGCAGGATCACACCGAATACGACCACCACGAGCACCACGCCGATCATGACGGTGGGGATGCCGGTCGTGCCGATCTTGGAGGTGAAGAACCCCGTGAGCTCGGGCGGGAAGTTCGCGACGGCGTTATCGCCGATGACGACGAGCGCGAGCCCGCGGAACAACGCCAGGGTGCCGATCGTCACGGCGAGCGACGGAAGGCCGATGACGGCGACGAGGAAGCCGTTGAACATGCCGGCGAGCACGCCGATCACGAGCCCGAGGACGAGCACGATCCCGATGTCCCACCCGGCCTGCCAGAGCACCCCCATCAGTGCGCTCGTGAGGCCTGCGATCGAGGCGACCGACAGGTCGATCTCACCCGTGATGATGATGAGGGTCATCGGCATCGCGATGAGCAGCACCGGGATCACGTCCAGCAGCAGGAAGCCGGTGGTCACGGGCGATGCGAAGCGAGGGATGGAGACCATCGCGAGGATGACCGTCGCGATGAGCAGGTAGATCATGATCGCATCGCGCCCGAGCAGGATCCGGGCCCACCCGGTGCGGCCGCGCGGCTCGTCGCGGAGCGTCTTGGTCGTGTCGGCGGAGACCGCCGAGGTCGCGGTGGGCTCCACCATCTCGGTGGTGTGCTGCGTGTCAGACATCGCGTGCCTCGCTGAGTCGGAGTCGGCGAGCGGTTCGGATGCTCGCGACGCGGTCGATGATGATCGCGGCGAGGATGAGCACGCCCACGATCGCCTGCTGCCAGAACTTGTCGACCCGCAGCGCCGTGAGTGCGCTCGTGATCGTCGTGAGGAGGAGTGCGCCGATCGCAGCTCCCACCACGGAGCCGCTGCCGCCGAAGATCGCGACGCCGCCGACGACCGCCGCGGCGACGACGTCGAGCTCGAGGCCCGTTCCCGTCGTCGCTCCGACGGAGTTGAAGCGAGATGCGTAGAGCACGCCCGCGAGGCCGGCGAGGAGCCCGTTCACGGCGAAGGCGGTGAAGACCCGGCGCCCGACGGGAATGCCGAAGAGCTTCGCGGCATCGGGGTCGGATCCGATGGCGTAGAGGTCCCGCCCCGATCGTGTGCCCGCCATGACGATGGCGACGATGACCACGACGACGACTGCGAGCAGCGTGATGATCGGGAAGCCGAGGATCGTGTCGACGGAGAGGGCGCCGAACTCCTCGGGGCGGTCGCCCGCGAAGTACTGGGTGCCGCCGGCCCAGGCGTTGTTGAGGCCGCGGTAGATGTACAGCGTGCCGAGCGTGATGACGAGCGCGGGCACACGTGCGAGCGACACGAGGAGACCGTTGATCGCCCCGAGGATCGCACCGAAGGCGAGCCCGATCGCGAAGACCGCGATGATCGGGATGCCGGGCACGTTCGCGAAGAGCGATCCGGTGCCGAACGCGACGAGGCCGAGGATCGATCCGACCGAGAGATCGACGTTGCGCGTGATGATCACGATCGCCTGGCCGACGGCGAGGATGATGATGATCGTCGCGTTGAGCAGCAGGTCCTTCGTGCCCTGCGGCGAGAGGAAGAGCGGGTTCGCGAGGTACGTGACGAGCACGAGCACGATGAGCGCGAGCGCCACCGGGAACTCGCGCAGTCGCAGCAGCCCGGTGAGGCGTCCGCCACGGGCGGAAGCGGACTTCTCCGGCGGAGGCGTGGGTGCCGGGGTGGGCGTCGGCGTGACGGTGTCGGTCATTCGGCGTGCTCCCGTGAGGCGGTCGCCGCGTGCATCACGGCTTCAGGTGTGGCGTTCGCTCGATCGAGCTGTGCGGTGATTCGGCCTTCGTGCATGACGAGGACCCGGTCGGCCATGCCGAGCACCTCGGGAAGCTCCGACGAGATCATGAGGATCGCGATGCCGCGCCCCGCGAGGTCGGAGAGGAGCCGGTGGACCTCGGCCTTGGTGCCGACGTCGATGCCTCGGGTCGGCTCGTCGACGATGAGGAGCTTCGGCTCGGTGGCGAGCCATTTGGCCAGCACGACCTTCTGCTGGTTGCCGCCCGAGAGGGTCGCGACCGCATACTCCTGCGACCCCGTCTTCACTTGGAGGCGCTTCGTCCATTCCACGGCGGCAGCGCGTTCGCGGGCCCCGTTGATGAGTCCGAACCGGGCCAGGGAGTTGCGGAGGGTCAGCGTTGCGTTGCGCGCGACCGAGAGGTCCATGACGAGCCCCTGCTTGCGCCGGTCCTCGGGCACGAAGCCGATGCCGGCGTCGATCGCGGCCTGCGGATCGTGCGGGCGCAGCTGACGGCCGAGCAGTTCGACGCTGCCTCGGTCGTAGGCGTCGATGCCGAACACCGCCCGCGCCACTTCGGTGCGGCCGGCACCGACGAGTCCGGCGAGCGCGACGATCTCGCCGGAGCGCACCTCGAAGTCGATGTCGCTGAAGACGCCCGCACTCGAGAGCCCGGTGACCGTGAGCACGGCATCGCCGATCTCGGCCTCGACCTTGGGAAAGAGTTGGGCGATGTCGCGGCCGACCATCTCGCGCACGATCTCCGGCGTGGTGACGGCAGAGGTGTCATGCGTGCTGATGTAGCGACCGTCGCGCATGACGGTGATCCGGTCGGTGAGCGCGAAGATCTCGTCGAAGCGGTGCGAGATGAACAGGATCCCGGCGCCCCCGTCGCGGAGCCCGCGGGCCACGGCGAAGAGGCGTTCGACCTCGACCCCCGAGAGCGCCGCGGTCGGCTCGTCCATCACGAGCACCTTCGCGTCGAGGGAGATCGCCTTCGCGATCTCGATGATCTGCTGATCGGCGATCGAGAGACCCTCGGCGATGCGGTCGGGGTCGATCGGCACGCCGAGCCGCTCGAAGAGCGCGCGCGCCTCGGCGCGCATGCGACCACGGCTGATGAGGCCGCCCCGCCCCTTCGGCTGGCGTCCGATGAAGATGTTCTCGGCGACCGTGAGGTCGGGGAAGAGCGTCGGCTCCTGGTAGATCACGGAGATGCCCGCGGCCTTGCTGTCGGCGACGGTGCGGAAGGCGACCGGCTGCCCGTCGACGGTGAACTCGCCGGCGTCGGGGTGGTAGAGCCCGGCGAGGATCTTCACGAGCGTCGACTTGCCTGCGCCGTTCTCGCCGACGAGTGCGTGGATCTCGCCGGCACGCAGTTCGATCGTGCCGTCGGCCAGGGCGACGACGGGACCGAACGTCTTCGCGGCGTGGCGCAGGGCGAGCGCGGTCGGCGGCGGTGTGCCGACGTCGGTGGTCGGTTCTGGCGACATCGGTGTACGCACCTCCGCGTTGAGGAATGAATCGTTTCAGACGCTTCGATGTTAGGGCTATCGATCGCGGACGTCAACTGCTCCCGGGTCACAGTATTGATTCGATTCATTTCGCGACGCGATACGCGATACTGGGTGGACGAGTCGGGGTGGTCTCATCACCGGCAGCGATGGCGGCGATCGAAGCGAGGGGTCCGATGGCGGTGAGTGTGCGCGAGGTCGCGGCGGCGGCATCCGTCTCGGTCGGCACGGTCTCGAACGTGCTCAACCGCCCTGACAAGGTCGCTCCGGCGACCGTCGAACGGGTGCTCGCCGCGATCGAGGAGCTCGGCTTCGTGCGCAACGACGCGGCCCGACAGCTTCGGGCCGGGCGCAGCCGGTCGATCGGCTTCGTCGTGCTCGACGTGCGCAACCCCTTCTTCACCGATGTCGCCCGCGGCGCCGAGACGCGTGCCGCCGAGGCCGGCCTGACCGTGCTGCTCGGCACGAGCGACGAGAACATCGACCGCGAGCGGGTCTACGTCGACCTCTTCGAGGAGCAGCGCGTGCACGGGGTGCTGATCTCCCCGCTCGCCGACGACCTGCCCCGCCTGCAGCGGCTGCGCGAGCGCGGCACGCCCGTGGTGCTCGTCGATCGCCAGGTGCACGACCGCAGCTTCTCGTCGGTCTCGGTCGACGACGTCGCCGGCGGCCGGCTCGCCGCCGAGCACCTGCTCGGTCTCGGCCGGCGCCGCATCGCCTTCGTGGGCGGACCTGCCGGCCTCCGGCAGATCGACGACCGCATCGAGGGCGCACGGCGGGCGATCGCCGAGGTGCCGGATGCCTCGCTCGAGATCGTCCCCACCGAGAACCTCACCGTGCTGCAGGGGCGTGCCGCGGGGGAGGTGCTGCGAGCCCGTCCCGTCGACGAGCGACCGGATGCCGTGTTCGCGGCGAACGACCTCCTCGCGATGGGCGTGCTGCAGGCGCTCGTGATGCGCGGCGACGCCCGCGTGCCCGGCGACATCGCGCTCATCGGCTACGACGACATCGACTTCGCCGCGGCCGCGGTGGTGCCGCTGTCGTCGATCCGCCAGCCCGCCGCCCTCATCGGGCACACGGCCGTCGATCTGCTGCTGCGCGAAGCCGACGACGCCGATTTCACCCCCGAGCAGGTCGTCTTCCAGCCCGAGCTCGTCGTGCGGGCCTCGACGGCGGGCTGAGGGCTCGGTTGCAGCGGCGCTGAGGCGGGCGCCCGCACTCGCACCGCGCAATTCAGGATGAGCGGTCCGACAGGCCGCTCACCGGACCTGTCATCGGGCTGGTCCTGAATACTGCGGCGACTTGCGGCGCGGTCGCTTCTGAAACGCCAGTCGATGAGGGCGACGATCGCGATCACGATGAGGCCGGCCGTGATGACGCCGCGACCGAGGCATCGGCCATCGTGAGCGGCCGGGCGCCGGTTCAGACCGCCGAGGGGACCTTGCGCGCGGCAAGCTCGTCGCGGGTGGGCAGCACCTCTCGCACCGTCACGACGACGAGCGCGACGAGGAGCGCCAGCACCGTGACCTCCGCGGCGATGTAGGCGTAGTGCGCCCAGTCGGTGCCGGGCGCCTCGGAGCCGGCGATGACGAGGTCGCTGCGCCGGTTGAGCACCGGGCGGATGACGGCGATCTCGACGAGGTAGACGAGCCAGACAGCGCCGAGGAGGACGAGCGGCGCGCGCCCGGCGCGCGGTCGGCGGAGGCTCACGAGGGTGAGGACGGCGAGCGCGACGCCCGTCAGCACATTGAGCGCGGTGAAGACGAGGCGGCCGATGCCGAGCCCCAGCGGGATGGTGATGCCCGGCGCCTGGAACTTGAGCGGTGCCTCGAGGAACGAGATCGCGACGATCGCGCCGATGAGGAAGGCGGGCAGCAGCAGGCGGAGGGCGAGCGTCGCGCGAGACATATTTCTACACTACGTCGAAAAGCCCGAGCGGGATGCTGCGCCCGGCGCCGACTCGCGCACCACGAGCCGATACGGCGCCTGCTCGACGCGCGGCGGCGAGTGCGGGTCGTCGACGAGGCGCAGCAGGGATGCCACGGCGAGCCGCGCGAGCTCGGTGAGATCGGGGGCGATGCTCGTGAGGGACGGTGCGGCGAACGCCGACTCGGGGGAGTCGTCCCAGCCGACCACCGCGACCTCGCGGGGCACCTCGACGCCCGCTTCGCGGAAGGCGCGCAGCGCGCCGATCGCCAGCAGGTCGTTCGCGCAGACGAGGCCGTCGAGGCCGTCGAGCCGGCCCGCCTCGCCACGCCGGACATCGAGCAGCGCCCGCACCCGGGCGTACCCCTCCTCGCGCGAGTAGTCGCCGTCGGGTGACGCCGGGTCCCACGGGGACACCTCGAGGACGTGCTGCGGCTTCGCCTCGAGCCCCGCCGCGCGCAGCGCCGATCGGAAGCCCTCGAGGCGGAGGTCGGCGGCCGCGGCGCCGATCGAGGCATCCGGAACCGTGCCGAGGAAGCCGAGGGTGCGGCGGCCCGACGCGATCAGGTGGGCCGCGGCATCCCGCGACGAGGTGACGCTGTCGACGACGACGCGATCGACGCGGGCGGCGCGGATGCGCTCGCCGAGGACGACGAGCGGCGTTCGCCCGCGCGCGGCGACGAGCCCCGCGTCGTCGAGCGACATGGGGCTCAGCAGGATGCCGTCGGTGAGGAGGGTCTGGAATCCGGCGGCCGCGCGAAGTTCGCGTTCGGGATCGCCGTGCGTCTCGTCGACCACGACGTCGTAGCCGACCTGCTCGGCGGCCCCGACGACGGCATGCGCGAGCTGGGCGAAGTACGGCAGCGAGAGGAACGGCACCGAGAGCGTGATCAAGTTGCTGCGCCCCATCCGCAGCTGGCGGGCGGCGAGCTGGGGGCGGTAGCCGAGCTCGGCGATCGCCGCGTCGACCCGCTCGCGGGTCGCCTCGCTCACGGGCACCCGCCCGTTGATGACGTTCGACACCGTGCGGTACGAGACGCCGGCGATCGCCGCGACGTCCTTCAGGGTCGGACCGGCCGAGCGACGCGCGCTCACCAGCGGTTCCTGACGTCCTCGGCCCAACCGAGCAGGCCCGTGACCTCGATGCGCTCGCCGCCGGCGTCGACCCAGCCCGAGTAGTGGCCGAAGCACTGGTGCCCGTGCGAGCCGAACACGACGAGCTCGGTCGCGCTCACCCGATCCCAGAAGGGCTCGAACCGCAGGTCGACGTGCTCGCCGTGGATTCGCCACGGGGCGAGCCAGTCGTCGACGTCGTACTCCCAGTCGAGTTCGTCGCCGATCTTGTGCAGCCGTCCGTCGACGACGACGGCGTTCTCGGTCGAGCCGGTGCCGTCGGTCCACTTGCCGCCGAGCTGCAGGCCGATCGTGCGGCCGTCGACGCGGCCCGAGGCGGCGCCCCAGTTCCAGATCATCCTGTACGGCCAGCGGCCCCGACCGTGGTCGAGCACCGCCCAGCTCTCGCCCTCGGGCAGCTCGATGCGCTCGACCGGACGGTCGCCGTCGCCGCCGACCTCGAGCCACCCGCTCGCCGGGCGCGCGACATCCTTCACCGTGTACTGGAACCGACGGTCCGACCAGGGCACGACGACGCCGAGGCTCTCGTGCCCGGCGGGCCGGTGCGCGTCGATCTCGAGGCGCACGCCCTCGGCGGTGCCGCGGAGCCGGGTGGCCGTGCCGTCGGGCCACGACGAGGAGACCGGGCCCTCGAGCTCGTCGATGTCGATCTCGATCGACGAGGTGCGGGCACGCGCCGGTCCGTCGCCGAGCGAGGCGGGCAGGGTGGCGCTCGAGCCGAACGGGGCGATCGCGGAACGGTCGATCGTCGAGCCGTCGCGGCGGTCGTGCACGAGGATCGCATGCACCGCCGCGTAGTCGATCGACGACACGGTCAGCGCGATGAGGTGGGTCGGGGTGGTGATCGCCCAGTACTCCCAGCGCTTGTTGCGGCCCCACACCCGGCGGCCGTCGATGCCCGAGGTGTCGTGCAGCGGCGTCCGCGTCCAGCCGACGGCGTCGCGGTTCAGGCGGCCGTCGGGTCCGCAGAGGGCGACGGGGGCGGTGAGCTCGCGCTCGACGATGGTGCGGGCCATGGGGTTCCGTTCTCGGGTCGGGTTTCAGCGGGCGGGGCGGGTGGGCGTCGGCGCGGTCGGGGATGCCACGGCCGGCGCCGTGACCGCGGCGAACTCGGCGAACAGCTCGCCGATGACGTCGCGCACCCGGTCGGCGTCGACCTTCACGACGGTGCGGTCGGCGGTGAGCAGGCCGTTGAGCTCGTCCTCGACGTCGGACAGCTGCGTGTACACGATGCCGGAGAGTCCTGCCGCGATCGCGGGCAGCACCTCGGAACGGTGCAGCTCGACGAATCCCTCGGTGAGCGCGTCGATGCTGCGGTAGCGCCGGTAGCCGAACTCGCGCGGGCCGAACTCGTGACCCGGCAGGCGCAGGCTGTAGCCGCCGTACTCCGAGACGACGACGGCGCGCCCGTCACGGCCCCAGCGACGCCCGGGCTTCAGCTTCCGGAAGTACACGTGCAGGCTCTCGAGGTCGCCGCCGCGCTGGTCGTGCCATCCGCTCGCATGGTCGACGATCCGGTCGGGGTCGAGGTCCCGCACCCGGTCGACGGCCGCGAGTGCGTCGAACTGCCCCCACCCCTCGTTGAACGGCACCCACACGACGACGCTCGGCGCGTTCTTCAGCAGTCGCACCGTCGCCCCGAGCTCGGCGGTGAACTCGGCCCGCCCCGCGGCATCCTGCCGGCCGAAGCGTCGGTGGCGATGGTCGCTGAGCCGCAACGGCAGCTTCACCGGCAGCGTGATGACGGCCGGGTCGTAGCGGCGACCGCCGTTCACCATGTCCTGCCAGACGAGCAGCCCGAGCCGGTCGCAGTGGTGGTACCAGCGCAGCGGCTCGATCTTGATGTGCTTGCGCACCGCGTTGAAGCCGAGCGACTTCATGGAGACGAGGTCGTGCACCATCGCCTCGTCGGACGGCGGCGTGTAGAGGCCCTCGGGCCAGTAGCCCTGGTCGAGCACCGCCGCGTGGAACACCGGCTCGCCGTTGAGCATGAGCCGCGGGCGCCCGAACGCGTCGGGGGCGACGCCGACCGAGCGCATGCCGACGTAGCTCTGCACGAGGTCGTCGCCGAGTCGCACCTCGACGTCGTGGAGGAACGGGTCGTCGGGGCTCCAGCGACGGGCGCCGGGAATCGGGATCGTGAGCGGGTGCCCCGCCGGGCCCTCGGCGCGGGCGAGCTCGCGACCGTCGGCGCGCACGACGACGGTCGCGACGGGCGGCTCGCCGGCGACGACGGCATCGGGCACGGATGCCTCGACGACGACCTCGATCGTCTCGTCGTCGAGGCGCGGGCGCAGCTCGAGCTGCCGCACGTGGAGCGCGGGCACCGACTCCATCCAGACGGTCTGCCAGATGCCCGACTGCGCGGTGTACCAGATGCCGCCCCGCTTCAGCGACTGCTTGCCGCGCGAGTGGTACGAGGTGTCGCTCGGGTCGACGACGTCGACGGTCAGCTCGTGAGCCTCGCCGTCGGCGAGCGCCTCGGTCACGTCGATCGAGAACGGCAGGTAGCCGCCCTCGTGCGTGCCGAGCTCGACGCCGTCGATGAAGACCCGGCAGCGCTGGTCGACGGCGCCGAAGTGCAGCAGCACCCGATCGACGAGGAACCCCGCGGGCAGGCGGACGGTGCGCCGGTACCAGAGGTGCTCGCCGGGCTGGAGCTGCCGCCCCACGCCAGACAGCTCGGCCTCGGGGGAGAAGGGCACGAGGATGCGGCCGTCCCAGCTGCTCGGCGGCCGGCCGTCGGCGGTGAACGCGTGGTCCCACCAGCCGTTGAGGTTCAGGTGGCTGTCGCGGGCGAGCTGCGGTCGCGGGTACTCGGGCAGGACCGCGTCGGGGTCGAGGCCGTCGGCCCAGGGGGTGCGGCGGCTCACGCGCGGGTCTCCTCGGACGAGGCGGGGTCGACCGCAGCCGCACCTGCAGCCGCGCGCCGCAGCACGCGGGTGCGCAAGGCGGCCAGCACCGGCACGGCGACGAGCACGAGGGCGGCGACGGGGAAGATCTCGGGACCGGGCACGGGGTGCTCGCGCCCGAGTTCGACGTAGCTGTGCGCGGCGCCCGAGATGACGGCGGCGCCGATCGCGGGGCCGATCACCATCGGCAGCATCACCGCCGAGATCATGCGGGCGCCCTGCACGCCGCCCGCCCGGTCGGCCGGCGTCTGGTCTCGGGTCATCGCGGAAACCGCGGCGATGGAGGCCATCATGCCGGCCATCATGAACGTCGCCGCGACGACCACCCAGGCGAAGTCGCGCACGAAGGTCATCGCGACGAGGCCGGCGACGAAGACCCCGACCGCGGGCAGCAGAAAGCGCTCCTTGCCGACCCGATCCATCACGCGCCCGCCGACGACGCTGAGCGCCGAGGCGAGGACGAGCACGATGCCGAGGGCGATCGCCGAGGCCTCGAGCGCGAGCGAGTAGCGCAGGTAGATGAGCACGAAGGGGATGAACACCTGCGAGCTGATGCCGATGACGCACCAGATCGCGAGGGTGAGGAAGAGCGCCGGCTCGCGTCGGACGGTCGCCGGGCGGAGGCCGTCGACGACCGCGCGCAGCACGCGCTGCTCGCGGGGCGCGACGCCCCGGTCGCGGACGAGGAACCACGCGGCGACGCCGGTGGCGGCGGTGACGCCGCCGATGAGGGCGAAGAAGGCGGGCCACTGGCCGGCCTGGGTCATCGGGTCGAGCAGCACGAAGACGAGCAGCATCGCCACGAGCGGCATCGTCGCGAGCCAGCCGTCGACCCGGCCGCGATTCGCGGGCACCGTCGAATCGGTGACCCAGGCGGCGAAGGCCGCGTCGTTCGCGCCCGAGCCGACGAAGCTCATGACGCAGTCGAGCGCGATGATCGCGACGACCGCCCCGATGAGCACGGGGGCGGCCTCCGCCGCGGCATCCGGCGCGCCGACGAGGCCGAAGGCCGCGGTCACCGCGCCCCACGCGAGGTAGCCGCCCGCGATGAGCTCGCGACGGCGACCGAGCCGGTCTGACCAGGCACCCACGACGAGCGTCGCGACCGTCGCCGCGATCGCGCTCGCCGCGACCATCCACGCGATGACGCCGGGGTCGGTCGAGACCGTCTCGTAGACGAACAGGTTGAGGTACATGTTCTCGATCACCCAGGCGAGCTGACCGACGAGGCCGATGAGGATGACCGCGGCCCAGGTTCGGGGGCCGAGTGCGGGGGCGTCCGCTGCGGCGGCGGTCGGGATGCCACGGGGTCGGGTTCGGGTCGTCATGTCCTCGGCTCTCTACGATTTCAACGTTGAAACCAGTGGGAAGACTAGCAGGGCGCGAGCCTCGGCGGCACCCGGGATCCTGTCGCCGCCGTGACCGCCCCGCTAGTGTGGCCGGATGAGCGCCCCGCACGCCGCCTCACCGGCCGCCCCGCACCCGGCACCGCACGCCGCCCCGGCCCGCGTCGACGCGATCGGCATCGTCGCCTTCGTCCTGGCCATCGTGCTCGTCGTGTTCGACCTCGTCGGCGTGATCATCACGGCCTCCGCCCTGAGATCGAGCGACATCGGGGCCATCGCGACGTCGTCGCTCGTGGTCTCGGCGATCATGGTGGTGCTCGCGCTCACGGCGATCGCGGTGGGCATCACCGCCTGCCTGCGCGGCGGTCCGACGCGCGTCTACGGTGCGATCGGCACGACGGCCGGGGCGATGGTGCTCCTGGCCGAGTTCGGCACCTTGCTCTACTCGCTCATCGTCTCGGGCTGACCTCGCGGCCGACTCGTCGGGATGCGCACGGCGGCCTCGGCATCTATCCTCGAATGCGGCCCCCGAACGCGGGCCACCGAGGAATCGAGGTCGAGGTGAGCGACGGAACGGGCGAGCAGCCCACCCCTACGCGCCCCCGCGGCCGCCGCGCCGCCCCGCCTGCGGTCCCCGCCTCGCCGCTCGCCAAGGCGACCGCCCTCCTCGCGGCCGTGGTCGATGCCCTCGCGCGCCGATCGGCGCCGGCCGTCGCCGCGGTCACCTCCTGGGCATCCGCGCACCGTGCCGTGGCGCTCACCGGCGCGGCCGCGCTCCTCTCGATCGGGATCATCGCCGGCGGAGCCGCCGTCATCCAGGCCGGGAGCGCCGGCGCACCCGGCACCGAGGCGTCGTCCGAACTCGAGACGCCCCGGCCGACCCCGAGCGCCCCGGCGAATTCGCAGGCGTTCCCGCCGGTGCTGCCGACGTCGACCCCCGCACCCCCCGAGCCCACGGCGGTCCCGATCGAACCGACCGACGAACCCGTCGCCGACGAACCCGACGAGCCTGTCGACGACCCCGTCGTCGAGCCCGAACCCGAGCCCGACCCCAGTACCGACGACGACCACCCCGGCCGCGGGCAGGGGCCGAAGAAGCCCAAGGGCTGACGGCGACCACGGGCCGCGCAGACCGCCGTCCCGGCGGCACCCCGCGGCATCCACCGGGCCTTTCACAGCACCGGGGACTACCCTGAAGCGTGACTTCTGAAGAACTTCCCGCCCCGGCCGCGGCTCCCGACGAGCCCGCCGCGACGACATTCGCAGACCTCGGTCTCGACGGGGCGGTGCTCAAGGCCCTGGACGACGTCGGCTACGAGACCCCCTCCGCGATCCAGGCCGCGACCATCCCCACCCTGCTCGAGGGGCGCGACGTCGTCGGCCTCGCCCAGACCGGCACCGGCAAGACCGCCGCCTTCGCGCTGCCCATCCTCGCCCGCCTCGACCTCTCGCAGAAGACGCCGCAGGCGCTCGTGCTCGCCCCCACCCGCGAACTCGCGCTGCAGGTGTGCGAGGCGTTCGAGAAGTACGCCGCGCACCTGAGGGGCGTGCACATCCTGCCCGTCTACGGCGGCCAGGGCTACGGCGTGCAGCTCTCGGCGCTGCGCCGCGGCGTGCACATCGTCGTCGGCACGCCCGGTCGCATCATGGACCACCTCGACAAGGGCACGCTCGACCTCTCGGAGCTCAAGTACCTCGTGCTCGACGAGGCCGACGAGATGCTCAAGATGGGCTTCGCCGAAGACGTCGAGACGATCCTCGCCGACACCCCCGACGACAAGCAGGTCGCCCTGTTCTCGGCGACCATGCCGGCCGCGATCCGCCGCATGTCGAAGCAGTACCTGCACGACCCCGAAGAGATCACCGTCAAGACGAAGACGCAGACCTCGGCGAACATTACGCAGCGTTCGCTCATCGTCTCGTACGCGCAGAAGGTCGACGCGCTCACCCGCATCCTCGAGGTCGAGAACTTCGAGGGCATGATCATCTTCGTCCGCACGAAGAACGTCACCGAAGAGCTCGCCGAGAAGCTGCGCGCTCGCGGATACGCGGCCGCCGCGATCAACGGCGACGTCGCCCAGGCCCAGCGCGAGCGCACCGTCGAGCAGCTGAAGAGCGGCAAGCTCGACATCCTGGTCGCCACGGATGTCGCGGCCCGCGGCCTCGACGTCGAGCGCATCTCGCACGTCGTCAACTTCGACATCCCGACCGACCCCGAGCCGTACGTGCACCGCATCGGCCGCACCGGCCGCGCCGGCCGCACGGGCGACGCGATCAGCTTCGTCACCCCGCGCGAGCGCAGCCTCCTCGCTCGCATCGAGAAGACGACGAAGCAGCCGATGACCCCGATGACTCTGCCGAGCGTCGACGACGTCAACGTGACCCGGCTCGCACGCTTCGACGACCGCATCACTGCGGCGCTCGAGCAGAACGAGCGCATCGAGGGCTTCCGCGACATCATCGCCCACTACCTGCGACACCACGACGTGCCCGAGGTCGACGTGGCCGCCGCGCTCGCCGTGGTCGCCCAGGGCGAGTCGCCGCTGCTGCTCGAGCCCGAGCCCGAGCGGCCCGCGCGCTTCGACCGCGAGCGCCGCGACGACCGAGGACGCGATCGCGACGACCGGCGCGACGACCGCGGACGCAGCGGCGACCGGTACGACCGCGACGACCGCCCCGCCCGCCGCCCGCGCGGCAGCGGTGTGCCGATGGCGACCTACCGCATCGCGGTCGGCCGACGCCACCGGGTCGAACCGCGCCAGATCGTCGGCGCCCTCGCGAACGAGGGCGGCCTGAACCGCGACGACTTCGGCGCGATCCAGATCAAGCCCGAGTTCTCGCTCGTCGAGCTGCCGGCCGACCTGCCCCGCGAGACGCTCGAGCGCCTCGACGGCACCCGCATCTCGGGACGCCTCATCGAGCTGCGACCCGACCGGGGTGCGCCCCGCCGCGGTGACCGCGACCGTGACGGCCGCGGCGGCGGTGGGCGATACCAGCGCGACGACCGTCCGCGTCGTGACGACCGGTACGACCGGCCGCGTCGCGACGACCGCGACGACCGGCCGCGTCACGACGACCGTGCGGGCGACTCGGGCGATGACCGCCCGGCCCGCAAGCCGCGCCACAAGGGCCCGCGCGACGAGTGAGCCGCGCGGCGGGTGACCGGCGCACGCGACTGGCGTACGCCGCGACCGCTGCGGTCGTGCTGCTCGTGGGCCTCGGCCTGCAGATGTTCGCCCGCACGGTCGCGATCGACCTGGCCGGCAGCGCGCTCTACGCGTGCCTCGTCGGACTCGTGATCGCGACCGTGCGGCCGAGCCTGCCGGCGTGGGTCGTCGCGGTCGCCGGGTTCGGGGTCTCGGCGGCGGTCGAGCTGCTCCAGCTCACCGGCCTCCCGTCGCGGATCGTCGACGCCGTGCCGCCGCTGCGGCTCGTCTTCGGCAGCTCGTTCGACCCGCTCGACCTCGCCGGCTACGCGCTCGGCGCGCTGCTGCTGCTCGGGCTCGTGCCGCTCGTGCGCGCCGTGGCGGGTCGGGTGGTCACCGCTGCCGGTGCCTCCCGCTCCGACTCCTGAGTTGCACGTTCGTGACGCGTCGTCAGCCGGCGTTCCGCCTCAGCGAGCGACTTCGGCGAGGAACCCGAGCGTCTCGTCGAGGGCGACCTGCGCCTCGCCGAGGTCGAGGTGGAACTGGTACTCGTGCGGCAGCGCCGGTTCATGGGCGGCCGGCCAGAAGAGCTCCGTGACCTCCACCCCCTGCTCGACGAGCCGGTCGCGCATCGGCAGCGATTGGATCCAGGTGAGCGCGTCGCCGTTGCCGCCCGAGATGTACGTCGGCGGGAACTCGGCGGTGACGTAGTCGATGGTCGACATCGTCGAACCGGGCGACTCCTGCGACCAGTCGCGGGTGCCGGTGTACGCCCAGAGCGCCGCCTTCAGCCCCCACGAGCCGATGCCGGTGAGCTCCGACATCGCGTCGAGGTCGTAGACACCGCAGTTCAGCACCACGCCGGCGAGCTGGTCGGCGTCGAGCGCCGGGTCGATGCCCATGAGCTCCGCGTAGCGGGGGTTGGTGCTGAGCGTCGCGAGCTGGCTCGCGAGCTGCGCGCCCGCCGAGTCGCCCGCGAGCACGATCCGGTCGCGATCGATGCGGAGGTCGTCGGCGCGCGCGTCGAGCTCGAGCAGCGCGTCGTTGAGCTGGTGCACTGCGGTGGGGTAGGTGGACTCGGGGCCGAGCCCGTAGTTCAGGCCGACCGTCGTGTAGCCCTCGCCCGCGAGGATCCGCAGGTAGGGATCGACGTCGGTCGACGAGCCCGAGATCCAGGCGCCGCCATGCACCCAGACGACCGTCGGCAGCGGCTCGTCGCCGCCGTCGGCGGGGGAGAACACGTCGTAGCGCATGTCGGCGTCGGGGTCGCCGCCGACGTGTTCGTCGAGGAGCGCGTTCAGCGGGGTGTCGGGCACGTGTCGCCGCATCTCGGCCGCGGTCTCGGCCCCGCCGCGCTCGAACAGCCCGCGGATGGCGAGTGCCGACGGCCACGGGGTGAGCGTCAGCACCCAAGCGATGAGCGCCACGACGACCGTGATCGTCGTGACGACGCCGATGAAGCGGCGCTGCGCGCGGCTCAGCCAGAGCTCGCTGCCCCACGACGGCAGGGCGTTCCGGTCCTTCTTCGACGACACACGATCTCCTCGAGCATTGGGTTCGGCGCCATCCTGTCGGAGATCGCCGCGCGAGCCCGCCCGGCGCACCGCGCCCGCATGACCTCGTGTGACCGGGCGTTCCGCCGCGTGACGGCCGGTTCCGCCGTGTGACCCGTGCGGTCGCGGCATCCCCGGGCCCTGCCTAGCGTCGAGGCATGTCGCACCACGTCTCGCTCGTCGCCGTCTCGGGCAGCCTGCACAGCCCGTCCAAGACCACCGTGCTCGTCCGCGAGATCCTCGAGGAGTTCGCGGTCGCGCTCGCCGCGCAGCCCGGTGTCGAGGTCGAGACCCACCTCATCGAGCTCGGCGAGATCGGGCGCGAGTTCAGCGGTGCGCTCCGGCGCGACGAGCTGAGCCCGACCGCGGAGGCGGCGATCCGCCGGATCGAGTCGGCGACGCTGCTCATCGTCGCGAGCCCCGTCTACCGGGCGAGCTTCACCGGGCTCTTCAAGCACGTGTTCGACTTCGTCGGGCAGTACTCGCTCATCGACAAGCCGGTGCTGCTCGCCGCGACGGGCGGCAGCGACCGGCACGCGCTCATCATCGAGCACCAGTTCCGCCCGTTGTTCTCGTTCTTCCAGGCGCTGACGCTGCCGATCGGGGTGTACGCGAGCGACGGCGACTTCGTCGACTACCGGATCGCGTCGCCGCAGCTGCGAGAGCGCATCGGGCAGGCGGTGCAGCGCGGTGCCCCCGTGGTGCGGGGAACGCTGCCCGACCGAGTCTCGGAGTACGTCG
This sequence comes from Agromyces sp. NPDC057679, assembly GCF_042799635.1. Taxonomy (NCBI): domain Bacteria; kingdom Bacillati; phylum Actinomycetota; class Actinomycetes; order Micrococcales; family Microbacteriaceae; genus Agromyces; species Agromyces sp. NPDC057679. The sequence goes on along the minus strand of NZ_JBHVIK010000001.1, from coordinate 1,171,086 downwards.
CGACCTGGTGAGCACCCCGTCATGTGACGCCCGCAGTCCCCGTGTGACACCCGGTTCCCCCGTGTGACGGGTGGGCTCGCGGCATCCGATCGCCCTCCCTAGCGTCGGTCTCCGGGAGGTCGAAACATGACACGACTCATCATCGGCGCAATGGTCAGGGCGATCGGCGCCTACCCCTCGGGCTGGCGGTATCCGGGGGCGCATCGAGATCCGCGGGGGGATGCCGCGGTGCTGCGCCGCACGGCCGAGGTCGCCGAGCAGGCGCGCCTCGACTACCTGTTCTTCGGCGACTGGCTCGCGACGGGGCACGACCTCGAGTTCCGCGATCCGTACCTCGTGGCCCGCATCGACCCGTTGTCGGCGGTCACGTACCTCGCGGGCGTCACCGAGCGCATCGGCCTCATCGCGACGGCGAACACGAGCTACTCCGACCCGTTCACGCTGGCCAGGGCGACCGCCTCGGTCGACCTCCTGAGCGGCGGTCGCGCCGGGCTCAACCTCGTGACCGGCGCCGAACCGCGGGCGGCCGGCAACCACGGGCGCGACTTCCACGCCGCCAACGAGACCCGCTACGACCGCGCGGTCGAGTTCGAGCACGTGCTGCGCCGCCTCTGGGACTCCTTCGAGGACGACGCGATCGTCGCGGATGCCGCGGCCGGCGTCTTCATCGACCCGACGAAGCTGCACGCCACCGACTTCAACGGCCAGCACCTGAGCGTGACCGGGCCCCTGAACGTCGCACGGCCCGTGCAGGGGCACCTGCCGATCGTGCACGCCGGCACCTCGCCGCGCTCGCGCCTGTTCGCCGCGCAGAACGCCGACCTCGCACTCGTCGCGGTCAGCGACCTCGACCACGCCGTGCAGGTGCGCGAGGAGCTGCGGGCGCTCGCCTTCGAATCGGGTCGCGACGACCGCACGCTGAAGGTCATCGCGCCCGTGCTGCCGATCGTGGGCGAGACCCGGGAGCACGCGCAGTCCATCGCCGACGAGCTCAGCGAGCTCGTGCAGATCGCCGAGGACTGGCCCGACGGGCCGCCGGCGGCATTCCCCGCGAACCGCTCGCTCGCGCAGCTCTCAACACTCCTCGGGGTGGATGTCTCTGGACTGTCGCCCGATCGCGCGGTCACCCCGGCGATCGTCGCCGAGTTCAGCGCACCCGGCCAGGAGCTCGTCGAGATCGTCGCCGAGCGCACCGGGCGCAACCCCTCGGGCGAACGGCCGCCGACGCTCCGCCACCTCGTCGTGGCCGCCTCGGTGAACGCGTCGATGATCGTCGGCACCGCCGAGGACATCGCGACCGAGTTCGAGGCGTGGGGCGACGCGGGCGCCGTCGACGGCTTCAACGTGCTCTCCGCGATCCAGCCCACGCAGTTCGAGGCGTTCGCCCTCGGGGTCGTTCCCGAGCTGCAGCGGCGAGGGGCGTTCCCGACCGAGTACGAGGGCGAGACGCTGCGCGACCACCTCGGCCTGGCCCGCCCCGAGAACGTGCACGTGACGCCCGGTGACGCCCCGTTGCCGCCGGTTTCCCGCGGTGACGGCCGGCGTCGAGGGGTGGTTGAGACGGGCGCGGGGCATCCGTAGCTTCGACGATCACACCCCGCACCCAGGGGCCGAACGTCTCGATTCCGAACCGAAGGAACCACAGCACATGTCCACGAAGAACACGCGACTGATCGCCGCCGGCGTCGCCGCGCTCGCCGCGACCGGCCTCCTGGCCGCCTGCGCCGGGCAGGGCGCGCAGGGCACGGCCGACGCGGCCGGCGACCCGGTCACCGGCGGCACGCTCACCTACCTCGAGCACCAGCCCCACACGACGCTCTACCCGCCGCAGGCCGGTTTCTACCCGAACGGCGGCATCGTGAACAACATCACGGCGCGCCTCACCTGGCAGGACCCCGAGACCCTCGAGATCGAGCCGTGGGTCGCGACCGAGTGGTCGGTCAACGAGGATGCCACGGAGTACACCTTCGAGCTCCGCGACGACGTCACCTTCTCGGACGGCACGCCGCTCGACGCCGCCGCCGTCGCGAAGAACTTCGACACCTACGGCCTCGGCGACGAGGCGCTCGGCCTCACCGTCTCGGAGGCGATCAACAACTACGCCGCGAGCGAGGTGGTCGACGCCGACACGGTGACCTTCACCTTCTCGGCGCCCGCACCCGGGTTCCTGCAGGCGACCTCGACGATCAACTCGGGGCTCGTCTCGCCCGAGACCCTCGACCGCAAGCTCGAGGACTGGGGCGCGGGCTCGTCGACCGAGATCGTCGGCTCCGGGCCCTTCGTCGTCACCGAGGAGGAGATCGGCACCTCGCTGCACCTCGAGGCCCGTGAGGACTACGACTGGGCGCCGCCCTCGTTCGAACACCAGGGCCGGGCGTACCTCGACGCCATCGACCTCATCGTCACCCCCGAGGACAGCGTGCGCATCGGCTCGCTGCTCGCGGGTCAGGCCGACGTCATCCGCTACGTGCAGGCCTTCGACGAGGCCCAGGTCGCGGACGCCGGCTTCGAGATCGTCGCCGCCCCCACCCGGGGCGTCAACAACTCGCTCGGGCTGCGGTTCACCAACCCGCTGCTGAGCGATCTGCGCGTGCGCCAGGCGCTCGTGCACGGCGTCGACGCCCAAGAGGTCGTCGACACGATCTTCACCGAGAACTACCCGGTCGCGACCTCGCAGCTCGCCGCGACGGCGAAGGGCTACACCGATGAGTCGGCGGCGCTCGCCTTCGACCCCGAGCAGTCGGAGCAGCTGCTCGACGAGGCCGGGTGGACACCCGGTGCCGACGGCATCCGCGAGAAGGACGGCGAGCGCCTCTCGCTCACCGTCTACGAGGCCAAGCCGCAGCCGCTCTCGAAGCAGACGCTCGAACTCGTGAGCCAGCAGCTCGCGAAGATCGGCGTCGAACTCAACGTGAAGGCCGCCGACGCGGGCAGCTACGCCGAGGACATCCTCGACCCGCTGAAGACGCCGCTCTACCACTCGATGGTCGGACGCGCCGACAACGACGTGATCAAGAGCCAGTACTTCACGAAGAACCGCAACACCCTGCTCTCCGACGACGCGAAGCTCGATGAGCTGCTGCTCGCTGTGGCATCCGAGCCCGACCCCGCGAAGCGCGACGACGCCTCCGTCGCCGTGCAGGACTACCTCACCGAGCAGGCGTACGTGATCCCGCTGTTCGAGGAGCCGCAGGTCTACGGCGCCGCGCCGTACGTGCACGGCTTCACGACCGAGGCGGTCGCCCGTCCGCTGTTCTACGACACCTGGGTCGCGAAGCAGTAGCGAAGCGCTCGGCGGTCGGGCGGCCCCACGAAGGCCGCTCGACCGCCGCGGCCCCCTCACGCGAACAGAACGGAAGGAGAGAACGATGGCCTACCTCGCACGCCGCTCAGGGCAGGCGCTCCTCGTGCTCGCGATCGCGTTCACGGCGACCTTCGTGCTGCTGCAGGCGCTGCCGGGCGACGCGATCCTGATCAAGTTCGAGAGCCCCGAGCTGGGGCTCTCGCCCGAGCAGATCGCCGAGATCCGCCAGAGCTACGGCGCCGACGTGCCGGTCTGGCAGCAGTACCTGCACACCGTCACCGGCTTCCTCGCGGGCGACTTCGGCACCTCGGTGCAGTACGGCACCCCGGTGCACGAACTCATCGGCTCTGCACTGCCCGAGACGCTCGTGCTCGCCGGGCTCGGCTTCCTCGTCGCCGTCGTGCTTGCCGTCGCCCTGGCCTTCCTCTCGACGCTCGCCCCGTTCGGCTGGTTGCGGCAGGCGCTGCGCTCGCTGCCGGGCGTGTTCGTCTCGGTGCCGGTGTTCTGGCTCGGCATCGTGCTGATCCAGGTGTTCTCGTTCCAGCTCCGGCTCGTGCCGGTCATCGGCGCCGACCCCGCGCAGGCGCTGATCCTGCCGGTGCTCACCCTCGCCATCCCGATCTCGGCGCCGCTCGCCCAGATCCTCGCCCGGGCGATCGACGAGGTGCAGCTGTCGCCGTTCGTCGCGGTCGTGCGGGCGAAGGGCGCGAGCCCGGCCCGCGTGCTCTGGCGCGACGTCGCCCGCAACGCCACCCTGCCGACGATCACCATCGCGGGCGTGCTCATCGGCGAACTCATCGGCGGCGCGGTCGTCACCGAGACGGTCTTCGGGCGGGCGGGCATCGGCCGGCTCACCGAGCAGGCCGTCGCCAATCAGGATGTCGCGGTGCTGCAGGCGATCGTCATCCTCGCCGCGCTCGTGTTCGTCATCGTGAACCTCGCCGTGGACCTCGTGTACCCGGTGCTCGATCCGCGGCTCAAGCGGAAGGCGGTGGCAGCGTGAGCGTCGACGTGCTCGAGCGGCCGGGGTCGGCGAGCGCCGCCCGGTCTGCAGACGGAATCCGCCGGCTCCGCGGCATCCGGCCCGGCCTGGTGATCGCCTGGATCGTGATCGCCGTCGCGATCGCGTGGGCGCTCGTGCCGTGGCTGTTCACCGGGCAGGACCCGCTCGCGGGCGTGCCCGCCGACAAGCTGCAGGCTCCGAGCGCCGCGCATCTCTTCGGCACCGACGCGATCGGCCGCGACCTCTTCACCCGAGTCGTGTACGGCGCGGTGCACTCGCTGTCGGGCGCGTTCGTCGCCGTCACCGTCGGCCTCGTGGGCGGCACCCTGCTCGGCGTGCTCGCGGGCTCGCTCGGCGGCGCCGTCGACGCGGTCGTCATGCGGCTCGTCGACGTGCTGCTCGCGATCCCCGGGCTGCTGCTCGCGCTGAGCATCATCATCCTGCTCGGCTTCGGCACCGTGAACGCCGCGATCGCCGTCGGCGTCGGCTCCATCGCCGCCTTCGCCCGGCTCTCGCGCTCGGAGGTCGTGCGGGTGCGGCAGGCCGACTACGTCGAGGCGGCGATCGGTTCAGGGGCACGGCTGCACACCGTGCTGTTCCGGCACGTGCTGCCGAACTCGCTCACCTCGGTCGTCGGGCTCGCGGCGCTGCAGTTCGGCACCGCGATCCTCGCGATCTCGACGCTCGGGTTCCTCGGCTACGGCGCTCCGCCGCCGACGCCCGAGTGGGGCCTGCTCATCGCCGAGGGGCGCAACTACGTCGCGACCTCATGGTGGCTGACCGTGCTGCCCGGCCTCGTCGTCGTCGCCGTCGTGCTCAGCGCCAACCGCATCAGCCACGCCCTCGGGAGGACCCGATGACCGCGAACGCCGCACCCCTGCTCACCATCGAGCACCTCGACGTCGCCTACAGCGGGCGCGACGGACTCCGCCGCGTCGTGCACGACGTCTCGTTCGAGGTCGCGCCCGGCGAGGTCGTCGCCCTCGTCGGCGAGTCGGGCTCGGGCAAGACGACCACCTCGAGCGCCGTGCTCGGGCTGCTACCCGGCGGCGGCCGCATCGAGGGCGGCGCGATCCGCCTCTCGGGCACCGACCTCGCCGGCTGGAGCGACCGCCGGCTCGAGTCGGTGCGCGGCGCCCGCATCGGATACATCCCGCAGGACCCGGTCTCGTCGCTGAACCCCGTGCGGCCGATCGGCGTGCAGCTGGCCGACACCTTCCGCATCCACGGCCGGGGCGATCGCCGGAGCATCCGTGGCCGCGTGCTCGAACTGCTCGACCGCGTCGGCCTCGACGACCCGGCGCTGCGCGCCAAGCAGTACCCGCACGAGCTGTCGGGCGGCATGCGCCAGCGGGTGCTCATCGCGAACGCGGTGGCGCTCGAGCCCGAGCTCGTGATCGCCGACGAGCCGACGAGCGCGCTCGACGTCACCGTGCAGCGGCGCATCCTCGACCTCATCGACGAACTGCGCCGCGAGCGCGGCACGGCCGTGCTGCTCGTCACCCACGACCTCGGCGTCGCCGCCGAGCGGGCCGAGCGCGTCGTCGTCATGCAGCACGGCCGCGTCGTCGAGCAGGGCGGCACCGAGCAGCTCATCGACGCCCCCGTCGAGGCGTACACGCGCCGGTTGCTGGCGGATGCCCCGGGGCTCGCCGAGCATCCGTTCCGCCACCCCCGTCCGCCGCTGTACCTGCGCGACCCCGGGGTGGCCGCGGCCGAGAACCCGTTCGTGCTCGAGGTATCCGGGCTCGTGAAGGCGTTCTCGCTCGGCCGGGGGCGCGAGCCGTTCCGCGCGGTCGACGACGTCTCGTTCCAGGTGCTGCGCGGCACGACGCACGCGATCGTGGGGGAGTCGGGTTCGGGCAAGACGACGACGGCGCGCATCATCGCGCGGTTCGTCGAGCCCGACGCGGGCACGGTCGCGCTCGGTGCCCGCGGCGGCGCGCCGTCGCTCGACGTCACCGCGCTGGCGGGCGCCGCGAAGCGGGAGTTCCGTCGACGGGTGCAGCTCGTCTACCAGAACCCGTTCGCCTCGCTCGACCCGCGGCAGACCATCGCCGAGATCATCGCCGAGCCGCTGCGGAACTTCGGCATCGGCGACCGGCGCAGCCGGGCCGAGACGGCACGCGACCTCATCGAGCGGGTCGCGCTGCCCGCCGACGTCGCCGGCCGGCGGCCCGCCGAGCTCTCGGGTGGGCAGCGTCAGCGAGTGGCGATCGCACGCGCGCTCGCACCCGAGCCCGAGCTCGTCATCCTCGACGAGGCCGTCTCGGCGCTCGACGTCACCGTGCAGGCGCGCATCCTCGAGCTCCTCGAACGCCTGCAGGAGGAGCTCGGGCTCAGCTACCTGTTCATCTCGCACGACCTCGCCGTCGTCGCGCGCATCAGCCACTCGGTCTCGGTGATGCGGCGCGGCCGCGTCGTCGAGCAGGGGGCGACCGAGCAGGTGTTCGACGCGCCGCAGCACGAGTACACGCGCGAACTCCTCGCCGCGGTGCCCCGGCGGGCGGTGCGGTTCGACGCGGCCGGCTCCGCCGCCGACGACCACGATGCACCCACCGCTCCCGACGCGCTCGACTCGACCGTCTCATTCGCCGTCTCCTCAGGAAAGGCCCTCGCATGACCCGCATCGGATTCTTCACCCGCCTGCTCGACGACGCCGGCCCCGCCGAGCGCTTCCGCATCGCGACCGAGCAGATCGTCGCCGCGGAGCGCCACGGCTTCGACTCGGCCTGGGTCGCGCAGCATCACTTCCACGCCGCCGAGGGCGGGCTGCCGTCGCCGTTCGTGTTCCTCGCGAACGTCGCCGCGCAGACCTCGCGCATCCGGCTCGGCACGGGGGTCGTGACGCTGCCCCTCGAGGACCCGGTGCGGGTCGCGGAGGATGCGGTCGTGCTCGACCTCGTCTCGGGCGGCCGTGCCGAGCTCGGGCTCGGCTCGGGGTCGACGCCGGCCTCCTTCCTCGCCTTCGGCGAGGTCTCCGAGGACCGGGGCCGCGTCTTCGGCGAGAAGATCGACTCCCTCGTCGCGGCGCTCGCCGGCGGAGCGCTCGGCGACGACGCGAACCGGTTGCAGCCGCCCGGCCGCGACCTGCTGGGCCGCGTCTGGCAGGCGACGTTCTCACCCTTCGGCGGCACGCGCGCCGGTCGCGCCGGTCACGGCCTGATGCTCTCGCGCACCCAGCCGAGATCATCGGATGCCCCCCGCGCGCGCCTCTCGGACGTACAGCAGCCGGTCGTCGACGCGTACCTCGAGGCCCTGCCGCACGGCGTGCCGCCGCGCATCCTCGCCTCGCGCACCCTCTTCGTCGCCGACTCGCGCGAGGAGGCCCGCCGCTACGCCGAGGTCGGGCTGCGTCGCGCCGCGGTCGGCTTCACCCGAATGGGGCAGGCGCCGCACGGCGACACCCTCGACGACCTCATCGCCGCGTACGACACGCACGTCGGCACCGTCGACGAGGTGATCGAGTCGCTCTCGCGCGACGCGGTCGCCGCGCAGGCGAGCGAGGTCGCGTTCCAGGTGCACTCGGTCGACCCGCCGCACGAGCTCGTGCTGCGCTCGATCGAGCTCATCGCCCGCGAGGTCGCGCCGGCGCTCGGGTGGGGAGCCAGCACACCCGCGCTCGCCCGCTGACCGGGCGCGGTCGGCAAGCGAGTCCGCCCGCGGACCCGTCCGGGAGCGGGAGGTGGCCTTCCGGGAGCGCGACCACACGACCACATGACCACACCCGGTGCGACCACACGACCACATGACCACACCGGCCGCGGAGGGAACCTCCGCCCGGTGAAGCCCGTCGGCCCAGACACCGACACCGACGACAGAAAGGCACCGACATGACCGACCTCATCGACCGACTCGCGGGGGTGACGCCCGGCGCCGCCGCAGACGCGCTGCGCCGACACCGCCCTGCGACCCGCGACAACGCCCAGGCGAGCTACGACGCCCTCTTCACCGCGATCGACGAGACGCACGCGACCCTCGCCGAACGCGCCGCCGTCGCCCAGTTCGTCGCGATCCTGCACGACGACGAGGTGGCGACCGCCCACTACGGAGCGCTCACCCGCAGCGCGGGCGACGACACCGGCGACGCCCTCGCCGACGCCGTGGCCGACCTCGCCGCCTCGGTGCGCACGACCGGACCGTACGGCGACTACCCGACCGCCCCGCTCGCCGCCGAGAACCGCGACGGGCTCCGGCTCGCCGTCGCGTCCGACGACCCGGCCCGCGCGGTGCTCGGCGACCGGACCATCGCCGCCCTCGAGCACGCGCACCTGCTCGTGTTCCGCCCGCGCGAGGCCTCGCCCGAGGCGCTCGCCGCGCTCGCCGCCGCCGGCTGGTCGAGCGACGGCATCGTCACCCTCTCCCAGCTCGTGTCGTTCCTCGCGTTCCAGTTGCGCGTCGCCGCCGGGCTCCGACTCCTCACGACGGAGGACGCAGCATGACCGACCACGCCACGCACGAGGCCGCCCGAGTGCTCGGGCACCCCGACGCATCCACCCCAGAGGTCTTCACCCAGGCCGAGCTCGGCTGGGTGCCCTGGCTCGAACCGGCCGACGAGGCGGAGCTCACCGAGCGCCAGTACGACGGGCTCGTCGACCGGGCGCGGGCGAAGAGCGACTACTTCCGGCTGCTCGCGCGCGACCCCGACATCCTGAAGGCGCGAACCCTCACCGACAAGGACATCTTCTACAACGCGAAGGACGGCCTGCCCCGCGCCGAGCGCGAGCTCGCGGCGGCCGCGACGAGCCGCTTCAACGGCTGCATTTTCTGCGCCTCGGTGCACGCGCGCTTCGCGACGCACCACTCGAAGCGCCACGACGACGTGCAGCGGCTGCTCGACGAGGGCATCGACGGCGAGCAGGATGCCGCGTGGCGGGCCGTCATCGACGCCGCCGTCGCGCTCGCGGCCACGCCGCCCCGGCTCGAGCGCGGGCACCTCGACGCGCTCCGCGAGGTCGGATTCGACGAGCAGGCCGTGTCCGACGTCATCCACTCGGCCGCGTTCTTCAACTGGGCGAACCGGCTCATGCTGTCGCTCGGCGAGCCGACGAACCCGCCGACCGAGTAGCCCGCGGCGCGGTCGCGTCGGCGCCGCCTCAACCCTCCGTGTTTCCGATTGTTGCGGCCCGTGACGGCCCGCGTCACGGAGGGTTGAGGCGGCGCAGGGGCATCCGTAGCGTCGTCCGAACCACGCACCGAGGAGAGCCCTGTGATCGCCACCGAGTCGACCGCCGCCCGCATCGCGCGCACGTCGGAGCCGGCGGCGATGATGGATGCCACGGCCCCCGGCCCGCTCGCACGGCTCGTCGACGCCGGGCTCGAGGTTCCCGTGCTCGGCGGCCGACTCGTGCGCCACGTCAACCTCGACACCGCCGCCTCGGCGCCCGCCCTCGCGGCCGTCGCCGCGCACGTCGTCGAAGTGCTGCCGTACTACGCGAGCGTCCACCGCGGCACCGGGTACCCCTCGCAGCAGACCACCGCCCTCGTCGAGGCCGCGCGCGCGACGGTGGCCAGGCACGTCGGGGCGCGCGACGACGACCTCGTCGTCTTCACCCGCAACACGACCGATGCGCTCAACCTGCTCGCGGCGGCCGTGCCGGGCGACACGGTGGTGCTCGATCTCGAGCACCACGCGAACCTGCTGCCCTGGCGCGAGGGCGCCCGTCGGGTCGTCGTCGCCCGCCCGACCATCGCCGAGACCCTCGACGTGCTCGACGCCGAGCTCGCCCGATGTCCCGCCGCCCTCCTCACGGTGACGGGCGCCTCGAACGTCACGGGCGAAGTGCTGCCGATCGAGCGTCTCGCCGCGCTCGCCCACGCGCACGGCGCCCGTCTCGCCGTCGACGCCGCGCAACTGCTGCCGCACCGCCGGGTCTCGCTCGAGGCATCCGGCATCGACTACCTCGCCTTCTCGGGGCACAAGGCGTACGCGCCCTTCGGCGCCGGCGCCCTCGTCGGCCGGTCCGACTGGCTCGACGCCGCACCCGCACACCTCGCCGGCGGCGGCGCCGTCGAGACGGTCTCCCTCGAGCGCGTCGCGTGGAAGCAGGGCGCCGCACGCCACGAGGCCGGCACCCCCAACGTCGTGGGCATCGCCGCGATCGCCCGCGCGCTCGTCGAGCTCGAGCGCCTCGGCGACGCCGCCCGCGACGAGCACGAGGCGGCCCTCACCGAACGGCTGCACTCAGGGCTCGCCGCGCAGCGCGGCGCGCGGGTCGTGCGCGGGTTCGACGACGCCGACGACCGCCTCGGCATCGCCACGATCGAGCTCGAGCGCGGCTCGGTGGGCCTGCTCGCCGCCGCCCTCGGCGCCGAGCACGGCATCTCGGTGCGGGCCGGACGGTTCTGCGCCCACCCCTTCTTCGACCGCGTCGCCACCCGTGCCAACGGGCTGCGGGCGAGCCTCGGCGCGGGCTCGTCGGCCGACGACGTCGACCGCTTCCTCGCCGCGCTCTCGAAGCTCCTCGCCGACGGGCCCGCGCACGCGTACGACCGCGGCCCCGAGGGATGGCACCCGCTCGTCGACGATCGGCCTCGCCCGGTCTTCTGAGACGGCGGCTCATCCCGCGGTGCGGGTGGAGCGGGGCGCGCGCCGCGCAATTCAGGATGAGCCGGACGAGAGGGCTCGTGCAGGGCGCCTCGGCGCGCTCGTCCTGAAGAGTGCGCGGATGCCGCAGACGGGGGACTGTTCGAACGGAACTCCGCGGACTAGCGTCGGCACAGGAGGGGCCTTGACGAGCGACGACGCGGAACTCGAGGCGCGGGCCGACGCCCTGCGCCGGATCGTCTACGGCACTCCCGACGGATTCACGTCGAGCGCCGCCGACGAGCTCGAGTCGGTCGAGGCCGAGCTCGCCCGGCTCGCGGATGAACGCGAGCGTGAGCGGGCGGCGACTGCGGCATCCCACGAGGAGGAGCGGGTCGACCAAGCGCGGCCCGGCGCGGCATCCGGGCGAACGGATGCCGGGACCGACCCGGCGGCCGACCGCGGCGTCATCACCGGCGGCGCGCCCGCCGCGGCGGGCGAGGGTCGGTCAGCGGACGGCGGAGGCCCCGTGGCATCCGCGACCCGTACCCGACGGCCGGGCCGCCTCGGCACTCGCGCCGCGAGCGGGCTCGCCATCGCGGCAGTGCTCGCGGGCTTCGCCGTGGCCGGCGCGATCGCGGTGATCTCGGTCGCGACCCCGCCCCGCGGCCTCGCCGTGTTCGACCGCCCGCAGGAGCCCGACGACGAGAGCCTCACCGTCGCGCTCGGCGCGCAGGCCGACACGGTGCGCCGCATCGACGAGGTGCTCGGCCGTGGCTTCTGGGCCTACCTCAACGGGATCGACCAGGTCTGCCTCTCGGTCGTGCCGGTGGGCACGAGCCTCGTCGAGCGCGGTGAATGCGCCTCGCGGGCACGTTTCGAGGAGCACGGCATCATGGTGCAGTACGCGGCCACCGAACTCGGGCGGCACCGGCCCGACGGTATGGGGGAACGCGACGTGGTCGTCATCTCGTGGTCGGCCGAGAGCGAGGGCGTCACCTGGGAGCTCGTGCTCATCGACCCGCCCGAGTCGGATCGGATGACCTACGAGGAGTGGTCGAACCGCCCGGTCGCGCGCTAGGGATGCCCCGTCGCACGAGCCCGTTCGTAGACTGGAAGTCGCACGAGGGGAGCCGTATGCAGCCGCTGGTCGAGTCCGAGGTCCGGGCGGCGCTCGGCAACGCCGACGCCTCCGAGCTCGAGCAGCTCACGTTGCCGGTGACGTTCTTCGTCACGGAATGGGCCCATCTCGACGCGTTCGCGTGGCGCGATCCGCGCATCGCCTCGCGCGGATACCTCGTCACCGAACTCGACGGCGAGCCCGCCGGCATCGTGCTGCGCAGCGCCGAGCGCACCGGCTCGCGGCACCGCGCCGCCGTCTGCAACCTCTGCCACACCCACCAGCCCGGCGACCAGGTCTCGCTGTTCTCCGCCCGCCGCTCGGGTGCGGCGGGAGCCCGCGGCGACAGCGTCGGCACCTACATCTGCGGCGACCTCGCCTGCCAGGAGACGGTGCGGCTGGGACGTCCGCCTGCGCCGTCCGAGGTCCTGCCGAGCGTGCACGAGCTCGAGCGCATCGAGGGGCTCGCGCGGCGCACCCGGGCCTTCGTGGCCGACGTGCTCGGGGCGTAGCGGGCGCGCGCCGACGGTCGCGGTTGCCGGTTCGCACGCGGCCGCGCCTGCGGCCGTGCGCCTGCGGCCGTGCGCCTGCGGCCGCGCCTCAGCGCATCGCGTCGGCGTCGACCGCCTCGAGCGTCGCCCGCTTCGCGATCCGTCCGTCGCCCGACGAGCGACCGGTGAGCCGGCGCCCGATCCAGGGCAGCACGAACTCGCGGTAGTACGCGGCGGTGTTGCGGCTGCGCGGCCCGGCAGGCGCGGCGGCGACCTCCTCGACGCCCCACTCGGGCGGCACCGGAACCTCGAGCGCGGTGAGCACGTTCGATGCGACGCGCGCGTGGCCGAGGGCGTTCAGGTGCAGCTTGTCGGGCGACCAGTAGCGGATGTCGCGGAGCCCTCGGTCGTTGAAGTTGTCGACGAAGGTGACGCCCTCGAGCGAGCCGAGGTCGACGAGGGCGGCGGTGAGCCGGGCGCCGCGGGTGTCGAACACGCGGCCCATCGGCAGGTGGTCGGTCGGGTTCGCCCCGCTCAGCATGAGCACGTGGATGCCGGCCTCGCGGATGCGGTGGATCGCCTCGCGGAAGCGGATCGCCGTCGCCTGCTCGTCCATGCGAGGGCGCAGCATGTCGTTGCCGCCGCCGTTGAAGCTCAGCAGCTCGGGCTTCAGCGCGATCGCCGCGTCGAGTTGCTCGTCGATGATGGGGCCGAGCTTGCGGCCGCGGATGGCGAGGTTGGCGTAGCCGATGGGCTCGCGTGCGGCCTTCGCGAGGCCGACGGCGACGAAGTCGGCCCAGCCGCGCACGCTGCCGTCGGGCAGCTCGTCGCCGACGCCCTCGGTGAAGCTGTCGCCGATCGCCGCATAGGAGTGGAACATGCCCTCCACGCTAGCGCGCCGCGGGTCACTGCTCGGCGTGCTCGATCTCGCAGTCGGCGCCCGGGAAGAGCAGCGTCTCGTGGCCGTCGTCGAATCGCACGAGATAGGGCGGCCCGCCGTTCTCGCCGCGCACCTCGAGGATCTCGCCGTGGCGGCCGGGCTGGCCGACCTGCTTGCCGTGGATGACGAGGCGTTCGCCGACCGTCGCGTTCATCGGAGCCCCCTTCGACGCCTCCCAGCGTACGCTCGCGCGCCGCGGGCGGGAAGGGGCGGCGGCTCTTCCCAGCGCGCGCCCGGCCCGCTAGGGTGGGTCGAACTGGGTCAAGCGTCCCAGTTGGCGACGGACAGTGAGGTTCACGATGCAGGATGCCCCGACCACGCGTGCGACGACGGCCGAGCCGGCCGCTGCCGACCCGGTGCTGCGGCTGCCCGCGGGCTTCCGCTGGGGTGCGGCGACGGCCGCGTTCCAGATCGAGGGCGCCACGGATGCCGCGGGGCGCGGGCCGAGCATCTGGGACACCTTCACCGCCGAGCCCGGTCGCGTGATCGACGGCTCGAACGCGCTCGTCGCCGCCGACAGCTTCCGCCGGTTCCGCGACGACGTCGCCCTGCTCGCCGAACTCGGCGCGACCGACTACCGCTTCTCGATCGCCTGGCCCCGCGTGCAGCCGGGCGGCACCGGGCCCGCGAACGCGGCGGGGCTCGACTACTACGAGCGGCTCGTCGACGCGCTCGCCGGGGCCGGCATCGCGCCGCTGCCGACGCTCTACCACTGGGACCTGCCGCAGCCCCTCGAGGACGCGGGCGGCTGGCTCGTGCGCGACACCGCCGAGCGATTCGCCGAGTACGTCGGGCTCGTGCTCGACCGCCTCGGCGACCGGGTCGGGCGGTGGATCACCCTCAACGAGCCCGCGATGACGACGCTCGAGGGGTACGCGCTCGGCACCCAGGCCCCGGGGCGCGAGCTCATGCTCGGCGCCCTGCCGACCGTGCACCACCAGCTGCTCGGGCACGGGCTCGCGGTCGCCGCGATCCGGGCGGCGGGCGACGCCGAGGTCGGCATCACGAACAACCACACCCTCGTCGTGCCCGCCGGCGAGTCGGTCGACGACCTGATGGCGGCCGGAGCGTTCGACCTCATCTACAACCGCATCTTCGCCGGCCCCGTGCTCACGGGCGCCTACCCCGACCTCTCGGCCTTCGGGCTCGAGCAGTTCCCCGGGCTCGAGGCGGGCGACCTCGAGCTCATCTCGGCGCCGCTCGACTTCTACGGGGTGAACTTCTACAACCCGACGTACGTGGCCGCGCCCGCGGCGGGCTCGGAGTTCGCCGCCGCGGGCCTGCCGTTCGAGCCGGTCGCACCGCCCGAGGGCACGCCGCTCACGGGCTTCGAATGGCCGATCGTGCCGGCCGCGTTCACCGAGCTCCTCGTGGGCCTCCGCCGCGACTACGGCGACGCGCTGCCGCCCGTCGTCATCACCGAGAACGGGGCATCGTTCGTCGACGAGGTGGTCGAGGCATCCGACGGCGGTCGCGCCGTGCACGATGCCGAGCGCATCGCCTACCTCGACGGCCACGTGCGCGCGGTCGCCGCGGCGATCGAGCAGGGCGTCGACGTGCAGGGCTACTTCGCCTGGTCGCTCATGGACAACTTCGAGTGGGCGCAGGGCTACACGCAGCGCTTCGGCCTCGTGCACGTCGACTTCGAGACCGGCGAGCGCACCCGCAAGGATTCGTTCGGCTGGTACCGCGAGGTCATCGCGGCGCAGGGGCGCTGACGCCGTCGCCGGGTCCTGCCCGGCTCGCGCCGCTCGGCGTGCTGCATCATGCCGAGCGTGCGATCCTGGTGGGCTCGCGAGGCGCGCCGACCAAGATCGCCCACTCGGTGAGGCGGCCGGAACTCAGCCGCTGCGCGGCAGCCCGAGCACCTCGACCTCGGCGAGCGAGAGCGGCAGGGTGGCGGACTCGAGCTGGATTCGCACGTAGCGCCCCGTCGCGCCGTCGGGCAGGTCGATGACCGACGGTCGACCGGCCTGTTCGGCGACGCGGATCGCCGTGCCGGCCTCTGCCCGCGCATCGGCGAGCGTGCTCGCCGTGAACGGCACGTCCGAGGTCATGACCCAGTAGTTCGAGAGACGTTCGCCGCAGCAGTCCGTGCGGTTGTAGATCTCCACGCGGTCGAGGTCGGCGTTCTCGCCGAGGTCGACCTGCCACCAGGCTTCCTTCGACGGCTCCGAAGTGTGGGTCACCGAGTTGCCGGAGAAGGCGCCGTTGCGGTCGCCGTCGACCGCGCGCGCGGGCACGCCCTCCCATGCGGTGCTCGACTGCGTCGCCGGCTTGCCCTTCGCGAGGTTGGGCAGTGCGATCTTCACGGTCGCGGCGGCCGATGTCGACACACCGTCCGTCGTGGTCGTCACGACGATCCGGCCGCTCGCAGCATCGGCGCCCGCCGGCACCGAGATCGTGATCGGCACGACGTACGACTCGCCCGGGCCGAGTGCGGGCACCGAAGCGCTGCCCGCCTTCACGGTCCATCCTTCCGGTCCGTCGATCTCGACCTTCGCCTTCGCGGACGCCTTCGACGAGGGGTTGGCGATGACGGCGGACCCGACGACGGTCGTTCCTCGCTGCACCGCCTCGGGCACCCGGACGGTCGTGCGTAGGAGGCTGTCAGTGCCCGGGCTCGAGATCTCGAAGGTGAACGCGTGCATCGACGTCGTGGCGTCGGCACCGTCGGCGGGCATCTCGACCACGACCTCACCGGCCGAGTTGCGCTCCCAGTCGAGCGCCTTCCCGTCGGAGCCGAGCAGCTTCACCGTGGTGTCGTCCCCGAACGGCAGGTCGCCACCGAGCGTGAGTTGGTCACCCGGCCAGTCGAAGGTCGTCGCGTAGAGCGATCCGTCGCGCTGGGTGTACCGAACCGGGACGTCGGAGGCGGGCTCGTCGGCCCGGTTCCAATAGGTCGTGCCGTAGATCGCCTCGCCGTTGACGTCGAGCCATGCGCCGATGTCGCGCAGTCGCTCGGCCTGCAGCTCGGGGATGGTGCCGTCGGCTTTCGGTCCGACGTCGAGCAGCAGATTGCCGTTCTTGCTCACGATGTCGACGAGCGACTCCACGAGCTGGTCGCTCGTGAGGTAGTCCTCGATCGGCTCGTTCTGGTTGTAGCCGTACGAGTGCGCGATGCCCCGGCTCGACTCCCACTTGTTCGTGTCGATGTCGGGCTTGACCGTGTACTCGGGGGTCTGGAAGTCGAGCTCGGTCGAGTCGAGCGCTCCGGAGTCGATCTTGCACCGGTTCGCGACGGCGACGCCCTTCGGTTCCTCGCGGTTCTTCGCCTGGTTGTAGTACTCGGCGATGACGCCCGCGGTCTTCCAGTACGAGGCGGGCTTGTCCCACTGCCCGTCGCACCAGATGATGTCGGGGTCGTACTTGTCGATCAGCTCGCGCATCTGCGGGAGCATGTAGCCGTCGACGTAGTTCACACCGGTCGGCGCGCCCGTGTAGGGCACCTCGGCGCCCGTGTACGGGTTGCGAGCAGGCTTGCCCGTGTAGGCCGGGTTGTACCACTCGTAGAGCGAGTAGTAGAAGCCCGCCTTGAGGTCGCCGTCCTCGCGCGCCGCCGAGAACAGCTCGCCCGCGAGGTCTCGCTTCGGGCCGAGGTCGACCGTGTCGCGCCCGCTCACGTCGCTGCCCCAGAGGGCGGTGCCGTCGTGGTGCTTCGAGGTGAGCACGAAGTACTTGGCGCCGGCGTCCTTGAAGAGGTCGACCCACGCCTTCGGGTCGAACTTCTCGGCCTTCCAGTCGTCGATGAAGCGGTCGTACGGCACGTCGGCGCCGTAGGTGGCCTGGTGATACTGGTTCGTCGCCGAGCCGGCCGAGTTCATGTAGTTCCAGTACCACTCGGCGTACGAGCCGCGCGGCCCCCAGGCCGGCACCGAGTACGGCCCCCAGTGGATGAAGATGCCGAACTTGTCGTCGTCGAACCATTCGGGGCTCTCGTGCGAGTTCAGCGACGCCGTCGACGCGGTGTAGTCCCACGCCGGCACGTCGTACTCGCCGAACCACTCGGCGACCTGATCGCCGTCGAGCGCTTCGTCCCACGTGGTCAGTTCGTCGAGATCGCCGCGCAGGCTCGCCGACGGCGTTCCCACTGATCGCAGCGGCAGCGGTATCGACGCGGCGACCCTGCCGACCCGGCTGCCATCGGCGTAGAGGGTCGTCTCGTCCTCGGTCGCGACCCACGTGAGGTTGACCCAGCGTCCGACCGGGAGCGTGAACTCGAAGGAATGATCGGCGACGCCGTACTCGGTGAAACCGACCTTGCCGGTGCCCGCCTGGCGCAGCTTCAGTGCACCGTACTTCGAGCTCAGCAGCACCTGATCGGCGGTCTCGGCCGAGAGCTTCACCCAGGTCGACACCGTCCACGGCTCGGCGACGTCGACGCCGCCGAACCCGACGCCGTCGCGGTTGTGGTCGAACCGGAACGCCTCGCCCTTCACGCCGTCGTCGACGAGGGTCGGGTTGTTGATGATGTAGGTCGAGCCGGGCAGGTCGCCTGCGGCGTCCTCGGCGAAGATCGTGTTGCCGGGGCTGCCCGCCCAGGTCCAGCCCGAGGGGTAGTCGGCCTGGTCGAAGGTCCAACGGTGGGACGGCTCGCCGTCGTCGACCCGCTTCTGCTCATCGGGCGTCGTGAGTCCGGCCGGATCGGGGAGCGCGTCGAACCGCGCGGTGAACACGGCGAGGTCGTCGGGCGTCGCCGAGCCGTTCCACGAGCGGTCGGCGAGCACGGCCCGGGGCAGCGCGCTCAGCTGCTCCCAATACGCGTCCTCCGACCAGAAGTTGTAATCCGCCCAGTGCGGCATGCCGGAGCCGAGCATGTCGGCCTCGGTGTTCGGGGCCCACTCGTCGTACATCCACGCGGTGTCGGGGTAGAGGTTGTGGTAGTTGTTCGGCGTCAGGTAGAACGGCCCGATCGCGATCTCGTCGTGGCCGGGAACGGCCGGGCCGGCGCCCGTGCCCTCCCAGGTGAGGTCGACCACCGAGGCGTTGAGGTCCTGCTTCGGCGTCGACATGTGTTCGACGCCGTTGTAGATCGCGGTGCGCGCGCCGTTCTCGCTGATGACCGCGTCGAGCGTGTTGATGTAGCGCGTGAGCATGTCGCCGAGCGAGTCGATCTCGGGGTCGTCGGCGATCGTGTTCGCCACCCGAGGGCAGTTCGCGAGCTGGCCGGGCAGTTCGTCGGCGCCGATCGAGAAGAGCGGTGCGTCGAACCACGACGAGAACTCGTCGACGATCTCGGCGGTCTTCGCGACCGCCTCGTCGCTCGTCATGTCGATGATCCAGTCGGGCGTGAGGTGCGAGTGCGTGTGCGCCTGCGTGCATGCGCCCTCGCCCGAGCCGAAGCCGACGTCGAACGCTTCGCTGATGACCGTCGCGTGGCCGGGCACGTCGACCCCGCCCATGAGCTGCACGTGCTGTTCGGCGGCGAGTACCTTCAGCCGGTCGATGTCGTCGCGGCTGTACGAGTGCTCGGGGTCGGCGAGCCCCGGGAACTTCTCGCTGTACAGCCGGAAACCCTCGGAATCCGACAGGTGCAGGAAGAGCGTGTTGAGTCGAAGCTGACCCATGCGGCGCAGCAGGTTCTCGAGGGAGTCCATCGACCAGTACTTGCGTCCGGCGTCGAGTTGGATCATGCGCACGGCCTGCGTGGGCACATCGGTCGCGGTCGCTTTCGGCACGTCGCGGTGGTCGTCGTCGGCCTCGAGCAGTTGAACCAGGGTGCGCGTGCCGTAGAAGAGACCGTTCGTCGTCGCGGCCTCGATGACGATCGGGCCGTCGCTCGACCACCGGTAGCCCTCGGCCCCGAGCGTTTCGTCGTCGACGAGCCGCAGCACGATATCGCCGTCGGTCGCCGTCTTGACGGCGCCGGTCGACTTGAGCGGGAGCCCTGTGAGCTCGCGGAGCTCGGCGCCGACGCGCTTCGAGAGGTCCTGCGTGATCTCGCCGACCGGTCCCGGGAACGCGGCGTCACCGGCGGGGAGCAGCGCGAGGTCGCGCGACGGTCCGTCGATGAGGAGGCGGGAGGAGCGGGTCAGGGCGACGCTTCCGTCACCCGCCGTCCACTCCGTGGGGCGCGGGATGACGGCGTCGATGCCGGCCGGCCCGGTCGACGAGGGAGTGATCGATTGAACATCGGGAGCCGCGTACGCGGGTGCGGTGACGACCACCGCTCCGATCATTGCTCCGATGATTGAGCTGGAAATCAGGGTCTTCGCTGGCCGGATTCGCATCTTTGCGGTCTCCTTGGTAGGGAAAGATAGGATGACCGTAGCGACTCACCGTGCGAGCGGCAAGGGTTAATGTGACGGATTTTGAATGTGAAGATCGCTTTTCGCGCAGAAATCGTCATTGCGCTTCTGGGTTGCAGTCACGCTCCGAGCGCGCCCCTACTCGACCGCGAGGAGCGCCGCCCAGAGGTCGGCGCGGGCGTGGAACCCCGAGAGGTCGCGTCCGAGCAACCGCTCGGCGAGGGCGATGCGGCTGCGCACTGTGTGCCGGTGCACGCCGAGGGCCTGCGCCGTCGCGTCGAACTGCCCGCCGTGCTCGAGCCAGGTGCGGGTCGTCACGACGAGCGAGGTGCCGCTCGCGGCGTCGTGCTCGGTGAGCGGGGCGAGGGTCGCGAGGGCGACCGCACGCGCGTCGGTGCGGGCGAGGAACGCGAGCACGCCCTGGCGGCTGATCTCGTCGAAGGCGACGACGCCGGCGCCGCTCTCTCTCGCCCGGTCGAGCGCGCGCAGCGCCTGCTCGTGCGCCTGCGCGACGGCGCCGCCGCCGACCGGGTCGGAGACGCCGACGGGCAGCTCGAACTCGGTCGCGATCTCCTCGGCGAGCGGGGCGTCGGCCTCTTCGACGACGAGCACGTACTGCTCGTCGTCGCGGCCGAAGAACAGCCGCCCGCCGCGTTCCTCGACGCGGAGTTCGAGAAGCTCGGTGAGACGGTCGGCCTGGGTGAGCGGGGCATCCGTGACCATGATGCGAATCGGCGGCTCGGGCAACGGCCCCCACATCTCGGCCGAGACGCGCTCGGCGAGGGTCGTGTCGCCGGCGAGGATGCCGCTGAGCAGGCCCGACCGCAGGTGGCCGCGTGCGCGGTCGAGGTCGCGGTTCTGCTCGAGGGCGAGGCCCGCGAGCGCGATCACCGAGGTGACGACCTCGCGGCCGGCCTGGTCGAGCTCGGCCGAGTCGCCGATCGCGAGCACGCCGCGCAGCGCGCCGCCGCCGCCGAGGGTCTGCAGGGTCATGCGCTGCGGCGCCTCGGTCGACTCGGCGGCGAGCAGGGTGCGGCTCGCCCGCTGGCCGCGGCGGATCATCGAGCGGGCCTCGCCGACGACCTCGCCGAGCGCGGGCTGCGCGAGCCCGCCCTCTGGGGCTTCGCGGTCGAGCGAGCCGGTCGCGTCGATGAGTCCGACCCAGGCCCCGAGCCGGTGCGAGAGCTCGGCGAGGGTCGCCGAGAGCCCGTCGGGGCGGAGCGCCGCGAGCGAGATCGCGCGCTGCGCGGAGAGCGCCCACGCCTGCCTGGCGAAGGCGTCCTCGGCGATGAGGTCGGCGACCGTGCGCGCGATCGCGATGAACGGGGTGCGGTAGGGCACCTCGAAGAGCGGCAGCCCCTGCGCGAGGCACGCCGCCACGAGCGTCTCGGGGGTGCCGGCTCGGATCACCTCGGTGCCGAAGCCGAGCGCCGCGATGCCGCGCTCGCGGAGCCGCCGCACGAACGCCTCGGCGAACTCGGCGTCGGCCGCGGCGCTTTCGGCGAACTGCGTGCCGGTCGTCAGCAGCACGTGGCCCGCGTCGAGGAACGGGGTCGGATCGGCGAGATCGGAGCTGTGCGCCCACACGACCGGGGCGTCGAGCGCGCCGTCGGGCAGCGCGTCGGCGGGCGTCAGCAGGCCGAGGGCGAGCTCGGGACGGTCGAGCAGGGTCTGCACGGTGGGCTTCACGGGGCTCCTCGGTGATCCGGGGGGATCTCGAGTCGGCCCGGACGGGCCTACTCGACCGGCGAGGCGGTGTACACGCCGGCGAACATGATGCCCTGAGTGTACACATCGGCCCCGAGGCATCCGTCGAATGTTTCGCGGGGCCCGATGGGTGACGGAGGGTCAGGTGACCGCCCCGCGGCGCGCGAAGCGGGGCTCGCGCCAGGCCCCGGTGCGCAGCAGGTCCTCGAGCGTCGCGACCGCGTCCCACACGTCGGTGTGCGTGACGTAGAGCGGGGCGAAGCCGAAGCGCATGAGGTCGGGCGCGCGGAAGTCGCCGATGACCCCGCGCTCGATGAGCGCCTGCATGAGGGCGTAGCCGTCGCCGGCGTCGAGCGCGTCACCGGTGCCGGTTCCGACGGCGCCGCCCGCGCGCAGCGCGACCTGGCTGCCGCGGCGCGCCGACTGCCGCGGCGTCACGACCTCGATGCCCCACTCGGCGAGCCGGGAGTCGACGAGGCAGATGAACAGCTCGGTGAGGCGCAGGCTCTTCTCGCGCAGCTCGGCGAGGTCGACCTCCGCCCAGAGCTCGAGGCTCGCCTCGAGCCCGGCGACCGCGAGCAGCTGCGGCGTGCCGACGCGGAATCGCGTGATGCCGTCGGCGGGCTCGTAGCCGACGGTGAAGTCGAAGGGGCGGGCGTGGCCGTGCCAGCCCGTGAGCGGCGGCCGGGCGACGCCTTGATGGCGACCCGCGACCCAGATGAACGAGGGCGAGCCGGGCCCGCCGTTGAGGTACTTGTACGTGCAGCCGATCGCGAAGTCGGCCCGGGCGGCGTTCAGCTCGACCGGCACGGCGCCGACGCTGTGGCAGAGGTCCCACACCATGAGCGCGCCGGCCTCGTGCACCCGCCGGGTCACCTCGGCCAGGTCGTACATGCGACCGGTCCGGTAGTTCACGTGGGTGAGCACGACGACCGCGACGTCGCCGTCGAGCACCTCGTCGAGCGTCGGGCCCTCGTCGTCGATCAGCCGGCGCTCGAGCGGGCGGCCGGGCTCGCCGAGGAGCTCCTGCACCGACTCGAGCACATACAGGTCGGTCGGGAAGTTGCCGCGCTCCGAGATGATCACCCGGCGGCCGGGGCGCAGGCGGGCGGCCGCCGTCACCACCTGGAAGAGGCTCGCCGACGTCGAGTCGCCGAGCACGACCTCGCCCGGCGCCGCACCGATGAGCGGGGCGATGCGGTCGCCGAGTGCGGCGGGCTTGTCGAACCAGCCCGCATCGTTCCAGCTGCGGATGAGGCCCGTGCCCCACTCCTCGGCGATCACCCGTTCGACGTGCCCCGGCGTCGCGCGCGGCAGGGCGCCGAGCGAGTTGCCGTCGAGGTAGACGACGCCCTCGGGCAGCGCGAAGCGCTCGCGGAACCGGGCGAGCGGGTCGGCCGCGTCGAGCGCGGCGCACGTCGCGCGGTCGATCGAGTGGGGGGCGGATGTCGCGAGGCTCATGTGCGGGTCTCCGGGGTCTGGTTGCGAGCAAGGGGGAGGAAGCGAGAGGCCGGGCGGGGCGCCCGCCGTGCGGGCGCCCCGGCTCAGATCGCGAGGAAGCGGCGGGCGTTGCCGTGTCGGATCGCCGCCTTCTCGGCGTCGCTCAGGAAGTCGGCGCGGTCGAGGACCGACCCGACCGGGCGCTCGCCGAGCGGATACGGGTAGTCGCTGCCGACCATCACGTGCTCGGCGCCGAGCGTGTCGACCAGGAGGCGCAGCGGCGCATCGTCGAAGACGACGGAGTCGACGCTGAACCGGTCGAGGTACGCCGACGGCGGCAGCTCGCTCGTCGCGATGAGGTCGGGGCGGCGGTGCCACCCGTTCTCGAGTCGGCCGAGCCAGAACGCGAACGAGCCGCCGCCGTGGGCGAACGCGATGCGGAGCGAGGGCGGCACGCGGTCGAAGACGCCGCCGAGGATCATCGCGATGATCGACAGGTGCGTCTCGGCGGGCATGCCGGTGAGCCAGCGCGCCATCCACCGGTCGAGCCGCGGCGACTCGGGCATGTCCCAGGGGTGCACGAGCACGGGCACGCCCTGCGACGCGCAGTGCTGGAGGAAGGTGACGACGCCCTCGTCGTCGAGGTCGCGGTCGCCCACGTGGTTGCCGATCTCGACCCCGCGGTGCCCGGCGGCGATCGCGCGGTCGACCTCGGCGCACGCGGCGTCGGTGTCCTGCAGGGGCACCTGCGCGAACGGCAGCAGGCGATCGGCCGCCGGCGCGCAGATCTCGAGGGCGAGGTCGTTGAAGATGCGCGCGACCTTCACGGCCTCGTCGCCCGACTTGTCGTACGAGAAGAAGACCGGCGTGGGTGAGACGACCTGGAGGTCGACCCCGTCGGCGTCCATGTCGGCGAGGCGTGCCTCGGCATCCCAGCAGTCGGACTCCACGCGACGGAACTCGGCCTGGCCGAGCATGATCATCGCCTCGCGCTCGGAGTCGACCCGCAGCGACGGCCAGACCCCCGGCCCGATCTGCGTCGACAGATCGGGCCAGGCGCTCGGCACGTAGTGCGTGTGGATGTCGATCGTGCCCAACGGGGTCAGCCCTTGCCGGGGTGGACGGTGCCGCAGTTCGGGCACGTCCGACCCTCTTCGCTCTCGTAGAACTCGCGGAAGACGGGCGGCAGGTCCTCGACGATGTCGCGCACCTGCAGCTCGACCTCGTGCACCTTCTCGTTGCAGTTCGGGCAGAACCACGCGAACTTCTCGAGCGTGCCCTCCTCGCGGATGCGCTCGATGACGATGCCGATCGAACCGGCCTCGGGGCGCTGCGGCGAGTGGTAGACGTTGCCGGGCAGCAGCCACATCTCGCCCTCGCGGATGTCGATGCGCTGCGGGCCGTCCTCCGTCTGGATGTTGACGTGCATGTTGCCGCGGTACTGGTAGAACCACTCCTCGTAGGGGTCGAAGTGGAAGTCGGTGCGCTGGTTGGGCCCGCCGACGACCTGCACGATGAAGTCGTTCATGGGGATGAACGCCTGCTTGTTGTTCACCGGCGGCTGGAGCAGGTGCTCGTGCTCCTTGATCCACGCGGCGAAATCGATCACGGGTGGGATGGTGCTCATTTCTTCTCCTCCTCGAGAGTGGCGGTATCGGGAACGTCGGAAGCCTCGGGGCGGCGCGCGACCGCCTGGATCTCGATGCGCAGGTGCGGGTGCGGCAGCTGGTGCACGGCGACGGTCGTGCGGGTCGGGCCCTGCTCGTCGAAGTACTCGGCCCAGACCGCGTTGTAGGCGGCGAAGTCGTTCATGTCGACGAGGTAGCTCGTCGCCTGCACGAGGTCCTCGAGCCTGCAGCCGGCCTCGGCGAGGATCTCGCGGAGGTTCTCGATGACCGCGCGGGTCTGCACGGCGATGTCGAGCCGGGTGGTGCCGAACTCGTCGGCCTCCGCGCCCGCGATCGTGTTGTCGGGACGGCGGCTCGAGGTGCCCGACACGAAGACGAGGTCGCCCGCGACCTTCGCGTGCGGGAACCGTCCGCGAGGGGTCGCCTTGCCGGCGACGAGGATGCCGCGTGCGTCGCTCATGACGCGTCCTCCCGCTGCTCGGAGTCGCCGACCCTCGAGCCGTCGGCGGCCGCCCCGCGCTCGACGCGGAACGACACGCGGCCCAGACCGGCGATCGTCGCCTCGACGTGGCCGTCGCCCGGCAGCGGCACGGCCGCCGTCGCGGCGCCGGCCAACAGCACGGTGCCGGCCCGCAGGGCGAAGCCGTGCTCGCGTGCAAGGCGTCGGGCGGCGGTGAGCGCGCGCACGGGATCGCCGAGGATCGCCGCGGTCGAGCCGGCCTGCGCGAGCCGGCCGCCGAGCTCGAGGCGCACCGCCCGGTTGTCGAGGGGACCGGCCGCGGCGGCGCTCCGCCACGGGCCGATCGCGTAGGCGGCCGCCGACGCGTTGTCGGCGACCACGTCGTCGAGGCTGAACCGGAAGTCGCGGTAGCGGGAGTCGATCACCTCGAGCGCGGGCGCGACGGCGGCGATGGCGGTGGCCGGGTCGAGCTCGCCGTCGGGTGCGCTGTCGAGGTCGACGCCGAGGAGGTACGCGACCTCGGGCTCCACGCGCGGGTGGATCGCCGCGCGGGGGTCGAAGGCGCCGCCGTCCTCGACGCGCATCGCATCGGTGAGGGTGCCGATGATGACGTCGTCGACGCCCATCTGCGCGGCCTTCGCCCGGCTCGTGAACCCGAGCTTCACGCCGGTGACGCGCTCGCCGCGGGCGACGCGACGGGCGACGAGCGCGTGCTGCGCGGCGTAGGCGGTGCCGAGGCCGATGACCTCGCCCGCGTCGAGGCGCGCGATCGGCGAGACGGTGCGCTGCGCCCGGTCGAGGGCGGCGGCGAAGGCGGCTGCGGCGGTCATGCGGCGTCCCCGTCCTGGCGCGCGCCGGGCACGATGCTCGCGGTGCGCTCGGCCACGAGGTCGAGGGCGACGTCGACGATCATGTCCTCCTGGCCGCCCACCATGCGGCGGCGGCCGAGTTCGACGAGGATGTCGCGGGCGTCGAGCCCGTGCCGTTCGGCGGCCCGCTCGGCGTGCAGCAGGAAGCTCGAGTACACCCCGGCGTAACCGAGCGTGAGGGTCTCGCGGTCGACGCGGACGGGCCGGCGCTGCAGCGGCCGCACGAGCTCCTCCGCGGCATCCTGCAGGGCGAAGAGGTCGCAGCCGTGCCCGAAGCCGAGGAGGTCGGCGACGGCGACGAACGCCTCGATCGGGCAGTTGCCGGCGCCGGCGCCCTGCCCTGCGAGCGAGGCGTCGACGCGGAAGGCGCCGTGCTCGACGGCGGTCACGCTGTTCGCGACGCTGAGCGAGAGGTTCTCGTGCGCGTGGATGCCGATCTGGGTCTCGGGCGAGAGCACCTCGCGGTACGCGTCGACGCGGTCGGCGACGTCTCGCATGGTGAGCCGGCCGCCCGAGTCGGTGACGTAGACGCAGTGCGCGCCGTACGACTCCATGAGCCGCGCCTGCTCGGCGAGACCCCGGGGGTCGTTCATGTGGCTCATCATCAGGAACCCCGAGACATCCATGCTGTGCTCGCGCGCCCAGCCGATGTGCTGGGCGGCGACGTCGGCCTCGGTGCAGTGCGTCGCGACGCGCACGCTCGCGACGCCGAGGTCGCGGGCCCGCTCGAGGTCGTCGATCGTGCCGATGCCCGGCAGGATGAGCGTCGTCAGCTTCGCCCGGTCGAGCACCGAGGCGGCCGCCTCGATCCACTGCCAGTCGGTGTGCGCGCCCTGCCCGTAGGCGACGCTCGAGCCGCCGAGGCCGTCGCCGTGGGCGACCTCGATCGCGTCGACGCCGGCGGCCTCGAGGGCTTGCGCGATGTCGCGAACCTGGTCGAGCGTGTAGCGGTGGGCGATCGCGTGCATGCCGTCGCGGAGCGTGACGTCCTGCACGTACACCGCGGGTGCGGGCGCGGACGCGGGCGCCGTCTCGGTGGCGGTGGCGGTGGCGTTCATGCCGTGGCTCCGTTCCGTGCGGCGACGAGTCGCTCGGCCGTGCGCAGCGCCGCCGAGGTCATGATGTCGAGGTTGCCCGCGTACTCGGGCAGGTAGTGGCCGGCGCCCGCGACCTCGAGGAGGACGGTGACGCGGGTGCCGCGGAACGGGCGGTCGAGCGCCGGCACGTAGGGCTCGTCGACGCGGTCGAACTGCACCTCCTGCTTCAGGCGGTAGCCGCCGACGTAGCCCTGCACCTCCGCGACCATCGCGGCGACGGAGTCGCGCACGGCGTCCTCGTCGAGCGCGGCGTCGGCCCGGTCCTCGACGAGGCAGTACACCGTGTCGCGCATGATGAGCGGCGGATCGGCCGGGTTCAGCACGATGATCGCCTTGCCGCGCTCGGCGCCGCCGATCACCTCGAGGGCCCTGGCCGTCGTCTCCGTGAACTCGTCGATGTTCGCCCGGGTGCCGGGGCCCGCCGAGCGCGAGGAGATCGACGCGACGATCTCGGCGTACGCCACCGGCGCCACCCGCGAGACCGCCGCGACCATCGGCACGGTGGCCTGGCCGCCGCACGTCACCATGTTCACGTTCGTGGCGTCGAGCTCGTCGCCGAGGTTCACGACGGGCACGACGTAGGGGCCGATCGCGGCCGGGGTGAGGTCGACCATCAGGCGGCCGCGGTCGCGCACGACGGCGTCGTTGCGCGCGTGCGCCCCCGCGGAGGTCGCGTCGAAGACGAGCTCGACGCCCTCGAACTCGGGCATCGCGACGAGTCCGTCGACGCCCTCGTGGGTCGTCGCGACCCCGAGCCGGCGCGCCCGGGCGAGCCCGTCGGAGTCGGCGTCGATGCCGGCCATGGCGGCCACGTGCAGCGTCGACGAGAGGCGTTTGACCTTGATCAGGAGGTCGGTGCCGATGTTGCCCGATCCGATGATGGCGACGGCGGTGGTCATGCTGCGGCTCCTTCGAGGGCGGTCGTGGTGAAGTCCGCGCGCACCTCGCCGAGACCGTCGAGGCGGGCGTGGAAGACGCCCGCGCTCGCCGCGACCATCGGTCCGAGCGCACCCGAGAGCACGATCTCGCCCGCGCGGAGCGGCCGCCCGTGCCGGGCGACCTCGCGCGCGAGCCAGGCGACGGCGATGACCGGGCTGCCGAGGCACGCGGCGCCCGACCCGGTCGAGACGGGCTCGCCCCCGTGGTCGAGGCGCATGCCGAGCTCGGCGAGGTCGAGCCCCTCGATCCGGCGCGGGGTGGTGCCGAGCACGATCGCCCCGCTCGACGCGTTGTCGGCGATCGTGTCGGTGATGCGGATGTCCCAGCCGGCGATGCGCGAGTCGACGACCTCGATCGCCGGGAGCACGAACTCGGTGGCGGCGAGCACCTCGGCCACGTGGGTCGTGGTGGAGTCGAGGTCGCGGCCGAGCACGAAGGCGACCTCGGCCTCGACGCGGGGCTGCAGGAAGCGCCCGAGGTCGATCGGCTCGCGGTCGGCGAAGACCATGTCGTCGAGCAGCACGCCGTAGTCGGGCGTGAACACGCCGAACTGCGCCTGCACCGCGGGCGAGGTGAGGCCGATCTTGCGCCCGACAATCCGTCGGCCCTCGGCGAGCCGGCGTGCGATGCCGAGCGACTGGACGGCGTAGGCCGCATCCTGGTCGGTCTCGCCGATGAGCTCGCGCACGGGCGAGCAGGCGAGGCGGTCGCGGGCCGCCGCATGCAGCCGCTCCTCGGCGGCGTGCAGGGCCGTGGCCGTCGCCTCGCCGCTCACAGCTGCACGCACACGTTCGTCGGCTCGGTGTAGAACTCGAGCGAGTGGTGGCCGCCCTCGCGGCCGATGCCCGAGAGGCCCACGCCGCCGAAGGGGCTGCGGAGATCGCGCAGGTACCAGGTGTTCACCCACGACATCCCGACGCGCATGCGCTGCGCGACCCGGTGGCCGCGGGTGAGGTCGCTCGTCCACGTCACCGCGGCGAGCCCGTAGTCCGTGTCGTTCGCGAGCGCGATCGCCTCCTCCTCGGTGTCGAAGGGGATGAGGGCGGCGACCGGTCCGAAGATCTCCTCGCGGACGGTGCGATGCGAGTTGTCGAGGCCGGTCCAGAGGGTCGGCTCGATCCACGAGCCGCCGTCGAGGCCCTCGCCGAGGGTCGGGATGCCGCCGCCGGCGAGCACCGTCGCGCCCTCGGCCACGGCGAGGTCGAGGTAGCCGCGCACCTTCTCGCGGTGCGCCTGCGAGATGAGGGGGCCGGTCGTGGTCGCCGGGTTCTCGGGGCGGCCGAGGCGAAGCCGCCGCGCCTGCTCGGCGAGGCCGGCGGCGACGTCGTCGAAGACCGCCCGCTCGACGTAGATGCGCTCGGTGCAGAGGCAGACCTGGCCGGTGTTGAGGTACGTCGAGCGGGCGAGGCCGGCGACCGCGGCGTCGAGGTCGGCGTCGGCGAACACGACGGCGGCGTTCTTGCCGCCGAGCTCGAACGACACGGGGCGCACCCGCGGGGCGACCGCGCGCATGATCGTCGAGCCGGTCGAGGACTCGCCGGTGAACGTGACGCCGTCGATGCCCGGATGCTCCGTGAGGAACGCGCCGGCCGAACCCGCGCCGAAGCCGTGCACGACGTTGACGACGCCGGCCGGCAGCCCCGCCTCGGCGAGGATCTCGGCGAGCATGGTCGCCGAGGACGGCGTCTCCTCCGAGGGCTTCACGACGACGGTGTTGCCGGCGGCGAGCGCCGGGGCGAGCTTCCAGGTGAGCAGCAGCAGCGGCAGGTTCCAGGGCACGATGACCGCGACGACGCCGAGCGGCTTGCGCACGGCGTAGTTGAGCGCCCGGCGCCCGTCGGGCAGCTCGGTGAGGAACGAGTCGAGCCCGGCCGCCGCGACGGTGTCGGCGAAGGAGCGGAAGTTCATGGCCGCCCGGGCGACGTCGAGGTCGCGGGCGAGGGTCTCGGGCTTGCCCGTGTCGCCGACCTCGGCCGCGACGAGCTCTTCGGCGCGGCGATCGATGACGTCGGCGATGCGGCGCAGCAGGCGGGTGCGCTCGATGACCGACATTCGGCCCCACGGGCCGTCGAGCGCGGCGCGCGCGGCGGCCACGGCCCGGTCGACCTCGACCCGGCCGGCCTCGTGCACCTGCCCGACGAGGGATCCGTCGACGGGATCGATCTTGTCGAAGCCGCGGATGCCGTCGACGAACTCGCCGTCGATGAAGTTGCGGATCTGGCGGGGCGCGCGAGGCGTCGGCTTGGTCGGCAGGGCGATCGTCGCCGGTGACGTCGGGGAGGACATGGGTTCAGGTTAGGAACCGGGCGGGATGCCGACAAATGCCGAGTTGACGCGCTGCCATGCCCGTTCGGCTATGGTTCCGTTGCATGAGCACTGACCGCCTCCTCGATGGCCGACTCAAGATCCGGCACCTGGTCCTCGTCGCCGCCATCGCCGACGAGGGAACCCTCGTGCGCGCCGCCGAGGCGCTCCACATCACCCAGCCGGTCGTGACCCGCGGACTGCGCGAGGTCGAGGACCTGCTCGGGGTGCCGCTGTTCGAGCGGCTGCCCCGCGGCGTCACGCCGACGGAGTACGGCCGGCCCTTCATCGAGCGCGCCCGTTCGGTGCTCGCCGAGCTGCGCATCGCGGGGGAGGAGGTGCGGCTGCTCCAGTCGGGCCAGCTCGGCACGGTCACGGTCGGCACGCACCTGGCCGGCTCGAACCTGCTGCTGCCGCGGGCGATCGCTGGGCTCAAGGTCGAGCACCCGCGCCTCACGGTCGTCGTGCGCGAGGGCACGCCCGACACCCTGCAGCAGCTGCTGCTCGCCGGCGACCTCGACCTCACCGTCGGCCGGCTCTCGTCGAGCGTGCCCGTCAGGCTCGAGCAGGAGCGCTTGCACCTCGAGCCCATCCGGCTCGTGGCTCGGGCGGGGCATCCCGTGCACCAGGGCCCGACGACCGCGCTCGCCGAACTCGTGCGCTACCCGTGGATCTTCCCGCTCGCGCAGACGGCGCTGCGCGCCGAGCTCGAGGCCGTCTTCTTCCACGAGGGCCTGCCGCTGCCGGCCGACCGGGTGGAGTGCACGTCGATGCTGACGCTGCGCAACCTCCTCGTGTCGACCGACGTCATCGCGGCGCTGCCGATGTTCATCGCCGTCGACGACCGCGAGCTCCGCATCCTGCCGACCCCGCTGAGCTCGATCCGGCGCGCGGTCGGGGTCACGCGGCTCGCCGACCGCGCACCGTCGGCGGCGGCCTCGGCCCTGCTCGAGCATCTCCGGGTCGAAGGGGCGCGGCTCGCGGAGTTCGAACGCGAGCACGCCGAACGCGAAGCGCAGCAGTTCGGTCGGTATGCCTGAACGGTCATGGCTCCGAGCCGAATAGATATTGGACGGTATCGCAACTTCTGGCGACGCTGAATGTGACGACGCACCGCGTCGCGACGATCTCAGTTCCAGCTGCCAATGGAGGCGACATGGCCGGCTCTCCCTACGTTCCCGACGCGAAGAAGTACCGTCCTGAGGACTTCGAGCGCGTCGACGGCGAACCCCGCGACCCCGAGCCCGGCACCTGGGGCATGCAGCCCGACGGCACCTTCCTCCCGCCGGCCTCCACCCCGTCGGTGCCGCGCGACGTGTTCGTCGACTGGCCCGGGCAGCTCGACTACCGCGACCCCGAGACGTACGCCCTCAACGCGACCGCCGAGGCGTTCTACCCGATCGTCGTGAACACGAGCCACTCGTGGCAGTGCATCTACGACTTCGACGGCACCCGCTACATGCTGCACTACGGCGGCGGCAACCACTGGAAGCTGTACGACATCACCGACCCCCGCGACCTGAAGATCGTCGACGAGGAGGAGTGGGGCTGGGGCGACCCCCGCCCCCAGTTCGGCGCGACCACGGTGCAGTGGAACGAGCAGCTCGGCAAGCACATCGCCGTCCAGGCCAGCGAGACCCCGCGCTACTTCCTCAAGGGGCGCGTCGCCAACAAGTGGCTCGACGACACCGTCGAGGGGCAGCTGAAGGAGTGGGAGGGCCTGCGCGGCTTCCGCACCTGGGAGATGAACGGGCCGAGCCCCCGCGACTGGACCCTCCTCACCGAGGTCTCGACCGACCCGAACCACGGGCCCGACGAGATCCAGGAGGGCAACGGCGTGCTCGACCTGCCCGTCTACTACGGCGACAAGTACCTCTTCGTCGCGACCGCGCCCGACAACACCTTCACGAACCAGCCCTACCGCACGACGCTCTGGACCGCCGGCCATGCGGCGTACGACGTCAGCGACCCCGCCAACCCCGAGCTGCTCTCGACCTGGTGGGTGCCCGGCTCCCGCGCCGGCGAGGAGGCCGACTCCGAGTACCTCGCGGGCAACGATCGCTGGAACAACAAGACCTCCTGGTTCGGCTCGCGCATGGGCGTCTTCATGCCGCGCTCGGTCGAGTCGGGCTGCCGCTACGGCTACGCCGCCCAGGGCGGCCAGGGCTTCTTCGTGCTCGACGTCTCGGACCCGGCGAACATCCACCACGTCGGCTGGTGCGAGCTCCCGACGAGCGTCGCCGGCACCGAGGGCGACAACGTCGACACGACCCAGGTCGAGGAGACCGGCTACGTCTACGTCTCGGGCTACCCGATGAACACCGACTGCTACGAGCCGGCCAAGGAGATCTACCAGATCGACGTCTCCGACCCGACGAACCCGCGGGTCGTGCGTACCCTGCCCCGCCCGGTGCCGCCCGCCGAGGCCGCGTTCACCGACTGGGCGCAGCGCCGGGGCTCGTTCGGGCCGAAGCGCTCGGGCTACTTCACCAACACCGGCACCCCGCACGGCGGCGTGATCCCCTACGCCTTCTACGCGGCGGGGCTGCAGATCTTCGACGTGCGCGACCCCGAGGACCCGAAGGTCGGCGCGTACTTCGTGCCCCCGATGGGACTGAAGGACGACGACGACCTCGCGGCGCCGGTGCACGGCATCTTCGTCGAGTGGGACCGCAACCTGATCTGGCTCTTCGCCAACCACGGCATCTACGCGGTCTCGACCCCGCTCCTCGGCGAACCCGTCGTCGGGCTGCCGGGCGAGCCATCCGCTGCGAACTGAACCCCACCCCCGGCCCGTGACCTCCCCCTGCGAAAGCCGACCATGAACCAGACCGCCAGACCGTGGCCCGCCCTCTGGGCGCTCGTCATCGGGTTCTTCATGATCCTCGTCGACACGACGATCGTGTCGATAGCGAACCCGGCGATCCTCGCCGACCTCGAGACCGACCTCACGGCGGTGATCTGGGTGACGAGCGCGTACCTGCTCGCGTACGCGGTGCCGCTGCTCATCACGGGCCGGCTCGGCGACCGCTTCGGGCCGAAGCGGGTGTACCTCGTCGGCCTCGTGGTCTTCACGCTGGCGTCGCTCTGGTGCGGGCTCTCGGGCGACATCACGACGCTCATCGCGGCCCGCGCCCTGCAGGGGCTCGGTGCGGCGCTGATGACGCCGCAGACGATGGCGGTCATCACCCGCGTCTTCCCGCCGAACCAGCGCGGTGCGGCGATGGGGCTCTGGGGATCGGTGGCGGGCGTCGCGACGCTCGTCGGCCCGATCCTCGGCGGCGTGCTCGTCGACTCGCTCGGCTGGCAGTGGGTCTTCTTCGTGAACATCCCGGTCGGCGTGGTCGCGTTCGTCGCCGCGTGGCGCCTCGTGCCGAACCTCGAGACCCACTCGCACCGCTTCGACTGGCTCGGCGTCGTGCTGAGCGCGGTGGGCATGTTCCTCGTCGTCTTCGGCATCCAGGAGGGCGAGACGTACGACTGGGGCACGATCGCCGGCCCGATCACCGTGTGGGGCGTCATCGTCACCGGGCTCGTCGTGCTCGCGGGCTTCGTGGTCTGGCAGGCGTTCAACACGGCCGAGCCGCTGCTGCCGCTCGGGCTCTTCCGCGACCGCAACTTCTCGCTGTCGAACGTCGCGATCTCGCTCGTCGGCGTCGCGATGACGACGATGCCGCTGCCGCTCGCGTTCTACTTCCAGGTGGGGCGCGGGCTCACGCCGACGCAGGCGGCGCTCATGCTCGTGCCGATGGCGGTGATCTCGGGCGTACTCGCCCCGCTCGTCGGCCGGTTCAGCGACCGGATCGACCCGAAGTGGGTCGCGCTCGCCGGGCTCTCGCTCTCGGCGCTCGCGCTCGCCTGGTACAGCGTGCTCATCGGGCCGGATGTCCCGTACTGGCTGCTGCTCCTGCCCTCGGCGCTGCTCGGGCTCGGCATCTCGGGCGTCTTCGCACCGCTGGCCTCGACGGCGACGCGCAACCTGCCGCGGGCGCAGGCCGGCGCCGGCTCGGGGGTCTACACGATGACCCGCCAGCTCGGCTCGGTGCTCGGCTCGGCGGCGATCGCCGCCCTCATGAGCCTCACGCTCGCGGCGCAACTGCCGGGCTTCACGGCCGAGGACCTCGCGCCGGGATCGGCCGGTGGCCTGCCCTCGGCGGCGGTCGGCGGCTTCTCGACCGCGATGGCCCAGTCGCTGTGGCTCGCGGTCGGCGCGTTCGCGCTCTGCGCGATCGTGGTGCTGTTCTTCGCGAGGCCCAAGGTGACCGTCGGCTGGGGCGAGGCTCGCGAGGCCCGGGCTGACGCCCGCCCTCGTGAGGCCGGGGCCGACGCCCGCGGCGGAGCGCCGGCGCAGGCGGTCGAGCACTGATGGCCGCCGCACGGTCCCGCCGGGGCATCCTCGTCCTTCAATCGGATCCAGAATTCAGAAATCGCCAAGGAGCGGACACATGACTGCAGCACAGGGAGGCGGCCGCCTCGTCGTCGACGGCCTCGAGAAGCAGTACGAGCTCGACGGCGGCGCAGTGCCCGTCGTCAAGGGCGTCAGCTTCACCATCGAGCCGGGCACCTTCACCTCGCTCCTCGGGCCCTCGGGGTGCGGCAAGACGACCACGCTCCGCTGCGTCGCCGGCCTCGAGACGAGCAACGGCGGGCGGATCACGCTCGACGACAAGGTGCTCTCGACCGGCACCGAGCACATGCCGCCCGACAAGCGCGACGTCGGCATGGTGTTCCAGAACTACGCGATCTGGCCGCACATGACCGTCTTCGCCAACGCCGTCTTCCCCCTGCAGGTCTCGGGCGGCAAGCTGCCGAAGAAGGAGGCGCGGGCCCGGGCCATGGAGGCGCTCGAGCTCGTGCAGCTCGACGCCTACGCGAACCGGCCCGCCACCGCGCTCTCGGGCGGCCAGCAGCAGCGCCTCGCCCTCGCCCGGGCGCTCGCGCACCGGCCCCGCCTCCTCCTGCTCGACGAACCGCTCTCGAACCTCGACGCGAAGCTCCGCGACACGATGCGCAATGAGCTGCGAAGCCTCCAGCAGCGGCTCGGCATCACCGCGCTCTACGTCACGCACGACCAGTCCGAGGCGCTCTCGATGTCGGACCGGGTCGCCGTGATGAACCAGGGCCGCATCGTGCAGGAGGCCTCGCCCCGCGAGCTCTACTACCAGCCGGCCGACCGCTTCGTCGCCGACTTCGTGGGCCGGGTCAACATGATCCCCGCGGTCGTGCGCGAGCGCGGCGGCGCGGGGGAGGCGCTCGTCGAAGCCTTCGGCACGCGGCTCGCGACCCCCTGCCCCGACGGCGTCGGCCTCGGCGACGAGGTCACCGTCACGTTCCGCCCCGAGAGCGTGCGCTGGCACGAGACCGCGCCCGATCGCCCGAACGTGCTGCCCGCCCGCGTCGTACGGGTCGAGTTCCTCGGCGAGATCGTCGAGTACGAGGTCGAGGTGCTCGCAGGCCCGACCGTCGTCGGCACGATCGTGGCGCGCGGGGCCCCCCTCGACTCGCCCGCCAACGGCAGCGAGATCGCCATCGAGCTCGCGCCGCACGCGTGCCGCGTGCTCGCCGACTAGCCACCCCATCGCGCAGGAAGGCCGCTCCACCCGCTCCATCGCACCGTCCCCCGCTCCATCCATCAGAGATCCACGTCAGAGAGGACACCCGGATCATGAAGTCACCCACAGCCCGCAGCGGCCTCATCGCCCTCGCGGCGACCGGCATGCTGCTGCTCAGCTCGTGCAGCACGCCCGGATCGACGCCGCAGGCCATCGAACCCTCCGGCGATGCCGCCGCGGCCGGCGCCTGCGACGCCGTCGAGGTCGGCCCCGTCACCCGATGCGAGAACTTCTACGAGGACATCTGGCCCGCGATCGACGAGCAGATGGACGCCCTCTACGAGCAGGCCAAGGAGACCGACGGCGGCCGCCTCGTGATCTGGGACTGGTACGAGCTCTCGCCCGAGGTCATCGCCGAGTTCAACAAGAGCTACCCCGACCTGAAGATCGAGACGCAGGGCCTCACCTACAACCTGTCGTCGGCGATCATCTCGGCGAAGGCCACCGGCGCCCGCAACACCGACGTGATCTCGGGCTCGATCGTCTCCTCGGCGGCGATGACCGACGAGGGCTACTGGGCCGACGTCGACTGGGCGAAGTTCGGCGTGCCCGAGGAGTTCCTCACTCTCGGCTCGACCGGCATGCTGCCCGACAGCATCAACGGCTCGCTCATGCAGGTCAACACCGACAAGATCGAGGCCCCGGCCACGCTCGAGGGGCTGCTCGACCCGCAGTACGCGGGCAAGGTCTCGGTCGCGAGCTACAACGCGAACGTGTTCTCGGGCGTCGGCATGGCCGACGGCGAAGACGCGATGGTCGACCTCATCGGCCAGCTGAAGTCGTCGGGCACCCTCCAGGTGCTCGAAGACCAGGACTCGCCGCTCTCGAACGGCGACGTGCCGATCGCGCTCGGCCAGACCCTGTTCAACCCGAACCCGAGCCTCACGGTGCAGCCGTACGAGAACGGCCCGGTGTTCGCGCAGTTCTCGGGTGTGAACGTCGACGCGAAGAACCAGGCCGGCGGCATGCTGTGGGTGCTCTGGAACGCCTTCAACCCCGACTGGCTGAACCTCCGCATGACCGACGAGCAGTTCTCGACCACGCAGGTGCCGTACGCGGGGCTGCCCGCCTCGGTCTTCGACGAGGCGACCGGCCTCATGAAGACGAACGCCGACGCGCTGCTCGCGGGCCTCGAGGGCACGACGAACATCGAGTCGCCCGAGAACCGCGACGACTGGATCGCGATGATCAACGCCGCCGACGCGGCACTGAACGGATAACCGCATGTCGACGGCAGGACGGACCACGACGGCCGGGCGGACCCGGCCGACCGGAATGAAGATCGCGACGATCGTCGCGGGAGCGGTGATCACGCTCCTCCTCGCGATCCCGCTGGCCGTGCAGGTCATCACGGCGTTCCGTGGTCCGTTCCTGCCGTTCGGCGTGTCGAGTGCGAAGTGGTCGGTCGACAACTTCGTCACCCTCTGGGAGCTGCGCGAGGACTTCTGGTCGGTGCTCGGCTCGACCGCCGTCTTCGTGGGCGGCTCGACGATCATCTCGCTGCTGCTCGCCTTCGGCCTCGCGTGGGTCACGGTGCGCACCGACGTGCCGTTCCGGCGGGTGATCTCGGTGCTCGTCGTGGTGCCGTTCATCATCCCGCCCATCGTCAAGGCGCAGGCGTACCAGCTCATGCTCTCGCCCGAGTCGGGCGTGCTGAACCAGCTGCTGCGGCTGCTGCCCGGCGACCTCGTCATCGACCCGTACTCGTTCGCGACGATGACGGTCGTGCAGTCGCTCACGAACGTGACGTTCCCGTTCCTCATGATCGTGCCGATCCTCACCTCGATGGACGGCTCGCTCGAGGAGTCGGCGCGGGTGTCGGGCGCGTCGTGGGGGCAGACCCTCCGGCGGGTGACCCTGCCGATGCTCTGGCCGGGCCTGCTCGGCGTCGCCGTGCTCACCGGCATCCTCGGGCTCGGCAGCCTCGAGATCCCGCTCCTCTTCGGCCAGGAGGCGGGCAAGAACATCTTCGCCCTGAAGCTCTGGAACCTCATCAGCGCGGGGGCCGGCGAACTGCCGCAGTACGGGCTCGCCGCCGCGTGGGGCTGCGTGTTCCTCGTGATCACGACGATCGCCTTCGTGATCTACCTCCGTGCGACGCGCAGCGCCGAGCGCCGCGCCTCGATCTCGGGCAAGGGGTTCCGGCCGACGACCATGAAGCTCGGCGCCTGGAAGGCGCCGGTGCTCGTCGCGATCTTCGTCTTCGTGCTGCTCACCGCCGTCCTGCCGATGTTCGCCCTGCTCTGGTCGGCGATCACCCCGTACCCGATCGCGTTCTCGTTCGAGGCGCTCGCCACGCAGACGCACTTCACCGCCTTCGGCGAGGTGCTCGCCGACGGCGAGTTCTGGGCCTCGCTCGGGCGCACGCTGCTCATCGCGGGCGCCAGCGCGACGATCGCGTGCGTCGCGGCGACGGTGCTCGCCTACGGCATCGCGCGCGGCCGGCGCACTCCGGGGTCGAGGGCCATGGACCTGTTCGCCTCGTCGTCGGTCGCGATCCCGGCGGTCATCGCGGGCTTCGCGATGTTCCTCACCTTCCTCGTGATCAACCCCGTGATCCCGCTCGCGGGCACGATCGCGGCGCTCGTGATCGCGTACTCGTACCGGGTGTCGATCGCGTACCGCTCGGGCTACAGCGCGACGCTGCAGATCCGCAAGGAGCTCGAGGAGGCCGCGGTCGTGAGCGGCGCGAGCCCGCTCGAGGGCTTCCGCCGGGTGGTGGTGCCGCTGCTGATGCCCACGGTGTTCGCCGTGTGGATCCAGATGTTCATCCTCGGCACGAACGAGTTCACGCTGCCGGCGTTCCTCGCGACGCCCGAGTCGCGGCCGCTGTCGGTGTACATGTACGCCATGATCAGCCCGCGTTCGGCGCAGCTCTACCAGCCCGACCAGGGTGCGGCGATGGCGCTGATCTTCACGCTGCTGGTGTTCCTGATCGGCTACGGGCTGCAGTGGGCGGTGTCGCTGCGCGCGATCGGCCGGGCGCGACGGCGCTCGGCGATCCCCGGTCTCGGCGCCCGAGCGGCCGCCGTGCCGAACGACCCGCCTGCGCCGGCGACGCGTGCGGTCGCGGCGCAGGAGATCGAGGAGCAGAAGGAGCTCGCCGGCCGCTGACCCTCCCCGGCCCGACATCCCGGCCCCGCCCGGCCCGACACCCGGCCTCTGCAGGAAATTCGTCACGATGGTCGCCTGACACGGCGTCTCGCGTCAGTTCTCCTGCAGAAGCCGGGTGTTCGCGTTGTACGCGGCGTCCAAGAAGTGGATGCTTCGTGTACACGCGGGCGTCGAGGCATCCGTGCTGCCCGACCTACCATCGACGCATCAGCCACCGTCGTCACATTGCATCGGAGCAGCTATGACCCTCGTCGACACCCCGGCCACCACCATCCCCGGCGGCCCCGCACTCGCTCAGGAGCGCCGTCTCGTCACGGCCATCCCCGGCCCCCGCTCGCAGGAGCTCATCGCCCGCAAGGCGCAGGCCGTCGCCGCCGGCGTCGGCCACACCCTGCCCATCTCAGTCGTCGCCGCAGGCGGCGGCGTGGTCGTCGACGCCGACGGCAACTCGCTCATCGACCTCGGCTCGGGCATCGCCGTCACCGGTGTCGGCAACTCGGCCCCGCGCGTCGTCGACGCCGTCGCGGCGCAGCTGAACGCCTTCACCCACACCTGCTTCACCGTCGCCCCCTACGAGGGCTACGTCGCCGTCGCCGAGAAGCTCAACGAGCTCACCCCCGGCGACCACGAGAAGCGCTCGGCGCTGTTCAACTCGGGCGCCGAGGCCGTCGAGAACGCGATCAAGATCGCCCG
Source organism: Agromyces sp. NPDC057679 (assembly GCF_042799635.1). NCBI lineage: Bacteria > Bacillati > Actinomycetota > Actinomycetes > Micrococcales > Microbacteriaceae > Agromyces > Agromyces sp. NPDC057679. Next base: position 1,131,591 of record NZ_JBHVIK010000001.1, on the reverse strand, counting down.
CCACTACACGAAGAAGCAGGCCGTCGTCGCGTTCGACCACGCCTACCACGGCCGCACGAACCTCACCATGGGGCTCACCGCGAAGAACATCCCCTACAAGAGCGGCTTCGGCCCGTTCGCCCCCGAGGTGTACCGCGCCCCCCTCAGCTACCCGTTCCGCGACGGCGGCCTCGACGGCCGTGAGGCCGCGGCCCGCGCGATCCTCCAGATCGAGAAGCAGGTCGGCGTCGAGAACCTCGCCGCGATCATCATCGAGCCCATCCAGGGCGAGGGCGGCTTCATCGTGCCCGCCACCGGCTTCCTCGCCGCGCTCGTCGAGTGGGCGAACGCGAACGGCGTCGTCTTCATCGCCGACGAGGTGCAGACCGGCTTCGCCCGCACGGGCGCCTGGTTCGCGAGCGAGCACGAGGGCATCGTGCCCGACGTCATCGTCACCGCCAAGGGCATCGCCGGCGGCCTGCCGCTGTCGGCCGTCACCGGTCGCGCCGAGATCATGGACTCCGCGATGGCCGGCGGCCTCGGCGGCACCTACACGGGCTCGCCGCTCGCCTGCGCCGCCGCGCTCGCCACGATCGAGACCTACGAGCAGGACGGCCTCATCGAGCGCGCCAAGGAGATCGGCTCGGTGCTCATCGGCCGCCTCAACGCGCTCCGCACGGCCGACCCCCGCATCGGCGATGTCCGCGGCCGCGGCGCCATGGTCGCGATCGAGCTCGTCGACCCCGCCACCGGCGCCCCCGACGCGGCCCTCACCGGCAAGGTCGCGAAGTACGCGCACGAGCACGGCGTCATCCTGCTCACCTGCGGCACCTACGGCAACGTGGTCCGCTTCCTGCCGCCGCTCACGATCTCCGACGAGCTCCTCATCGAGGGCCTCGGCGTGATCGCGGAGGGTCTCAAGCAGGCATGAGCACCGTGATCGACAACGTCGTCGCCCCGCACGCAGCCCCCATCGCGACCCCGCTCGACGACGCACGCTCGCAGCTGGCCGAGGCCATCGGCCTGCTCGGCTTCTCCGAGGGCACCCACCAGATGCTCGCGACCCCGCGTCGCGAGCTGACGGTCGCGGTGCCGCTGCGCCGCGACTCAGGCGAGACCGTGCTGTTCACCGGCTACCGCGTGCAGCACAACTTCAGCCGCGGCCCCGCCAAGGGCGGCCTGCGCTACGCGCCGAACGTCGACATCGACGAGGTGCGGGCGCTCGCCATGTGGATGACCTGGAAGTGCGCCCTGCTCGACGTGCCCTACGGCGGCGCGAAGGGCGGCATCGCGATCGACCCCCGCGAGCACTCCAAGGCCGAGCTCGAGCGCGTGACCCGTCGCTACACGAGCGAGATCCTGCCGATCATCGGCCCGGAGCGCGACATCCCTGCGCCCGACATCGGCACCGACGAGCAGACGATGGCCTGGATCATGGACACCTACTCCGTGAACTCCGGCTTCACCGTGCCCGGCATCGTGACCGGCAAGCCCATCGCGCTCGGCGGTTCACAGGGGCGCGCGAGCGCGACGTCGCGTGGGGTCACGCACATCGCGCTCGCCGCCCTCCGACACGCCGGCATCACCCAGTCGCAGGCCACCGCGGCCGTGCAGGGCTTCGGCAAGGTCGGCGCGGATGCCGCGCGGTTCCTCACCGAGGCCGGCGTCACCGTGCAGGCCGTGAGCGACCAGTACGGCGCCGTGTACAACGCCGCCGGACTCGACATCGAGGCGCTCAGCGCCCACGTCCGCGAGACCGGTGCGGTCGTCGGCTTCGCCGGCGCCGAGGCGCTCGACGGCGCCGCCCTGCTCGAGCTCGAGGTCGACCTGCTCGTGCCGGCCGCCGTCGAGGGCGTGCTGCACGAGGGCAACGCCGCACAGGTGCGGGCCAAGGTCATCGTCGAGGGCGCCAACGGCCCCACGACGCCCGCGGCCGACCGCATCATGCGCGAGCGCGGCATCCTCGTCGTGCCCGACATCCTCGCGAACGCCGGCGGCGTGATCGTCTCGTACTTCGAGTGGGTGCAGGCGAACCAGGCCTACTGGTGGCGCGTCGACGAAGTCGAGGCCAGACTGGAGGAGCGGATGCTCAGCGCGTGGCAGCACGTGCTCGGCTACGCGACCTCGCGGGGCCTGTCGCTCCGCACCGCCGCCACCGCGCTCGCGGTCGAGCGCGTCGCCGAAGCGCACAAGCTGCGCGGCCTCTATCCCTGATCCGACAACTCCTCCCCGAGTCGCCCGTCACCGCACGGAGCCGGGCGACTCGGAGACATCCGGGACCGCAGCACACCGCACGAACTGCACGAACCATCGAACGGGAAAGTCACACATGACGAACGCAACGCTTGAAGCCACGGTGCTCGACAAGGTCGAGACCGGCCTCTTCATCGCCGGCGAGTGGGTGCCGGCCGAGGGCGGCAAGACCCTCGCCGTCATCGACCCCGCCACCGGCGACACCATCAAGGAGATCGCCGACGCCTCGGTCGCCGACGGCCTCAAGGCGCTCGACGCGGCCGTCGCCGCGCAGGACGAGTGGGCGGCCACCGCCCCCCGCGTCCGCGGCGAACTGCTCCGCCGCGCGTTCGACCTGCTCCAGGAGCGCAAGGAGGAGTTCGCGCTCCTCATGACCCTCGAGATGGGCAAGCCCCTCGCCGAGGCCCGCGGCGAGGTCGCCTACGGCGGCGAGTTCCTCCGCTGGTTCAGCGAGGAGGCCGTGCGCATCTCGGGCCGCTACGGCCTGAACCCCGAGGGCACCGGCCACATGGTCGTCTCGCAGCGCCCCGTCGGCCCCTCGTTCTTCATCACCCCGTGGAACTTCCCGCTCGCGATGGCGACCCGCAAGATCGCGCCCGCGCTCGCGGCCGGCTGCACCGTCGTCATCAAGCCCCCGGCACTCACCCCGCTCACGACGATCGCGTTCGTGCAGCTGCTCGAAGAGGTGGGCCTGCCCAAGGGCGTCGTGAACGTCATCGCGACCTCGACCTCCTCGGCCGTCTCGGGCCCGATCATCGAGGACCCGCGCCTCCGCAAGCTCAGCTTCACCGGCTCGACCGGCGTCGGCCGCGCCCTCATGAAGCAGGCCGCCACCGGCATCCTGCGCACCTCGATGGAGCTCGGCGGCAACGCCCCGTTCGTCGTGTTCGGCGACGCCGACCTCGACAAGGCGGTCGACGGCGCGATGCTCGCGAAGTTCCGCAACATCGGCCAGGCCTGCACCGCCGCGAACCGCTTCATCGTGCACGAGTCGGTCGCCGCCGAGTTCTCGAAGCGGGTCGCCGAGCGCGTCGCCGGCTTCTCGGTCGGTCGCGGCACCGAGGACGGCGTCAACATCGGCCCGCTGATCGACGACAAGGCGGTCGCGACGACCGACGAGCTCGTGCAGGACGCGGTCGGCAAGGGCGCGAAGATCCTCACCGGCGGCACCGTCATCGGCGGCGCGGGCACGTTCTACGCGCCCACCGTGCTCGGCGACGTCTCGGCCGACGCCCGCCTCCTCAAGGAGGAGATCTTCGGCCCGGTGCTCGGCATCACCACCTTCTCGACCGAGGACGAGGCCGTGCGCCTCGCCAACGACACCGAGTACGGCCTCGTCTCCTACGTCTTCACGCAGGACCTCGCGCGCGGCCAGCGCATGATCGAGAAGCTCGCCACGGGCATGATGGGCCTCAACACCGGCCTCGTCTCGAACGCGGCCGCCCCCTTCGGCGGCATCAAGCAGTCGGGCATCGGCCGCGAGGGCGGCGCCGAGGGCATCCACGAGTACCTCGACACCAAGTACACGCTCATCCCGGTGAGCTGATCTCGGGTGGATGCCTCGCGGTTCCACCCCGAGGCATCCACCCCCACCCGTGTTTCTCAGGAGACCCTGCGCGAATGACGCAGTTTCTCAGGAGATTCCGGGTCGCCTGAGTTCTTCTGACCCGTTCTCTCCTGAGAAGCGCGGCACTGTTCCTGAGAAAGGTGTTCACACATGGAACGCATCGAGACCGACGTCGTCATCGTCGGCGCGGGGGCCGCGGGCCTCACCGCCGCCAACAAGCTGAAGGACGCCGGCGAATCGGTCGTCGTGCTCGAGGCCCGCGACCGCGTCGGCGGGCGCCTCTGGACGGGCGACGTCGACGGCGCCATGCTCGAGATCGGCGGCCAGTGGGTCTCGCCCGACCAGGACGCCCTGATCGAGACGCTCGCCGAGCTCGGCCTCGAGACCTACACGCGCTACCGCGAGGGCAAGAACGTCTACATCGCCGAGGACGGCGAGCGCCGCCTCTTCGAGGGCGAGATCTTCCCGGTCCCCGCGAAGACCGAGGGCGAGATCGTCGGCCTCATCGAGAAGCTCGACGCGCTCGTCGCCGAGATCGACCCCGACGCCCCTTGGGCGCACCCGCGCGCGAAGGAGCTCGACGAGATCTCGTTCGCCGAGTGGCTCGGCACGCAGACCGACGACGAAGAGGCCAAGCTCAACATCGGCATGTTCATCGCCGGCGCGATGCTCACGAAGCCGACCCACGCGTTCAGCGCCCTGCAGGCCCTGCTCATGGCCGCCTCGGCCGGTTCGTTCTCGAACCTCGTCGACGCCGACTTCATCCTCGACGCGCGCGTCGTCGGCGGCCTCCAGCAGGTGCCGCTCGGCCTCGCCGCGAAGCTCGGCGACGCGGTGCGCCTGAACCAGCCGGTGCGCAAGCTCCGTTGGAACCCCGACAACCTCGACGAGGGCGTCGTCGCCGTCACCGACTCGATCGAGGTGCACGCGAAGCGCGTCGTCCTCGCCGTGCCGCCGATCCTCTACAGCCGCATCTCGTACGAGCCGCCGCTGCCCCGCCGCCAGCACCAGCTCCACCAGCACCTCTCGATGGGCTTCGTCATCAAGGTGCACGCCGTCTACGAGACGCCGTTCTGGCGCGAGCAGGGCCTGTCGGGCACCGCGTTCAGCCCCTACGAGCTCTCGCACGAGGCGTACGACAACACGAATCACGGCGACACTCGCGGCACCCTCGTCGGCTTCGTCTCCGACGAGGAGGCCGACGGCGTCTTCACGCTCTCCGCCGAGGAGCGGAAGGCTGCGATCCTCGAGTCGCTCTCGCACTACTACGGCCCCGAGGCGCTCAACCCCGTCGTCTACTACGAGAGCGACTGGGGCAGCGAGGAGTGGACCCGCGGCGCCTACGCGGCGAGCTTCGACATGGGCGGCCTCGCCCGCTACGGCGCCGACCTGCGCAAGAACGTCGGCCCGATCCACTTCGCCTGCTCCGACATGGCGGGCAAGGGCTACCAGCACGTCGACGGTGCGATCCGCATGGGCCGCCTCGTCGCCGAGCAGATTCTCAACGAGCAGAGTCTCGCGAGCTGAGCGGAGTCTCCAGCATGTCCGAATCGATCCGCATCGTCGTCGGCTACACGGCCGACGACTCGGGTGCCGACGCGCTCGCGTTCGGCGCCCGGCTCGCCGGGGCGACCGAGGCCTTCCTCGAGGTCGTCATGATCCTGCCGATCGAGGCCCGCGGCGGCGTCGTGCCCCGCGACCCCGCGTACGAACGGCATGTCAAAGAGCGCTCGCAGCGCTGGCTCACCGAGGCGAGCGCGAAGCTCGGCGACGACATCGCCCAGTCGCTGCACATCCGCTACGCGGAGTCGTTCGCCGAAGGACTCGTCGACGCCGCGCACGAGTTCGGCGCGTCGCTCATCGTGGTCGGCTCCGCCCGCGGCGCCGTGCTCGGCCGCTCGCGCATCGGTTCGGTCGCGAGCGCGCTGCTGCACGCCTCGGACGTCCCGGTCGCGCTCGCCCCCGCCGGCTCGCGCGACGTGCCGACGTCGCTCGGCGTCACCCGCATCACCGCGGCGATCGGCCTGCGCGCCGGGGCGAGCGCCGTGCTCGAGGCATCCGTGCGCCTCGGTCGAGCCACCCACGCGCCGCTGCGCCTGCTCTCGCTCGTGCCGATCGACCTGCCCTCCGGCATGGACGAGGAGCTCGCAGACCTCACGTCGACCGCCCACGCCGATGAGGTGCTGGTCGAGGCGCAGCGGGCGCTGCCCGCGGGCGTCGAGGCGACGGTCTCCACGGCGACCGGCTCCTCGATCGAGGAGTCCGTGCGCGGGCTCGACTGGCACGCCGGCGAGATCGTGCTCGTCGGCTCGAGCCGGCTCGCGACCCCGAGCCGCCTCTTCCTCGGGTCCACCGGCTCGAAGATGCTCCGCGAACTGCCGGTACCGATGATCGTCGTGCCGCGCCCCACCGACTGAGAGACCTGCGATGACGCACCCACACGAACACCACACCGAGCCGCACGCGCCGCTCACGACGGCGAGCGCCATGGTCGACGGCACCGACGCGGGCTTGTCGAAGAAGGGGCTCTCCGCCGGATCGGTCGGCCTCATCGGCGCGATCGTCATCGGCATCTCGTGCATCGCCCCGGCGTACACGCTGACCGGCGCGCTCGGCCCGACGGTCGCCGAGGTGGGCACGCAGCTGCCCGCCATCTTCCTGCTCGGGTTCATCCCGATGCTGCTCGTCGCCTTCGGCTACCGCGAGCTCAACAGCGCGATGCCCGACTCGGGCACCTCGTTCACCTGGGCGACCCGGGCCTTCGGCCCGTGGCTCGGCTGGATGGGCGGCTGGGGGCTCATCGCGGCGACCGTCGTCGTGCTGTCGAACCTCGCGGGCATCGCGGTCGAGTTCTTCTACCTCGCGGTCTCGCAGGTGGTCGGGTTCTTCGGCGGGGATGCCGCGGCCGTCGCCGATCTCGTCGGCAACCCGTTCGTGAACGTCGCCACGTGCCTCGTGTTCATCCTCGGGGCGACGCTCATCTCGTACCGCGACATGCAGACGACGCAGAAGGTGCAGTACTGGCTCGTCGGGTTCCAGCTGCTCGTCATGATCGGCTTCGGCGTCGCGGCGTTCATCCACGTCGCGAACGGCACCGCGTTCGACGCGACGCCGGTCGAGCTCAGCTGGTTCAACCCCTTCGAGATCGGCTCGTTCTCGGCCGTCGTCGCGGGCCTCTCGGTGTCGCTGTTCGTGTTCTGGGGCTGGGACGTCACGCTCACGATGAACGAGGAGACGAAGGGCTCGCGCACCACGCCCGGTCGCGCGGCGACCCTCACCGTCACGATCGTCGTCGCGATCTACCTCTTCGTCGCCATGGGCTCGCTCGCCTTCGCGGGCGTCGGCACCGAGGGCGTCGGCCTCGGCAACGAGGCGATCCAGGAGAACGCGTTCTTCTACCTCGCCGGCCCCATCCTCGGCCCGCTCGCGATCCTCATGTCGCTCGCGGTGCTCTCGAGCTCGGCGGCGTCGCTGCAGTCGACCTTCGTGTCGCCCGCGCGCACGCTGCTCGCGATGGGCCACTACGGCGCCCTGCCCGAGAAGTTCGCGCGCGTGAGCCCGCGCTTCTTCACCCCCGGCTACGCGACCGTCGTCGCGGCGATCGTCGCCGCCGTGTTCTACACGGTCATGCGCTTCGTCAGCGAGGACGTGCTGTGGGACACGATCACGACGCTCGGAATGATGATCTGCTTCTACTACGGCATCACGGCGTTCGCGTGCGTCTGGTACTTCCGCAAGACGTGGTTCCGCTCCGGCCGCGACTTCTTCTTCCGCCTGTTCGCGCCGTTCCTCGGCGGACTCATCCTGTCGGTGCTGTTCTTCACGACGCTCATCGACAGCATGGACCCCGAGTACGGATCGGGCTCGAACATCGGCGGCGTCGGACTCGTGTTCGTGCTCGGCATGGTGATCCTGCTCACCGGCGTCGTCATCATGTTCTGGCAGCGCTGGAAGCGCCCGGCCTACTTCCGCGGCGAGACGCTCTCGCGCGCGGTCGCGGAGGAGTGACGCCCGCGTCCCCTCCGTACGTATGACGAGGCCGCCCCCTGCGACACCAGGGGGCGGCCTCGTTCGTGTTCGGTGCGGCGGGCACGGCTCGGCGCTCGGCGCCCGGTCGCCGGCCGAATCGCGTCGGAGGGCAGGGGCGCGCGCCTACGCCTCGTAGGCGGTGCGGCCGGCGACGACGGTGCGGATGACCCGGGCCCGGAGCAGTGCCGCGTCGCCCTCGGCGAACGGGTCGGCGTCGAGCACGGCGAAGTCGGCGGCGAGCCCCTCGGCGAGGCGCCCGCGCACGTGCTCCTCGCGGATCGACGCGGCCGCGTCGCGGGTCGCGTGCCCGACGGCCTCGCCGAGCGGCAGCGCGTACTGGGGCGTCAGCGCCTCGAGCGAGGGGTCGAGCGCCGAGCGCCGGGTCGCAGCGATGTAGAGGTTCGCGAGCGCCTCGTGCGGCGCGGTCGGCGCGTCGGTCGAGAACGCGAGCAGCGCCCCGGCGTCGCGGTACTCGCTCCAGGCGAAGCCGCGGTCGGCACGTGCGTCGCCGAGCTGCGCGATCCAGTTGTCCATGACCGCGGGGTCGCAGTGCACGGGCTGCATCGAGGCGGTGACGCCGAGCCGGGCCATGCGCTCGGCGGTGCCGGGGGCGGCGTACTCGAGGTGCTCGATGCGGTGGCGGCGGGGCCGGTCGCCGTTCACCTCGGCCGCGTGCTCGAGGGCGTCGAGCGCCGACTCGCTCGCGAGATCGCCGATCGCGTGCAGGGCGATCTGGAGCCCTGCGGCGTCGGCCGCGGCGACGACGGGCGCCATCCGGGCGTACGGCCAGATCGGCTCCTCGTTCGAGCCGTCGGCGTAGGGCTCCTTCATCGCGGCGGTGCACGCGTCGATCACCCCGTCGGTGATGAGCTTGATCCCGACGACGCGCACCGGGGCGTCCGTCCGCTGCGCGAGCTCGGTCGCGCGCGCGACCTGCGCGAGGTTCTGCGCGTCGTCGCCCGTGTTGTCGATGAGCCAGTACGCGACGAGGTGGAAGGGCAGCTCGCCGCCGCGTCGTGCGACGACGCGCTCGATCGAGGCGAGCTCGTGCTCGCCGAACGCCATGTCGGCGGCGCCGGTGACGCCGGCCGCGAGGTAGGCGTCGAGCGCGCGCTCGACGGCGGCGTCGCGATCGGCGTCGGTCGTCTGCTCGGCGAGGAACCGCCACACGAAGTACTGCGTCGCCGTCTCGTAGAGCATGCCGTCGGGTTCGCCGTCGGCGTCGCGCCCGATGCGCCCGCCGATCGGGTCGGGGGTGTCGCGGGTGATGCCGAGCTCGGCGAGTGCGGCCGTGTTCACCCACGTCGAGTGCAGGTCGTTCGCGTCGAGATAGACGGGCACGTCGGCGACGACCTCGTCGATCATCTGCCGGGTGGGCGCGCCGCCCGGCACCGCGTCGAACAGCCAGGAGACGCCGAGGAGGCGCGCCGCCTCGGGGTCGGCGTCGCGCCCCGCGCGGAGGCGCGCCTGGATCTCGCCGAGCTCGCCGGCGTCGCGCAGCTGCACCCGGCCGAGCGCGTCGCCGAGCATGTGCAGGTGCGTGTGCACATCGAGGAAGCCGGGCATCACGAGCCGCCCGCCGAGGTCGAGCACCTCGGCGTCGGCCCCGGCGGCCCGGGCGGCCGACTCGGCGTCGCCGACGTAGGCGAGCGTCTCGCCGTCGACGACGAGCGCCTCAGCCCAGTCGGCGCCGTCGCCGGGACGGTTCGCGGTGAAGATGCGGGCGTTCGTGACGAGCGTGCGGCTCATGCGGTGACCTCCTGGGTGGGGGCGGATGCCTCGGGCCGCGCGCCGGCCGACGGGTCGGCCTCGGCGCGCTGCAGGCGGGTGGACAGTCGGGCGACGAGTACCGCCGGCACGGCTAGCACGAAGCTCGCGATGCCGAGGGCGACGGCGAAGCCCTGGTAGCCGAGCACTCCGACGAGCGCCGCCCCGATGACCGGGGTGAGGCTCGAGCCGACGAGGTAGACGGCGAGCAGCGGGCCCGACCAGCGGCCGTCGGCGTCGAGCGCGGCCGAGGTCGAGACGAAGTACATGAAGGCGAGGGCGTAGACGGTGTTCCACGCGATGAACACGACGATGAAGCTCGTCTCGTCGGTCGTGAAGCCCTCCACGATCTTCAGGATGCCGCCGAGTGCCAGCAGGATGCCGAGCGGCAGGGCGCGTCCGAATCGGTCGCCGACGATCATGAGCAGCACCGAGCCGACGAGCCCGCCGGCGGTCGCGCCGCTGAGCGCGAGGCCGAGGCCCGCGTCGGTGAGGCCGGCCTGCTCGGCGCCCATCGCGCCGGCCATCGCCCAGAGGGAGTCCTCGCTCGCGGCCCAGAGCGCGAACGTCACGAGCAGCGCGAACCCGGCGATCGTGACGAGGCGGGTCGTGGCGGGGCTGCGCTCGGGCAGGGAGCGCACGGCGCCCGTCGGGGGGATCTCGACGGGCACGGCCTCGGCGACCGCAGCCCCGGCGCGCGGCGCGTGCACGGGTGCGGCGGGCAGCCAGCCGCTCACGGCGATGCCGATGAGGCTGAAGAGGGCGAGCGCGCCGAACACGTCGATCGGGGCGAGGCCGATGAGCGGGATGACGAGGAGCACGATCGTGATGACGCCGCGGTTCGCGAGGCCGTTGAAGCCCGCGACCCGGTCGGGGTTGCGGAAGGCGGCGAGGGCCGCGCCCGCCGCGGCCACCGCGCCGCCCGCGCCGGCTCCGCCGAGGAGCAGGCCGCCGACGACGACGCCCGGCTCGGGCACGAGTGCGGCGGCGCCGAAGCCGACGACGCCGAGGGCGAGCCCGGCACGGGCGACGAGGAGTCGCCGGGGGCCCGCGCAGAGCGGCGCCATCGCGAGTCCGACGATCGCGGTCGCGAGCAGTGCTCCGGTCACGATCCAGCTGGCGGTGATGAGATCGGCGTCGAGCGCGGTCTGGAGGGCCGTGATCATGTACGGCGAGAGGTTGACGCCGAGGTAGCCGGCGATGGCGATCGCGAAGGTCGCGGTCGCGGTGGGCAGGCGCAGGGGGACGCGTGCGCTGAGGTCGGAGTGCGACATCGGGGCTCCGGTGGGGGATCGGGGCACTGCGGTGTGCCGGGGATGACGCGGCGGGGCGCCGCGTTAAACGAATGGTATTCGTTTATTATGCATGGAGATGCCGGATCGCGGAACCCCGCACCGGGGCATCCGCGTAGGCTGACCTGATTGCTCGAACCCGAGCGCCCGACCCGAGGAGTGCGCATGGCGAGGCCGAAGGTGCCCCGGCTTTCGGCCGACCGCATCGCCGACGCCGCGATCGAGCTCATCGACTCCGGCGCTCCGTTCGGGGTCAACGCGCTCGCCCGCAGCCTCGGCGTCACGCCCTCGTCGCTCTACAACCACATCGACGGCCGCGACGGCATCATCGAGCTCGTGCGCGGACGGCTCGGCCGTCGCTACCTCCCCGAGCTGCCGACCGGCACGTGGGACGAGATCGTCGTCGAGACCATGCAGGGGATGCGCCGCCTCTACGCCGAGCATCCTGCGATCGTGCCGCTGCTCGTCGGCAAGACCATCACCGATGACGCCGTCATCGAGAGCTACGACGTGCTCGCCACGGCGCTCGTCGACGGCGGGTTCCCCGACGACGAGGTGCTCTCGGTGGTCGCCGTGCTCGATTCCTTCGCCCTCGGCTTCGGGCTCGACTACGCGTCGCCCGACGACATCTGGCAGCCGGGGACGCCGACGCGGAGTCTCGGCCGCCTCATCGCCACCGCCGAGCGCGGCGACGCACGATCCGACCGGGTGTTCGAGCTCGGCCTCGAGCTCGTGCTCGACGCCCTGCGGCTCCGGCTCGCGCGACTGCGCGACGACTGAGCGCACGCCGCCGGCCCGCGGCATCCCCGGGCGCCCGCGGGGCGCCTCTTCCGCAGCCGCAGCCAAGCCCGATACCGTGATTCCGCGGCGCCCCGACGGCGGGCGCGCAGAAATGGGGAACCCGAAATGGCCGCAATCGACGACATCATCGCCGACCTCCCGATCGGCGACATCGCCGCCAAGCTCGGGGTCGACGAGGCCACCGCGAAGCAGGCCGTCGGCGACGCGCTGCCCGCGCTGCTCGCCGGCATGGGAGCCAACGCCGCCGACCCCGCGGGCGCGGCGTCGCTCGAGAAGGCCGTCGCGAAGCACGACCCGAAGCTCGTCGAGGGCGGGGTGAACCTCGCCGACGTCGACGAGGCCGACGGCGAGAAGATCGTGAAGAACGTGTTCGGCGGCAACACCGACCAGGTCGTGAAGGCGCTCGACACGAAAGAGGGCGGGGCGGGCAACCTCATCGGGCAGCTCCTCCCGATCCTCGCGCCGATCGTGATGAGCTTCCTCGCGAAGCAGTTCCAGCAGAAGCAGGCCGCGCCGGCCGAGAACGAGGCCTCCGGCGGCGGCATCGGCGACCTGCTCGGCGGCCTGCTCGGCGGTGGCGCGGGCGGCTCGGGCGGTTCGAGCTCGGGCGGCGGTCTCGGCGACCTCCTCGGCGGACTGCTCGGCGGCGGCTCGGGCGGTTCGAGCTCGGGCGGCGGTCTCGGCGACCTCCTCGGCGGCCTGCTCGGCGGCGGCAAGCGCTGAACGGTCGACCCGCCCCGAATAGACTGTCCGGGTGTCACTGAACCCCGAGCTGCAGGGGCGGGTCTACCCGTCCACCGAGCCGTACCTCGTCGGCCGTGAGAAGGTGCGCGAGTTCGCCCGCGCCGTGTTCGCGACGAACCCGATCAACCTCGACCCCGAGGCCGCCGCGGCCGCCGGCTACGCCGACGTCGTCGCCCCGCCGACCTTCGCCGTCGTCGTGCAGGAGCACTCGCTCGCCCAGCTGCTGGCCGACCCCGACGCGGGCATCGACTTCTCGCGCGTGGTGCACGGCGACCAGCGCTTCACCTCGACCCGGCCGATCGTCGCGGGCGACCTGCTCACCGCGACGCTCACGGTCGCGAGCGTGAAGAGCCTCGGCGCCCACTCGATGGTGACCGCTGAGACGGCGATCACCGATGCCGCGGGCGAGCACGTCGTCACGGCGATCTCGACGCTCGTCATCCGAGGAGAAGACTGATGGCCGCCCCCGACTTCGCCTCCCTCGCCGTCGGCGACGTGATCGCCGAGCGCGAGTTCCCGCTCACCCGCGACTCGCTCGTGCGCTACGCCGGCGCCTCGGGCGACTTCAACCCGATCCACTACCGCGACGACGTCGCCGCGTCGGTCGGCCTGCCCGGCGTGCTCGCCCACGGCATGCTCACGATGGGCTTCGCCGTGCAGCCGGTCGTCGACTGGGCCGGCGACCCCGGCCGCGTCGCCGACTATCAGGTGCGGTTCACCCGACCGGTCGTCGTCGACCCCGTCGACGGCGCCCTCGTCACCGTCTCGGCCAAGGTCGGCCAGCTCGACGAGGCGGCGACCGTCGCCCGCATCGACCTCACCGTCAAGCTCGGCGACGACACCGTGCTCGGCAAGGCGCAGGTTCGCGTCGCGCTCGGCTGACATGAGCGGCGCCACCTCGTTCTCGGAGCTCACGACCCTGCGGGTCGGCGGGCCGATCGGCCGGCTCGTCACCGCGACGACCCAGCGCGACCTCGTCGACCTCGCCACCGGGGCCTGGTCGTCGGATGACCCGTGGCTCGCGCTCGGCGGGGGCTCGAACCTGCTCGTCGGCGACGAGGGCTTCGACGGCACCGTCATCCGCGTCGCGACGAAGGGCATCGAGGTGCTGCCCCGATCAGGCGAGGGCGACGACGTCGCGCGCCTCCGCGTGCAGGCCGGCGAGGTCTGGGACGACCTCGTCGCGTGGACGGTCGAGCACGGCTACTCGGGCCTCGAGGCGCTCTCGGGCATCCCGGGTTCGGTCGGTGCCGCGCCCGTGCAGAACATCGGCGCCTACGGCCAGGAGCTCGCGTCGACGCTCGTCGCGATCGAGTTCCTCGACGAGGGCGCCGAGCGCCCGCGGCGCATGACCGCCGACGAGCTCGAGCTGGGCTACCGCACCTCGGTGCTGAAGCAGGGGCTTCGCGGCATCGTCGTCTCGGTCGAGCTCGAGCTCCACGACACCGCCTCCGAGTTCGCGGTGCTCGGCGAGGCGCCGGGGCAGCCGATCGCCTACGCCCAGCTCGCCGGCGCCCTCAACGTGCAGCTCGGCGACCGGGTGCCGATCGCGCGGGTGCGCGAGACCGTCCTTGCGCTGCGCGCCTCGAAGGGCATGGTGCTCGACGCCGACGACCCCGACTCCGTGAGTGCGGGCTCGTTCTTCACCAACCCGATCGTGACCGAGCGCACGGCCCGCGCGATGCCGGCCGACGCGCCGCGCTGGTACCTCGAGCCCGACGAGCCCGACGAGGTGACGCCGCTCTCGACGATCGCCTCGGGCACCCCGCTCGACGCGTTCCTCGAGCTGCAGGCCGAGCTCGAGGCATCCGATACCGAGGCGCCGGCGGAGGCCGCCGGCCCCGGGCCGCTCGTGAAGCTCTCGGCCGCGTGGCTCATCGAGCACTCGGGCATCACCCGGGGGTTCGCCCTGCCCGGGTCGCGCGCCGCGATCTCGTCGAAGCACACGCTCGCGCTCACGAACCGGGGCGACGCGAGCGCCGATGAGCTCGCGCAGCTCGCGCGCTTCGTGCAGCAGCGCGTGCAGGCCGAGTTCGGCATCGTGCTGCGCCCCGAACCCGTGCTCGTGGGCATCGAACTCTAGCCGAGCGGACGAGTCGCACTAGGGTCGGACGGGTGGACCGCACCGACTTCATCGAACACCGCCGCCCCGACGGTGAGCTCGTCGGCTGGCTGCGCCCCGAGGGCGAGGGGTTCGTGCCCGTCGACCTGCTCGGTCGCGAGCTCGGCGGCGCCGTCGACTGGCTCGCCGGCGAGGAGCAGCTCGAGGCGCACGGCATCGGCTACCTCGCCGACCCGTACGTGCTGCGGCTCGACGACGGCTCCGAGCTGCGGGTGCGCATCACCGAGGTGAGCACCGACCGCATCGTGGTCAAGAAGGACGACTTCGGCGCGATCGACATCCCGCTCATGCGGTTCGAGCTCGCCTGGCCGATGCCGTCCGAGCTCACCCCGCTCGGCGACCGCGAGCTGCCCGTCTGGTGAGGGGCTGACGCCGTCGATGCCGCGGCGGGTCAGCCGCGCGCGGCGCGGCGCTGGCGCTCGCCCCGGCGGATGAGCCCGACGATGCCGAAGAGCGCGACGACGACGCCGACCACGGCGAGCAGGTAGAGCGGCACGAGCTGCATCGGCACCGCGGCGATCCAGAACAGCACGTCGTCGCGGTGCTGCAGGTCGACGAGCGTCCAGAGCGTGAACCCGGCGATCGTGCCGAACAGCAGCGCCCAGACGAGCGCGCCCCAGCGGACGGTCGGGCGGGGGAGCGGGGCGCTCGCCGTCGCGGTGACGTAACCGGTCGAGGAGGTCGCGGTCGCGGTGGGCCGGTCGCCGGGTGCGGGTGCGGGCGGCGGCACCAGCGGGGCGTCGTCGGCGAGCACTCGGTCGAAGGCGAGCGTCTCGATGCCGTCGTCGAGACGAGCGGTCTCGTCGAGGCGGGCTGTGCTGTCCAGACGGGCCGTCTCGGCGAGCCGCTCGGTGTCGTCGCGGCGCTCGTCGGGCGTGGGCTCGGGCATGTTCGCTCCGTTCATTCGAAGACCTCGATGAAGACCGATCCGCTGTTCTGCCGGAGGACGAGTCGCGCGTCGGCGGTCGTGCCCTCGGTGTCGTCGGCCGCCACGTCGCCGAGCACCAGGATGCGGCGGTCGACGTCGCCGAACTGCCGCTGCGACGGATTGCCGTCGGCGTCCCAGACGGTGTAGCTGATGGCACCTGCCTCGCTCGCGTCGAGCACGATCGACGTGTTCGGGTCGACGGTGATGTAGGTGTCGCCGGTGCCCTGGGTCAGGGTGATCACCTGCGCGTCGTTCGGGTAGCCGTCGTACGAGCCGACCGAGACGTACGCGTCGCCCACCGGCTGCAGGAGCTGCTGCGGGTAGCCGAGCGAGATCGACTGGTTGGGGGCGACGAGCGTGCCGTACGGGGCGAAGGCCGACACCGCGGTGCTCACGAGCATCGCCACGAGGCTCGCCGCGGTGAGCGTGGCGAGGATGCCGCTGCGGCGGCGTCGGAGGGCCGCGACGACCATGCCGAACGAGAGCACGAGAGTCGCGGCGGCGAGGGCGATCGCGGTGCTGAACGCCGCGGTCTCGGGGTCGCCGAAGGCCCAGATCGCCGTGATCGCGCCGGTCACGACGGCGATGCCGAGCAGGGTGAACACGTACGCGGCGCTCGCTCGGGGGCGGCTCGCCCTGCGTGCGGCACGGGCGGCGGTCGCCTGTGCCTGGAACTCGAGTGCGCGGGCCCGCGTCTCCTCGGCGGCCTGCTCGCGCGCGGCCCGGTCGGCCTCCGCCTGACCGGCCTTCCACTCGGCGTGCGAGACGCGCCAGGCCTCGTGCTGGGCCCGCCAGTCGGCGATCGCGGCCGCGTCGGCGCCCTCGGCGGGCACCGGCGGTTCGGTCGTCGCGGGCGGTGCGTCGGGGGCGGTGGTGGATGCCCCGGCGGTCGCCGCGCCGGCTGCGAACGCGGCGGCCGAACCGGCGGGTGCTGCCGTGCCGGCGCCACCGGCGTCGGCGACGATGGGCCCCGTGCCGGCGGCGCTCGACGCGGAAGCCATTCGCGGCGCCCCGCCGGCCGGGGAGCTGGTGGAGGCCCGACGAACGAGCCAGACGATGAACCAGACGATCGCGCCGACGACGAGCAGGCCCCAGACGACCCGCAACGGCCAGGTGAGGTCGAACCCGAAGACCGGGTCGGCGATCTGCCAGTCGGGCCACCAGCGCCAGCCGAGCCATCCGCCCTGCACCAGCGGGATGAACCCGATGACGCCCATCACCGCGATGCCGACGACCGCGGGGTCGACGATGCCGCGGGTGAGGCGCTCGAGGTGGATCTCGCCCTCGACGTCGGGCAGCAGCAGCCAGGCGATCGCGTAGACGAGCACGAACGGCGCACCGAGCACGGCGAGCACGACGACGATGCCGCGCACGATGATCGGGTCGATCCCGAGTCGGGCGCCGACGCCCGCGCAGACGCCGCCGAGCCAGCCGGCCCGTCGCGGCACCCCGAGCCGGCGGAGCCAGGCGTAGAAGCCGGGGCCCGTGGCATCCGGGCCGTTCGGAGACGAACCGACCGCCCCGTCGGCCTGCTGGCCGGCGGACGTGGAGTCCCCCTGCACATCCTCCGGCGCTGGGCCGGCCCCTGGGGCGGTCTGGTTCGTCTCCATGCTTCGATGCTGGCAGCGGGGCGGGGCCGCCCGCCATGGGGTGGATCCCTGATTCGACCCTGATCGTCGGCTCCCGGCCCGGGGCCTCGGCCTCGCCGTCTGCTTGGATTGCAGTCATGGACGAGCGCGCGGTGCCGGAGGAGGCCGCCTCGGCGACCTCCTCGGCGCCGCCGAGGATGACGCGTCCGCGCGACTGCCTCGCGACGGGAACCGCGGCCGGGCTCGCCGAGCACCTCGGCTGGCCGGTCTGGATCGTGCGCGCGGCGTTCGTCGTGACGAGCCTCGCGAGCGGAGCCGGGCTGCTGCTCTACCTCTGGCTGTGGGCGCTGACCCCCTGGCGGGAGGGCGAGGAGCAGCCGACCCGGCGCGCGCCGGTCGCGTGGATCCTGATCGTCGCCGCGACGGTGTGCCTCATCGTCGCGTGGGCGACCCCCGGGCGCGTCGTCGAATCGGGTGGTGAGGGCCTCGTCGCCTGGCTCGGCCTCGTCGCCGCCGGGGTCGCGCTGGCCGCGGGCGCCGGGGCGTGGGCGACGCTCGTCGACCGCCCCGACCCCGAGCGCGGGCCGCGCGCCGAACTCGCGATCCGCGTCGTCGCGACCGTGCTGCTCGCGGTCACGGCGCTCGCCCTCGTGCTCGGGTCGACCGCATCGTGGTACCCGGTGCCGACCTTCGTCGCCGCGTTCGCCGCGCTCACCGGCATCGCGCTCGTCTACCTGCCGACCCTGCTCGCCCAGTGGCGCGAGCTCAGCGACGAGCGCACGAAGCGCATCCGCGAGGAGCAGCGCAGCGAGATCGCCGCGCACCTGCACGACTCGGTGCTGCAGACCCTCGCGCTCATCCAGAATCGGGCCGGCGCGACGAGCGAGGTCGCCCGCATCGCCCGGGCGCAGGAGCGGGAGCTGCGCGACTGGCTGTTCGCGGGCGACGGCCCGGCCGACAGCGACCTCGGCACCGACCTCCGGGACTTCGGGGCGGCGCTCGAGATCGACTACGCGGTGACGGTCGACGTCGTCGTCGTCGGCGAGATCCGCGAGCGGGCGAGCGGCGAACTCGCGGCGGCGGCGCGAGAGGCGATGTTGAACGCGGCGCGTCACGCCGGGGGAGAGGTGTCGGTGTACGTGGAGTCGAGCCAGGAGGCGGTCGAGGTGTTCGTGCGCGATCGCGGGCCGGGCTTCAGCCTCGCCGAGGTGCCGGGCGACCGGCTCGGTGTGCGCGAGTCGATCATCGGTCGGATGCGTCGGGCCGGCGGCTCGGGCTCGGTCGCGCCGGGTGCCGGCGGGGTCGGCACGGAGGTGCGCCTGCGCTTCCCGGCCGAGCGCGTGAACGGGGAGGCGAGCCGTGGCTGAGCGGGTGCGGGTCGTCGTGGTCGACGACCATTCGATCTTCCGGTCGGGCCTGAAGGCCGACCTCGACGACACGATCGAGGTCGTCGGCGAGGCGCACGACGTCGAGTCGGCGGTCAGGGCGGTGACGGATGCCTCGCCCGACGTCGTCCTCCTCGACGTGCACCTGCCCGGGGTCGCGGTGCCCGCGGGCACGAGCGGCGGGGCCGAGGTGATCCGGCGCGCGGCGAACGCCGTACCGGGCACGAAGTTCCTCGCGCTCTCGGTCTCGGACAAGGCCGAGGACGTCGTCGGCGTGATCCGCGCCGGGGCCCGCGGGTACATCACGAAGGGCTCCTCGGGCGCCGACGTCAGCCGTGCCGTGCACGCCGTCGCGGGCGGCGACGCCGTGTTCTCGCCGAAGCTCGCGGGCTTCGTGCTCGACGCATTCGGCGCCGCAGTCGGCGAGACCGCGCAGGCGAGCGACGAGCTCGACCGCCTCTCGGCGCGCGAGCAGGAGGTCATGCGGCTCATCGCCCGCGGCTACGCCTACAAGGAGGTCGCCGCCGAGCTCTTCATCTCGACGAAGACGGTCGAGACGCACGTCTCGGCCGTGCTGCGCAAGCTCCAGCTCTCGAGCCGCCACGAGCTGACGGCGTGGGCGAACGCGCGGCGCCTGCTCTGAGGCATCCGCGCACCTCGCAACCCGCGCGGGCTACCGCTCGAGGAGGGCGTCGCGCACCTCGCGGCGCAGCACCTTGCCGATGAGCGAGCGCGGCAGCTCGTCGAAGGGTTCGATGCGCTTGGGCACCTTGTACGGCGTGAGGCTCGCCCGGCAGAAGTCGCGCAGCGCCGTCTCGTCGAACACCGCGCCCTCGCGGAGCTCGACGCCGGCGGCGACGATCTCACCGCCCGAGCGGCCGGGGAGGCCGACGACGGCTGCCCCGCGCACGTCGGGGTGTGCGAGGAGCGCGACCTCGACCTCCGACGGCGAGACGTTGAATCCGCCCGTGATGATGAGCTCCTTGCGGCGGTCGACGATCGTGACGAAGCCCTCGCCCGAGACGCGCACGATGTCGCCGGTGCGCAGCCAGCCGCCCGGCAGCAGGGTCTCCGCGGTCTCGGCGGGCCGCCGCCAGTACCCCTGGAACACCTGCGGCCCGCGCACCAGCAGCTCGCCGGCCTCGCCCTCGGGCAGGTCGACGTTCGGGTCGTCGGGATCGATCACCCGGATCTCGGTGCTCGGGAACGGCACGCCCACCGTGCCGGGGCGCCGGGTCGGGCCCATCGGGTTGCCGAGGGTGATCGGCGAGGACTCGGTCATGCCGTAGCCCTCGACGAGCAGTCCGCCGGTCGCGTTCTCCCACAGGTCCACCGTCGCGATCGGCAGGCTCATCGCCCCCGAGATGGCGAATCGGATGTTGCGCAGTGCGCGCGGGTGCTTCACCGCGTCGCGCACGAGGCGGTCGTAGATCGGCGGCACGGCCGGCAGGAACGTCGGCGGCGAGTGCCGCGCGGCGTCGAGCACGAGCTTCGAGTCGAACGTCGGGAACAGCACGAGCCGCGCGCCGATGCTCATCGCGAAGGTGAGGCAGAGGGTCATGCCGTAGGCGTGGAACAGCGGGAGCACCCCGTAGAAGACCTCGTCGCCCTCGGTGAGGCCGGGCACCCAGGCGCGGCCCTGCATCGCGTTCGCCCGCAGGTTGCGGTGGCTCAGCACGGCGCCCTTCGGCGTGCCGGTGGTGCCGCTCGTGTACTGCAGCACGGCCGTGTCGTCGAGCCCGGGGCGCGGGTGCCGCTTCGAGAGCGGGCGTCGCGAGGTGAGGCGCTCCCAGGCGACGAGGCCGTGCGCCGTCGGCGTCGTCGTGAGCGCCGCGCGCGAGCGGCGCGCCTGCGGGATCGGCAGCCGGAGCGCGAGGCGCTTGCCGAACGGGAACGCGCGCGTCAGGTCGATCGCGACGATGTGGTCGGGCCGGATGTCGCCGGGGAACTCCGCGACCGTGTCGGCGACCTTGTTCCAGACGATCGCGACCTTCGCCCCGTGGTCCTCGAACTGGTGCCGCAGCTCGGGCGGCGTGTACAGCGGGTTGTGCTCGACGACGATCGCGCCGAGCCGCAGCACTGCGTAGAACGCGACGACGTGCTGCGGGCAGTTCGGCAGCACGATCGCGACGCGATCGCCCGCCTCCACGCCGAGCCGACGCAGTCCCTCGGCGGCCCGGGCGATCTGCTCGCCGAGCTCGTCGTAGCTCGTCTCGGCGCCGAAGAACTCGAGCGCGGTGCGACGGCGGAACCGGCCGACGGCGTCGTCGATCATGTCGACGAGGGTCTGGGTCGGTTCCTCGATGGTGTGCGCCACCCCCTCGGCGTAGTGCGCGAGCCAGGGGCGGTGTTCATACGGGGTCATGCGAGCCTCTCGAGGCCATCGAGCATGCGTCGACGACGGGCTCGGCCCGTCGTTCCAGCGGTGCATGCGGATGCCACGTCAAGCGTAGGCGCATCCGCATGCACCGCACCGAATGGGTGCCGGTCAGCCCTGGGCGGGCGTCGACCCCGTCGCCGAGGAGACCGCCTCGCCGTCGTCGGCCGGCCCCGTCACCACCGTGCCGCGCCCCCGCAGGGCCTGCTCCGCGGCATCCGCCTCGTCGCCGGCGATCGCCTCGCCGCGAGCGACCATGCCGGCCTCGTCGGAGAGCGGGATCTGCTTGAGGAACAGCGCCAGCACGAACGCCGCGAGGATGAACGGGATGAGGTACCAGAACACGGGCGCCAGCGAGTCGGCGTAGGCCGTCACGATCGAGTCGCGCACCGGGTCCGGCAGCTCGGAGAGGCGCTGCGGGTCGAGCGTCGACATCGCGTCGCCGGCCTGCGCGGAGCTCGCGCCGGCGTCGGTGAAGATCTTCGTGAGGTTCTCGGAGAGCCGGGTCGTGAACATCGCGCCGAAGATCGCGACGCCGAGCGACGCGCCCACCTCGCGGAAGTAGTTGTTCGTGCTCGTCGCGGTGCCGACCTGGGTGGCCGGCACGGCGTTCTGCACCACGAGTACGACGACCTGCATGATGAGGCCGAGGCCCGCGCCGAAGACGAACAGGTACACGCAGATCAGCCAGATCGGGGTGTCGGCCGAGAGCGTCGTCATGGCGAGCATCGCCGCCGCGGTCACGAGGGTTCCCGCGATCGGGAACGCGCGGTAGCGGCCCGACTTCGAGATCGCGATGCCCGACCAGATCGAGGTGCCCATCATGCCGGCCATCATCGGCAGCATCAGGAGGCCCGACGCCGTCGCCGAGGTGCCCGACGACATCTGCAGGAACGTCGGCACGAACGCGATGGCCGAGAACATGCCGATGCCGAGGGTGAAGCCGATCGCGGTCGCGTTGATGAACACCGGGTTCTTGAAGAGCGAGAGCGGGATGATCGGGTCCTCCGCCCGGGCCTCGGCCCAGACGAACGCGCACGCGGCGGCGAGGAGGCCGACGCCCCAGGCCCAGGTCTCGATCGCGTCCCAGCCGTGCTCGGCGCTGCCGCCGAAGTCGGTGAAGAAGATGAGGCAGACGGTCGCGGCCGAGAGCAGCATGACGCCGAGCACGTCGATGCGGTGCGTGGCCTTCTTGCTCGGCAGGGTCAGCGTGAACCAGGCGATGGCGAACGCGGCGATGCCGATGGGGATGTTGATGTAGAACGCCCACTGCCAGGTGAGGTGGTCGACGAAGTAGCCGCCGAGGAGCGGCCCCGCCACGGCCGAGAGGCCGAAGATCGCGCCGAGCGGGCCCATGTACTTGCCGCGCTCGGAGGCCGGCACGATGTCGGCGATGATCGCCTGCGACAGGATCATGAGCCCGCCGCCGCCGAGTCCCTGCATGGCGCGGAACGCGACGAAGGCCCAGAAGGTCGGCGCGAACGCGGCGCCGATGGAGGCCACCGTGAACAGCGCGATCGCGATGAGGAAGAGGTTGCGGCGGCCGAGCACGTCGCCGAACTTGCCGTAGATCGGCATGACGATGGTCGTCGCGAGGAGGTAGGCGGTGGTGATCCAGGCCTGGTGCTCGACGCCGCCGAGCTCGCCGACGATCGTCGGCATCGCGGTCGAGACGATGGTCTGGTCGAGGCTCGAGAGCAGCATGCCGGCGATGAGCGCCGAGAAGATGATCCAGATGCGTCGCTTCGTGAGGAGCAGCGGCGCGGCCGGGGCGGGCGGTGCGGTGGTCATTCGGTTCCTTCGGGGGTGGGGGAGAAGAGGGCGCGTGCCGAGTCGAGCGAGTCGAGGAGCAGGGCGCCGAAGTCGGTGGTGTTGCCGGGGGCGAAGTAGCGGGCGGCGGATGCGCGAACGATCGTGCCGATGAGCTGCACCGCCATGGCGGCCCGCGGGTCGCCGGGGGCGAGGCTCTCGCGGAACTCGATGACGCCGGTCATCCTGCGCTCGAGCTCGGCGCCCTCGCGCATGAACTTGGGGAGCAGCTGCGGCTCGCGTTCGACGAGCATCTCGGGGTTCGGCTCGTCGTCGGGGTGCTCGTCGTCGAAGGGGATGCTCGCGACCGCGAGGGCGACGAGGTCGCTCATGAGCGTCGACGAGATGCCGGTGGCCCCGGCCGGACGCGCGTTCACGAACTCGGTGAGGGCCTCCTCGTCGAGCGTGTCGTCGCGGTGGCCGACGACCGCGTCGTCCTTCGCGTGGAAGTAGTTGAAGAAGGTTCGGCGGGAGACCCCGACGCGTTCGCAGAGCTCTTCGACGGTGAATCCGCTGAGGCCGCGCTCCATGGTGAGGAGGCGCGCCTGCCGGGTGAGTTCGCGGCGGGTGCGCTCCCGGCGCTGCGCGCGGACGCCCTCGGGTTTCGTTGCACTCTCGCTCATGAAGTGCAATTTTGCACTATCCGATCAAGAGTGCAAAATCAGAGCAGGCCGAGCTCCATCGCCCGGGTCACCGCGCGGGTGCGGTCGTTCACCTCGAGCTTCTCGAAGATGTGCAGCAGGTGCGTCTTCACCGTCGCCTCGCCGATGAACAGCTCGCGCGCGATCTCGGGGTTCGACCGGCCGGCCGCGACGAGGCGCAGCACCTCGAGCTCGCGCGGCGACAGCGACGGCGCGGCATCCGCGGGCTCCGCGGCATCCGCGCGCACGCGGGCGACGAGCTTCGCGGCGATCGACGGCGCGAGCACGGTCTCGCCGCCCGCCACCGCGCGGATCCCCGCGAGGATCTCCTCCTGCGGCGCCGCCTTCAGCAGGTACCCGCCCGCACCCGCCTCGATCGCCGACAGGATGTGCTCGTCGGTCTCGTACGTCGTCAGCACGAGCACCCGAGTGCCGGGCACCTCGGCGACGATCTCGGCGGTCGCCGAGGCGCCGTCCACCCCGGGCATGCGCAGGTCCATGAGCACGAGGTCGGGATGCTCGGTGCGGGCAAGTTCCACCGCCTCGGCCCCGTCCGACGCCTCCCCGACGACCTCGATGCCGGCGGCCGTGCTGAGCAGCCCGACGATGCCCGCCCGCACGATCGGGTGGTCGTCGGCCACGACGACGCGGATCGGATTCATCCCCGCTCCTTCCGCGGCACGGTCACCCGCAGCAGCGCACCGCCGCCCGGGGCCGCACCGAACTCGAACGCACCGCCGACGAGCGCCGCGCGGTCGCGCAGGCCCGCCAGCCCGAAGCTGCCGGGCTCGGCCGGATCGCCTGCGCGCGCGGGTCCGACGCCGTCGTCGCGCACGGTCAGCTCCACCCGCTCGGCCGACGCCCGCACCGCGATCTCGGCCCGGGTCGCCTGCGCATGCTTGCGCACGTTCGCGAGCCCCTCCTGGGCGCACCGCAGCAGCACGACCTCGAGCTCGCGGTCGAGCCCCGTGGCATCCGCCTCGATGCTCACCCGCACCCCCGTCTCGCGTTCGAAGGCGGCGCCGAGCCGGCCGAGCGCGGCGGCGAGGCCGCCGTCGGCCGAGACCGGTGCGAGCGAGGCGACGAGGCCGCGGGCCTCGGTGAGCGCCTCGCGCGCCATCTGCTCGATGAGCTCGACGTCGCCGCGCGCCGCGGCCGCCGCCTCCCCATCGATGGGCGCGAGGCGGTTCTCGGCGCGTTGGGCCACCATCACGAGGCCCGTGAGGCTCTGCGCGATCGTGTCGTGGATCTCGCGGGCGAGCCGCGCCCGCTCCTCGTTGACGCCCGCATCGCGGTGCATCGCCGCGAGCTGGCCCTGCGCCGCCTGCAACTCGTCGTACAGCCTGATCCGCTCCTCGCCGATCTCGGCGATGTGCGTGATCCAGAGGCCGAGCGCGAGGCTGAAGCCGAGCGAGAGGCCCGCGACCGTGAGGCCGGCGAGCCAGCCGCCGAGTCCGAAGTGCACGAGATACCCCACGAGCAGCGCGAGCGCGATCACCACGTTGGCGATGATCGCGCGCCGCGTCGACGGCGCCGTGATCCAGATGAAGGGGTAGGCGAAGGCCTGCAGGATCGACGCGCTCGGGTCGTAGGCGACGCCGGTTCCGACGACGGCCGCGAGCACGATCGTGATGACGACGTGGCGCGTCGCGTCCTCGCCGCCGATGCCGCCGCGCAGATAGGCGAAGTAGAGCACCAGGAACACGGCCGAGACCGCCCACGCGCCCCAGTCGCCTGGGCCGTAGGGCGGTTCGGCGAGCCCGAAGAGCACCGTCACCGCGGCGACCGCGAGTGCGCCGAGGTCCCACCAGCGGCGGTTCAGCATGTCGTCATGCTCTCACGGGGCGATCACGGTGCCCGGGAAGCCCGCGAGGCTCAGGCATCCCGCCGGATCCAGCGGAACGTGATCCGGCTGAGCACGAGTCCGACCACGAGCCAGATGCCGAGCGCGATCGCCACGCCGGGCAGGTTCCACGACTCGTTCTGCTCGAGCACCTCCCAGCCCTCGGGCAGGAACACGTACCGCATGCCCTGCGCGATCCACTTGAGGGGGAAGAGGCTCGCGATGTCCTGCAGCCAGGTCGGAAGCATGTTCCACTGCAGGTACACGCCCGAGATGAACTGCAGCAGCAGCACGATCGGGATCACGACGGCGGTCGCGCTCTTGCCGCTGCGCGGCACCGCCGAGAGGGCGATGCCGACGAGGGCGCAGGTCACGAGCCCGAGCACGAACACCCACGCGAAGGTGAGCCACTTCTCGGGCTCGGTCGGCATGTCGATGCCGAGCACGAGCCATCCGCCGAGGATCAGGAGGCCCGCCTGCAGCGTGCCGGTCACGAACACCTGCCCGATCTTGCCGAGGAAGTAGCCGACCGGCGACAACGGGGTGCCGCCGAGGCGCTTGAGCGTGCCGTTGCTCTTCTCCAGGGCGATGTCGACCGCGAGGTTCTGCACGCCCGACAGCAGGATGCCGGCGGCGATCATGCCGGGCAGGTAGTAGGCGGCGATCGAGATCTCCGACCCAGGAGGGCCGACCTCGCCCTGCGCGCTGAACGCGGCCGTGAAGATCGCGAGCATCACGAACGGGAAGAGGAAGGTGAAGAACAGGGTGTCGAACGAACGGAAGTACGTCTTGGTCTCGTAGCCGATGCGCGAAGCGCCCAGTGCGACCGTGCTCATGCGAGCACCTCCTCGGGTTCGGCAGCGCCGTCGGCGCTGCGCACGAGTTGCAGGTAGATGTCCTCGAGGCTCGGACGGATCACCTCGAGGTCGGCGGGCTCGCCGCCGAAGGATGCCACGACGGAGGCCACGACCCGCCCCGGCTCGTGCGTGCGCTCCTCGCGGAGCACGCCGCCCGCGTCGCGCCAACGCACGAGCGGCACCCGCGCGTCGGCGCCGCCGATCTCGTCGATGCCGCCGAGGTCGACGAGCCGGCCGCCGGCGATCACCCCGGCGCGGTCGGCGAGCTGCGCCGCCTCGTCGAGGTAGTGGGTCGTGAGCAGGATCGTGGTGCCCTCGGCCTTGAGCCCTCGGACGACCTCCCAGAAACGGCGCCTGGCCTCGGGGTCGAAGCCCGTCGTCGGTTCGTCGAGGAAGAGGAGCTCGGGGCGCCCGATGATGCCGAGCGCGACGTCGACGCGCCGCTGCTGCCCGCCCGAGAGCTTCGCGATGCGCGTCTTCGCCTGCGGCTCGAGGCCGACGGCCGCGATGACCTCGTCGACGTCGCGCGGGTTCGGATAGAACCCCGCGAAGTGCCTCAGCTGCTCGGCGACGGTCACGAGCCCCGTCTCGCCGGTCGACTGCAGCACGATGCCGAGCCGGGCCTTCCAGGAGAGGCCGCCCTTCGCCGGGTCGACGCCGAGCACGCTCACCTCGCCGCCGGTGCGGTTGCGGTACCCCTCGAGGATCTCGATGGTGGTCGACTTGCCGGCGCCGTTCGGCCCGAGCAGCGCGAAGGTCTCGCCGGGGCGGATGTCGAAGCTCACCCCGTCGACCGCGGTCTTCTGGCCGTACTGCTTGCGGAGCTCCCGCACGCTCACGGCCGCGTCGTTCTTCGTCATGGCCCCAGCGTGGCAGCAGGGCCGCTCCGGCGGCAGCGTCCGACGGGTCGATTCCGGCATCCACCGGTCGGTGGATGCCGGCCTTCCCGTGCGCTCAGGCGCTGACGAGGAGCCTCGGGTGCTGGGCCTCGACGACGTTGGGGTGGGCGCGGAGCCGGCTCTTCAGCCAGTTCTCGCCGAAGACCGCGTGCAGGGGGTTCGCCGGGTCCCGGGTGATGCCGGGCGCCTCGGCGGCGAGTTCGGGGGCGAGCTCGATCGTCGGGACGACGGCGTCGAGCGCGGGGCCGTGGAAGTACGGGATCGAGATGCGCTCGGTACCCGGCTCGGGTGAGACGACGCGGTGCTTGGTCGCCTTGAGGTAGCCGTCGGTGGCGATCTCGAGCAGTTCGCCGATGTTCACGATGAACGCGCCCGACGGGGCGACGACATCGATCCACTCGCCGTCCTTCTCGACCTGCAGGCCGGCCTTGCCGTCCTCGACCGAGAGCAGGGTGAGCACGCCGAGGTCTTTGTGCGCGCCGACGCCCTGCGCGGGCTGCTCGGCCGAGACGCCGGGGTAGCGCACGATCTTCAGGTACGGCGAAGGGCGTTCGAAGGCGGCGTCGAAGGTGTCGGGTGCCGCACCGAGGGCCTCGGCCCAGCTGCGCAGGAGCCGCGTGCCCACCTCGTCGAGCCGGGCGATCCATTCCTCCGACACGGCCCGCAGCTCGGGCAGCGCCTCGGGCCACAGGTTCGGCCCCTCGAGGATCCAGTAGTCGGGCGTGTCGGCCGTCATCGGGACGGCCGGGCGTTCGGCGCCGAGGTCGATCTGCTCGCGGATGTCGACGCGACCGAGCGTGCGTTCGCCGCCCATGCGGGTGTAGCCGCGGAAGTGCGGGCTGGTCACGTTCTCGATCGCGAGCTTGTGCGACTCGGGCAGCGCGAAGAACGCGCGGGCTGCGGCGTAGGCGCGGTCGATGAGCTCGGTCGGCACGCCGTGGCCGATGAGCGAGAAGAAGCCGACCTCGTG
Organism: Agromyces sp. NPDC057679; assembly: GCF_042799635.1. Classification (NCBI taxonomy): domain Bacteria; kingdom Bacillati; phylum Actinomycetota; class Actinomycetes; order Micrococcales; family Microbacteriaceae; genus Agromyces; species Agromyces sp. NPDC057679. The sequence goes on along the minus strand of NZ_JBHVIK010000001.1, from coordinate 1,103,739 downwards.
CGTCGCGCGGCGGAGGTCGTCGCGGAACTGCGCCTGCTGCTCGGTCGTGCCGTTGAGCAGGGAGAGGTCGAGAACGGGGATGCCGGACATGGGATGGTCCTTTCGAGTGCCGGATGGTGCGCCGACGACGCGGCGGCCCCGGCATCCGTTGACGTCGGCTGGGCGGCATCCGGTTCGAGATCGATGCGGGGTCGATTCGAGGCGGATGCCACGGAGCTGACGCGGACGCGTCGGATGCGGCGTGAGCACGGGGCTGCGGTCGGCGGCGCGGGGAATCGCGCCCTGGGGTCGTCGGGGAGACGACCGCCTAGCGGCGACAGCAGCGACAGGTGAAGGTGCTCACGATGTCGGACACGGTAGCACGGTCGCGGACGACCTCGCCATTCCCGATCAGTGGGGCAGCACGAGCGAGGCCGCGATGGCGAACATGACCACCGCGATCACCCCGTCGAGGATGCGCCAGGCCCGCGGGGTGGCGAGCACCCGGCCGAGGAGGCGCGCACCGTACGCGAGGGCGAAGAACCAGACGAGGCTCGCGGCCCCGGCGCCCGCGGCGAACGCCCAGCGCCCGTCGCCGTGGCTGTTCGCCACCGAGCCGAGCAGGAACACCGTGTCGAGGTAGACGTGCGGGTTCAGCCAGGTGAGCGCGAGGCAGGTGAGCAGTGCCACCGTGAGGGTGGATCGTTTCTCAGGAGCCATCACGTGTTTCTCAGGAGCGACCACATGAATCGAGCTCGATCGCGGCATTTCGTCCTGAGAAGCTCGCGTTTCGAGGGCCGGGTCCTGAGAAACACTGATCTCGGGGGTGTCGGCGACGAGCGCCTCGCCGCCGGGCTTCAGCGCACGCCGGGCCGCGAGCAGCCCGTAGCCGACGAGGAACGCGGCCCCCACCCAGCGGATGACCTCGACGAGCCACGGCACCGCGGCGAGCACCGCGCCGATGCCCGAGACGCCCACGAAGATGAGCGCGAGATCGCTCAGCGCGCAGATCGCCGCGACGGCGAAGACGTGCTCGCGGCGGATGCCCTGGCGCAGCACGAACACGTTCTGCGCACCGATCGCGACGATGAGCGAGAGGCCGAGGCCGAGGCCGGCGAGCGCGGAGGAGAGGGGCATGGGACGAGGCTACGAGGGGAATTCTCATGAATCCAGCTCAAGATCCTTCAGAACCGTTAGCGTTGCTTCAGATGCAGATTCCACTCGACCTCGCCCGCACGCTCGCCGCCGTCATCGACGAAGGCACCTTCGACGCGGCCGCCCGACGGCTGCGGCTCACCCCGTCGGCGGTGTCGCAGCGCGTGAAGACCCTCGAGCAGCAGCTCGGCCGGGTGCTCGTCGTGCGCTCGAAGCCCGCTCGGGCGACCGAAGCAGGTGCCGCGGTCGTACGGCTCGCCCGCCAGCTGGCGCTCCTCGAGCACGATGCGCTCGCCGAGTTCGGGCTCGATTCCGACGCCGACCGTGCGGGCGGTGCCGCGGCGGACCCCCGCGCCCGATCCGCCTCGGTCCGGCCGGTGACGATCCCGCTCGCCGTGAATGCCGACTCGCTCGCCACCTGGTTCCTGCCCGCGCTCGCCCGCGTCGCGCTGGCCCATCCCGTCGTCTTCGACCTGCACCGCGACGACCAGGACTTCACGGCCGGGCTCCTCGAGTCGGGCACCGTCATGGGGGCGGTCACCTCGCAGGCCACCCCGGTGGCCGGATGCCTCGTGCGCCCCCTCGGGGTCATGCGCTACGAGGCCGTGGCGACGCCGGCGTACATCGCCCGGTGGTCCGCCGGGCGCGGCGACGCCCGCGGGGCGGAGCCCGTGGCATCCGTGCTGCCCGACTGGCTCGTGCACGCACCGCTCGTCGACTTCGACCGGCGCGACCATCTGCAGCACGACGCGCTCGAGGCCGCCGGATTCGACCCCGAGCGCGCCCCGCGGCACTACGTGCCCGCGTCGAACGACTTCGCGAGCGCGGTGAAGCTCGGCCTCGGCTGGGGCATGCTGCCCGAGTTCCAGTCGTCGGCCGAGCTCGAGCGCGGCGAGCTCGTGCGGCTCGGCGGCACGCCCGTCGCCGTGCCGCTCCACTGGCAGCAGTGGAACCTCAGCTCGCCCCTGCTCGACGCGGTGGCCGAGGAACTCGCGCGCGAGGCCCGGAGCACCCTGACTGAGCATGCCGTCGCGTGAGATTCCAGTGCTGGCACGCATGCGAACTCCAGTGCTGGCACGCATGCGGTCGGCCGATCCCCGCGCTACGGTCGCCGCGACCCGGGCGAGGAGCTGCCAGTCCTGGCGAGGGAGCTGCCCATGAAGATCTGGGTGGTCGCGGCGATGGTCGCCGCCGCCACCATCGCCGCGGTCGCCGCCGCCTACGGCGTCGGGACCCTCGTCGGCCTGCAGGTCGCCACCTCGAGCGGGGCGCCGACGGGGCTGGAGGCGCCCGAGCCGCGCATGTCGCGGGGCGGTGACCTCCGTGACGATCTCGTGCTGCGCGACGCCCCCGAGATGCTCGGGTCGTTCGACCGCGGGGGCTCCGCCGTCGCGTACTGCGAGCGGGGCGAGCTCGCGATGGGCGGCGGACGCCTCGGCACGAGCATCGGGCTCCGGGTGGTCCACGACGGGCCCGTCGCCGGCAGCGGCGGTGCAGCCCGCCCGATCGGCTGGCGGATCGAGGTCGAGCGGACCGAACCCGATCGCAGCCCCCGGTTCTTCACCGCCTACGTCGTGTGCCGGCCGGGCTGATCGGGACCGACCCGGCATCACTCCGCGTCGTTGCGCGCGGCGTCGCCCCGCGGCATCCGACTCAGCCGAAGAGGCGCTGCAGGCGCTGCACGCCCTCGAGCAGCGGCTCGTCGCCGAGCGCGTAGCTGAGCCGCAGGAAGCCGCTCGGCCCGAACGCCTCGCCGGGCACCGCGGCGACCTCGGCCTGCTCGAGGACGAGGTCGGCGAGCTCGAGCGAGGTCGTCGGCGTCACGCCGCCCCACTCGCGGCCGAGGAGGCCGGTCACGTCGGGGTAGACGTAGAACGCGCCCTCGGGCACCGGCACCGTCATGCCGTCGATCTTCGAGAGCTCGGCGACGATGAGGCGGCGGCGGCGGTCGAAGGCCTGCCGCATCGCCTCGACGGGCTCCTGCGGGCCGGTGAGCGCGGCGATCGCGGCGCGCTGCGAGATGTTCGACACGTTCGACGAGAGGTGCGACTGCAGGTTCGCGGCGCCCTTGATGACGTCGGCGGGGCCGACCATCCAGCCGAGGCGCCAGCCGGTCATCGCGTAGGTCTTGGCGACGCCGTTGACGAGGATCGTCTGGTTCGCGAGCGCCGGCACGGCCTCGACGATCGAGACGGCCCGCGGGGCGGCGCTGCCGACCTCCGAGTCGAGCGCGCCGTAGGTGAGGTTCTGGTAGATCTCGTCGGCGACGACCCAGATGCCGTGCTCGAGGGCCCACTCGCCGATCGCGCGGGTCTGCTCGGGCGAGTAGACGGCGCCCGTCGGGTTCGACGGCGACACGAACAGCAGCACCTTGGTGCGCTCGGTGCGCGCGGCCTCGAGCTGCTCGACCGTGACGAGGTAGCCCTGGTCGCTGCCCGCGAAGACGTCGACCTGCGTGCCGCCGGCGAGCTTGATCGCCTCGGGGTAGGTGGTCCAGTAGGGAGCGGGGACGAGCACCTCGTCGCCGTCGTCGAGGAGCACCTGGAACGCCTGGTAGACGGCCTGCTTGCCGCCGTTCGTCACGACGACCTGGCCGGGGGAGACCTCGAGGCCCGAGTCGCGCAGCGTCTTCGCGGCGACCGCCTCGCGCAGCTCGGGCAGGCCCGCCGCCGGCGTGTAGCGGTAGTTCTTCGGGTCGCGCGTGGCGGCGAGCGCCGCCTCGACGATGTGCTCGGGCGTCGCGAAGTCGGGCTCTCCGGCGGCGTACGAGATGACCGGGCGGCCCTCGGCCTGGAGGGCCTTCGCCTTGGCGTCGACCTTCAGGGTCGCGGACTCGGCGATGGCGGCGATGCGGGCGGAGAGACGGGCGCGTTCGGTCACGGGAACCAGCCTACGGCGCGCGCGCCGCTGATGACAGGCGGTGTCATGGCGCAATCCATCCGGAGATGGCGGCGGTTCAGCCGAGGTGTTCGAGCTCCTTGCCGTGCACGGTGAGCGCGTAGATCACGAGGATGTCGAGGGTGAGCACGATGAGCGACCACCACGGCTGGACCGGGAGCAGCGCGAGCTGACCGAGTGCGTTGACGATCACGAGGATCACCGCGATGACGCGCGCCCAGGTCGCACCCGAGAAGAGGAAGGCTCCGATGAGGATCAGCAGCGCACCGCTGATGACGTGCCACCAGCCCCAGCCCTGCACGTCGAACAGGAACAGGCCGCCCTGCGAGGTGACGAAGTAGGCGCTGTCCTGCATGAACAGCGCGATGAAGCCGTACAGCAGGTCGAAGCCGCCCGCGACGATCAGCATGATGGCCGCGAACGCGCCCCAGCCGACCCACCCGGTGGGCCGTGCCTCGCCGGTCTGCATCTCACTCATGTGAACCACTCCCTCGTCGAATCGGGATGCGTCGGCCACGGTGAGCACGGCGCGATGGTGCTGGGCCACATGCTACTCGCGGATGGAGTACCGGGAACGGAACGGCGCGTCGATCCGGTGAATACCGGGTCGTCCGGAATGGGAGAGCGGATGCTGCGGCGCTCGCCGCGGCATCCGCCCTCTCGTCGGACCCGTGACTCAGCCGGCGACCGTGACCGCGACGTCGGGCTGGTCGCTGAACACGCCGTCCATGCCCGCCGCGAGGTACACGGCGATCTCGCCCGCGAGATCGCCGGGCGCGATCGGGTCGGACGACGAGCGGAACTCGACCGGCAGGAACTGGTTCTCGAGGCGGAAGGTCCAGCCGTGGACCTCGAGGCCGGCCGCATGCGCGTCGGCGATCACGGGCGTCGGGGCGGTGAGGCCGCCCGCCGGGGTGCGCGGGATGAGCACCGACTTCTCGGCCCCGATGCCGTCGGCGTAGCCGGCGATCTCCGCGAGGCCCGCGGGCGTCACGAGATCGCTGTAGCGGCGCGGGTCGCCCGCGAGGGTGAAGTCGTACGGCCGGCCCGAGTTGCTGATGAGCTGGGCGAGGCGGACCTCGGTCATGCCGTCGAGCTCGCGGAGGTTCGACACCTCGAAGCTCTGCACGATGACGGGCGCGTCCGCGTCGTCGACGCCGTTCGCCTGCAGGGCCGCGACGAGCGGCTCCTCGAGCGAGAGGCCGATCGAGTCGAAGTAGCTCGGGTGCTTCGTCTCGGGGTAGACGCCCACCTGACGGCCGTCGCAGCTGATCGAGCGGCGGGCGAGGTCGATGACCTCGTCGAGGGTCGGCACGAGGTAGAGCCCGTCGAACGCGGTGTTGGCCGGGCGCGTCTGCGGCAGCCGCTCCTTCGCGCGCAGCGTGCGCAGTTCGGCGAGCGTGAAGTCCTCGGTGAACCAGCCGGTCACCTTGGCGCCGTCGATGGTCTTCGTGGCCTTGCGATCGGCGAACTCGGGGCGGGCGGCGACGTTCGTGGTGCCGCTGATCTCGTTCTCGTGGCGGGCGACGAGCACGCCGTCCTTCGTCGACACCACGTCGGGCTCGATGTAGTCGGCGCACTGCACGATGGCCTGCTCGTAGGCGGCGAGGGTGTGCTCGGGCCGGTACCCGCTCGCGCCGCGGTGGCCGATGACCGTCACCTGCTCGGGCTCGATCTTCGTGCGGTCGAGGTCGATCACCGCGAACTCGGTGTCGTCGGGCGTGCCGGGCACGCGGGCGTCGTTGCCGGGGTAGTTGTTGTCGTTGCCGATGAGCAGGCGCCCGTCCTTCAGCTGCACGATCGTCTCGAACGACTGCACGGGCAGCGAGAAGACCTCGCCGGTGCCGTAGCCGTCGCCGGCGCCGATGCCGCTCGGGTTCGCGATCCGGAGCGCGTCGAGCACGAGCGTCTTCTCGAGGCGGCCGTCGGCGTCGGTGCGTGTCAGGTCGACCCCGTAGACGCGCTTCGTGACCGACTGCTCGCCCTCGAAGTCGTCGCGCTCGACGACGAGCAGCACGTTGTTCTTCACCGTGAAGGCGTCGCCGATGACGTTCGCCTCCTGGTCGGCCTCGTAGCTCCAGGTGCGGCCGGTGTACGCCCCGCGCTTCGTGTCGAACTCGTGGATCTCGCGGCGCCGGAGGTCGGCGTCGTCGGCGTACGAGCCCTCGACGATCGGGTAGAGGTAGCGGCCGTTCTTCGAGGCGGCGAGCGCCTCGAAGCCGCGGCTCGCGCGCACCCGCGGGGTCTCGCCGGGCTCGAGGTACGGGTTCTGCGGCGACTTCGCGCCGTCGAGCGAGTACGGCTTCTCGAGCAGGGTGCCGTCGGCGTCGAAGTGCAGCAGGAACGGCCCGAACTCCTCGCCGACCCAGAAGCTGCCGTCCTTCGCGCGCACGACCGACTCGATGTCGAAGTCGGCGCCGGTGAGCAGGCGCTCCTCGGTGTCGCCGTTCACGATCGGGAAGTCGAGGATGCCGTTGCGGTCGTTGTACGAGATGAATCGCAGGGCCTCGATCGAGCCGTCGCCGCCCTCGGCGGTCTGCCAGGCCGGGCGCACGAGGTAGTTGCGCAGGAGGAAGTCGGCCGAGTTTCCCTTCGCGCCGAAGCCGTTGTCGGGCTGGGCCCAGAAGGTGCCGTCGCCGTTCTCGATCACGGCGGAGAACCCGGGGATCACCTGGCCGTCCCACGGGCCCTGGCGGCCGTTCGCGGCGGAGGCGAGCGCGCCCGAGGCGGGGCCCTCGGCGAGGAAGTCGGCCGACAGCGTGGCGCGTGCGACGAGCGTGGGCTCGAAGGCGTGCATCGGCGAGGTGGGGGTGGTCTGCCCGTTGCCGACGGCGTGGGCCGGCGCGGCGAACAGGATGGCGGCCGCCGTGGCGGTCGCGGCGGTGACGGCGATGGCGCGCGGCAGGGCGCGTCGCGTGAGGTTTCGGCTCATGCCGCGAGCCAATCGGCCGCGGCGTGCGCGACCGTGTCGGTTCGGCGACCGTTCGGCGACGACCCGGTGAACGGATGCCCCGGGCGGCACCGCGCCCGACGCCGGTCAGAGGTTCTGGCCGATGTCCCACAACCGGTCGGGGCGGCCGTCGATGGCCTCGGAGACCGCGAGCGCCTGGTCGTCGGAGAGCGAGGCGACGTAGTCGACCACGCCGCGCCCCACGCCGAGGCGGCGCACCGCGCCCGCGTCGGGGACGGGCACGCCGTCGGGCCGGGTGGCCCGTACGAGCTCGTAGCCGGCGGTCGCGATGTCGACGAGCTCCTTGAGCCGCTGCGGCACGCGGTGCCGGTCGTAGTCGTCGGTCACCCACGCCGTGAGCCCCTTGACGGCCCGCGTCAGCACCCGGCTGAGGCCGCGCTGGTACATCGCGATGTCGGCCCGGTCGAGGATGAAGTGCCGGTGCACGAACTTCAGGATCTCGACCTCGTGCCACGCGCCGCGGTCGAGCGCGACGAGCCCGGTGCGCGCGACGCCCTCGGGGGCGGGCACGACGGAGGTCTGCAGGTGGCCGATCCAGCGGTTCGTGAACGAGGAGAGGGCACGCTCAGAGGCGATCGACCCGTCGAAGGGCGTCGCGAGCAGGCCGTCGACGAGATCGTCGGCGACCGTGTCGACCGCGGCGGCGAAGGCGTCGTCGTCGGCGACCCACGCGTCGCTCGCGCGGAGCTTGCGGCGGAGCGCCTCGAGCGCGGCGCCCGCGGGGGCGGTGCGGGAGGCGAGCTCCTCGTCGCCGAGCCCGCGCAGCTCGCTCCAGCCCTCGACCCAGCCGCGGAACTCGCGCGCCACCGCCCCGTGGCTCAGCAGCCCGGCGCGGTAGAAGTCGTCGACGTCGTGGATCGAGTAGGCGATGTCGTCGGCGGTGTCCATCACCGAGCACTCGAGCGACTGCACCATGGGCGGGAGGCCGGCCCGCGCCGCGGCGAGGTCGGCCGCGTCGAGGCCGTAGGCCGAGAACTTCGTCGCCACCGCCTCGCCGTCGACGAGCCGCATGCCGCGGGGCAGCCCGCCGTCGGGGAACGCCGCGGTGGTGGCGAAGCGGGTCCACGGGTACTTCGCGATCGCCGAGCGCACCGCCGCGGTGAGGTTGAGCCCATGGGATGCCGCGGTGCTGACGTCGAGGGTCGCGATGATGCGGTAGCTCTGCGCGTTGCCCTCGAACCCGTCGTCGAGGCCCAGAGTCTCGCGGGCGAGCCGGTCGAGCACGCGCTCGCCGAGGTGCCCGAACGGCGGGTGGCCGAGATCGTGCGCGCTCGCCGCGGCCTGCACGACGACCGCGTCGCAGCCGTGTCGGGCCGCGAGCGCATGGGCCGGCGACGAGGCATCCGCGAAGCCGACCGCGATCGCGCGCGCGACGGCGGTGACCTTGATGGAGTGGGTGAGCCGGTTGTGGATGAGCGGGCCGGCGCCCGGCTGCGCGATGACCTGCGTGACGGCCGAGAGCCGCGAGAAGTAGGGCGAGAATCGGATGCGCTCGAGGTCGAGGCGGAACTGCGAGTGCTCCCCGACGACCTCGACGCTCGAGCTCGGCTCGGGGGTGCGGCGGGCGGCGCGATCGACAGTCATGAACCCAATGTAGGCGCCGGTTCGCGCGAGCCGCTCGCGTCGCATAGACTGTTCGATGTTGCTTTCCTCAGCAAAACTTCACTGCGCCCGAAATCCTGAATTCCGGGTGCATGGAGCCGAGGCGGTGACTCCGAGGTGCCCTCGCAACAGGGCCCGAGGGCGGTGGCTCAATTGGTAGAGCAGCGGTCTCCAAAACCGCAGGTTGCAGGTTCGAGTCCTGTCCGCCCTGCGAGCCGGCAGTGATTGCCGGCCCACGAAAGGTGTACGAGGTGGCACGGAAAGTAATCGACGAACCGAGTGAGGACGTCGTCGCCAACGCGAAGCGCGACCGCGCCGCGCGTCGGAATCCCTTTTCGCGCATCGCCCTGTTCATCCGGCAGGTCATCGCTGAACTGAAGAAGGTCGTCACCCCCACGCGGAAGGAGCTCTTCAGCTTCACGGTCGTGGTGCTGGTGTTCGTCATCATCATGATGGCGCTCGTCTGGGGCCTCGACCAGCTGTTCGGGTGGCTGGTGCTGTACGTCTTCGGAACGACCGGGGTCTGATCGAGGCCTTCGGCTCGCCAACCCGTTCGCCGTAGGCGCACGAAGAGAAGGATCGAGAATTGTCAAGGACTGAGCACGACGACGTCGATTGGGCCACGGCTGCAGAGCAGTCGGCCGAAGACGACGAGGCGCAGACGGGCAACGTCAACGAGCACGAGGAGCAGTCCTCGGAGCCGGCCGAGCACGTGGCCGTGCACGTCGTCGACGACGAAGGCAACGACGTCGACCTCGACGCCGTGCTCGACTCGCTCGCCGAGGCGAACGACCCCGAGGCCGACGCGATCGTCGACGACGCACTCGACATCGACTCCGCCGACGAGGCCGAAGCCGCACTCGAGGCGGTCGAAGAAGAGGCCGACACCGAGTTCGACCCGTACGAGGAGTTCCGCGCCGAGCTGCGCTTCCTCCCGGGCAAGTGGTACGTCATCCACTCGTACGCGGGCTTCGAGCGCCGCGTGAAGGCGAACATCGAGCAGCGACGCGAGTCGATGGCGATGGCCGACTACATCTACCAGGTCGAAGTGCCGATGGAAGACGTGGTCGAGATCAAGAACGGCCAGCGCAAGATGGTCACCCGCGTCCGCATCCCCAGCTACGTGCTCGTCCGCATGGAGCTGAACGAGGAGAGCTGGTCGGTCATCCGCCACACTCCCGGCGTCACCGGCTTCGTGGGCAACGCGCACAACCCGACCCCCCTCCGCTTCGAGGAGGCCTTCGGCATGCTGAAGAGCCTCGTCGAGATCAAGGACGTCGCGCCCGCCAAGGGCGCGAAGGCCGGCGCCGCCACCGGTGCCGCCCGCCAGATCCCCGCCGAGGTCGACTTCGAGGTCGGCGAGACGATCACCATCAAGGACGGCTCGTTCGCGGGCCTGCCCGGCACGATCAGCGAGATCAAGCCCGAGAGCGGCAAGCTCACCGTGCTCGTCTCGCTCTTCGAGCGCGAGACCCCGGTCGAGCTCAGCTTCGACCAGGTCACCAAGCTCTAACGCCGCTCAGAACCTCCACAGCCAGCCCTCCGGTATACTCGGGGGGTTGTGCTGCGTTCGGCCCGGCCGAACCACACGAACCACCGCCCTCCGGAACCGCCGGAGCGACGGGAGAGTGCCCGCCAGGGCGTTCGAACAGAAAGAGAGAAATCATGGCACCGAAGAAGAAGGTCACTGGTCTGATCAAGCTTCAGATCAACGCCGGCGCCGCCAACCCCGCACCGCCCATCGGTCCGGCCCTTGGTCAGCACGGCGTGAACATCATGGAGTTCTGCAAGGCCTACAACGCGGCGACCGAGTCGCAGCGCGGCAATGTGATCCCCGTCGAGATCACGGTCTACGAAGACCGCTCGTTCACCTTCATCCTGAAGACCCCGCCCGCCGCCGAGCTCATCAAGAAGGCCGCCGGCGTCGCCAAGGGTTCTGGCGTCCCGCACACCACCAAGGTCGGCAAGCTCACGCAGGACCAGGTCCGCGCGATCGCCGAGCAGAAGATGGCCGACCTCAACGCGAACGACCTCGACGCCGCGTCGAAGATCATCGCGGGCACCGCTCGCTCGATGGGCATCACGGTCGAATAAGGCCGCGGCGGAGATCGTCTGATCTCCGCTCCTCAGAACTCAGCATCAGTGGCAGCGCCCGCCAGGCGCAGATGACCACACTCTCTCAAGGAGAAGCAACATGGCACAGAAGTCCAAGGCCTACCGCGCCGCGGCCGAGAAGATCGAAGACGGCAAGTTCTACACCCCGAGCGAGGCCGTCGCCCTCGCGAAGGAGACCGGCTCGGCGAAGTTCGACTCGACCGTCGAGGTCGCGCTGAAGCTCGGCGTCGACCCCCGCAAGGCCGACCAGATGGTGCGCGGCACCGTCATCCTCCCGCACGGCACCGGCAAGACCGCTCGCGTCATCGTGTTCGCGACCGGCCCCGCCGCTGAGGCGGCCATCGCCGCCGGCGCCGACGAGGTCGGCGGCGCCGAGCTCATCGAGAAGGTCGCCGCGGGCTACACCGCGTTCGACTCGGCGGTCTCGACCCCCGAGCTCATGGGCCAGGTCGGCCGTCTCGGCAAGGTGCTCGGCCCCCGCGGCCTCATGCCCAACCCGAAGACCGGCACCGTGACCCCGAACGTGGGCCAGGCCGTCTCCGACATCAAGGGCGGCAAGATCGAGTTCCGCGTCGACAAGCACGCCAACGTGCACTTCGTCGTCGGCAAGGCCTCGTTCACGACCGAGCAGCTCGAAGAGAACGCGAAGGCGGCCCTCGAAGAGGTCCTCCGTCTCAAGCCGTCGAGCTCGAAGGGCCGCTACATCCAGAAGGGCGCCGTGTCGACCACGTTCGGCCCCGGCATCCCCCTGGACGTCAACGCCATCTGAGTCGACCGACTCGTCACGAAGGCCCCGCCGGTTCGCCGGCGGGGCCTTCGTCGTCGTGCGACGGTTCAGTGGGTGATCGCGTCGTGGTGGGCCTGCATGCTCGGACGGATCGCGAGCACCGCGGCGACGAGCGCGACGGCGCCGCAGATCCACGACATCCAGGCGGCCCCGAAGGTCATCGCGTCGGCGTAGCCGCCGATCCAGGGCGAGACGATCAGCAGGATGCCGAGCGCGGCCTGCACGTACTCCATCGCGACGAGGCCCGGTGCGGCGAGGTTGACGAGCCCGGAGATGACGAGCAGAGCACCGAGCACGAGCATCAGGGCGACCGAGGCGCCCATCGGGGGAACGAACATGGTCGAGAGCATGGCCGCAGCACCGGCGGCGATCGCGACCCAGTCTTCCCAGCGAGTCCACTTCTTCATAGAAACCAGCCTCCTTCAGGTGGTGGCTCCCATTCGGGGGTCACTTCAACGGTACGACCGCGACGACCCGCGGTCAATGAGCGCGGAGGCGGTCCGCAGCGCCGGGAATCCGGCGGGCGCGATCAGCGGGTGATGCGGAAGCCCTCGTCGTCGCGGGGGTCGAGTTCGGTGACGACGAGCTCCGTGACGTGCGAGCCCGGTGGGCCCGCCTCGAGGCGGCGGAGCATCTCCTGGACCGCGGCCTCCGAGCCCTGCACCTCGGCTTCGACCGAGCCGTCGGGGAGGTTGCGCACCCACCCCGTGACGGCGAGCCGCTCGGCGTGCTTGCGGGCGAGGTAGCGGTAGCCGACGCCCTGCACGAGGCCGCTCACCAGCACGTGCCGTCGGATCATCCGATCACCCTATCCCGTGAACGACGACGGGGGCGGGCTCGGGCTTTCGGCCCGAGCCCGCCCCCGGTGCGAGGTCGCGGAGCGCTCGTCGCTCAGCGGGCGGCCGGCGCGTCGACCGCGGCGGTCGCGCCCGTGCGGGTGCGGATCTCGTCGGCCACCGCGATCGCGTCGCCCGACGGTGCGTCGGACTTGCGGTCGGGCCGCGCGATCAGCAGGTACAGCAGCCCCGAGACGACGACGACGCCCAGGCCGATGAGCACGACGTAGTCGGTGAAGAACACGCCCGTGGCACCCGGTGTCGCGAGCAGCACCATGGCGAACACGCCGTAGGCGAGTGCGAGGGCGTTCACGATGAAGCCCAGGCCGCCGAGCGAGAAGGGGCCGGCCGGCTTCCAGCCCTTGAGGCGCTGGCGGAGCGCGGCGAGCACGACCATCTGGAACGCGACGTAGATGCCGAGCACCGCGAAGGAGGTGATGGGCAGCAGCAGTCCGTCGTTGAGGAAGATGAGCACCGCGAGCAGCGCGGGCACGGTGCACGCGACGATGAGCGCGTTCGTCGGCACCTTGTTCTTCTCCGACACCTTCGCGAGCCAGCGGTGACCCGGGATCATGCCGTCGCGGGCGAAGGAGAACAGCAGGCGGCTGGCTGCGGCCTGCAGGCTCAGCACGCAGGAGATGAACGCGGTGATCGCGACCACGAGGAAGAGCTTCGCCCCGACGGGACCGAGCGTCGACTCGAGGATGTGCGGGATCGGGTCGACGTCGTCGCCGGCGACGATCGCGGCGAGGTCGGGCGCGGCGAGCACGTAGCCGCCGAACGAGAAGAGAGCCGAGACGCCGCCCACGAGGATCGTCATGACCATCGCCTTGGGGATGCGACGGGCGGGGTTCGACACCTCCTCGGCGACGTCGCCGCAGGCCTCGAATCCGTAGAAGAGGAAGAGCCCGGCGAGGGCGGCGCCCATGAACGCGGTGAGGTAGCTGCCGTCGCCCTCGACCCCCATCGTGTCGAAGAAGACGCTGAACTCCTGCTTGCGCTGGAAGATCAGCAGGTAGAGCCCGAGCCCGATGACGCCGACGAGCTCGGCGGCGAGGCCGATCTGCGCGACCCGGGCGAGGGTCTTCGTGCCCGAGAAGTTGAAGAGGAACGCGAGCAGCAGCAGCGAGAGGGTGATGGCGAGGTTCACCGTCGGGGTGAGCTCGAGCTCGAAGAGGCTGGCGACGAAGCCCGAGCCGAACTCGGCCACCGCGGTGATCGTGACGATCATCGCCCAGATGTACACCCAGGCGGCCATCCACGCGTAGCGGCGGCCCCAGAGGCGTCGGGCCCACGGGTAGATGCCGCCGTGGATCGGGTACTGCGAGACGACCTCGCCGAACACGAGCGAGACGAGGAGCTGACCGGCGCCGACGATGACAATCCACCAGATCGACGGCGGGCCGCCGACCGCGAGCGCGGTGGCGAAGAGCGAGTACACGCCGACGAGGGGGGAGAGGTAGGTGAAGCCGAGGGCGAAGTTCGCCCAGAGGCTCATCGAGCGGTTGAAGGAGCCGTCGTAGCCGAGGACCTTCAGGTGTTCGTCGTCGCCGAGCTGCTTCGGCGTGGGTTCTGCTGGCATGATGCCCTTTCGATCGACATTGATCTCGCGCCCACCCCACCCCGCAGGCGCACGGTACGGGCCAGCATAGCCATACATGTGGCGCTAAAGCTATAGCACCAAATGATTAATTTCGGATGCCGCGCAGCAGGCCCCATGGCAGGATGCGGGCATGGGAACCGTCACCGACTACCTCGCCGAACGCGAGGGCGAGAACCGGGTCGCACTCGAGCACGTCATCGCGATCGCGCGCGAGCTCTCGCCCGACGCCGTCGAGGGCGAGAGCTACGGCATGCCCGCCCTGCTGCACCGTGACAAGGGACTCGCGGCAGCGCTCGAGGCGAAGCAGCACCTCGGCCTCTACCCGTTCAGCGGGCGGATCCTGCCGGGGCTCGGGGCCGAGCTCGACGCGGTCGGCCTGAAATGGTCGCCGGGGGCGCTGCAGTTCACGGCGGAGCATCCGGTGCCCGACGCGCTGCTGCGCCGCATCTTCGCCGAGCGCATCGCGGAGATCGACGCCCAGCTCGACAAGAAACGCTGACGCTCGCCCGCCGGTCGGCGATGGGGGAAACCATGCAGCCCGAGACGGGCGGACTCCGGGAATCAGCCGATGCAGCGCCCGCGGAAGGATCGCTACCTTCGGCGCATGGACCTCGTGATGCTCGCCGGAACGGCCTCGGCCGTCGTCTTCGCCGTCAGCAACCTTCCGATGCTGCGCAAGGCGCTGCGCACCGGGGACGTCTCGTCGTACAGCCTCGCGAGCGTGGTGATGATCAACATCGCCAACCTCGTCTACTCGATCTACGTCTTCAGTCTGCCGATCGGGCCGGTGTGGATGCTGCACTCCTTCTACCTCGTCTCGTGCGCGATCCTCCTCGTCCTGTGCCTCCGGTCGGTGCGCGGTCGGGGCGAGCGGCGAGCGGGCCGCGACGCGTTGCCGGCGGAACCGGTGCGGGGCTAGCCTGAGGTCGGACGCTGCCGGAGCCGGCTGCCCGCGCCGACGAGCGCGGCGCCCGGGCTGGAGGCGTCATGGGCGGAGCCGCACTCGACGTGGGCCGAGCCGCGTATCGCGAGAATCGCTGGAACGAGGCGGTCGCCGAACTCGAGCTGGCCGATCGCGAGACCGTCACCACGCCGCTCGATCTCGAGCACCTCGCAACGGCGGCGTTCCTCGTCGGGCGCGCCGCCGAAGGACTCGACTGGCTCGCCCGGGCGCACGAGGCGTTCCTCGCCGACGGCGACGACGTCGCGGCGATCCGCTGCGCCGCGTGGCTCGGGATGATGCTGTCGAACGTCGGCGACCATGCCCGGAGCAGCGGGTGGTTCGCACGTGCCGAGCGGCTCGTCGACGACGCCGAGGAGCCCGACGCCGATCACGGTTTCCTGCGAGTGCCGCGCGGCCTGCAGGCCCTGTACTCCGGCGACGCCGAGGGCGCCGAGCAGATCTTCCGCGAGGCCGAACGGTGCGCACGGCAGGCTGGCGACGCCGACATCGCCGCGCTCGCCGGCCTCGGGATCGGCCAGTCGCGGATCATGCTCGGGGAGCTCGGCGCAGGGATGAGGCTGCTCGACGAGGTCATGGTCGCGGTCACGACGGGCGAGCTGTCGCCGGAGGCGTCGGGCATCGCCTACTGCGCACTGCTGCAGTCGTGCCGATTGGCGTTCGACCTCCGGCGCGCGCAGGAGTGGACCCGCGCGCTCGATCGGTGGTGCGCCGAGCGCCCCGACCTGATCGTCTTCACCGGCCAGTGCCACGCGCACCGCGCGGCACTCTTCCTGGCGCACGGCGCATGGGCCGAGGCGGGGGCCGCGGCCGCCGAGGCCAGGCGGCGCTCGGCGCGCGGCGACCACGACGGCGCCTACGCCTCCGCCTACCTGGAGGGCGAGGTGCACCGGCTGCGGGGCGAGGACGCCGCCGCCGAGGCGGCCTACGAATCGGCGGCGCGAACGGGCTTCGAGCCGCAGCCGGGGCTGGCGCTGCTCCGGCTCGCCCAGGGCGAGGCGTCGACGGCGCAGCGGATGATCCTCGCCGCAGCCGATCGACTCGACCCCTCGGAGCGCCGGGCGCTCCTGCCCGCCATCGTCGAGATCCAGCTGGGCGCGGGCGAGGTCGCCGGTGCTCGCGGGGCGGCCGACGAACTCATCGCGTTCAGCCGCAGCGAGACGACGCCCATGGTCGGCGCACTCGCCGAGTCCGCCGAGTCGGCGGTGCTGCTCGCCGAGGGTGACGCCGCCGGGGCCCTGACCGCCTCGCGCAGGGCCTGGGTGAAGTGGAGGGAGCTCGAGGTGC
This sequence comes from Agromyces sp. NPDC057679, assembly GCF_042799635.1. NCBI lineage: Bacteria > Bacillati > Actinomycetota > Actinomycetes > Micrococcales > Microbacteriaceae > Agromyces > Agromyces sp. NPDC057679. Next base: position 1,087,545 of record NZ_JBHVIK010000001.1, on the reverse strand, counting down.
CGTTCGAAGCGGCGCGCTGCCGGGTGCTCGCCGCCCGGTGCTACCGGGCATCGGGCGACGAGGCCTCCGCCGTCATGGAGCTCGACGCCGCGCGTGCGATCCTCGACGAGCTGGGCGCCGCACCCGTGTTCGCGGCCGTCGAGTCGCTCACGAAGACGCCGGGAGGGCTCTCCCCGCGCGAGGTCGAGGTGCTGCGCCTCGTGGCGGCCGGGCACTCGAACCGGGAGATCGGTGCGGAGCTCTACCTGAGCGAGAAGACCGTCGAGCGCCACCTCAGCAACATCTTCGGCAAGCTCGGTCTCGCGTCGCGATCGGCCGCGACCGCGTACGCGTTCCGACACGGACTGGCCGAGTGAGGGGGCGTGGCGGCTGCGGGGTGCATGGGGGATTTCGCCGATGCGAGGCCGGTAAGTGCCTCGTACCGTGCCGAGCATGGACCACGCACAGCACTCTTCGGACGGATCCGGCCACGAGTTCGACACCGTCGTCGTCGGTGGCGGGCAGGCCGGGCTCACCATCGGATTCCACCTCGAACGACACCTGCACCGGGACATCCTGATCCTCGATGCCCACGACCGCGTCGGTGACGCCTGGCGGCGTCGCTGGGACTCGCTCCGGCTCTTCACCCCCGCGAAGTACGACGGCCTGCCCGGGATGCCCTTCCCCGGCGACCCCCTCGCGTTTCCGACGAAGGACGAGATGGCCGACTACCTCGAGGCGTACGCCGCCCGATTCGAGCTGCCCGTGCTGACGGGCATCCGGGTCGATCGGGTCGGGCGGGTCGACGGTCGATTCGTGGTCGAGGCCGGGGAGCGGAGCTGGATCGCGCGCAACGTCGTGATCGCCGCGGGCGGCCACCAGATTCCGCGGGTGCCGGCGTTCGCCGACCTGCTCGACGGGTCGGTGCAGCAGCTGCACTCGGAGGACTACCGGAACCCCTCGGAGCTTCGCGCGGGACCGGTGCTCGTCGTCGGGCTCGGCAATTCGGGGGCGGAGATCGCGCTGGAGGTGAGCCGAAGCCACCCCACCACGGTGGCCGGCACGCCGGGCGGGCAGCTCCCGTTCCGCCACGGTCGCACGCTCGCACGGTTCGGCCTGCCGCTCATCAGGTTCGCCGGGGTGCATGTGCTGAACGGCCGGAACCCGATCGGGCGACGGGTGCTGCCGAAGGCCGCGACGAGCGCGACCCCGCTCATCCGGACCCGCCTCGCCGAGCTCGAGGCTGCCGGGGTCGCGCGCGCAGGCCGGGTCACCGGGGTCGAGCGCGGCATGCCGGTCGTCGACGGGCGCGCACTCGAGGTCGCCGACGTCATCTGGTGCACCGGGTATCGAGACGATCTGAGCTGGATCGACCTGCCCGTGTTCGACGAGGACGGCCGGCTGCAGCAGACCCGCGGCGTGGTGCGCGGCGTCACGGGACTCTATGCCGTCGGGCTCGACCTCATGTACGCGATCGTGTCGGCGACGCTGCCCGGGATGCCGCGCGACGCCGCATATCTCGCACGGCGAATGCGGCGGGTCGAGGCACCCGAAACGGCAGGGGTCGCGAGGTCGACGAGCGGCGTCGGGGTACGGGGATGACCGGGCGCCGCCCGCAACGACGGATGCCCCGGGGCGAACCCCGGGGCATCCGATCGTGAAGCGGTGATCAGCCGATGCGGATCATCTTCTTGTTGACGAACTCGTCGGCGCCGAAGCGGCCGAGCTCGCGGCCCGAGCCCGAGCGCTTGACGCCGCCGAAGGGCAGCTCGGCGCCGTCGGCGCCGACCACGTTCACGAAGACCATGCCGGCCTCGATGCGGTCGGCGACGCGGAGCGCCTGCTCCGAGTCGGTCGTGAAGACGTACGAGCCGAGGCCGAACGGGGTGTCGTTCGCGAGCTCGATCGCGGCGGTCTCGTCGGCGACCTTGAAGACCTGCGCGACCGGGCCGAAGAACTCCTCGTGGAACGCGTCGGAGCCGGGCTGCACGTCGGTGAGGATCGTCGCCGAGTAGTAGTTGCCGTTCTTCTTGCCGCCCGAGTGCAGCGTCGCGCCCTGCGCGACCGCGCGCTCGACCTGCTCGGCGAGGCCCTCGGCGGCCTTCGCCGACGAGAGCGGGCCGAGTGCCGTGCCGTCGGCGGCGGGGTCGCCTTCCTCGACGGCGTTCATCGCGGCCGTGAACTTCTCGAGGAAGGGCTCGTAGAGGTCTTCCACGACGATGAAGCGCTTCGCCGCGTTGCAGGCCTGGCCGTTGTTGTCGACGCGGGCGAAGGTCGCCGCCTCGACGGTGGCGTCGAGGTCGTCGGTCGAGAGCAGGATGAAGGGGTCGGAGCCGCCGAGCTCGAGCACGACCTTCTTGAGGTGGCGACCGGCGATCTCGGCGACGATCGCACCGGCGCGCTCGGAGCCGGTCAGCGAGACGCCCTGCACGCGGCGGTCGGCGATCACGGTCTCGATCTGCTCGTGCGAGGCGTAGAGGTTGACGTAGGCGCCCTCGGGGAAGCCGGCGTCGAGGAAGATGCGCTCGATCGCGGCCGCCGACTCGGGGCACTGCTCGGCGTGCTTCAGCAGGATCGTGTTGCCGATGATGAGGTTCGGGCCGGCGAAGCGGGCGACCTGGTAGTACGGGAAGTTCCACGGCATGATGCCGAGCAGCACGCCGAGCGACGAACGGCGGATGAGCGCCGAGCCCTCGCCGGCGAGCAGGTCGATCTGCTCGTCCTTCAGGAGCGCCTCGGCGTGGTCGGCGTAGTACTCGTAGATCGCGGCCGAGAACTCGACCTCGCCGACGGCCTGCTCGCGCGGCTTGCCCATCTCGCGGACGATGATGTCGGCGAGCTCGTCGACGCGCTCGTTGTGGAGCTCGGCGACGCGGCGGATGAGTGCGGCGCGCTCGGCGACGGTGGACTGCTTCGACCAGCCGCGGTGCGCCTCGTCGGCCGAGGCGATCGCTGCCTGGAGTGCCTCATCGGTGATGGTGTCGAAGCTCTTGACGACCTCGCCGGTGGCGGGGTTGGTCACGGCATAGGGCATGGGGATTCTCCTTCTCGGGGCACGCACGCCAGTCGGCCGGGGCCTGTCGGAGGGGGTCGTCTGCCGCGGTGCATACGCTCGTCCGTCAAAGATATAACAACGGATGATTCTTCTCGACCCGTGCTCAGGGGATGCTCGGGTTCGGGATTCCGCCGTCAGCGATCGGCGGAGGCGGGCCCCACGAGCACGCGGAACGGCGTGCCGGGGCAGTCGAGCGAGTTCGGCGCCGAGGCATCCGCCAGCTGGCCGACCTGCAGCGTCGGCTCGGTCGAGAGCACCACCCGGCCGTCGGCGTTCACGAGCGCGAGCGGCACCGGGGCTCCGAGGAACCGGGCGAGGAGCTCCTGCTCGAGCCGCCGGACCGAGATGTCGGCGCCGACGACGCCCACCATGCGCTCGCCGCCCTCCCCGTGCACGGGCATCGTGAGCGTGAGGATGTAGTCGCACGTGCAGAGGTGGTCGACGAACGGGCCCGTCACGTGCGCGTGGCGGGTCGTCGCGGGGATGCGGTACCACTCGAGCGCGCGGAAGTCGCGGAGGTACTCGGTGTAGCCCCGCGTCGAGAGGTCGAGCCTCGTCGGGCCGTCGGTCGAGCCGAGCACGGGGTTGTCGTCGAGCGGTCCGAGCCACCAGGCGAAGTGCACCTCGCGGCCCCGCACGATCTCGCCGTCGGCGATGAATCCCGCCCCGGTGAGCAGCGCGTCGGGCTCGACGAGGCGGGGGATCACGAGGTCGGCGACGGTCTGGTCGAGCTCGGCCGGGCGGACCTCGCCGCCGGAGGCGGAGGAGCGGGCGATCATCGCCTCGATCGGGGTGCGCCAGTCGGCGAGCTGGTCGAAGACGCGCGCGAAGACCTCGCCGACGGCGTCGGCGACCGGGGCGAGCTGCTCATTCGTGGTCATCGAGACCGCCTCCGCGTTCGACCCTGGCCTTCGCCGCGAGCAGGCTGGCCGAGAGCGCCGTGACGAGCACGCCGGCGGCCTCGCGGGCCCGGGCGGGGCGGTGCGTCGTGACCGCCCGCACCATGCGGCGGTCGGCCGCGGCCGCCTCGGATCGGGCGGCGGCGTCGTCGAGGCCGATGAGCAGCAGCGGGCCGAACTCGGCCTGCAGGCGGATCTGCTCGCGGACGAGCCGGGCCGACTGGCTGAGCACGGCGAGCTCGAGGAAGAAGCCGCCCTGGTTCGTGCGGGCGCTCGCCGCGGTGCTGAAGTCGGCGGCGTCGAGCCAGGCTGCGAGGCGGCTCGCCTCGGGGTCGCTCGCGCGCTCGGCGGCGCGTTCGGCCGCCCCGGCGAGAATCGCGCCGAAGTAGACGGCCATGTCGCTGAGCTCGACCTGGGCGAGCCCGCGGAGCCGCGCGGTGAGCAGCGTTCGGTGCTCGGCGTCGTCGTGCACGACGAAGCTGCCGCCGTCGCGGCCGCGACGGGTCTCGACGAGGCCGGCCTCGCGGAGGATGCCGAGCCCCTCGCGCACGGTGATGAGGGCGACGCCGAACCGTCGGGCGAGCTCGGGCTCGCTCGGCAGGCGCTCACCGGGGTCGAGCACGCCGAGCACGATGCCGTCGATGAGTCGCTGCGCGACCTGTTCGGCGCGGCCCGCATCGGCGAGCTGGGCGAACACGGCTTCGCGCGCGCCGGGGCCCACCCTCGATTCCATGCGTTCACGATAGCCGAGCGCGCCCGCGCCGAGTGGCGGCGCGCGCAAAAAAGATTCACTATAGGATGAATGGACGGCGGCCGAACGGCCGGCACATGCGAAGGCGGATGACCCATGCACGAGCGACCCGAGACGACGACCGGCGACGCGCCACGCGGCGCGGCCGGCGGTGCGCCCGGCGGGCCGGATCACGGGGTGCTCGCGGGCCTCCGCGTCGCCGACTTCTCGCGCGTGCTCGCCGGTCCCTACGCGACGATGATGCTCGCCGACTACGGCGCCGACGTCATCAAGATCGAGCCGCCCACCGGCGACGACACCCGGCACTGGAAGCCGCCGGTCGACGCCAACGGCACCGCGACCTACTTCGGCAGCGTCAACCGCAACAAGCGCTCGGTCGCCCTCGACCTCGCGACCGAGGAGGGGCTCGCCGAGGCCCGGCGCCTGGCCGCCACGGCCGACGTCGTCATCGAGAACTTCCGCCCGGGCGTGATGCGCCGCTTCGGCCTCGACCATGACGCCGTGCGCGCGGCGAACCCCCGGGTCGTCTACTGCTCGATCACCGGCTTCGGCGCGGGCGAGGGCGCCGGCCTCGCGGGCTACGACCTCCTCGTGCAGGCCGTCGGGGGCCTCATGTCGATCACCGGCGAGCCCGAGGGGGAGCCCTCGAAGGCCGGCGTCGCCCTCGTCGACGTGCTCTGCGCGCAGAACGCGCTCGCCGGCATCCTGCTCGCCCTGCGCGACCGCGACCGCACCGGCGAGGGCGCGCACGTCGAGATCAACCTCATGCAGAGCCTGCTCTCGGCGCTCACCAACCAGGCCGCCTCGACGCTCGTCACCGGCCGCGCGCCGCGCCGGCTCGGCAACCAGCACCCGTCGATCGCGCCCTACGCCGTGTTCCCGGCCGCCGACCGCGACCTCGTCATCGCCGTCGGCAACGACAAGCAGTTCCGCGCGCTCACCGCGATCCTCGGGCTGCCCGGGCTCGCCGACGACCCGCGCTACGCGACGAACGAGGCGCGCGTGGCCCACCGCGAGCACCTCCGCGCCGAGATCGAGGGCGCGCTCGCCGGTGCCCGCGCCGCCGTGTGGGCCGAGCGCTTCAGCGAGGCCGGCGTGCCCGCCGGGCTCGTCAACGACGTCGCCGAGGCGATCGCGTTCGCCGAGTCGCTCGGCCTCGAGCCCGTCGCCGCGATCGACGGCAGCCGCACCGTGGCGAACCCGATCAGGCTCTCCTCGGCCAGCGCCCGCTACCTGACCCCGCCGCCCCGGCTCGACGAGCACGCGGGCGCCGACTGGCACCCCGTGACATCCGAACCCACCGCCGACCCTTCGAAAGGACCCCGCGCATGACCACCGCCCCCAGCATCGACCAGGTCTTCGACTTCGACGCCCTCCTCAGCGAGGAGGAGCGCACCTGGCAGCAGAAGGCCCGCACCTTCGCGCAGGAGCGCCTGCTGCCGGTCATCGAGGAGGACTTCGAGCAGAAGCACTTCCGCCGCGAGTTCGTGAAGGAGCTCGGCGACCTCGGGTTCCTCGGCATGCACCTGAAGGGCTACGGGTGCGCCGGGGCCGGCGCCGTCTCGTACGGCCTCGTCTGCCTCGAGCTCGAGGCCGCCGACTCGGGGTGGCGCACCTTCGTGTCGGTGCAGGGCTCGCTCGCGATGAGCGCGATCCACAAGTACGGCTCCGAGGAGCAGAAGAACCGGTGGCTGCCCGGCATGGCCGCGGGCGACCTCGTCGGCTGCTTCGCGCTCACCGAGCCGCAGGGCGGCAGCGACCCCGCCGGCATGACGACGACCGCGCGTCGCGACGGCGACGGCTGGGTCATCGACGGGGCGAAGCGGTGGATCGGGCTCGCCTCGCTCGCCGACGTCGCCGTGGTCTGGGCCAAGGTCGACGACCCCTCCGGCGCGTTCGGCGAGGGCGGCAGCGCGGTGCGCGGGTTCCTCGTGCCGACCTCGACGCCCGGCTTCACGGCGACGCCGATCGACGGCAAGCTGTCGATGCGCGCCTCGGTGCAGTGCGACATCGCGCTCGACGGCGTCCGCGTCGACGGCGACGCGATCCTGCCCGGCGCCCGCGGACTGAGCGGCCCGTTCGGCTGCCTCAACGAGGCCCGCTACGGCATCGTGTGGGGCGCGATGGGCGCCGCGCGCTCGTGCCTCGAGGCCGCGATCGAGCGCTCGACGTCGCGCGAGGTGTTCGGCAAGCCGATCGGCGCGAACCAGCTCATCCAGGCGAAGCTCGCCGACATGTTCCTCGAGGTCGAGAAGGGCATCCTGCTCGCGCTGCACCTCGGCCGGCTCAAGGAGCGCGGTGCCCTGACGCCCGCCCAGATCTCGGTCGGCAAGCTCAACAGCGTGCGCGAGGCGCTCGCGATCGCGCACGAGGCGCGGGCCATCCTCGCCGGCGACGGCATCACGAACGCGTGGCCGGTCATGCGCCACGCGGCCAACCTCGAGTCGGTGCGCACCTACGAGGGCACCGACGAGATCCACCAGCTGATCCTCGGGCGCGAGCTCACGGGGCTCAACGCCTTCTGAGAGTGGCTCGGCAGAGGCGAGCGCAGTGACGAACGAGAAGGGTTCACGATGACGAACACGGATGCCACGGGGATCGCCCCGCGGGACGAGCCGGCGACCGGCGGCGACGAGCGGGTCGAGCTGTCGGCGGACGCCGCGGTCGAGCTCGCGGTGCGGCTCGCCGGGGCGTCGGGCCTCGGGCGCTCGAGCCGTGCCGAGCGCGGCCGCTGGCTGGGCGCGATCGCCGACGCCGTCGAAGCGCACCGCGACGAGCTCGTCGCGCTCGCGGGCGAGGAGACCCACCTCTCGGCCGCGCGGCTGGGCGGCGAGCTCACCCGCACCTCGACCCAGCTGCGGTTCTTCGCCGGCGTGATCGACGAGGGCTCGTACCTCGAGGCGACGATCGACTCGCCCGACGCCTCGCTCCTGCCGCCCCGTCCCGAGCTGCGGCGGATGCTCCGCCCGCTCGGCGTGGTCGGTGTGTTCGCGGCCTCGAACTTCCCGTTCGCGTTCTCGGTGCTCGGCAACGACACCGCCTCGGCGCTCGCCGCGGGCTGCCCGGTCGTCGTGAAGGCGCATCCGGGGCACCCGAGGCTCTCGCGCCGCGTCACCGAGGTCGCGCACGAGGCGCTCGCCGCGGCCGGCGGGCCGGCGGCCGCGCTCCAGCTCGTCGAGGGCATGGAGGCGGGCCTCGCGCTCGTGCAGCACCCGCGGGTCACGGCGGTCGGCTTCACCGGCTCCACCCGCGGCGGCCGCGCCCTCTTCGACCTCGCCGCCGCTCGCCCCGAGCCGATCCCGTTCTACGGCGAGCTCGGCTCGCTCAACCCCGTCGTCGTGACGCCGGCCGCGGTCTCGGACGCCGGACCCGGCGCCGCGTCGATCGCGGCGGGGCTCGCGGGCTCCTTCACCCGCGACGGCGGCCAGTACTGCACGAAGCCCGGCCTCGTGTTCGTGCCCGAGGGGTCGGGCATCGAGGACGCGCTCGTGGCCGCGCTCGGCGACGCCGCGCCGCAGCGCCTGCTCACCGAGGGCATCGCGGCGGCGTTCGACCGCGGCTCGGTCGAGCTGGCCGAGCGCGACGACGTCGACCTCGTCTTCGCGGGGGAGCGCGCGGCCGACGTCGCGGCTCCCGTCGTCGTCGCGACGAGCACCGAGTCGTTCGTGGAGGGGCGCGAAGCCTTCCTCGAGGAGTGCTTCGGCCCGCTCACGCTGCTCGTGCGCTACGCCGACGACGCCGGGCTCGGCCGGGCGCTCGCCGTGCTCGAGGGCTCGCTCACCGCGTCCATCCACCACGCGCCCGGCGAAGACGTCGCCGACCTCGCCGAGGCGCTCGAGTCCGTCGCGGGCCGGCTCGTCTTCAACGGCTGGCCGACGGGCGTCGCGATCGCGTGGGGGCAGCACCACGGGGGCGGTTGGCCCGCCACCACCGCCTCGGTGCACACCTCGGTCGGCGCGACCGCGATCCGCAGGTGGCTGACTCCCGTCGCCTGGCAGGATGCCCCGGCCGCCGTGCTGCCGGCCGAGCTCGCCGACGGCAACCCGCTCGGCGTGCCGCGCCGCGAGGACGGCGTGCTCGTGGCGGCACCCACTCCTCACGTTTCTCAGGACGGCTAGGCGGCGGGGCGGGCCGACTCGCGCGAGAGCTCGGGGCGGGCGACCGGAGTGCTCTGCGTCGACTCCTGAGAAACCGCAGATTCGCCGCAGCTCGTCCTGAGAAACCCGGGGAGCGAGCGAACGGGCGGGAATGCAACGCGGGGTAATGCCGTTTCACCTTGCGGCCGGGTCGTGATGGACTCGACCCCATCGTCGCCGCGTACCTGCGGCCGCACCCCTCCCCACGAACGGAGCCCCCATGTCCCGCGCACCCCGTGCCCGCACCCTGCTCGGCCTCGCCGCCGCCTCCCTCGCCGTCGTCGCGCTCGCCGCCTGCTCGTCGAGCGCCCCCGCCGCGAGCGACTCGGCCGCCGGTGACGACGAGTTCGGGCTCGTGAACGCCGGAACCCTGACGGTCGCGACCGAGGGCACCTACCCTCCGTTCACGTTCCACGAGGGCGGCGCGGGCGACCTCGTCGGCTACGACGTCGAGGTGGCCGAGGCCGTCGCCGACAAGCTCGGCCTCGAGATCCAGTTCGAGGAGACCCAGTGGGACGCGATCTTCGCGGGCCTCGACGCGGGCCGCTTCGACGTCATCGCCAATCAGGTCTCGATCAACCCCGAGCGCGAGGAGGACTACCTCTTCTCGACCCCGTACACCGTGTCGCCGAGCGTCGTCGTCGTGAACGAGGGCGACGACTCGATCTCGAGCTTCGAGGACCTGAAGGGCAAGACCACCGCGCAGTCGCTGACGAGCAACTTCTACCAGCTCGCCGTCGACGCCGGTGCGAACGTCGAGGCCGTCGAGGGCTGGGCGCAGGCCGTCGCACTCCTCGAGCAGGGCCGTGTCGACGCCACGGTCAACGACAAGCTCACCTACCTCGACTACGTGAAGCAGACGCCCGACGCGAAGCTCGCCGTCGTGGCCGAGACCGACCCGAGCGAGAGCGCCCTCACCTTCACGAAGGACAAGACCGCGCTCGTGAAGGCCGTCGACGAGGCGCTCGCCGAACTCCGCGAGGAGGGCGTGCTCGCCGAGCTCGGCGAGAAGTACTTCGGCGAGGACGTCTCGCAGTAGCGCTCACCTGATCGACGGGCGGATGCCGCGTTCCGCCCCTGGTTCGCACGGGGAACACCCCCGGTGGAATCATGGGGTGACGCGGCATCCGCCGTATCTCGGAAGGCGGTGAGGCGATGACCGACTGGCAACTCGTCCTCGACTCGTTCTGGCCACTGCTCTGGGGCGGCCTCAGCGGAACGATTCCGCTCGCGCTGGCCTCGTTCGCGCTCGGGCTCGTGCTCGCGCTCGGCGTCGCCCTCATGCGGATCAGCCGCAACCGCGTGGTCAGCGGCATCGCGAGGTTCTACATCTCGGTGATCCGCGGCACGCCGCTGCTCGTGCAGCTCTTCGTGATCTTCTACGGCATGCCCTCGGTCGGCATCACGATCGACCCGTGGCCGAGCGCGATCATCGCGTTCTCGCTCAACGTCGGCGGCTACGCGGCCGAGGTGATCCGTGCGGCCATCCTCTCGGTGCCGAAGGGCCAGTGGGAGGCCGGCTACACGATCGGAATGTCGTCGGGGACGACGCTCACCCGGCTGATCCTGCCGCAGGCGGCGCGCGTCTCGGTGCCGCCGCTGTCGAACACCTTCATCTCGCTCGTGAAGGACACCTCGCTCGCCTCGCTCATCCTCGTGACCGAGATGTTCCGGGTGGCGCAGGAGATCGCGGCGTTCAGCCGGGAGTTCCTGCTCATCTACATCGAAGCGGCCGTCATCTACTGGCTCTTCTGCCTCGTGCTGTCGAGCGGGCAGAACCTGATCGAGAAGAGATTGGACCGCTATGTCGCCCACTGATCGCGACGGGTCGGCGAACGACGGCGCGGTGAACGGTTCGGATGCCTCGGGCCCCGACCCGCTCGCCCCGGGCCAGACCCCCGACGACAGCGTGCTGCTCGAGGCGCGCGGCATCCGCAAGTCGTTCGGCGACAACGAGGTGCTGCGGTCGATCGACCTCGAGGTGCGCCGCGGCGAGGTCGTCGTGCTCATCGGGCCGAGCGGCTCGGGCAAGACGACCGTGCTGCGTTCGCTCAACGGTCTCGAGACGCCCGACGCCGGCACGGTCGGGATCGCGGGCGGGCCCTCGCTCGACTTCTCGACGCCGATCTCGAAGGCCGAGCGCTTCGCGCTCCGCGACCGTTCGGCGATGGTGTTCCAGCAGCACAACCTCTTCCCGCACATGACGGTGCTGCAGAACGTCATCGAGGGCCCGGTCCGGGTGCAGAAGGTGCCGAAGGCGCAGGCCGTGGCCGAGGCATCCGCCCTGCTCGATCGCGTCGGCCTCGCCGAGAAGCGCGACGCCTACCCCTTCGAGCTCTCGGGCGGGCAGCAGCAGCGCGTCGGCATCGTGCGCGCGCTCGCGCTGAAGCCGCTGCTGCTGCTCTTCGACGAGCCGACGAGCGCGCTCGACCCCGAGCTCGTGGGCGAGGTGCTGCAGGTCATCAAGGAGCTCGCCGACGAGGGCTGGACGATGGTCGTCGTCACGCACGAGCTCGGGTTCGCTCGGCAGGCCGCCGACGAGGTGCTCTTCATGGACGGCGGCGTCGTCGTCGAGCGCGGAGCGCCCGAGCAGATCTTCACCGCGCCGCGCGAGGAGCGCACGCGGCGGTTCCTGCAGCGCATCCTGCGCCCGCTCGACTGAGGCTCGCGCTGACGCCGGCGGCGGCTAGCGTGGAGGCATGCCGGGCCCGCGTTCACCGAACGACGCGGGTTCGCCGCGCGCGCGGCGGACGCTGGGCGTCTTCCGGCTCGCGATCGCGGTGCTCGAGGTCGTCGCGCTCATCGGCAACTTCGAGTACGTGCTCGGGTTCCGGTTCTTCGCGACCACGAACTTCTTCAGCTACTTCACCGTGCAGTCGGCGTTCCTCGCGGTCGTGACGCTCGGCATCGCCGGAGGATTCGCGCTCGCCGCGCCGCGCGACCCGCCTTGGCTCGGGGTGCTGCGCACGATGGTGACGGTGTACGTGCTGGTGTCGGGCATCGTGTTCGGCATCATCGTCGCCCAGGCCTCGACGCGCGACTACCGCGTCGACGTGCCCTGGTCGGACACCCTGCTCCACTTCGTCGTGCCGGCGCTCGCCGTCATCGCCTGGACGGCCGACAGCATCATGGCGGTGAACCCGCGGGTGCCGTGGTCGACGGTCGGCTGGGTGCTCGTCTACCCCACGGTGTGGCTCGGCTACACGCTCGCGCGCGGCGCCGACCTCGGGTGGTACCCGTACTTCTTCCTCGACGAGGCGCAGGTCGGCGGCCCGGTCGGCGTCGCGCTCTACTGCGCGCTCGTGCTCGTCATCTTCGTGACGCTGACCGCGGGCCTCGTCGCCGTCAACCGGCGGCTGTGGCGAAGGGCACGAGATCGGCGAGCACCGCCTCCCGGAACGCCGCGTCGTCGAGCGCCTCGAGACGTTCGGCCTGCGTCGCGGCGATGAGCCCGACGAGCACCGGCTCGCCGTCGGGCGCTCCCGCATCGAGCCAGGCGGCGACGCTCGGGGTCTCGCCGACGACGGTCAGCACCGTGACGGATGCCTCGGCCCCGGTGCCGTCGGCGTCGCCGGACTCGTTCGCGGGGCGCCAGAACGCCTCCTCGAAGCGCAGCCACACCGTGTCGACGAGCCCGACGCCGAGGCGCGAGATCGCCCGCTGGTGCAGGAGGGGCAGGGCGGGGGAGAACTGCAGCGTGTCGGTCTTCAGCACCCCGAGCGGCACGGTGACGACGACTCGGTCGACCGTGAGCGACTCGCCCGAGTCGAGGCGCAGGCTCACCCGGCGCTCGTCGTAGGCGATGCGGGTCACGACGCTCATGACGGCGATGTCGAGCGCGTCGGCGTCGGCGTCGAGGGCGCCGGCGAGGCCGCGGGCGAGCGCCGGCGCGGTCGACGAGGGCGCGTCGGGGTCGGCGCCGGTCGCGGGGCCGGCGGCCACGGCGCCCCTGCCGAGCTCGGCCAGGGCGGCGACGCGGTTCGCGGTCGCGCCGGTCTCGACCCCGACCCCGCTCGCCAGCGAGTGGGCGAGCCAGGCCGCGGGGGAGACGCCCGTCGCGTCGGGCTGGGTCGAGAGCGAGGCGCTCGTGCCCGACTCGACGAGCGCGGTCGCGAGCGAGAGCTCTCTCGCCCTCGCCTCGGGCTGGGCGGCGGCCCACGCCTGCGCTGCGGCGATCGCGTCGGGGCCGGTCGTGGGGATGGCCACCGTCGCACCGTCCGCCGTGCGCGCGCCGGCGGGAGGGGCGATCGGCAGCAGCTCGACGGAGTCGGGCAGCGCCGCCTGCAGCGCCGTGCTGCCGATGACGAGCGCGCCGAGCTCGATCGGGCCGTCGAAGCCGTCGGCGTCGACGGTGTCGATGCGCCCGCCGATGCGGTCCCTGGCTTCGATGACGACGACCTCGAGGTCTCGGTCGGCGAGCTCGCGAGCGGCGGTGAGCCCCGCGAGCCCGGCGCCGATCACGGCGACGCGTTCGCCGGGCTCCGCGAGCTCGAGCACGAGGGACGCCGCGCGGGCGCCCGAGCTGCGGGCGCCCTGCAGGGTGCCCGGCGCCGCGGTGTCGCAGGCCTCGCCCGCGAAGAACACCCGTTCGGCGACGGGCTGCGCGAGTGCCTCGCGCAGCTCGTCGGGGCCGCCCGCCGCGTCGTAGGTGAACGCCCCGCGGGCGAAGGGGTCGGCGCCCCAGCGTGAACGGCGCACCGTGATCGGCTCGGGGACGGGCGACGGTGTCGGTGCGGGGGAGGGCGTCGGGGAGGTGGTCGGACTCCCGGTCGGCGGCGGTGTCGGGGTCGGCTGCGGTGCGGTGCAACTCGCGAGCACGACGGTCGCGAGGCCGGAGAAGGAGGCGGCGAGGAACGTTCGCCGGGCCATGCCGCCGGGCGTCGCCCGTGAGTCCATGTGGTTCAGGCTAGCCGACGCCCGCGGCGGCGTACGCGGCGGCGAAGCGCGGGAGGGACGCCTCGATCGTCTCCAACGTGGCGGTCAGCGAGATGCGGAAGTACCCGGGGGTCTCGAACATGCGCCCCGGCAGCACGAGCACGCCCTCGCGGTCGAGCAGCCGGGCGAACTCCGCGTCGTCGGCGAGTGGAGACTCGGGGAACAGGTAGAAGGTGCCCTCGGGCACGGCGACGCGGTACCCGAGCTCGCGGAGCGCCGCGACCATGACGTCGCGCTTGCGCTGGAACAGGGCGAGGTCGAAGCGCAACTGCTCGAGCCGGGGCAGCGCGTACTGCATCGACGCGTTCGGGAACAGCCATCCGCCGGTGATCTGCACGGTCTCGACGGCGCTGCGGATCTCGTCGCGGGCCGCGGCCGGCATCGTCGGCGGCACGGCGAGGTAGCCGATGCGCTCGCCCGGTGAGAGCAGGGTCTTGCCGTAGCTGTAGGCCAGGAAGCTCCACGGGTAGAACTCGACCGGGCTGCGGAAGCGCAGCCCGTCGTACACGATGCGGTTGTAGGCCTCGTCGGAGACGAGGTGGATGCGACGTCCGTGCCGTGCGGATCGCTCGTCGAGCAGCGCGGCGAGGCGCTCGAGGAGGGCCGGCGGGTAGACGCGCCCCGTCGGATTGTTCGGGCTGTTCACGATGACGACGCGGGTGCGCGGCGTGATCGCCGCGGCGATCGCCTCGAGGTCGAGATCGAAGGTGCGCCGGTCGATCGGCACTTTCACGGGAACCATGCCCGCCTCGAGGATGAGCCCCTCGTAGAGGAACCAGGGCGGCAGGCTGTACACGACCTCGTCGCCCGGGTCGCCGACGACCTTCAACGCGGCCGAGATCGCCGCGAAGCCGCCCGTCGTGAGATGGACGTCGTCGGGTTCGAACGGGATGCCGAGGTGCGCGCGCATCGAGTCGGTCGCAGCTCGGATGGCCTCCGGGTCGCCGAAGTTGTAGGCGAACCAGAGCTCGTGCTGCGGAACCGTCGCGTCGCGGAGGATCTCGACGTACTCGGCCGAGGGCGGGTCGTGCGGGTCGCCGAAGGTGAAGTCGAGCACGCCGGGCTCATGCCGTCGTCGCTCGTAGCCCGACAAGCGGTAGAAGTCGTAGAGCATCTGGAACGGCGTCGCCGCGGCGACGGTCTCCACGCGGTCCGAGATATGACGGTCGTCCATGAGCGCTTCCCCCGATCCGGGCGCGCCGTCGGCACGGCGGCCCGTGAACGACGCCCATGGTACTCCGCACGAGAGGCCCGGGTCTCGGGGCGAACCCCGAGGCCCGGGCCTCTGCGACGGCGGTGCGCTCAGCCGGCGGTGACGTACCCGTCGGCGACCGTGAGCGCCTCGTCGATGATGTCGAGGCCGCGCACGAGCTCCTCCTCGGAGATGACGAGCGGCGGGGCGACGTGCATCCGGTTGAAGTGCACGAACGGCCAGAGGCCGGCCTGCTTGCAGGCGGCGGCGACCGCGCCCATGGGGGCCGCGTCGGCGCCTGCGGCGTTGAACGGCACGAGCGGCTCGCGCGTCGAGGCATCCTTCACGAGCTCGATCGCCCAGAACAGGCCGACGCCGCGCACCTCGCCGACCGAGGGGTGCTTCGCGGCGATCTCGCGGAGGCGGGGACCGACGACGCGCTCGCCGAGGTCGCGCACGTGCTCGAGGATTCCGTCGCGCTCGAACACCTCGAACGTCGCGACGCCGGGGGCGCACGCGAGCGGGTGGCCCGAGTAGGTCAGGCCGCCCATGAAGGCCACGGTGTCGAAGTGCGAGGCGATCTTCTGCGAGATCACGACGCCGCCGAGCGGGGCGTAGCCCGAGTTGACGCCCTTCGCGAAGGTGATGAGGTCGGGGATGACGCCGAAGTGGTTCACCGCGAACCACTCGCCGATGCGGCCGAACCCGACCATGACCTCGTCGGCGATGTAGACGATGCCGTACTTGTCGCAGAGCGCGCGCACGCCCTCGAGGTAGCCGGGCGGCGGCACGAGCACGCCGTTCGTGCCGACGACCGTCTCGAGGATGACCGCGGCGACGGTCGACGCGCCCTCGAGCACGATGACCTGCTCGAGGTGGGCGAGCGCGCGCTGCGCCTCCTCCTCGGGCGTGGTCGAGCCCCAGGCGGAGCGGTACTCGTACGGTCCGAAGAAGTGCGCGACCGAGCCGTCGGAGGGCTCGTTCGCCCAGCGGCGCGGGTCGCCCGTGAGCGAGATCGCCGTCGCGGTGCCGCCGTGGTAGCTGCGGTACATCGAGAGCACCTTGCGGCGGCCCGTCACGGCGCGCGCCATGCGCACCGCGTACTCGTTGGCGTCGGCGCCGCCGTTCGTGAAGAAGACCTTGTCGAGGTCGCCGGGGGCGACCTCGGCGATGCGGCGGGCCAGCTCGCCGCGCACGTCGGACGCCATCGAGGGCTGGATCGTCGCGAGACGGCCGGCCTGCTGCTGGATGGCGGCGACGAGGTCGGGGTGCTGGTGCCCGAGGTTCAGGTTCACGAGTTGCGACGAGAAGTCGAGGTACGCGTTGCCCTGGTAGTCCCAGAACGTCGCGCCCTCGCCGGCGGCGATCGGCAGCGGGTCGATGAGGGCCTGCGCGCTCCACGAGTGGAAGACGTGGGCCCGGTCGTCGGCGCGAACCTGCGCGTCGGCGGCGGCGTCGGGCAGCGCGTGCACCGCGCCGTGGCGGTCGGTGTAGACCGCCTCGGTGCCGGCCGCGAGCTCGTCGCCGGTGACGTCGGTGATGGTGTCGGTCATGTCGGAGTCTCCTGGACGGGTCAGTGGTTCTGGGGGAAGCCCAGGTTGATGCCGGTGTGCGCGCGGTCGCTGCGCGTGGCCGGGTCGAGCCAGCGGCTCGTGATGGCCTTCTCGCGCGTGAAGAAGTCGAAGCCGTGCGTGCCGTACGCCTTCGAGTCGCCGAACAGCGACTGCTTCCATCCGCCGAACGAGTGGTAGGCCACCGGCACGGGGATCGGGACGTTGATGCCGATCATGCCGACCTGCACCTCGTTCTGGAAGCGGCGGGCCGCGCCGCCGTCGTTCGTGAAGATCGCAGTGCCGTTGCCGAACTGGCCGGAGTTGATGAGGTCGAGGCCCTCGTCGTACGACTGCACCCGCACGATCGAGAGCACCGGGCCGAAGATCTCCTCGGTGTAGGCCCGCGAGGTGGTCGGCACGTCGTCGATCAGGGTCGGGCCGAAGAAGAAGCCGTCCTCGTGGCCGTCGACGGTGAAGCCGCGGCCGTCGACGACGATCTTCGCGCCGTCGGCCTCGGCGATGTCGACGTACGAGGCGACCTTGTCGCGGTGCACGTCGGTGATCAGCGGGCCCATGTCGGGCTCGACGCCCTCGACGCCGGCGCCGTTGCCGATCTTCAGCTGGGCGATGCGCTCGGTGATCTTGGTGATCAGCTCGTCGGCGACGGGCTCGACGGCCAGCACGACGGAGATCGCCATGCAGCGCTCGCCGGCGGCGCCGTAGCCGGCGTTCACGGCCTGGTCGGCGACGAGGTCGAGGTCGGCGTCGGGGAGCACCAGCATGTGGTTCTTCGCGCCGCCGAGGGCCTGGACGCGCTTGCCGTGCTTCGAGGCGGTCTCGTAGATGTACTGCGCGATCGGGGTCGAGCCGACGAACGAGATCGACTGCACGACGGGCGAGGTGAGCAGGCCGTCGACGGCGAGCTTGTCGCCCTGCAGGACGGTGAACACGCCGTCGGGGAGACCGGCCTCCTTCCACAGCTCCGCGAGCCAGAGCGCCGCCGAGGGGTCCTTCTCGCTCGGCTTCAGGACGACGGCGTTGCCGGCGGCGATCGCGATGGGGAAGAACCACATCGGGACCATCGCCGGGAAGTTGAAGGGGCTGATGATGCCGACCACGCCGAGCGGCTGCTTCAGCGAATAGACGTCGATACCCGAGGAGGCGTTCTCGGAGAACGCGCCCTTGATCAGGTGCGGGAACCCGGTCGCGAGTTCGACGACCTCCTGGCCGCGGAGGATCTCGCCCATGGCGTCGGAGAGCACCTTGCCGTGCTCGGAGGTGATGATCGCGGCGAGCTCGCCCTTGCGCGAGTTGAGCAGCTCGCGGAACGCGAACATCACGGTCTGGCGCTTCGCGATCGAGTAGCCGCTCCACACCTCGAAGCCGGCCTGCGCCGACGCGATCGCCGCGTCGATCTCGGCCTGGTCGGCCAGTACGACCTCGGCCTGCACCGCGCCCGTGGCGGGGTTGTAGACCGGAGCGGTGCGGCCGGAGCTCGAGGCGCGCACCGCGCCGTCGATCCAGTGCCCGATCGCGGGCACTTCGGAGTTCGACGTGGGCGACGTCGCGGTCTCGGTGATACTCATGACAGGTCCTTCCGGGCGGTGCATCAGGGCGTTCAGACAGATTGGCCGACGCTCGACTAAGCTTCTGATTTCCCAGTGTTGCAGAGGCGAAGAGAGCGAAGCGGTGCCAGATCGTCGCGAAGATCATTCGATCCGAACGGATCGTCCGGGCGGCCTGAACGGGGCGCAGGCGGCTGCGGCCGACGACGGTGCGGCGCTGCCGACGGTGCGCGAGATCCTCGCGCTGCCGGCCGTGGTGGCCGGGGTTCCCGAGGTGCTCTCGGGCGACGACGGGGGGCTCGACGCCCGGGTGCGCTGGGTGCACGTCTCCGACAGCGCGGGCGTCGCCCGGCTCCTCGACGGCGGGGAGCTGCTGCTGTCGACGGGCTCGGGCTGGCCGACCGACCCCGACGAGCTCCACGACTTCGTCTCCGGCCTCGTCGACGCCGGCCTCGCCGGCCTCGTGCTCGAGCTCGGCGTGCACTACCGCTACGTGCCCGCCGTCGTCGAGCAGGCGGCTCGCGAGCGCGGGCTCGCGCTCGTCGCGCTCCACCGCGAGGTGAAGTTCGTCACGCTGACGGAGGCGGTGCACAGCCGGATCATCTCCGAGCAGACGGCCGCCCTCCGCGCCCGAGACGAGGTGCGCGAGCGCTTCACCGCGCTGAGCCTGCGCGGTTCGCCCGCCGACTACATCGTCGCGCAGCTCGCGCAGACCCTCGGCTCGCCGGTCGTGCTCGAGAACCTCGCCTACGAGGTCGTCGCGGCCGAGGTGCCTGCGGGCGCCGAGGAGGCGCTGCTCGCGAACTGGGAGCAGCGATCCCGGCAGGCGCACCGCCACCCCGACGAGTGGCTGATCGTGCCGGTCGAGGCACGGGGCATCCGGTGGGGGCACCTCATCGCGCTGCCCGGGCCGGCGCATCCGGCGGGCCGGACCGGCGTGCTCGAGCAGGGGGCGATCGCGCTCGCGCTCGGCCGTCTCGCCGACGGCGACGACGCCGACGAGTGGGTGCGCGCCGGGCGGCAGCGGCTCATCGACGGCCTGCTCGAGGGGCGGTTCGCAGGTCTCCCCGCGGCGGCGGCGCGCCTCGGCGCCGCCGGCCTGCCGGTCGAGGGCGCGACGCTCCACGGCCTCGTCGTCACGGGTGCGCCGGTCACGGCGGCGCGGGCGGATACCGCGGCGAAGGCGTTCGGCGGCCGGGCCCTCGCCGGGGCGGCGCCCGGCTGGTCGCGGCAGACCCAGGCGAGCATCGTGCTGCTGTCGCTGCCGGCCGGAGCGTCGTTCGCCGATGCGACCGCGCGCGAGTTCGCGCGGGCGCTGATCGGTGACGAGGCATCCGCCGATCACCTGGTGCTCTCGATCGGGCAGGCTGCGTCGGGCCTCGACGGGCTGCTCGGCTCGGTGCAGGAGGCGATCGACCTGGCGCGCGCGCCCGGCGCGCGGTCGCGGCGCGGCCTCGCGATCCGCCGGGCGGAGGACCGCCCGCTCATCAGGCTCGTGACCTCGCTGCGCGACGACCACCGGCTGCTGCGGCACAGCGAACAGATGCTCGCGCCGCTCATCGAGTACGACCTCGCCCGCGGCGGTGACCTGCTCGACGTGCTCGGCGCGACGCTCGCGCACCCCGGCAACCGCACGGCGGCCGCGGGGGCGTCGCACCTGTCGAGATCGGTGTTCTACCAGCGCCTGTCCCTCATCGGGCAGCTGCTCGGCGTCGACCTCGACGACGGCGAGACGCTCACGGCGCTGCACCTCGCGCTGCTCGTGCGGCGGAGCGCCCTGCGCTGACCGCGTCGAAGATCTGTTCACTTGCTATTGACAAGTGAACTTGCAAAGAGCAAGCTGGAGTTCGTAACCACCCGAACACGACCACTGACGATCCCTCGGAGGCGATCATGAGCACGACCAGCATCTTCGTGAACCTGCCCACCAACGACCTCGACCGCTCGAAGGCGTTCTACGAGGCCCTCGGGTTCAGCATCAACCCGCTCTTCACCGACGAGAACGCCGCCTGCGTGGTGCTCGACGAGAACATCTACTTCATGGTGCTCACCCGCGAGTACCTCGGCACCTTCACCGACAAGCAGATCATCGACACCAAGACGCAGGCGCAGACGAGCATCTCGTTCACCCGCGACTCCCGCGACGAGGTCGACGCCGTGCTCGCCAAGGGGCTCGCTGCGGGCGGCACCGAGCCGCGCGACGCGCAGGACTACGGCTTCATGTACTCGCGCGACCTCGAGGACCCCGACGGCAACATCCTCGGCTTCCTCTTCATGGAGCAGGCGGCGGTCGAGCAGGGGCCCGATGCCTACCTGGCCGACCAGGCCAAGGCACAGTCGGCCACGGCCTGACCGCATGGCGACACGCGGCGCGCGCGGCTTCGGCCAGTACGGCGGAGCCGCCCGCGCGCTCGAGCGGGTCGGGGATCGATGGGCGCTGCTCATCGTCCGCGACCTGCTCGTCGGCGCGCGCCGATACGGCGACCTCAAGGCCGGGCTGCCGCGCATCCCCACGAACATCCTCAGCGATCGGCTGAAGGAGCTGCAGGAGGCGGGCGTGCTGCGCCGCGTGCCGAGCGTGCGCGGCGGCTACGAGCTCACCGAGCTCGGCCGGGGCCTCGAACCCGTCGTCGTCGCGCTCGAACGCTGGGGGTGGTCGCTGCTCGGCGAGCCCGGCGACGGCGAGACGATGAGCGCCGACTCCATCGCCTTCGCGCTGCGCGCGGCGTTCCGGCCGGATGCCGCGGCGTCGATGCCGCCCACCGAGTACGTGCTGCACGTGGTCGACGACGCCGCGCCGGTCTCGGTGTCGGCGATCGTCATCGGCCCGACGCTCGACGTCGCCCCGGTCGGCCCGGGCGCGCTGCCCCAGCCCCGCCGGTCGGCGCTCGAGCCGGTGCCCCAGGCGGTGCTCGAGCTCGAACTCGAGCCGGGGCGCCTGCGCGGACTGCTCGACGGCGAGGCATCCGAAGTCTCGTTCGCCGGCGACGCCGAGCTGCTGGCGCGCTTCACCACGACCTTCCGCATCGCGCCGTCGGGCCCAGCGCCGGGTGCGGTCGACGCAGCGGTCGCCTGAGCGCGCCGCGGACGTTGTCGAAGCGAGACCGGTCGATGCTGCTGCTGCACGTCATCCGATCGCTCCCGTGACCAGGCGTCTGCGGCTGATCGGGCGGCTGAAGTACGCCCGACCCGCAACGGGGCCCGCCGGCGAGCTCGCCGGCAGGCCCCGTTGCGGGTGACGAGGTCGGCTACTTCGCGACGAACCGCAGACGGCGGTTGGCGAACTCGCCGATGCCGACCGGGCCCATCTCGCGGCCGAAGCCCGAGCGCTTCACGCCGCCGAACGGCAGCTCGGCGGCCTCGGCCGCGATCGTGTTGACGTGGGTCATGCCGACGTCGAGCCGGGAGGCGACCCGGGCGGCGCGCGCCTCGTCGGTCGAGAACACCGAGCCGCCGAGGCCGAAGGGGCTGTCGTTGGCGACGTCGACGGCCTCGTCGTCGCTGTGCACGCGGTAGACCGTCGCGACCGGGCCGAACATCTCCTCGCGGTACGAGTCGGAGTCGCGGGGCACGCCCGTCAGCACGGCGGGCGAGAAGTACGCGCCGGGGCCCTCGGAGAGCACGCCGCCCACCTCGAGGGTCGCGCCCTCGGCGACGGCCTTCTGCACCTGGGCGTTCACGGTCTCGGCGGCGGCTCGCGACGAGAGGGGGACGTACTGGCCTTCGCCGAGGTCGAGCTGGTCGCCCGGCTCGAGCCCGGTCGCGAGGCGGCGCAGCTCGGCGACGAACTCGTCGTAGATGTCGTCCATCACGATGAGCCGCTTGTTCGAGTTGCACACCTGGCCGCCGTTGTAGACGCGGAAGTCCCAGGCCGCCTGCGCGACGCTCGCGACGTCGTCGGAGTCGAGCACGACCATCGCGTCGTTGCCGCCGAGTTCGAGCACGCACTTCTTCAGGTGGCGGCCGGCCTGCTCGCCGATGATGCCGCCGGCCCGCTCGGAACCGGTGAGCGAGACGCCCTGCACCCGCGGGTCGGCGATCATGGTCGCGATCTGCTCGTGCGAGGCGAACACGTTCTGGTAGCCGCCGACCGGAACCCCGGCCTCCTCCATGATCTCCTGGATCGTCAGCGACGAACGGGCGCAGATGTCGGCGTGCTTCAGGATGATCGTGTTGCCCAGCACGAGGTTCGGGGCAGCGAAGCGGGCCACCTGGTAGTACGGGAAGTTCCACGGCATGACGCCGAGGAGCGCCCCGACGGGCAGCTGCTCGATGATCGCCTTGCCGGGGATCGTCGACGGGATCTCGTGGTCGGTGATCAGGCTCGGCCCGTGCACCGCGTAGTACTCGATGATCGAGCGGGCGAACTCGACCTCGTCGAGCGACTCGGCGATCGACTTGCCCATCTCGACGGCGATGAGCCGCGCGAGTTCGTCCTTGCGCTCCTCGAAGAGCTCGGCCACCCGCTTGACCACTGCGGCGCGCTCCTGCACGCTGCGCTCGCGCCACTCGCGGTAGGCGGCGTCGGCCGCCGCGAGGGTCTCCTCGATCTGGGCATCGGTCGCGGCCTCGAAGGTCTCGACGATCTCGCCGGTCGCGGGGTTCTGCACCCGATACTTCGCCATGATGTTCCTCTTCTTCTCTCCGAGCCTCAGCGCTCGATGAATACCTTGCGGAGCGGCTCGCGGACCGTCCAGATCGTCTTCATGCCCGCCTCGAGGCGGACGACCGCCCCCGGGGCGAGCACGATGGGGTCGCCGGGCCGGCCGGTCGACGGCACATGCTCGAACTCGACCGTCGCCGCCCCGGCGAGCACGACGAAGACCTCGTCGACCTCGACGTCGCGCATCGCGCCGACCGACATCTCCCAGACGCCGATCTCGCCCGCCCCCGACTCGTCGAGCGCGCGGTAGGCCGTCGTCGGGCTGCCCGTGACGACCTGCTCGGCCGGCACCGGCTCGTGCTCGAGGGCGAGCCCCGAGGCATCCGTCAGTGCGCCGGCGACGAGGCGCAGCACGGTCTCGTCGGCGCTCACGAGTCGAACCCCAGGCCGAGCGCGTCGAGCGTCTTCAGCAGCACGTTGCGCCGGCCGCGGTTGTGGTCGGCGCGGTCGAGCGACCAGCGGGTCGCGTTGATGCCGATCGCGGCGGCCGGCTCGGGCGGGAAGGGCAGCGGACGCTTGCGCACCATCTCGAGCGTGGTGCGCTCGTTCTCGCGACGCTCGAGGAGGTCGAGCATCGTCTCTGCGGCGAAGCGGGTCGACCCCACGCCGAGCCCGGTGAACCCGGCGGCGTAGGCGACGCGGTGGTCGCGGGCCGTGCCGAAGAACGCCGTGAACTGGGTGCTCGTGTCGATCGCCCCCGCCCACTGGTGGCTGAACTTCAGCCCCTCGAGCTGCGGGAACGTGGTGAAGAAGTGGCTCGCGAGCCGCTGCCAGCTCTCGGGCCGGTGCTCGTACGACTCGCGCACCTTGCGCCCGTAGTTGTAGATGGCGTCGTAGCCGCCGAAGAGGATGCGGTTGTCCTTCGAGAGCCGGTAGTAGTGGAACTGGTTGGCCATGTCGCCGATGCCCTGGCGGTCGTTCCAGCCGATGTCGGCCAGCTGCTGCGCCGAGAGCGGCTCGGTCATGAGCACGTAGTCGTAGACGGGCACCGTCATGAGCCGGTTGCGCTTGAGCAGCGACGGGAACACGTTCGTCGCGAGCACGGCGTGCTTCGCGTCGACGCGGCCGCCGTCGGTGACGACGCTGACCGCACCCGTCGAGCCGGGCGTCTCGAGGCGGCGCACGGGGGAGTGCTCGAAGATCTCGACGCCGCGCTCCTCGGCGACGCGCGCGAGCTCGGCGGCGAGGCGGGCGGGGTGCAGCATGCCGTTGGTGCGCTTCTCCCACACGCCGGCGAGGTAGGTCGGCGACTTGACGGATGCCTGGACCGCGGCTTCATCGAGGAAGACGACGTCGTCGCCCTCGCCGTGCTTCGCGGCCTCGTCGGCCCAGTCGCGCAGCCACTCGACCTGGTGCTCCTCGATGGCGGGAGCGAGCTGCCCGGTGCGCTCGAACTGGAAGTCCATGCCGTATTTCGCCTCGCTGGCCTCGATCGCGTCGAGGTTCTCCATGCCGAGGCGCTGGAGCAGCTCCATCTCCTTCGGCCAGCGGGCCTGGCCGTTCTCGTCGCCGTGCGTGAGGCTGGCCTCGCAAAAGCCGCCGTTGCGGCCCGAGGCCGCCCAGCCGACCCGCTTCGCCTCGACGAGCACGACGTGCGCGTCGGGGTTGCGCTCCTTGGCGAGCAGGGCCGTCCAGAGGCCGGTGTAGCCGCCGCCGACGACGACGAGGTCGGCGACCGCCGTGCCTGCGAGCTTCGGCCGCGAGGGCGTCAACGCCTCGGGCAGGTCGTCGATCCAGAAGGTCGAATGCGAGGTGCCACCGAGCGCGTGCTCGATGACGGAGGGCTGGGGGATGCGTCGTTCGAAGACGGTGGTGCCCACGGGTATCACTCCGATGCGATGGTTGGTTCCCCCATCCTCGCCCGGCGGGGCGAGCGACCGCCACTTCGCGCTGTCGCGAGTTCGAAGGCGGTCCGGACAAGGTGTCGCACGCCGGATCCGCGTGCGCACTCCCTAGAATCCGGATATGGACGGACTGACGACCGTGCAGGAGGACACTTCGTCGCCGACGAGCGACGACCCCGCCTCGCCGAAGTTCGCGCCGCCGCGGGGTCGCGGCGGCAGCGTGAGCCGCCGCCGCCTGATCGATCGCGCGCGGTCGTCGGGGGCTCCGCTCGTGAGCCTCGCGGCACCGGCCGGGTACGGCAAGTCGACGCTGGTGCGCGAGTGGGCCGAGCGCGACGACCGCGTGCTCGTCTGGGTCTCGCTCGACCGCTTCGACGACGACCCGGCGGCGCTCATCGCCGTGCTGGCGGGCGCGTTCGACCGCGCGATGCCGGGCGATGACGGCCTGGCCGCTCTCACCGCGCTCCCCATGACCGGTCGCGCCGTGCTCGGGCGGGCGGCGCCGATGCTCGCCGCCGCGATCGAGCGCGTCGAGTCGCCGTTCGTGCTCGTGCTCGACGACCTCCACGAGGCCGAGACCCCCGCCTGCCAGGACGCGCTCGAGGTCGCCCTCGGACGCATCCCGGCGGGGTCGCAGGTCGTGATGGCGAGTCGACGGGTTCCCGAGTTCCTCTCGCGCCTGCGCCTCGGCGGGGAGGTCGTCGAGATCGGCGCCGACCAGCTGCGCCTCGACGTGCACGACGCCCGACGGGTGTTCGACGCGTTCGAGGCCGTCGCGGACGACGGCGACCTGGCGCGCCTCGTCGAGCACACCGAGGGATGGCCCACCGGGATCGCGCTCGCCGCGCTCGCCGCACGTGACGGCGGGCATCCGGTCGACATCGGCGGCGACGACCGCTTCGTCGCCGACTACCTCTATCGCGCGTGCTATCGCGCGCTCGATGCCGACGACCAGTCGTTCCTGCGGCGCACCGCCCTGCTCGAGCACCTCTCCGCCGGATGCTGCGACGCGGTGCTCGAACGCGACGACTCGCGGGCCAGGCTGAGCGAGCTCGAGCGTCGGGGGCTCTTCCTCGTGCCGATCGAGCGACCTCGTGGCGAGTACCGGTACCACCAGCTGTTCCGCGAGTTCCTGCTCGCCGAGTTCGATCGGGTCGAGCCCGGGGAGGGGCCCGAGCTGCATCGCCGGGCGGCGGCGTGGTGCGAGCGGCACGGCGAGGTCGCGCTCGCGATCGAGCACCTGCTCGCGGCCGGCGATCGACGGCGGTCCGTGCGGCTCGTCGCCGAGCGCTCGCTCCGGGCCTATCAGGCCGGTGAGCTCGCCGCGGTCTCCCGGTGGATGCACGAGCTCGGCTCCGAGGCGATCGCCGAGTACCCGCCGCTCGTCGTGCTCGCGGGTCTCCGCGCCATCCTCGACGGACATGCCGCAGAAGCCGACGGCTGGGCCCGGCTCTTCGACCGCATCGAGTACGACGGGCCCGCCGAACTCGGCTTGCCGAGCTACGACTCGGCTCGTGCGATGGTGCGGGCGATCATGTGGCGCGACGGGCTCGCCGCGGCCACGGCCGACGCGGCCTTCGGGCTCGAGTCGGAGTCGCCGTCGAGCCTGTGGCACGATCAGGCGCTGCACCTCGTCGGGTGGACCCGACTGCTCGCGGGCGAGACGGATGCCGCGATCGAGGCGTTCGAACGGTCGTCCGGCCAGGCCGAGCTCTTCGGCAACGCCGACTCGATCGTGCTGAGCGAGGCCGAGCTCGCGATCATCGCCCTCGATCGGGGCGACGTCGCGGAGGCCGGCGGCCACGTCGACCGGGGGCTGGCCGCGATCGCCGAGCACGGCATGGACGGCTACGCGACCACCACCCTCGTGCTCGCGGTGGGTGCCCGCGTCGCGATCCGGCGGAAGGACGGCCCCGCCGCGAAGCGCCTGCTCGCGCGCGCGATGCGCGACCGGGGACTCTGCACCCACGTGATGCCGGTCCTCGCCGTCAAGGTCCGGCTCGAACTCGCCCGCGCCTTCGTCGCGCTCGGCAAGGGGTCGACGGCGGCGCACCTGCTGCAGGAGATCGACGACCTCCTGCGGGTGCGCCCCGGCCTCGGCACGCTCCTCGATGACGTCGCCGCGCTGCGGTCGTCGATGGAGCAGTCGCGCGAGGTGCTCGGCGTCTCCCCGCTCACCCCGGCCGAGCTCCGGCTGCTGCCCTACCTGCAGACGCACCTCACGATCGCCGAGATCGGCGAGCGGTTGTTCGTCTCCCGCAACACGGTGAGCTCGCAGCTCGGCTCCATCTACCGCAAGCTGCAGGTCACGACGAGGGGTGCGGCCGTCGAACGGGCGGAGGAGCTCCGCCTGCTCGGCTGACCTCAGTCGGCTCCGGAGACGAAGGTCTCGAGGTCGAGGTCGAGCGCCACGGCGAGATGCTGGGCCGCCGCGACCGCGCGAGGCATGCCGACGACCGGGGCCACCGCGACGATGAGCTGCACGAGCTCGGCCGCGGTCGAGCCCGCTCGGATCGCCCCGTCGACCGCCGAGGAGAACGAGGCGTCGGTCCCGCCGACGCCGCAGAGGGCACCGAGACGGGCGAGCGCGAGCGACTTCGGGCCCAACGGTCCGGCGGGCTCGGGGAGGCCCTCACCCGAGAGCCGGTCGTCGTCGATCGCCAGGCGACGCAGCAGTTCGAGGTGGTCCATGCCCGACCTCCAATCGATGCTCCGATCACACCCCCCTTCACGGGGTTCCGCATCATGCAGATCACGCGAATGATGGGGGCGTGTCCGGATCGCGCGATCTGCGTGATGCCGAGACGGCACCGGGCCCGCACGATGGACAGCCCGCGCCGGTGCCTCGCGCCGGGCACTCCCGCGCACTCCGCCGACGGGCGCGGGGAGGACAGGAGAACCCCATGGCCGACACCGCATCCCGCTCGATCATCGGAACACCGCTGCCGCCGGCGCGCACGCTGCCGTTCCCGCCGAAGGGCTCCGGCAGCATCGCCGGTCGCACCCTGGCCGAATCGACGTACTCGCCCAAGCCGCCCGACCGCCACCTCGGCGAGCAGGCGCCCAACGTCCTCGTGATCCTCATCGACGACGCGGGGCCGGCGCTGCCCGCCCCGCTCGGCGGCGTCGTCGAGACGCCGACGCTCGGCCGCCTGCGCGACGAGGGCATCGGCTTCAACCGGTTTCACACGACGGCCATGTGCTCACCGACCCGCGCCTCGCTCCTCACCGGCCGCAACCATCACCGGGTGGGCTCCGGGCAGATCGCCGAGCTCGCGAACGACTGGGACGGCTACTCGGGCCACATCCCGAAGTCGAGCGCGACGATGGCCGAGGTGCTCCGCAACTACGGCTACTCGACCGGCGCCTGGGGCAAATGGCACAACACGCCCGCCGAGGAGACGACGAAGGCGGGGCCCTACGACCGCTGGCCGACCGGCTACGGCTTCGAGTACTTCTACGGGTTCCTCGCCGGCGAGGCATCCCAGTACGAGCCGAACCTCGTGCGCAACACGACCTCGGTGCTCCCGCCGCGCTCGCCCGAGGACGGCTACCACCTCAGCGAGGACCTGGCCGACGACGCGATCGAGTGGCTGCGCGACCACAAGGCGAACGCCCCCGACAAGCCCTTCTTCATGTACTGGGCGACCGGCGCGATCCACGGGCCGCACCACATCATGAAGGAGTGGGCCGACAAGTACGCCGGCCGCTTCGACGACGGCTGGGACGCCTACCGCGAGCACTCGTTCGCGGGCGCGAAGGCTGCCGGGTGGATCCCCCAGGACGCCGAGCTGACCGCGCGCCCCGAGAGCCTGCAGGGCTGGGACGAGATCCCCGACCACCAGAAGCCGTTCCAGGCCCGCCTGATGGAGGTCTGCGCCGGGTTCGGCGAGCACGCCGACGTGCAGGCCGGGCGCCTCGTCGACGCGCTCGAGGAGCTGGGCTACGGCGACGACACGCTCATCGTCTACATCTGGGGCGACAACGGGTCGTCGGGCGAGGGGCAGAACGGCACGATCAGCGAGCTGCTCGCGCAGAACATGATCCCGACGACCGTCGACCAGCACATCGCCGCACTCGACGAGCTCGGCGGACTCGACGCGCTCGGCAGCCCGGCGACCGACAACCAGTACCACGCCGCCTGGGCGTGGGCCGGCTCGTCGCCGTACCAGGGCATGAAGCTGATGGCCTCGCACCTCGGCGGCACGCGCAACCCGATGTTCCTGCGGTGGCCCGGTCGGATCGCGCACGATCCGGAGCCGCGGACGCAGTTCCACCACGTGATCGACCTCGTGCCGACGGTCTACGAGGTGCTCGGCATCTCGCACCCCGAGCAGGTGAACGGCATCCACCAGGATCCGATCGACGGCACGAGCTTCGCCTACGCCGTCGACGAGGCGGCGGCCGAGGGCCGTCGTCGCACGCAGTACTTCGAGATCATGGCCTCCCGCTCGATCTACTCCGACGGCTGGATCGCGTCGGCGACGGGACCGCGACTGCCGTGGGTTCCCGGTGCCCCTCCCGGCATCGCCACGTGGACTCCCGACGCCGACCGGTGGGAGCTCTACCACCTCGACGACGACTGGAGCCAGGCGCACGACCTCGCCGCCGACCACCCCGAGAAGCTCGCCGAGATGAAGGAGCTCTTCGCGATCGAGGCGGCCAGGAACGAGGTGCTGCCGATCGGCGGCGGGCTCTGGGTGCCGGTGTACCACCCCGAGTTCCGGCTCGGCCCGAGCTACACCGAGTGGGAGCTGTCGGGCGACACCGTACGCATCCCGGAGTTCTGCGCACCGGCGCTCGGCAACCGGCCGAACACGGTGACGATGAAGGCGTCGCTGCCCCAAGGTGCGAACGGCGTGCTCTACAAGCTCGGCGGCGCCGGCGGCGGGCTCACCTGCTTCGTCGTCGACGGCGTGCTCACGTACGAGTACAACCTGTTCCTCGTGCAGCGGACGACGATCGCCTCGGAGTCGCCGATCGCGGCGGGCGAGCACGTGATCGAGGTCGTGACCGACTCTGTCGAGCCCCGGCCGGGCGGCCCGCTCTCGGTGACCCTGCGGGTCGACGGCACGAAGGTCGGGTCGGGCACGGTGCCGATCAGCGCCCCGCTGCTCTTCTCGGCCAACGACTGCCTCGACATCGGCAGGGCCTACGGCGGCGCGGTGTCGCGGGCGTACGCAGACCGCATGCCGTTCGCCTTCGACGGGGCGATCGAGTCGGTCCACGTCGCGTATCACCTCCCCGCGACGGCGTGAGCCGGGCGGCCGGCCCCCGGGATTCACGCGAACTGCGTGATGTCCGGCGGGGCGGCCGCTCAGTAGCGTGACGACGACGGACGCGGTGCGCGCCCGCCGAATCCACTGGGAGGAATCGACATGAGCGACACCGAAACGACCGGCTGGGTCGGTTGGGGCTACTTCGCGGCGATCATGCTGCTCGTCGCGGGCATCTTCGACGCGATCTACGGCCTCATGGCCGTCATCGGCCCGAACAGCGCCTACTTCGTGACGAACGAGGGCCTGTTCCTCATGGACGTCGCGGGCTGGGGCTGGTGGCACCTGATCATCGGCGTCGTCCTGATCCTGGCCTCACTGGCGCTGTTCGCCGGTGCGACCTGGGCGCGCGTGGTGGCGATCATCCTCGCGATCGTGAACGCGATCGGCCAGCTCTTCCTGCTGCCCGCGCAGCCGTGGTGGTCGCTCATCGTCATCGTGCTCGACATCCTCGTGATCTACGCGCTCACCGTGCACGGCCGGGAGCTCCGCAAGGCGGCGAGCTGAGCCGACCGACCAGCGCCCGGGCGGGCCGGCCCTTCCGCCGGCCGGCCCGGGCGCTTCGTCGTGCGTCGCCGCCTGCTCAGCGCGGGGCGTGCGCCTCGAGGAACTGGTAGACCTCGGTCTGGTCGACGCCCGGGAAGGTGCCCGTGGGCAGCGCCGCCAGCAGGGAGGTCGGCGTGCGCGCAGCCGGCCACGAGGCATCCGCCCACTTCTCGGCGAGGCCCGACGGGGCCTGGCAGCACGCGGGGTCGGGGCAGCGCGACACCGCACGATGGGGTGTCTCGCGGCCGCGGAACCACTTGACGTGCTCGAACGGCACGCCCACCGACACCGAGTACTCGCCCTCCTTGGCCTTCTCGATGCGCGAGGTGCACCAGAACGTGCCCGACGGAGTGTCGGTGTACTGGTACCACGGGCTGTAGCGGTCCTCGACGTCGAACACGGTGCGCGCCGTCCAGTTGCGGCACATCGTGGTGCCCTCGATCGCGCCGAGCGCGTCGCTCGGGAAGCGCACCCGGTCGTTCTCGTACGCCTTGATGATCGTGCCCGACTCGTGCACCTTCGTGAAGTGCACGGGGATGTCGAGGCGGGCGGTCGCGAGGTTCGTGAAGCGGTGGGCGGCGGTCTCGTACGAGACGGCGAAGGCGTCGCGGAGGTCCTCCATGGAGATGCGACGCAGGTTCTTCGCCTCGGAGAGGAAGCGCACCGCCGCCTGCTCGGGCAGCAGGAGCGCGGCCGTCAGGTAGTTCGTCTCGATGCGCTGGCGCAGGAACTCGGCGTAGTTCGCGGGCTCCTCGTGGCCGAGCAGGTGGCTCGCGAGCGCCTGGAGGATGGGCGAGCGGGAGTCGCGCGAGGGCGACTGCTGCGTCGGCAGGTAGATGCGTCCGTGGTGCTTGTCGGTCACCGATCGCGTCGAGTGCGGCAGGTCGCCCACGTAGTGCAGCGAGTAGCCGAGGTGCGACGCCATGTCGGCGACGAGCTGGTGCGACACCGGGCCGCCGGTGTGGCCGACGGCCTCGAGCAGCTCGGCCGCCTTCTGCTCGAGCTCGGGGTAGAAGTTGTCGCGGGCGCGCATCTCGGCGCGCAGCTCGCCGTTCGCGCGGCGCGCCTCCTCGGGCGTGGCTGCGCGCTCGCGGTGGAGGCGGTCGATCTCGTTGTGCAGGGCGAGGATCGTCTGCAGGGTCTGGTCGTTCATCGTCTTCGCGACGCGGAAGGGGTCGAGCCCGAGGGCCGCGAACACGGGGCCGCGCTGTGCGCGCTCGACGGCGATCTCGAGGGCGACGCGCTCGTTCGGGGCGTCGGTGCGCAGCAGTTCGTCGACCGTGGTGCCGAGCGCGAGCGCGATCGTGCGCAACATCGAGAGGCGCGGCTCGCGCTTGCCGTTCTCGATGGCGCTCACCTGCGAGGGCGCCCGGTCGATCGCGCGGGCCAGCTCGCCGAGCGTCATGCCGCGGGCCGTGCGGCGGTCGCGGATGCGCCGGCCGAGCGTGAGCGCGTCGAGCTGTTCGGCGGCTTCAGCGGTGGCATCGACGGTGATCATGCCATCGATGGTCACACGTGCCGGCGGTTCACGCAAACGGAAGATTCGCAGAAGTTCTGCGAATGAAGGGCTCCAGGTGTGCCAGCCTCGACGAAATGGATGCCTCGCGAGCGAAGAATCCGTGAAGTGCTAGCCCTGCGCGATGATCTCCTCGGCGCTCACGACGGTGGCGTAGCTGCCGTCGAGCGCCGCCATGAAGGCCGCGTGCACCTGCGCGCCCGGCACGACGACCCCGTCGAACTCGAGGTCGGGGGCGGCGCACGCATCGTGGGCGACGTTCACCGTCCAGCCGGCGTCGGCCGCCGCGCGCACGGTCGCGTCGACGCACATGCTCGACATCATGCCGGCGACGACGAGCTCGTCGGGGGCGATCGCGCGCAGCCGCTCGTCGAGGTCGGTCTCGAGGAACGAGTTCGGGTTCTCCTTCGTGACGAGCGGCTCGTCGGCGAGCGGCGCGACCGACGGGTGGATCTCGACGCCCGGGGTGCCCGGTTGGAAGAACGCCGCATCGGGGGCGTCCCAGATGTGCTGCACGTGCACGACCGGCTCGCCGCGCTCACGCCAGGCGGCGAGCAGTCGCGAGGCCTGCGCCGCGGCCGCGTCGGTGCCGACGAGCGGGTGCCGGCCGCCGGGGAAGTAGTCCTGCTGGATGTCGATGATGATGAGCGCTCGGGTCACACGCCCAATGTAACGAGCGTCGCGGCGCCGTGGCGCGTCGAGTCCGCCCGCGCTCGCCGGAATGGCAGGACCGAGGCGGAGGATGGCGCGGTCGCTCGGTTCGGCCGGTCGCGCGCTCAGCCGGTCGCGCGATCGCGGGAGGCGAGCACCTCGGGCACGTGCCGCTCGGCCCATTCGCGCATCGCGGCGATCGGCTCGAGCAGCGAGGTGCCGAGCGGCGTGAGCGAGTACTCCACCCGGGGCGGGGAGTCGGCGTAGGCGCGGCGCTCGACGAGCCCATCGGCCTCGAGGGCGCGCAGCGTCTCGGTCAGCACCTTCGGGGTGACCTCGCCGACCCGTGCGCGCAGCTCGGTGAAGCGCAGCGTTCCCGCGCGCGAGAGGGCGAGGATGACGAACATCGTCCAGCGCTCGCCGATGCGGCTGAGGATCACCCGGCTCGGGCAGTTCGGCGAGAGCACGTCGCGCTCCTCGTCGTCGGTCGGGGCCGCGGCCGGCGCGGCGGTGGTGACGTGGTGTTGCGACATCCGACCCCCGATGACGGCTCGTGCTTCCCTCGAGGGAAGTTCCGTTGAAGTAACCGGCGTCGGCTCCGTAGCGTCGCAGGCATGAGGATTCTACTGACCGGGGGAACCGGATACATCGGATCGGCCGTGCTCGGCGAACTCGTCGCGCACGGGCACGAAGTCGTCGCGGTCGTGCGTAGCGAGCGCGCCGCCGAGGCGGTCGAGGCGCGCGGCGCGACGGCCGCCATCGGCGAGGCGACGGATGCCGCGTGGCTCGCCCCGCTGCTCGCCGACGCCGACGGCGCCGTGCACGCGGCGGCACCGGCGTCGGACGCCGCGGCCTTCGACACCGCGATCGCCGACGCCGTCATCGAGGCCTTCGGCGGCACCGGTCGCCGCTACGTGCACACCGGCGGCATCTGGGCGTACGGGGCCGGCGACGCGCTCGACGACGATGCCCGGCCCGATGCACCGGCGCTCGTCGCCTGGCGGGTGCCGATCGAGGAGCGACTGCTCGCGTCATCCGTCTCGGCGACGATCATCGCCCCCGGCGTCGTCTACGGCGACGAGCGCGGGCTCGTGCAGCTCATCTCCGAGGCGCCGCGCGACGTCGACGGCCGGATCCTGCTGCTCGGCGACGGCGAGCAGCACTGGACCTGGGTGCACGTCGACGACCTCGCCCGTCTCTACCGGCACGCGCTCGAGCACGACCGCGCGCTCGGTCGCGTCATCGGCAGCGACGGCGCGCCCACGACCGTGCGCGCGGTCGCCGAAGCCGTCGTCGCGCAGGGCGGCGCGAGCGGTGTCGTCGCCGAGGGGGCGGATGCCTCGCGCTCGCGCCTCGGCGCCGTCTTCGCCGATGCGCTGCTCCTCGACCAGCGCGCCGACGGCGCGAAGGCGCGAGCCCTCGGCTGGCTGCCCGTGCACGGCAGCGTCATCGACGAGGTCGTGGGGCAGGAGGCCTCCGCCGCCTGACCGGCGGGAGGCGCGGCCGGCGTCACGCCTCCTGCACGAGTTCGTCGCGCGCGGGCCCGGCGAGCATGTCGAGGTAGTGCACGTTCGTCATGACCCCGAGCACGTTGCCGAAGGGATCGACGACCGACGCGGTCACGAAACCGGGCCCGTGCTCGGTGATCGGCAGCAGCGGCGTGGCGCCGAGCTCGACGAGTCGCGCGACGGCGGTCTCGAGCTCGTCGACGTGCCAGTGCACGAGCGCGCCGCCCGCGCCGGCGCCGAGCTCGGCGGGAGCGAACCGTCGGTCGATGAAGCCGAGCTCCTGCTGGTGGTCGCCGATCCGGAACTCGACGTACGCCGGGCGCCCGTCAGGACCGGGGCGGCTGAAGTACGGCTCGATTCCGAGCACCTCGGTGTACCAGGCGGCGGCCGCGGCGGGGTCGTCGACGTAGCAGTTGATGGTGGCGATGCCTCGCAGCATTGGGTTCTCCCTCGTGATCCGGCGACCCGTCGTCGCCTGGTGATTCCATGATCGAACGCAGAAGTGCTCACCTTCTGACTACTTTTGCGAGGAGAATCGGAACATGCGCGCAGACCGGCTCGTCGCCACCCTCCTCGTCATGCAGGCGCGCGGTCGCGTCACCGCCCGCCAGCTCGCCGAGGAGCTCGAGATCTCGGTGGCCACGGCCAGACGCGACCTCGAGGCGCTCTCCGCGGCGGGCATCCCCGTCTACCCGCAGCCCGGTCGCGGCGGCGGCTGGCAGCTGCTCGGCGAGGGGCGCACCGACCTCAGTGGATTCACCGCCTCGGAGGCGCGGGCGCTCTTCCTCCTCCTCGGCCCCCGCGCTGATGAGAGCGACGCGGCGCGCTCGGCGTTGCGTAAGGTGCTCAGGGCGCTGCCCGCGACCTTCCGCGCCGACGCCGAGGCGGCCGCCGAGTCGGTGATCGTCGATGCGGGCGGGTGGGATGCCCCCGCGTCGCGACCGCCCCGCGCGGTCGAGCTCCTGCAGCAGGCCGTGCTCGAGCGGCGGGTCGCCCGGTTCGGCTACACACGGTGGGGCGGGGAGGCCGCGGTGCGCACCGTGCGCCCGCTCGGGCTCATCGAGACCCGCGGCGTCTGGTACCTGATCGCCGACGCGGTCAGCGCGCCCGCCGTCGACCGGCCGAGCGGCGCGGCCGACGCGCCCGGTGACGACGCGTCGAGACGGAGCTATCGGGTCGACCGCATGGGCGACGTCGTCGTGGGGGACGAGCGGTTCGAGCGCCCCGACCCGTTCGACCTCGACGCCGAGTGGGCCGCGCTGCGGGCGGCGGCGAACGCGGCTCGGCACCGTACCGAGGCGACGGTGCTCGTCGACGCGGCGGTCGTCGAGGAGTTCCGGGGCTGGGTCACCGGCAGCAGCGCCGGCGGCGAGGCGGAGGCCGACGGCCGGGTGCGGCTGCGCGTCACCGCGCCGAGCGAGCAGGTGCTGGAACGGCGGCTCGCGGCGTGGGCGCGGGAGGCCGAGGTGATCGAGCCCGTCAGCCTGCGCGATCGGCTCGCGGAGCTCGGCGCCGCCCTCACCGCGCGCTACGCCTGAGCGCGACCGCGTCGCCGTTCCGAGACATCCGCGGCGGCCGCGACCCGAACGATGGGCAGCTGTGCCATTTCCGCTCGTCGGCGGCGACTGCTTGGATGTACCGGGGGCCCGGGATCGACCCGGGACCGATCTTTAGGGGAATCATCACGATGACTGCATCACGTCCGCTCGCCGCCGCCTCGTTCACGCTGCTCGCCCTCCTGCTCACCGGGTGCGCCGCGGGCGCCCCGGCCGCCGACGCCGGTTCGAAGGACGACGCCAAGTCCGAGTCCGCCGAGTCCGCCGCACCCGAGGCCGGCCAGTCGAAGGAGGCGGACTGCGCGATCGTGAAGACCACGCTGACCGAGCTCGAGGGCCTCTCGTCGGTCGACACGAGCGACCCGGCCGCCGCGCTCGAGGCCTTCAGGGGCGCAGAGCAGACGGTCAAGGAGACCGCCGCCCAGGTCAGCGACGCCGACGTGAAGGCCGCGGCCGACAGCGCCGCCGCCGCGATGACCGCGTACGTCGCCTACGTCGACGGCATGCTCGCCGACCCGGCGAATGCCGACGTCTCGGCCATGGGCGACCACCTCACTGCGCTCACCGAGGGCATCACCGAGCTCACCGTCGTCTGCGCCTGACGCACGAGGCACGAGAACGGGGGCGCACCGATCGGTGCGCCCCCGTTCTGCGTCCGGGCCGCGTGGGGCTCAGCTGCCCGCCATCGTGCGGGCGATGTCGGCGGCAGAGTCGCCCGCACGCCGCAGCACGAGCGCGACGAGGCCGAGCGCGACCAGCGTGAGCACGAGCATCACCGTCGACACGGCGGCGATCTCGGGACGGAGTCCGCTGCGCAGCGCACTCAGCACGTACACCGGCCACGGCGTCGACCCCGAGACCGAGACGAACGCCGCGATGACGGTATTGTCGAGGCTCAGCGTGAACGACAGCAGGAAGCCGGCGAGCACCGCGGGCATCGCGAGCGGCAGCGTCACCTTGCGGAACGTGCGGGCGGGGGTGGCGTAGAGGTCGGCCGAGGCCTCCTCGAGCTTCGCCTCCTGGCCGACGAGACGCGCGCGCACGAGGTAGGAGACGACGGCCACGGAGAAGAGCGAGTGGCCGACGACGAGGCGCACGATGCCGTCGTTGAAGATCGACATGCCGAGGTCCTGGCCGAGGAACACCATCCACGGCAGCAGTGCGACGGCGTCGACGATCTCGGGCGTCACCGAGACGAGCAGCAGCAGACCGAGGAACCACCAGACCCACTTGCCCGCGTGCCGCGCCATCGCGATGCCCGCGAGCGTGCCGAGCAGGGTCGCCACGAGCGCGGCGATGAAACCCGTCTGCACCGAGATCCACACCGCGTCGCGGAGCGCGGGCTTCGCGAGCAGCGCGAGGAACGAGTCGAAGCCGAACTGGTCCCACGACACGAGCAGGCGCCCCACGTTGAACGAGGAGGCGATGATCACGAGGATCGGCGCGAACAGGAAGAGGAGTACGAGGACGCCCCAGATGTTGAACGCGACATCCGACCATGCCGGACGGGCCCGCCGGGCCGGTCGCTCCACCTGTCGAAGACTCATGCCGCGACCTCCTCTCGAACGGGAACGGGTGCCGCCGCCGCCGGCGCCGTGCCGATGACGAGCCGGTTGCGGGCGCGGAACGGCCAGGAGACGAGCCACACGAGGATCGCTCCGGCCGCCGCGGTGAGCATGATGACGAAGATCAGCACGACCGCCATCGCCGAGCCGAGCGCCCAGTTCTGCGCGGTCTGGAACTGGCTGGCCACGAGCTGGCCGACCATGTTGCCCTTCGCCCCGCCGAGCACGGTCGCCGTGATGTAGTCGCCCATCAGGGGGATGAACACGAGGAGCACACCCGCGACGATGCCGGGCTGCGCGAGCGGGAGCGTGATGCGGAAGAACGTGGTCAGCTTGCCCGCGCCGAGGTCCTTCGAGGCTTCGCGGAGCGGCCCGTTGACCCGGTCGAACGCGACGAAGAGCGGCAGGATCATGAGCGGCAGATAGTTGTAGACCACGCCGATCAGGACTGCTCCGCGCGTGTTCAGGATCGCGAGCGGCTCGAAGCCGACGCCCTGCAGCATCGTCGAGAGCACACCCTCGGGGGCGAGGATGACCTGCCAGCCGATCGTGCGCACGAGGAAGTTCGTCCAGAACGGGACCATGACGAGCGCGACGAGCAGGCCCCGCTTCGACGGCGGCGCCTTGACCGCCATCCAGTACGCGACCGGGAGTCCGATGAGGAAGCACAGCACGGTGCCGACGACGCCGACCCACAGCGTGTTCTGGAAGGTCGCGAAGAACGTCGGGGTGAGCACCTCGGCGTATCGGTCGAACGACAGCTTGTCGGTCGCCTGCGTGGCGAAGATGCTCGGCTTGTAGCCGAAGCTGAACCACACGACCATCGCCACCGGGGCGATGAAGAAGATCGTCAGCCAGGCCCACGCGGGCGCGGCGAGGAGGAACCCGGGGAGTCGTCTACGCACCAGCCGCCGCCTTCGTCTTGTTCCAGATCTGCACGATGCGCTCCTGCGCCTCGGTGAGCTCGCCCTCCTGCATGGTCGCGAGCTGCTCGGGCGTGAAGAACACGAGGTCGAGCATCGGCAGTCCGGCGTCGGCCGCGACCTGCTCGATGTCCTTCGCGCCCGTGTGGTACCCGATGTAGTCGAGTTCGGAGATGGCGTTCTCGGGCGCGAGCACATAGTCGATGAACGCGTGCGCGGCCTCGGGGTGCGGTGCGCCGGCCGGGATCGCCCAGTTGTCCATCCACAGTTCGGTCGACGGCGAGCCGAGCACGAACTTCCAGCGCTCGGGGTCCGGGCTCTCGAGCATGCCGAGTCGCGCGTCGCCGTTGTACGACTGCATGAGCGCCTGCGTGGCCTGCGGAATCGCGCTGCCGCCCGGGTACGAGTCGAACGCCGAGATGTGCGGCGCCAGTTCGTCGACGAGGAAGGCCTCGGCAGCGGCGAGCTCGGCCTCGTCGGTCGTGTTCCACGGGATGCCGTTCGACCAGAAGTAGAGCCCCGTGAGCTCGGCCGGGTCGTCGAGGAGCGAGGTCTTGCCGCTCGCCTCGTTCTTGGCCGCGTCGATGAAGTCGTTCCAGTCCTTCAGCTCGCGGTCGATCACCGTGGTGTCGTAGACGAAGCCCGTCGTGCCCCACGCCTTGCAGATCGAGTACTCGTTGTCGGGGTCCCACGCGCGACCGAGGAACTCGGGGTCGACGTGCTGCAGGTTCGGGATCAGGTCGTGGTTGAGCTTGGACAGCAGCCCGTGCTCGGCCATCTGCGCGACGAAGGTGCCGGTCGGCACGACGATGTCGTAGCCGCTCGTGCCGCGGGCGCCGACGAGCTTCGCCACCATCTCCTCGTTCGAGTTGAAGGCGCTCAGCGAGATCTTCGGTCCGAGGTCGGCGGTGAAGGCGTCGAGGACGTCGGGAGCGTCGTAGTCGCCCCAGGTGTAGATCGAGAGGCGGTCCTCGAGGGCGCCGCCCGAGGCCTGCGCGGCGCTCTGCGTGCCGGACGGCGCGCACGCGGCGAGCAGTCCGGCCGAGCCCGCCGCGGCGGCGAAGCTCAGGAATCGGCGCCGGGAGAGCTCGCGGCGGATGGTCTTGGCGGCGCCCGCGGGCGCGAGGATGCGGATCTCGGGTTCGGGTGACATCGTGACTCCTCGGCGGATCAGGCGGTGGGCGGCGCGACGAATCCGCCGTCGCTCGCCGCATCGTCGGCCGGGAACAGGAGCACGCTCTCGGGGCGCCACGAGCACACGACCGTGTCGCCGACCGAGACCTGCGGCGCCTCGGGGGTCGGGCGTCGGGCGATGAGGCTCTGGTCGTCGCCGAGCCGCACGAGGTACTGCATGGTCTCGCCGAGGTGCGAGACGCCGATGAGGGTGCCGCGGGCGGAGTTCACGGCGTCGGATGCCTCGGCGCCCGCCGCGGCCTCGATCCGCACGAACTCGGGGCGGACCGCGGCGAGGCCGGCCTCGCCCTCGCGAAGGGCGGGGGAGGCGGAGGTGGTGCCGCGCACGAGCGCGTGCGTCGACTCGACGGCGCCGCCGCCCTCGACGGCACGGCCGCGGAAGAAGTTCTGCTGGCCGACGAACGCGGCGACGTAGGCCGAGGCCGGGCGCGCGTACACGGTGTCGGCGTCGGCGAGCTGCTCGATGCGCCCGTTCCGCATGATCGCGATGCGGTCGCTCATCGAGAGCGCCTCGCCCTGGTCGTGCGTGACGAAGACGAAGGTGATGCCGAGGCGCGACTGGAGGAGCTTCAGCTCGAGCTGCATCTCCTCGCGCAGCTGGCGGTCGAGCGCGCCGAGCGGCTCGTCGAGCAGCAGCACCGAGGGGCGGTTGACGAGTGCCCTGGCGAGCGCGACGCGCTGCTGCTGGCCGCCCGAGAGCTGGGTGGGCTTGCGGTCGGCGAAGCCGCGCATCTGGGCGAGGTCGAGGGCGTCGATGACGCGCTCGCGGATCTCGGACTTGGGGGTGCGCTTCTGCTGCAGCCCGTAGGCGACGTTCTCGGCGACCGACATGTGCGGGAAGAGCGCGTAGGCCTGGAACACGGTGTTCACGTCGCGGCGGTAGGGCGGCACGCCGAGCAGCGAACGGCCCGAGACGCGGATGTCACCGGCGTCGGGCTGCTCGAAGCCGGCGATCATGCGCAGCGTCGTGGTCTTGCCGCAGCCCGAGGGGCCGAGCAGCGAGATGAACTCCCCGGCCTCGATGGTGAGCGAGAGGCCGTCGACCGCCGTCGAGTCGCCGTAGCGCTTCGTGACGGCGTCGATGACGACCGTTCCGGGTGCCTCGCCGCGGGAAGTCCCGGGTGCGGGAGTCGTCCCCGACTCCGCCTCGATCGTGGATGCCTGAGTCACTGGCGACGCCTCCTGTTCACTCGCGCGCCATCGCGCAGTGGCCATTCTGCCCTGCGCCACGACGGGTGCAACGTGGTTCCCGGCGAATGAGACGAACCATCGGACGGGGGTGCGGTGACCTGACAGTCCGTCCGGTCGGTCGGCGCCCCCGTCCGACCCGTCAGGTGCTGAGCGCGGCCGTCGGCGACGTGCGGGCGGCCCGGGCCGCGGGCAGCGCCCCCGCGACCGCGCCGACGGCGACCGTCGCCCCGACCGCGGCCGCGAGCACCGCGGGCGGCACCGCGACGGGCCATCCGTTCGCCCCCGCGACGACCGCCGTGATCGCCCACCCGATCATCGTGCCCGCGATGCCGCCGCAGAGCGCCAGCAGGATCGCCTCGACGAGGAACTGCGAGCGGACGTGCCCGCGCGTCGCCCCGAGCGAGCGGCGCAGGCCGATCTCCTGTCGGCGTTCGAGCACCGAGATCACCATCGTGTTCGCGACGCCGATGCCGCCGACGAGCAGGGCGATGGAGCCGACGCCCACCAGCAGCCCGGTGAAGGCCTGATCGATCGTGTTCTTCGCCGCGAGCGCATCCGAGGGACGGCTCACCTTCACCTGGGTCGGCGATTCGGGGTTGATCGTGGCCGGCAGGAGGTCGCGCACCTCGGTCACGAGTGCGTCGGCCGAGCGCTCGTAGATGACCGACGGCGAGCCGTCGAACGCGAAGAGCTCGGTCGCGATCGGTGCGCCGATGAGGGCGAGCGTGTCGAGCTCGGGGGCGAGCGGCGAGCGGTCGAGGATGCCGGCGACCGTGAACTGCCGTCCGTCGATCTCGATCGCGCTCCCGATCGAGACGATGCCGAGCCGTTCGGCCGCCGCGGCGCCGAGCACCACCACCGGGAAGCGCTCGGTCGCCCCGTTGAGCCAGACGCCCGAGCCGAGCCCGGTGCCGGTCGCCTCGAGCAGTTCGAGGTCGGCGACGGCGACCGTGAGCCCGCCCGTCGCGCCCCGGTCGATCATCGGGTTGCGGTAGATGTGCACGTCGGCGAGCGAGGCGCTCCAGCTCGCCTGCTCGACGCCCTCGACGCGGCGCACGCGGTCGATCGCATCGGCCGGCAGCGCGGCGTCCTGCCCGAAGAAGTCGGACCCGGCCGAGGCGGTGAGCAGGTTCGTGCCGAGCGAGGCGAGCCGTTGTTTCACGAGCGCCTCGCTCGACGTCGAGATGCCGACGACCGCGACCATCGCCGCGATCCCGATGGCGATGCCGAGCGCCGAGAGCAGGGCGCGCATCGGGCGGGCGCGGAGTCCGTGCAGGCCGAGCGAGAGGAGATCGCTCGTGCGGAGCCGCGAGCGCAGGCCGTTCACGAGCGGGCTCCCGTCGAGATGCCCGCGCCCGTCGACAGCACACCGTCGCGGATGCCGACCCGGCGGGGCATCCGCTCGGCGACCTGCGGATCGTGGGTGATCACGACGACGGTCGTGCCCGTGGCGTTGAGCTCGGCGAGGATCGACACGACGGTCTCGCCCGAGCGGGTGTCGAGCGCACCCGTCGGCTCGTCGGCGAGGAGGAGGGCGGGTTCGCCGACCACCGCCCGCGCGATGGCCACGCGCTGGCGTTCGCCGCCCGACAGCTCGTTGGGGCGGTGGCCGGTGCGTGCCGCGAGTCCGACGCGGGCGAGCGCGTCGGCGGCGCGCGCTCGCCGTTCGGCCTTCGGCACCCCGGTGTACAGCAGGCCGGTGGCGACGTTGTCGAGCGCGGTCACCCCCTCGGCGAGGTGGTACTGCTGGAACACGAATCCGATGGTGTGCGCACGGAGCCCCGAGAGCTCGGCGTCGTTCATCGCCCCCGTGTCGTGTCCGTCGATGCGGATCTCGCCGGAGCTCGGCCGATCGAGCGTGCCCATGAGGTTCAGGAGCGTCGACTTGCCCGAGCCGCTCGGCCCGACGATCGCGAGCATCTCGCCGCGATCGACGTCGAGGTCGGCGTGCGAGAGGGCGACCGTGGGCGGCGAGCCGTACGTCCGGGTCACCGAGCGCATCCGGATCAGCGGGCCGCTCATTCCGGCACCACGACCTCGTCGCCGGCCTCGAGCTCGCCGCCCGTGACCTCGACGAGTCCATCGGCGAACAGTCCGAGCTCGACCGGCACCGACGTGAGGTCGCCCTTCGTCACGACCTCGACGGCGAAACCGCCGCCCGCGCGGGCGAGCAGCGCGGTGACGGGCACCATCAGCGCGTCCTCCCGACGCACCGCGGTGAGCTCGCCGCTCACGCCGACGTCGTCGAGCCCGTCGGCCGCGGCCGTGTCGTCGAGCGTGATCGTGACCGGGAGCTTCAGCTTCTTCCCGCCCTCCTCGTCGTCCTGCTCGACCGGCGCGCCGACGGCGCTCACCGTGCCCGGTGCCGTGCCGCCGCCGGGCAGCGTGATCTGCACCGGGGTCCCCACCGGCGCCACCGATCCGAGATTCGGCGCGAGGAAGACGCTCACGCGCTTCACCGTGCCGGAGGCGCCGATGACGGCGGAGCCGGCCGGGGCGCCGGGCTTCAGCTTGTGCTCCGCGACCCGCATCGGCTCGGGGGCGAAGGCGATGCGGCCGAGCTCGATCGAGCCCGTCTCCTCCAGCCCGAGCGACTCCTGCCACTCCTCGATCGCGGCGGCGGTCGACCAGGCGAACTCCTCGTCGGGATCGCGCTCGAAGAAGCCGAGCACGGCGAGGTTCTCCTCGAGCTGGCGCACGTCGGGCCCGTCGTCCATGCCCTCCGCGAACGACCGCCACACCGGCAGCCCGCCGAGGAACAGCACGACGGGGTCGTCGTCGACGCGGAACATCGTCGCACCGCGATCGAGCATGGTGCCGATGCCGGGCAGCCAGGTGACCGTTCCGCCGAGGCTCGTCCCGACATCCCGGGACTCGCCGTAGCCGAGGCGTCCTGTCAGCCGGATCCGCTCGGTGAGGTCGCCGCGGGTGACGGGCGCGGTCGCGACGTCGGCGGCCGGGCGCTCGTCGCCCGGTTCGGCCGTCGATGCGGGCCACGTCGCCGCGAGCACGCCTCCGGCGATGCCGAGCACCGCGAGGCCGGCGCCCGCGATGAGCCATCGGCGCCGCCGGCGCGTCGGTCTCGCGAGGCCCGGCGCCGGAGCATCCGTCGTCTGCTCGTCGCTCGTCACTGCTGACCCATCTCGGGGTAGTCGGCCTTCTCGTTGCAGGTGTCGATGTCCTCGGGGTCGAACTCGTCGACCGACATCGCCTCCGTCATGCCGACCGATCCGTCGGCCCCGATCTCGGGGTCGGCGTAGTCGTAGCCGAGCTCGCGCAT
The DNA here is from genome assembly GCF_042799635.1 of Agromyces sp. NPDC057679. Taxonomy (NCBI): domain Bacteria; kingdom Bacillati; phylum Actinomycetota; class Actinomycetes; order Micrococcales; family Microbacteriaceae; genus Agromyces; species Agromyces sp. NPDC057679. The sequence continues at coordinate 1,043,767 of NZ_JBHVIK010000001.1, read as the reverse complement.
GCACGCGGCGAAACGCAGCGTGGCGGCGTTGATCTCCTCGACGTCAGGCATGTTCGGGTCGACCGGCGGCTCGCCCAGCTCGTCGATGCAGGCATCCTGGGCCGCGGCCATCGCCTCGGGGTCGATCTCGTCGGGATCGACGGCCTCGCTCGAGTCGCCGCCCGTCGATTCGCCCGAGGCCGTCGCGATCTCGATGTCGACGCCCCGCTCCTTCATGCAGGAGACGAAGTCGGTCGACCACTCCTCGTAGGCGGCGTCGGAGTCGCCCGACTTCAGTTCGGGGGTCTCGGGGGCGTTCGGCGCGCACGCCGTGAGGGCGAGGAGGAGGCCGATGCCGGTGAGCGCGAGACGGGCGCGGGCGCCGCGGGAGGTGCGTGTGGTGGTCATTCGAGGGTCCTTTCGGTCGCGCCGGTTCATGCGCGGGACCCAGCACACTCCCAGCGCGGTCGTAGTGAGGTAAAAGGTGGCGCTGACGTTTTCCTTATGCCCCGCAGGGTGTGATGGAGCGTCCGGATGCCGCAGACCGAAGGAAGTGGACACGTGCGCGTGCTGATCGTGGAGGACGAGCCCTACCTCGCCGAGGCGGTGCGCGCCGGGCTCGCGCTCGAGGCGATCGCCGCGGATGTCGCCGCCGACGGCGAAGCCGCGCTCTTCAACATCGACGTCAACGACTACGACGTCGTGCTGCTCGACCGCGACCTGCCGGGCATCCACGGCGATGAGGTGTGCGCCGCCCTCGCCGCGCGCGAGACGCGCCCGGCGATCCTCATGCTCACCGCGGCCCGCCGGCTCGGCGACAAGGTCGAGGGCTTCGAGCTCGGAGCCGACGACTACCTGGCGAAGCCGTTCGAGTTCCCCGAGCTCGTCGCGCGCGTGCGTGCGCTCGGGCGCCGCCGGTTCACCGCGCTGCCTCCGCAGCTCGAGGCCGCGGGCGTGACGCTCGACCCGTTCCGGCGCGAGGTCTTCCGCGACGGCCGGTTCGTGCGCCTCAGCCGCAAGGAGTTCTCGGTGCTCGAGGTGCTGATGCGCGCGGGCGGCGGTGTCGTGAGCGCGGAGACCCTGCTCGAGAAGGCCTGGGACGAGAACGCGAACCCCTTCACGAACTCGGTGAAGGTGACCATCTCGACGCTGCGGCGCAAGCTCGGCGAGCCGTGGATGATCCGCACCGACCCCGGCGCCGGCTACGCGATCGACGTGGCGAATGGCTGAGCCGGCGGCCGCCGCGCCGAAGGCCTTCCGCCTCACCGTGCGCGCACGCCTCGCGCTGACCTACGCCGTGCTGCTCACCGTCGCGGGGGCCGTGCTCCTCGTGATCGTCTCCTTCGTCGTCGGGCTGCTGCCGAGCTACGAGTTCGCCGACAGTCTCGCCGCGACCACGGCCGCCCCGCTCACCGAGTCGATCCCCGCCGATGCGATGACGGGGGAGGCGGCGCCGGCGCAGCCCCTCTCCGATCCCGGCCTGTTGGCCAGCACGACCACGGAGGCGGCCGTCGTCGTGAGTTCGCGCGCCGACATCCTGCAGCTGCTGCTCTGGGTGTCGGCTGGCGCGCTCGTGCTGCTGGCGGCCGGCGGCGCCTGGGCCGGCTGGCTCGTCGCCGGCCGGATGCTGCGACCGCTCCAGGAGGTGAACGTGGCCGCGCACCGGGCCGCGCGCGGTCACCTCGACCACCGCATCGCCCTCGGCGGGCCGCGCGACGAGATCACCGACCTCGCCGATACCTTCGACGGCATGCTCGACGCCCTCGAGCGCTCGGCCGACGCCGATCGACGATTCGCCGCGAACGCGTCGCACGAACTCCGCACCCCGCTCGCGACCACCCGTGCGATGCTCGACGTCGCGCTGTCCGCGCGAGCGACGCCCGACCGGCAGCTGCTCGAGCGCCTGCGCGAGACGAACGAGCGCAGCATCGCGACCGTCGAGGCGCTGCTCGACCTCGCGGCCGTCGACTCGGCCGAGACCGACGGGTCCGGCCCGGTCGACCTCGGCGCGGTCGCGGCCTCCGTCGTCGACGACGCGCGCGACGAGGCGGAGCCGGCGGGAGTGCGCCTGAGCACGACGCTCGGGGCGGCGGTCGTCGAGGGCGACGAGGTGCTGCTGCGCCAGCTCGTCGTCAACCTCGTGCAGAACGCGATCCGGCACAACGAGGCCGGCGGGTTCGTGACGGTGACGACGGACGACACGGGCCCGGCCCCGTTCCTCCGTGTCGAGAACGGCGGGGCCGAGCTCGACGCGTCGACCGTCGCCACCCTCACCGCGCCGTTCACGCGGGGCGGCGGGCGCACGCGCGACGCCGCCGACCGCGGCCGGGGGCTCGGCCTCTCGATCGTGGCGGCGATCGTCGCCCGGCACGGGGCCGAGCTCGAGCTCTCGCCGCGACCCGGCGGCGGTCTCCGCGCCACGGTGCGCTTCAGCCGCTGACCCCGGCCCACCTCCCACCCACGCGCCAGCCGAGATGACAGCTGACGTCGCATCCGAGGGTGTCGCAGCGACATCAGCTGTCATCTCGGCGGGCGCCCGACCTGCCCTCGACATGGCGCCCGACGTGGGGTGTTCGTTCGTGCGGGTCGTTCCGGCCGAGCATGGGCGGCGCGACCGAGACGATCGACGGATGAGCCGACCGTCACCGCTCCCACCGCGCTTCGAGCGCGTGCCGTTCTCGACCGCGGAAGCCCTCGCTGCGGGCGTGACACCACGACGCCTCCGGTCGTTGACCCTCGCGGCACCCCATCGTGGCGTCCGCGTCGATGCTCGACGTCTGGGCGACCTGCGCGAGCGCTGCTCGGCACTCGCGGTGGTGATGACCGAGGGGCAGGCGTTCACCGGCCCGACCGCCGGCATCCTCCTCGGGCTGCCGCTTCCGTGGAGGCTCGAACGCGATCCGCGTCTGCACCTCGTGGCGCTCGACGGCACACGCGCGCCGCGCCGCCGCGGGGTGGTCGCGAGCCGCAGCACCGCGAAACCGGTGCTCGTCAGCGTCGCGGGAGTGCGGGGCGCCCGGGTGACGGCCCCGGCCGACACGTGGTGCTCGCTCGCCGTCCTGCTCGGGCTCGACGACCTCATCGCGGCGGGGGAGCGGCTGCTCGGGCTGCCTGTTCCGCTGACCGACGAACGCACGATCGACGAGGCGATCGAGCGCCACGGCTCGAGGAGAGGGGCGAGGCGGCTCGCCGAGGCCCGGCAGGCGATGCGGCCGAACGTGTACTCGCGCCGCGAATCGTTCACCCGGCTCGTGCTCACGCGTGCGGGGCTCCCCGAGCCCGAGCCGAACGGCCGCATCGTGCTGCGATCGGGCCGGCGAACGCGCGGTGACCTGGTGTTCCGCGGCTACGGGGTGCTCGTCGAGTACGACGGGGAGCAGCATCTGCTCGACGTCGACCAGTGGGCGACGGATGTCGCGAGGCTGAACGATCTCATCGACGACGGCTGGTGGGTCATCAGGATCACCAAGACCACGCCCCGCGCAGAGATCATCGCGCGCACCGCCCGCGCCCTCGCCGAGCGGGGGTGGAGCGGCGTTCCCGCCACATCGAAGTGACAGTCCTTGCCGGTCTGGGTGTCGCGGGACCGACGACGAGTGTCATCTCGATGCTGCGGCTGGGGGTGGAGGGGGTGCAGAGGGCAGGGGCGGAGGGGTGGACCCCGGTTCTTCTCCGGAGTAGAAATACTGCAGAAGTTCACCCCCGGATTCGTCGGTCCGGGTGCTCCAGGCGGGCGCAGCATGGGTGCAGGACGAACGGATGACCGCCACGAGGCATCCGGAGAATGCACCCCGCAGCACCGAAGGAGCACGACGATGAGCACCCCCAACCGCCCCGGCGACCAGACCCAGACCGCGGCCGAGCTGCAGCTCGAGTGGGACGCCGACCCCCGCTGGGAGGGCGTGAAGCGCGACTACACCGCCGAGGACGTCATCGCCCTCCGCGGCCCCGTCCGCGAGGAGCGCACGCTCGCGAAGCGCGGTGCCGAGAAGCTCTGGGAGAACATCCAGAAGAACACGGGCAACGCCTTCGAGCGCATGGAGGACCCGGAGTGGTCGGCCGCGCTCGGCGCCCTCACCGGCAACCAGGCCGTGCAGCAGGTGCGCGCGGGCCTCAAGGCCATCTACCTCTCGGGCTGGCAGGTCGCGGCCGACGCGAACCTCTCGGGCCAGACCTACCCCGACCAGTCGCTCTACCCGGCGAACTCGGTTCCGGCGGTCGTGCGCCGCATCAACAACGCGCTGCTCCGCGCCGGCCAGATCGAGCAGGGCACCGACGACCGCGACTGGATGGCCCCCATCGTCGCCGACGCCGAGGCCGGCTTCGGCGGCCCGCTCAACGCCTACGAGCTCATGCACCAGATGATCGAGGCCGGTGCGGCCGGTGTCCACTGGGAGGACCAGCTCGCGAGCGAGAAGAAGTGCGGCCACATGGGCGGCAAGGTGCTGATCCCCACGGGCCAGCACATCCGCACCATCAACGCGGCCCGTCTCGCGGCCGACGTCGCGGGCGTCCCGTCGATCATCATCGCCCGCACTGACGCCCTCGCCGCGACCCTGCTCACGAGCGACCACGACGAGCGCGACAAGCCGTTCGTCACCGGTGAGCGCACCGCCGAGGGCTTCTACAACGTGCAGAACGGCATCGAGCCGGTCATCGCCCGCGGCCTCGCCTACGCCGAGTACGCCGACCTGCTCTGGGTCGAGTCGGCCGAGCCCGACCTCGACCTGGCCCGTCGCTTCGCCGAGGCCGTGCACGCGAAGTTCCCGGGCAAGCGCCTCTCGTACAACTGCTCGCCGAGCTTCAACTGGAAGCGCCACCTCGACGACGACCAGATCGCGAAGTTCCAGCGCGAGCTCGCCGCGATGGGCTACGCGTTCCAGTTCATCACCCTCGCCGGCTTCCACTCCCTGAACCACGGCATGTTCACGCTCGCCAAGGACTACAACGAGCGTCACATGTCGGCCTACGTCGAGCTCCAGGAGGCGGAATTCGCCTCGGAGGCATCCGGCTACACCGCCACGCGCCACCAGCGCGAGGTCGGCACCGGCTACTTCGATCAGATCGCCACCGCGTTGAACCCCAACAGCGCAACCCTCGCCCTCGTCGGATCGACCGAGGAAGAACAGTTCAACCACTGACGCCATTCGTGTTTCTCAGGAGCCGGACTTCTGGGAAGGCGGCTTCTCAGGAGGATTCGGGTGCGGATGCCGCATCCGCCCCGGATCCCTCCTGAGAAACGAAGATCGCAAGGAGACGACCATGAACACCCTGATCATCGAACGAACGGATGCTCCGCCCGCACGCGCGACCGAGGCATCCACCGCCCGCCCCGCGACCGGGAGCTTCCAGACCGTCGAACCGCGCATCGAGGTCACCGCGCCGCACGGCGCGCGCTACGACGAGATCCTCACGCCCGAGGCGCTCGCGTTCCTCGCCGAACTGCACGACCGCTTCGCCGGCACCCGGCACGAGCTGCTCGCCGAGCGCCTGCAGACCCGCGTCGACGCGGCGAACGGCCGCGACCCCCGGTTCCTGCCCGAGACCGCGTGGATCCGCGAGGACGCCACGTGGCGGGTCGCGGGCGCCGCACCGGGCCTCGAGGACCGCCGCGTCGAGATCACCGGTCCGACCGACCGCAAGATGTCGATCAACGCCCTGAACTCGGGCGCGAAGGTGTGGCTCGCCGACCAGGAGGATGCGACGAGTCCGACCTGGGCGAACGTCATCGAGGGCCAGCTCTCGCTCTTCGACTTCCTCCGCGGCGAGCTCGAGTACACGAGCCCCGAGGGCAAGGAGTACCGCGTCACCGCCGCCGAGACGCCCACGATCGTGATGCGTCCGCGCGGCTGGCACCTCGTCGAGAAGCACCTGAAGTTCCACGACCGCGCGGGCCGGGCGATGCACGCCTCGGGATCGCTCGTCGACTTCGGACTGTACTTCTTCCACAACGCGAAGGCGCTCATCGCGGCCGGTCGCGGACCGTACTTCTACCTGCCGAAGCTCGAGTCGCACCGCGAGGCGAAGCTCTGGAACGACATCTTCGTCTACGCGCAGGACGCCCTCGGCATCCCGCAGGGCACGGTTCGGGCGACGGTGCTCATCGAGACGATCCAGGCCGCGTTCCAGATGGACGAGATCCTCTACGAGCTGCGCGACCACTGCGCCGGCCTCAACGCCGGCCGCTGGGACTACATCTTCTCGATCGTGAAGACCTTCCGTTCGCGGGGCCGCCGCTGGGTGATGCCCGACCGCAAGGCGATCACGATGACGGTGCCGTTCATGCGGGCCTACACCGAGTTGCTCGTGCAGACGTGCCACAAGCGCGGTGCCCACGCGATCGGCGGCATGAGCGCGTTCATCCCGAACCGCCGCGACCCCGAGGTGACCGAGCGCGCGCTCGCCGCGGTCTCGGCCGACAAGCGCCGCGAGGCGGGCGACGGCTTCGACGGCACGTGGGTCGCCCACCCCGACCTGATCCCGACGGCCCGCGCCGAGTTCGACGCGGTGCTCGGCGACCGGCCGAACCAGGTCGACCGCCTCCGCGACGACGTGCACGTGACGGCGGCCGACCTGCTCGACATCCCGTCGATCGGCGGCGAGGTCACCGAGGGCGGGGTTCGCGACAACATCTCGATCGCGATCCGCTACATCGAGTCGTGGCTGCGCGGCGTCGGCGCCGCGGCCATCGACAACCTCATGGAGGATGCCGCGACCGCCGAGATCTCGCGCTCGCAGCTGTGGCAGTGGCTCAACGAGAACACCGTCACCGCCGAGGGCACGCGCATCGACCAGACCTCGATCGTGCGCCTCATGGCGGCGGCCGTCGCCGAGCTGCCCCGCTTCGAGGGCGACCGCTTCGACGACGCGATCTCGGTGTTCCGCACCGTGGCGCTCGAGCCCGAGTTCCCGACGTTCCTCACGGTGGGGGCGTACGCCCGCTTCCTCTGAGGCTCGGCCTGGTCGACGACCAGGGCCTCCCCGACCGATCCGGCGACCCCGGAGGTGCGACGGTCGGGGAGGCCCGTTCGTCGTCGCGGCCGCCCGGCTCGGCGCTCGGGATGCCCGTCAGCTCGCTACTCGGGATGCGCGCTGACGGGCTTCCGGGGTGCTGAAACACGCCGACGTCGCCGGCGGCGGTCTGCCAGAATCGCGGACGTGACCATCACCCACGATGCCGACGAGCTCCTTGTCCGCCCCGCGGCGGAGGCGGACGTCGCCGAGCTGGCGGCCCTCGCCGCCGAGACGTTCCCGCTGGCCTGCCCGCCGCACACGACGCCCGAGGCGATCGCCGACTTCATCGACCGGCACTTCCGCCTCGAGCACTTCGTCGCCTATCTCGCCGACCCCGATCGGCGCGTGCTCGTCGCCGAGCGGGGGAGCGGGGCGTCCGCCTCGCTGATCGGGTACAGCATGCTCGTCGGCGGCGAGCCGGGCGATCCGGATGCCGCGACCGTCGTCACGGGTCGGCCCGCCGTGGAGCTCAGCAAGTTCTACACGCGCGCGGGCGAGCACGGCCGCGGCGTGGCCGCGCCGCTCATGGCGGCGACCCTCGAGGCGGCGAGCGCCGCCGGCGCCGTCACCTGCTGGCTCGGCGTCAACGAGGAGAACGCCCGGGCGATCCGCTTCTACGAGAAGCGGGGCTTCGCGAAGGTCGGTCGCAAGCACTTCACCGTCGGCGGCCGGGTCGAGGACGACTGGGTGCTCGAGCAGCGGCTCGACACCGCGCGGTGACCGCCGCGGCGTGAGCACGGCGCCGTGAGCGCAGCGCCGTGAGCGCGACGCCGTGAGCGCAGCGCCGGACGCGAGCCGCGCGATCAGGCCGTGGTCGCGGCGGCGGCCCGTCGTGCGATCCACCACGTGCCGAGCCCCGAGGCGAGGAACACGGCCGCGAGCGAGGCCCACCCGACGAGGCCGTGCGTGATCGCCGTCGCGTTGACGACGAGCGGTGCGGCGAGCGCGCCGACCGAGTACCCCATGCCGAAGACGCCCTGGTAGGTGCCCGCGCGCACCGGGTCGGCCAGTTCGAAGCTGAGGCCCCAGCCGCCGGCCTGCGAGAGCACCTCGGCGAAGGCGTGGGCGATCGCGGCGATCACGAGCACCGCGATCGCGAAGCCGACCGGCAGCCCCGCGGCGGCCGCGTAGACGAGGCACGCGCCGGCCATGAGCCAGGCGGCGATCGCCGAGACGCGACCCGCGACCCGCAGGTCGTGGGTGCCGCGAGACATCGGCACCTGGAAGACCACGACGATGATCGTGTTGAGGATCAGCAGTGCGGCGATGAGCACCTCGGGCGCCTCGGTCTCGCGGGTGATCCACAGGGGGACGCCGAGCTCACCGACGCCGAACTGCATGCCGAAGATCGCGCTGAGCGCGGTGAGCCAGAGGTAGCGCGGGTCGCGCCACGGCGAGTGCGAGCGCCAGTCGCGCCGCTCGCTCGCGATCGCCTCGGCGGTGGCCGCGGCATCCACCGAACCGGTCGCGGTGACGACCTCGGCGACCGCGGCGCGCGCCGGGGCGTCGACCCGGGCGGGCAGGCGCACGAGCTGGAACAGGCCGAGCAGGTAGAGCACGCCGGCGCCGATGATGAGCCCCCGGTACGCCTCGGCCGTGCCGAGGGCGAGGGCGAGTGCGCCGAGCCCCGAGCCGACGGCGATCGACACGTTGGTCACGGTGCGGAGGACGGCGCGGGCGTGCACCCGCGACTCTCCGGTGAAGGCCCGGGCGATGATCGCCGAGCGGGTCGAGTTCGCGCCCTGTTCGAAGAGTCCGCAGACGACCGCGATGACGAGCGCCGTGACGAAGTCGCCGGCGAACACGTACGCGATGAGCGCGACGCCCTCGATGCTCGTGAACAGGATGATGAGGCGCTTCGCGCTGAACCGGTCGGTGAGCCAGCCGCCCGCGAACGACGCGACGACGCCGGCCCCGCTCGCCGCGGCGAGCACGATCGCGACCTCGCCGGGCGTGAGGCCGACGATGAGCGTGAAGTACAGCACGGTGACGGTGAGGAAGATGCCGCGACCGATGCGGGAGATGAGCGTCGCGCCGACGAGGATGCGCAGCACGGGGTCGGCGACCGAGGCGGCGAGGCGGGCGACGAGGTTCGGCCGCGCGACGGGGTCGGCGGCGCCCGCGTCGACCGCGGGGGTCGCGCCGGTGTCGGGGGAGGCGGGGGCGGTGCCGGGCGGGGAGGTAGGGCTCACGAGACAGTTCTGTCAGAGAGCGCATCCCCTTCGAAATTGATGTAGCGTTCTGCTTCATGTTGAGCTACGTGCTGAACGAGACGGATGTCGCGGCCGTGCGATTCGGCATCTCTCCGCTCTGCGAGCTGGGCCTGTCGCTGCGGGCCATCCGCGACCCCGCCCGCTTCCCGCTGCAGCTGCCCTGGCTCCGGCGCACCGAGGCCGCCCGCGCCGAACTCGACCTCGACGCGCTCACCGCCCTCATCGACGAGCGGCTCTGGACCCCCGACTTCCTGAACCCCCGCCCGACGAGCCCCCTCACCCGGCTCGACGACGAGATGGCGGCGCTGCGCGCGATCTCGCCCGCCGAGTTCGAGCGCGACCTCGTCGGCGTGCACGGGCACGTCCCCGAGGTCTTCGCCGGGTCGCCGCGCGCCGCGATCCGACGGCTCGCCGATGCGCTCGACGAGCTCTGGGCCGCGACCTTCGAACCCTACTGGCCGCGCATGCGCGCCGTGCTCGAGGCCGATGTCGTCTATCGGGGGCGGCAGATCGCGCAGCAGGGCCTCGCGACGATGCTCAACGGCATCTCGGGCACCGTCGACTACGAGGGCGGTGTCGTCAGGGTGCGCCTCAAGGACCCGAACGAACGGGTGCAGCCCATCGACGGTCTCGGCCTCACCCTCGTGCCGACGATGTTCACCCGGCGTGGCTCTGCGCCCATCGGCGACGGGCCGCCCATGATCATGTACCCGGCGCGGGGCCAGGGCGCCCTGTGGGAGGCCGAGCACGTCGCGAACCCGGCCGCGGTCGCCGCGGTGCTCGGCGAGACCCGCGCCCGGCTGCTCTCGGCGCTCGGCGACCCGGCGTCGTCGACCGAGCTCGGCGTGCGCTTCGGCGTGACCGCGTCGGCGGTCAACCAGCACCTGCGGGTGCTCCGCGATGCGGGCCTCGTCGTGTCGACCCGCTACGGGCACAGCGTGCTGTACCTGCGCAGCGAGCTCGGCGCCTCCCTGCTCGCGGCGGGGCGGTGACGCGACCCCGGTCGGGGGCGGCGAGCCGGAGCCGGCGTCAGGCGGGGTCGGGCGCGACCCGCAGCACGAGCTTGCCGCGCACGTGCCCGGCCTCGATCAGCCGGTGCGCCTCCGCGCCCTCGGCGAGCGGCAGCTCGCGGTCGAGGTGCACGCGCACCGCGCCGTCGTCGATGAGGCGGGTGATCACCGCGAGGGTGCGCGCGTCGGGCGAGACGACGTAGCCGGTCGCGCGGAGGCCGCGGGCCTCGGCCTCCTCGCGCATGGTCGGCCATGAGCCCGTGGGCACGGTCACGATGAGCCCGCCGGGACGCAGCGCGTCGAGCGAGCGTGTGCCCGTGGCATCCTTCACGTTGCCGATGAGGTCGATCACGACGTCCTGGTCGCGCGCGACCTCCTCGAAGCGCTCGCTCGTGTAGTCGACGACCCGGTGCGCGCCGAGCCCCCGCAGGAAGTCGGCGTTGCGCGGCGACGCGGTCGTCGTGACGGTCGCGCCGAAGTACGCCGCGAACTGCACGGCGAAGTGTCCGACCCCGCCCCCGCCGGCGTGGATGAGGACCCGCTGCCCGTCGTGCACCCGTGCGGTGTCGACCACGGCGCCCCACGCCGTGAGCGCCGCGAGCGGCACCGCCGCCGCGTGCGCGAAGTCGAGCGAGGCGGGCATCGGGGCGAGGCTCATCGAGCTCACCGTCGTGTACTCCGCGTGGGTGCCCGGCATGCGCGGCACCCGCACCATGCCGTACACCCGGTCACCCGGTTGCAGCGGATGCGCGGCGTAGGGCACCTGCTCGACGACGCCGGCGAAGTCGTGGCCGAGCACCGCGGGCCAGTTCGTGATCGCCGCGGACGTGCCGCGGCCCGCCCGGGTCTTCACGTCGATGGGGTTCACGCTCGCGGCGACGACGCGAACGAGCACCTCGTCGCTGATGCGCAGCGGGCGCGGCACCTCGGCGAGGCGGAGCTCGTCGGGGCCGCCGGTGCGGTCGATCACCAGTGCCCGCATGGTCTCCTGCGCCGTCTCCGTCTGCATGCCCCGTGCCCTCCGTCGTGGTCCTCGCTCCATTCTGCCCGCCGTGGCTATGCTGCGAGGAGGTCGTCGCGCGACGGCCGGAAGGGGTGGATCGTGCGTCGAGTCTTCGGAGTGCTGCGGGTCGCGGCGGCCGCGGCGATCATCGTCGCCATCGTGGGGCAGTTCGCGAAGAGCCTCTCGATGGTGCCCGACCCGACTGCCTTCGTCGTGAACTTCTTCAGCTTCTTCACGATCCTCTCCAACGCGCTCGCCGCGATCGTGCTGCTCGTCGGCGCCGCGTACGCGTTCCGCCGGGCGAGCGACCCGCCCCTCTTCGACCTCGTGCGTGCCTGCGCGACCACGTACATGGCGACGACGCTCGTCGTCTACAACCTGCTGCTGCGCGACATCTCGCTCGACCAGGCGACCACGCTGCCGTGGTCGAACGAGATCCTGCACGTCTGGGCGCCGCTCTACCTCGTGCTCGACTGGGTGCTCGCGCCGGGCCGTGGCCGCATCCCGTGGAGCCGCTTCTGGTGGATCGCGGCGTTTCCCATGGCGTGGGTCGTCTACACGATGATCCGCGGGGCGATCGTCGGCTGGTACCCGTATCCGTTCTTCGACCCCGCCGTCAGCCCGGGCGTCGGGTACGACGGCGTCAGCGTGTACGTCATCGCCATCGCGGCGTTCATCCTCCTGGTCGGCTCGGGCGTCGTCGGCCTCAGCCGGATCGGCGGGCGGGCCGCGACGGATTCGCCCTCCGGGGGCGACCGGGCGATGACGCCGACCGCCGGCTGAGTCGCGTCGGGGGCGAGCTCTCAGCCCCGCGTGCCGCGCCGCGCGTCGCTCGCCTCGAGCCAGCGCGAGAGCTGGTGCCCGAGCACCGCGTTCTGCTGCGCCTGGCCGTCGTCGCGGGCGGTGAGCATCACGAGGGGCGCCTCGAGCCCGATGGCCCAGCGTTCGGCGATCGGCACCGGGTGCACGGGGTCGCGGGGCGCCGCGACGACGAGTGAGCGGATGCCGCGGGAGGTGAGCCGTGCGAGCTCGGCATCGTCGGCGAAGGCGCGGTTGCGCGGGATCTCGATGAGCCGCATCGCGCGGCGTGCGGCATCGGGCGAGGTGAACTGCGTGAGCAGCCCCTTCGCCCCGGCGGGGGACTCGGCCGCGATGCGGTGGAAGATCTCGCGCTCGCGGAACTCGGCCGCACCGGCCGCCCCTGCGTCGATGAGCAGCTGCCCGATGACGGGGAAGACGCGCAGGTTGTCGGGCAGCGAGCGGTCGTCGAAGGCCGGCCGCACGAACACCGCGCGATCGATCGGCAGCAGCTCGTCGAGCGCCAGCCGCAGCGCGAGCGCCGCACCCATCGAGATGCCGAGCACGGTGAGCGGCCCGCCCTCGTCGAGGGGGCGTCCGGTGGCCTCCTCGACCTGCTCGCGGACGGTCGTCGCGACCTCGGCCGCGAGGCGGTCGAGCGCGAAGTCGGCGGGCTCGCCGACTGTGAGGTACCCGCCGTGGGCGCGCACGTCGGGGGCGATGACGAGCTCGTCGTCACCCGCGACCGAGCGCACGACCGGCGCGAGGAGCTCGAGCGGTTGCCTGCGGTCGGCGCCGAGGCCGTGCAGGAGGAGCGTGGTCACGCGAGCGCCCCCGGGCGATAGACCGCCCGCGGGTCGACGGCAGCGGGGTTCGGACGGATCGCCTGCAGCAATTCGTTCGCGAGACCCACGAGGATCTCGATCTGGTCGTCGTCGCGGTCGACCCAGCGAGCCTTCGGCTCGTCGTCGACGGGCACGAAGTCGGCGTGCTCCTCCCAGACGACGAGGGTGCGCTCGGCGCCGAGCACGTACTGCTGCCACCAGACCTGCCGCAGGTAGCCGCGGGGGATGCCGCGCCACGGCTTGGAGGTCGTCTTGATCTCGCACAGCTCGAGCGAGCCGTTCTCGGCGACGCCCAGCCCGTCGGGCGTCGCCAGGTGCCGCCGCTCGAACTCGGAGTGGAACAGCAGCGTCGACGGCGCGAGGCCGTGGGTCTGGCGGACCCACTCGGCGATCACGGGTTCGCGGGCGCGCCCGTGGTCGGTGTATCGGCTGCCCCCGAAGCTGCGGCGGCCGCCGTGCAGCTTCTCGTGCGCGGCGGTGCGCACCGACTCGCGGGTGGCGAGCTTGGCCGCATCGGTCGCGGTGATGCCCTGCGCGCGGGCGCGAAGCCACGCCACTCGATCGCCCGAGTCGGCGACGATGCGGGTCTCGTGCGGAAGCCGCGGACGGGGTTCGGCCGGCGGCGCCCACGTGTCACCCTCGAGATCGAAGAGGGCGAATGGTTCAGGCACCCTCCGAGCGTACTCGCCACCGCCCCCGTACGCCGTACGATCGACGGCATGGCAGGTGATCCGAGAACGGTGCAGCGCGGGCCGTCCCGCGCCGTCCGGAGCGACCGCGACCTCTCGCGTCCGCTGCCCGCAACGCTCAGCTGGGGGGTGCTCGTCGGCTTCGCCGCGCTGCTCGTCGGCGCCCTCGCGCTCGCGGCGGTGCCGTGGTGGATCGGCGCCTGGTACGGGACGTGGTCGGTCGTCGCCTTCGCGGCCTACGGCATCGACAAGGCGGCCGCGAAGCGGGGAGCGGGCCGTATCGCCGAACGCACCCTGCACCTCGTCGACCTCGCCGGCGGATGGCCGGGCGCGCTCGCGGCGCAGCAGCTGTTCCGGCACAAGACCCGCAAGCGCAGCTTCCGCCGGGTCTTCTGGGCCGGGGTCGTCGGCAACCTGCTGGCGCTCGCGGCGCTCGTCGTCTGGCTCGGCGCGCCGGCGTAGTCCCGCAACCCGTCCGCCCGTCTCCTCGTCGGCTCGGGCGCGGTGCGTCGCCGTGTTCGGCGTCGCGCTGGACCGCGCCGTCGAGGCCGTCGCGTCCGGTTCGGATGTATCACCAGCGACTTCTGTGGTAATCACAAGCGACTTTTGATTGACGCTGCGACAAAAGTGAGCGACAGTGTTCGAGCACGGAACTCTCGACGATGAGACGGAAGGAACAGCATGTGCTACGGACATGACGGGACGGGCGCACTTCGCGCATCACTGCAGGAGCGCGGGGTGAGCCGACGCGGGCTCCTCCTCGGCGCACTGGGCGCGACGGCCGCGATGGCGACCTTCTCGGCCGGCGCGGCGCCGGCGATGGCGGATGTCGCCAAGAAGCCGTGGAAGCGGGTGCCCCCGGGCAAGATCAGCCTCCAGCTGTGGACGGTGCGCGAGGGACTCGGAGCGCCCTGGGGCCCCGGCGACTACGACACCACGCTGCGCGCGATCGCGGACCTCGGCTACCCGCGCGTCGAACAGGCGCTCGGCTACTTCGGCCGCACCGCCGCCGAGCTGCGCTCGTTCTACGACGAGATCGGCATCCGGGCGACCTCGTCGCACGACGGCACCTCGCCCGATGCCGCCGCCCTCGAGCAGAAGCTCGAGAACGCGGCGACGCTCGGCCAGCGCTACCTCAACGTGCCGTACTTCGCCTCGGGGGCGCTCGCCGACTGGCAGCAGCTCGCCGACACGATGAACGCCGAGGCGCAGGCCGCCGCGTCGTACGGCATCGCCTACGGCTACCACAACCACGCGCACGAGTTCACGACCGACCTCGGCGGCGGGCTCACCCCGTGGCAGGTGCTCACCGAGCGCCTCGACCCCGCCCTCGTGCACCTCGAGGCCGATCTCTACTGGGTCGTCACCGGCGGCATCCAGAGCGGCGACGGCGCCGCCGATCCCGAGCAGTTCGCGATCGACGTGATCGACCAGGCGCCGCAGCGCGTGCGCCAGTTCCACGTCAAGGACCGCCACACGGGCGGCGACATGGCCGACCTCGGCACCGGCACGATCGACTTCGCGCGGATCTTCCGTGCGCACGCGGTCGAGGAGTACATCGTCGAGAACGACACCCCCGACGTCACCCCGCTGCAGACCGCCGACGTCGGGTACGACTACCTGCGCGACCTGCGGTTCTGACGCCGAATCGGCTCGATGCGCGGCATCCTCGTGAGCGATCGACGAGGGTGCCGCGCGGCCGTCGGGCCGGGTGCGGGCCGCAGGCGGCCGCGAGGGCGCGAGGATGCCCCGGGGTCAGCGCGCGGCGAGCGCGTCGATGCCCTCGGGCGAGAGCGCGTGGTGGATGGCGAGCATCGCCGCTCCGAGCACGGCGGCGTTCTCGGCGGCCGCCGACTGCACGATCGCGAGGTGCTCGGTCGCGAGCGGCATCGACCGGGTGTAGACGACCTCGCGGACGCCCGCGATGAGGTGCTCGCCCGCGCGCGCCATCGAGCCGCCGATCGCGATGACCGAGGGGTTCACGAAGCTCACGCAGGCGGTCAGCACCTCGCCGATGTCGCGGCCGGCCTGGCGCACCGCCTGGATCGCGTCGATGTCGCCGCGCTTGACGAGCTCGACGACGTCGCTGCCGGATGCCGCGTCGAGACCCTGCTCGCGCAGCGCCCGTGCGATGGCCGGGCCGGAGGCGAGGGCCTCGAGGCATCCGCGATTGCCGCAGTGGCAGGGCACCTCGCTGCCGCGCGCCACGCGGATGTGCCCGATGTCGCCCGCGATGCCCTGCGCGCCGCGCTGCAGCAGTCCGCCCGAGATGATGCCCGAGCCGATGCCGGTCGCGACCTTCACGAACATCAGGTGCTCGGTCTGCGGCCAGGCGATGGCCTGCTCGCCGAGCGCCATGATGTTGACGTCGTTGTCGACGAGCACGGGCACCTCGAGGTGCTGCTGCACCCAGCCGGGCACGTCGAAGCGGTCCCAGCCGGGCATGATGGGCGGGTTCACGGGGCGACCGGTCGAGTGCTCGACGGGGCCGGGCACGCCGATGCCGATCGCGACGAGTTCGTGCCGGGTGCGGCCGAGGCCCTCGATGAGGGCGAGGCCCTGCTCGACCATCCAGCCGAGCACGGGCTCGGGGCCCTGGGCGATGTCCATGCGCTCGGAGTGCTCGGCGAGCACCGTGCCGGTGAGGTCGGTGACGGCGAGCGTGGCGTGCGAGGCGCCGAGGTCGGCGGCGAGCACGATGCGGGCCGCGGGGTTCAGCGCGAACTGCGAGGGCGGCCTTCCGCCGGTCGAGGCCGCGTCGGCGACGGGCGAGACGAGGCCGAGCCGCATGAGCTCGTCGACCCGCGCGGCGATGGTCGAGCGGGCGAGCCCGGTCGACTGGGCGAGCGAGGCGCGCGTGCGCGGGGCGCCGTCGCGCAGCAACTGGAACAGCTCGCTCGCACCTGAGGTTCCGAGCGCCGATCCGCGGCTGATGTCGACCATGACACTGAGTAAAGCACACCGACTTCCCTTAGTGGGTCAACTGACATGTTGATCTCGAACGAACAACTTTTGCCGAAGGACTAGCAAAAGGTGGCGGACGTGTGTCAGCATGTCCCCATGACAACGGACGTCACCGCCCCAGCCCGCACGAAACGTGCCGGCTTCGTCGGCGGCGGCTTCATGGCCGCCGTGCACTCGCGCGCAGCCCGTGCCGCCCGAGCCGAACTCGTCGGCGCCGCCTCCTCCTCGCCGAAGCGGGCCGCAGTGGCCGCCGAGCGACTCGGGATCGGCGCCGCCTTCGAGTCCTTCGAGGCCCTGCTCGCCGACCCCGCCGTCGAGATCGTGCACATCTGCACCCCGAACGCGACCCACGCCGGCTTCGCCCGGGCGGCGCTCGAGGCCGGCAAGCACGTGATCTGCGAGAAGCCGCTCGCCACCACCGCGGCCGACGCCGCCGAGCTCGTCGCGCTCGCCGACGCCCGGGGCCTCGTCGCCGCGGTGCCGTTCGTCTACCGCTTCCACCCCATGGCGCGCGAAGCACGAGCGCGGGTCGCCGCCGGTGAGGCCGGCCGCCTGCTCAGCGTGCACGGCGCCTATCTTCAAGACTGGCTCGCCGCCCCGCATGACGACGACTGGCGGGTCGACCGGGCCGTGGGCGGCCCGTCGCGGGCGTTCGCCGACATCGGCTCGCACCTCGTCGACCTCGTGGAGTTCGTCGCCGGCGAGCGCATCGTGCGGCTGAACGCCGCGAGCCGCACCGTCTACGCCGACCGCGCCACCCACTCGGGCATCGAGACCGAAGACCTCGTCGCCCTCGTCGTCGAACTCGACTCGGGCGCGCTCGGCACCCTGCTCGTCTCGCAGGTCGCCCCGGGCCGTAAGAACGCCCTCTCGATCGAACTCGCCGGCACCGACGCGAGCGTGCGCTTCGAGCAGGAGCGGCCCGACACCCTGTGGCTCGGCCGCACCGAGGCATCCAGCGTCATCGAACGCGACGCGAGCCGCCTGAGCGCCGACGCCGCCCGCCTCGCGATCGTGCCCGCCGGGCACCCGATGGGCTACCAGGACGCGTTCAACGCCTTCGTCGCCGACGCCTACGCCGCGATCGACGGTGCAGCGCCCGACGGGCTGCCGGGATTCGCCGACGGGCTGCGCGCCGCGCAGATCACCGAAGCGGTGCTCGCCTCGGCCGAACGACGCGACTGGGTGGAGGTGCCGGCATGAGCGGCGAAGCGGTGCTCGTGGCCGAGGGGCTCGAGAAGTCCTTCTTCGGCGTCACCGTGCTGCGCGGCGTGGGGCTCACGCTCCGCGCCGGCGAGGTGCACGGCCTCGTCGGAGAGAACGGCGCGGGCAAGTCGACCTTCATGAAGATCCTCGCGGGCGTGTACGAGCGCGACGCCGGTACCGTCACGCTCGGCGGCACCGAGGTCGAGTTCACCCACCCGGTGCAGGCCGCGCGGCAGGGGCTCGCCACCGTCTTCCAGGAGTTCAACCTCCTGCCCGAGCGCACCGTCGCCCAGAACGTCTTCCTCGGTCGCGAGCCCAAGCGCCGCGGCCTCGTCGACAAGAAGGCGATGCTCGCCGAGACCCGGGCGCTCCTCGCCGAGCTCGGCATCGACTCCATCGACGCGGATGCCCCGGTGCGCACCCTCACCGTCGCCGAGCAGCAGATCGTCGAGATCGTGAAGGCGCTCTCGGTCGACGCCCGTGTCATCCAGATGGACGAGCCGACCGCCGCCCTCGCCGACCACGAGGTCGAGCTGCTCTACACGATCGTGCGACGGCTGCAGGCGCGCGGCGTCGCGATCCTCTACGTCTCGCACCGCCTGAAGGAGATCTTCGACCTCTGCGACACGATCACCGTGCTGAAGGACGGGGCGCTCGTCTCGAGCGGCCCGGCCGCCGAGCTCGACACCGACGAGCTCGTGCGCCGCATGGTCGGCCGCCCGATCTCCGCGTACTTCCCCGAGGCCGAACCGGGCACCGTGCCCGGCGAACCGCGCCTCGAACTCCGCGGCGCGGGCAACGCGTACGTCGACGGGGTCGACCTCGAGCTCCGCGCGGGAGAGATCGTCGGCGTCGCGGGCCTCCAGGGCTCGGGGCGCACCGAACTCGTCGAGGCGGTGTTCGGCGTCGTGCCGTTCACCCGCGGCGAGATGCTCCTCGACGGCGAGCCCGTGCGGCTCGGCTCGGCCCGCCAGGCGGTGAAGCGGGGCATCGCCCTCATCACCGAGGACCGCAAGGCGCAGGGTCTCGCGCTCAACCAGTCGATCACCGACAACGCGCTCCTCGTGATCCGCTCGGTGTTCTCGCGGCGCACCCGCGACACCCGGCGCGAACTGCCGGGCGTGCTCTCCTCGCTCGAACTCGCCTCGCGCGGCCTCGACCAGGAGGTGCAGTACCTCTCCGGCGGCAACCAGCAGAAGGTCGTGCTCGCGAAGTGGCTCGCCACGAAGCCGCGCGTGGTGCTCCTCGACGAGCCCACCCGAGGCATCGACGTCGGCGCGAAGGTCGCCGTTTACACCCTCATGCGACGACTCGCCAAAGAAGGGGTCGCCATCCTCATGATCTCGTCCGAGCTCCCCGAGGTGATCGGCATGTCCGACCGCATCATCGTCATGCACGACGGCCGCGCCTCGGCAGAACTGCCGGCGCGCAGCGACGAGGCGACCATCCTCGGCGCCGCCACCGGCACACTCCGCGTCGGGGGAGAGGAGCTGCGATGAGCACCGCCACCCCCACCAGGGCCCCCCGCCGCGCAAGCTCGCGCCGCCGGCTCGACTCGACCCTCATCGTCGGCATCGCGCTCGTCGCCGTCATCGCGGTCGGCGCGATCCTCGTCGCGACGGTCGGCCGCAACTTCTTCAGCGCCGGCAACATCCGCGACATCCTCACCGGCATGAGCGTGCTCGGCTTCGTCGCCATCGGGCAGACCCTCGTCATCCTCTGCGCCTCGCTCGACCTCTCGGTGCCGTACGTGGTGAGCCTCTCGAGCCTCATCGCGGCCGACCTGATGGCCGGCAACCCGGCGAACATCCCGTTCGCGGTCTTCGTGGTGCTCGTGGTGGCGGCCGTCATCGGCCTCGCGAACGGGCTCATCGTGACGAAGCTCAAGGTGAACGGCTTCATCGCGACGCTCGGCACGGGCCTCATCATCAAGGGCTACCTCGACACGAACTACAAGGGCACGAGCGGGGAGGTGCCGTGGGAGTTCCAGCTGATCGGTGCGACCGGCGTCGGCCCGGTGCCCGTGTCGACGCTGCTCATGCTCGTCGTCGCGCTCGCCGCCGCGTTCTTCCTGGCCCGCACCCGCACCGGCAACCACATGTTCGCGGTCGGCGGCAACGAGCAGGTGGCGCGACTCTCCGGCATCCGCACCGCCCGCCCGCTCATCGTCGCCCACGTGCTGTGCTCGATCACCGCGGCCCTCGCAGGGCTCCTCCTCGCGAGCCGGCTCGGCGTCGGCAGCCCGGTCGTCGGCACCCAGGGCGGCTACGACCTGCTCTCGATCGCCGCGGTCGTGCTCGGCGGCACCCTGCTCATGGGCGGCCGCGGGTCGATCTGGGGCACCATCGGCGGTGTGGCGATCTTCGCGGTCGTCGACAACGTGATGAGCGTCATGCAGGTGAACCCCTTCCTGAAGGACGTCGTCCGCGGCGTCGTCATCGTCGCGGCGGTCGCCGTGTACACGAGCCGTTCCGTCGACCGGCGACGGCCGAGATTCACCGCGGGGGCCGAGCCGCCCGCGGCCGGCGAACCCGCCGCCCCGGCAACGAAGGGAGGCGCGGCATGAGCGCCGTGACATCCGACCGCCCGAGCCTGGGGGCCCGTCTCGCCGACCTCGGCCGCACCCTGGTGAGCCCTCGCGGCGCCGTGTTCCTCCTCCTCATCGTGCTGCTCGTGGCGATCGCGCTGCTGAACCCGTCGTTCGCCGAACCGTCGCAGTTCATCCGCTTCATCCAGCGGGTCGCGCCCGTCGCGATCGTCGCGATCGGCCAGTACTTCGTCATCGTGGGCGGCGAGTTCGACCTCTCGATGGGCTCGGTCGTGACCGCGCAGGTCGTCATCGCCGGCAACCTGATCGGGCAGGACGAGGCGAAGTCGCTGCCGGTGCTCGCGCTCATGCTCGCCTTCGGCGCGTTCATCGGCCTCGTCAACGGGCTCATCGTCACGATGCTCAAGGTGCCGAGCTTCATCGTCACGCTCGGCATGATGCTCGCCCTGCTCGGCGGCACCCTCTACTGGACGGGCGGCGCCGCGACCGGCAACCCCGCCGACGGGTTCCGCGAGATCGGTCGCGGCGGCATCCGCGGCATCCCGGTCATCGATATCCTGCCCTGGTCGGTCGTGGTGCTCGCCGTGGTGCTCGCCGCCGCGATCTGGTTCTCGAAGCGGCCCTTCGGGCGCACGATCATCGCCCTCGGCGACAACCCGACGACGGCGCGCTTCTCCGGCACCCGCAACTGGTGGGTGAAGACGTCGACCTTCATGATCTCCTCGCTCTCGGCGACGATCGCGGGCGTGCTGCTCGTCGGCTACGCCGGTGTGCACCCCTCGGTCGGGCGCGGCTACGAGTTCATCGCGATCACCGCGGTCGTGCTCGGCGGCGTCGTGCTCGGCGGCGGTCGCGGCTGGGTGGTCGCGGCGGCCGCGGGCGCCTTCGCCCTCGAAGCGCTCTTCACCGTGCTGAACTTCGCCGGCGTGCCCTCGACGTACCGCGACGCGGTGCAGGGCGCGATCATCATCCTCGCCGTCGCGTACTCGGCGACGACCTTCCGCGCGCGCCGCCGCGGTCGCGGCATCGAGGCATCGACGGATGCCACGAGCCCGACCTCGCCCGACGCGGGCACCGAGACCTCGCCCGACGCGGCGACCCAGACTTCGCCGGCACCGGCGGAGGAGCGCGATGCCCCCGCATCCGCTCGCCCTGCACCCATTCCCTCGACGTCGAGGGCTGACAACGAAACCAAAGGAGGTTCGTGATGCGACGCAGGTACACGGTGGCATCCGCAATGGTCGGCGCCCTCGCGCTGCTGACGATGGCCGGCTGCACGACCGACCCCAACGTGGCAGCGCCGAGCGATGACGCCGCCGCCACGGAGGAGTCGGTCGAGTGGTTCGACCAGGAGCTCTTCGACAAGCAGGACGCCGAGCGCGACGTCGTGCCCGAGGGCCCCGAAGGGCAGCCCTGGCTGCAGCACATCAACGCCGAGATGGTCGACACCTCGGAGTTCGCCTCGGAGGGCGCCAAGAAGGCGTGCTTCGCCAACGCCTCGATCTCCAACCCGTGGCGCACGACCGGCTGGATCACCATGAACGAACAGCTCAAGGTGCTCCAGGAGGCCGGCGTGATCAGCGAGATGGAGACGCGCGACGCGCAGGACTCCGATGACACGCAGATCGCCGACATCGACTACTTCATCGAGGAGGGCGGCTGCGACGTCTTCATCATCTCGCCGAACTCCACGGCGGCGATGACGCCGGCCGTCGAGCGCGCCTGCGACACCGGCAAGCCGGTCATCGTGTTCGACCGCGGCGTGCAGACCGACTGCCCCGTCACGTTCATCCACCCCATCGGAGGATTCGCGTGGGGCATCGACACGGCCGAGTTCCTCATCGACGAGCTCGACGAGGGCGACAAGGTCGTGGCGCTGCGCATCCTGCCGGGTGTCGACGTGCTCGAGCAGCGCTGGGCCGCGGCCGAGAAGCTGTTCGACGAGGCCGGCATCGAGGCGGTCGACTACTTCACCGGGGCCGACCCGGCGGAGATCAAGAAGATCATCTCCGACGAGCTCGCCAAGGGCGACGTCCAGGGCATCTGGATGGACGCCGGTGACGGCGCCGTCGCCGCCATCGAGGCGTTCGAGGACGCCGGCGTCGACTACCCCGTCATGACGGGCGAGGACGAGATGAGCTTCCTCCGCAAGTGGAAGGAGACCGGGCTCACGGGCCTCGCGCCGGTGTACTCGAACTTCCAGTGGCGCACGCCGCTCCTCGCCGCGCAGAAGATCTTCGCCGGCGAAGAGGTGCCGAGCGAGTGGGTGCTGCCCCAGTCGCCGATCACCGCGGAGGAGGTCGACGAGTACCTCGCCCTCAACGAGAACATGCCCGACGGCCACTACGCGAAGTTCGGCGGCGAGGACCTGCCCGGCTACCCGCAGGTCTGGGAGGACCGGATCGTCCCGTAACCCCGTGATCCGATCGATGTTCGGGGAGTGACGACGGAGCGTATCGAGACCGGGAGGTCTCGATACGCTCCGTTCCTCGACCACAGCGCGGGCGATCGATACGCTCGCTACGCGACCGACGGAGTCTGCAAGGAGGCAGCATGCGCCGCACCATCGGCGTCAACACCTGGGTGTGGGCTTCGCCCCTCACCGATGAGAACCTTCCCGCGCTCGCCGCCAAGGCGGCCGAGCTCGGCTTCGGCGCGATCGAGCTGCCGGTCGAGAGCCCAGGCGACTGGTCGGCGGATGCCGCGGCCGACCTGCTGGCGGAGCACGGCCTCGCCCCGATCGTGATCGGCGCGATGGGCCCCGGCCGCAACCTGGTCGCCGCGCCCGGCTCAGAGATCGTGGCCACCCAGAACTACCTCGTGCACTGCCTCGGCGTCGCCGAGCGCCTCGGCTCCCCGGTCGTGGCCGGCCCCTTCACGGCGGCCACCGGCCGCGCGTGGCGCATGGACGCCGAGGAGCGCGAGGCCAGGTACCGCGAGCTGCGCGCGAGCCTCGCGCCGGTCGTCCGCAAGGCGGAGGACCGAGGCATCCGCCTCGCGATCGAACCGCTGAACCGGTATGAGACGAGTCTCGTGAACACCGTCGAGCAGGCCCTCGAGGCGCTCGGGCCGCTGCTCGGCCCCGGCCTCGGACTCGCCCTCGACAGCTATCACCTCAACATCGAGGAGAAGTCGATCGGCGACGCGATCCGAGCGGCCGGCACGAACCTCGCCTACGTGCAGGTCTGCGGCAACGACCGCGGCGCCGTGGGCGACGACCACCTCGACTGGCCCGCGTTCCTCGACGCGCTCGACGACGTCGGGTACACCGGCGCACTCGGGCTCGAGAGCTTCACCGGCGAGAACGCGACGATCGCGGTCGCCGCCTCGGTGTGGCGCCCGCTCGCCCCCTCGCAGGACGAACTGGCGGCACGGAGCATCCGATACCTGACCGCGCTGCAGGACGAAAGGAACCCGGCATGACCGCCACCCACCCCGTGACCCTCTTCACCGGTCAGTGGGCCGACCTGCCCTTCGCCGAGGTCGCGCGCCTCGCCGCCGAGTGGGGCTACGACGGCCTCGAGATCGCGTGCTCGGGCGACCACCTCGACCTGAAGCTCGCCGAGGAGGAGCCGGGCTACCTCGCCGAGCGGCAGGAGATCCTGAAGCGGCACGGGCTCTCCGTGCACGCGATCTCGAACCACCTGACGGGTCAGGCTGTCTGCGACGACCCGATCGACTTCCGGCACGAGGCGATCGTGCGCCCGTACACGTGGGGCGACGGCGACCCCGAGGGGGTCCGGCAGCGCGCCGCCGACGACATGAAGCGCGCGGCGCGTGTCGCCCGCATGCTCGGCGTCGACACCGTCGTCGGCTTCACCGGCTCGTCGATCTGGCCGTACGTGGCGATGTTCCCGCCGGTGCCCGCGAGCGTCATCGACGCCGGCTACGAGGACTTCGCGAACCGCTGGAACCCCATCCTCGACGTGTTCGACGCCGAGGGCGTGCGCTTCGCGCACGAGGTGCACCCCTCCGAGATCGCGTACGACTACTGGACGAGCGTGCGCACCCTCGAGGCGATCGACCGGCGCCCCGCGTTCGGCTTCAACTGGGACCCGTCGCACATGATGTGGCAGGGCATCGACCCGGTCGGGTTCATCGTCGACTTCGCCGACCGCATCTACCACGTCGACTGCAAGGACACGCGGCTGCGCCCCGCGACGGGACGCGCGGGCATCATGGGGTCGCACCTGCCGTGGGGCGACCCCCGGCGCGGCTGGGACTTCGTCTCGACGGGGCACGGCGACGTGCCCTGGGAGGACGCGTTCCGCGCGCTCGACGCGATCGGCTACACCGGCCCGATCTCGGTCGAGTGGGAGGACGCCGGCATGGACCGGCTGCACGGCGCGGCCGAGGCCGTCGGATTCATCCGCTCGAAGCTGTTCCCGCGACCGACGGCCTCCTTCGACGCCGCCTTCTCGAACCAGTAGGGGTCCCATGTCGATCGAGCACACCGTCGTCTTCCGGCTCGTCCACGAGCCCGGCTCCGCCGCGGAGCAGGAGTTCTTCGCCACCGCGCGCGAGACCCTCACCGGCATCCCCGGGGTCGCCGACTTCGCGATCAGCCGCCAGGTCAGCCCGAAGAGCACGTTCACCCACCGCTTCGGCATGGTGTTCGCCGACCAGGCGGCGTACGACGCCTACAACGCGCACCCCGCGCACGTCGGCTTCCTCGAGGGCCGATGGGTGCCCGAGGTCGCCGAGTTCCAGGAGTACGACTTCGAGCGGCCCTGAGCGGAGCGCCTGCGAGCCGGCGTGGGTGGCCCCGACGGGCCATGCCGAACTGGCCTGAAGATGCGACGCGCGCCCTGCGTCGTCGGCGGTGGAATCGGAACGTCGCGATCCGGCGACGCACGAATCCGAGGAGCCACCGATGAACACCCCATCCGAATCCACCCGCAGCATCGGCGACTCGATCGCCGTCGGCCGTGAGCGCGGCTACTACCGCGTGATCTTCGACGCGGGCCCCGTCGATGCGGAGACGTTCGCCGAGCTCGCCGGGGTGCCCGAGCAGAGCGGCCGCATCTGGCTCGAGGAGCAGGCCGGCGCCGGGATGCTCCGCGTCGTCCGCGCCCCCGACGGCGTCGGAGAGGAACTGCTGCTGCCCGGCGAGTACGTGCCGGTGCTCGTCAGCGATGAAGACACCCCGGAGTTCTCGGGAGCACGCGCCCTGCTCCGCGAGCATCTCGCCGAGGTCGAACGGGTCCGCGCGCTCGCTGCCGATGCGCGGCCGGCGCTCGTGAAGTAGTGCCGAGCGTCCCTCGCGTTCGTAGACTGACGCCGTGCAACCTGAAGACCAGGTCGTCCACCACGCCGAGCTCGACGGTCGTTCGATCGCGTGGTCGGCCGTCGGTGCCGGGCCGCCGCTCGTGATCGGCGGCTGGTGGTCGAGCCACCTGGAGCTCGACTGGCGTAACGCGGGGTTCCGGCGCTTCGTCGAGCAGTTCGCGCGCCACCGCACGGTCATCCGCTACGACCGTCCCGGCACCGGGAGGTCCGATCGGGACGCCACCCCTCCACGCACCCTCGACGAGGAGCTCGCGGTGCTCGAGGCGGTCGTCGATGCGGCCGCGGACGACTCCGCGGACGGGCCGATCGCGCTCTTCGGCGGCTCGTCGGGCGGCGGCGTGGCCTCGCTGTTCGCGGCGCGGCATCCCGGACGTGTCGATGCCCTCGTGCTCTACGGCACGTACGCCTGTGGGGCGGATCTCGCGCCGCCGGCCGCCCGGGCGGCGATGCTCGGCATCATCGAGCAGCACTGGGGTCTCGGCTCGCGGGTGCTGGCCGACCTGTTCCTGCCGGACGCGACGGCCGAGGAGCGTGCCGAGTTCGTCGAGTTCCAGCGGAGGTCGGCCTCGCGGGAGGTCGCACTCGCGTCACTGCAGGCGGTGTACGAGGTCGACGCGACGCCGCACCTCGCCGATGTTCGGGCGCCGACGCTCGTGCTGCACCGCCGCGCCGACCGGGCGATTCCGTTCGCGCTCGGCAAAGACGTGGCCGCACGGATCCGCGACGCACGATTCGTCGGGCTCGAGGGCGACGATCACTTCCCGTGGCGGGGCGACGCCGACTCCGTCGCACGCGAGACCCTCGCCTCCCTCGGCGCGCCGGTCGAGGCGCCGAACGCCGGATCGAGGTCGGAGCCCGTCGGCGCGACCGGCCTCACCGCGCGCGAGCGGGAGGTGCTGCGGTTCGTCGCCCGGGGCGACACCGACGCCGAGATCGCCGCGCGTCTCCTGCTGAGCCCGCACACGGTGCACCGGCATCTCGCGAACATCCGCACCAAGCTCGGGGTCCCCTCGCGGGCGGCCGCGGCCGCGTGGGCGCTGCGGCACGACCTCATCTGACGCGACCGCGGTTCGACCCCGGTTCGACCGCTGTTCGACCCCGCACCGCTCAGCCGATGACGCTCCAGTAGCTCACCTGCGTCTCGGGATGGTTGGGGTGGTCGTCGACCGAGCGGTCCCACGTGGCATCCGTGTGGCCGCCGTAGAAGACGTCGACGTTCCCCTCGTCGTCCTCGATGACCGCGGTGACGATCGCGGTGTGGTCGCGGTCGCCCGAGGCGTCCCAGTCGAACTGCACGATGTCGCCCGGCCGCACCTGCGCACGCTGCGTGTCGTCGAGTGGTGTCGCCCGCTCGGGGTGCGCGGCGAGGTAGTCGCGGAACAGCGTCGAGGAGCGCCAGGCGGGGGAGTGGGCGTACGCGTCGCCGTCCTCCGAGTACCACCACTCCTCGTCGGGCAGCCAGCCGCGCTCGATGAGGGTCTGCGAGGTGAAGTTCACGCAGTCGTCGTCGCCGAGCACGCCGTAGCGCTCGCTCTCGTCGGCGTCCCAGTGCTCGCGCACGTACTCGAGCTGGCGCAGCACGGGGGCGGGGAGCTCGGGGTCGAGCTCGAGGGCTGCCGCGTTCGGATGGCTGCCGTCGCCGCCCTGCGTGCCGGGACCGCGCGGCGCGGTGGCCGCGATGACGATGGCCGCGACGCCCCAGGCGAGGAGCGCGAGCACTACGACGAGCGCGCCGCCCACGAGGAGGCGTCGCCGCAGGTACACCCGCCGGCTCGGCCGCACCGCGGCGCGCGGCGTCGCGGGTCCGGTCGTCCGGGGTTCGGTCGCCGCGGGCTCGGCGGCCGGGGCGGCCGGGGCCGTCGGTTCGGCCGCCTGCGCCGCCGACGGCTCGTCGACGGTGCCGCCGGGTTCGTTCACGTCATCCACTCGATCCACCGTACGTCGGTTCCGCCGCGCCGCCGTCGCGATCCGCGAAGCGCCCAGCGATTCCGGAGCCTCGCGAGAGCTCCGGGGGAGGCGATCGCGGAGATCTCGCGACCGCGAGCAGGCGAACCGGATGCCCCGGCCGCGCGTGCGGCCGGGGCATCCGCCCTGCACGGCTCAGCGCTCGGTGACCGTGCCCGCCGTGATGTGCAGGCGGCGCTCGGCGCGGCGGGCGACCGCGGAATCGTGGGTGACCACGATGAGCGTCAGCCCGCGGTCGCGGCGGATGCCCTCGAGGATCTCGAGGATCTCGTCGCGGGTCTCCTCGTCGAGCGCGCCGGTCGGCTCGTCGGCGAGGAGCACCTCGGGCTCCTTCACGAGCGCACGGGCGATCGCGACGCGCTGCTGCTGGCCGCCCGAGAGCTCGCTCGGCAGGTGGCCGGCGCGATCTGCGAGCCCGACCGCGGCGAGCGCCGCCGCGGCGCGCTCCGCACGTCGGGCGCCGCCCACGGCGAGGGGCTCGAGCGCCGTCTCCACGTTCTCCTGCGCGGTCAGCGTGGGGATGAGGTTGAAGTTCTGGAAGACGAACCCGATCTCCTTCGCACGGATCTTCGCCAGCTTCGCGTCGGGCATCTTCGAGATCTCGTCGTCGCCGATGCTGATCGTGCCCGACGTCGGCCGGTCGAGCCCGCCGAGCATCTGCAGCAGCGTCGACTTGCCGCCGCCGGTCGGCCCCTGGATCGCGACGTGCTCGCCGGTGCGGATCGTGAGGTCGACGTTCTTCAGGGCGTGCACCGCGCGGTTGCCCTGCCGGTACGTCTTCGTGAGCTTCGTGAGTGTGTACATGGTGTCCTCGGTGGTGGTCGTGTCGATGCGGTGGATGCCGTCGTGGCGTGGACGGAGCCGGGTCAGCCGACGCTCCGGAGCGCCTCGGCGGGGCGCAGGCGAGCGGCGCGCCAGCCGCCGATCGCGCCCGCGAGGAGGCCCCCCAGGATCGCGATGCCGATCGCGATCGCGATCACCGACACCGTGACGGGGGCGTTGAGCACGACCTCGGTCGTCGCCGCGGCGGTCTGGCCCATGGGGCCGAACGCCCGCCCGCCGGCCGCGTCGCCGCCCGTCGCACCGCCCGGGCCGGCCGCACCGCCGGGTCCGGCGGCCATCTCGAATCCGCCGCCCGAGGCGCTGCCCGACAGGGTGGGCGCGACGAGGTTGATCACCGCGATGCCGACGAGGCCGATCACGAGGCCCGCGGCGCCGCCGATGAGCCCCTGCACGAGCGACTCGCCCGCGACCTGGCCGACGACGCGGCGGTTCGACCAGCCGATCGCCTTCAGCGTGCCGAACTCGCGGGTGCGCCGGGTGACGCCCGAGATGGTGAAGAGGATGGCGATGAGGAACGCCGCGACGAGCACGGCGAGCGAGAGCCAGAGGCCGAGGTTCGACACGAGGCTCGACGCCGTCGAGAGCGATCCCGAGACGCTCGAGGCGAGGTCCTCCTGCGTCGACACGGTCGCGTCGGGCAGTGCGGCCTCGAGGTCGGCCTGCACCTGCGCGATGTCGGTCGACGAGGTCGCCTGCACCGAGATGCTCGAGATCATGCCCTCCTCGCCCGAGAGGGTCTGGGCGACGTCGAGCGGGATGTAGACGTTCGCCGCGCTCGCCGAGTCGGCGGCGTTGGAGGTCACCGTGCCGACGATCTCGAACTCGGTGCCGCCGAGGTCGAGCGTGTCGCCGGTCGCGAGCTCGGCGCTCGTCGCGTAGTCGGCGTCGAGCACGGCGACGTTCGCGCCGGTGTCGCCCTCGTCGAGCGCGCGGCCGTCGGTCAGCGAGACGGCCGAGAGCGGGCCGATCGCGTCGGCTGCGGGGTCGAGGCCGAGCACGCTGAACGAGTCGACGTCGAAGGCGCTGCCGCCGGCGCCGTCGGGCCCGCCCTGCGGGGGAGCGGCCTGGCCGGTGCCCTCGTCGGTGGCGGGGCCGCCGTCGGTGCCCTGCATCCGGCTGAAGTCGGGCATCTCGCCGTTGAACGTCGTGTTCGTGAGCGAGAGGGTCGCGGCCGCCGCGGCGACGTCGTCGACGCCCTGCACGGTGGCGAGGGCGTTCTCGTCGAAGGTGCTCGAGCCGAAGCCCGCGCTGAGCCGCGACTGGCTGAGCTCGGTGGTGCCGTCTGCCGTGGTGCCCGCGCCCGCGTCGAACTCGAACCGGGGCCCGCCGCCCTCGCCCTCGCCGGGCGGGGTGGGCGACTGGGTGACGGTGATGTCGGTGCCGACGCCGTAGACCGACTCGAGCACGGAGGCCTGCGCGGCCTTCACCCCCGAGGCGACGGAGTTGACGATGATGACGAGGGCGATCGCGAGCGCCATGCCGATGGCGATGATCGCCGTCTGCCTGCGGCGGCCGGCGAGCTCGCGCCGGAGATAGGTGAAGAACATGAGCATCCTCAGGGGTCGGGAGCGGGGTCGTGAGGGAACGGGGGAGCACCCCGGGACGGAGCGCCGATCGCGACGCTAGGCAGTCGCGCTGTGCCCGCTCGATGGCGGGGCTATGGCCTCGCTATGTCCCGCGGCACCCGATCGGCACTCGATCGGCGCGCGGCATCCGCTCATGAAAGCCATAGGAAACGCATAGCGGGGTGCGGATACTGGAAGCATGACCACGACCCCCGCCGCCGCGTCCCATCGTGCTCCCGCCATCGCCAAGGGCGACGGTTCGATGGTGCGGGTGCTCGTGGTCGACGACGAGCACTCGCTCACCGAGCTGCTGAAGATGGCGCTCAAGTACGAGGGCTGGGACGTGCGCACCGCCGCCGACGGCCACAGCGCGGTGCGCATCGCGCGCGAGTTCCGGCCCGACGCGATCGTGCTCGACATCATGCTCCCCGACTTCGACGGGCTCGAGGTGCTGCAGCGCGTGCGCGCCGACGGCACCGAGACGCCGGTGCTGTTCCTCACCGCGAAGGACTCGCTCGACGACCGCATCGCCGGGCTCACCGCGGGCGGCGACGACTACGTCACGAAGCCGTTCAGCCTCGAGGAGGTCGTGGCGCGCCTGCGCGGACTCATCCGCCGCTCGACCCTGACCCTCGCCCAGGCGAAGGACCCGGTGCTCACCGTCGGCGACCTCACCCTCGACGAGGACTCGTACGAGGTCGCGCGCGGCGGCGAGCCGATCGAGCTCACCGCGACCGAGTTCGAGCTGCTCCGCTACCTCATGCGCAACCCCCGACGCGTGCTCTCGAAGGCGCAGATCCTCGACCGCGTGTGGTCGTACGACTTCGGCGGCAAGGAGTCCGTCGTCGAGCTCTACATCTCATACCTGCGCAAGAAGGTCGACGCCGGCCGCGCCCCCATGATCCACACGGTCCGCGGCGCCGGGTACATGCTGAAGGCCGCGGGATGACCCGGCCCGGCGACCCGGGGCACGCCGCCGCGTCGCGCGAGGCGGTCGTCGCCGTCGCGACCGGGGCGACCGACGCGGTCGTCGACGGGGCGGATGCGCCGCGCCGCGGCCGTCCGTGGACCCTCCGCCGCCGGCTCCTCGTCATCGTCGCGTCGCTGCTCGTCGCGGTCAGCGCGGTCGTCGGCCTCGTGAGCGTCGCGGTGTTCCACAGCTCCTCGGTCGCGCGGCTCGACGCGAACCTCGATTCGACGATCTCGCGCGCGAACCTCGCGATCTCGGGCCAGCCGCCCGGGTTCCCCGGCGACCCCTCTGCGGCACCCTCGCTCGTGCTCAACATCCCCGGCCAGGAGGCCGGCACCCTCGCCGCCCTGGTCCCCGCCGACGGCGAGACGCGGGCCGGCTACATCACCGAGGGCGGCCGGGTGCTCGACCTGCCCGCCGAGCTCGCCGACGTGCTCGCCCACGTGCCGACCGACGGCGAACCCCACTCGATCCGGGTCGGCGAGCTCGGCGACTACCGTGCGCTCGCCCTCGAGCAGACCGAGTGGAACGGCGTGCGGATCGTGCTGGCGCTGCCGCTCGCCGAGGTGAACGCCGACAGCTCGCAGCTCGCCCTGACCATCACGATCGTCGCGCTCGCGGGGCTCGTCGTCGCGATGGGCCTCGGCTCGGTCATCGTCGCGAGGGCGCTCAGCCCGCTCGAGCGCGTCACCGCCACCGCGCAGCGCGTCTCCGAGCTGCCGCTCGACCGCGGCGACGTCGCGCTCGCCGAACGGGTCGACGTCGACGACGACGGCACCGAGGTCGGACGCCTCGGCTCCGCGTTCAACCGCATGCTCGGCCATGTCGCCTCCGCCCTCACCGCCCGCGAGCAGAGCGAGCAGAAGGTGCGCCGCTTCGTCGCCGACGCGTCGCACGAGCTGCGCACCCCGCTCGCCTCGATCCGCGGCTACGCCGAACTCACGCGCCTGCACGGCGGCGAGCTGCCCGACGACGTCGTGCACGCGTTGTCGCGCATCGAGTCGGAGTCGCTGCGCATGACCGGACTCGTCGAGGACCTGCTGCTGCTCGCCCGGCTCGACGAGGGCCGGGAGCTCGTGCACGGACGGGTCGACCTGCGCGCCATCGTGGTCGACGCGGTCGGCGATGCGCAGGCCGCTGGCCCCGACCACGACTGGTCGGTCGACGCGCCCGACGACGCCGTCGAGGTCTCGGGCGACGACGCCCGGCTGCGGCAGGTGCTGACGAACCTCCTCGCGAACGCGCGGCTGCACACGCCGGCGGGCACCGAGGTCGTCGCCCGGCTCCGCGTCGACGGCGATCGCGCCCGGCTCGAGGTCGTCGACGACGGGCCCGGCATCGACGAGTCGGTGCGCGCCACGCTCTTCGAGCGGTTCGCACGCGGGGATGCCTCGCGCTCGCGCCGCGCCGGGTCGACGGGCCTCGGCCTCGCCATCGTGCGCGCCGTGGTCGAGGCGCACCACGGCACGGTCGAGGTCGTGAGCGAGCCGGGGCGCACCGCCTTCACGGTCGAGCTGCCGCTCGTGACGGCCGCAGCGCCCGCGCCCGCCCCCGCCCCCGCCCCCGCGCCGGCGCCGGCCGCCGAGTAGCGCGGATCGCTCGCTCGCTCGCTTGCTCTCGCCGCCGATTCGCCCGGCCCGCGCCCCGCACTTCTCAGGATGAGCGGGTCGATGCCCTCGAGTGGGCCGCCATCGGGGCGCTCGTCCTGAATACTGCGGCGCGGGTTCGGCATCTCGGGCGCCCGCCCGCGGTTCGGCGCCGACGGGGCGTCTGGCGTGTCGTGCGCGCGCGCCCGTAGCGTGTGGAGCAGCCACGGGGCGGTGGCACCGCGCCCGGCGCGGGTGGAGGCCATGCCCCGGCACGACCGAAGGAGCATCCGCATGATCCGAGCGGTACCTACCACCGCAGGGCGGCGACGCGGTCAACGCGTCGCCGTCGCCATGACGGCCGCGCTCGCCTGCGCGGGCGTCGCGATCGCGTCGCCCGCGTACGCCAGCCCCGAGCCCGCCGAGCCCACGTTCGTCGACGGCCTCTCGCAGGCCGTCTTCACGAAGAACTCGGCCGAGTGGGTGAACGAGGAGGCGTGGGTCGAGAGCGAGGTCGACTCCGACCGCGACGGCCTGCCCGACCTCGTGCACATCGACGTGAGCCGGGTGCCCGAGACCGAGTCGGCGGGCCTCAAGGTTCCCGTGCTCATGGAGCTGAGCCCGTACTACGCCGGAGGTTCGCAGGTCACGAACTGGTCGGTCGACCACGAGATCGGCGACCCGCCGAGCGAGAAGGAGCCGTGGCCCGCCTACGTGCCGCGCAACCGTACGAGCCCGACCATCTCGCGCTCGCTCGAGAGCACCTGGGTGCCGCGCGGGTTCGCCGTGGTGCACGCCGAGGGCTTCGGCAGCGGGTGGTCGGAGGGCTGCCCCACCTCGGGCGGCACGAACGAGTCGCTCGCCGGCAAGGCGGTCGTCGACTGGCTGAACGGCCGGGCGACGGCGTACACGAGCCCCGACCGCACGACCGAGGTCGCCGCCGACTGGACGACGGGGAGCGTCGGCATGATCGGCACCTCGTACAACGGCACCCTGCCGATCGGCGTGGCCTCGACGGGCGTGGAGGGCCTCGACGCGATCGTGCCGGTCTCGGCGATCTCGAACTGGTACGACTACTACCGCGCGAACGGTGCGGTGCGTGCGCCCGGCGGCTACCAGGGCGAGGACCTCGACGTGCTCGCCGACTACGTCTACACCCGATTCGACCAGGAGATCTGCCAGCCGGTCATCGACGAGCTGCGGGCGAACCAGGATCGCGTCACCGGTGACGAGAGCGCCTTCTGGGACGAGCGCGACTATCTCGCGAACGCCGACGAGATCACCGCCGCGACCCTCGTCGCGCACGGGCTCAACGACTGGAACGTCATGACGAAGAACGCCGCCGACCTCTACGAGGCCCTCAAGGCGAACGACGTGCCGCACCAGATCTACCTGCACCAGGGCGGCCACGGCGGCAACCCGAACGACACCCTGCTGAACCGATGGTTCACCCGGTACCTCTACGACATCGAGAACGGCGTCGAGGCGCTGCCGAAGGCGTACGTCGTCCGCGAGGACCGCACGCTCACCGAGTACGCCGAGTGGCCCGACCCGGCCATGTCGGAGGTCAAGCTGAAGCTCGGCGGTGCGGCGACGTCCGACGGGGTCGGCACGATCGCGGTGTCGCGTTCGGGATCGAAGGCGAGCGAAGACCTCGTGGATGACGCGAGCCTGCTCGCCGCGGACCTCGCCGCCGCGGCGTCGTCGCCGAACCGCCTCGCCTACCGCACCGAGGTGCTCGGCGAGGCGATGCGCCTCTCCGGCACGCCCTCGGTGTCGCTGCGGCTGTCGGTCGACCGGCCGAAGGCGAACCTCACGGCGCTCCTCGTCGAGTACCCGGCGACCGGCGCGCCGAAGATCATCACCCGCGGGTGGATGGACGTCGAGAACCGCGACTCCGCCGCGGTGACCGACCCGATCACGCCCGGGAGGGCGTACGACTTCGCGTTCGAGCTCGAACCGAAGGACTACGTGTTCTCGGCCGGCTCGCAGATCGGGCTCGTCGTGCTCTCGAGCGACCACGAGTTCACCGTGCGCCCCGCGCCCGGCACGACGCTGATGCTCGACCCGTCGAAGTCGACGGTGCACCTGCCGCTGGTCGGCGGCATGGGCGCGCTGCAGCAGTCGCTGCACGCCGGCTGAGTCGGAGCCCGTCGGGCAGGAACGACGACGGGGCGGCTCGAGGACCTCACCGGTTCTCGAGCCGCCCCGTCACCCGTCTCCGGGTCGGCTACGCCTCGGCGAGCCCGCCGAGCATCTCGGCGAAGAGCTCGAGCTCCGCGACCGAGCGCTCGCGCAGCACCGCGTGCAGGCGCGACTGGTTGCGGGCCCGCACGGCGGTGATGCGCTCGACCGCCAGGGGGGTGGGCGCGAGCACCCGCACCCGGCCGTCGCGCTCGTCGGGGCGGCTCTCGACGAGCCCGACCTCCTCGAGCATGCGGATCTGCCGGCTCACGACGCTCTTGTCCATGTCGAAGAGCTCGGTGAGCACGTGCGCGTTCGTCGAACCGAGCCGCACGACCGTCGCGAGCAGCTTGTACCCGGCCGGGTTGAGCTCGGGGTGGATCTGCTGCGCCGCCTCCTTCCACACCGCGCGGGCACGGCCGAAGACGAACGAGAGCTGGTCCTCCACGTGGGCGATCGCCTCGTCGACGGTGGGCTCGGCGGCGGTTGCTGCGGTGGGCTCGGTCACGACGCTCATGCTACTTGCGGGCTCCTGAGGCTTCGGCTCCGGCATCGCGGGCGGATGCCTCGTCGCGGCGGCCGCTCGTGGCATCCGACCCGTCGACGAGCTGGATCGAGGAGGTGACCGGCGCCGCGATCTCGGCCTCGGCGAGGTCGATCGCGACCTGCTCGGCCTCTTCGGCCAGCGTCTGCGCGGCGTTCTTCGTCGACAGCGGCTTGTTCGGGAGGAACGCGATCGCGATGAGGCTGACGACCGCGAGCGGTACGGCGATCCAGAAGACGTCGGCGATGCCGTGGCCGTACGACCCCTCGACGATCACGCGGATCGTGTCGGGCAGCTCGGAGACCTTCGGCAGGCTGCCGCTCGCGAGCGACTTGAGCGCGTCGACCTCGTCGGCGGAGGTCGGCGTGAACTTCGACAGGCCGTCGGTGATGTGGGCCGTGACCTGGGTGGCGAGCACCGAGCCCATGATCGTCACGCCGATGGTGCCCGCGATCGAGCGGAAGAAGTTCACGTTCGAGCTCGCCGCGCCGAGCTGCGAGGCGGGGGTGTCGTTCTGCACGATGAGCGTGAGGTTCTGCATCACCATGCCGAGGCCCGCGCCGAGCACGAACATGTAGACCGAGACGAGCGAGAAGTCGGTGTCGTAGCGGAGCGTCGTCATGAGGCTCACGCCGGCGAGGGTGAGCACGGAGCCGAGGAGCATCCAGCCCTTCCACTTGCCGAAGCGGCTGACGAGCGCGCCGATGCCGATCGAGGCGCCCATCTGGCCGACGATCATCGGGATGGTCATGAGGCCCGACTCGGTCGGGGTCGCGCCGCGGGCGAGCTGGAAGTACTGCGCGAGGAAGACGCTCGTCGCGAACATCGCCACGCCGATCGAGATCGATGCGATCACCGAGAGGGTGAAGGTGCGGTTCGTGAAGAGGGTCATCGGCACGATGGGCTCCTCGACGAGGAACTCGGTGACGATGAAACCGATGATCGCCGCGGCCGAGACGCCGATGATGGCGAAGCTCTCGACGGAGTTCCACTCGAACTGGTTGCCGCCCATCGACACCCAGATGAGGAGGAGCGAGACGCCGACGGTGAGGAGGATCGCGCCGAGGTAGTCGATCTTCACGCGCTCGCGGTTCGGCTTCGGCAGGTGCAGCGTGCGCTGGATGAGGATGATCGCGAGGACGGCGAAGGGCACGCCGATGAAGAAGTTGGCGCGCCAGCCGAAGGCGTCGGTGATGACGCCGCCGAGCAGCGGCCCGCCGATCGTGGCGAGGGCCATGATGCCGCCGACCACGCCCATGTACTTGCCGCGCTCGCGCGGCGAGATGATGAGGGCGACCGCGATCATCACGAGCGACATGAGGCCGCCGGCGCCGAGGCCCTGCACGACGCGCACGGCGATGAGCATGCCGGTCGACTGCGAGAAGCCGGCGACGACGGTGCCGACGACGAAGAGCGAGAGCGCGATCTGCAGCAGCATCTTGCGGTCGACGAGGTCGGCGAGCTTGCCCCAGATCGGGGTGGAGACGGCCGTGGCGAGCAGGCTCGCGGTGATGACCCAGGTGTAGGCGGACTGGTCGCCGCCGAGGTCGGCGATGATGACGGGCATCGAGGTCGAGACGACCGTGCCCGAGAGCACGGCGACGAACATGCCCATGATGAGGCCCGAGAGGGCGGTGAAGACCTGGCGAGGCGTACGTGTCGTCTCGAGGTCGTTCGGAAGCGTGGAGGTCACAGAGGTTCCTTGCATAAGTAGTTGATCGACATCAACTATAGAGAAAGTCGTTGCATTCGTCAACTGTCGACGTTCGTCAACTATTCCCGCGCACCGCTGGAGTAGCCCTCTGCGGTGGATTTGGCGGAGCCCGGGGCATCCGCTACTCTTGACGGAGCCGAAGACCGCTGGTTGTCGTGCGCGCTCGTGAAAACGGGCGAACGCGACCGAAGTCTTGCGAAAGCAAGGGCCCGCGCAGGTGTGACGAAGACTTTCCGGGTGATCCGGGCCGAGCTCCGCGCAACTGCGCCGGAGCTTTTTTCTTTCTCCCCATTGCTTCCAGCGCTCCAGGCCGTGCATCGCCTCCGCGGTGCACGTTGAATTCACAAGGAGTGGCCATGGCGAACAAGGAAGCCTCGGTTGCCGAACTCACGAACCTGTTCGAGAGCTCCGCTGCCGTTCTGCTGACCGAATACCGCGGCCTGACGGTTGCCCAGCTCAAGCAGCTGCGCAACAGCATCCGTCAGGACGCGAGCTACGCCGTGGTGAAGAACACGCTGACCAAGATCGCCGCGAACAACGCGGGGATCACGACGCTGGACGCCGACCTCACCGGTCCGTCCGCCGTCGCCTTCGTGCATGGTGACTTCGTCGCCACCGCCAAGGCCGTGCGTGACTTCGCCAAGGCGAACCCGAATCTTGTGATCAAGGGCGGCGTCTTCGAGGGCAAGACCCTCGACGCCGACGAGGTCAACAAGTACGCCTCGCTCGAGAGCCGCGAGGTTCTGCTTGCGAAGGCAGCGGGCATGATGAAGGCGACGATGGGCAAGGCTGCCGCCACCATCGACGCGCTTCGCGAAAAGCTGGAGACCGCCGAGGCCGCGTAAGCGCCCGACGGACTCGTTACACAAACCCCACCTAATAGGAGAAACATCATGGCGAAGCTCACCACCGAAGAGCTGCTCGAGCAG
Source organism: Agromyces sp. NPDC057679 (assembly GCF_042799635.1). Lineage (NCBI taxonomy): Bacteria > Bacillati > Actinomycetota > Actinomycetes > Micrococcales > Microbacteriaceae > Agromyces > Agromyces sp. NPDC057679. The sequence goes on along the minus strand of NZ_JBHVIK010000001.1, from coordinate 1,005,909 downwards.
TTCGCTGGTCTCACGCTTGTCGAGCTCAGCGAGTTCGTGAAGGCGTTCGAGGAGAAGTTCGAAGTCACCGCGGCCGCCCCGGTCGCCGTTGCCGGCGCTGCCGGTGGCGCGGGTGCCGAAGAGGTCGAGGAGAAGGACTCCTTCGACGTCATCCTCGAGGCTGCCGGCGACAAGAAGATCCAGGTCATCAAGACCGTCCGCGAGCTCACCTCGCTCGGCCTCGGCGAGGCCAAGGCCGTCGTCGACGGTGCTCCCAAGGCCGTGCTCGAGGGCGCGAACAAGGAGACCGCCGACAAGGCGAAGGCTGCCCTCGAGGAGGCCGGCGCGACCGTCACCCTCAAGTAATCGCCGCCCTCTCGGAGGGCAGCAATACCTGAGCGTGCGACCGTCACCCTCAAGTAATCGCCGCCCGCGCGAGCGGGTTTGCGGCTTGAGGTGACCTGCGTCACCAAGCACACGGATGCCCCGTGGTCGATCTCGACCACGGGGCATCCGTCGTCTCCGGGGGCGCGCGCGGGTCGACATATGCATAGCATGGCTATATAGTTAAGCTATGCAAATCTCGGACCTCATCGGCGATCTCGTCGCCGTGAACCACCGACTCACGCGGCTCGCCGCCTCGGCGACCGACAACACCGAGTCCCCGGCGGTCTGGCGCACCCTCAGCGTGCTGCGCGACCTCGGCCCCATGCGCCTCGGCGAACTCGCCCGCGTCAGCCGCGTCAGCCAGCCCACGATGACGAAGCTCGTGCACGCGCTGGACGACCGCGGCTGGATCCGTCGCATCGCCGACGCGAACGACGCGCGCGCCTGGCTTATCTCGGCCGACCCGTCGGGCCTCACCGCGCTCGACGCCTGGCGCGACGAGCTCGCCGGCGAGATGGCCCCCTACTTCGCCGACCTCGCCGACGACGAGCGCGAGACGCTCGCCCGTGCGGTCGCGATCATCCGCACCCGGATCGAGCGGGCCGACGCCGCCGCGCGGAACGGAGCCACCGCGTGACCGCGCACGCCGCCCACGGTGCCTCCGCCTCGATCCTCCACCAGCCCAAGGCAGTCTGGGCCGTCGCCTTCGCGTGCGTCATCGCCTTCATGGGCATCGGCCTCGTCGACCCCATCCTGCCCGCGATCGCCGAGAGCCTGCGGGCGACGCCCACCGAGACCGAGATGCTCTTCACGAGCTACCTGCTCATCACGGGGCTCGCGATGCTCGGCACGAGCTGGCTGTCGAGCCGCATCGGCGCGAAGAAGACGCTGCTCATCGGGCTCGCGCTCATCATCGTCTTCGCGGCGGCCGCCGGGCTCTCGCAGAACGTCGAGTCGGTCATCGGCTTCCGCGCCGGCTGGGGCCTCGGCAACGCGCTCTTCATCTCGACCGCGCTCGCGACGATCGTGGGCGCCGCCGCGGGCGGCACGGGCTCGGCGATCATCCTCTACGAGGCGGCGCTCGGCCTCGGCATCGCGGTCGGGCCGCTGCTCGGTGGCCTCCTCGGCCACGTCAGCTGGCGCGGCCCGTTCTTCGGCACGGCCGCGCTCATGGCCGTGGGCTTCATCGCGATCGTCGCGTTCCTGAAGGACGACGCGGATGCCTCGGCCAGGCCTGAGCCGACGAGGCTCTCGGCACCCATCAGGGCGCTGCGGCAGCCCGCACTGGCCGTGCTCGCGGCGGCGGCGCTCTTCTACAACATCGGCTTCTTCGTCCTGCTCGCGTACTCGCCGTTCCCGCTCGGCTTCGACGCGCTCGGCCTCGGGTTCACCTTCTTCGGCTGGGGTCTCGCGCTCGCGGTCACCTCGGTCTTCGTCGCACCGCTGCTCACCGCGAGGATGCCGCGCACCCGCGTGCTGTGGATCGCGCTGCCGCTGCTCTCGCTCGACCTCGTCGCGGCGGGCCTCGTCATCGAGGATCCGACGGCGCTCGTCGTCTGCATCGTCGTCGGCGGACTCGTGCTCGGCGTGCTCAACACGGTGCTCACGGAGTGCGTGATGGAGGCGACCGACCTCCAGCGGTCCGTGGCGTCGAGCGCGTACTCCGCGGTGCGGTTCCTCGGCGGCGCCCTCGCGCCGCCCGCCGCCGCCGAGCTCGCCCACCTGATCTCGCCGTCGGCGCCGTACTTCGCCGCGGCCGGGTCGGTGCTCGTCGCGGCGCTCATCGTCGTGGCCGGCCACCGCGCGCTGCGTCGCGTCGACCGGGTCGAGCACGACGTCGAGGCCGCTGAGCGCGAAGCCGAGGCGATCACGGTGGGCGACGCCGCCTGAGGCCGCCTTGCGCGGTCGCGCCGCCGCGCTCAGCCGCGCGGCGGGGCGGTCGTGCTCGAACGCACGACGAGACGGGTCGGCAGCGGGGCGCCCGAGTCGGGGAGCGGGTCGGCGACCTCGCCCTCTCCGAGCAGGCGCAGCACGGCCTCGACGGCGAGGCGTCCCTGCTCGCCGGGGGACTGCTCGATCGTGGTGAGGCCGAACATCTCGGCGTACTCGTGGCCGTCGACGCCGATGACCGAGAGTTCGCCCGGCACCGCGATGCCGAGTCGCTCCGCGGCGATCATGGCGCCGAACGCCATCTCGTCGCATGCGGCGAACAGCGCGGTCGGGCGCGGGCCGGGCTGGCCGAGCAATTGCAGCGCCGCGGTGCATCCGGCGGGCATCGTCGTGTCGGTCTCGAGCACGAGGCCCTCGTCGGGTGCGAGTCCGGCGGAGGCGAGCGCGTCGAGGTAGCCGCGCAGCCGTTCGCCCGGCACGGTGCCCGGCTCGGCGGCGGCGTCGGGGCCCGCCAGGTGGGCGATGCGGGTGTGGCCGAGCCGGAGGAGGTGCTCGGTCGCGAGGGTGCCGACGGCGCGGTCGTCGATCGACAGGCGGGCGTCGACGGCGCCCCGCCCGCCGAGGCAGACGAGCGGCTTGTCGCTCTGGGAGAGCCGGGCCGCCTCGTGCTCGGCGAGGTCGACGCCGACCGCGATGACCGCGTCGACGCGCTTGCGGGCGAGGAAGAACTCGAACACCCGATCGCGCTCGGGGCCGGCGTCGGCGACGTTGTAGAGCGTCAGGTCGTACCCTGCCGACAGCAGTGCGCGCTCGATGCCCTCGAGTACCTCGCCGAAGAACCAGCGGTTCACGATCGGGATGACGACGCCCACGTTCTTCGTGCGCCCGGTGACGAGGCTGGCGGCGGCGGGGGAGGCGATGTACCCGATCTCGGACGCCGCGGCCTCGACCCGCCTGCGGGTGGCGACGGCGACGTGGCCGCCCCCGGAGAGCGCTCGCGAGGCGGTCGCCTTCGATACGCCCGCAAGGCGCGCGACATCGCCGATGGCCGCCATCCGCAACCCCCTCCGTCGGGCAGTTCCGGAGCCGAGCCTAGCGGCAGACCGGCTTCGGATGGAACCGGTTCCGGCGGATTCGCCGCTCGAGGCGTGGGAGCGCTCTCGCACTGCGAACCCGGACGTCCGCACGGTGACTGATTCGTGACCCCGGCTCCCTTGTGGACGCCCGTGCCACTGGCCTACCGTGGGGTCTGGAACCGGTTTCCGGCTCCGCCCTGCACCACACTCAACGAGGAGATGACATGAGATTCACACGGCATCGCCGTCTGATGGCCCCCGTCGTGGTGGCCGCAGCGGTCGGTCTCACGCTCACGGCCTGCACGGGCGACGTTGCGAACGAGGAGTCGGCGACCGGGGACTGCGGGCCCTACGAGACCTACGGCTCGTTCGACGACGGCACCGAGGTCGACGTCTACGGCACGATCCTCGATCCCGAAGCCGAACTGCTGAACCAGTCCTGGGCCGACTTCGAGAACTGCACCGGCATCGACATCGTCTACGAGGGCTCCGACCAGTACGAGGAGCAGCTCAACGTCCGCATCGAAGGCGGCAACCCGCCCGACCTCGGGATCACCCCGCAGCCGGGCCTCATCGCACGCCTCGCCCAGCAGGGCGACCTCCTGCCGGCGCCCGAGTCGGTCGCCGACAACGTGGCCGAGTACTGGTCCGAAGACTGGGCGGCCTACGGCACCGTCGACGGCACGCTCTACGGCGCACCGCTGATGGCGAACATCAAGGGCTGGGTCTGGTACTCGCCGACCCTCTTCGAGGAGAACGGCTGGGAGGTGCCCGAGACGCTCGACGACCTCGCCGCGCTGACTGAGGAGATCCGCGGATCCGGCGCCGTCGACAAGCCCTGGTGCGTCGGCTTCGCCTCCGGCGTCGCGACCGGCTGGCCCGGCACCGACTGGGTCGAGGACTTCGTGCTCCGCATGTCGGGCCCCGACGTCTACGACCAGTGGACGACGCACGAGATCCCGTTCAACGACCCGGCCATCGCCGAGGCGTTCGACTCGGTCGGCGAGTTCATCCGCACCGACGAGAACGTCAACGGCGGTCTCGGCGACGTGCGCTCGATCGCGACGACCGACTTCGGCGACGCGGGCCTGCCCATCATGGACAACGCCTGCGCGATGCACCACCAGGCCTCGTTCTACGAGGGCTTCTGGCCCGAGGGCACCACGGTCGCCGAGGACGGCGACGTGTGGGCGTTCATGCTGCCGGGCACTGAGGCCGGGGCCAACGCGGTCACGGGCGGTGGCGAGATCGTCGCGGCGTTCTCCGACGCCGACGAGGTCGTGGCCGTGCAGACGTACCTGTCGAGCCCCGAGTGGGCGAACTCGCGCGTCAGCCTCGGCGGCGTCATCAGCGCCAACACCGGGCTCGACCCCGAGAACGCCGGCAGCGCACTGCTGCAGGAATCGGTCGCCCTCCTGCAGGACCCGAACACCACGTTCCGATTCGACGGCTCCGATGTGATGCCCGCCGCGGTCGGTTCCGGGACGTTCTGGACCGGCATGGTCGACTGGATCGGCGGCAAGAGCACGGCCGACACGCTCGACTTCATCGAAGCGAGCTGGCCGCAGGAGTGACGGATGCCCCGGGGTCGCGCCGCGCGCGGCCGGCCCCGGGGTGACCCGTCCCACCGGCCGCGCCGCAGCGCGCCGGACCGTCGTCGTATCCGCTTGCGATCGGAGGCCTCCGGGTGACCACCGCCGACCTGATCGGCAAGATCTTCCAGATCCTGCTCGGGCTCGCGATCTTCGCGGCCGTCATCGGGCTGATCCTGTTCCTGATCGACCGCGCCCCCAAGCGCGGTCGTGACTGGTACCAGCTCGTCCTGTTCCTCGCCCCCGCCTGCATCCTGCTGGCAGTGGGCCTGCTGTATCCGGCGGTGCGCACCGCCTTCACGTCGTTCACCAACCGCGCGGGCGACTTCATCGGCTTCGACAACTACGTCTGGATGTTCACCCAGCCCGAGGCCCTGCTCACCCTCGGCAACACGATCCTCTGGGTCGTGCTGGTGCCGACGGTCTCGACCGCAGTGGGGCTCGCCTACGCGGTGTTCATCGACCGCTCGCGCGGCGAACGCATCTACAAGTCGCTCGTGTTCATGCCCGTCGCGATCTCGTTCGTCGGTGCGGGCATCATCTGGAAGTTCGTCTACGAGTACCGCCCGGCCGCGAGACCCCAGATCGGCCTGCTCAACCAGATCGTGGTCTGGTTCGGCGGCGAGCCGGTGCTCTGGCTGCAGGAGCCGATCGTCAACACGATCCTGCTCATCATCGTCATGATCTGGGTGCAGACCGGCTTCGCGGTCGTCGTGCTCTCCGCGTCGATCAAGGGCATCCCGTCCGAGCAGCTCGAGGCGGCCGAGCTCGACGGGGCGACGAACTGGCAGCGGTTCCGCAACGTGACGCTGCCCGGCATCAGGGGCGGCCTCGTCGTCGTGGTCACGACGATCACGATCGCGACGCTCAAGGTGTTCGACATCGTGCGCGTCATGACCGGCGGCAACTTCAACACGAGCGTCATCGCGAACGAGATGTACACCCAGGCGTTCCGGGCAGCCGAGCCGGGCCGCGGCGCGGCGCTCGCGCTGGTGCTGTTCCTGCTCGTCGTGCCGGTCGTGGTCTACAACATCCGCGTGCTCCGCAAGCAGAGGGAGATCCGATGAGCCAGACCACCGGTTCGACCGACAAGGCCGTCGCGAGAGAGCTCGACGCCGCCGCCCGGCGCGGCTACAACCTCGACGGCACGAAGGCGGCACGCGTCAAGCGCCGCCTGACCTCGCGCCCGGCGACCGTCTTCGCCCTGCTCATCGCGGTGCTGTGGACGCTGCCGACCTTCGGACTGTTCGTCTCGTCGTTCCGGCCCGCCGAGCTCATCAACACGACGGGCTGGTGGACGGTCTTCGAGAACTGGGGGTGGACGCTCGACAACTACAACGAGGTGCTCTTCTCGGCCTCGTCGTCGGCGCCCCAGCTCGGCTCGTACTTCGTGAACTCGCTCGCGATCACGATCCCCGTCGTCGTCTTCGCGACCGTGCTCGCCGCGATGGCGGCCTACGCGCTCGCCTGGATCAAGTTCCCCTTCGCCGACTGGGTGTTCGTGATCATCTTCGCGCTCCAGATCGTGCCGCTGCAGATGGCGCTCATCCCGCTGCTCCAGATCTTCACCACGACGCTGAAGCCCGCGCAGGAGTGGCTGCACGGCGTCGTGCCGATCATCCCCGACGAGACGTACGTGCAGGTGTGGATCGCGCACACGATCTTCGGCCTGCCGCTCGCGATCTTCCTGCTGCACAACTTCATCTCCGAGATCCCGCGCGAGCTCATGGAGGCCGCCCGCGTCGACGGGGCCACGCACGGCCAGATCTTCCTGCGCATCGTGGTGCCGCTCTCGGTGCCGATCCTCGCCTCCTTCGCGATCTTCCAGTTCCTCTGGGTCTGGAACGACCTGCTCGTCGCGCTCGTGTTCTCGGGCGGCACCGCCGACGTCGCGCCGCTCACGCAGCGCCTCGCCGAGCTCGCCGGGCAGCGCGGGCAGACGTGGCAGCGGCTGACGGCCGCGGCCTTCGTCTCGCTCGTCGTGCCGCTCATCGTGTTCTTCAGCCTGCAGCGCTACTTCGTGCGCGGGCTGCTCGCCGGATCGTCGAAGGGCTGACCCGAACGGGCTGCGGGAGCCGGATGCCGCGTGGTGAGCCACGCGGCATCCGCGCCGCCCGCCGCGCCGCCCGCGGCTCCGCTCGGGGCGAACCGGGGCGGCCCCGTGCGACTGCGGTCGTAGGGTGAAGCCATGAGCATGCATGGCGGTGGGGGCGGAGGCGGGGGCGCGCAGGTCGGCCGTTACGGCAAGGCGCGCACGCGCATCGCCTCCTCCGACGAGTCGGCGCAGCGGGCGGCCAACGCCGAGGCGCCGAAGATCCCGCACCTGCTGCGGCGCATCGCCGAGCTCTTCGCCCCGCACAAGACCGCCCTCGTCACGACGGTCGTGCTCGTGCTCGTCGGCGCGGCGCTCAGCGTGATCCCGCCGCTCCTCACCCAGCGCGCGTTCGACGACGGGCTCTTCCCGACCGGCCCGGGCGGCGAGGCATCCCCGCCGAACGTGCCGGTGCTGACCGGCCTCGTGCTCGCGATGATCGCCGTGTTCGTGGTGTCGGCGCTGCTCGGCGTCTGGCAGACCTGGCTCACCTCCACGATCGGCAACAAGGTCATGGGGGCGCTCAGGGTGCGCCTGTTCAGCCACCTGCAGGCGATGGAGCTGAGCTTCTTCACCCGCACGAAGACGGGCGTCATCCAGTCGCGCCTCCAGAACGACGTCGGCGGCGTCGCGGGCGTGCTCACGAACACCGTGTCGAGCGTGCTCGGCAACACGGTCACGGTCATCTCGGCCTTCATCGCCATGCTGCTGCTCAACTGGCAGCTGACCCTCATCGCGCTCGTGCTGATGCCGTTCATGGTGATCGCGCAGCGCCGGGTCGGGCAGGTGCGCGCCCGCATCGCGGGCAAGACGCAGGAGTCGCTGTCGGAGATGACGGCGATCACGCAGGAGACGCTGAGCGTCTCGGGCATCCTGCTGTCGAAGAGCTTCACCCGGCAGCAGAGCGAGATCGAACGGTACGCCGACGAGAACCGCAACCAGATCCGGCTGCAGGTCAAGCAGCAGATGACCGGTCAGTGGTTCTTCGCGATGGTGAACATCTTCATGTCGTCGATCCCGGCGATCGTGTACCTCGTGTCGGGCTGGCTGATCGCGGGCGGCACCGCGGGGCTCACCGCCGGCACCATCGTCGCGTTCACCACCGTGCAGGCGCGGCTGCTGTTCCCGCTCATGGGGCTCATGCGGGTCGCGCTCGACCTGCAGACCTCGAGCGCCCTGTTCGCGCGCATCTTCGAGTACCTCGACCTGCGGCCGTCGATCACGGATGCCCCGGAGGCGCGCGAGGTGCCGGGCGAGCCGCGCGAGGCGGCTGACGGCGAGACGGCCGACGGCGAGGTCGTCGACGACGGCGTGCCCGACGACCCGGGCGTGCTCGGCCGGGTCGAGTTCGACGAGGTGTCCTTCCGCTACCCCGACGCCGACGAGGAGTCCCGACCGACGCTCGACGGCGTGAGCTTCACGATCGAGCCCGGCCGGTTCGCCGCCTTCGTCGGGCCGAGCGGTGCCGGCAAGACGACGGTCTCGTACCTCGTGCCGCGGCTGTACGAGGCATCCTCGGGCACCGTGCGCTTCGCGGGCGTCGACGTGCGCGATCTCCGTCAGGAGTCGCTCATGTCGCACATCGGCATCGTCAGCCAGGAGACGTACCTGTTCCACGCGACGATCGCCGAGAACCTCCGGTATGCGAAGCCCGGCGCCACCGACGCGGAGCTCGAGGCGGCGGCGCGAGCGGCGAACATCCACGACACGATCGCCTCCTTCCCCGACGGCTACGACACCGTGGTGGGCGAGCGCGGCTACCGCCTCTCGGGCGGCGAGAAGCAGCGCATCGCGATCGCGCGTGTGCTGCTGAAGGACCCGGCCGTGCTCGTGCTCGACGAGGCGACGAGCGCGCTCGACACCATCTCCGAGCGCGTCGTGCAGCAGGCCCTCGACGATGCGGCGCGCGGCCGCACGACGATCGCGATCGCGCACCGGCTCTCGACCGTCGTCGCCGCCGACGTCATCTTCGTGGTCGTCGCTGGCCGCATCGTCGAGCGCGGCACGCACGCCGAACTCGTCGACGCCGGCGGCGTCTACGCCTCGCTCTACCGCCAGCAGGAGGAGCGGCCGGTGCAGGGGGCCGAGGTGCTCGAGGCCTGATCCCGCTCGAATCCGCCCTTGCGGAAAGTGGGGGACAGAGGAGACCATCGCCGAGGTGCACCAGGACGTCGCCGTCATCTTCGCCGAGCTCGTCGGCTTCGACGACTACGCCGCGACGCTCGACGACGACGAGGAGCTCGGCCAGCTCAACGCCCTGATGCGCAGCTTCGACGAGGCGGCCGAGCGCGCCGGGGTCGAGAAGGTGCGAACGCTCCGCAACGGCTACCTGGCGAGCTCGGGACTCATCGTGCCCCGCGTCGACAACGTGCGCCGGGCGGTCGACTTCGCGGTCGAGCTGCGCAACGTGATCTCGCGCTTCAACGCGCAGCACGAGGCATCCGTCGAACTGCGCGCGGGCGTGTCGAGCGGCAGCGTGACGAGCGGCCTCGTCGGCCGGACGAGCCTCGCGTACGACCTGTGGGGTGACGCGGTGAATCTCGCCTACCGGGTGCGCGGGGTGACCGGCAGCCCGGGTATCTACGTCAGCCAGGCGGTCAAGGACCGGATGCTCGAGGGTGCGCGGATCGTGTCGGCCGGCACCATCGAGACGGCGGACGGCGCCGAGACCGTCTGGCGGGTGGAGTAGCCGTGGAGGAGCTCTTCGGCTCGGGCTGGCTCGTGTGGGCGATCGTGCTCGCCCTCGGCGTTCCGCTGCTGCTCGTCGTGCTCACCGAGGTGCTCGGCTGGCTGACCCGCCGCGGCAGCGCCGCTGCGAAGCCCGTGCGGCTGCTGCGCAACTGGGTGGTGCCCGTCGCCGCCCTGTTCGGGCTCCTCGTCTTCGCCGTGCAGTCGCCGGCCGACCAGGTCTGGGCGCGGGTCGTCGCGACCGTGCTCGGGTTCCTCGTCATCCTGCTCGTGCTCAGCGCCCTCAACGTCGCCCTCTTCGCGAACGCGAAGCCCGGCAGCTGGCGCGAGCGGATCCCGTCGATCTTCGTCGACCTCGGCCGGCTCGTGCTCATCGTCGTCGGGCTCGCGATCCTCTTCTCCTGGGTGTGGAACGCCGACGTCGGCGGCCTGATCGCGGCCCTCGGCGTCACGTCGATCGTGATCGGCCTCGCGCTGCAGAACGCGGTCGGCGGCATCATCTCGGGGCTCCTGCTGCTCTTCGAGCAGCCGTTCAAGCTCGGCGACTGGCTCGACGCGGCGGGGGTGCGCGGCCGGGTCGTCGAGGTGAACTGGCGGGCGGTGCACATCGACACGGGCGCGGGCGTGCAGATCGTGCCGAACTCCTCGCTCGCGGGCGCCTCCTTCACGAATCTCAGCCTGCCCACCGAACTGCATCGGGCCGGCACCACCGTCGCGTTCTCGACGGACGACCCGCCGCACGAGGTCATCGAGCTGCTCGTCGAGGTCGCGGGCACGCTGCCGATGCGGATGCCGGGCGAAGCGCCGTCAGCCCGCTACCTCGGGGCGGCGAAGTACGAGGTCGACGTGCCCGTGCAGGGCCCGGCGACGGCCGACGCCGCCGTCTCGCTGCTGCTCGCCTGGCTCTGGTACGCCGCCCGGCGACGCGGGCTCTCGCTCGACGGCGACGCGAGCGACCCGATCGCCGAGCCCGATCGGCTCGACGAGGCGCTCGCGCAGGTCGCGCCCGCATTCCGGCTGAGCGCCGACGACCGCGCGCGCCTCGCCCCGAGCTGCCGGCTCGAGCGGTACGGCACGGGCGAGGTCGTGCAGCAGCCCGACCGCGTGCCCGACGTGATGCGGGTCGTCGTCGACGGCCGCCTCCGGCTGGCGGTCGTGACCGACCGCGGGCCGATCGAGTCGGGCGTCGCCGACGTCGGCGACTCGGTGGGCCAGACGGTGCTGACGCGCGAGCCCTCGTTCGTGCGCGCCACCGCCGCCGAGGTCACGACGGTGCTCGTCATGCCGCTCGCGGTGATCGACGAGATCGTGCACACGAACCCCGCGGTCGCCCGCGACATCGGCCAGGCGATCGAGACGCGTCGCCGGGCGGCGGCCGAGGCGCTGGCCTCGGCGGGGATCGTTCGGGGAACGCTCGACCGGCGCTGAATCACGACGTCGCCGTGCCGTCGCCCGGGCACGGGAGCGCGGCCGCAGTAGCGTGGTCGACACGATGTCGAGGGGGAGACACATGGCGGAACAACTCGGCGAGGGCGGCGCACCGGCGGCCGCGACGGTGGCGGGGCCGAACGCGAAGGCGCTGAACCGGCGGGTCGTCGGGCTCGCGGCGGCGGGTGCCGTCGGCGGCTTCCTCTTCGGCTTCGACTCCTCGGTCGTGAACGGCGCGGTCGATGCGATCGAGGACGAGTTCGGGCTCTCGGCCGCGGCGACGGGTTTCGCCATCGCGAGCGCGCTGCTCGGCTGCGCGATCGGCGCCGAGCTCGCGGGCCGCCTCGCCGACCGCTGGGGCCGCATCCCGGTCATGCTGCTCGGCGCGGCGCTCTTCCTCGTCTCGTCGATCGGCTCGGGGTTCGCCTTCGCCGGCTGGGACCTCACGATCTGGCGCATCATCGGCGGGATCGGCATCGGCATCGCCTCGGTCGTCGCGCCCGCGTACATCGCCGAGATCTCACCGCGGAAGCAGCGCGGCCGGCTCGCCTCGCTGCAGCAGCTCGCGATCGTCTTCGGCATCTTCGCCGCCCTGCTCTCGGACGCGCTGTTCGCGACCGCGGCGGGCGGTGCGGGCGAGCCGTTCTGGTTCGGCCTCGAGGCCTGGCGGTGGATGTTCCTCGCCTGCATCGTGCCCTCGCTGGTCTACGGGCTGCTCGCGCTGCGACTCCCCGAGTCGCCGAGGTTCCTCCTGAAGCAGGGCAAGGAGGAGGTCGCGCGCTCCGTGCTGGCGCAGATCCAGCCGGCCGACGAGATCGACCGCTCGGTCCGCGAGATCCAGGACACGATCGCGAACGACAAGCTCGCGAACCGCAAGGGCGCGCTGCGCGGCCCCGTGCTCGGCCTGCGCCCGATCGTCTGGATCGGCATCCTGCTGTCGGTGTTCCAGCAGTTCGTCGGCATCAACGTGATCTTCTACTACTCGACGACGCTCTGGAGCGCCGTCGGCTTCGACGAGTCGAACTCGCTGCTGATCAGCGTGCTCACCTCGGTGACGAACATCGCGGTGACCTTCGTCGCCATCGCGCTCGTCGACCGGGTCGGCCGGCGGCCGCTGCTGCTCGTGGGCTCGGTGGGCATGACCCTCGCGCTCGCCACGATGGCGGTCTCCTTCGGCAACGCCGTCACCGTCGACGGCGAGCTCAGCCTGCCGGGCGCCTGGGGGCCGACCGCGCTCGTCGCCGCGAACGTGTTCGTGATCGCGTTCGGCTTCTCGTGGGGTCCGCTCGTGTGGGTGCTGCTCGGCGAGATCTTCCCGAACAGCATCAGGGCGCGGGCGCTCGGACTCGCCGCGTCGGCGCAGTGGATCGCGAACTTCCTCGTCACGGTCAGCTTCCCGGTGATGAGCGACTTCTCGCTCGTCTTCACCTACGGCATGTACGCCACGTTCGCCGCGCTGTCGTTCTTCTTCGTGCTCACGAAGGTGCCCGAGACGAACGGCATGTCGCTCGAGCAGTCGGAGACGCTGTTCCCGCCGAAGGGCTCGGCGAGGAAGAAGCCGGCGGCGGCCGAGTAGCGAGGGCTTCGCTCCACGACCGGCCGGACCCTACCCGACCGGCGGGGCTCCGCGCTCGGCGAGCATCGACTCCATGAGCTCGATCTCGCTCGTCTGGCTGTCGACGATCGATTGGGCGAGCGCCACGACGACCCCGGTCGAGGAGCGATCGAGCACGGCCTCGGCCATGTCGACGGCGCCCTGGTGGTGGGCGATCATGAGCTCGAGGAACCGCACCTCGGCCTCCACTCCGGAGAGCGTACGGAGTTCTGCGACCTGCTCGGGCGTCGCGAGCCCGGGCATCGGCGCGCCGGGCTCGTGGGCCGCGCCGTCGGCGCCCGACCCGTCAGCCCCGTGCGAGGCGTGGCCCGTGCCGTCGGCGGCGGGCCGAGTCATCCACGTCATCGACGGTTCGCGGCCCGACTGCGGGAGCCCCCAGCTCGCGAGCCAGCCGTACATCTGTCCGGCCTGCTGCGCCTGCGTCGTCGCGATGTCGTAGGCGAGCAGCCGCACCTCCTCGTCGGAGGTGGCGTCGCGGATGATCATCGCGAGCTCGACGCCCTGCTGGTGGTGCACCTGCATGTCGCGCGCGAATCCGGCTTCGGCGCTCGTCGTGGTCGGCGTCGGCTCGGCGAGCGTCGAGAGGCGGCCGACCGAGAACGCGGCCACTGCCACGACGACGACGGCGAGCACGGCCACGATCGCGACGGCGACGCGACCGCCCCGGCCCCGTCGGGGCGAGGGCGATGCCGGCGCGGCCGGGGAGGAGGCCGTCGCGGTCTCGAGTGCGGTCACGACACCTTGCCGGGTGCGTCGTAGGCGCCCGTGCACAGTGCTCCCGGCTCGGGCACGTTCTGGCTCTGCCAGTACTCCTCGAAGAAGGCGGCGATGCGCGGGTCGTCGGCGTCGTCGAGCTGGAGCTGCGAGTTCCAGCCGCTCAGCACGATCGGCGAGGGCAGGCCCTCGAACGGCGACAGCACGACGTAGCTCGAGGGCAGCTTCGACTTCAGCGTCGCGAGCTCGTCGTCCGAGACCTTCGTCGCGTCGTAGGTGACCCAGATCGCGCCGTGCTCGAGCGAGTGCACCGCGTTCTCGTTGGGCACGGGCTGCTCGTAGACGCCGCAGTTCAGCCACACCTGGTTGTGCTCGCCGCCCGCTGGCGGGGTCTGCGCGTAGTCGACGGTGCCCTCGACGTGGCCTGCGCCGTTCTCGAACGTCTCGACGCCCTCGATCGAGGCGCCGTCGCCGCCCGCGCCGTAGCTGGCGGGCTGCGGGGTGAGCACGATCGCGGTGATCAGCAGCGCGATGACGGCGACGCCGCCGGTGACGCTCGACCACAGCACGATCTTGCGATTGCGCTTGGCCCGCGCCTCCTTCTTGCGGAACTCCTCGAGCTTGCGCTGGCGCTCGGCGGCGCGCTGCTCCTTGATGCTCTGCTGCTTCGCCTGCTGCTTCGCCTTCGGGGGGATGGGCGGGGTCGCGCTCACGCGGGCCTCTCTCGATTCGGGGACGCCGACGGAGTCGAGGAACCCGTCGACGTCAGGGGGACGTCAGAACCATACGAACGCATGCGGCTGGGAGAACGCCGCATCGCACGTGCGGCATGCGGCCCGCGGCATCCGCCTCGCACCCCCGTCATCGTGACAGGCCGCGCACCGCCGGGCTAGAGTTGACCACGTGATCCTCTCGCTGTGTTGTCGCTGACGCCGACGTCTCCCGACCCCACGCACGCACGCACACTCGCCCCGATCGTTCGCCGCCCGTCATTCCGCCGGCCGAACAGCCGCGGCCGATACGCAAGGACACCCATGAAGTACGCAGAATCCATCGTCGATCTCGTCGGCGACACGCCCCTCGTTAAGCTCCAGCACGTCACGAAGGGCGTCACGGATGCCACGGTGCTCGTCAAGCTCGAGTACCTGAACCCGGGCGGCTCCTCGAAGGACCGCATCGCCGGCCGCATCATCGACGCCGCCGAGCGCGACGGCCTGCTGAAGCCGGGCGGCACGATCGTCGAGCCGACGAGCGGCAACACCGGCGTCGGCCTCGCGCTCGTCGCGCAGCAGCGCGGGTACCGCTGCGTGTTCGTGTGCCCCGACAAGGTCGGCGAGGACAAGCGCAACGTGCTCACCGCCTACGGCGCCGAGGTGGTCGTGACCCCGACCGCGGTCGCGCCCGACAGCCCCGAGTCGTACTACGGGGTCTCCGACCGGCTCGCTCGCGAGATCCCCGGGGCGTTCAAGCCCGACCAGTACTCGAACCCGAACGGCCCGCGATCGCACTACGAGACCACCGGCCCCGAGATCTGGCGCGACACCGACGGCCGCGTGACGCACTTCGTCGCGGGCGTGGGCACGGGCGGCACGATCACGGGCACCGGGCGATACCTGCGCGAGGTGTCGAACGACGCGGTGCGCATCATCGGCGCCGACCCCGAGGGCTCGGTCTACTCGGGCGGCACGGGCCGGCCCTACTTCGTCGAGGGCGTCGGCGAGGACTTCTGGCCGACCGCGTACGACCCGAGCGTGCCGCACGAGATCATCGCCGTGAGCGACGCCGACTCGTTCGCGATGACCCGCCGCCTCGCCCGTGAGGAGGGCATTCTCGTCGGCGGCTCGAGCGGCATGGCCGTCGTGGCGGCGCTCGAGGCCGCGTCGGCGCCCGGCGTCACCGCCGACGACGTGTTCGTCGTGCTGCTGCCCGACGGCGGCCGGGGATATCTCGGCAAGATCTTCAACGACAAGTGGATGCGCGCCTACGGCTTCGGCAACGCGCCCGCAGGGCACACGATCGCCGAGCTGCTCGCCGCGAAGGCCGACCGCACCGCCCCCCTCGTCTACGTGCACCCGAACGACACGGTGAAGGAGGCCATCGACCGCATGACCGAGACCGGTGTCTCGCAGCTCGTCGTGCTGTCGGCCGAGCCGCCCGTCGTGCTCGGCGAGGTGCTCGGCGCGCTGCACGAGGAGGTCCTGCTCGACCAGGTGTTCTCGGGGGTGGTGAAGCTGACCGACGAGGTGAGCACCGTCGTCGGCGATCCGCTGCCGCTCATCGGCGTGACCGAGCCGGTCGCGTCGGCCCGTCAGGCCTTCGCCGGCGCGCCCGCGATGCTCGTCACCGACGGCGGCAAGGCGCTCGGCGTGATCACCCGCACCGACCTGCTCGGCTACCTCTCCCACTAGACCCCACCGACGTTCACCACTCACGAAAGCTCATCACCATGCACGACGACGCACGCTTCGACACCCGCGCGATCCACGCCGGCCAGGCCTTCGACCCGACGACCGGCGCGGTGATCCCGCCCATCTACCAGACCTCGACCTACGTGCAGGACGGCATCGGCGGCCTCCGCGGCGGCTACGAGTACTCGCGCGGCGGCAACCCCACGCGCACGGCGCTCGAGACGCAGCTCGCCGCCCTCGAGGGCGGCGCGCACGGACTCTCGTTCGCCTCGGGCCTCGCCGCCGAGGACGCGCTGCTGCGCACGGTCGTGAAGCCCGGCGACCACGTGCTCATCGGCAACGACGTGTACGGCGGCACCCACCGGCTCATCCGTCGCATCTTCGGCGACTGGGGCGTGCGCCACTCGACCGTCGACACGAGCGACGTCGACGCGGTGCGCGCGGCGATCGAGCCGGGCGCGACGAAGGTGCTCTGGATCGAGACCCCGTCCAACCCCCTCATGAAGATCTCGGATGTCACGGCGCTCGCCGAGCTCGGACACGAGGCGGGCCTCCTCGTGGTCGTCGACAACACCTTCGCGTCGCCCGCGCTGCAGCAGCCGCTCGCGCTCGGCGCCGACGTCGTCGTGCACTCGACGACGAAGTACCTCGGCGGGCACTCCGACGTGGTCGGCGGTGCGCTCGTGTTCGGTGCGGGCGAGGGCCTCGACGAGGTGCACGAGCGGGTGCAGTTCACGCAGTTCGCGGCCGGCGCCGTGTCGGGTCCGTTCGACGCGTTCCTCACCTCCCGCGGTATCAAGACGCTCGGGGTCCGCATGCAGCGGCACAGCCAGAACGCCCTCGCGATCGCCCGTCGTCTCGACGAGCACGCCGCGATCGAGCGCGTCTACTACCCGGGGCTCGAGTCGCACCCCGGGCACGAGCTCGCCGGCCGGCAGATGTCGGGCTTCGGCGGCATGCTCTCGATCTCCCTCGTCGGCGGCGGTGCGGCGGCGCGTCGTTTCGCGGAGTCGACCGAGCTGTTCCAGCTCGCCGAGTCGCTCGGCGGGGTCGAGTCGCTCGTGAACTACCCCTCGGAGATGACGCACGCCTCGGTGAAGGGCACCGAGGCGGAGGTGCCCGAGTCGGTCGTGCGCCTTTCGGTCGGCATCGAGGACGTCGACGACCTGCTCGCCGACATCGACCAGACGCTCGGTCGCCTGTAGTGCGACCGGCCGGCTGCCGAATCCGGCGGCCGGCCGCGAGGTCGACCCGATCCGGCGGTCGTGGCCGCCGTCGGTGCGACAATGGAGGTGACGGCGCGCGGCCCGTCACCGGCGCCGCTGGGAGATGAGTCTCATGGTCTGGCTCTGGATCACCGTGATCGTCGTCGTCATCCTCGCGATCATCCTCTTCTTCATGTCGGTGAAGATCGTGAAGCAGTACGAGCGCGGCGTCGTGCTGCGGTTCGGCCGGCTGCACAGCGTGCGCGATCCCGGCATCCGGTTCATCATCCCGATCGTCGATGTGATGACCAAGGTCTCGCTGCGGGTCGTGACACTGCCCATCCAGTCGCAGGGCATCATCACGCGCGACAACGTGAGCGTCGGCGTCTCGGCGGTCGCGTACTTCCGTGTGACCGACGCCGTGAAGTCGGTGATCGTGATCGAGAACGTGAAGTCCGCGATCGACCAGATCGCCCAGACCACGCTGCGCAAGGTCATCGGCCAGCACCACCTCGACGAGGCGCTCTCCGACACGGCGGTCCTGAACGTGAACATCCGCGAGATCCTCGACGTGACGACCGCCGAATGGGGCGTGCAGGTGACGCTCGTCGAGCTGAAGGACATCCTGCTGCCCGACGCGATGAAGCGGGCGATGGCCCGCCAGGCCGAGGCGGAGCGCGAGAAGCGGGCGAAGATCATCGCCGCCGAGGGCGAGGCGCTCGCCGCCACGCAGCTCGGTGTCGCGTCCGACACGATGATGGCGCACCCGCTCGCCCTGCAGCTGCGCACCCTGCAGACGCTCGTGGAGGTCGGGGTCGACAAGAACACGCTCGTGGTGGTTCCGGCGCCCCTGCTCGGTTCGATCGGCGAGCTGACCTCGTTCATCGATCGGGAGACGGCGGTCGCGCAGCTGCGCGCGCGCTGACCGGGGGTGCGCCCCCGGCGTACGCCGGGGTGCCCGCGCCGAGTGGCAGGATATCGATGAAGAGTGTCGATCCAGCCATCGCGGTGGGTCGTCGGGATGCCCCAGAATGAGCGGGTGACTTCGAACGACACCGCCGCACGCGCGGCCGAGCCCGCGGCGAGCGGCGAGCACCACGGCGGCACCCTCGGCCTCGGCCAGGGCACGGCGCTCTACATCGCGAGCGTGCTCGGCACCGGCATCCTCGTGCTGCCCGGCCTCGCCGCCGAGGCCGCCGGCCCCGCCTCGATCGTGGCCGTCGCCGCGGTGCTCGTGCTCTCCATCCCGCTCGCCGGCACCTTCGCCGCGCTCGCGGCGCGCTACCCCGACGCGGGCGGCGTCGCGAGCTACGTGCGACGGGCGCTCGGCGACACCGCCGCGCGCATGGCGGGCTACTGGTTCTACTTCGGCGTGTGCATCGGCGCCCCGGTGCTCGCGGTGCTCGGCGGCGAGTACGTCGTCGCGGTGCTCGGCATCGACCGCTCGGCCGTGCCGCTCATCGGCCTCGCGGTGTTCGTGCCGCCGTACATCGCGAACTGGTTCGGGGTGCGCGTCGCGGGGTGGGTGCAGTTCGTGCTCTCGGGCCTCCTCGTGACGGTCGTCGTCGGCGTGGTCGCCGTCACCTTCCCGGCGGCCGACGTCGCGAACTTCCAGCCGTTCCTGCCGAACGGCTGGGCGGGCGTCGGCGTCGCGATCAGCCTCTTCGTCTGGGCGTTCGCCGGGTGGGAGGTCGGCACCCACATCGCGGGCGAGTTCAAGAACCCCCGCCGCACGATCCCGCTCGCGACGGCGATCGCGGTGGCCGTGGTCGGCGTCGGCTACCTCGCCCTCCAGTTCGTGACCGTCGCCGTGCTCGGCGACGAGGCGGGCGAGGGGCAGGTGCCGCTGCTCGCCCTCGTCGAGACCACCGCGCCCGGCATCGGCCCGGTGCTCGTGGCGATCATCGCGGCCATCGTCACCGTCGGCGTGATGAACGCGTACCTGCCGGCGTTCGGCAAGCTCGGCGCCGCGCTCGGTCGAGACGGCGACCTGCCGAAGTTCCTCGCGAAGGGCGCCGCCGACGGCGAGGTGCCCCGACGCGCCCTCGCGGTGACCGGCGTGCTCATCCTCATCTACTACGGGCTGATGCTCGCGAACGACCTCGACCTCTCGGGCTTCATCCTGATCCACACGAGCAACATGGTCGCGATCTACGCCGCCGGCATGCTCGCCGCGACGCTGCTGCTGCGCCGCTGGTCGTTCGGCTGGTGGCTCGCGGTCGTCGCAACCGTCATGACGGTCGGCCTGCTCGTGCTCGCCTGGGCGAACCTCCTGGTGCCCGCGGTGCTCGCGCTCGCCGCGGTCGCGGTGACGGTGGTGCGCCGCTGGCGGGCGCGGCGCGCACCGGGCGCGACGGATGCCACGGCCGAACCCGCAGAACCCGCAGACCTCGTCGCCGTGGGCGCCGACACGACCCCCGCCCCCATCCCCGAGGAGCAGCACGCATGACCGAGTACCGCGCCCGTTTCGACGCCGAGATCGACTTCGTGAACGGGGGAGGGCTGCGCGCGGAGGGGTTCCGTCTCGACCTGCCCTCGCCCGATCTCGGCGAGGCCGAGATCGGCGAGCTGCTCGTGCGGCACCTCGGGCTCGCGCTCGTCGGCCGGGTCGCGCTCGCGAACCTCGAGATCGTCGCCGAGCCGCACCGGGGGTCGCGGGGCGTCGGCGCGGTGGGCGACGTGAGCGGGGCGGGGCACGAGGCATCCGATGCCTCTCGTACCGAGCGCCCCGTGCTCGTCGACCTCAGCCACACGATCTCGGCGGGGCTCATCACCTACCCCGGCCTGCCCGCGCCGACGATCACCCCGCACCTCACCCGCGAGGCGTCGCGCGAGCACTACGCGCCCGGCACCGAGTTCGCGCTCGACGTCATCACGATGATCGGCAACACCGGCACGTACCTCGACAGCCCCTACCACCGCTACGCCGACGGCGGCGACCTCGCGAGCCTGCCGCTCGAGACGCTCGTCGGCCTCCCGGCCGAGGTGTTCAGGCTGACGGATGCCACGGGGCGGGGGATTCCGGCCGAGGTGTTCTACGATCGCGAACTGGCGGGTACCGCCGTGCTGCTGCACACCGGGTGGAGCCGCCACTTCGGGCGGCCCGAGTACGCGACGGGCGCGCCGTTCCTCACCGAGGCCGGGGCGCGGCACCTCGCCTCGGCCGGTGTCGCAGCCGTGGGCATCGACTCGCTCAACATCGACGACGCCGAGTCGGCCGGCGAGCGCCCCGCGCACTCCGTCCTGCTCGAGGCCGGCGTGCACGTGATCGAGCACCTGACGGCGCTCGAGCGGGTGCCCGTGCGCGGGGCGCGATTCACGGCGGTGCCGCCGCGCGTCGAGGGCTTCGGCACCTTCCCGGTGCGCGCATTCGCCGAGCTCCCGTCGGGGAGCCCTGTGGCGTGAGGGCCGCGCGTGCGTGAGTATTGAGGAATGAGCGTTCCCGCCTATTCCCTTCGCGACGGCAACACGATTCCCGCGATCGGGCTCGGCACCTACGGGCTGAACGACCAGCTCGGCATCGAGGCGATCACCTCGGCCATCGCCGACGGCTACCGGCTCATCGACACCGCCTACAACTACGGCAACGAGGAGGCGGTGGGCGAGGCGATCGAGCGCACCGACGTCGACCGCAGCGACCTCGTCATCACGACGAAGCTGCCCGGCCGCCACCACGGCTTCGACGAGACGCTCGCGAGCTTCGAGGAGTCGCGGAAGCGGCTCGGCCTCGAGTGGGTCGACCTGTACCTCATCCACTGGCCGCTGCCGCGCATCGACAAGTACCTCGAGAGCTGGCGGGCGATGATCTCGCTGCGCGAGAAGGGGCTCGTGCGGGCGATCGGCGTCTCGAACTTCACGCCGGCCATGCTCGAGCGGCTGATCGACGAGACCGGCGTCGCCCCGGTCGTCAACCAGGTCGAGCTCCACCCCTACTTCCCGCAGGACGAGCTGCGGGCCTTCCACGACGAGCACGACATCCGCACCGAGAGCTGGAGCCCGCTCGCGCGTCGCACCGAGCTGCTGCGCGAGCCGGTCGTCGTCGAGCTCGCGACGGCCCACGGGGTGAGCCCCGCGCAGCTCGTGCTGCGCTGGCACGTCGAGCTCGAGGCGGTGCCGATCCCGAAGTCGTCGGACCCCGAGCGCCGGCGCGAGAACCTCGACGTGTTCGGCTTCGCGCTCAGCGCCGAGGAGGTCGCGGCGATCTCGGCGCTCTCGCGGGGCCGCATCTGGGGCGCCGACCCCGACACCCACGAGGAGTTCTGAGCGGCGCGAGCCCGAGGCATCCCGCCCGACGTGCTTCGGCCCGGCGTGCCGGAGGCGGCACGCCGGGCCGAAGCGGGGTTCACCCGAGCATCACCAGAGCAGGAGCGGCACCGGGATCGTCCGCGAGTCGCCGTAGCCGGCGTCGCCCTCGAACTCGCCGTGGATCAGGTGCAGCCCGCCCTTCAGCTTGGGCAGCTTGACGGTCACCTCTCCGCCGTCGCGAGCGGTCACTGGCACCTCCGCGATCGCGCGGTCGCCGTCGTACACCGTGAAGGTGCCGACCGGTGCGCGTCCGTCGAGCGCGAACACCCGTGCCGTGAACCGAATCGCCGATCCGGCCTTGGCGAGCAGCTTGTTCGGGGCGCCGATGGAGATCGTCGCGACCTCGACCGTCGTCGCGGTCACCGTGAGCACCGCCTGGGCGCTGAGCCCCGACACCGCACCTTCGGCGACGATCGTGTGCTCGCCGACCGCGGCGGTCGCCGGGATCGTGACCTGCGCCTCGAAGGCGCCGTGGTCGTCGGCGGCGACCTCGGCGAGGCGCACGGGCTCGGAGTGCAGCCTGATCGTCACGAGCTCGCCCGGACCGAAGCCCGTGCCCGCGATGCCGAGCGTTCCGCCCTGTGCGGCGCTGTCGTCGCTCAGGGTGAGTTCGGCCGGCTCCACGGGGGCGTCGCCGACCTCGATCGCGAACGGCTCCGAGACCGACGGAAGGTAGGACTCGGGGCTGTCAGGAACGAAGCGCGCCGTGTACGTGTGCAGCCCTGAGGTCTCCACCCGTACGTCCGCCGTCGCGGTGCCCGCCGTGACGGTCGCCGTGCCGACGACGGTCTCGCCCTCGAGGATCTCCACCAGGCCGGTGGCCTCGCTCGGCGCGACGGTCGCGTTCAGCCCGACGAGGTCTCCGGCGACGGGCGCCTCGGCGTCCGAGCCGAGGGTCACCGTGGTGGCCCGTGCCGGGGTGCGCACGGCGACCGGCGCGGACGCCTCGACCGCCGACACCGCACCCACCGCGGTCACCGCGTAGTCGCCGTCGACGACCCCGGCGGGGATGGTGAGCTCGTCGTCGATCGCGCCTGCTGCGGTCGAGGTCGTGCTCACCGGGTCACCGCCGTCGAACCGGAGCTCGACGGTCTCGCCGGGTGCGAACCCGTCGCCGGTCACGCGGATCGTGCCGCCGGGCGCGGCCTGGGCCGGCTCGACCGCGATCTCCGGCGTGTACACCGGGGCGGGCTCGTCGACGACGATCTCGAGCGTGGTCGACGCCGACCGGACGCCGTCGTCCACCGTCACGGAGACCGTGTAGCTGCCCGAGACGGCGTAGGTGTGTCCACCCGTGACGGCCCCCTCGGTCACCGGCAGTGCCGACACCGGGGTGCCGTCGCCCCAGTTGACGATGGCGCTCTGCTCCGACGCGCCGCCGACGGTCGTGGCGAGCGTCGCTTCGAACGCCTGGGCCGCGATCTGGGCTTCGACGGCCTGCGGTTGCACCTCGAGCGCCGAGGCACCCGAACGGTCGCCGTCGGAGGCGACGGCGAACACGTGCACGCGTCCGTCGCGGAGCGTGCCCTCCTCCGCCGGCATCGTCAGCGACTCGACGACCTTCGGAGCTCCGGCGTCGTCGGTGTCGATCGTGATCGGCGCCGTCGCGTAGATCGCGGTGTTCTTGACCGAGGACTCGGCCGCGGTGCCGGAGAGGCGACCCTCCGAGATCGCGACCACGCTGTTGCCGAACGCGGGGTTGCCCGACGCGCCGACCCAGTCGCCGAACGAGATCTTCACGGTCTGCGACGTGCCGTCGGTGAAGTGCAGCACCGCCTCGGGCTGACGACCGTTCTCGGTGGCCGTGCCGACGAAGGCGAGCTGCGTCGCCCCCTCGCCGAGGCCGAGGCGCACCGTCTGCCCCTCGCCCGTGAGGTTGTCGGGCTTGCCGGCCGCCACCGCGGGGAGGTCGTAGCTCAGCGCGGTGCCCGGGATCGCGATCGTCGAGCCCTGCACGAAGCCGTCCGCGGCGAGCTTGTCGCGGAAGTACCCGAAGCCCTGGCCGTCGCAGTTCGCGGCGGTCGTGCCGAGGTCGCCGATGCAGGTCGAGTCGAACGAGCCGACGAACGTCTCGTCGCGGGTGACCGCGACGTTCGTCGACGCCGACGCGAGTGCTCCGGTCGAGTCCTGCACGATGACCGTGGCCGTGTACAGGCCCGGCGCCGTGAAGGTGTGCGGCGCCGTGACCCGCCAGCCCCCGAGGTCGTCGCGCTTCAGCGTGCCCTCGACCGTGCCGGTGCCGTCGCCGTAGTCGACGGAGACCTGGTAGCCGGAGGCCGAGGTCTCGGTGCCGACGATCGTCGCGAGCGGGCCCGCGAACTCGGTGTCGACCGCTGCGGACTGCGCCGCGGCCGGGCTGACCGTCAGCCCCTCGGCAGTGCCCGCCGAGGCGAAGAGCTCGACCTCGGAGAGCGTCAGCGGCCCGTCGGCCGACTCCACCGAAAGCCGGAGGCTCGTGAAGACCCCGTCGGCGTCGATCGAGAAGGGGCGCGTCTGCGTCGCCCAGTCGAAGGACTCGCCGTCGCGGTGGTCGAGCTCGGTCCAGTTCTCGCCGTCGGTCGAACCCGACAGCGTCCACGACGCGGGCGCCCGGTCGAGCGCGGCGCCGGTCAGGGTGTACTGGCCGACCGTCACCGGCCCGGACTGCGAGGTCCAGGTCAGCTCGGCGGTGCCCGAGTCGAACGTCGTCGTCGTGTTCATGCTGTCGTCGACGAGCGAGGCCGTCGAGGTGCCGTCGCCCGCCGAGAGCGTGCCGCGGTCGACCTTGGTGGCGTCGACGAGGGTGCGCGGGACCTCGAGCTGCTCGCCCAGGTCCTTCGCCCCCCACTCGCTCGGCTCGTCGCTCATCGCGAACACGAGCTCGCCTCCCTCGCGCAGCAGGTCGCCGTCGAGGGTGGTCTCGTCGACCGGCGTGCCGTTCAGCTCGACGCCCGAGACGAACGCCTTGCCGTCGGAGGCGCCGGGCGCCGAGATCACGAGCTCGCTGTCGCCGATGCTCAGCGTCGCGCGGTCGAACAGCGGTGTGCCGATCGTGTAGTCGCC
The DNA here is from genome assembly GCF_042799635.1 of Agromyces sp. NPDC057679. Taxonomy (NCBI): domain Bacteria; kingdom Bacillati; phylum Actinomycetota; class Actinomycetes; order Micrococcales; family Microbacteriaceae; genus Agromyces; species Agromyces sp. NPDC057679. The sequence goes on along the minus strand of NZ_JBHVIK010000001.1, from coordinate 981,488 downwards.
CGAGCCCACCTCGAGCGGGTAGAGGCCGAGCGCCGAGAACACGTACCAGGCGGAGAACTCGCCGTTGTCCTCGTCGCCCGGGTAGCCCTGGCCGATGTCGGAGCCCACGAAGAGCCGCTGCTGGATGTCGCGGATCAGCGCCTGCGCCTCGGCGGGGTCGCCCGCCTCGGCGAGCACGTACGGGATGTGGTGCGCGACCTGGTTCGACATGCCGAGCATGCCGAGGCGGACGTCGCGGGCCTCCCGCGCCTCGTGGATGCCGGAGTAGTCGGCCTTCTCACGCACGGTGAGGAACTCGTCGAGCTCCTCGATCAGCCCCTGCCGCCCGCCGTACAGCGCGGCGAGTCCGGCGACGTCGTGCGGCGCGTGGAACCCGAAGGTCTTCGCGCTCGCCTCGGTGAACGCGCCGCCCCAGGCCTTCTGGTCGAAGTCGGCGCCGACCGGCCAGCTGCCGTCCGCGTTGCGGGCGGTGAAGGTGTCGGCCTCGGGGTTGAACATCTCGACGTAGTGGCTGGCGCGCGCCTGGAAGTACTCGGCCTCCTCGAGGAGCCGCTCGACGCGGTCGGCGGGGGTGTTCGGGTCGTCGGCGAGCGCCGCGGCCATCTCGCCGATGCCGAAGTCGTTGATGAAGCCCTCGAGGCCCCACGATGCGCTCTCGTGCGTGCTCTCCTCGGTGTAGCCGAGGAAGATCGACTGCGCGAGGCCCTTTCGTCCGACGGCGTTCGACGCGGGCAGCACGGTGGCGTTCTTCACCGCCGCGTCGTAGGCCTCGAGCGCGGTGTCGGTGTCGAGCGCGCCCGCGAGGTACGCCTCGGCGAAGGCGACGTCGGAGCTCGTGCCGGTCATGAGGTCGGCGTAGCCGGGCGAGGACCATCGTGCGATCCAGCCGCCGTCACGGTACTGCTGCACGAACCCGTCGACGAGCTCTTCGGTGACGTCGGGGTAGAGCAGCGAGTAGAGCGGCCACGCGGTGCGGTAGGTGTCCCAGAAACCGTTGTTGACGTAGATCTTGCCGTCGACGAGCTTCGCGTTCGTCGTGGTGTCGGTCGCGGCGCCGGTCGTGGCCGACACCGGGCTCGCGTACTTGTACTCGGGGTCGCCGGCCGTGCCGACGTTCTCGAACTGCGAGTTCGGGTAGAGGTTCAGGCGGTACAGGCTGGAGTACAGGGTCACCAGCTGGGTCTCCGTCGCGCCCTGCACGTCGTGCACGACGCCGAGGCGATCGTTCCAGGCGTCCCGCACGGCGGCGTGGGCGTCGTCGAACGAGACGCCCGCGAGCTCGAGCTCGTGGTTGCGCTGCGCCTGCTGCTGCGAGATGAAGGACGACGCGATGCGGAGCTCGACCGTGCGGTCGCTCGACGTGTCGAACGCCGCGAAGCGCGCGCTGCCGTTGCGGTTGCCCTGCGTGGTCGGCCCGGCCTTGGTCGGCTGGGCATCGAAGGTGCCGTACACGAACATCCGGGTGCGGCCGGGGTAGCCGGACCCGCCGTCGACCCATCCGGTGACCGTGTCGCCCGTGATCGTGAGCTTCGACGAGTTCACGAGCTGGTCGACGATCACCGAGCTCTGGTCGCCGGTGAAGGCGAAGCGGTAGACCGCGCCGTGATCGGTGGCCGTGACCTCGGTCGAGATGCCGTTGTCGAACTCGACGCCGTAGACATCGGGCCGCGCCACCTCGTTCTCGTGGTGGAAGGTGAGGCGCCGGTCGTCGAGCGTCGAGGTCGGGTTCGCGCCCACCGCGGGCAGGACCGCGAGCTGGTTGCGGTCGCCCATCCAGATGCTCGGCTGGTGCGAGAAGCCGATGCCCTCGAGGGCGGGGAGGTTCTGCGCGGTGTTGGCGCCCTGGTACTGGTACAGGGTTCCGGTGTTGTCGGCGTTCGTCATCGGGGTGATGAAGTTGAAGCCGTTCGGCCAGCCGACCGCCGGGATGTTGTTGCCGCGCGAGAACCCGCCGGTGGAGTTCGTGCCGCGGCGTGTGTCGACGTAGGAGACGAGTCCGTCGGAGTCGTCGTGCGGCTCCGCCTCCTCGATGCGGATGTCGTCGAGCCATCCGAGCACGGTGGTCCCGGCGGCCGGGGTCTCGACCCCGGTGACGCCGTCGCCCGGGTGGTCGTAGTCGAGGAGCACGCCGGTGACGGTGCGGCCGGCGAGGGCCCCGAGGTCGACGCTCACCTTGTTCCACTGGTCGGGCCAGAGGACGTTCGCCAGGCCCTGCGAGCGCGCGTCGGCGCCGTACCCGTACGAGTCGGTCAGCTCGCTGGCCGCGAGCGTCGTCCCGTCGTCGAGCACGAGGTCGATCGCGACGAAGGTCGACGCGTAGCTCTGCCCCGAGTCGAGCACGGGGAAGACCGTGTACGAGAGGCGGCTGTCCTCCTCGACCGCGATGTCGAGGTCGGAGTAGATCACCGACGTCGAGGCCGCGGGGCCGGCACCGAGGTGGGTGCCGGCGTAGCGGAGCGCGTGCGTGCCCGAGAAGCCGACGTTGGTCTTCGCGGTGTAGGAGCTCGTCGGGCCGGAGTCGACCTCGAGCGCCAGGTCGGTGGGGGTCGGCTCGGCGTCGGCGTCGGCGATGGGCTCCCAGCCGGCGAGCTGGATGAGGCCGCCCGAGTGGTTCGCGGTGATGTCGAGGCGGTAGTAGCGGTAGGCGGCGCTCGGCGCCGGGAGCGCGAAGCTCCGGGTCTGCCCGCGCGCCGAGAACGACTCGCCGCTTCGCGTGTCGACGACGGTCCAGTCGGTGCCGTTGTTCGAGCCGAGGACCTTGAAGTCGCGCGGGTCGCGCTCGGGGGCGTCGTTGCCCGAGGTCAGCGTGTAGGCCTCGATGGGCCGCGCCTCGGCGAGTTCGTACTGCGCCCACCCGGTGGCGCTGAAGACCAGCCACTTCGATCCGGGGTTGGCGTCGGCGAGCTTCTCCGCGGTCTCGTTCGGCGGGTTCTGGCCGGAGGCGGTGACCGCCGTCACCTGCGGCAGCAGGCTGCCGGGTACGTTGCGATCACCGCTGAGGTTGACCGACTCCCCGGTGCCCGCGAGCGCCGGCACGGCGTCGCCCGCTTCGAAGGAGGACTGGAACGTCACCTCCCCGGGGGCCGCTGCTGCGGCCGAGATCGGCGTCAGCGCCGCCGCGGCCATCGCCATCGTGATCACTGCTGTTGCGGTCGCCCGCGTTCGGCGGGCGCTGCCCGACCGGTTGAAGTGCTTCACCGTCGCTCCCTGTCGCTTCACTGCGAAAATGTATGACACCGCTGTCATAACTTCTGGACGGTACCACGTCGCCGCCGCGGGCGGAAGACCGTGTCGACCCCGGGATGTGCCGTCGTACACGCCGGGCTTGAGTTGAAGGGCACTTGAGGTCGTAGGCTCGATCGGGTGAGTGAGCCGACCGCCGAGACGCCGATTCCGACCCGCGAGACCGGGGAGATCGAGGCCGCGGCGGCCCCCACGGCCGAAGCGAAGGGGCCGCTCTCGCCGCCCTACCGCTGGCTGTCGATCGGCATGTTCTCGCTCATCTTCCTCGCGGCGTTCGAGGCGATGGCGGTCACCACGGTCATGCCGATCGTCGCCCGCGAGCTCGACGGGGCCGCCCTCTTCGCGCTCGCGTTCGCCGTCCCGCTCGCCGCGGGCATCGTCGGCATGGTCATCGCCGGCAACTGGACCGACCGCTCGGGGCCGCTGCCCTCGCTCATCACGGCGGCGGTGCTGTTCGTCATCGGCCTGCTGATCGCGGGCACCGCGACCGACATGACGGTGCTCATCATCGGCCGCTTCGTGCACGGGCTCTCGGGCGCCGCCGTGATCGTGCCGCTCTACGTCATCGTCGCGCGCGTCTACCCCGAAGCGCTGCGGGCCCGCGTGTTCGCCGGGTTCGCGGCGGCGTGGGTGATCCCGTCGATCATCGGGCCGGCGGTCGCGGGCGTCATCGCCGAGGTGTTCAGCTGGCACTGGGTGTTCCTCGGCGTGATCGCGCTCGTCGCCCCCGCGGCGGCGATGGTCGTGCCGCCCATCGTGCGGGTGCGCGAGAAGATCCAGGGCGACCCGGCGGTCGCATGGAGCCTCGGCCGGGTCGGCTGGGCGGTGCTCACGGCGGCCGCGGCGCTCGGGCTGTCGCTGTCGAAGGAGTTCGTCGATCCGTGGCGCTGGGTGGTCGCCGCCGTGGCGATCGCGCTCATCGTCGTCGCGGCGCGCCCGCTGCTGCCGGTCGGCACGCTGCGGGCCGCGCGCGGACTGCCCGCGACCGTGCTGCTGCGGCTCATCGTGGCGGGGGCCTTCTTCGGCAGCGAGATCTACCTGCCGTACCTCTTCATGGAGCGCTACGAGTTCCCGGCGAGCCTTGCGGGCGCGGTGCTCACCGGTGCCGGGGTCAGCTGGGCGATCGCCTCGTGGCTGCAGGGACGCCTGGGCGATCGCGTCTCGAACGCGCAGGCCGTGATGATCGGCTCGGTGCTGCTCACGCTCTCGCTCGTCGGGGTGCTCGCGGTCGCGGCGTTCACGCTGCATCCGGCGATCGCCTTCGTTGCGTGGACCTTCGCGGGCGCCGCGATGGGGTTCATGTACCCCCGCCACTCGGTCGCGGTGCTCGGGCTCTCGCCGGTCTCCGCGCAGGGCTTCAACAGCGCGGCCCTCTCGATCGGCGAGTCGCTCGGTGCGTCGTCGGCGCTCGCCGTCACGGCGCTCGTCTCGAGCGCGGTCGCCGCGTCGGCGTTCACCGCCGACTTCTCGGTGACGGTGGTCATCGCGCTCGTGGCCGTGGTGCTCGCGCCGCGCGTGCGCCCTCGGGACTGAGGCCTCGGCCCGGCCCGCTCGCACGTCGCTCGCATCGGCGGCTGCCGGGCCGCGTTGCGCCCGCCGATCGGGCGAATGATCGACGGTCGAATCGGTGCGCAACGGTCGAATCGAATCGACCCCGCGATGTGACTGTCACATGACGACGTTGTGCGATCGCGCCGGGCGTGCATAATGGAAACACCTTCGATGTGAACGTGCACATCGACGTCGATCGGTCTGGCAGTGAATCCTGATTCTCCCAAGGGGCGGGCGCCCAGCATCCGTGATGTCGCGCGCCTCGCCGAGGTCTCGCACCAGACCGTCTCCCGGGTGCTGAACGACCACCCGAGCATCCGGCCCGAGACCCGCGACCGCGTGCTCGCCGCGATGGAGACGCTGCAGTACCGGCCGAACCGCGCGGCCCGGGCGCTCGTCACGAGCCGCTCGCACACGATCGGCGTGCTCGCCGCGAGGAGCACCGAGTACGGCCCCGCGACGAGCATCGCCGCGATCGAGGACGCGGCGCGCGAGCACGGGTACTACGTGAACACCGCGAACATCGCCGACCCCTCGCCCGAGGGCATCGCCGATGCGCTCGAGCACCTGATGCTGCAGGCGATCGAGGGGCTCGTGGTCATCGCCCCGCAGGTGCGCGTGTTCGAGGTGCTCGCCGGCTCGCCCGTCGGGGTGCCCTTCGTGAGCCTGCAGTCGACGGGGCGCAGCGACCACCTCGCGCTCTCGGTCGACCAGGTGACCGGGGCGCGGCGGGCGACGCAGCACCTGATCAACCTCGGCCACCGCGAGATCGTGCACCTCGCCGGTCCGCAGGACTGGATCGAGGCGGAGGCGCGCATGCGCGGGTTCCTCGACGCGATCGGCGACGCCGAGCTCGACCTGCACCCGCCGATCCTCGGCGACTGGAGCGCCGACTTCGGCTACTTCGCCGGCCGCGAGCTGCTGCGCCACCGCGACTTCACGGCGGTGTTCGCGGCCAACGACCAGATGGCGATCGGGCTCATGCACGCCTTCCGCGACGGCGGCGTCGACGTTCCCGGCGAGATCAGCGTCGTCGGCTTCGACGACATCCCGGTCGCGCAGCACGTGTGGCCGCCGCTCACGACCGTGTACCAGGACCACCGCGAGAGCGGGAGGCGTGCCGTCGCGCTGCTGCTGAACCAGCTGCACGGCGAGCAGGTGCTCGAGGTCGAGCAGATCGTGCCGCGCCTCGTGGTGCGCGGTTCGACGGCCGAAGCGCCGGTGCGGCGCCCGCTCGCCCGCGCCTGACGCACGGCCGTGTTGCGACCCGCGCTTGACAGCGGCGCACGTCGGATGCACCATAGGTCTCGATGTGAACGGTCACACGCGTCACATCGAGTCCCGAACCACTGACACCGAGGTCGAGAATGTACCCGTCGATGATGACCGCAGCACCGAGAGGCCGCCGATGAGCGCGCCGCCGATCCTCGAGATGCGATCCATCACCAAGGAGTTCCCGGGTGTGAAGGCCCTGTCCGAGGTCTCGCTCACGGTGATGCCGGCCGAGGTCCACGCGATCTGCGGCGAGAACGGCGCCGGCAAGTCGACGCTCATGAAGGTGCTGTCGGGCGTCTACCCGCACGGCACCTACACGGGCGAGATCATCTTCCGCGGCGAGGAGGTGCAGTTCCGCGACATCCGTGCCAGCGAGCAGGCCGGCATCGCGATCATCCACCAGGAGCTCGCCCTCATCCCCGAGCTCTCGATCACCGAGAACATCTTCCTCGGCAACGAGATCGCCCGCGGCGGACGCATCGACTGGGCCGCGGCGAAGCTCCGGGCCATCGACCTGCTCGCCCGGGTCGGCCTCGACGAAGACCCCGACACGCAGATCAAGCACCTCGGCGTCGGCAAGCAGCAGCTCGTCGAGATCGCGAAGGCGCTCGCGAAGGACGTGAAGCTGCTCATCCTCGACGAGCCGACCGCCGCCCTCAACGAGGACGACTCGGAGCACCTGCTCGACCTGATCCGCGGCCTCAAGGGCAAGGGGATCACGGCGATCATCATCTCCCACAAGCTCAACGAGATCGAGGAGATCGCCGACGAGATCACGATCATCCGCGACGGCCACACGATCGAGACGCTCGACGTGAAGGCCGGCGGGGTCGACGAGGACCGCATCATCCGCGGCATGGTCGGCCGCTCGCTCGAGAGCCGCTTCCCCGACCGCACCCCGCACATCGGCGACGTGTTCTTCGAGGTGAAGGACTGGACGATCCAGCACCCGCAGGTGCCCGAGCGCCTCGTCGCCAAGGGGTCGAGCTTCAACGTCCGCCGCGGTGAGATCGTCGGCCTCGCCGGGCTCATGGGCGCCGGGCGCACCGAGCTCGCGATGAGCGTCTTCGGCCGCTCCTACGGCAACTACCTCTCGGGCACGATCGTGAAGGACGGCAAGGAGATCGTCCTGAAGGACGTCGAGTCCGCGATCAACCACGGCCTCGCCTACGTGAGCGAGGACCGCAAGCAGCTCGGCCTCAACCTCCTCGACACGATCAAGCGTTCGATCGTGGCGGCGAAGCTCTCGAAGATCGCGAAGCGCGGCGTCATCGACGACTCGCGCGAGTTCGGCATCGCGGAGGACTACCGCAAGCAGCTGCGCATCAAGACGCCGAGCGTCGAGGCGGGCGTCTCGAAGCTCTCGGGCGGCAACCAGCAGAAGGTCGTGCTGGCGAAGTGGATGTTCACCGACCCCGACCTGCTCATCCTCGACGAGCCGACCCGCGGCATCGACGTGGGCGCGAAGTACGAGATCTACACGATCATCCAGTCGCTCGCCGCCCAGGGCAAGGGCGTCATCCTCATCTCGAGCGAGCTGCCCGAACTGCTCGGCATCGCCGACCGCATCTACACGGTCTTCGAGGGCCAGATCACCGACAACATCCCCGCATCAGAGGCGAATCCCGAGGCGCTCATGCGCAGCATGACCTCGGCGAAGAAGAAGGCGAACGCATGAGCACGGCGAGCACCCCTGCGAGCACCCAGAAGAAGAAGGGCGGCCTCGCCGACATCCGCAAGGTCTTCGGCGGCGGGCAGTCGAGCCTCCGCCAGTTCGGCATCCTCGGCAGCCTCATCGTCATCATCGTGATCTTCCAGATCTGGACGAACGGGCTCACGCTCTCGCCGACGAACCTGATCAACGTCGTCAACCAGTACTCGTACATCCTGATCCTCGCGATCGGCATGGTGATGGTCATCATCATGGGCCACATCGACCTCTCGGTCGGATCGGTGGCGGCGTTCACGGGCATCATCGTGGCGAAGTCGATGGCCGAGTGGAACCTGCCCTGGCCGCTGGCGATCGTGCTCGGCATCGGGGTCGGTGCGGCGATCGGCGCCTGGCAGGGCTTCTGGGTGGCGTTCGTCGGTGTGCCGGCGTTCATCGTGACGCTGGCGGGCATGCTCATCTTCCGCGGCGGCAACCAGCTCATCGGCCAGTCGACGACCACCCCCGTGCCCCAGGAGTTCGGCATCATCGGCGCCGGATACCTGCCAGAGCTCGCACTGCCGCTGGCCTTCAACGTGCTCACGATGGTGCTCGGCGTGCTCGGCGCCGGGTGGATCGTCTGGAACGAGTTCCACCTGCGCCGCACCCAGAAGAAGCTCGGCTCCGAGATGGCGCCCGTCTGGGTGAGCGTCGTCAAGGTGGTCGTGCTCGCCGGTGTGATCCTCTGGGCCGCGTGGCTGTTCGCGACCGGCCGCCCCGGCACGAGCTTCCCGATCTCGGGCATCATCCTCGTCGTCCTCGTGATCGTCTACTCGTTCATCACGAACAACACGATCTTCGGCCGCCACATCTACGCCGTCGGCGGCAACCGCCTCGCCGCGACGCTCTCGGGCGTGAAGGACCGCCGGGTCGACTTCTTCGTCATGATGAACATGTCGGTGCTGGCCGCCCTCGCGGGCATGATCTTCGTCGCCCGCTCGACGGCCTCGGGCCCGCAGGACGGCAACGGCTGGGAGCTCGACGCGATCGCGGCCGTGTTCATCGGCGGCGCCGCCGTCTCGGGCGGCATCGGCACCGTGATCGGCTCGATCGTCGGTGGTCTCGTGATGGCGTTCCTCAACAACGGCCTCCAGCTCATCGGCGCCGGCGCCGACGTCGTCCAGATCATCAAGGGCCTCGTGCTCCTGCTCGCCGTGGCCGTCGACGTGTGGTCGAAGCGCCAGGGCGGCCCGTCGATCTTCGGCATCTGGTCGAACCGCCGCAGGGCGAAGCTCGAGTCCGAAGGCCCGGTCGAGGCCCCGGCCGTCGCTCCGACCGCTGCGTCCAACGAGTCCTCCCAGCCGAGCGACATCCGCTCCCGCTGAGTGAGAACGGATGCCTCAGCGGTGACGCCGTGGCATCCACCCAACCCTTCCCCTCCAAGAGAAGTCAGCAATCCCAACAAGAAAGTGAATGATCAATGAAGAAGCTCACTCTTGCGGCCGCAGCGGTCGCAGCGGTCGCGGCGCTCGCGCTCGCGGGCTGCTCGTCCGACCGCGGCGGTTCGACCGGCGGCGACGAGTCCGGCTCGGCCGGTTTCGCCGCCGACAGCACGATCGGCATCGCCCTTCCCGACAAGACCAGTGAGAACTGGGTGCTCGCGGGCGGGCTCTTCGAAGACGGCCTCGCCGACGCCGGGTTCAAGGGCGACGTGCAGTACGCGCCGGCCTCGAACACCGTCGCCGAGCAGCAGAACCAGATCTCGGCCATGGTCACCAACGGCGCGAAGGTCATCGTCATCGGCGCGAAGGACGGCAAGCAGCTCGGCACGCAGCTGCAGCAGGCCGCCGACGCCGGCGTCAAGATCATCGCCTACGACCGCCTGATCGAGAACACCGAGAACGTCGACTACTACGTGGCGTTCGACAACTTCGAGGTCGGCAAGCTGCAGGGCCAGGCCCTGCTCGACGGTCTCGCGGCGCGTTCGGGCCACGAGGCGCCGTGGAACATCGAGCTCTTCTCCGGCTCGCCCGACGACGCCAACTCGGCCGTGTTCTTCAACGGCGCCATGGAGGTGCTGCAGCCGAAGATCGACGACGGCACGCTCGTGGTCGTCTCGGGCCAGACCGACATCGCGCAGACCGCGACCCAGGGCTGGGAGGCCGAGAACGCGCAGAGCCGCATGGACTCGCTGCTCGCCGCGAACTACGCGGACAAGGACGTCGACGGTGTGCTCTCGCCGAACGACAACCTCGCCCGCGCGATCATCACGTCGACGAAGCAGGCCGGCAAGGACATCTCGAAGGTGACCGTCACCGGTCAGGACTCCGAGGTCGAGTCGGTGAAGTCGATCATGGCGGGTGAGCAGTACTCGACCATCAACAAGGACACCAACCTCCTCGTGGAGCAGACGATCAAGATGATCCAGCAGCTCCAGAAGGGCGAAGAGGTCGACGTCAACGACACCGAGCAGTACGACAACGGCGTGAAGGTCGTGCCCGCGTACCTGCTCGCTCCGGTCATCGTGACGAAGGAGAACGCGGCCGAGGCGTACGCCAACAACCCGAACCTCCTCGACATCGTGAACGCGGCCGGCTAGTCCCACCTGCCGAACGCACGGAACGACGGCCCCCGCTCCTCGGAGCGGGGGCCGTCGCCGTGTTCACTGCGCCTGCTGCGACCAGTCGGGCAGCTGCTGCAGGGTCCACCGGTTGCCGTCGGGGTCGGCGAAGGTGACGAACCGCCCCCACGCCTGCTCGTCGACCCCCTGCGCGTCGACGCCGGCCGCGCGCAGCTGCTCGAGCGCCGCGTCGGCGTCGGCGACGACGGCCTGGATCACGTCGAGCGCGCCCGGCTCGATCGTGCCGCCGATGCCCTCGCCGAAGGCGATCGAGCAGGCGGAGCCGGGCGGCGTGACCTGCACGAAACGCATCGTGTCGCTGACGCGCTGGTCGTGGTCGGCGTTGAAGCCGCACTGGTCGACGTAGAACGCCTTCGCGCGGTCGATATCGGTGACGGGGACGTGGATGAGTTCGATCTTGACGTCCATCGCGAGTGCCATGGAATCTCCTCCGTTGATCAGCTGGATTCGGAATCGTTCGGATCTCGGGTTCGCAGTACGGGGCGTTGCGGGCTCGGCCCCATTCCAGCACTGTCGGCCGACATCCGCACCCCGTGGCCGCCCGAGCCGGTCGGTGGGAGGATGAACGGCATGGCATTGCACATCACGGGGGACCGGGCGGCCGACGAGCTGCTCTCGAACGACGCGTTCGCGCTGCTCACGGGCATGCTGCTCGATCAGCAGGTCGCGATGGAGACCGCCTTCGCCGGGCCCGAGAAGATCCGCGAGCGGCTCGGCACGATCGACGCCGGCGAGATCGCCGCGACCGACCCCGAGCGTTTCGCCGAGGTGTTCAAGCAGACCCCGGCCGTGCACCGGTTCCCGGGGTCGATGGCGGGGCGGGTGCAGGCGCTCGCCGCGGCCGTGCGCGACGACTGGGGCGGCGACGCGGCCGCCATCTGGACGCAGGGCGAGCCGAGCGGCGCCGAGGTGCTGAAGCGGCTGAAGGCGCTGCCGGGCTTCGGCGAGCAGAAGGCGAGGATCTTCCTCGCGCTCCTCGGCAAGCAGTGCGGGCTCGAGGCACCGGGCTGGCGCGAGGCGGCCGGCGCCTACGGCGACGAGGGTTCGTTCGCCTCGGTGGCCGACATCGTGAGCCCCGAGTCGCTCGCGAAGGTGCGCGCCTCGAAGCAGGCGGCGAAGGCGGCGGCGAAGGCCGCGAAGGCCTGACCGATCCAGTACGGCGGATGCCACGGGGCCGGCCCCGTGGCATCCGTCGTACTGCTGCCGTCGCGCCCTGCCGGGCGACACGCTCGCCCGGTGTCCGGCGATGTCGGTGGGTAGTGGCATCGTGGGGGTTACAACACCATATGTAGGGGTGGCGGCATCCGAGGGCCCCCAAGTGTCGTGCATCGCGACACGCCGGGGCGTTCATCCACAGCCGTGCGATCTCGATTTCGTCCGTCTGTGGATAACCGCGCGACACCCCAGCAAACAGGCCGATCATCGCGACATCCGTTGTTCACAGTCGGTGGATAACCCCGTGGATAACTACATGAATGTAACTACATCATGTTGTGGCGGTTCAGTTCGGCAGACACTAGATGTAGTATTGAAGACATCAATCAGCAACACGGGGGACGGGTCCTCCAGGGCCCGAGAACGAGGGGAAAACCATGACGGTCACGGTCTACACGAAGCCTTCCTGCGTCCAGTGCAACGCGACGTATCGCGCCCTCGACAGCAAGGGGATCGAGTACGAGGTGCTCGACCTCTCGGTCGACGAGAACGCGCTCGCCCAGGTCAAGGAACTCGGCTACCTGCAGGCCCCCGTCGTGATCACCGATGAAGACCACTGGTCGGGCTTCCGCCCCGACAAGATCAACGAGCTCGCCTCGCGTCTCGCATAATCGCGACCGGTGAGCTCGGGGGAGTGAACCGGAACGCGAAGGAGAAGATCATGACGAACCTGGTCTACTTCTCGAGCGTCTCGGGCAACACCAAGCGCTTCATCGAGAAGCTCGGCCGCCCGGCTGCACGCATTCCGCTGCACGCCCGCGAACCGGCTCTCGAAGCCGACGAGCCCTATGTGCTCGTCGTGCCGACCTACGGCGGCGGTGACGGCAAAGGCGCCGTGCCGAAGCAGGTCATCAGATTTCTCAACGACGAGCGCAATCGCGCACTCATCCGAGGCGTGATCAGCGCAGGCAACACCAACTTCGGGTCGGCCTTCGGTCTGGCCGGCGACATCATCGCCGCGAAGACCGGGGTGCCGCACCTCTACCGCTTCGAAGTATTCGGAACCCCAGACGACGTTCGCGCCGTCACTGATGGATTGGACGCATTTTGGCGAAGTCAGCAGCAGCAACGGACGGCGTAGCCCTCATGGAGGCGCCGCGCACGGCGATGGACTATCACTCGCTCAACGCGATGCTCAACCTCTACGGTGCCGACGGCAAGATCCAGTTCGAGAAGGACCGTGAGGCGGCGCGCGAGTATTTCCTCCAGCACGTCAACCAAAACACCGTCTTCTTCCACTCCCTGAAGGAGCGCCTCGACTACCTCGTCGAGAAGGAGTACTACGAGCCCGAGGTCATCGCGCAGTACGACTTCGCGTTCATCCAGAAGCTCAACGACCTCGCGTACTCGAAGAAGTTCCGCTTCGAGACGTTCCTCGGCGCGTTCAAGTACTACACGAGCTACACGCTGAAGACCTTCGACGGCAAGCGCTACCTCGAGCGCTTCGAGGACCGCGTCGTGATGACCGCGCTCGGCCTCGCGCAGGGTGACGAGCAGCTCGCGATCGACCTCGTGGAGGAGATCATCGGCGGCCGCTTCCAGCCGGCGACCCCGACCTTCCTCAACACGGGCAAGGCGCAGCGCGGCGAGCTCGTCAGCTGCTTCCTCCTCCGCATCGAAGACAACATGGAGTCGATCGCCCGCGGCATCAACTCGGCGCTGCAGCTCTCCAAGCGCGGCGGCGGCGTGGCCCTCCTCCTCTCGAACGTGCGCGAGTCGGGCGCCCCGATCAAGCAGATCGAGAACCAGTCCTCGGGCATCATCCCCGTGATGAAGCTCCTCGAAGACAGCTTCAGCTACGCCAACCAGCTGGGTGCCCGCCAGGGCGCCGGCGCGGTGTACCTCTCGGCCCACCACCCCGACATCATGCGGTTCCTCGACACGAAGCGCGAGAACGCCGACGAGAAGATCCGCATCAAGACGCTGTCGCTCGGCGTCGTCGTGCCCGACATCACCTTCGAGCTCGCGAAGAACAACGAGGACATGTACCTGTTCTCGCCGTACGACGTCGAGAAGGTCTACGGCAAGCCCTTCGGCGACGTGCCGATCACCGAGCACTACCGCGAGATGGTCGACAACCCGCGCATCAAGAAGACGAAGATCAATGCGCGCGAGTTCTTCCAGACGATCGCCGAGATCCAGTTCGAGTCGGGCTACCCCTACATCGTGTTCGAGGACACGGTGAACAAGGCGAACCCGATCAAGGGCCGCATCAACATGTCGAACCTCTGCAGCGAGATCCTGCAGGTGAACACGCCGACGACGTACAACGAAGACCTCTCGTACGACCAGATCGGCAAGGACATCAGCTGCAACCTCGGTTCGCTGAACATCGCCCTCACGATGGACGCGCCCGACTTCGGCAAGACCGTCGAGACCGCCATCCGCGGCCTCACCTCGGTGTCGAACCAGAGCCACATCGCCTCGGTCCGCTCCATCGAGGACGGCAACGACAAGTCGCACGCCATCGGCCTCGGCCAGATGAACCTGCACGGCTACCTCGCCCGCGAGCGCATCTTCTACGGCAGCGAAGAGGGCATCGACTTCACGAACATCTACTTCTACACGGTCCTGTTCCACGCGCTGCGCGCGTCGAACAAGATCTCGATCGAGCGCGGCGAGACCTTCGAGGGCTTCGCCGACTCGAAGTACGCGTCGGGCGAGTTCTTCGACAAGTACACGGATGCCGCGTGGGTGCCCGAGACCGCGAAGGTCACGCAGCTCTTCGCCGACGCCGGCGTGCACATCCCGACGCAGCAGGACTGGCAGGAGCTCAAGGCCTCCATCCAGGAGCACGGCATCTACAACCAGAACCTGCAGGCGGTGCCGCCGACCGGCTCGATCTCGTACATCAACAACTCGACGGCGTCGATCCACCCGATCGCCTCGAAGATCGAGATCCGCAAGGAGGGCAAGCTCGGGCGCGTCTACTACCCGGCGGCGTTCATGACGAACGACAACCTGGAGTACTACCAGGACGCGTACGAGATCGGCTACGAGAAGGTCATCGACACCTACGCCGCGGCGACGCAGCACGTCGACCAGGGCCTCTCGCTCACCCTGTTCTTCAAGGACACGGCGACGACCCGCGACATCAACCGCGCGCAGATCTACGCGTGGAAGAAGGGCATCAAGACGATCTACTACATCCGTCTGCGTCAGATGGCTCTCGAAGGCACCGAGCTGGAGATGTGCGTCAGCTGCGCGCTGTGACCCACCCATGATCGAGACCATCCAATGGACGCCGGAGCTCGGGGAAGGTTCCCCGATGCTCGGGATCGTCTATGGATTCCGCGTCAAGGCGACCGGTGAGTACCGGTACGTCGGGCAGACGACCAAGTCGCTGTCCCGACGTACCGGGCAGCACCTGACCGTCGCGCGACGCGGGCGAAAGACGCCGTTCTATGACTGGCTGAGGAAGACTCCCCGTGAGGAGTTCGAAGTCGTCATTCTCGAGCGAATCTGCACGAGTCGTGAAGACCTCGGGCTCGCGGAGATCGGCTGGATCACGCTCTACCGGGAGCTCGGCGATCGTCTGCTCAACCTCTCCGAGGGTGGTCTTGGACCGACGGGTGTCGAGTGGTCGCCCGAGCGGCGGCAGGCTACCAGCGAACGTAATCGCGGCAGGGTCGGCGTCTCGATGCCGGGGGAGGCGAACCCGATGTGGGGACGCACACACAGCGAGGAACAGAAGGCCCGCTGGTCTGCAGAACGCAAGGGCATGAACGCCGGCGAGCTGAACCCGAACTACGGCAAGTTCGGTTCTGATCATCCGGGCTTCGGCCACTCCATGTCGGAGGAATCGCGTCAGCAGCTCTCGGAGATGCGCAGGGGCGAGGGCAACCCGAATTTCGGTAGGTCGGCCTCCGCCGGGACGCGAGCGAAGATGTCGGCGGCGAGGAAGGGCCGCCCGATGCCGTCGAGCGTTCGGAGCGCCCACACCCGCTACCACACGAACAAGGGCGTCTCGAAGCCCGAATGTCGATTCTGCGTCGAGGACGCGGCGAAGAACACAGCACGCGAGAGCGAGTAAGGAACACGATGACCCTCACCGACCCGGTCAACTCGGCCAGCAACGACCCGGCGCACGTCGGCGGCAAGCTGAAGCTCGTCGACCACGTCAACGCGATCAACTGGAACCGGATTCAGGACGACAAGGACCTCGAGGTCTGGAACCGCCTGGTGAACAACTTCTGGCTGCCCGAGAAGGTGCCGCTGTCGAACGACATCCAGTCGTGGAACACCCTGACGCCCGAGGAGCAGACCCTCACGATGCGCGTGTTCACGGGCCTCACCCTGCTCGACACGATCCAGGGCACGGTCGGCGCGGTCTCGCTCATCCCCGACGCGATCACCCCCCATGAGGAGGCCGTCTACACGAACATCGCGTTCATGGAGTCGGTGCACGCGAAGAGCTACTCGTCGATCTTCTCGACGCTGTGCTCGACCAAGGACATCGACGACGCCTTCCGTTGGTCGGTCGAGAACCCGAACCTTCAGAAGAAGGCCGCGATCGTCATGGAGTACTACCAGGGCGACTCGCCGCTGAAGCGCAAGGTCGCCTCGACCCTGCTCGAGAGCTTCCTCTTCTACTCGGGTTTCTACCTGCCGATGCACTGGTCTTCGCGCGCGAAGCTCACCAACACGGCCGACCTGATCCGCCTCATCATCCGCGACGAGGCCGTGCACGGGTACTACATCGGCTACAAGTTCCAGAAGGGCCTCGAGCGCATCTCGCAGGCCGAGCGCGACGAGCTGAAGGACTACACCTTCTCGCTGCTCTACGAGCTCTACGACAACGAGGTGCAGTACACGCAGGACCTCTACGACGGCGTCGGCCTGACGGAAGACGTCAAGAAGTTCCTGCACTACAACGCGAACAAGGCCCTCATGAACCTCGGCTACGAGCCGATGTTCCCCAAGCAGGTCACCGACGTGAACCCGGCGATCCTGTCGGCGCTCTCGCCGAACGCCGACGAGAACCACGACTTCTTCTCGGGGTCGGGCTCGTCGTACGTCATCGGCAAGGCGGTCGTGACCGAAGACGAGGACTGGGACTTCTAGTGCGAGGCGTATCTGCCGCGTGATTTGATCAGATCCGCGATTGTCCTGATGTGACTAGCCGCCGGGTTTCCCGGTTCGAGACACGTTGCCATAAGAACAGAGGAGCATGACGACACACAGCGGTTGGCGAGCGGGCGCTATCACCGCCCCTCTCAACGACAACCTGCAGAAGCACATTTCCGAGCTTGAGAGCCGCTTCCCGATCGTTCGTCAGCACCGGCGAGCGCTTGGTGAACTCGGATCGCAGATGGTTCACGCTCAGAAATGTTCGGTCAACGGGCTTCAGAATTGCCGGATTTCACTCGTGCGGTTCAGCGGTGCGATCGAAGCGGCGTTCGGGCTGACGCGGGAAGTGATGTTCTTCTACAGCCCTTATCCAGACCTTCAAATTCGCGAACTGAAAGCCGCGAAGGACGCTATTCGAAAGCTTCACCGCGACGTCACTCCAGATGTGATCTTCGTATCCTCCCCTGACCCTCGGGCGAGGCAGAAGCTGGATGACTGGTCTACCGGCGGCTTCTTGGCGATTCCGTTGTCGGGTGTCGACGCGACTGATCCAGTGAGTTTGGTCTCGCTCTTGCGCGACTACATCTATGCCCGCGACCTTTTCTACGAGTCGACACCAGTTCGGGGCGACAGGTTCTTCGGGCGACGCCAGCTCATGCAGGCGCTTCATGACGACGTCAGGAAGCAGCGTGTGGCGGGCCTTTTTGGACTTCGAAAGGCCGGCAAGACGAGTGTCCTAAGCCAGTTGGCTGATGACGTCTCGAATGACGATCGGATTGTCATCCTTCGTGATCTGGAGAGCCTCCCGTCACCTCCTACTGACCCGATTCCAAGCCTGATCAAAGACTTGCGCGCCGACCTAATGGAGGTTCTGAAGAGGCGCGGGCATAGTTCTCGAGCTCTGGGCCAGTTGCAGGGGACGGCGGACGCATCGGACTTCCGCAGGGCGATGCAAACAGTGCTTCGCAGCCTGGCGAAGGAGAACGTGAGTCTGGTTCTCCTGCTGGACGAAATCGAGTACCTGACTCCGTCGGATCGAATCGACATCAGCGAAGGCGAGATGGCGTCTGTCTCTCAGTTCTTGGGTGCTTTGCGGAGCCTCGTCCAAGAGAATGACAACTTTACTTTCGTACTGTCGGGGCTGACCAGCGCGATCGTCGAGAATGGGCGGCTGTTCGGTCGACCGAATCCCCTCTTCTCTTGGGCGAAGAGCCATTTCCTTGCGCCCTTCGACCGTGCAGAAGCGGACGAGTTGGCGACTTCGGTAGGCAGTCGGATGGGAATCAACATCGATTCCGGAGCGCTCGAGTCATTCTTTGAAGCTACCGGCGGGCACGCCTTCCTCTACCGAAGTCTCGCTTCGTCCGTTGTTCAACAGTTGCCAGTTGACGTCTTTCAGCGTCGAATCTCACGAGCAGATGTCCTCCGGAATCTTGATGACTGGAAGCGCACTGTTGCTGGAAACATCCACGAAATGGTCAGTCACGTGCGCCGCTACTACCCCCTCGAGGCCGTGATGCTCGACATGTTGATGGAATCGCCGGACGACTTCGGCGATATTGCCAAGGAGCAGCCGCTCGAGCTGCAACACCTATTGAGTCTTGGCCTCATCGAGAAGGATGGGACCTCGTATCAGTCCGCAACCGTCTTGAGTCTGCTGTGACCGACCCGCTGAGTGCTGCAGCGACTGCTCGAGCAGAGATGGTCGCGCGAAGCATGAAGCGCCATCGGCTCGTGTTTGTACAGGTCGGCCGAGTGCAGGACCCAATTCGGGAGCCATTTCTCAGCGAGCTAAGAGGGACTTCCGCCTCCATTGACGATCGAGCGGTCTGGGGCGGAATTGGAGGTGCAGAGCCTCTTCTGGTGACTGACCTTGAGCGCTGCACTGACTCATCAGCCAACGTCTTGGGTGAAGTGCGCGAGCAGGTGCTATCGCTGTTGGACAGCGATCGGATGGTATGTCTCATATCTCGGACGCCACGAATCGCGTTTCGGTCGGTGCCGGGAAGCTCAGTTCTTGAAGACGCGGCGCTAGTTACGCTGCCGCCTTTGAATGACGGAGAGGTTCCTCAACCGACAACGGGGCGGCGGCCCGCAGGATGGCCGCTGCCCGCGGTGGCATTCGGCGATCCTCTCAGCGTCGGGTTGCTTAGTGAGGCTCTCGCTGAGCTTGGGCAGGGCCTCGTGGCCGCACTCGACCACGCCATCTTTGAGGTGAATCCGAAGGGGACCGACGGTCTTCGGTACCTCAACTCCCGAGAAGTAGAGGGTCTGCGCGGGGCCGGCCTGCTCCAACTTGATTCGGACGGCTCACCTCGTTTGACGATGCCATCATCGTTGAAGTTGCTTAAGGAGGCGCTTTCGGAGCACGTCAGTAAGACGGTCACTCCCGTCGATCGTTTGCCGGATGTCGTATCTGGGCTTTGGCTGATCGAGCGGACCCTGCGGGCTGGAGTGCGTGCGGCGGCAATTGCAGAATACGGAGACGCGTGGAGAACTTCAAGCATCGGCGGAATGAAGGACGAAATTCTTCGGCGCGCGCAACTTGATACAAGCGTGGCTGCGAAGAGTGTGAACGATCTACGGGACCCCCTTGAATGGCTGACGCTCGGTGAGCTGCTCGACATCATCCGAAGCGACAAATTTGATCAGCTTGGGGTAGAGGCAGCGATTTGGCGAAAGCTGCAGGAGCAGCTAGTTCCCATCCGCAACCGCCTCGCCCATGTCCGCATGCTCAAAGCGAGTGATCCGGAGATCGTTCAGATGTGGAGCAGCACCATCGTTTCAAGGCTCAACGCATAGTTCGTATCGCCCTCGGACGCGCGGGTCGACGTTGATTTCCTATCGCTCCTCCTCGGGCGAGCAACTTTGGCCGGCATACGCGCTGTGGGTGCGATCGGCGACAACGAGGTGCAGTACACCCAGGACTTCTACTGCGGCGTCCCCTGACCGAGGACGTCAAGAAGTTCTTGCACTCAAGACGAGCAGGCCCCCATGAACCGCGGCCAGGAGCCGATGTTCCCGAAGCATGTCACCGACGTGATTCCGCCGATCCCGTCGGTCCTCTCGCCGAGTTCTAGGTTTGCAGCTTTCCGACGTGAGGGGTGGATGCCACGTGGCATCCACCCCTCATCGTCTGTGAGCAGGCGGAGCGATCGCATCTCGCCTGGCAGGCGTATCGCGGCTCAGCCGTCGGTCGAGCCGCCGGCGTCCGACGGATCTTTCGGATGCCCGAGCTGCGCCGTGACCGCGCGGTCGACGTTGCCGTGGATGCGGTCGGGGCCGAGCCGCTCCAGCACGCCGTCCCGCGCCAGCGTGGCGCGCACGACCTGCTTCACCCGGGCGAGGCGGAGCGTGACCTCGGAGTCCTTCGCGAGCTCAACGATGTCGCTGAACTTCGCGCATCCCTGCGAGTCGATGAAGTTGATGCCGCCGCAGTCGAGGACGATCCCGGTGAGGTCAGGCGTCGAGTGGATGATCTCGCGGATGCGGTCTTCGAGAGCGTCGGACGTCGCGAAGAACAGGCCGCCGTCCATGCGGATCACGACGACCCCGGGGACGCGTTCGTCGGCCGGGTGCTCGCTCACGTCGCGGAACACCTGGGTGCCCGGCTCCCGCGCGAGGGTTGCGATGTTCGGGTGCGTGGCGACGCCGATGAGCCAGACGATCGACAGCCCGATGCCGATCATGACTCCGGCGAGGACGCCGAACGCCAGCGTGCCGATGATGGCGGCGACGGCGATCCAGAAGTCGAACGGCTGCACCCGGAGGAGGCGGCGCATCTCGGGGAGGTTGATCATGCCCATCACGACGGCCTCGATGATGAGCGCGGCGAGGACCGGCTTCGGCAGGCCGGAGAAGAGCGGCGCCAGGATCAGCAGCGTCAGGAGCACGGTGACGCCCGACGTGATCGAGGCCAGCCCGGTGCGGGCGCCGGAGTGGTCGTTGAGCGAGCTCGCGGACAGGCTGGTCGACACCGGCATGCCCTGGAAGAGCCCGGCGCCGGCGTTGGCCATGCCCTGCGCGATCGACTCCTGGTCGATGTCGACCTGGTAGCGGTGCTTCGCCGCGAACATCCTCGCGTCGCCGGCGGTCTGCGAGAAGCCGATCAGCACGAGTGCGACCGCCGCGATCCCCACCGTCGCCGCGTTGTCCCACATCAGGCCGAGGTCGGGGAGGGTGAACGCCGGCAGCCCCCGCGGCACTTCGCCGACGAGCGCGACCCCGCGCTCGCCGAGATCGAGGAGCCACGAGGCCAGCAGGCCGCCGACCACGAGCACCAGCGCGCCGGGCAGGCGGGGCGCGACCCGGCCGACGCCGAAGACCACGACGAGCGACACGGCGCCGACGATGAGCGTGGTCGGGTGCGTCTCGCCGAGGGTCGCGAACCACGACCACAGCTCCTGGATCGCGTTCGAGCCGTCGGTCTCGGTTCCGGTGAGCTTCGGGAGCTCGGAGATGACGACGTCGACGGCGGCGCCGAACAGGAACCCGGTCACGACCGCCCGTGAGAGGAACTGCGCGATCCAGCCCATCCTGAGCACGAACAGGAGCAGGAAGAGCACTCCGGAGGCGAGCGTGATGCCCGCCACGAACGACGCGATGTCGGCCTGGTCGGTGAGCCCGGTCGCGATCACGGCGCTGGCGGCAACGGCGGCGAGTGCCGAGCTCGGGCCCATGGAGATCTGGCGGCTCGTGCCGAAGATCCCGTAGAGGAGCGCGCCCGCCGCCGCCGCGTAGAGCCCGTTCTGCAGCGGGATGCCGGCGATGCCCGCGTAGCCGAGGTTCTTCGGCACGATCAACGCCGCGACCGTCACCCCGGCGATCAGGTCGCCGCGAAGCCAGCGGCGATCGTAGCCGCGGATCCAGCCCGCGATCGGAACCAGTCCGGCGGCCGTGCGCCGCCGGTTCATGTCGCCAGTGCTCGCCATGCGACCCTCCCCGTTCGACGAAGTCTGGCATACGCGCGTCGCCGCAGGCGAGGGGCGGATTCCCCGTGGCGGTCAGGCTCCGCCCATTCCCTCGCGAGCCGCTCTGCGCAGCGCAGGCGACGGATCGGCGGCCCAGCGGGCGAGCACGCCGTCGGCGCGGCGACGGGCGCCGGTGCCGAGCCCGCCGATGAGCGGTCGCAGCACGTCGGCGATGAGGGGGTCGACGAGGGCGTCGACGGATGCCTCGCGAAGGAACCCCTCGACGCGGGTGAGGTCGCCGTTGCCGAGCATCCGCACGTTGCGCTGCAGCAGCACGACGGCAGCGAGGCGCCGCTCGAAGACCGGCACCGACCAGAGCTCGGAGGCGAGCGCCGTGATCGCATCGTGGTCGAGCCCGCGGTAGCGGTTGCCCACGTCGCGGATCGTGCCGCGCACCGGGCCGACCGAGGCACCGTAGGAGTCGAGCCCGAGCTGCTCGCGCACGTCGTCGGCGCGGTACTCGTCGCCCTCGTACCGCAGCGTGCGGTCGACGAAGTCGGCGGGTTCGGTCACGTTTCCATTCTCGGGCCCGACGGCGTTGCGCGCGCCTCTTGTCCACGGCCTCCGCCCGGTGGTAGGAACGGCGCATGGGGGAAACGGTGGAGGTCGCCGGCTCCGCCGCGACGGTTGCGGCCAAGCGCGCGGCGCTCGCCGCGCTGATCGCGACGTGCGTGTCGGCGCTGGTGGTCAATGCGAACACGTCGGCGGTGTCGATCCTGATCCCGGCGATCTCAGCCGACACGGGGACGCCGACCGACACGCTGCAATGGGCGGTGACCGGGTACTCGCTCGTGGGCGCGGCCGTGATCGTCACGTCGGGCTCGCTCGGCGACGTGTTCGGCAGGCGTCGCATCTTCTTCTGGGGCCTCGTGCTCTTCATCGCGTCGTGCGTGCTCATCGCCCTGTCGCAAGAGGGCGTCGGCGTCATCGCGGGCCGATGCATCCAGGGCGCGGCCGGAGCGACGATCCTCGCGTGCGGCATGAGCCTCCTCTCGGCGGCCAACACCGGCAAGGAGCAGTTGCGCGCGGTCACGCTGTGGGGCGCGGCATCCGCGGTGGGCGCGGCGGCGGGCCCGCTCGTGGGTGGTTTGCTCGCCTCGACGCTCGGCTGGCAGGGCCTGTTCTGGATCGACGCCGCGATCGCCGCGGTGTGCATCCCGATCACCCTCATCGGCGTGAAGGAGTCCTCGGACCCGTCGAAGCCGCGCTCGATCGATCTCGTCGGTTCCGTGCTCATCGCCGCGACGCTGGCGCCCCTCATTTTCGCGCTCACGAACGGTACCGCGTGGGGCTGGCTCTCCTGGCAGACGATCGGATGCTTCGCCATCACCGTCGCCGCGGCCATCGGGTTCGTCGTCGTCGAACGCCGCGTCGCCGCACCGCTGCTCGACCTGAAGCTGCTGCGCAACGCGGTGCTCGTGGGCGCGACGCTCTCGATCCTGCTCGGCTCGGGCACCGTGAACGGCATCATGTACGTCGTCAGCCTCTACTTCCAGAACCCGGCCGCGCTCGAGATGGACGCCTTCCAGGCGGGGCTCGCGACGCTCCCGGTCGCGGCCGCGGCCGTCGTGCTCTCACCGCTCATCACGCCCATCGTGGGTCGCATCGGCGTTCGCGTGACGATCGTGCTCGGCTTCGTGATCATGTCGGCGTCGTTCGCGGTGCTCGCGTTCGTCACCGAGTCGTGGGGGTACGGCATGTTCGTGCTGCCGCTCGTCGGCGTCGCCGCGGGCATGAGCCTGCAGAACGGCCCGTGCTCGTCGCTGTCGACCTCGAGCGTCGAGCCGCGCGAGGTCGGGGCGGCATCGGGCGTGTCGAACATGGCGCGCTACGTGGGCGCGGCGGTGATGACGGCGATCGTCGCGTCGGTCTACAGCGGAGTCAACGCCCGACAGCTCGCCGACGGCGCCTCGGACTCCGCCGCCCTCGCGCAGGCGTTCTCGTGGTCGTCGATCTCGATGGGCATCTGGTGCGTGCTCGGCATCGGGCTCGTCTTCCTCGTCGCGCGTCGCGTGCGCCGCAACTCGGGTCAGTTCGAGGCCGTGGCGGCCGCGGCGTCGTTCTCGCACACGATCGTGCCGCCCGAGCCGGTCGCGGCGGAGACGACGAGCGGCGACCCGCGCTGACCGCACCGGTCGTCGTGAGCCGCCGCTGCGGCATCCGCTACTTGTCGTTCGAAGCGCCCTCTGCGGCGTCGAGGAGCGCGCGGTCCTCGGCGAGCAGTGCGTCGGCGCCCTCGTCGCCCTCGGCGATGACCTCGTCCTCCTCGAGCGACATGCGCAGCTTGCGACGGAAGAACCGCGTCATCACGAGGAGCGAGACGAGGCCGACGGCGAGCCAGATGAGGCCGTACATCATCGCCTCGCCGCTGAGGTTCACCCAGAGCAGCACGGTGAGCACGACGCCGATGACGGGCAGCAGGATGTTGCGCACGATCTGCCCCGCGGTCTTCACCTCGCGGCGGCGCACCGCGAAGTGCAGGATCACCGTGACGTTCACGACCGTGAACGCGATGAGCGCACCGAAGTTGATGAGCGAGAACACGAAGTCGAGGTCGGCGACGGCAGCGAAGAGCGAGACGATGCCGACGAACACGATCGCGACCGCCGGAGTCTGGAACCTCGGGTGCACGTACGACATCCGCCGGCCGATCGGGCCCGAGCTGTTGCGGCCCATGACGTAGAGCATGCGCGAGACGCTCGCGTGCGAGGCGAGGCTCGACGCGGCGACCGCCGCGACGGCCGCCGCGACGAACAGGATCTGGAAGAGCATGCCGCCGACCGAGAACGCGAGCTCGGGGAGCGCGGTGCCTTCGGTGAGTCCCTCGACGCTGGGGAAGAGCGACTGGGCGAACCACCCTGCGACGAAGAACAGCGCCCCGCCGATCAGCAGCGAGAGCACGATCGCCTTCGGCACGGTGTTCGCGTCCTTCGCCTCCTCGGTGTACATCGTGATCGCGTCGAACCCGATGAACGAGAAGCAGACGATCGTGGCCGCACTGATGACCGTCGCGATCTGCACGTTCGCGTGGTACAGCGGTTCGATGCTGAGCGGCGTGCCATTGCCGGCACCCGCGTTGAGCGCACCCCACGCGAGGCCGATGAACACGACGATGAGCACGACCTGGAAGATGAGGAGCGTGGCGTTCACACGCGAGGTCGAGGTGATGCTCCACAAGTTCAGGAGCGTGATGAGGGCGACGTAGCCGCCGACCCACACCCAGCCCGAGATGTCGGGGAAGAACGCCTCGAAGTACTGGCGCAGCAGCAGCGCGTTCACGAGCGGCAGCAGCAGGTAGTCGAGCAGAGCCGTCCAGCCGACGAGGAAGCCGAAGTTCGGGTGGATCGTCTCAGAAGCGTAGGTGTAGGCGGAGCCCGCCGACGGGTAGACGCGGGTCATCCGGCCGTAGCTGATCGCGGTGAACAGCATGACGACGAGCGCGAAGAGATAGGCGAGCGGCACCACGCCGCCGCTCTCATCCGAGACGTAGCCGAAGGTGTCGAACACCGTCATGGGCGTCATGTAGCCGAGGCCGAGGCCGACGATGGCCCAGAGTCCGAGCGAGCGCCGGAGCTTCGTGGGGTGGGCTGCGAGAGCGGGGGAGGTCATGCGTGGTTCCTGTCGTCGCCATTGATCGAGCGGACAGACACTACGCTACGCCGACGAAGGGCGTGCTTGCCGCGGCGGCCAATTCGCGAGACGCGATTGGACATCCTGTCCAGCGAGCGTCCCGCGAGGTGCGAGCGGCCGAGTCAGCCCATCATTCCGTACGCTCCGGCGGTCGCGACGAGGTTCGACGCCGCGTGCACGACGATCGAGGGGGCGGTACGGCGGGTCGCCATCGCGAGGGTTCCGAAGACGATGCCCGCGAACAACGTGGACGCTGCGAGGCTCACCCCGTTGACGCCGCCGATGATCTGCGGAAGATGGAGCGAGCAGAAGATCACCGCTGTGATGAGCACCGCGCCGTTCGTCGCCCGGACGCTGCGGTCGGGGTCGGGCCACTCGCCGTCGAACCATCGCTTCAGCGAGGGCTGCAGCATGCCGCGGAAGACGACCTCCTCGATGAACGGGGCAGCGACCACCGCCAGGACGAGCTCGGGCAGCCACACCATCGGCTCGGGGGAGACGACCACGTTCGTCTCGAGCCCGCCGGGGTCGCCGAAGATCATCAGGGCGATGAACACGACGATCGGCTCGATGTACCAGATCGCCGCGAAGGCGAGCGGGATGCCGAGCAGGTCGATCCAGCGGAAGCTCAGCCCGTAGTCGCGGATGACGTTGCCGGTGCCCCACCTCCGCGACACGACGACGATCCATCCGGTGATGAGCACCGGCATGGCGAGCGCGGATGCCAGCCAGACCGGGTAGCTCCACGACTCGGAGGGGATGAGCGCCGGGAGGAAGATGCAGGCGACGAAGATCCCGACGCCGATGCATGCATGCAGAAGGCCCCATCGGGTGGCTGCTGGGGTCGCTCGAGCGCGGGTGTCGACGGCGTCTACATCGATGAACGTAGCGGAAGAGACGGCGCGATGACGACGCCTGGATGCGACGGGGGCGACCGGTGCCCGAGCGGCGCCGCCGTGCGGCCGGGGATCACCCCATCGCGGGTGGCGGCAGCTCTCCGGTGTAGGTGCCGTAGGTGCGGTCGGCGGCACCCCTCGCCACCTCCGCATCGACCCCGTCGAGCTGCTGCGCCGCGGCCCAGGCGTCGGCCGAGCGCCGCATGAAGGCCTTGCCCTCGTCGGTGACGACCCAGGCAGCGGCCTCTTCGGGGGCGATCCCGTCGTCGCCTCCGCCGAAGTGGAGGGCGAGCCCGAGCAGGCCCTGGTCCCACCCGATACCGGTCGCCGACGGGCCGAACTGCTCCCACATGCCCTCGGGCAGGCTCGCCGCCGACGCGACGTTCTCGAGCTCGAGGCGAGTGGACGAGGCATCCACTTCGGTGAGGCGGATGCTCACGAGCGCCGGTTCGCCGGCGCCCATGCCCCAGGTGATCGTGTAGCCGGCCGTGCCGCCGTTCGGCGGGTCGCAGCTGCGGATCTCGCCGCCGGCGTTGCCTTCGAGCTGGTACCGGCCGCCGAGCCGGAGGTCGCCCGAGACCGGCAGGAACCAGCGGGGGATCCGCTCGGCCGAGGTCACGGCGTCCCACACGTCGTCGATGGGGGAGGGGTAGGTCTGTGCGAGCTGCTGCACGTACGACAGCGCTCCGTCGACCTCCTTCGTCTCGATGCTGCGCGAGACCGCGTCGATCTGCGCGTTCACGTCAACCATGTCGGTGCTCCTTCGTTCACTCGTCGTGCGGATCGCTTCGAGCGTCGTCCGCGGGTTCGTCGTGCGGTCGGGCCGGCGGGGATGCCGCGGGCGCCTGTTCTTCGGCCGCCTTTCGTTGCGCCAGCCGGCCGCGCGCGAGCTCGGTGCCGAGGGCATCGAGCTTCGGCTGCCAGAACCGGCGGAACGTGTCGAACCAGGCGTCGGCCTGCGCCAGCGGTTCGGGGTCGACGGCGTAGAGCCGCCGCGCCCCGTCGGGTCGCACCGTCACGAAGCCCGACTCTCGCAGCACCCGCAGGTGCTGCGAGACCGCGGGCTGCGAGATGCCGAACTCGGCCTGGATGACTCGACCGACGTCGCCGGCGGGCGCTTCGCCGTCGGCGATCAGCTCGAGGATGCGGCGTCGCACCGGATCTCCGAGGACATCGAGCGCGTGCATGCGACCATGATTGCATCGTGGCTTATATAAGTCAATGGTTAATGGGTGTCCGAATCCGGCGCCCCGCACCCGCGTAGCATTGACGGTGTCATGAGCAGCATGGTGCATGCGCGGATCGTGACGATCTCACTGGCGGCGCTGGCCGCAGCGATGTTCGCCGGGTGCACCGGCGCGTCGCAGCCGGCCGAAGAGCGCAGTCTCCCCGAGGGGAGCGACGCCGTCGAGCTCGACCCCGCGCAGTTCACGACCGACATCGACAACCCCTATTGGCCGATGGAGCCCGGCACCCGGTGGACCTATCGCGAGA
This sequence comes from Agromyces sp. NPDC057679, assembly GCF_042799635.1. Lineage (NCBI taxonomy): Bacteria > Bacillati > Actinomycetota > Actinomycetes > Micrococcales > Microbacteriaceae > Agromyces > Agromyces sp. NPDC057679. The sequence goes on along the minus strand of NZ_JBHVIK010000001.1, from coordinate 953,855 downwards.
CGGATCCCGATGGGGAGCTCACCGTCGAGGTGACGGTCACCTCCGAGACGCGCGAGATCGCGAACGGCATCGAGGCGAGGGTCGTGCGCGACACCGTCCGTCGCGGCGACGAACTCGTCGAGGACACCTTCGACTGGTACGCGCAGGACGAGGCCGGTGCGATCTGGTACTTGGGCGAGGACACGGCCGAGTTCGAGGACGGCGAGATCGTCTCGACGGAGGGGAGCTTCGAGGCCGGCGTCGACGGTGCGCTTCCCGGCATCATCATGCCCGCCGACCCTCGCCCGGGCATGGAGTACCGGCAGGAGTACCTCGCGGGCGAAGCGGAGGACCAGGGTGCGGTGCTCGGTACGGAGGAACTCGTCGAAGTGCCGTACGGGGCGTTCACCGGCGCACTGCTGACCCGCGACACGACCCCGCTCGAACCCGACGTCGAGGAGCTCAAGTTCTACGCACGCGACGTCGGGCCGGTACTGACGGTGTCCGTCTCGGGCGGCGCCGGTCGCGAAGAGCTCGTCTCGGTGACGACGGTGCCGGACGGCACCGCGACCGGGCCGCTCGGATCGCCTGACTGACGGGGCTCGTAGAGGCTCAGGCCTCAGGGAAGCGGGTCGAGTCGGCACATCAGCCCGTACGCACCGGCGGTCGCGATGAGGCTCACGCCGTCGACTGATGTCGGCGGCACCCGATAGCGTCCGGCCATGAGCGCAACGGATTTCGACTTCCTCCTCGGCGACTGGTCGGTGCATCACCGGCGGCTGACCGATTCACTCGATCCCGACTGCACGACCTGGGTCGAGTTCGAGAGCATCGCCGAGGTCGAGGGCATCCTCGGCGGCCTCGGCAATGCCGACCAGACTCGCGGCACGCTCGCCGACGGCACGGCCTTCGACGGTTACTCCTTGCGCCTCTACTCGCCCGAGACCGACGAGTGGGCGATCTGGTGGGCATCGGCCTCGCGCCCCGGAGTGCTCGACGACCCCGTGCGCGGCCGATTCGTCGACGGCGTCGGCACGTTCATCGGCCCCGCGGAGTACCGGGGCATCGAATTCCTCGCTCGATTCCGCTGGCTCGACACCGATGGTCCGAACCCCGTCTGGGAGCAGGACTTCTCATTCGATGAGGGTGACAGCTGGGCGCCCGTCAACTGGCGGATGGTGCACACGCGGCGAGGGCCGGCCTAGGCCGAGCATCGGCCTCAGCCCGCGACGGGCTCCTTCGGCGGGTTGAACATGAACTCGAAGCGGATGCCGTTGTCGTCCTCGACGAACGCCGCGTAGTAGCGCTCGTTGAAGCGCGGGTACGGCTTCGGGTCGCGCACCGAGGTCCATCCTGCCTCGACGGCGATCGCGTGCAGCCGGTCGACCTCATCGCGCGAGCCGATGGGGAACGCGAGGTGCTGCCAGCCGATGCGGCCGTGGCGGTGCGGTCCGGTTCCGGGCTCGCGGGCCGGGAAGAGGATCAGCTCCTCCTCGCCGAGGTTCCAGGAGACGCTGTCGTCGGCGTCGTTGCGGGTGCAGCCGAGCGCCTGCATCACGGGGTCGAACTGGGCGATCGAGCGGGGCAGGTCCTCGACACTGAGCCCGAGGTGGTCGAAAAGCGGCATCCGGTCATCCTCGCGTGCGGTTTCGAGGCCCGTCAAGTCGGGTGCGAGAAGGGGCCGGATGCCGGCATCCGGCCCTTTCTCCGCGACCGCTCAGATCGCGGCGATGACCGCGAACTCGACGAAGTAGTCGGGGGTGGCGAGCTTCGCCTCGACGGTGGCGCGGGCGGGCGGGTTCGCGCCGTCGACCCAGGCGTCCCAGACGGAGTTCATGTCGGCGAAGCTCGCGATGTCGGCGAGGTAGATGGTGACGCTCAAGAGCTTCGACTTGTCGCTGCCGACGCTCGCGAGCAGCTCGTCGACGCGCGCCAGCGCAGCCTGGCTCTGCTCGACGACGGTGGCGCCCTCGGCCACCTGGCCGGCGAGGTAGACGGTGTCGCCGTGGACGACGGCCTGGCTCATGCGGGGGCCGGGCTGGATGCGCTGAATGCTCACGAGGATCTCCTGTTGCGATCGGGGGATGGAGGTCAGGCTATCGGCCCGCGGGGCCGGCTCCGGATGCCTCGCGGCGGGCGCCGCTCGCCTTCGGCACCCGCTCGCGCCAAGCTGGAGGTATGACGATCTCCGACGCAGACCTCGTCCACCTCCGCCGCGCGGTCGAGCTCGCGCGTGAAGCGCTCGCCGGGGGCGACGGCCCGTTCGGTTCGGTGCTCGTCGACCCGGCCGGCGTCGAACGGTTCGCCGACCACAACCGGGAGACGAGCACCGGCGACCCGACGCGGCATCCCGAGTTCGAGATCGCCCGCTGGGCGGCGGTGCACCTCACCGCCGAGGAGCGGTCCGCGTCCACGGTGTACACCTCGGGCGAGCACTGCCCGATGTGCTCGGCGGCGCACGCCTGGGCTGGACTCGGCCGCATCGTGTACGTCGCCTCGGCCGAGCAGATCGCGGCGTGGCGCCGCGATCTCGGCGCCCCGGCGTCGCCGGTCGCCGCGCTGGCGATCGCGAGGGTCGCGCCCGGCCTTGCCGTCGAGGGGCCGGTCGACGAACTCGTGCCCGAGGTGCGGGTGCTCGTCGAGCGCGCGGCCCGTTCCGCGTAGCGGCGCCCGCTACTCGACGAGCTTGCCCGCCACCGAGACCTCCTCGCGCATGAGGGCCGCGATCTCCTCGGGGATCGGCGGGATCGATTCGCGCGTCACGCCGGTCGCGGGGGACCAGACGAGGTTCACCTGCAGCGAGGCATCCGTCTCGGGGTAGTCGCTGCGGTTGTGGCAGCCGCGGGTCTCGCGGCGCTCGAGCGCCGCCTCGAGCGTCGCGCGGGCCGCCAGCGCCGCCGACCTGAGGTCGAAGGCGTGCGCGAGGTCCTGGTAACCGGCGATGTCGGGGTGCACGCCGAGGTCGGCCATGCGTGCCTCGATCGCGTCGAGCTCGGCGAGCCCGGCGGTGAGGCCCTGCTCGTCGCGCACGACGCCGGCGTGCTCGGTCATCGTGTCGCGGATGGCCCGCTGGAGGGCGCGGACGTTCTCGGTGCCGTCGGCGGTGAGCAGCGCGTCGATCTCGTCGCGAGCGACGGCCACCGCGGCGGCCGAGCGGCGCTGCGCCGGGAGGCCGCGCGAGTACTCGATCGCCGCCTGTCCCACGATGCGGCCGAAGACGAGCAGCTCGATGAGCGAGTTGCCGCCCAGGCGGTTCGCGCCGTGCAGACCGCTGGATGCCTCGCCGATGGCATAGAGCCCGGGAACGTCGGTGCCGTGGTCGTCGGGGCGCACCCACACGCCGCCCATCGAGTAGTGCGCGGTGGGTGCGATCTCGATCGGCTGCTTCGTGATGTCGAGCATCTGCAGCTCGAGCATGGTCTGGTACACCCGGGGGAGCCGCTGCATGATCGTCTCGCGGGGCAGGTGCGAGACATCGAGCCAGACACCGCCATCGGGGGTGCCGCGACCCTCCTTGATCTCGGTGTAGCAGGCGAGGGCGACGCGGTCGCGCGTCGACAGCTCGAGGCGCTCGGGGTCGTACTTGTGCATGAAGCGCTCGCCGAGGCCGTTGGTGAGGATGCCGCCCTCGCCGCGCGCGGCCTCGCTGATCAGGGTGCCGGCCGCGTTCTCGGGCTCGATGATGCCCGAGGGGTGGAACTGCACGAGCTCGGGGTCGCGAACCCGTCCGCCCGCTTCGACGGCGAGGCGCCACGAGTCGCCGGTGTTCTCGTCACGCCGCGACGAGGTGCGCCGCCAGATGCGGTTGTGGCCGCCCGCGGCGAGGATGACCGCGTCGGCGTGGATGAGGTAGCGCGTGCCGTCCTCGACGTCGAAGCCGTAGGCGCCGAACACCGCGCCGTCGTCGTTCACGAGGATGCGGGTGACGTAGACGGTGTCGAGCACCGGGATGTCGAGCTGCGCGGCTCGGTTGACGAGCGTGCGCTGGATCTCGAGTCCGGTGTAGTCGCCCGCGAAGGCCGTGCGGCGGTAGGTGTGCGCGCCGAAGAAGCGCTGCGAGATGCGGCCGTCGGCCTCGCGTGCGAACGGCATGCCGTAGCGCTCGAGGTCGTCGATGCCGCGGGCGGCGCCCTTCGTCACGGTCTCGACCGTGCGCGGGTCGGCGAGGAGGTAACTCTCCTTCAGGGTGTCGGCGGCGTGCTGCTGCCAGCTGTCGTCGGCGTCCATGGTCGCGAGGGCGGCGTTGATGCCGCCGGCGGCGAGCGAGGTGTGGGCGTCGTGCTTGGGGCGCTTGCCGAGGGCGAGCACGTCGACGCCGGCTTCGGCGAGTTCGATGGCGGCGCGCAGACCCGAGCCGCCGGTGCCGATCACGAGCACGGTGGTGGAGATCTGACGCTCGGGAAGGGGGGTGCCTGAGGTGGTCATGCGTTCCACGGTAGGTTCGCTGCTCTGATTACTCCAATGCATCATTCGACTGGTAATGATGCGCGTAGGCTATGAATATGAACCTCGAGCAGTTGCGCAGCTTCGTCGAGGTGGCCCGGTTCGGCAACTTCACCCGAGCCGCCGAGGAGCTCTTCCTCGCCCAGCCCTCGCTGAGCCGCCAGATCGCCGCGCTCGAGCAGGATCTCGGCGCCGAACTGTTCCACCGAGCCCGCGGCGGCAGCACCCTCACGGTCGCCGGCGAGTCGTTGCTGCCGCTCGCGCGCCGCATGCTCGCCGACGCCGAATCGGTGCGGCGCGAGCTCGCCGAACTCGCCGGCCTCGAGCGCGGGCGCGTGCGGCTCGGCGCCACGCCCACGCTCTGCATCAGCCTCGTCGCCGAGGTGCTCAGCGCGTTTCACGCGGAGCATCCGGGCATCGAGCTGCACCTCTCGGAGCGCGGTTCGCGTCGCCTTCTCGACGAGCTCGCCGCCGGCGAGCTCGACCTCGCGTTGATCACCACCTCGGATGCCTCGTCGGCCGAGCGGCTCACCGTGACGCCGCTGCTCGTGGAGGAGCTCGTCGTCATCTCCTCGGCCGGGGCGCCGCCGATCACGACGCGCGACCGCATCGATCTCGGCGAGGTCGCGGCCCTGCCGCAGATCGTCTTCAGCTCGAGCTACGACCTGCGCGCCGCGACCGACGCCGCGTTCGGCGCCGCCGGGCTCACGCCCGAGGTCGTGCTCGAGGGCGCCGAGATGGACGCGGTGCTGCGATTCGTCGAACGCGGACTCGGCGTCGCGATCGTGCCCGCGATGGTGCTCATCGACCGGCCGGGCCTGCGCTCGGTGCGGCTCGACGCCGCGGCGCTCGCCCGCACCATCAGCCTCGCCCGCCCGGTGGGCGTCGCGCCGACCGCGGCCGTCGAGGTGATGCAGCGCACGATCGCGGCGACGGCGGTCGGCTTCGCGGCGCGCGCCGGCGCGACCATGCGGGGCGCCGCCGACGATTACGCGTCGAGCACCGGGAACGACCAGCGACCCTCGAGGATCTCGGCGCGCGGGCGGTAGAGCCGCACCAGGTAGTTCCAGCCCTCGGTGATCGGGATCGCGTTCGGCGTGCCGGCGGGGTAGTCGCCGAAACGGACGGTGATGGTGCCGTCGCCGTTGCGGGTGCCCGTGATGTTGTTGATCGTGTATGCGCCGCGATCGTTCGGCTCGAAGAAGCCGTCGGCGTTGTACACCGAGATCGACCAGAACCCGTCGACGGGGACGTCGCCGACCGTCAGCTCGTACCGGCCCACCGGGAGCCGCGGGTCGACGCCGATGTAGTTCGCCTCCGAGGTGGGGAGCCCGCCCCAGCCCGCGGCGGTGCCGATGAGGTGGCGGACGGGGTCGACCTCGTCCTGCGCGCCGAACGTGTGATCGAACCCGCTCAGGTTGCGGGCCAGCGCGAGCAGAGCATCTCGCGTCTCGTCGAGGGTCTCCGTGTCGTAGTCGGGCATCGCGAAGGGGGCCGACGAGCCGGCCGTCAGCGTGATCCGATCCTGGAGCGCGACGACCTCGGCCAGGTCGTCGGCGTCGGCGGGATCGACGAGGGTGCGCACCGCGAGCACCACATGGGGAGTGCCGAACTGCTCGAGGGTCAGCCGGTGCTCGCCCGCGTCGTGGAAGATCTCGTTGATGTAGTGCTTCTCGTTGACGACCATCGCCGAGAGGTACCGATCCCCGTGCTCCGGGATGGTGAAGGTGGCGCCCTCGGTGATGTCGACCACCGCGAAGCTGTACAGGGTGTCGCGGTTCAGCCGGATGACCGTCTGCTTGTCGATGTCGGCGGGGGCCCGGTTGTGGAGGAAGCGGTTGACGCCTCCTGAGTTCTCCTGGAGGTCCCGCATCATGCGGTGGGTTTCGGCGAGCGCGAAGTTATCGACGTTGACGTGGATGGCCATTCGACGATCCTGCCAGCCGGAGCGGAGGATCCCCGGGGGACACGACGACGAGGGGGCGGATGCCATGTGGCATCCGCCCCCTCGTCGCCGGCCTGCGGCTGCCGCTCAGGCCGCGGGCGTCGGGTCGTTCCACGACCAGATGTCGTCGCCGCGCAGCGTCGCGTCGGCGCCCCCGTCGCAGTAGATCGTCTGGCCGGCCATGTGCGTGTTCTCGGCGCTCGTGAGCCAGACGAGGAGGTTCGCGATCGACTCGGCGGGCTGGTGGTAGTTGAGCGGCATCGGCACGGCGGCGTCGACCATCGCGAGCCCCTCGGGGTTGTCGAGGAGCGCGGCGGTCATCGGGGTGATGACGGTGCCGGGGGCGACGGCGTTCAGCGGAATGCCGGAGCCGGCCCAGGCCTCGCCGACCGACTCGCGGCGTACCCAGCGAGAGAGCGCGCGCTTCGAGGATGGGTACACGAGGTAGCCCACTTCGGGTCCCTGCTCGGCGAGCTTCGCCGCGGCGGCGAGGGCCGCGGGCTCATCGCCCGCGAGGCCGGCCTCGACGAGCTCGGGAGCGACCGGCTGCAGCGAGGCCATCGAGGAGACGACGGCGGCGCGCGGGGCCGAGGAGGCGCGCAGGGCGGGCAGCAGCCCTTCGAGCACGGCGGTGACGCCGAAGAAGTTGACCGACATCGTGACGGGGGCGGGGGCCGAGATGCCGGCGCACGCGATGACGCCGTCGACGACGCCGCCCGAGAGCTCGAGCACGCGCGCGACCGCCGCGTCGCGGCCCTCGGACGTCGACAGGTCGGCCTCGACGTCGGCGTCGCGGAGGTCGACGCCGATCACGGTCGCGCCCTGCTCGAGGAGCGCGCGCTTCGTCGCGGCGCCGATGCCCGAGGCGGAGCCGGTCACGACGTACTTGCGGGTCATGGTGTGTTTCCTTCCCATTCGCGGAGCGAGGTTTATATTTGACACACTACGTCAAAAACATCGGAGGTGGCTGTGGACACCACATCGGCTGAGGACGCGGCACCCGAGGCACCGACCCGTGGCCGCGGGCGGCCGAGCATCGTCGACGGCGATGCGGTCGCCGAAGCGGCCTTCGCCCTCTGGTCGGAGCGCGGCTACGCGGCGACCGGCTGGAAGGAGCTGGGCGATGCCACCGGGGTGAGCACGCGCACGCTCATGCGCCACTACGGCACCCGCGATCGCATCGCCTGGGGTGAGGTCGAGTCGGCGAACGACCGGCTCGCGCGATCGATCGCCGAAATGAGCCCAGAGACGCCGGCCGCCGAAGCCGTGCGTCGGGCGATCGTCGCCTCGGTCTCGCACGACGTGCATGTGCGGCGCAGCGCGTCGGCCTGGTTCCGCCTGATCGCGAGCGAGCCCGAACTCGCCGCCACCGCCGCGGCCGCCGACCGCGCCTGGACGGGGCGGCTCGCCGAGTTCCTCGGCAGCCGGCTGCCTGGCGCGTCGGCCGGCACGTGCCGGGCGCTCGCCGCGGCCATGCAGGCGGCGACGTTCGCCGCGCTCACGGGCTGGGTCGAGGCGGGCGCCGAGGGCGACCCCGCCGACGCCGTCGCGCAGACACTCGCCTGGATCGAGCTCGCCGAGCCCCAGGTCGACTCCGACTGACCCGTGGCACCCTGCCCGTGCGAGACTGCACGGATGACCGACATCGAGCTCGCACGCATCGAGGCGGGCACCGTCACGCTGCACGACGCGCGTCGCAAGGTGCGCTGGAGCGTGGAGCTCGAATCGTTCGAGATCGGCGTCTACCCCGTCACGCAGGCACAGCTCGGCGAACTGCTCGGAGAGACCGCTGAGCATCCGCGACGGCCGGCGAGCGACGTCAGCTGGCTGCGCGCCGTGCGGTTCTGCAACGCGGCCTCCGAGTGGGAGGGCCTCGACCCGGCGTACTCGTTCGACGGCGAGGAGGTGACCTGGCACGTCGACGCCGACGGCTTCCGGCTGCCCACCGAGGCGGAGTGGGAGTTCGCCTGCCGTGCCGGCTCGACCGGCCCGCACTACGGGCCGCTCGACGAGGTCGCGTGGACGGGAGCCGACGGGGTCGGTGCGCCGCAGCCGGTCGGAGGCCGGCTGCCGAATCTCAACGGCCTGTTCGACACCCTCGGCAACGTGTGGGAGTGGTGCTGGGACCTGCTCGACCCCGCCCGCTACGACGACTACCGCGTGTTCCGGGGCGGCGGCTTCGCCGACGACGCGTGGAACGTGCGCGCCTCGACCCGGCGAGGCGGTGCCCCGCGCATGCACCACGAGGACGTCGGCTTCCGGGTCGCCCGCGGCGGCTTCGACGCGACGGATGCCGCGCAGGGCTGGTCGGCCGCGGCCGACCGCGAGCGCGCCGACGTCGGCGGACCGCTGCCGCCCGGGTGGACCCCGCGGCGCTGAGCCGTCGGGACGGTCAGCGGCCCGCCGCGTCGCAGAGATCGCGGAAGAGCTCGGCGTGCACCCGGTTCCACTGCTCGGTGACGGGCTCGGGCCACGACGAGAACTTGGCCACCACGACCCCGGTCGACGGGTCGACCCAGATGAACTGGCCGTGGATGCCCACCGCGTAGTAGTCGCCGCGTGCGCTCCCCGTGATCCACCACTGATTCGAGTACGCCCCACCGGGATGCACCCGCTGGAACACCGTGCCGCTCGCCGCGTCGGGATCACCGCCGTCGCGCGTGCGACGCACCCACTCGGGCGACACCACCGGCTCGCCGCCCAGGACTCCCTCGCCGAGCATCAGTTCGCCGACCCGCGCGAGGTCGCGCGCGGTGCACGAGATGCCGCCGTTCGCGAAGCCGAACCCACCCTGATCGACGGTGATGCTCGCGTCGTGCTCGCAGCCGAGCCGCGACCACAGACGCTGCGACACCGCGTCGGGGTACCGCAGGCCGGTCGCGCTCTCGACCACCCAGGCGAGCACGTCGGTGCCGGCGGAGCAGTACTTGAACCGCTCGCCGTGCCGTCCGCCGCCGCGCAGCGTTGCGAGGAAGGTGTACGTGTCGGCGGGGTCATCGGCGAGGCGGGGCCGCCAGCCGGCGACGCGATCCTGGGCCTGCACGTGCGAGGCCGGGTTGCGGTAGTCCTCGTCATAGTCGACGTCGACGGTCATGTCGAGCACCTGCTGGATGGTCGCGTCGCCGTAGGCGCTCCCCGCGAGGGCCGGCACGTACTCGTCGACCCGTCGACCGAGCTCGAGGCGACCGTCGTCGACGAGGGTGCCGACCGTGAGCCCGCAGATCGACTTCGACACGCTCATCAGCAGGTGCGGCGTCTCGGGCCCGATGCCCTCGCGGTAGTGGTCGGCGACCACGCGACCGTCGCGCACGACGACGAGCGCATCGGTGTAGCTCGCCTCGAGCCGGGCGGCCAGATCGGGCAGCTGGTCGAGGAGCGCGTCGAGCCCGGCGCGATCGCGGCCGGGGAGCGGCGCCGCGCTGCGGGGGATCGGCGCGGTCGGCACGAGCTCGGCGACATGGGCGAACGCCCAGCGGTTGTGCGGAGCATCCTGCCAGGTCTCGAGGCTCGGCTCGCCGGGCTCGGCGCCCGGGAATCGCGGCGGGTGAGCGTCGCGGGCGACGCCCGCGGGCAGCAGGGAGGTCATGACAGGATCCTGTTCTCGTTCGGGGCGGTCGGAGCGACGGGGGGCGCCGAGAGGTCGATCGCCCCCGGCGTCTCGGGCATGGCCGCGAGGAGGCGCTGCGTGTACTCGTGCCGCGGGTTCACGAGCACCTCCATGGCGGGGCCGACCTCGACGAGGCGGCCGGCGCGCATGACGCCCGCCGTGTCGCTCATGTAGCGCACGACGTCGAGGTCGTGCGAGATGAGCAGGTAGCTGAGCGAGTGCTCCCGGCGCAGCTCCTGCAGGAGATTCAGCACCTGGGCCTGCACCGAGACGTCGAGTGCGCTCGTGGGCTCGTCGAGCACGAGCAGCTTCGGCCGGGTCGCGAGCGCCCGTGCGATGCCGACCCGCTGGCACTGCCCGCCCGAGAGCTGGTGCGGCAGACGCTCGGCGTGCGCGCGGGCGAGCCCCACCTCGTCGAGCAGCGCACGCGCCTGCTCCACGAGGGCGCGGCCGCGCAACCGCGTGTGGGTGCGCAGCGGCTCGGCGATCGACTGCTCGACGGTGAGTCGGGGGTTGAGGGCGGCGACCGGGTTCTGGAACACCATGCCGGTGCGTGCCCGGAGTTCGCGCAGCGCACGTCCGCGCAGTGCACCGATCGGCTCGCCGTCGATGCGGGAGCCGCCCGAGCTCGGTTCGATGAGCCGCAGCGCGCATCGGGCCACGGTGCTCTTGCCCGATCCGGATTCGCCGACGAGTCCGAACGTGGTGCCCGCCTCGACCTCGAACGAGACGCCGTCGACGGCGCGCACCTCGCCGCCGTGCGCGCGGTAGACCTTCACGATCTCGTCGACGTGCAGCATGGCCGTCATCCGATGACCTCCTCGGCGACGCGGAGGCACGCCGCCTCGTGCAGCGGTGCGGTGGGCTCGAGCACGGGGTCGACCTCGGCGCACCGGTCGACGGCGACCGGGCAGCGATCGCGGAACGAGCAGCCCGAGAGTGCCAGCAGGTTGCCGGGCACGGCGCCGCGGATGGCCTCGAGCGGTTGTCCCGGCCGGTGGCGCGCGGGAAGGGCGCCGAGCAGCCCCTGCGTGTACGGATGCACCGGTGAGCGCAGCACCGCTCCCGTCGGTCCGGACTCGACGACGCGGCCGGCGTAGAGCACCGCGATGCGATCGCAGATCTCGCGCACGATGCCGAGGTTGTGGGTGATGAGCAGCACGCCGAAGCCGAAGCGGTCGCGGAGGGCGAGCACGAGTTCGAGGATCTGCTTCGCGATCGTCACGTCGAGCGCGGTCGTGGGTTCGTCGAGGATGAGCAGGCGCGGTTCGCAGAGCAGCGCCATCGCGATCATGGCGCGCTGCAGCATGCCGCCCGAGAGCTCGTGCGGATAGCTGCGGAAGACCCGTTCGGGGTCGGGCAGCCCGACCTGCTCGAGGTACTGCACGATGTGCGCCTTCGCGGCGACGCGACCGAGGGGGCGACCGTCGACGCGGCGATGGCGGGCGACGACGTCGCGCATCTGCCGGCCGAGCGTGAACACCGGGTTGAACGCGGTGCCGGGGTTCTGGAACACGATCGAGATCGCGTCGCCCCGGGCGGCCCCCGTCCCGTCGAAGGGCTGCTCGACGCCGTCGAGCAGGATGCGTCCCGAGGGCACGGCGCCCTTCGGCAGTAGCCCCAGCACGGCGAGCCCGGTGAGGCTCTTTCCGCACCCGGTCTCGCCGACGATGCCGACGACCTCGCCTGGCGCGATGGCGAGGGTGATGCCGCGCACGGGCCGGTTGGTGACGGCGCCGCGCTCCGCGAAGGCGACCTCGAGGTCGTCGATGAGGAGGAGATCGGTCGTCGCTTTGCCGTTCATCGCTTCACCTGCCTGGGATCGAAGAAGTCGCGCAGCGAGTCGCCGAGCAGGTTGAAGCCGAGCACGGTGACGAAGATCGCGAGGCCGGGGAAGGTCGAGATCCACCACGCGGTGAAGATCTGCCCGCGCCCCTCGGCGACCATGAGGCCCCAGTCGGGCGCCGGCGGCTGGGCGCCGAGCCCGATGAACGCGAGCGAGCCGGCGGCGAGCACGACGCTGCCGATGTCGACCGTGGCCTGCACGAGCACCGGGGTCATGCAGTTGCGCAGGATGTGCCGCGGCAGGATGCGCCAGGCGGGCACCCCGATCGACCTCGCGGCCTCGACGAACGGCCGGTCGCGGAGCGAGCGCGCCTCAGCACGGACGAGCCGCGCGTACCAGGGCCACCAGCAGATGGCGAGCGCGAGCCCCGCGTTGGTGAGGCTCGGACCGAGGATCGCGACCGTGACCATGGCGAGCAGCAGCGGGGGGAAGGCCTGGAAGACCTCGGTGATCCGCATGAGGACCTCGTCGAGCCATCCGCCCCGATAGCCCGCGATCGCGCCGAGCGGAATACCGATGAGCGCGGCGATCGCGACGACGAACAGCGAGATCGTGAGCGCCGGACGGGCGCCGATGATCACCCGGCTCAGGACGTCGCGGCCGAGCTGGTCGGTGCCGAACCAGTGCTCGGGGCTCGGGGCGAGGCCGCGGGTGCCGACGCTCGTCTCGCCGTAGCCCTGAGCGGGGTACGGGGCGAGCCACGGGCCGAAGACGGCGAGCACGACGACGAGCACGATGAGGGCGAGGCCGAGGGCGGCGAGCCGGTCGGTGCGCAGCACCCGGCCGATGCGGCTGAGGGCGCCGCCGCCCATCGGCACGTAGGCGGGGAGCGCGGTCGTGGCGGTCATGCGAGCGTCACCCGCGGGTCGAGCCGGGCCTGGACGAGGTCGACGACGAGGTTCGCGATGAGGTAGCCGGCGGCGCCGAGCAGGGTGATCGCCATGATGGCCGGGTAGTCGACGGCGAGCATGGCGTTCGCGGCGAATTGGCCGATGCCGGGCCAGTTGAAGACCACCTCGACGAAGAAGGTGCCGGTGAGCGCGTAGGCGGCGGCGAGGCCGATGACCGTCATCGTCGGCGGCAGCGCGTTCTTCAGCGCCAGCCGCCATCGGATGAACGCATCGCGCAGTCCGTAGGCGCTCGCCGTGAAGACGTAGTCCTGGCCGAGCACCTCGAGCATCGATGCGCGGGTCATCCTGGCGATGAGGCCGAGCGGGTACGCGGCCAGCGTGATCGCCGGCAGCACGAGGTGCGCGAGTCCGTCGCTGTAGGCGACCCAGTTGCCCGTGATGAGGCTGTCGAAGAGCGGGAACCCGGTGACCGGGGTGATCGGGGCGAGGTACTCGACCTCGGTGCTGAACTGCCCGGTCGCGGGCAGCAGCTGCAGCCGGCCGACGAAGAGCACCTGCAGCAGCAGCCCGAGCCAGAACGCCGGCATCGAGACGCCGCCGATGGCGAGGAACCGGATCGCGCCGTCGAGCGCCCTGCCGGGTCGCTTGGCGGCGACGACCCCGAGCACGATGCCGACGACGACGGCGATGAGCATCGCGGCGAAGAGCAGTTCGAGGGTCGCGGGGAGGCGGGTGGCGAGCTCGTCGAGCACGGGGCGCTTGGTCGCGAGCGAGTCGCCCCAGTCGCCCGTCACGAGGCCGCCGAGGTAGGCGAAGTACTGCACGACGATCGGCTGGTCGAAGCCCAGCTTCTCCCTGATGCGGGCGAGCTCTTCGGGCGGGGCCTTCGGGCCGGCGTAGACGACCGCCGGGTCGGCCGGGATGACGCGCGAGAGCACGAACACGATGAGCGTGAGCACGAAGAGCACGAGCACCGCGGTTCCGAGCCGGCCGGCGAGGAAGCGCAACATGGATGACTCCAGGGTCGAGGGGAGGGTCGGCCGGGCGGACGCAGTAGGGCGGTCCGCCCGGCCGGGCGGGGCGGCGGGCGTCAGCTCGCGGGCGTGATGGGGGCGAAGAACGTCGTGAACGGGTAGTTCTCGTTGAAGTCGGCGACGTCGAGCGCCGGGGGCACGACGCTCACGGCCTGCGCGTCGTAGAGGAAGAACCCGGGCGCCTGGTCGACGAGCAGGTCCATCGCCTCCTCGTACTTCGCCTGGGCGGCCTCGCGGTCGCTGCCCGTCAGCGTTCCCGCCTCCTCCACGAGGGCGTCGTACTCGCCGTTCTTCCAGTAGCTGAGGTTGAAGAACGGCTCCTCGCTTGAGTGGAACAGCGAATAGAGGTTGTCGGCGCCGGCGTCGCTGTAGGTCGGCCAGTAGTAGACGACGAAGATGTCCTGGGCGGTCGCCGGGTCGGCCTTCGCGTTCTCCCACTGCTGGTTGAAGAGTTCGGCCCGCACGTCGAGGGTGACACCGATCTTGGCGAACGCGTCCTTGATCAGCGGCACGAACCGCGCCTCCGACGAGTTCTCGGACGCGTAGGTCAGGGTCAGCTCGAGTCCGTCGGCGTGGCCCGCCTCGGCGAGCAGCGCCTTCGCCTTCTCGAGGTCCTGCTCGTACTGCGGCACGCTGTCGGAGTACGGGAAGATGCCCTTCGGCACGGGGCCGTGCGACTGGGTGCCGTACCCCTGGCCGCCGACCTCGATGACGTCGTCGTAGGGGATCGCGTAGCTCAGCGCCTGCCGCACCTTCGGGTCGTCGAGCGGCGGCCTCGTGGTGTTGAAGAAGCCGACGAAGTTGAACGGCGAGTTCGCGGTGCGCACCTCGGTTCCGAGGTCGGATGCCACGGTGTCGACGTTCTCGAGCGGCAGGTTCGTCGCGAGGTCGACCTCGCCGCTCGTCAGCATCTGCTGCGCGGTGACCGCGTCGGGCGTGATCGCGATGTCGACGATGTCGTAGTGCGGCGCCGCGTCCTCGTTCCAGTACTCGTCGTACGCCTCGAGCACGACCTTCTCACCGGGCGTGTACGACTTCACCGTGTACGGCCCGGTGCCCGCGTCGATGCCCTGCTCGAAGTACTGCTCGTCGCCGGCTGAGGCGGTGAGCGCCTTCGGCGACACGATCCACGCGCCGTACGTCGAGGCGGCGACGAGGTCCATCGGTGCGGAGTACGAGAGGTGCATGACGACGGTCGCGTCGTCGGTCGCCTCGATCGACTCGAGCGGCGCCCAGATGAAGGATGCCCCGGCGTGGTCCTTCGCGGCCTCGATGCTCGCCTTCACGGCGTCGGCGTCGACGGCTTCGCCGTCGTGGAAGGTCGCGCCCTCGCGGATGTGGAACGTCCAGGTGAGCCCGTCGTCGCTCGCCTCCCACGATTCGGCGATGCCGGGGGTGAACTCCTCGTCGGCGCCTTCGGCGTTCTTCCAGAGGAGCGGCTCGTACACGTTGCCGAGGTAGAGCGCCTCGGTCGAGAACGACCGCACGGGGTCCCACGTGGTGACCGCGGCCGAGGCGGCCACGCTGAGCACCGTGGAATCGGATCCGGCGGCGGCGCCGCCGGCGGTGCAGCCGGCGAGGCCGGCGACGCCGACGGCCCCGACGGCCAGAACTGCGAGTGCGCGAGAGCGTCGCGCTCGGGTGACTGCCATGACTGCCTCCTGGGGTGGGCTCGCCACCGCGGGGGTCTTCGGCGGCGAAGTGCGGCCAGTCTATGGACGCCGAGCCTTAACAGACCAATACTTAGTTTCGGTTGAAGTGATGCTTGGGAGGTATCGATGGATCTCCGCCTGCTCCGCTACTTCCTCGCGGTGTGCGAGGCCGGCACGCTCCACGGCGCCGCCGCGGTCGTGCACGTCGCGCAGCCCTCGCTCAGCCGGCAGATCCGGCGCCTCGAGCAGGACCTCGGATTCGACCTGTTCGACCGGTCGGCGCGAGGGCTTGCGCTCACCGCCGCCGGCCGGAGGTTCCGCCCGGTCGCCGAGGACCTCGTGGGACGCGCGGCGCAGGCGGGCGCGACCGCCCATGCGATCGCGCGCGGCACGGCGCCCGAGCTGACCGTCGTGACCGCCCCCACGACGGCGACCGACATCGTCGCGCCGTTCATCGTCCGCGCGGGACCGGACGGCGTGATCGGCAACGTCGTCGAGGCGATGCCCGAGCACGTGTACGCGGCCGTGGCGACCGGGCGGGCCGACTTCGCCGTCGGCACGCGGATCCCTCCGGCGGAGTTCCGCACCAAGGTGATCGGCCACGCCTACCTCTGGGCGCAGATGCGGCGGGACCATCCGCTCGCCGATCGCGAGACGGTCGACATCGCCGCACTCGTGACACAACCGCTCATCGTCATGAGCCGTGCGCACGGGGTCCGCCAGATGTTCGACTCGGCGGCGGCGAGAGCCGGCCTCAGGTTCACCGCCTCGCTCGAGACCGAGTCACCCCCGCTCGCCCAGGCGCTCGCAGCCGCGGGGCGCGGCATCTGCATCCTCTCCGACGACCCCAGATTCGGTCTCACGACCACCCCGATCGAGACCGGCTCGGGCCCGCTCGTGATCACCCTCTTCGGCGTCTGGGACGAGATGCACTACGCGAGTGCGCAGATCGAGCGCTGCCTCGACGAGATGGAGCAGTTCCTCGTCGAGACCTACCCGCCGAACTCCGTCTGATCGTTCGCGCCGTCTCTCCGGGCCCGCGCATCCAAGCGGGCGACGGCGAAGAGCCGGGCCCGGCACCTTCCGAAGGTGCCGGGCCCGGCCGGATCGATCAGCGTCGGGTCAGACGCGCGCCCCGCGCGCCACCGCGTCGCCGAGCGCCGCGGCGTCGAGGGCGAAGAGGTCGCGCGAGCCGGCGGTCGCCGCGCTCGCGAGGCCCGCCGCCTGCGGCAGCAGCTGCTCGGCGTAGAACCGGGCGAGCGGCAGCTGCGTCTCGGCGATGCCGTCGGCGTCGAGGCCGCGGGCGGCGAGCGCGGACTTCGCCATGAGCCAGCCGCCGACGACGAGGCCCCAGATGCGCTGGTAGGGCGTCGAGCCCGAGAGCACGGCGTTCGGGTCGGTCGCGCCGGTGCGGAGCATCCATGCCGTCGTCTGCTCGAGCGTGTCGAGCTGGGCGCTCAGCTGGGCGCGGATCGAGGCGAACTCCTCGCCCGCCGCGGCCAGGTCGGCGTCGAGCTCGCGCATGCTCGCGATGAACTCGAGTGCGGATGCCCCGTCGCGGACGGGCAGCTTACGGCCGACGAGGTCGGCGGCCTGGATGCCGTTCGTGCCCTCGTAGATCGCGGCGATGCGGACGTCGCGGTAGTGCTGCGCGGCGCCGGTCTCCTCGATGAAGCCCATGCCGCCGTGGATCTGCAGCGCGAGCGAGGTGAGCTCGTTGCCGAGGTCGGTGCCGAACGACTTGCTGATCGGGGTCAGTAGGCCGACGATCTCGTTCGCGCGAGCGCGGGTCGCGGGGTCGGCGTGGTGCGTCGACACGTCGGCGTACGTCGCCGTCAGCAGCATCATGCGGCGCATGGCGGCGATATATGCCTTCTGCGTCATGAGCATGCGGCGCACGTCGGGGAAGTCGATGATGGGGGAGTCCTCGGTAGCGCCGATCGCGCGGCCCTGGATGCGCTCGGTCGCGTAGTCGAGCGACTGCTGGTACGCGCGCTCCGACACCGCGAGGCCCTGCATGCCGACCGAGAGGCGGGCGCTGTTCATCATGACGAACATGATGCGCATGCCGATGTTCTCGGCGCCGACCAGGTAGCCGGTGGCGTCCTCGTACGAGAGCACGCACGTCGGCGAGCCGTGGATGCCCATCTTGTGCTCGACGCCGACGGTGTGCACGCCGTTGCGCTCGCCGATCGAGCCGTCCTCGTTCATCAGGAACTTCGGCACGATGAAGATCGAGATGCCCTTGGTTCCGGCAGGGGCGTCGGGCGTGCGGGCGAGCACGAGGTGCACGATCTGCTCGCTGAGGTCGTGGTCGCCGAAGGTGATGAAGATCTTCTGGCCGGTGATGCCGTAGGTGCCGTCCTCGCGCTTCACGGCCTTGGTGGTGAGGGCGCCGACGTCGGAGCCCGCGTGGGGCTCGGTGAGGTTCATGGTGCCCGTCCACTCGCCGGAGACCATCTTCGGCAGCCACTGCTGCTTCTGCTCGTCGCTGCCGTAGTGCAGCAGGGCCTCGATCGCACCCTGCGTGAGCAGCGGGGCCAGCGCGAACGCCATGTTCGCGGTCGTCATGAGCTCCTGGAGCGCGAGGCCGACGGTGCGCGGGAACCCGCCGCCGCCGAACTCCTCGGGCAGCGGCACCGAGCCCCAGCCGGCGTCGACGTAGGCCGAGTAGGCCTCCTTGAAGCCCGTCGCCGTGGTGACGGTGCCGTCGGGGTTCAGCGTCGAACCCTCGAGGTCGCCGGCGCGGTTGGTCGGGGCCACCAGCTCGGTCATGAAGTTGCCGGCCTCATCGAGGATCTCCGTGACGGTCTCGAGGTCGGCGTGCTCGTAGCCGGGCAGCTGCGCGACGGCGTCGTAGTCGACGACGTGCTCGAGGGCGAAGGCGATGTCTGCAACAGGGGGTCGGAATCCGCTCATGCCCGCAGCGTAACCCCGCGTCTCCGTGCCGGCCAGCGAAACTGTGCGGGTTCCACGAGCGGCTCGGGCGAGCCTTCCGGCCGCTTTGGCGGCATCCCACAAATCAGTGTCCTTTCCAGGCAAGCAAGTGCTTGGTTAGGATGGAGCCACTCGTGCGAAGGAGCGGAATGAAGATCGTCGTCCTGGTCAAAGAGGTCCCCGACACCTATGGGGACCGCAAGCTGAACCTCGAGACCGGCCTCGCCGATCGCGCGGCGAGCGACACCGTGCTCGACGAGATCGGCGAGCGCGCCCTCGAGGTCGCGCTGAGCTACGCCGACGCGAACGCCGACACCGAGGTGGTCGTGCTCTCGATGTCGCCCGAGTCCGCCGCGGCGACCGTGCGCAAGGGCCTCGCCATGGGGGCGTCGTCGGCGGTGCATCTCGCCGACGAGGCGCTCGCCGGCGCCGACCTCGGGCTCACCGCCGAGGCGCTCGCCGCAACCCTCCAGCACATCGGGTACGACCTCGTGATCGCCGGCAACGAGTCGACCGACGGATCGGGCGGGGTGCTCCCCGCGATGGTCGCCGAGCTCCTCGACGTGCCGAACGCGACGAGCCTGAACTCGGTCGAGATCGCCGACGGCGAGGTGCGCGGCCAGCGTGCGAGCGACCACGGCACGATGCAGGTCACCGCGACGCTGCCCGCCGTGATCTCGATCACCGAAGCGCTGCCCGACGCCCGCTTCCCGAACTTCAAGGGCATCATGGCCGCGAAGAAGAAGCCCTTCGAGACCCTCTCGCTCGCCGACGTCGGGGTCGACGCCGACACCGCCGAGGCCTCGCGGTCGATCATGATCTCGCTGGCCGAGAAGCCGCCGCGCACGGCGGGCACCAAGATCGTCGACGAGGGCGACGCCGGCGAGCGCCTCGCCGAGTACCTCGTCCAGAACCGGCTCGCGTAAGGGGACCGACGATGACTGACTACACCGCCGACTCCATCCTCGTGCTCCTCGACGTCACCCCCTCCGGCGCGCTCACGAAGAGCGCCGCCGGGCTGCTCGGCGCCGCCGCCGGCGTCGGCACCCCCGTCGCACTCCTCGTCGCCGCCGACGGCGATCGACTCGCCGCGGACGCCGCCGCGCTCGGCGCGATCCGCGTGCTCGTCGCCGAGCCCGCCGACGCGGCGCAGCTCACGGTGCCCGCCGCCGACGCGCTCGCCGCCGCCGCCGAACTCGTGCGGCCCGACGCCGTGCTCGTCTCGAACTCGATCGAGGGCCGTGAGATCGCCGCCCGCTTCGCGGCGCGCACCCGCTCTGGCCTCGCCGTCGACGCCGTCGGCGTCTCCCGCGACGCCGAGGGCGTCGTCGCCCACCACTCGGTCTACGGCGGCGCCTACAACGTCGACTCCGCCGTCACCTGGGGTGCTCCCGTCGTCACCGTTCGCGAGGGGGCGATCGATGCCCGTGCGGAGGCGCAGCCCGTCTCGGTCGAGCGGCTCGAGGTCGCGGCATCCGGTCGTCGTGCCGCCGTGATCGGCAGCGTCGACGAGGCCGTCGTCACCTCGTCGCGCCCCGAGCTGCGCGGCGCGGCGAAGGTCGTCTCGGGCGGCCGGGGCCTCGGCTCCGAGGAGCAGTTCGCGCTCGTCGACCAGCTCGCCGACGTGCTCGGCGCCGCCGTCGGCGCCTCGCGCGCCGCCGTCGACGCCGGCTACGTGCCGCAGTCGTATCAGGTCGGCCAGACCGGCGTCTCGGTCTCGCCGCAGCTCTACATCGCGCTCGGCATCTCGGGCGCGATCCAGCACCGGGCCGGCATGCAGACGGCGAAGACGATCGTCGCGATCAACAAGGATGCGGACGCCCCGATCTTCGAGATCGCCGACTTCGGCGTCGTGGGCGACCTGTTCACGGTCGTCCCGCAGCTGATCGCCGCGCTCGAGGCGCGGAAGGCGTAACCCCCGATGGCGACGTACGGGCGAACGACACGGCAGGGCCTGCCCCGCATCGCGGGCGGCGAGCCCTGGCCCCCGGTGGTCGAGCTCGCGGGAGTCGCGGCGGTGCAGGCCGAGGCGGCGCCCGCAGTGGCGGCGACGGAGCAGCTCGCGGCCTCACCGGTCGCCGCGGCGCCGCTCGCCGAGACCGCCGTGACGAGCCGTTCGCTGCGGCGTGGCCTGCCGCGCGTGCCGGGCGGCGAGCCCTGGCCGCCCGCCGGATCGGTGACGGTCGCGGCCGCCGTGGGTTCCGTCGCGGATGCCGCGAGCGCGAGTGCTCCCGAGGTCGCCCCGGCAACTCCGGTCGGCACCGCGGCCGTGCCTGCCGCGGCGCCTGCGGTCGCAGCTGCGCCCGCCGCCGCAGTCGCCGCGGGTGGCGTCGCACTGCGCCGCGGACTGCCGCGCACCCCCGGCGGCGAGCCGTGGCCGCCCGCGGGCACCGCGCCCGCGCGGCCCGAGCGCGTCGTCGAGGCGCCCGCGGCGGCCGCCCCGGTCGTCGCCGAGGTCGCGGCCGAGGTTGCCCCCGCTCCCGCCGCCGCGCCCGCGCCCGTCGAGGTCGCCCCGGCCGCCGTGCCGCGGCGCACCCCGGCACCGCAGCCTCGTCGCGCGGCGCCGGTCGTGGCATCCGCCCGCCCCGTGGCCGAACCGTGGCCGAAGCTGTACGGACCGTACTCGCGCGCCGAGTGGGCCGGCGCCCTCGCCATCGGCGGATTCGGGCTGCTGCTCGCCGCGACCGGCGTCGTCGTCGTGGTCAACTGGCTGCTCGCGCTCGCGCCGATGCAGGACTTCCTCGCGACGTACCCGGGCGAGTACCACCTGCCCGAGGGCGCGCCCGTCGGCATTCCGGCGTGGATCGGCTGGCAGCACTTCTTCAACGTGTTCCTGATCGTGCTCATCATGCGATCGGGCCTGCAGGTGCGCACCCAGAAGCGGCCGACCGCGTTCTGGTCGCCCCGCTGGAACGCCAAGCGCAAGATCAGCCTGTCGCTCTGGTTCCACCAGTCGCTCGACATCCTGTGGCTCGTCAACGGCGCGGTCTTCGTCGTGCTGCTCTTCGCGACCGGGCAGTGGATGCGGATCGTGCCGACCAGCTGGGAGGTCTTCCCGAACGCGATCTCGGCGTTGCTGCAGTACCTCTCGCTCGACTGGCCGACCGAGAACGGCTGGGTGAACTACAACAGCCTGCAGCAGATCGCCTACTTCGTGACCGTGTTCATCGCCGCCCCGCTCGCCGCGATCACCGGGGTGCGCATGTCGGGGCTCTGGCCGAAGAACGCGAAGACGCTGAACCGCATCTACCCGGTCGAGTTGGCGCGCGCCGTGCACTTCCCGGTGATGCTCTACTTCGTGGCGTTCATCATCGTGCACGTGGGGCTCGTCTTCGCCACCGGGGCGCTGCGCAACCTCAACCACATGTACGCGAGCCAGGACGTCGTGAACTGGGTCGGGTTCTGGATCTTCGTGGGTTCGCTCGTCGTGATCGCCGCGGCCTGGGTCGCCGCGCGCCCGCTCGTGCTCGCACCCATCGCCCGGCTGTTCGGCAAGGTCAGCGGGCGCTGAGGTGGGAGATGGAACGGGGCGGCGCGAGCAGATCATCGCGATCGCGACGAGGCTGATCGCCTCGCGGGGCTACTCATCGACGACCGTGCGCGACATCGCCGACGAGGCCGGCATCCTCTCGGGCAGCCTGTATCACCACTTCGCCTCGAAGGAGGCGGTGCTCCAGGAGATCCTGCACACCTTCCAGCACGACACGCTCTCGGCGTTCGAGCGCATCGCGGCCGGCGGCGGCAGCCCGCGCGAGCATCTCGACCAGCTCATCGAGCACGCCTTCCTCACGATCGAGCAGCGCCCCGACGAGGTGCGCATCTACCAGAACGAGACCGGGTTCCTGATGACCCAGCCCGGGTTCGAGTTCCTCGTCGACGGCGCCGCCCGCATCGAGGAGATCTGGCTCGAGCAGATCACCGCGGGCCAGCGCGAGGGGGTCTTCCGCGACACCGTCGACCCGCGTCTCGCCTTCCGGTTCATCCGCGACGCCGTGTGGTCGACGGTGTTCTGGTACCGCCCCGCCGGCAGCCACACCGCTGCGAGCCTCAGCGCGAACTACCTCGAGCTCCTGCACTCGGGACTCCTCGCGAGCTGAGGGCCGGGCGCGACCGCCTCACCCGAACCCTCAGCGCGAGCCGAGCAGCCGGCGAGCGATGATCATGCGCATGACCTCGTTCGTGCCCTCGAGGATCTGGTGCACCCGCAGGTCGCGGACGACCCGCTCGATGCCGTACTCCGACAGGTACCCGTACCCGCCGTGCAGCTGCAGCGCGCTGTTCGCGACGATGAAGGCCGCATCGGTCGCGAACCGCTTGGCCATCGCGCATCTCGCGGTGGCGTCGGGCTCACGGTCGTCGATCGCCGCGGCCGCATCGTGCACGAGCAGGCGCGCGGCGTGCAGCTCGGTCGCCATGTCGGCGAGGGTGAACGCGACCGACTGGTGCTCGGCGAGCGGATGCCCGAAGGTCTCGCGCTCCTCGACGTAGCGCAGCGTGCGGTCGAGCGCCCACTGCGCGCCGCCGATCGAGCACGCCGCGATGTTCACCCGGCCCCCGTCGAGCCCGGACATCGCGATCGAGAAGCCGTCGCCCTCCTCGCCGAGCCGATTGCCCACGGGAACGCGCACCCCGTCGAGCACGACCTGGCGGGTCGGCTGGGCGTTCCAGCCCATCTTCTTCTCGTCGGGCCCGAAGGAGAGCCCGGGTGCCTCCCCGGGGACGACGATCGCGCTGATGCCCCGGGAACCGGCCTCGCCGGTCCGGGCGAAGACGAGGTACACGGCGGACGAGCCGGCGCCCGAGATGAACTGCTTCACGCCGTTCAGCACGTACTCGTCGCCCTCTCGCCGGGCGGACGTCGTGAGGGCCGCGGCATCGGACCCCACCGAGGGCTCCGTGAGGCAGTAGCTGCTGCGATCGACGAGAGCGCTCATCCCGGGCAGCCACTGCGCGCGCTGTCGGTCATCGCCGTACCGGTCGATCATCCACGCGACCATGTTGTGGATCGACAGGTACGCGGCGATCGCAGTGTCGCCCTTCGCGAGCTCCTCGAAGACGAGCGCCGCGGTGAACCGCCCCAGGGCCGAGCCCCCGAACTCCTCGCCGACGTAGATGCCGCCCAGGCCGAGCAGGCCGGCCCGCTCGAGGGTGTCGACCGGGAACTGCTTCTTCTGGTCGCGCTCGTTCGCGAACGGGGCGAGCTCGGCCGCGGTGAACTCGTGAACGGCCGCCACGATGGCGAGCTGATCTTCGGAGAGTGCCTTCGACATGGCGCAATCAGCCCTTCTTCGTGCCGACGTGGCCGAGCCTAGTCGGGTGGGCGGCGATTCACGAGAGCCGACTGGCACGTTTCGGGCGCGCCGGCGGCGACGGACGCGTAGTGTGGATGGGGGTCGTCGCCGTCGCGCTCGAACGAGTGCCACCGGAGCGGCCCTGCGGGCACCTGAACCAACGCCCGAACGGAGCAACGATGTCCTGGGACGACGATTTCGACGCCGATGATCGCGGCGAGCGTCGGGCAGCCCGGACGCGCGTCAGCTGGGGCCGGGTCATCGGGCGAGTCGCGATGTACCTGGGCGCCACCGTCGGGGTCGTCGCGCTCGTGGTCGGCGTCGTCGTCGCGGTGAATCTCATCGGCACGGCGCGGAACCCCGGCGGATTCGCCGCGCCCGCCGCCTACGGCTCGTACGTCGCGCTGCCGCCGACGACCTCGCAGCCCGACGACCTCGACCGGGCCGAGGGCGACGCCTCCGCCGACGGAGGCACGGCGACGCCCGAGGACCCCGCCGACCTCTCGGGCTCGGGTCGCGAGTCGCTGCCCGTGCCCGTCGTCGACGGCGACTGGCTCGCAATGGCGGCCGACGCCACCGGGATCCCCGAGCGGGCGCTCGCGGCGTACACGCTCGCGCACGTCGCCGTGGCCGAGGAGGAACCGGAGTGCGGCGTCGACTGGGCGACGATCGCCGCGATCGGATCGATCGAGTCGGACCACGGCCGGCACGGCGACTCGGCGCTCGGCGAGTCGGGCGACGTGAGCCCGCCGATCATCGGCCGGGCGCTCGACGGCGACGGGGTGGCGAAGATCGCCGACACCGACGGCGGCGTGCTCGACGGCGACACCACCTGGGACCGGGCGGTCGGACCGATGCAGTTCATCCCGTCGACCTGGGAGCGGTGGGCGAGCGATGCGAACGGCGACGACGTGGCCGACCCGCACCAGATCGACGACGCCGCGCTGACCACGGCGCGGTACCTGTGCGCGGCGGGCTCGATGACGAGCCCCGAGGGCTGGCGCGAGGCGGTGTACTCGTACAACCACGACAACGACTACGTCGACAAGGTCGCGCGGGTCGCGCAGGAGTACGCGGACCTGATCGGCTGATCGGCTGATCGGCTGAGGCCGGGAGGCGGGTCCCGAGCGCGGCGCCGGCGGCGCCCCGTGGCGGGCTCAGCGCTCGGCGTCGAAGGCCTCCCGGGCGTCGAGGATGTCGGTGCGGTGGGCCGCGGCCCATCTGGCGAGCTCGATGACGGGCTCGGACAGCGAGCGGCCGAGCGGGGTCGCCGCATACTCGACGCGGGGCGGGATCTCGGGGTAGCTCGTGCGCGTGACGAGACCGTCGCGCTCGAGGCTGCGCAGGGTCTGCGTGAGCATGCGGTGCGAGATGCCGTCGATCTTGCGCTGCAGTTCGGTGAATCGGAGGGGGCCGTCGTGCAGCACGCCGATGACGAGCATGCTCCACTTGTCGCCGACGCGGGCGAGGATCTCGCGGATGAGCCCGCTCGCGGGGTTGTCGACGCTGCACGCGGCGGTGCCCTCGTGCCCGACGGGCGCGTCGAGCGGCTCGACGGTCATGGCGCGTGCCGGTCGGGTGGGCATTGCAGCTCCTCTCGCAGGGCCCGATACGCACCTCGAGGTGCGTTGCGCACGGAGAAGTGCCGGGACCCGGAGGGTTACGATACCAGATCGTGCGTTACGAACTGTTCGTAACCGAGAAGGGAACCCCCATGATCATCGCCCTCTGGATCGCCACCGCCGTGCTCGCCCTCGCCTTCGTCATGGCCGGCACGATGAAGGTCGTCACCCCCTACGAGCGCGTGGGGGAGAAGATGTCGTGGGTGGAGGTCGTCAACCCCGCCCAGCTCAAGGGCATCGGGGCGCTCGAGGTGATCGGGGCGATCGGCATGATCCTGCCCGCCGCGACGGGCATCGCACCCTGGCTCACGCCCATCGCCGCCTTCGGCCTCGCCGGCATGATGGCCGTCGCCGTGGGCCTGCACGTCCGCCGCCGCGAGCCCTTCGCCCCGAGCCTCGTGCTGGGCGTCATCGCGCTCGCGATCGGCGCGGGATGGCTGATCTTCGCCTGACCATGACTCGGGCGGTGCCCGCCGCCGGGCTGGTGCCTCACGAGCGGGGCGGATCGGCAGCGCCGGCGGTCGTCTGACGCGAGAGCTCGGCGGCCGCGTCGACGAGGATGTCGCGGAGACGCGCGAGGGCCGGCAGCTGCGCGTCGCCGCGGGTGACGAAGGCGAGTCGGCGCATCCCGAGCTCCTGGACGGGCGGTCGCACGACCACGCCGAACCCCGGCACGGAGGTCGACGGCACCGCGAGCGCGACGGCGAGATCGGCGGCGACGAGGCCGTGGATCATGTTGAGGTCGTCGGTGCGGGTGAACACGTGCAGCTCCCGCCCGAGCGCGGCGCTCGCACGTCGGAGGACCCGCTGCGAGGCCTCGTCGTCGTTGCGGCTGCCGATCCAGCTGCGGCCGAGCTCGCCGAGGTCGAGCTCGTCGAGCTCCGCGAGCGGGCTCGACGCCCCCACGAGCACGTGGAACGGCTCGGACATCAGCAGGGTCGGCTCGAGATCGGGCGCGTCGAAGACCGGGTCGCCTTCGAGGTCGTAGATGAGGGCCGCATGGAGGGCGCCGTCGCCGAGCATCCGCACGAGCTCGGTCGGTTCGCCCTCGACGAGCTCGACCTCGACGTGCATCGACTCGCGGAGCGCCCGGATCGCCTCGGGGAGGAGGCGCGAGCCGATCGAGGGGAACGTGCCGACGACGAGCGTCATCGCCCCGGCGTCGCGGTAGGTGGCGACGAGCCGCTCGGCGTGCGCGACGCGCGCGAGGATCTGCTCGCCCTCCTCGGCGAGCAGCTCGCCGATCGGCGTCAGCCGGGCGCCCCGGGGCGTGCGCTCGACGAGCCGCGCCCCGAGTGCCGACTCGAGGGCGTCGAGGTGGTGCGTGACCGTCGGCACCCCGTAGTGCAGGGCGTTCGCGGCCTTCGTGAGACTGCCGTTCGCGCGCACGGCGAGGACGACGCGGAGCTGCTGCAACGAGATCACTCATAGAGCGTATGTCGCTGCGGCAAAGATTCACCCACTTCTCATGTCGCGCGATGGTTCCTAACCTGAACGTCATGCTCCACGCCGCACCGACGCAGCTCCCCACGCAGACCGAGGTCCCGTACGCCGACGCGCTTCGCGCGCTCGCCGCGGGCGACTGGCAGCACATCCACGTGCCCGCCCACCACGGCCACTCCGAGAACGCCCCCGGGATCGCCTCGTTCATCGGCGAGCAGGCGCTGCGCATGGACAAGCCGATGCTCTTCAGCGGCATCGACCAGGACAGCTGGCGCATGATCAACCCGGCCAAGCCCACGCCGCTCGCCCGCTCGCTCGAGCTCGCGGCCGACGCGTGGGGCGCCCGCCGCGCCTGGTTCCTCACCAACGGCGCGTCCCAGGGCAACCACATCGCGACCATGGTCGCCCGCGCGCTCGGCCGTGAGCTCGTCGTGCAGCGAGGCGTGCACTCGAGCGTCATCGACGGCATCGCCCACGGGGGCATCGACGCCCACTTCGTCCAGGGGGCGGTCGACAGCGCCCTCGGCTCCTCGCACGGGCTCACGGCCGAGCAGGTCGATGCGGCGCTCACCGCCCACCCCGCGAGCGGCGCGGTCTACCTCACGAGCCCCAGCTACTTCGGCGCCGTCTCCGACATCGCCGCGATCGCCGAGGTCGCCCACGCGCACGGCGTGCCGCTCATCGTCGACGAGGCCTGGGGCGCCCACTTCGGCTTCCACCCCGGGTTGCCGGTGAACGCCGCGAGACTCGGCGCCGACCTGGTCGTCTCGAGCACGCACAAGGGCGGCGGCTCGCTCACCCAGTCGGCGATGCTCTTCCTCGGCGAGGGGCCGTTCGGGCAGCGCCTCGAGGGGCTCGCCGACCGCGTGCACCGCTCGTACCAGTCGACGTCGTCGAGCGCCCTGCTCATGGCCTCGCTCGACGAGGCGCGCCGCCGCCTCGTCATCGACGGCGAGCGTTCGATCGGCGAGACGCTCGCCGCGGCCGAGGCGATCCGCCGCGGCATCCGCGAGGGCGGGCGATTCCGCGACGCGAGCGACGACATCCGCCTGAGCGCCGGCACCGTCGACCTCGATCCCTTCAAGATCGTCATCGACACGCGCGCCGGCGGCATCTCCGGCGGCGAGGCCCATCACCGCCTCATCCGCGACCACGGCGTCGTCGTCGAGCTCTCGACGCACTCGGCGATCCTGCTGCTGCTCGGCGCGACGAGCCGGGTCGACGTCGACCGGTTCCTCACCGCGCTGCACGCCCTGCCCGTCGCGATCGAGAGCCTCAGCGAGCCGCGTCCCCTGCCGGCCGTCGCCCCGCTCGCGATGAGCGTCCAGGACGCGTTCCTCAGCGAGACCGAGGTGATCCCGTGGGAGGAGAGCGTCGGCCGAGTTTCAGCTGACGCGCTCGCCGCGTATCCTCCTGGTATCCCCAATGTGCTTCCCGGTGAACCGTTCACCCGCGAAGTGCTCGATTTCCTCCGCGCCACCGCTGCCGATCCCTCGGGCTACGTGCGCGGCAGCGTCGATCCCCGGCTCGATCGCGTGCGCGTCGTCGCCCGAGCCTGAGCCGGGCGCCGAGCCCGGGCAGGCAGCCCGGAGCCGGCCTCGAGCACCCCGCCCCGATCCGCACAGACGAAGGAGTCCCCCTATGACCGAAGCGGCATCGCCCCCCAGAACGACCGACGCCTCGAGCGCCGCCCCGCCCGCCGAGCTCGAACGCGGGCTGAAGAACCGTCACCTGCAGCTCATCGCGATCGGCGGCGCCATCGGCACCGGCCTGTTCCTCGGCTCCGGCACCGTCATCAGCCTCACGGGGCCGTCGATCATCTTCGTGTACATGATCATCGGCGTCTTCGTGTTCTTCATCATGCGGGCGCTCGGCGAGCTGCTGCTGTCGAACCTGCATTACAAGACCTTCGGCGACATCGCGAAGGACATGCTGGGCCCGTGGGCCGGGTTCTTCGTCTCGTGGACGTACTGGTTCTCGTGGGTGGTCGCCTGCGTCGCCGACATCGTCGCGATCACGGCGTACACCCAGTACTTCGCCCCCGACATCCCCGTGTGGGTGCCCGCGCTGCTCACGGCCATCGGCCTGACCATCCTCAACCTGCAGCCGGTGAAATGGTTCGGCGAGACCGAGTTCTGGTTCGCGATCGTGAAGATCGTCGCGATCCTCGCGCTCATCGCCGTCGGCATCGTGCTGATCGTCACCGGCTACACGAGCCCCGACGGGGTGCAGGCCTCGGTCACGAACCTCTGGGAGCACGGCGGGCTCTTCCCGCTCGGCGCATCGGGATTCATCATGGGCTTCCAGATGGGCGTGTTCGCGTTCATCGGCGTCGAGCTCGTCGGCACCGCCGCCGCCGAGACCGAGAACCCGCGCCGCAACCTGCCGAAGGCGATCAACTCGATCGTCGTGCGCATCATCGTCTTCTACGTCGGCGCGATGGTCGTCATCATGAGCATCACGCCGTGGGATCAGATCGAGGCGGGCACGAGCCCGTTCACCTCGACCCTGCTGCTCGCGGGCTTCGGGGCGGCGGCCTTCGCGATCAACCTCGTCGTGCTCACCTCGGCCGCATCGAGCGCGAACTCGGGTCTGTATTCCGGCACGCGCATGCTGTTCGGCCTCGCGAAGGACGGCCATGCGGCCCGCGTCTTCGCGAAGGTCGATCGCCGGTTCATCCCGCGCAACGCCGTCTTCTTCACCTGCGTGTTCCTCTTCGCCGCGATCCCGCTGCTCTACGCGGGCGACGGCGTCGTGCAGGCGTTCACCTTCGTGAGCTCGGTGTGCGCCACCCTCGTGCTCTTCACCTGGGGCTCGATCGTCGCGAGCCACCTCGTGTACCAGCGCCGGTACCCCGAGAAGCACGCCGCCTCGGCGTTCCGCATGCCGTTCGCCAAGGTCACGCCGTGGCTCGTGTTCGCGTTCTTCGCGTTCATCATCGTGACGTTGCTGCTCGGCGAGTCGACGCGGCCCGCGCTGCTCGCGGCACCCGTGTGGTTCGTCGTCCTCGCGATCCTGTGGATGCTCCGCCGTCGCCGCCTGCTCCGCGAGGGCCTGCCGCTCACCGGGGCGATCCCGACGACCACGCACCCGCTCGACGAGGTCGACGCGGAGCGCTGACGGTTTCGAGACCGGGCCTGCTGCCGCCCTTGGGGGAGGGCGGCCGCAGCGCCCATGCTCGGCCGCCCTTGGGGGAGGGCGGCCGAGCGCCCTTCTGCCCGGTCGGGCCATCCGGCGAGCGGTTCGACGCGGGCGCACTCCGGTGCGACGCCGTCCCGACTGTGCGATCATGCACAGCGTGATCACGGCACCGCGGCCCGCAGCGAACCCCGACGACCTGCTCGTCTTCCTCGCGGTCGCGCGCTCGGGGCGGTACACGGCCGCCGGTGCGGCGCTCGGCATCAATCACACGACCGTCGGCCGGCGCATCGAGTCGCTCGAGCAGGCGCTCGGCGGCCGGGTGCTCGTACGCGGCTCGGCGGGGTGGGCGCTCACCGCGCTCGGCGAGCAGGCGCTCGTCGCGGCCGAGGGCGTCGAGCAGGCGCTGCGCGGGCTCGACCCCGAGGCGACGGCGCTCGCGGGGGTCGTGCGGCTCTCGGCGACCGACGGGTTCAGCGGCTACATCGCGGCGCCCGCGATCGTCGCCTTGCGCCGCGAGCACCCCGAGGTGTCGCTCGAGATGGTCGCGGCGACCCGCCGGGCGGCGATGCAGCGGGTCGGGGTCGACCTCGAGGTCGTCGTCGGCCGACCGCACGTGCACCGCGCCGAGGCGAGCCACCTCGCCGACTACACGCTCGGGCTCTACGCGAGCCGGGGCTACCTCGAACGGCACGGCAGCCCGGCCGACCTCGCCGGACTCGCCGGGCGGCCGCTCGTCTACTTCATCGAGTCGATGCTGCAGGTTGACGCGCTCGACGACGCCCGCCGTGCGGTGCCGCGCATGCTCGACGCCGTGTCGAGCACGAACGTGTACGTGCACATCGAGGCGACGCGTGCGGGCGCCGGCATCGGGCTGCTCCCGGCGTTCCTCGCCGATCAGCACGACGACCTCGTGCGGCTCCTGCCCGAGGCGGTCGAGGTGCGGCTGCCGTACTGGATGGTGATCCACCCCGAGGCGCTGCGCCAGCCGCTCGTGCTCGCCTACATCACGGCGCTGCGCGCCCGCATCGAGGAGGTTCGGTCGGCGCTGCTCGGACGCTGGGCATCGGGCGCTCACGACGGGTGAGGCGGACGACGACGCGGATGCCGGGCGCAGACGCCGACGGCCGACCCGCACGGTGACGGGCCGGCCGAGGCATCCGATGAGCGGTCAGGCGTTCGCGCCGACCTGCTCGGGCGCGGTCGCCGAGCCGAGGCGCTCGCGATCGGCGGCGTCGAGCGTGCGGAGGTCGAGCCCCTTCGTCTCGCGGGCCGCCGCGACCGCGACGAGGGTGATCGCGCAGGCGATCGCGACGTAGATCGCCACCGGCACGCTCGAGCCGTACTGCGCGAGCAGTCCGGTCGCGATGATCGGGGCGAGCGAGCCGGCGAAGATCGACGTCACCTGGTAGCCGAGGCTGACGCCCGAGTACCGCATCCGGGTCGGGAACATCTCGGCCATGATCGCCGGCTGTGCGGCGTACATGGCGGCGTGGAACACGAGGCCGAGCGCGATCGCCGCCCAGATGACGACCGGCTGGCCGGTCTGCATCAGCGGGAAGGCGAAGAACGCCCAGGTGGCTCCGAGCACGGCGCCCGCGGCGTACACGCGCTTGCGGCCGAGCCGGTCGGAGAGCCGCCCGAACACGGGGATGACGAGGAAGTGCACGACGTGCGCACCCGCGAGGATCAGCAGGGTCGCCGAGGTGCCCTCCTGCACGACCTGCGTCAGGTACACGATCGAGAAGGTCACGACGACGTAGTACAGGATGTTCTCCGCGACGCGGAGTCCCATCGCGACGAGCACGCCCCGCGGGTAGCGACGCAGCACCTCGAGCGGGCCGAACGAGTTCGCCTTCACCTGCTCGCGCTCCTGCTGCATCTCGAGGAAGATCGGCGCCTCGGTGACCTTCGTGCGGATGTACCAGCCGATCAGCACGATCACCGCCGACAGCCAGAACGCGACGCGCCAGCCCCAGCCGAGGAACGCCTCGGCGGTGAGCGTCGACGAGAGCACGAACAGCACGAGGGTCGCGAGCAGGTTGCCGATCGGCACCGCGGCCTGCGGCCAGCTCGCCCAGAACCCGCGCGAGCGGTCGGGGCTGTGCTCGGCGACGAGCAGCACCGCGCCGCCCCACTCGCCGCCGAGGGCGAAGCCCTGCGCGAAGCGCAGCACGACGAGCAGCATCGGCGCCGCGAGGCCGATCTGCGCGTAGCTCGGCAGGCAGCCGATGAGGAACGTCGCGGCGCCGATGAGCAGGATGCTCACCTGGAGCAGCCGCTTGCGCCCGTACTTGTCGCCGAAGTGTCCGAACACGATGCCGCCGAGCGGGCGGGCGATGAAGCCGACCGCGTAGGTGAGGAACGCGGCGATGATGCCCGCGAACGGGTCGTCGGACGGCGGGAAGAACACGGTGCCGAACACGAGCGTCGCCGCCGAGGCGTAGAGGAAGAACTCGTACCACTCGACGACGGTGCCCGCCATCGACGCGGAGACGACGCGTCGGAGGCCCGACGTGGACGTCGGCGCCTGGGCGGCTTGGGACTGGGTCATCCGATGCTCCTTTGCATGAACGGAGTGGGCGGCAGGGTCGCGCCACTGCTCGATTCTGGGGCGGCCGGCCGCCTGCACCAATGGGGAGTTCCGCACGCGCCGTGTGCGAAATCGCACATTCGACTGTGTCAGGCTGGCAGCGCCGCACATGCGGGACGAACGGAAGGGTGCGACGAGGATGACCGGACGCGGGAAGCGGCGCCTGATCGCGGTGCTCGTCGGCGTGGGCGGCACCGCGCTCGCGCTCGCGTTCGTGCGCATCTCGCTCGACTGGTCGGACGCCCAGCCCTACGAGGGCGAGGCGACCGAGATCCGCTACATGGTCTTCGCGACGATCGCGGGCCTCGCGATCGTCGCGAGCGTCGTCACCGCGATCGTGCTCTGGCGCCGGGCGCGCTGAACGGCGCGCGAGCCCGGGTGGGGCGCTGCCACAGCACTGGCGCGGCTCAGCGCACCCACACCGTCGTCGCGCCGGGCAGGGTGCCGTCGCCGGGCAGCGGCCCGCTCGCGACGAGCACCTCGCCCGTGGGCAGCGGCACGGCGTCGTCGCCGAAGTTCGTCACCGAGCGCCAGCCGCCAGGCCGGGCGAAGGCGAGCACCGACGGCTCGGATGCCTCGAGCCACTCGAGGGCCTCGTCACCCTGCAGTTCGCGGCGCAGCCGGAGCGCCGTGCGGTAGAGCTCGAGCGTCGAGCCCGGCACCCCCGACTCGGCATCGACGGCGTAGTCGGCGAACCACGCGGGCTGGGGCAGGTGCGGTGCCGCGGCGCCCGTGGGGCCGAAGCCGAACGAGGTGCCCTCGGCCGTCCAGGGCAGCGGCACGCGGCATCCGTCTCGACCGATCTCGACGCCGGTGTTGCGGAAGAACGCCGGATCCTGCCGGTCGGCGTCGGGGATCTCGCCCACCTCGGGCATGCCGAGCTCCTCGCCCTGATAGAGGTACGCCGACCCCGGCAGCGCGAGCATGAGCAGCGTCGCCGCGCGGGCCCGGCGAAGGCCGAGAGCCGTGTCGACGAAGTCGGGGTCGCCGCCCGCGAGGAGCCACGCCTTGCCCTCCGCGCCGGTCGGCGTGCCGCCCGCGGCGCCCGACTCGACCGTCAGGCCGTAGCGGGTCGCGTGCCGCACGACGTCGTGGTTCGAGAACACCCACGTCGACGAGGCGCCCGTGGCGGCCGCCTCCGCGAGGTTGTTCGCGATGACCTCGCGGAACCCCTCCGCGTCGAACCCCGCCTGCAGCAGGTCGAAGTTGAACGCCTGGCCGAGCCCCTCGGGCGAGGCGTAGCGGGCGCGCCGGTCGGCATGCACCCAGGCCTCGGCGACCGCCGTGCGCGGCGGGTCGTACTCGTCGAACACCTGTCGCCACTCGGCGTAGATCTCGTGCACGTCGTCGCGGTCCCAGAGGGGGTGCGAGCCGTCGGCGAAGAGGTCGGCGCGGTGGATCGTCGCCAGGTCGTCGTGCGAGGCGTCCAGGTCCTTCTTCAGCCCGTGGGCGACGTCGACGCGGAAGCCGTCGACGCCCCGGTCGCTCCAGAACCGCAGGGTGCGCCGGAAGTCCTCGTGCACCTCGGGCAGCTCCCAGTTCAGGTCGGGCTGCTCCTTCGCGAAGAGGTGGAAGTACCACTGGCCGGGCGTGCCGTCGGGCTCGGTGACGCGCTCCCAGGCGCTGCCGCCGAAGATCGAGGTCCAGGCGTTCGGGGGCAGCTCGCCGTTCGCCCCGCGCCCGTCGCGGAAGAGGTAGCGCTCGCGCTCGGGCGAGCCCTTGCCTGCGGCGACCGCCGCCCGGAACCATTCGTGCCGGTCGGAGCTGTGGTTCGGCACGATGTCGACGACCACCTTGATGCCGGCCCCGTGCAGCGCCGCGACCATCTCGTCGAACTCGGTGAGCGTGCCGATCTTCGGGTCGACGTCGCGGTAGTCGTCGACGTCGTAGCCGCCGTCGGCGAGCGCCGAGGGGTAGAACGGGCTGAGCCATACCGCGTCGACGCCGAGCTCGGCGAGATAGGGCACCCGCGAGGTGATGCCGACGAGGTCGCCGATGCCGTCGCCGTTGCGATCGGCGAAGCTGCGCGGGTAGATCTGGTAGACCGCCGCCTGCCGCCACCAGTGCGGGTCGGCGGCCGACAGCGCCGACGGTTCCGACGCGTGCGATGCGGTCGGTGCGGATGCCTCGGCGCGGGCGTCGTTCGTCATGCGGGTCCCTTCGGAGCGGCGTCGGCGATCGCCGCACGCATCCCGCCATTCTCGCCGAGCGACCGCCCGCGGGCTACGCCCCGTCCGGGGCGAGTCGGACGGTGAGGCCGTAGCGGTGCTCGCCGACCACCGTGGCGACGATCTTCTCGCCGTGGCGGTCGTACTTGCGGTGGTACTCGGCGTCGAGGGGCACGTTCGCCTCGGGGTCGCCGGGCTCGAATCGCACCTCGCGCTCGACGCCGCCCGCGCGGATGCGGCCGCGGCCGCTGGCGAGGGCGTGCCGGTACCAGGCGGCGTCGGGGCCGTACGCCGAGCGGGTGTACAGCTCGTCGCCGACCCGGGCGACCCACATCACGACGTACCGGCGCAGCGTGCCGTCGGGGCGGTACGAGGCGAGCTGCAGCTCCTCGGCGTCGCCGATGCGGTCGAGTTCGTCGGCGGTCCAGCTGCTCATGCGAGGCTCCTTCGGTGACGATCCGGATCGTTCCATCCTGAACCCGGCGGAGGGCCCGCGCCAGCGTGCTCGCTGTGGGCGAACCACCCGTCGGCGAACCACCCTGTCGGCGAGCGGCGAACGCGCCTACCCTCGGAAGATGGTCCAGGTTCGCGTGCTCGGCATCGCGCTCGACGCCGCCCAGCAGCACCTCGTGCTGCTGAAGCCGCTCGACGACGAGCTCGAGCCGGGCGCCCCCCGCGTGCTGCCGATCTGGATCGGCGCCCAGGAGGCGACCTCGATCCTCATCGCCCTCGAGGGCGAGCAGGCCCCACGGCCGCTGTCGCACGACCTCATCACGACCCTGTTCGCGACCGTCGGCGCCCGGGTCGAGCGTGTCGACGTGACGCGCATCGAGTCGGGCACGTTCTACGCCGAGCTCACGCTCACCACGCCGACCGGGCGGCAGGTCATCGATGCGCGGCCGTCGGATGCGGTGGCGCTCGCGCTGCGCGCCGCGGCGCCCATCTTCGTCGCCGACGAGGTGCTCGACGACGCGGGCATCCCCGCCGAGCTCGCCGGCGGCGATGACGACGATGCCGAGGCCGGCGTCGGCGACGAGGGCCCCGACGACGAGGCGAAGCTCGCCGAGTTCAAGCAGTTCCTCGACGACGTCGACCCCGAGGACTTCCAAGGCTGAGCGCGGGGCGGCGCGACGCGATCGGGCGGGGTGCGGCGCGAGGCATCCGCGAACCGGGAGAATGGCCGACATGGATGCCTCGCTCCCGCAGCTGACCGCGATGCCCGCCCCGCAGTTCGTGATGACCGCGGAGGGGCGGCGCATCGCCACGTACTCGTGGGGCGACGAGTCGGCGCCGACCGTGCTCGCGGTGCACGGCTTCGCGTCGAGCTGCCGCGACAACTGGGTGAACACCGGCTGGGTGCGAGATCTCCTCGACGCCGGGTACCGGGTGCTCGGCGTCGACCAGCTCGGCCACGGGGCGAGCGACAAGCCGCGCGAGGCGTCCGAGTACGCGATGTCGGCGCTCGTGCAGGACCTCGTGACGGTGCTCGACACCTACCTCCTCGACACCGTGCGCTACGCGGGCTACTCGCTCGGCGCCCGCGTGGGCTGGCAGCTCGCGGTGCAGGCGCCCGAGCACGTCGAGTGCGCCGTGCTCGGCGGCATCCCCGACGGGCGGCCGCTGGCGCGGCTCGACGTCGCGCAGGCTCGCTCGTACGCCCTGCACGGCACGCCGATCGACGACCAGGTCACGCGCAACTACGCGACGCTCGCCGAGCGGGTGCCGGGCAACGACCTGCTCGCGCTGATCGCGCTCGCCGAGGGCATGCGCCACGGCGACGCCGATCCCGACGCGTCGAGGCCGCCCCGTCAGCGCATCCTCTTCGCCACCGGCACGAAGGACGCGATCATCGAGGAGTCGCGACTCCTCGCCGCGGCGACGCCGAGGGGCGAGTTCGTCGAGCTGCCCGGCCGGCACCACTTCAACGCGCCGGGGTCGCGGGTCTTCCGCGAGGCGGCGATCGGCTTCTTCGGCGCGACCGGCTGAGGGCGCCGCAGCTCGCGGCGCCGGCCGGGCGGTGCCCGGGACTGTTCTCGGCGCCGGGAGTTCGCTACGGTGAAACGGTGCGCACGCCGGGGGGAACAGCCGGTCCGATCAGCGCGACGGTATCGCCGTCGCCCGAGATCCCCCTGCTCGGGAGCGTGCGGCGACCATGACCGTGCGACGGCGGCGCAGCGCGGCGATGATCGCCGTGGCGCTGCTCGCGGCCGTGCTCGTGCCGCTCGGCGCCGCGGCGCCCGCCTCGGCCGCGACCCTGTCGCCCTCGGGGCTCCAGACGGGCATGGTGATGAACGGCACCACGACTCCCGCCTCCCCGCCGACCACCTTCAACTGGGGCGACTTCATCACGGGCGTCCAGCCCGACAGCAGCTTCACCTTCACCCCGACCGGCACGTACACGACGACGCAGGGACTGCAGTCGAGCGGCGTCGTGCAGGGGGCGTTCGCGTGGGACAACAGCGAGGCGACGGCGGCCTGCAACGTCGGAGCCGAGCCGACGGGCGCACCGCCGAGCCAGAATCCGAACACGAACCCGTGGCTTCCGGGCTCGGCGAAGCCCAACGAGAAGGGCGACCTCTGCTCGACCGGCTACGGCGTCGAGATCGTCCTGGGCGCCGACGGCAGCCGGCACGGCATCCTCTACGGCTACTGGACGAGATACGCGGGCAACGGCGAGGTGAGCATCTTCCAGCATCTCGAGGGCCCCGCCGCCGGCCGCTGCGACGACGTCCTCATCGAGTTCGACTACGCCTCGTCCGGCACGACCGCACGGGTGCTCCGATGGGCGCCGGCCGCGGGCGACGGGTGCGCGAACGCGCTCGGCGCAGGCACGTGGCAACCGCAGCCCGGGACCGCCGACATCGACTGGTCGACGGGGGTGCGGCAGGAGGGGCCGCCGCTCACGAACCAGCCGCTCGAGACCTTCGGCGAGTTCGCGATCGACCTGACCACCGCGGGCATCTTCGATCCGACGGAGTGCAGCACCTTCGAGGTGTCGGCGATGTTCACGCGCACCGGCAACTCGCCGCAGGCGAACATCCAGGACTTCGCCGAGCATTCGCCCGACCCGATGAACCTCTCGAACTGCGGCGCGCTCACGGTGACGAAGGCGACCGTGCCGGCCGGCATCGTGGCCGACGACGACTTCGGCTACACGATCTCCCGCGACGGCGGTCCGGTCCTCCCGGGGCTGCCGCCGGTCGACACGATCGTCGACACGATCGGGGCGGGCGAGACGAAGAGCTACCCCGAGGTGCTCGCCGCATCGGACTACCGCCTGTCGGAGACGCAGATCCCGCCGCCGTGGTCGTTGCAGTCGGTGGTCTGCACCGCGATCCCGCTCACCGGCGGCCCTGCGCAGCAGTTCGTGCTCGACGACCCCGCCGACACGTTCCTCGTCTCACCGGCGAACACGACCGACTGCGTGATCACCAACTCGGCGGCCGTGATCACCGTCGTGAAGCAGACCGAGCCCGACGGCGCGACCGCGGAGTTCGAGTTCGAGGCGACCGGGCAGGATCCCTTCACGCTCGGCGACGACGGCAGCCTTTCGTTCGCCGTACCGGTCGGCGAGCCCGTCACGATCACCGAAGGGCCCGCCGACGGATGGCTGCCGCCCAGTCTCAACTGCGACGCCGAGGTGGAGACCGGCGAGCGCTCGGTCACCGTGACGCCGTCGGCCGGCCAGAACATCACGTGCACGTTCACGAACACCCAGCTCGGCACCGTGATCGTCTCGAAGGAGGTGCACGGGGTCGACGGGCGCACCTTCGACTTCACGAGCGACCTGCCGGGCGGCGAGAACTTCAGCATCGCCGCGCCGAACGGCGACGGAACCCTCTACGAGCAGGTCTTCACCGGCGTCGCACCCGGCGACTACTCGATCACCGAGGTGAGCGACGCGGAGGATCCCGCGACCCGGCTGGCCGACCTCTCCTGCACCTACGGCGGGAGCGACCACACCGGCGACGTCGAGCTGCGCAGCATCGACCTCACGGTGCTGCCTGGCGAGACGGTGCGCTGCTTCTTCACGAACAGCCTTCCCGGCTCGATCGCGATCGTCAAACGGACCGTCCCGGTCGAGTTCGACCAGCTGTTCGACTTCCTCTTCACGCCGCCCGACGACGACCCGACGGGCTTCGCGCTCAACGGCAACTCGACTCCGCCGAACGAAGCACTCGTCTCCTTCGGATCGTTGGAGCCCGGCAGCTACACCATCACCGAACCGGTCGACGTCGACGGCTGGGCGCTCGACGGCGTCGACTGCAACGGCGCCGAGTGGGCGCCCAGCGCCGACGGGCGCGGGGTCGTCGTCGACCTCCTCGACACCGAGGCGGCGGTCTGCTTCTTCACCAACCGGGCCGAGCCGGCGTCGCTGTCGCTCGAGAAGTCGGTCGTGGGCGTCGACCCGGGCTTCGCATGGTCGTTCGACTTCGAGCTCGTCGCGCCCGACGGCAGCCTCGCCGGACGCACCGCGACCGACGCGGCACCGCTCGTCGAGTGGGGCGAGCTCGTGCCCGGCGACACGTACACGATCCGCGAGGCGGGCGCCGATCAGCCGGGCTGGACGCGGGGCGAGCTCACGTGCGAAGGCGTCGCCGACCTCGACCCCGCCGCAGCCGGGCTGCAGTTCGTGCCGGAGCCCGGCCAGGCGATCGCCTGCTCCGTCGAGAACACCGCGGCGACGTCGTCGATCACGGTCGCGAAGATCGCCGGCGGCATCGCCTCGGACTTCGAGTGGTCGTTCGAGCTGTCGATCGCCCCGGTGCCGGAGGGCGAGGCGGACCCCAAGACCGTGAGCGGCACCGGGCAGTCGGGCGAGAGCGCGACCTGGTCGGGACTCGTGCCGGGGCGGAGCTATTCGATCACCGAGAACGTGCCGGCCGGCTGGACCGGCACCGTCGACTGCGGCGGTCTCGTCGACGAGGATCCTGGCGAGCCCGGGGTGCAGTTCACCGCACCGGTGGGCCAGGAGCTCGCCTGCACCTTCATCAACCAGGCGACCGCCGGCACCGGCACGCTCACCAAGACCTCGCTGGGCGGCGACGGCACCTTCGAGTTCGTCCTCACCGATCTCGACCACGAGGTCGATCCGGTGACCGTGAGCGCGACCACCGCGGGCGGCACGGCGAGCATCGCGCTGCCGGTGATCGTTCCGGGCGTCCGGTACTCCTTCGTCGAGGTCGACCGACCCGACTGGATCGAGGGGGCGCTCAGCTGCACGATCACCCCTGCCGACGGGAGCGCTCCCTTCGTGATCGACGACCTCGGCGAGTTCTCGGTCGCCCCGGGCGACGTCGGCGACTGCACTGCCCAGAACACCGCGCCGGGCCGCATCGTCATCGCGAAGGCGGTCGACGGCGCCGACGGCACCTTCGACTTCACTGGGGACTGGCTGGAGCCGCCCGAGTTCACGGTGACGACGAGCGACGGCACCGGGGCCGCGAGCTTCGACGGCATCGCGCCCGGCAGCTACACGGTCGCGGAGTCGGACGAGGACGGCTACGAGAACACCGCCCTGACCTGCGTCGACGGCGATGTCGAGGGCACGGCGTCGAGCGTCGAGGGTCTCGTCGGTTCGATCGAGCTCGACCCCGGCGAGACCGTCGTCTGCACCTTCACGAACGTGGAATGGGGCGTGATCGTCGTCGACAAGACGACGGTGCCGAGCGGCTCGCCGCAGGAGTTCGCCTTCGAGTGGGGGGCCGCGGGCGAGGCGGGTGACGGCTTCACCCTGTCGGATGCCTCGCCGCCGTTCTCGACCGCGCCGCTCGCGCCGGGCGAGTACGTCGTCACCGAGCTCGAGACCGACGGGTGGGAGCTCGCGGGGATCACGTGCACGGGCGCGACCGGCGGAGCCGTGATCGAGGGCGCGAGCGCCGTCGTCGACCTCGGTCTCGGCGAGACGGTGGTGTGCACGTTCGCGAACGAGCAGACGGTGCCGCCCGGTCCGACCCCGGGCCCGACGCCGCCGCCCGGGCCGGCGGCGCTGCCCGAATCCGGATTCGACGGGACGCCGCCGCTGCTCGTCGCGTTCGCCGTGCTGATGCTCGGCGCGGCGGCGGTCGTGCTCGCCCGCCGTCGTGCACGGCGGATGCGGGTCCGCGCCGACGACTGACGCCGCGCCTCGTCGGATCGGCCGTTCACCTGCCCCGATGTCGGGCCGACCGCGTACGATGTAGCCGACCCTGCGAGGAGCGAGCGAGACCATGAGCGACGAGAATCCCACCACCGAACGGGAGTCGTCGACCCACACTCCGACGCAGTGCCCCGAGTGCTTCGTCGAGGTGCAGCACGACCACCACTGGTGGATGGCGCGGCCCGAAGGCTCGCGGCTCGTCGGCCTCGTGATCGCGCGACCCGACATGCCGCCCATCCTCGAGCAGCGGCAGGACCTGGCCGCGTTCGGCGTGCAGATCCTCGACTTCCGCTACCCGGCGCCCGAGAACCTCGGCGAGTCGTGGGAGCAGCGGCT
Organism: Agromyces sp. NPDC057679; assembly: GCF_042799635.1. Classification (NCBI taxonomy): domain Bacteria; kingdom Bacillati; phylum Actinomycetota; class Actinomycetes; order Micrococcales; family Microbacteriaceae; genus Agromyces; species Agromyces sp. NPDC057679. The sequence goes on along the minus strand of NZ_JBHVIK010000001.1, from coordinate 912,831 downwards.
TGCGCGCTTCTTCGGCACCCTGCACGGCGGCGACGTGCTCGTCGTGGCGAACGTGCACGCCCTGGGGCGCGACGTCGACGAAGAGCTCCGCACGCTCGGCGAGCTGCGTCGGCGCGGTGTCGTCGTCAAGGTGCTGAGCCACGGCGCCCGGCACCTGGCCGACACCGCGATCGAGCAGGGCGCCACCGAGCTGGGCTGAGCCTCACCGCCAGGCGTCGCCGGGGCCGAGCAGCACCCGCCACAGCCACTCGGCGGCCGTCTCGACCGATGGGCGCGGATCGCGCTCCAACCAGGCCTCGATGACCCCGAGCGCGGAGCCCGCGATGCCTGCGCCGACGACGTCGAGCGGCATGCCCTCGAAGACGCGGGCGCCCGACGCCGTGATGCCGTCGCGCACGATCGCCTCGATGCGCGTGCGGAGGCGGGCAATGACGACCGCCGAGCCGTGGCGGCCGAGCACGCGCCGGTAGATCTCGGCGTTCTCGTCGAAGTGCCGGAGGTAGTCGAAGAGCGCCTGCGGCGGGCCGGGGAGCGGTTCCGTGATGCGCGGGAGCGACGCCCCGGCCTGCTCGGCGGCGGCGTCGAGGGCGTCGGCGAGCAGCGTCTCCTTGTCGTCGTAGTGCTGGTAGAAGCTCGAGCGATTGACGCCCGCGCGGGCGGCGATGTCGGCGACCGTGAGCTCGTCGAGCGGGCGCTCCCTGGCGAGCGCGAACAGCGCCTCCTGCAGTGCACGGCGGGTGCGCTCGACGCGGACATCCATATCGCGATTCTGCCAGCCGGACGCCGCACGACCCGACCGTTCTCCGACATCGGTCGGATATCCGACAGATGTCGGATATCCTCGAAGCGGCTCGATGAGGCGCCGCCACTCCCGCGACTCGAAAGGGCAGCACTTCCATGGCCGAACTCCTCTACCGCCTCGGGCGCTTCGCCGCGCACCGGCCCTGGCGCGTCATCGTCTCGTGGGTGGTCGCCCTTGGGCTCGCGGTCGGCGGATTCCTCGCGTTCGGCGGCACGCTGACGTCGAGCATGAGCATCCCCGGCACGGAGACCGACCGGGTGACGGCCGAGCTGCAGGGCGAGCTCGACGACCTCGGCGGTGCGACCGGCACCGTCGTCTTCCAGACCGACGACGGCGAGGCGTTCACCGAGGAGCAGCAGGGCGAGATCGGCGCGCTGCTCGAGCGCATCGCCGAGCTCGACGGCGTCGCGGGCGTCGTCGACCCCTTCGCCGCGGACGCCCAGCGCGCCGAGGCGCAGGCGCAGCTCGACGACGGCGGCGCGCAGCTCGACGCCGCCGAGCAGCAGCTCGCCGACGGCGGCGCGCAGCTCGACGCCGCCCAGCAGCAGCTCGACGCCGGGCAGGCGCAGCTCGACGCGGCGGTCGAGCAGGCGAAGGCCGCGGGCATGTACGACGCGGCGGCCGCCCAGTTCGCGGCGCAGCAGGCGCAGCTCGACGCAGGGCAGGCCGAGCTCGATGCGAACCGCGCCGAGCTCGATGCGGGCGCCGAGGAGCTCGAGGCGCAGCGCGCGCAGCTCGACGCCGGCGTGCGGCTCGCCGATGCGGCATCCGAGATCAGGACCGTCTCGGACGACGAGGCCACCGCGCTCGGCGCGGTGATGTTCGAGGAGGACCTCTTCAGCCTCCCCGACGAGCAGAAGTCGGCCGTCGCCGCCGAGCTCGACGGCGCCGGCATCGACGGCGTGAGCATCGACTACTCGACCGAGATCGCGGCCTCGATCGACGGGCTCATCGGGCCCGGCGAGATCATCGGCGTCGTGCTCGCGCTCCTCGTGCTCATCGTCATGTTCCGCGCGCTGCTGCCCGCGGTGCTGCCGATCCTCTCCTCGCTCGTGGGCGTCGGCGTCGGCGTCGCGGGTTCGCTCGCCTTCTCGGGCGTCGTGGACATGTCGTCGGTCACGCCGGTGCTCGGCGTCATGCTCGGCCTCGCCGTCGGCATCGACTACGCGCTCTTCATCTTCAACCGCCACCGTCGTCAGCTGCTCGCCGGGATGGACCTCGACGAGTCGATCGCGCTCGCGAACGGCACCTCGGGCAATGCCGTCGTGTTCGCGGGATCCACGGTGCTCGTCGCGCTGCTCGCGCTGAACGTCACCGGCATCCCGTTCCTCGGGGTCATGGGCACGGTGGGCGCGGTGTGCGTGCTCATCGCCGTGCTCGTCGCCGTCACCCTGAGCCCCGCGCTCCTCGGCCTCATCGGCATGCGCGTGCTGAGCCGTCGCGCCCGCGCGCAGATCGGGCACGACGCGCACACGCAGCCCGAGCTGACGCCCATGAAGACCTCGCGGGCCCTGCTCCGCGCCGGCATCGCGATCGTCGCACTGCTCGTCGTCGCCATCCCCGCGCTGTCGATGCGGCTCGGCCTGCCCGACGGCTCGTCGGAGGCGGCCGACTCGACCCAGTACCGCGCGTACACCGCGGTCGCCGACGCGTTCGGCGCCGGCCAGAACGGCACGCTGCTCGTCACGGTCGCGCTTCCCGACGGGCTCGACGAGGACGACGTCGTCCCGGCGCAGGCCGAGCTCGCCGAGCTGTTGCTCGGCCGGCCCGGCGTCGTCGCCGTGGCCCCGGTCGGCGTCTCCGACGACCGCGACTTCCTGGCCTTCCAGGTGGTGCCCGACGACGGCCCGTCGAGCGAGTCGACCGAGGAGCTCGTGCACGCCCTCCGTGCGCTCGCGCCGCTCGATGCCGCCGACGCGGGCCTCGACGGTTCGGGCGAGCTCGCGCTCGGCGTCGCCGGCCAGGCGAGCGGCAACATCGACATCTCCGAGAAGCTCGCGAACGTGCTGCCGCTCTACCTCGGCCTCGTCGTCGGCCTCTCGATGCTCATCCTCATGCTCGTGTTCCGCTCGATCCTGGTGCCGATCATCGCGACCGCCGGCTTCGTGCTGTCGCTGTTCGCCGCGTTCGGCGCGGTCGTCGCGATCTTCCAGTGGGGATGGCTCGGCCCGCTCTTCGACGTGCACGATCCGGGCCCGGTGCTCAACTTCGCGCCGATCATCGTCATGGGCGTGCTGTTCGGCCTCGCGATGGACTACCAGCTCTTCCTCGTCTCGGGCATGCGCGAGGCCTGGGTGCACGGCGTGCCGGCGCGTACCGCGGTCGTCGCGGGCCTCCGGGGCGGACGCGCGGTCGTCACCGCCGCGGCCATCATCATGGCGGCGGTGTTCGGCGGCTTCGTGTTCTCGCACCTCACGATGGTGCGCCCGCTCGGCTTCGGCCTCGCGGCGGGCGTGCTGCTCGACGCGTTCGTCGTGCGCATGCTGCTCATCCCCGCGATCATGCACCTGCTCGGCGAGAAGGCGTGGTGGCTGCCGAAGTGGCTCGACCGCATCCTGCCCGACGTCGATGTCGAGGGTGCCGCACTCGAGCGCACCCACCCCGTGCACGGCGCGGCCGCGGCCCCCGCGGCCTCCGAAGCCGAGACGGAGGACGGGCCGTCGGTGCCGGTCGGCGGTGGGCGCGACTGAGGGGAACCCTGCTGGTCAGGCGAGTGCGCGCACCATGAGTTCCCGCAGTTCGGGGGCGAGTGCCGGCGCCGTCGCGAGCGAGACCTCGCGCGCGAGCGCCGGCCCCTCGACCTCGACCACGGCCAGGTCGTCGCGGCCGGCGGGCACGGCGAGTTCGGGCACGAACGCGAGGCCGAGCCCGGCGGCGACGTACTCGACGACGACGCGGTAGTCGTCGCTGCGCGGGCCGAGCAGCGGCTCGAATCCCGCCTGCACCGCGGCCGAGCGGAACGCGGCGTCGACCGGGTCGTCGTCGAGCGTGCCGACCACCCAGCGTTCGCCCGCGAGCGCGGCGAGGCGAACCCGGCCGGAGCCCGCGAGCGGGTGGCGTGCCGGCACCACGAGCGAGAAGCGCTCGGTGAACAGCGGCGTCAGCGTCACACCGGTGCCGGAGCGACGGACGCCGTGCCGGGGCGCGCCGGGCGAGGAGTAGACCACGGCGGCGTCGAGCTCGAGCCGGTCGAGCGCCGCGACGAGCACGTCGAGCTCGGCCTCGGTGATCTCGGGGACGAGGCCGGCGGTGTCGAACGCCGCGACGAGGCCCGGGAGGAGTCGCGCCGCCGCTGTGGGGAAGACCCCGAGACGCACCGTGCGGCGCCCGGACTCGAGCGTCGCGGCGACCTCGAGGAGCGCGCGGTCGGCGCGGTCGACGATGGCCGAGGCGTGGGGGAGCCAGAGCCGACCGGCTGTGGTGAGCGAGGTGCCCGCGGCCGAGCTCTCGACGACGGCGGTGCCCGTCGCCCGTCCGAGCCCCGCGAGGTGGTGCGACACGGTCGGCTGGCTCCAGTCGAGCGCACGGGCGGCCGCAGCCACGGAGCCGTGCTCGGCGATCGCGCGCAGCGCACGGAGCTGACGGAGATCGATCACCGTACCTCCTCCCCTCCTCCTCAATACCTGCTATCGATCATTCCAGAAAGACCGGTATTCCGTATCGATCGCAGATCGGGAAGGCTTGAGGCATGCCCACCCCCTACGCCGACGCCGTCGCCCGCTACGCCGAGATCGACCGAGCCAGGGTCTACGTCCCCGGCCATGCGGCCGACCCCGACGCGGCCCCCGCGCTCACCGAGTGGTTCGGCGCCGAGATCCTGCGCCGCGACGTGCCGCCGCTGCTCGCCGGCATCGACAAGGGCCGAGGCAATCCGCTCGCCGAGGCGCTGACGCTCGCCGCCGAGGCGTGGGGCGCCCGCCGCACGTGGTTCCTCACGAACGGCGCCTCGCAGGCCAACCGCATCGCCGCCCTCGCGCTCGGCGCGTTCCGCGAGGCGGGCGACCCCGTCGTCGGCCAGCGCAGCGCCCACTCCTCGTTCACCGACGGGGTGATCCTCGCGGGGCTCTCGCCGAGCTTCGTCGCGCCGTCGATCGATCCCGTCCTCGGCATCAACCACGGGGTCTCGCCCGCGTCGCTCCGTGCCGCGCTCGAGCGGGTCGACCGGCCCAAGGGCGTCTACCTCATCTCGCCGAGCTACTTCGGCGCCGTCGCCGACATCTCGGGTCTCGCCGAGGTCGCGCACGCCGCGGGCGCCCCGCTCATCGTCGACGCAGCGTGGGGCGCGCACTTCGGCTTCCACCCCGAACTCCCCGAGAACCCCGTGCGCCAGGGCGCCGACCTCGTCATCTCGAGCACGCACAAGCTCGGCGGCAGCCTCACCCAGTCGGCCATGCTGCACCTCGCCGACGGGCCGTTCGCCGACGAGCTCGAACCGCTCGTCGAGCGCGGCTTCACGCTCACCCAGTCGACGAGCGCGAGTGCGCTGCTGCTCGCCTCGCTCGACCTCGCGCGCGAGACCCTGCAGACCGGCGGGGCCCGCATCGCCGCCTCGATCGCCGCCGCCGACCTGCTGCGCGACGAGATCCGTCGCCGCGGACGCTTCGGCATCGTGAGCGACGGGTTCGGGGACTTCGCCGACATCGTCGACGCCGACCCGTTGCGCGTCTCGATCGACGTCGCCCGCGGCGGACTGCACGGCCACACCGTGCGCGACCGCCTCGAACGCGACGGCGTCTCCTTCGAGATCGCCACCGACTCGGCCGTCGTGGCCGTGCTCGGCGCGGGCGTCGTGCCCGACGTCGACCGCATCGTCGAGGCGCTGCACGCGCTCGCGCCCGAGGAGGGCACCGGCGAGTCATCCCGGCCGTTCGTGGCGGACGTCGTGCCGCCGGTCGCCCTGCCCGAACCGGGGCCGCTCGCGATGCTGCCCCGTGACGCGTTCTTCGCCCCGGCCGACGCCGTGCCGATCGAGGAGGCGATCGGGCAGGTGTCGACCGACGCCCTCGCCGCCTATCCTCCGGGCATCCCCAACGTGCTGCCGGGGGAGGTCGTCACCGCCGAGGTCGTCGAGTTCCTGCGGCGCATCGCGGCCACGCCGGGCGGCTACGTGCGGGGCGCGGTCGACCCCTCGCTCGCGACGCTCCGGGTGGTTCGCCGCTGAATTCTGCAGGGGTGTTGACGGAAAAAAACGGGCTCCATAGCGTGAGGCGCGATTCCCAGATTCTCGACGAGGAGACCTCATGCCACGCAGATTCCGACTCGCGGCGGGCGTGCTCGCCGCCGCGCTCATCGTGCCCGCCGCGCCGTTCGCCGCGACCGCCGCAGAGGCGCCGGCGACGGCGGGACCGACCGCGCTCCGTGCGGCGATGCCCGCGAACCTCGCGCTCGACGCCGTCGCCACCGCCTCGTCGACCGAGCTCGACGACGCCCGATTCGTGCCGGCCCACGTCAACGACGGTGACACCTCGACCCGGTGGTCGTCGAAGTACGTCGACGCGAGCTGGGTGCAGCTCGAACTCGCCGAGCCCGCCGAGGTCGCGACCGTGGTGCTCGAATGGCCGAACGCCTGCGCCCGCGCCTATCGCATCCAGACCTCCGTCGACGGCGTCGAATGGACGACGCAGGCCGAGCGGACCGCCCAGGCCACCTGCCCGCGCGTCGACGAGCTCAGCCTCGACGTCGACGAGCCGGTCGGCTTCGTGCGCATGCAGGGGATGACCCGCTGGTCGACCTGGGGGTACTCGATCTCCGAGTTCCGGGTCTACGACGCACCCCTGCCCGAGCCCGAGCCGCAGCTGCCGCTCGTGCCGGCACCCGTCTCGCTCGAGCGTGCGGACGGCGCGCTCGTGCTCACGGACGAGGTCGAGATCGAGGCATCCGGCGACGCGATCGCGGCGGCCGAGTACCTCGCCGACGTGATGCGGCCTTCGACCGGGTTCGCCCTGCCGATCGTCGCCGAGGCCGAGGGGCAGGCGATCGACATCTCGGTCGCCGACGGCAACGCACCCGCCGGGCACGAGGCCGAGGGCTACACGCTCGAGGTCGGGGCCGGCGGCATCGAGCTCGCCGCCGACACCGAGGCCGGTGCGCTGAACGGCGTGCAGACCCTCCGCCAGCTGCTGCCCGCGTGGATCGAGTCGGAGCAGCGTACCGATGTCGAGTGGTCGGTGCCGTTCGTCTCGATCAGCGACTACCCGCGCTTCGAGCACCGCGGCCTCATGGTCGACACGGCCCGCAGCTTCTACACCGTCGACGAGGTGAAGCGGCTGATCGACAGCGCCGCCCCGCTGAAGCTGAACCGGCTGCACCTGCACCTGACCGACGACCAAGGCTGGCGCATCGCGATGGACACCCCGGCCGAGAACCCCTCGGGCATCGACTACACCGACCTCACCGGCATCAGCGGCGCGACCGCGATGACCTACAACCGGGCGGGCCAGCTGATGGGCACCGAGCTCGGGCGGACCGGGTACTACACGAAGGACGACTACCGGGCGATCGTCGCGTACGCGGGCGAGAACGGCATGACGGTGATCCCCGAGATCGACCTGCCGGGCCACACCAACGCGGCGCTCCACGCCATCCCGCAGCTGAACTCGGCGGGGTCGAGCCCGAAGCCGAAGCCCGGCGAGGTCACCGTGCCGCACCAGGGCACCGGCGACGTCGGCAACTCGTCGTTCGATGCGAACAACGAGCACACCTACGCCTTCATCGCCGAGGTGCTGCGGCAGGTCGCCGAGCTCACGCCGGGGGAGTACCTGCACATCGGCGGTGACGAGGCGCACACCACTTCGCACGCCGACTACGTGAAGATGGTCGACTTCGCGAGCGCGACCGTCGCCGACCTCGGCAAGACCGTCGTCGGCTGGAACGAGTACGCGAGCACGTCGCTGCCCGAGGACGACGCCGTCGTCCAGCTGTGGACCGGCAACGGCGCCGCCGTGCGCGACGCCGTGAACACCCGCGGTGCGAAGGTGATCATGTCGCCCGCGAACAAGACCTACATGCCGCAGAAGCAGGACGGTCGTCAGCCGCTCGGCGGCACCTGGGCGTGCGGTGGCCCCTGCACCCTCGAGAACGCGTACAACTGGAACCCGGCGACGCAGATCGCCGGCGTGCCCGAGAGCGCGATCCTCGGCGTCGAGGCGGCCTTCTGGGGCGAGTTCATCCGGGGCGTCGACCAAGCGCAGTTCTACACCTTCCCGCGCCTGCTCGCGACGGCGGAGGCCGGCTGGACCCCGCAGAGCGGCAAGGTGCTCGCGGAGTTCGTCGAGCGCACCGGCCAGCTCGGAACGCGGATGACGGTGCAGGGTGTGAACTTCTTCCCGACCGCGACCGTCGACTGGCGGATCGACGCGGCGCCGACCGTGACGCGCACGCCGGTGACCGCGACGCCCGCGGCCGCCGGCGACCGACCGAGGTCGTCGAAGGCCGAGATCGACTGGCGGGTGATCGCACCGAGCACGGTGCCGGCGGAGGTCACGGCCGAGCTGGTCTGGAGCGACGGCACGCGGCAGCCGGTCGCGCTCGCGAGCACGGCGGCGAGCGACATCGTCGCCATGACGCAGAACTCGGCCTACACGGGTAGCACGAGCCGCAACTTCCACGCCTCGGGCGCCCACGTCGGGCAGCTCGAGGTGACCGTCGGCGGCGCCGAGCCGGTGGTGGCCGGAACGGTCCTGGTGACGGTCCCGGGCAAGCGCTGACGGGCGACGCCACCGGCCCTGCGCCGGGCCGGCAGCGGTGAGGCGGGCGCGATGGTCGATGACCATCGCGCCCGTTCGCCGTTCGCCGTTCGTCGTTCGGCTCCGGGCCGACGGCGGGCTCGGCGAGCCATTCGTCCGGCGCGTGACGGATTTCGAAGCGAATTATGTCGGTGTGTTGACGGAAAAAATCGGCCCTCTTAGCGTGTCCGTGTGACCTTGCCCAGTGGAGTGCACGCACTCGTCAGACGGACCCATGAAGACCGGGTCCTCCAGGTGCTGCGCGAGCACGGCGCGATGACCCGCGGCGAGCTCGCCGCGCGCATCGGCCTCTCGCGCACCACCCTCTCGGAGATCACGTCGCAACTGCTCGAGCGCGGCGTGATCTCGGTCTCGGACGACGAGACCCCCAGGCTCGGCCGCGGCCGGCCCGCCGAGAAGCTGACCCTCGACCCCGCCGCCGGGCAGTACCTCGGCGTCGACTTCGGCCGGCGCCGCGTGCGGATCGTCGTCGCGAACGCGGCCCACGACCTCATCGCCTCGGACGTCGTCGCCTACGACGCGACGGCGTCGTGGCAGGAGCGCATCGATGCGGCCTTCGACCTCGTCGACCGCATGGGCGTCGAGCGCGGGCTCCACTTCGACGGCGTCCTCGGGGTCGGCATCGGGTTCCCCGGGCCGTTCTCGCCCCGTGTGCCGCACGAGCCCTCGGAGCCCGTGGCCGAGGCGCGCCGCGCCGGCGCGGTGCTCATGCGCACGGCGTTCGCCGACCGCTTCGGGGCGCCGGTGCTGCTCGACAACAACACCCGCCTCGCCGGCCTCGCCGAGGCGACCTGGGACAGCGCGGCCGAGGTCGAGCACCTGCTGTACCTCCGCCTGTCGGACGGCATCGGCGGCGGGCTCGTCGTCGGCGGTCGCCTCGTCACCGGCGCCTCCGGGCTCGCCGGCGAGTTCGGCCACATCAGCCTCGGCGGGCACGGCGAGCTCTGCCGGTGCGGCAAGCGCGGCTGCCTCGAGACGGTCGCCTCCATCGGCGCGATCCTCCGGCGCTGCGCCGAGGCCGGGGCGCCGATGGCGACCCTCGACGACGTCGCGGCAGCGGCCGCGAAGGGCGATCCGCTCGTCGTCGGCGTGCTCCGCGACGCCGGCGAGGCCGTGGGCCGCGTGATCGGCTCGCTCGCGGTGGCACTGAACCCCTCCGAGATCGTCGTCGGCGGCGAGGTCGCCCAGATCTCCGACGTCATCCACGAGCAGGCCGCCGCGACCACGGCCTACGAACTGCTGCCCGTCGGCGAGTACTCGCCGCGCATCCGCGGCGCCGTGCTCGGCGACGAGGGCGGCGCGATCGGCGGCATCATCGCCGTCCTCCAGAACTCCCCCCTGCTCGCCGGCTACCAGTCGGCGACGAACGTCGCCCCCGCGGCCACCCGATTGCGAAGGAGCACCCCCTGATGTCCCCCCTGAACCGAGGAGGCCGCCCATGGTCGCGCTGACCGATGCCACCGTGAAGCGCCGGGATGCCTCCGAACGCGCGAAGGCGACGGCGAAGGCGAAGGATGCCGCGCCCCGGCGCCGCATGCTCCTGCTGAACCTCCTCAGCGTCGCCGCCGGCATCCTGCTCTGGTGGGCGCTCTCGGCCGCAGGGCTCCGGCTGCCCTCGCCCGTCGAGGTCGCCGTGCGCGGCTGGGAACTGCTCATCGACGGCACCCTGCTCGCCGACACCGCCGCGAGCCTCAGCCGCGTGCTGATCGGCTTCGCGCTCGGCACGCTCGTCGCGATCCCCGTCGGCTTCCTGATGGGCTGGTACGCCTGGGCGCGCGGCCTCGTCGAGCCGTGGATCCAGTTCTTCCGCACCATCCCGCCGCTCGCGATCATCCCGCTCGCGATCGTGCTGCTCGGCATCGGCGAGGAGCCCAAGATCCTCGTGATCTTCCTCGCTGCGTTCTTCGCCTGCGTGATCTCGACGTTCCAGGGCGTCGTCAACATCGACCGCACCCTGATCAACGCCGCGCGGGTGCTCGGCACGAAGGACGCCGGCATCTTCCTCCGCGTCGTCGTCCCGGCCTCCGTGCCGTTCATCCTCGTGGGCATGCGCGTCGGCCTCGGCGCCGCCTGGGCGACCCTCGTCGCGGCCGAGCTCATCGCCGCGCAGGCGGGCCTCGGCTACCGGATGCAGCAGGCGCAGCTCTACTACGACCTCCCGACGATCTTCGTCGGGCTCATCGTGATCGGCATCCTCGGGCTCCTCATGGACCGGGTGCTGCTCTACGCCGAGACGAAGCTCACCGGATGGCAGGAACGACGATGACCACCACCACGCTCACCGACGCCCGCATCTCGGTGCGGGACGTCACGAAGACCTTCGACCTCAAGGGCGAGGAGTTCGTCGCCCTCGGCGGCGTCTCGCTCGACGTCGCCGACAACGAGTTCATCACGGTGGTCGGCCCCTCGGGCTGCGGCAAGTCGACGCTCATGAACATCCTGGCCGGGCTCGACCGGCCGAGCTCGGGCGAGGCGCTCGTCGACGGCCGCGCCGTCGACGGCCCCGGCCCCGAGCGCGGGGTCATCTTCCAGCAGTACGCGCTGTTCCCCTGGCTGACCGTGCGCAAGAACGTCGAGTTCGGACTGAAGACCGCGGGGCTCGGCGCGAAGGAACGACGCGAGAAGGCCGAGCACTTCATCGAGCTCGTCGGGCTCACCGAGTTCGCCGACGCCCTCCCGAAGATGCTCTCGGGCGGCATGAAGCAGCGTTGCGCGATCGCCCGCGCCTATGCGGTGAACCCCAGCATCCTGCTCATGGACGAGCCGTTCGGCGCGCTCGACGCCCTCACCAGGGTGACCCTGCAGGACCAGCTGCTCGAGACGTGGAACCGGGACAAGCGCACCGTCGTCTTCATCACGCACGACGTCGACGAGGCCGTGTACCTCGCCAACCGCGTGGTCGTGATGGCCGCACGACCCGGCCGCATCTTCGACATCGTCGACGTCGACCTGCCGTACCCCCGCACCGAGGAGATGCGGCTCAGCCCCGAGTTCACGGCGCTCCGCAACCGCGTCTGGAACGCGGTCTACCACCAGAACCCCGGCACGACCCCCACCGCTGTCGCCTGACAGCATGAATCGAGGAAGATCCATGACCCGCACCCCCCGCACGCGCGGCCTCTTCGCCGCCGCCGCAGCCGCCGTCGTCGCACTCGCCCTCGCCGGCTGCTCCAGCAGCGCCGCCGGCGACTCCGGCTCGGGCGCCCCCGCCGAGCTCGAGAAGGTCCGCTTCGGCTACATCGCCGACTTCAACGGCGCGAGCCTGCTCGCGATCGCCGAGGACCAGGGCCTCTGGGAGAAGCACGGCATCGACGTCGAGACGCCGGTCTTCACGAACGGCCCGCTGCAGATCCAGGCGCTCGGCACCGACGACCTCGACTTCGGCTACATCGGCCCCGGCGCGATGTGGCTGCCCGCCTCGGGCCAGGCGAAGGTCGCGGCCATCAACAGCCTCGGCAACGCCGACCGCGTGATCGCGCAGGCCGGCATCACCTCGATCGAGGACCTGAAGGGCAAGAAGGTCGCGGTGCCCGAGGGCACCTCCGGCGACATGATCCTCACCATGGCGCTCCGCTCTGCGGGCATGACGATCGACGACGTCGAGAAGGTCGCCATGGACCCGGCGACCGTCGTGTCGGCGTTCGCGTCGAAGCAGGTCGACGCGGCCGGGATCTGGTACCCGCTCATCGACACCATCCAGGAGCAGGTGCCCGACCTCGAGATCCTCGCGGAGAACGAGGACTTCATCGACGAGGTCGCGTTCCCGAGCGCGTTCGTCGCGGGCCCCTCGTTCGTCGAGGAGCACCCCGAGGCGACCGCCAAGGTGCTCGCCGTGCTGCGCAAGGCGATGGACTACCGGGTGGAGAACCTCGACGAGACGATCGAGCTGACCTCGAAGATGCTCAAGATCGAGGCCGACGCGCTCGCCGTCGAGGCCGAGAACGCGAAGTACATGACCGCGGCCGAGGTCGACGGCCTCACCGAGGACGGGACGGTCGTGACGTGGCTGAGTGCCCTGAACGAGTACTTCGTCACCGCGGGCAAGGTCACCGACCCGCTCGACCCCGCCGAGTACTCCCTCGGCGAGCAGTTCGTGGAGGCCGGCGAGTAGCAGCCGCCGCCGACCGCACCCCCGTCGCACGGCGGAGCGCCTGCTCCGCCGTGCGGCCCAGCGGGCTGCGGATGCCTCGCCCTGCCCTCTGCCCACCAGACGAATGAGATCGATGAGTTCCACCGAACGCCGCCCGAACATCCTGCTGATCCTGACCGACGACCACGCCTCCCACGCCATCGGCGCGTACGGCTCGATCGTCAACCGAACCCCGCGCATCGACGAGATCGCCGCCGCCGGAGTCCGCGTCGACAACTGCTTCTGCACGAACGCCCTCTGCACGCCGAGCCGGGCGTCGATCCTGACCGGCACCTACAGCCACGTCAACGGCGTCACGACGCTCGAGACGCCGATCGACGCGAGCCAGCCGACCTTCGTCTCGCAGTTGCGCGAGGCGGGCTACCGCACGGCGATCATCGGCAAGTGGCACATGGGGGAGGGGCCTGGCCACGACCCCGAGGGCTTCGACCACTGGGCGGTGCTGCGCGATCAGGGCGAGTACTTCGACCCGCAGATCCTCACCGAGGACGGCGTGCGGATCGTCGACGGCTACGCCACCGACGTCATCACCGACCTGTCGCTCGCGTGGCTCGAGTCGCTCGAGGGCGACGAGCCGTGGTGCCTGCTCATCCACCACAAGGCGCCGCACCGACCGTGGCAGCCCGATGAGCGGCACCGGGGCATGTACTCGGAGCCGATCCCGGTGCCCGCGACGTTCACCGACGACTACCGCACCCGCTCGTCGGCCGCCCACCGTGCGGCGATGCGCATCGCCGACCACCTGACCCTCACCGACCTCAAGCAGGCACCGCCCGAGGGCCTCGACTACGAGGAGGCCGCGCTCTGGAAGTACCAGCGCTACATGGAGGACTACCTCGCGTGCGTGGCCTCCGTCGACGACAACGTCGGCAGGGTGATCGACTGGCTTCGCGAGCGGGGCGAGTTCGACGACACGCTCACGATGTACACCTCCGACCAGGGGTTCTTCCTCGGCGACCACGGCTGGTTCGACAAGCGCTTCATGTACGACGAGTCGCTGCGGATGCCGCTCGTGATCAGCTGCCCGTCGCGGATCTCGCACCGCGAGGAACCGCTCGAGCAGATCATCACGAACGTCGACTTCGCCCAGACGATCCTCGAGAGCGCGGGGGTCGCCTCGCACCCGCGGATGCAGGGCCAGAGCTTCTGGCCGCAGCTGACCGACGAGCCCGAGCGGCCCACCCGGCCCGCGATGTACTACCGCTACTTCGAGAACGACGACGTGAACCACCACGCCTTCGCCCACTACGGGGTGCGCACCGACCGCCACAAGCTCATCTACTTCTACAACGACGGGCTCGGCCTGCCCGGCGCCTCGGCGCACAGCTACCCGCCCGAGTGGGAGCTCTACGACCTCGAGCAGGACCCCGACGAGGTGAACAACGTCTACCTCGACCCCGCGTACGCGGAGCTCCGCGAAGAGCTGAAGGTGGTGCTGTGGGAGCTGCAGGCCGAGCTCCTCGACCCCCCGCACCCGTCGCAGCCGCGTCCCGAGCGGCTCGGCGCCGAGGTCGAGGCGGTCGCCCTGAACGGCTGACGCAGTTCGCACGGCGCGGGCGGATGCCACGTGGCCTCCGCCCCTCGCCGTGATCGGGCGATGGCGGGTCAGGACCCTTCGAGCCAGCGGAGCACCCGCAGTGCGCGCAGCGTGTTCCACCGGCTGGGGTCGTCGACCCCCTCCTCGACCTCGATCAGCACTCGGCCCCGTCGGCCCACCCCGGCGACCCATCGGCCGTCGGTGCCGCGGAGCTCGTGCAGCACCTCGACCGCGTCGGCGAGCCGGGGGTCTGCGACGCCGGCGTCGCGGAAGTGGTCGAGGCCCCGGAGCACGTCGTGGAACCAGTACGGCGGGAAGCTCAGGTCGAGGTAGCGCCCCCGGATGATCGCGCCGGTGGAACGGCGACGGAAGAGCCGCCGTTCGAGCAGGTACTCCTCGGCGCGGCGTCGGGCGTCGGTCACCGCGGGCACGTCGCCGACGGCGCGTTCGACTGCGAGCAGGCCCTCCACCACGCAGATCGTGGTGTCGACCGACGACGCGGTGGATCGCTCCGGCGGATCGCAGTTCCATCCGCCGTCGGCGAGCTGATCGCCGAGGAGGCGGTCGACGAGTCCGTCGATCTCCGCGCGGGGGCGGCCGAAGTACGCCGCCGCGGCGAGGACGCCGCCGTTGACGCAGGCCTCGACCTCGCCGGCGAAGTACGGGCGGTCGTCGAACTTCCGCCAGGTCACGCCCGTGCTCACATGCTCGATCGCGGCCCGCACCGGCTGGGCGGCGGGATCGGCACCGAATCTCCGCAGGAGCTGCAGGGTCCAGTGGCTGCCGTCGCGGGCCCCACGGGCTCCGTACTCGTGCCCGCCCCAGGTGCCGCCGGGGTCCTGCAGCTCGAGCACGCGGGCGCCCCACCCCGTGGTCGCGACGCGCGCGCGCTCACGGGCGACCTCGTCGGCGGGGGCGTCGGCGAGGTCGTGCAGCACCTGCCAGCGGATGGCCGGATCGGCGTCGAGGAGCCAGTCGAGAATCTGCATGGCGCCCATGCTGCCCGCAGTGGCAGCCGATGTCACTCCCCGAGGCAGGACCTGCCGTCCTCCGGTGTCAGCTCGCCTCGAAGTACAGGTGGGTGTGCAGCCGGCACCGCTCGTTGAAGCGCGAACCGCACGCGGGGCAGGCATCGGCGGCGAGGTAGGCGTCGATCGTCAGCTCGGTGCGGCACACGCCGCAGAGCACCGCCTCGCGCCCGCGCTCGGCGAGCGGCCACTGCTCGGCCGGATGGCCGGCGGCCTCCTCGTGGCAGGCGTGGCAGGGGTAGTACTCGCCGCAGCACGCGAAGCGGATCGCGACGATGTCGACCTCGGTGCGATAGTGCACGCACCGGGTCTGGTCGTCGACGGTGGCCCCGAGCACGCGGGGCGTGCCCGGGGCATCCATCTCGGTCATGCCGACGGACGCCGGCTCAGGCCGCGAGGACCGCGGCGAGGCTCTCGCGCACGATCGCGAGGCCGCGTCGCAGCTCGTCCTCGCCGATCGTGAGCGCGGGCAGGAACTTCAGCACCTCGTCGTGGGCGCCCGAGGTCTCGATGACGAGGCCGCGCGTGAACGCCTCCTTCGAGATGCGCCCGGCGAGCGTCGGGTCGCCGTCGCAGACGAGGCCGTACATGAGGCCGCGGCCGCGAACCGTGAGGCCGAGCGAGGGGTTCGCCGCGGCGATCTCCTCGAGCTCGGCGGCGAGCACCGACGAGGTGCGGGCGATCGCGTCGACGAACTCGTCGTTCGCCCAGTAGTTCTCGAGGGCGACGCGCGCCGAGACGAAGGCGAGGTTGTTGCCGCGGAAGGTGCCGGTGTGGGCGCCCGGCTTCCACACGTCGACCTCGGGGCGCAGCAGCACGAGCGACATCGGCAGGCCCGAGCCCGAGATCGACTTCGACACCGTGACGAGGTCGGGCACGATGCCCGCGGCCTCGAAGGCGAAGAACGCGCCGGTGCGGCCGACGCCGGCCTGGATCTCGTCGAGGATGAGCAGGATGCCGCGCTCGGCCGTGATGGCGCGGAGGCGCCGGAGCCACGGCACGCTCGCGACGTTGATGCCGCCCTCGCCCTGCACGGCTTCGACGATGACGGCGGCGGGCAGGTCGAGTCCCGATCCGGGGTCGCCGAGCATCTTCTCGAACAGGTCGAGGGTGTCGATGCCGTCGCCGAGGTAGCCGTCGTAGGGGAGGCGCACGATGTCGTCGAGCGAGACGCCCGCCGCCTCGCGGTAGTGGCTGTTGCCGGTCGCGGCGAGCGCGCCGAGGCTGAGCCCGTGGAAGGCGTTCGTGAACGCGACGACCGTCGAACGGCCGGTCGCCTGGCGGGCGACCTTCAGCGCCGCCTCGACGGCGTTCGCCCCGGTCGGGCCCGTGAACTGCAGCTTGTGGTCGAGGCCGCGCGGCTCGAGGATGTGCCGCTCGAACGCCTCGATGAACGCCTGCTTGGCCGAGGTCGCCATGTCGAGCCCGTGGATGATGCCGTCGCGCTCGAGGTACTCGATGAGCGCACGCGTGAACAGCGGGTTGTTGTGCCCGTAGTTCAGGACGCCCGCGCCGGCGAAGAAATCGAGGTACTCGCGGCCGTCGGCGCCGATGAGGGTCGAGCCCGTGGCGCGGTCGAAGACGGTCGGGAAGGAGCGCACGTAACCGCGCACCTCGGACTCGCGGCGGTTGAAGACGTCAAGGTTCGCGGCGTCGCTCATGGCAGGCGGACTCCTCTGCAGCTCGGGGTTGGCGGTGCCATCGAGCCTACGGCCTCGAACGGTGAGTCGGCTGCGAGCGGATGCCTCGGCCGGGCTCAGCGCCGAGACGTCGAGTCGCGGACCACGAGGAGGCTCTCGGGATCCATGAGCGACCAGTCGACGGGCTCGCCCTCGAGCACGCGGATCAGCGACTCGACGGCGAGCCGTGCCGTCTCGACGGGGCGCATGTCGAGCGCCGTGATCGTGGGCGTCGAGGTGCGGGTGACGACCGCATCGGAGCCGGCCGCGACGAGGAGGTCGTCGGGGACGCGGAGGCCCAGCTCGCCGGCCCCGGCGACGAGACCCGCCGCGTGCCGGCCCGTCAGGCAGTACACGCCGTCGGGCGGGGTCTGGCCGGCGAGGAGTTCGTGCGCGAGCGCGCGGCCGCCGTCGACCCCGCTCGTCTCGTCGAGGGAGCGGATCACGGGTTCGATGCCGTGACGGGCGGCCCAGCTCTCGTAGCCGCGTCGCGCGAGGGTGTTCCAGGAGTTCTCGTCGGTGCCCGTCACGAGTGCGATCCGCCTGGCCCCGGCCTCGCGCAGGTGGTCGAGCACGAGGAACGTGTCGCGCTCGGTCTGCTGCGCGATCGCGGGGAAGTCGTCGGGTCTGGCCGGGTCGACCCCCACCGCCACGAACGGGATGCGCTTGCGGTCGAGGAGCGTGAGGGCGGGGTCGTTGCGGATCGGGGCCTCGACGAGGCATCCGTCGGCCGCGAGCGACGAGGGCGGCGCGCCGGGCTTCGCCGGGTCGGTGATGAGCATGAGCGAGTAGCCGTGGTCCATCGCGGCGAGGGCGGCGGAGCCGGCGAACCGGAGGAAGTAGTCGACGCCCTCGGGCAGCGCGGTGTCGAGCGACTCGAGCGGCCTGATGAGCAGCGAGATGACGCCGAGCTTCGACTGACGGAGACCCCGGGCCACGGCGTTCGGCTCGTAGCCGAGCTCGTCGGCGACGCGCTTGACCCGCTCGATGGTCTCGGCGCCGATCGTGCCCTTGCCGTTCAGCGCGTTCGAGACCGTGGTGCGCGACACACCGGCGCGTTGGGCCACGTCGTTGATGGTCGGTCTGGCGGCTTCGATGGACACCCGCACAGCGTAGCAAGCGGATCGCCCGGGGGACAGGAAGAAGAATCGATTCAGGGAATCGATTTACAAGAATCGATTTTCCTAGTACCGTCGCCGTAGCTCATCGCACCACACAGCGAGGGATTCAACGAAGAAGCTCAGGAGGACACAGTGAAAACCGCATTGACGAGGGCATCGATCGCGCTCCTCGCGGTCGCGAGCCTGGGGCTCGCCGGCTGCACGGCGGACCGGGGCGGCGACGCGGGGCCGGCGCTCGACGACGCCGAGCTCCTGCAGGTCACGCCGGAGGCGACCGGCGAGATCGACACGGTCACGTGGAACTCGACCTACGGCGAGCTCGCCACGCTCGACCCGGTGAAGGCGTTCAACTACCCCGAGAACACGATCATCTCGAACCTCTGCGAATCGCTGTTCCAGATGCAGCCCGACTTCTCGGTCGAGCCGAACCTCGCCTCGGGCTACGAGGTGTCCGACGACGCCAAGACCTACGTCTTCCAGATCCGCGACGACGTCACCTTCTGGGACGGCACGCCGATGACCGTCGACGACGTCGTCTACAGCCTCAACCGCCACCTCGACCCCGCCGAGGGCAGCTACCTCGCCTCGAGCTTCGCCGACGTCATCGGCATCGAGAAGACCGGGGACTGGGAGGTGACGCTCACGCTGTCGGAGCCGAACACCATCCTCGACGAGGAGCTCGCCACGAACCTCGGCGCCGTCGTGCAGCAGAAGCAGCGCGAGGCCGCCGGCGAGAACTACGGCAACCCCGAGGCCGGCGTCATGTGCACCGGGCCGTTCCAGGTGGGCGAGTGGAAGCAGGGGCAGTCGATCTCGCTCGACCGCTACGACGGCTACTGGAACGCCGAGAAGCGCGCCAAGGCCAAGGAGGTCGTGATCGGCTTCGTCGTCGACCCGACCGCGATCGCGACGGGCCTCTCGACCGGTGAGATCCAGGGCTCGTACGACGTGCCGCTGCCCGCGCTCGGCCAGCTCTCCTCGAGTGCGACGGGCTCGCTCTCGTACGGCCAGGGCATGCAGATCATGGCCATCATCTCGACCGGCAACGGCACCTTCGGCGACCCCGCCGTGCGACGTGCGCTCACCCGGGCGACCGACCGCCAGGCGATCGCCGACACCGTCTACGAGGGCACCGGCACGCCGTCGCGCTCGATCGTCCCGCAGGGGCCGTGGAACCACTACCCCGACGTCGCCGAGCTGCGCGACGCCGAGCTGCCCGACCTCAGCCACGACCTCGAGGCCGCCAAGGAAGAACTGAAGGCGGCGACGGTCGACCTCTCGCAGCCGATCAAGATCGCCTACCCGAGCGAGCGCGCGTTCTACGCCGACATCCTCAACGAGATGGCGAACGGCGCGAAGGAGCTCGGACTCACCCTCGAGCCGACCGGCGTGCCGAGCGCGCAGTTCGGCGCGTTCTTCTCCGACCCCGAGGCGCGCAAGGGCTACGACGGCTTCGTCACCACGAACTACCTGTCGAGCCCGTCGCCGCTCGCGCACCTCGACAACGTCGCCTACACCGGCAGCCAGCAGAACTACTCCGGCTTCTCCGACCCCGCGATCGACGCGGCGATCGACGCCGCCTACGCCGAGAGCGACCCCGAGAAGCGGGCCGAGCTCACGGTCGAGGCCGAGGCGCTCGTCATGCAGCAGCAGCCGTGGGTGCCGATCAACGACCTCGCGGTGCGGCTCTACCTCGACGAGTCGGTGACCGGGGTGCCCGCCTCGTTCATCTACCTCTACTACCCCTGGGCCGCCGACCTCGGCTCGGCCGAGTAACGGGTGCGCACGGGAGGGGATCGTCCATGATCTACGTACTGAAACGGATCGTCGCGCTGGCGCTGGTGCTGCTCGTCTCGAGCTTCATCGTGTTCAGCGGCATGTACCTCGCTCCGGGAAGCCCCGAGCAGTTCCTCGTGCAGGGCCGTACGGTCAGCCCCGAGGTGCTCGAGGCCATCCGCGCGCAGTACGGGCTGGACGATCCCTTCCTGGTCCGCTACTGGAACTGGCTCGTCGACGTGCTGCACGGCGACTTCGGCCGCTCGCTCATCACGCAGCAGGACGTCTCGACGCTCGTCGAGTCGCGCCTGCCCACCACGCTGTTCCTCGCCGCGTACGCCGCGATCCTCATCGTGCTCTTCGGCGTCGGGCTCGGGGTGCTCGCGGCGACGCGCTCGGGCGTCTTCGAGAAGGTCGTGGTGTTCGGGTCGAACCTCGGCTTCGCGGTGCCGACCTTCTTCGCAGCCCTCCTGCTGATGGCGCTGTTCGGGGCCAACCTCGGATGGTTCCCGGTCTCGGGCTCGGGCGAGGGCTTCACCGACCGGGTCTGGCACCTGACGCTGCCGGCGATCGCCCTCGCCTTCCCGGCCATCGCGGTCGTCGCCCGCATCACGCGCACCGCGGTGCGCGAGGAGCAGGGCTCCGAGCACGTCGTCATGGCGATCGCCCGGGGCGTCCCGAAGCGGATCGTGCTCGCCCGTCACACGATCCGCAACTCGATGCTCCCCGTCACCACGGTGCTCGGCACGAACATCGCGGGCCTGCTCGCGAGCGCCTTCGTGATCGAGTACGCCTTCACCCTCGACGGCATCGGATCGCTGCTCGTGAACTCCGTGCAGAAGAAGGACTTCGCCGTCGTGCAGGCGATCGCGCTCATCATGGTGCTCGCGTTCGGACTGATCAATCTCATCGTCGACCTGCTCTACGCCGTGATCGATCCGCGCGTACGCCTGGCCAGGGAGGTGTCGGCATGAGTCGGCAGACCAGCATGGAGCCGCCGGCGAACACCGTCGGCCAGGACACCGTCTCGGTGCAGGCGGTGCGCCGCCGGCGCCTCGACGGGCCGATGTCGGGGTGGAGCCTGCTGCGGCGCCGCCTCGGCACGCTCGGACTCGTCTGCGCGGGCGTGCTCGCCGTCGTCCTGCTGACGGCGATCTTCGCGCCGCTCATCGCCCCCTACGACCCGTACCAGGGCTCGGTCGTCGACCGGCACCTCCCGCCGAGCCCCGAGCACTGGTTCGGCACCGACCAGTCGGGCCGCGACATCCTCTCGCGCATCATCTGGGGTGCGCGCACGAGCCTCATCGGGCCGATGATCGTCGTCGTGGTCGCCGCGGCCGCCGCCGTGACGCTCGCGCTCACCGCAGTGTGGTTCGGCGGCCGGGTCGACGCGTTCATCGGGCGCGTCCTCGACATCCTCTTCGCCTTCCCGAACATGCTGCTCGCGATCCTCGCGGTCGCGATCTTCGGGCCCTCGCTCCTCACCGCCTCGATCGCGCTCGCCATCGGCTTCACGCCGTACTCCGCGCGCGTGATCCGCTCGGTGGCGCTGCGCGAGCGCAACCTTCCGTACGTGTCCTCGGCGCAGCTGCAGGGCATCTCGGGATTCCTGATCACCGTGCGGCACATCCTGCCCAACGTGCGGACGCAGATCTTCACGGGCATGACCATCAACTTCGGCTACGCGATGATCGACCTCGCCGCGCTCTCGTTCCTGGGGCTCGGCGTGCAGCCGCCCACGCCCGACTGGGGCCTGATGGTCTCCAACGGCCAGGCCTCGCTCCTGCAGGGGTACTGGGAGCAGAGCGTCTTCGCAGGGCTCGCGATCGTGATCACCGTGGCCGCCCTCGGCTACGTCGGCGAGCAGCTCGGCGGTCGCCGCGCTGCGGGAAGGACGCGCTGATGCTCGACGTCAACGGACTGACGCTCTCGGTCACCGATCCCGACACGGGGCACGAGACCGAGATCCTGCGCGGCAACTCGTTCTCGCTCGGCCAGGGGGAGGCGCTCGGCCTCGTCGGCGAGTCGGGCTCGGGCAAGTCGATGACCCTGAAGTGCCTGCTCGGCATCGAGCCCTCCGGGGCGAAGGTCGGCGGCTCGATCGGGTTCGCCGGCACCGACCTCCTCTCGGCGAGCGGCGAGAAGCTGCGGAGGATCCGCGCGAACGAGCTCGCCCTCATCGCGCAGAACCCGCACGGCGCCCTCAACCCCGTGCTCCACGTCGAGCGGTTCCTCATCGAGGGCATGGCCGACGCACGGGGCATCCCCAAGTCGGAGGCGAAGGCGCGCGCCGCGGGGCTCCTGCGGCAGGTCGGCATCACCGACACCGAACGGGTGCTGCGCTCCTACCCCCACCAGCTCTCGGGCGGCATGCTGCAGCGCGTCGTGATCGCCGGGGCGATCTCGGGCGAGCCGCGGCTGCTGCTCGCCGACGAGCCCACGACGGCGCTCGACGTGACGACCCAGGCCGAGGTCGTCGCGATCCTCGACGAGAAGCGGCGCGAGCACGGCCTCTCGATGATCTTCGTCACCCACGACCTCGATCTCGCGGCCGCGGTCTGCGACCGGCTCGCGGTGATGAAGGACGGCGCGATCCTCGAGATCGGCACCCCCGAGGAGATCCGCGACCGGCCGAAGACCGAGTACACCCGCGCGCTCATGGCGGCGCGGCCGCTGCTCCACCCGGAGCCGCGCGACCCGGTGATGAACGATCGAACGGAGGCGCGCGCATGAGCGCGGACGTCATCCTGGAGGCCGAGGGCCTCCGCCGTACCTTCCACCTCGGGCGCCGATCGAGCGTCACCGCCCTCGACGACGTCGGCTGCGTGCTGCGCCGCGGCACCTGTCTCGCCGTCGTCGGCGAGTCGGGCTCGGGCAAGTCGACGCTCGCCCGCGTGATCGTCGGACTCGAGAAGGCCGACGCCGGCCGGGTCGTGATCGACGGCGCCGAGGTCAGGCCCACCACCTCGCGGTCGCGCCTGCGCGCCAGGGCGAAACTCGTGCAGATGGTGTTCCAGGACCCGCAGGGCTCGCTCAATCGCTCGCTGCCCGTGGCCGCCACCATCGACGAGATGCTGCGCGTGCACCGGCCCGACCTCGACCGCGCCGGGCGCCGGGCCAGGGTGCTCGAGCTGTTCGCCGAGGTCGGCCTCACGGAGCGCCACGCCGACGCGAAGCCGTCGGCGCTCTCGGGCGGGCAGAAGCAGCGCGTCGCGATCGCGCGCGCCCTCGCGGCCGAGCCCGAGATCATCGTGCTCGACGAGGCGGTCTCCGCCCTCGACGTCTCGGTGCAGGCCCAGGTGCTCGACCTCCTCGACCGCCTCCGCGGCGAGAAGGGGCTCAGCTACCTGTTCATCACGCACGACCTCTCGGTGGTGCGCGCCGTCGCCGACGACGTCATCGTCATGCGCCGCGGGCGTATCGTCGAGCGGGGAATGGTCGACGAGATCCTCGACCGCCCCTCGCATCCGTACACGAAACTGCTGCTCGAGTGCGCACCCCAGCCCGGCTGGCTGCCGCGCCGCGGGGTCATCGACGAGCTCGCCCGGCAGATCTGAAACCCCGGCGACGGCCGCTCCGCCGCACGGCGGCACCGCCCGCATCGCCGTCCGAAGCACCACTGCACATCAGAAGGAACGATCCATTGCACAGCATCACCGACCGCCTGCACGTCGTCGCGAACGGCAGCGACCCCCTCGAACGCGGTCGTGAGCGGGGCGCGCAGCTCCGCGACGCCCTGCCGGCGGGGCTGCAGACCTATCTCGAGCTCTTCGCGAAGTACGCGCTCGACGAGGCGACGGTCCGCGAGCTCGCGCTCCGGTGCGCCGACGCGGTCGGCGACTGGCGCCCGGCCCGCCTCGCCGAGATGGACGGCATCGCGGCCGGCGCGGGGGTCGAGCCGTGGCACGTGTACGCGCTGAACGCCCGCACCGAGATCCTCTCGCAGGGCCTCGGGGCCGCACCGGGCGAGTGCTCGACGATCGGTCGCCGGGTGGAGCTCGGCGGCGGCGCCGTGCGCACCTTCGGCCTGCAGACGTGGGACTGGCACCACCAGCTCGACGGCGAATGGCACACGCACGAGACGCGCGGCGGCACGTACGACGTCGTCGGACTCACCGAGCACGGCATGCTCGGCAAGATCGGCGTGAACAGCGCCGGCCTCGCGCTGCACTTCAACATCCTGGGGCACCGCGCCGACGGGGCCGGCGGCGTGCCCGTGCATGTGCTGTCGGCGACCGTGCTCGAGGAGGCCGCCTCGGTCGCGGAGGCGCTCGACCTCGTGCGGGCGGCCCCGCGGAGCGCCTCGAGCTCGTTCACGCTGCTCGACGCCGACACCGTCGTCACGACCGACATCACGCCGATCGGGGTGTTCGTGATCGAGCCCGTCGACGGCACGGTGGTGCGCACCAACCACTTCCTGAGCCCCGAACCGCAGGCCGAGGAGAAGACGGAGATCTACCAGCCCGACTCCGACGAGCGATACGGGCTCATCGCGAGCCGGTTCGCCGACTACCCCGAGCCCCGCACCGACGAAGAGCTGCTCGCCTTCCTCTACTCCGACCCGGGGCAGCCGCTGCTCTGCCACCGCCCCGACCCGGCGCTGCCGTTCGGCGAACGCTGGGCGACGCTCGCGACCGTGCAGACCGACCCGGTCGCGCGCACCGCGCGCATCGCGAACGGCTCGCCGATCGATGCACGCGCGGGCGACTGGCGGAACCTCGTCGCGTAGTTCGCCCGTCCGCGCGCCCCGACTGCGTCGTCGGACTCACTGCGGCGAGCGATCTCCGTCGCGCGGCGGATCCGCCGAGGGGCGGCGCTCGGTAGCGTGACCCTGGTGAGCGAGAGCATCGAGACCCGGACCGCCCCCGACGTCGCAGCGTCGCCCGAGACGCGCACGACCGTGCCGTGGGCGGCGGTCGGCGTGTTCGCGATCGTGTCGTGCGGGCTCGCCTGGCTCGTCGCCGCGCCGCTCTGGGCGCGCGGCGAGGGGCTCGACGACCCGCTGCTGCCCCTCATCGCGATGGCGATGATGCTGACGCCCGCCGCGGCGACGTTCATCGCGATCGTCGTCGACGCGAGGATCAGCGGACGGCGCCCGGCACGCGACATCCTGCGCGAACTCGGCATGTGGCCGCTGCGGCCCCTCGGTCGCACCATCGGCACGAGCCTCGCGATGATCGTCGCGATGCCGCTCATCGTCGCCGCCGGGCTCGTGGTGGTCGGGGTGCTCGGGCTCGCGGTGTTCGACCTCGTCGGCTTCTCGGGGTTCACCGAGCTGATCGCCGCGCAGCTGCCGGCGGGCCAACCGCTGCCGCCCATGGGGCTCGTGGTCGCGGCGCAGTTCCTGATGATCCCGGTCGGGGCGGTCATCAACGCCCCGCTCGCGTTCGGCGAGGAGGTGGGTTGGCGCGGCTGGCTGCTACCCGCGCTCCGCCCGCTCGGCGTGTGGCCGGCCCTGCTCGTCTCGGGCGCGTTCTGGGGGTTCTGGCACAGCCCGCTCCTCCTGCTCGGCTACAACTACGGCCTGACCGACGGCACCGGCGTGCTGCTCATGATGCTCGCCTGCACCCTCTTCGGCGTGCTGCTCGGCTGGACCAGGCTGCGCACGGCCTCGGTGTGGCCGGCCGTCTTCGCGCACGGCGCCTTCAACGCCTCGGCGGGGCTCGGCGCGCTCGTCATCGCGGCCGGCTCGCCGACGCCCGAGGCATGGCTCGCGGGCCCGCTCGGGCTCATCAGCTGCGGGGTGTTCGCGGTGCTGATCGTGCTGCTCGTCGCCGTCGGGCAGTTCCGCGGCTCGCGGCTCGCGGCGCGGCTCGGCTGAACCGGGCCGCGCCGCCGCGCACCGTCAGGGATTCGGGTTCGTCGCCTGGCCGTCGAGCCAGAGGGTGTCGGTGGCGTCGCGGTGCACGCCATCGGTGCCGACGTGCTTGGTGCTGATCTGCGGCCCCTTCGTGATGACGTGCACGAGCGCCATCGCGTGGCCGCGACCCAGGCCGTAGTCCTCGGCGAGCCAGGCGACGATCGGGGTCGCCTTGGTGGTCTCGTCGAAGCCGCGTTCGTGCGCGAGGTCGACGAGCTGGCGCGGGGTGAGTCCGGTCTTCGTCTCGATGTTGTCGAGGTAGGCCTGGAACGACATTCGGATGCTCCTTCGGTGCGGTGGGCCTAGTCGGCCCAGGTCTGGACGATGGTCTCGGCGGCGTGGATGCCGATGAGCTGCAGCCGCCCGTCGCCGGCGTTCTTGAAACCGTGCCACACTCCGGCCGGCGCCGTCGCGGTGTCGCCGGCGTGGGCGATGAGCTCGGTGTCGCCGACGGTGATGCGGGCGACGCCCTCGAGCACGATCCACGTCTCGGCGTACGGGTGCCAGTGCAGGTCGGGTCCTTCGCCGGGCTCGTTGTCGACGAAGAAGTACGAGATGCGTGCGCCGTGCTCGAGGCCGACGAAGCGGCGGGTGTGACCGCTGCCGATGCGGAGCTCGTCGGCGGGGACGACGCGCGGGGCGGTGGGCGGCGTCATGGTGGGGGAGAGGGTGATCTCTGCGGCGTTCACGGTGGCTCCTTCGGTCGGTTCGTGCGGGTCGGATGCTTCGGCACCGCCCTCGTTCGATCTGCGTTCAGCCTCCGCCCGAGGCATCCCCGCGCGTTAGAGTTTCGATGTGAATCGAAACTTCGTCGAGTTCGGGCTCGCCCCAGGTGACATCTCGGCGATCCGGTTCGGCATCTCGCCGGGCCACGAGCTCTGCCACGCGGTGCGCGTGCTGCAACGCCCGGCCGAGCATCCGTTGCAGTGGGGCTGGCTGCGGGCGGTGCGCGGACGCCTGCCCCGCGAATCCTTCGAACTGCTCGCCGTGCTCATCGGGGTCGACGGCTACATGCCCGACTTCCTCACCTCCGAGCCTGGGTGGGACCTCGAGCCCGAGGAGGAGGCGGCGCGCCTGCGGGCGGCGCCGGTCGCGCCGATGCTCGTCGACCTGCACAAGATGGTGCTGCGCTCGAGCGGGGCGAGGCAGCAGGCGATCCAGCGGATGATCGCCGAACCCGAGCGGGCGCGGGCGATGATCGCGGACGCCTGGGTCGAGGTGTGGGGTGCGGTGCTCGCACCCGTGTGGACCCAGCTCGAGCGGCTGCTGCGCGCCGACATCGCGGTGCGGTCGCGCCGGATCGCGACCGGCGGCCTCGCCGCGATGGCGAGCGAGCTGCATCCCTCGATCAGCTGGCACGAGCATGCGGTCCGCGTCGAGCTGCGCCTCCATCGGGAGGCGCTCGACTGCCGCGGCAGCGGACTCGTGCTCGTGCCCTCGGTCATGTCGTCGTACGGCTGCATGGTGCTCACCGAGCCGCCCGCGCAGCCCACCGTGTTCTACCCCGCGCAGGGCGTGACCGAGACCTGGGCGCGCGACCCGGCAACGACCGCTTCGGCGCTCGGCGCGCTCGTCGGGCCCGCCCGCGCTGCGATCCTGCTCGCCGCGCACGACGCGCGCACCACCTCGCAGGTCGCCGCGGACCACGGCATCGCCGTGTCGACGGCATCGCACCACCTCGCGGTGCTGCGCGAGGGCGGACTCGTCGCCTCCACGCGCGACGGGGCGCGGATGCTCCACCTGCGGACCCCGCTCGGCGAGGCGCTCGTCGGCGCGATGCTCTGATCAGCCCGCGGGGACGAATCGCAGCGGGTCGCCGCTCCGACGCACGGCGACTCCGGCGAGCACGAGGGCGAACGACGCCACGGCGATGAGCGCGAGCAGCGCGAGGGCGCCCCAGATCGCGCCCGAGGCGGCGTCGGTATCGGTCAGCGTCGCCGTGAGCAGCTGCAGCGCCGGCGCAGTCGGCGAAGCCCCGGCGGCCGCGGCGATGAACGGCGGAACGGTCGAGGAGAGCCCCGCGGTCAACGCGACGAGCGCGATGAACACCGCGACGAGGCGCCCCGCACCGCCGAAGGCGGCGGCGAGCCCCTGGTTCGCGATCGCGAAGACCGCCCCGATCACGATGCTCGCCACGGTGAACGCCGCGCCCTGCGCGGGCGTCACGGCGAGACCGGTGAGCACCACCACGCCCACCACGAGCCCCTGCGCGGCGCCGAGGCCGAGGCCCGGCAGCACCGCGCGCCACGCGATCGACCGCGACGGATCGGCCGCCGACAACCGTTCGATCGGCACCGCCCGACGCGCGAGCGCCATGGCGAAGCCGCCGAGCCAGAGCGCGAGCACGCAGGAGAGCGGCACCGAGACGATCCCCGGGGTGCCCGCGTCCTGGTCAGCGACGACCGGCTGCGAGACGACCGTCGAGAGCGTCGTGATGTCGTCGTCGGTGTAGCTCGGGATCTGCTCGCTCGCCTGCGCCAGCCCCGCAGCGAGCTGCGCGGCCCCGTCGTCGACCTCGCTCGCGCCGCTCGCGAGCTCGTCGGACCCGCTCGCGAGCTCGGCCCCGCCCGCGCTCGCCTCGGCCGCGCCGCCCGCGAGCTCGTCGGCGCCCGTCGCGGCGGCGTCGATCCCGTCGACGAGCCCGTTCGCCGCCTCGGCGAGGTCGGCGTTGCCGGTCGCCACGCCGTCGGCGCCGCGGGCGAGCGCATCGATCTTCGCGTCGAGGGCGCGCAGGTTCTCGAGCGCGGTCGTCGCGCGCGTGCACACGGGGCCCGGTGTCGCGCACACCCGGGCGACGACGGCCGCGAACTCGGCGGTCGCACCGGCCAGGTCGCTCGCGAGCGCATCGACCCCGGTCGCGACCTCGGCAGCGCCGTCGGCCAGCAGGCTCGCTGCGCCCGGCAGCGGGGCGGCCGCGGCATCCAGTTCGGTGATGCCTGCCGAGAGGTCGCCCGCGCCGGTCTCGATCGCGGCGAGCCCCGCGGCGAGCGACTCGGCGCCCGCGGCGAGCTGCGCGGCGCCCGAATCGAGCGAGGCCGCACCCTCGGCGAGCTGGGCGGCGCCGCTCGCGGCCTCGCCGATCTGCTCGTCGATCGTCGTGAAGCCCGTGTACACCTGCGCGAGGTACTGCTCGATGAGCTGCCGGTTGAGCGCCTCGACCGCGGCCTGCGTGACCGCCTGCGTGAGTGCCGGGTCGAGGAACGCCGATGCCGGGGTCGTCGCGACCTCGATGACCGCCTGCCTCGCCGCGCTCGCGGGCCCGCTGAACGAGGTCGCCGCGGCGGAGAACGACGCCGGGATCGTGACGACCGCGGCGTAGCGGCCGGTCGCGAGCCCCTCCGCGGCCTCGTCGGGGTTCGTCAGCACCCAGTCGAAGTCCGTCGGGCTCTCGATCGGCGTCGCCGCGGCGGGCGAGGGCAACGGGGTCGGCTCGGCGGTCGCCGTCGGGCCCGGAGTCGCGGTGGCGGTCGGGCTCGCGGACGCGGAGGGGGCGGCGGTCGCCGCCGATTCCGCGCTGGTCGCCGTGGCCGGCCCGGTCGTCGATGGGGGCGTCGACGGCGCGGGTGAGGGGGACGGCGATGCGGACGGCGCCGCGCTCGCCGTCGCCGTGCCCTCCATCAGCCCCGCCGCGAACTGCCGCCCGAGCGGCACCGTCCGCCCGTCGATCGTGACGGGCTCGTCGTCGTTCACGATGGCCGCGGTCATCCGGTCGAGATGCGCGGTCGGCGTCGCGAGCGCCCAGCTCAGCACGACGCCGATGAGGAGCGGCAGCACCACCAGCCCGAGCATCGCGAGCCGGCCGAGCCGTTCCGACCCCGACGTCGCCGAGAAGGTGCGCGTCGCCATGTCAGCCCGCCGTCGTCAGGGTCGCGGCGGTGTCGGCGGGGAACGCCGCAGCCGGTTCGGCGAGGTGGGCGCGCTGCGACGGGGCGTCCTCGGGCAGCATCCGCACGGCCGCATCGACGTCGCGCGCCGCGACGACGATCGTGAGCGCCGGCCGGCGGCGGATTGCGCCTGCGGCAGCCCCGCCGCCGGCCTCGGCGAGCAGCGATCGGATGCCACCCACGACCCCCGGGTCGCCCACCTCCTCGATGCCGTCGAGCAGGAGCAGTTCGGGGCGCGCGTCGAGCGCGCCGCGCACGCGGTCGAGCGCGGTCGCCGAGTCGGTGAACCGCACGAGCGCGGAGCGCGCCCGCACCGCAGACGCCCGCGGCGGCACGACGAATCCGACCGACTTCAGCCGGCCCGCGGCGACCCGTGCCCGGCCGCCGAGTGCGAGCAGCAGCCGCGTGCGCTCCCCGTCGGTGCCGCCGAGCAGCACGAGGTGCGCCCCCGGGGGCACCATCGCATCGAGGTGGGGCGAGGCATCCCTCTCGTCGTCGAGGCCGGGCACGGCGGCGCGCACCCCCTCGGCCGCGATCGCGAACCGGGCGCCGGGCGCCGGCCAGTCGGCCAGTGCGAACTCCTCGGCGAGGCCCTCACCCTCGATGTCGAAGTGCGGCAGCATCCGGTCGAGACTCCGCGGCATCCACCAGGCCCGGGCGCCGAACAGCACAAGCACGGCCGGGATGAGGGACATCCGCACGACGAAGGCGTCGATCGCGACGCCCACCGCGAGGCCGAACGCGATGGGCTGGATCGACGCGTCGCCCTCGGGCACGAACGCCGCGAACACCGCGAACATGATGATCGCCGCCGCGGTCACGACCCTGGCCGAGCTGAGGAACCCGGTGTCGACCGCCGACTCGGCGTCGCCCTGGTGCACGTAGTCCTCGCGCATGCGGCTGACGAGGAAGACCTCGTAGTCCATCGCGAGGCCGAAGAGCACGCCCATGAGGATGATCGGCATGAAGCTGATCACCGTGCCGACGTCGGCGACGTTGAGGGGCCCCGCGAGCACCCCGTCGACGAAGACCGCGCTCGTGAGGCCGAAGGCCGCACCGACCGAGAGTGCGTAGCCGAGCGCCGCCGTCACGGGCACCACGATCGACCGGAACACCATTGCGAGCAGCACGAGCGAGAGCCCGATGACGAGCAGGCCGAACGGCAGCAGGGCGTCGGCGAGCCGCGCCGAGATGTCGATGCCCGCGGCCGTGTAGCCCGTCACCGAGAGATCGACCCCGTACTGCTCCTGCCAGTCGTCGTGCATCGCGCGCAGCTCGGCGACGAGCGCCTTGGTCGCCTCCGAATCGGGCGAGCCCTCGGGGATCACCTGCACGATGCCCGTGTCGCCCGTCTCGTTCGGCGTCGCGAGCGGCACCGCCGCCACGCCGTCGACGGCGGCCACAGATGCGGCGAGGTCGTCCATGAGCGCGACCGGGTCGGTGCTCTCGATGATCGTTCCGGTCACGATGAGCGGGCCGTTGTAGCCCGGTCCGAAATGCTCGGCGATCAGGTCGTAGGCGATGCGGCCCGGGGCATCCTCCTCGAGCGAGCCCGCATCGGGCAGCGCGAGCCGCAGGTGGGCCGCCGGCAGCGTCGCGAGGCCGAGCAGCCCGACGATCACGACGATCGTCACCGCGGGCCACCGGGTCACGGTGCGCACCCAGCCCCAGAAGAAGCCGCGGCGCGCCGGCGGGTGCTCGCCGTCGTCGTCGTCGATCGAGCGGGCGGCCTCCTCGGCCGTCTCCTCGGCTCGGTCGGCGTCGTCGGGCTCGCCGGGCCCGCCGGGCCCGCCGGTCGCGTGAGGTTCGAGACCGAAGGGCGAGGATGCCACGGCGGCGTCGTCGTCGCGGGTCGCCGTCGAGGCATCCGCGTGCTCGACGATCTCAATCGGGGCGGCGGCGTCGGCGCCGACCGGGCGGAACCGCTTCGCGACGACCCGCCAGCGGGCGAAGCCGAGGAGCGCGGGCGTCAGCGTGAGCGAGATGAGCACCGCGACCGCCACCGCGAGCGCCGCGGCGACGCCCATCGTCGTGAGGAACGGGATGCCCGCGACCGTCAGCCCGAGCAGCGCGATGATGACCGTCGTCGCGGCGAAGACGACCGCCGAGCCCGAGGTCGCGACGGCGCGCGCCGCCGACTCCTCGGGGTCGAGGCCGTGCTTCAGCTGGTCCTGATGCCGCGAGACGATGAAGAGCGCGTAATCGATGCCGACGGCGAGGCCCAGCATGAGGGCGAGGAGCGGGGTCGTCGAGGTGATCGTCATGAACCCGGTGCCCGCGAGCACGATCGAGAGCGAGGCCGCGACGCCGAGCAGTGCCGTGACGAGCGGCAGCCCGGCGGCGATGAGCGAGCCGAAGGTGATGAGGAGCACCACGTACGCGATCGCGATGCCGAGCAGTTCGGTGACGCTGATGCCCGTCGAGGTCTGCGAGAAGAGCTGCCCGCCGACCGCGACCTCCGACCCGTCGGGCAGTGCCGCCTCGAGCGAACGGCCGGCCGACTGCAGCGCGTCGGCCGTCGACGGGAGCACCTCGCTGGTGGTCACCGAGAGCTGGATCGGCACGATCACGGCCGAATCGTCGCTCGCGATGTTCGCCGCCTCGCTCGTGGCCGAGGAGTACGGCGAGGTCGCCGACGTGACCTGCGGGACGGCGGCGATCGCGGTCGCGGAAGCCTCGACCGCCGACTCGAAGTCGGCGTCGGTGACCGAGCCGCCCTCGGGAGCGACGGCGATGAGCTGTGCCGAGCTGCCGCTCACCTGGGGGAAGGTGCGCGCGAGCGCGTCGAGCGCCTCCTGCGACTCGGTGCCGGGGATCGAATAGCTGTTCTCGGTGCCCTCGCTGAGCAGCGCCGCGCCGGTGAACAGCACCGCGAGCACGGCGACCCAGATGAGCAGCATCGCGCGACGCGCCCGGAACGCCCAGCGGCCCAGGGCGTACAACGCTGAAGACATGCGGTCACCGTCACGGAGCGGAGTCGGAGAACCTCGTCGGTCTGGCGGGGTGCATCTCAGGCTAGAACCGGGGGACAAGCGCGGCAAGACACCGGTAGTGGGGGTGTCTGGTGGCGGTCAGACTGCGGCGGCGTCGATCCAGCGCAGGACGCGCAGCGCGCGCAGGGTGTTCCACCGGCTCGGCTCGCCCTCGGGCGCATCGACGGCGAAGTAGACCTCGCCGTCGTTGGGCGTGCCGGCGGCCCATCGACCGTCGTCGCCCCGCTGCGCGAGCAGGAGGTCGACCGCGGGGGCGATGCGGGCGTCGGGCGACGCCCCGGCGGCGCGGAAGTGGTCGAGTGCGCGCAGCACGTCGTAGAACCAGTACGGCGGGAAGGCGAGGTTCGCGTAGCGGGGGAGCACGATCTCGCCGGTCGACCGCCGCCGGAACAGGTTGCGTTCGAGCAGGTACTCCTCGCCGAGGCGCCGCGCGGCCCCGACCGTGGAGACGTCGCCGTCGGCCGCCTCGTCGCCGACCGCCTGCTCGTACGCCAGGAGTCCTTCGAGCACGCAGATCGTCGAGTCGAACGACGACCGCTCGGACTCTTCGCGCGGCTCGCAGTTCCACCCGCCGTCGGGGAGCTGCTCGTCGAGGAGGCGCCCGACGATGCGGTCGCTGCCCTCGCCGAGCACGCCGAAGTACGAGGCGAGCGCGAGCACGCCGCCGTTCGGGCACTCCTCGACCTCGCCGTGGAAGAAGGGCAGGTCGCCGTGCTCGCGCCACGTCACGCCGTCGCGCACGCGGGCGATCGCGGTGCGCACGACGGATGCCTCGGGGGCGACGCCGAGCCGGCGCAGCAGCTGCAGCGACCAGATCGTGCTGCGGCGGTCGCCGTCCACGCCGTACTCCTGATCGCTCCAGTACCCGTCGGCGTCCTGGAGGGCGAGCAACCGGGCACCCCAGCCCTCGGTGGCGACGCGGGCGCGCTCGGCGGCGGCGCCGTCGACGTCGTCGTGGAGGTCGAGCAGCGCCTGCCAGCGGATCGACGGATCGGCGTCGAGCAGCCATGCGAAGACGTCCATGCCGTCATGCTCGTACATCGACGGGGCCGACGCCAGTGCGGAGTCGGCGCGAACGGCGCGTGCCGCGCGCGGGGGCCGCGGCGGCTCCTGGGGCCCGCTCACTCGGCCGCCAGCCATGCCCGGATGACGGCGACGACCCGCGCCCTCGCAGCCGCGTCCTCAGGCTGGGACGCGGACTCGACCTCGGGTGCGACGAGGCTCGCCCGGATGTTCGAGTGCCACGTGAGCAGCCCCTCGGGGTCACCCGCGAAGCTCGGTTCGGCGCCGCGGTCTTCGGCCCGCGCCGTGCCGAAGTGCAGGATGAGCCGGACCGGCCCGCGGCCGGCCGCGTTGATGGTCAGCCGGTCGACGCCGTCGAGCGTGTAGTCGGGCGAGTTCCACTTGACGATCTCGACCAACCGGGGCTCTGCCTCGCGGACGAGCGCGCGCAGCGCGTCGACCTGGGCGCGCCGCGCGGGCTGCTGCGCGGCGAGGAACTCGTCGACGGTGCGGTATCGATCGGCCATGTGCGCTCGCCCTCCTCTCTCGGGGGCGTCAGCCCAGCGGGCGGTTGCTGCGGATCAGCCCGTCGGGGTCGACGCGGCGCTTCACCGTGGCGAGCCGCTCGAGCACCGCGGGGCCGTACGCGTCGGCGAGGCTCGTCTGCGAGCCGAGGAAGCTCGGCACCATGCCCTCGGCCGGGTACTTCGCGGCGAGCTCGCGCAACGGCGAGAGCGCGGCCTCCGCGTCGACCGAGGGATCGAGCAGCAGGGCGCCCGAGCTGAGCAGGCCGGGGGCGTGCACCGCCCCGATGGCCGAGAGCTCGGCGCCGAGCTCCTCGGCGATCGCGCCGCCCATCGCGCGGATGCCGCACCGGGTGAGCCCGCGATCGGCGCCGCGGAGGAACGCCTCGACGAAGTCGCCTGCGAACGTCTCGTCGAGCGGGCCGATCGCGGCACCGAAGTCGGCGGTCGGCATCGGGTCGACGGGTTCGGCGGCCACCGCCGCGAGCTGGCCGATCGAGAACGGGGTGAGCGAGTTCGCGATCGGCTCGGCGACGGCCAGCAGCCGATCGGCGAAGACCTGCCCGGTCGTCTCGTCGCCGACGTGAACCAGGCCGACGGTCGCGACGATGCGCCCGCGCAGGTGCGGCGGCATGACGGGCAGGTCGGGGAAGCGCATCATGCCGATGTCGAGCCCGAGCTCGGGTTCGTCGTGCGCGAGGGCGAAGGCGGCCGAGAGCACGGCGGTCGCCGACTCGGCTGGGAAGACGAGACCGCCCCCGTAGAGGGCGTCGCCCAGGTGGAGCGAGAGCTCGATCGCGGTGATCACGCCGAACAGGCCGCCGCCGCCACGGAGCGCCCAGAGCAGCTCGCCGTCGTCGGCATCGGTCACCCGGCGGACGTCGCCTGCGGCGTCGACGAGTTCGACCGCGATGATCGACCGCGCCGTGAGCCCGTATCGGCGGCTGAACATCGATTGCCCGCCGGCGATCGCGAGCCCCACGACGTTGACCTCGGGGTTCGAGCCGGCGAGCCCGATGAGGCCGGTGCCCTCGAGTGCCGCGAGGGCGCGACCCCAGTTGACGCCGGCGCCGACGCGCAGCACTCGCGCCTCGACGTCGACGTGCAACTCGTCGAGCCGTCGCGGTCGCACCAGCACGACGCCGTCGAGGTCGTCGGAGGCGCCGTGCCCGTTGGGCTGCGTGGTGACGCCGAGCCCGGCCTCGCGAGCGGCGCGCACGATCGCGCGCACGTCGTCGACGTCGGCGGGCTCGGCGACCGCGGCGGGGCGCTGCTCG
Organism: Agromyces sp. NPDC057679; assembly: GCF_042799635.1. Classification (NCBI taxonomy): domain Bacteria; kingdom Bacillati; phylum Actinomycetota; class Actinomycetes; order Micrococcales; family Microbacteriaceae; genus Agromyces; species Agromyces sp. NPDC057679. Next base: position 877,453 of record NZ_JBHVIK010000001.1, on the reverse strand, counting down.
ATCGAGAGGTTCCACGGCGTGCGCGCGGCGTCGTAGCCGGCGTCGCCGGGCAGCAGCAGCGTGCCCCGGAGTTCGGTGCGGAGCCGTTCGAGGGGTGCGGGGTGGTGCGAGGCGGTCATCGGTGTCCCTTCGTCGGGGCAAAGCTAGCGCGCCCCGCCGACACGCGGAATGCCCCGGGCGCTCGCCCGGGGCATCCCTCGCTCGCGAACTCGTGGAGCGACTCAGTCGGCCTTGCCGAGTTCGCGCATCGGCTTGCCGTTCTTCGGGTTCGCGGGCTTCACCTTGCGCCGCGTCCCGTCGACGACGACGATGACGTTCGACATGTTGCCCGCACGGTCGGCCACGATGTCGTACGAGACGACCTCGCCGTCGCGCCACTCGCAGCTCACCGAGTAGCCGCCGCGGGCGCGGAGCCCCGTGAACGAGCCCGAGGCCGCCCAGTCGGCGGGCAGCGCCGGCAGCAGGCGGATGACGCCGTCGTGGCTCTGCACCAGCATCTCGGCGATCGCGCCGGTGATGCCGAAGTTGCCGTCGAGCTGGAACGGCGGGTGGTTGCACCACAGGTTCGACAGCGTGTTGTAGGTGATGAGGCCGCGCAGCATGATGCCGGCGCGCTCGGCGTCGCCCAGGCGGGCGAAGAGCGCGGTGCGCCACGGCCAGGTCCACGAACGGCGGCTGTCGCCCGAGACGGTGCCCGCCGTGAACGGCACGCCCTCCTTCTCGCCGCAGCGCGCCTTGAGCGACACGAGTGCCGCCGCGGCGAGTTCGGCCGACTCGGGCGTGATCTGCCGGCCCGGGTACACCGCGAACAGGTGCGAGGTGTGCCGGTGGATGTCGGTCGGGCTGTCGCGGTCGGCCTGCCACTCCTGCAGCTGGCCCCAGCTGCCGATCTTGTTCGGTGCCAGGCGTGCCTGCAGGTCGGCGACCGTCGCCCGGTACTCGGCGTCGATGTCGAGCGCGTCGGCGCAGTCGAGGTAGTTCTGGAAGAGGTCCCAGATGATCTGCTGGTCATACATGACGCCGTCTTCACGGGGGCCGTGCTCGGGCGACCAGCCGTCGGGCGCCACGAGGGTGCCGTCGGGCAGCTCCTTGAGCCGGTCCTCCCAGAACTCGCAGATCTCCTTGATCAGCGGGTAGGCGACGTCGCGCAGGTACTTCTTGTCCTGCGTGAACGCCCAGTGCTCGTACACGTGCTGCATGTACCAGGCGCTCGCGACGGTGTTCCACTCCCACGAGTTGCCGCCGAAGATGCTCTGCGAGGTGCGGGCCGTCCAGCCGCGGGTGCTCGCGCCGAAGGCGTTGCGCGTGGCGACCCGGCTCGGCACCGCCACCTGCTGCACGAACGAGATGAGCGCCTCGTGCGACTCGGGCAGATCGGTCGTCTCGGCGCCCCAGTAGTTCATCTGCACGTTGATGTTGGTGTGGTAATCGCTCGCCCACGCCGGCTGGTTCGAGTTGTTCCAGAGGCCCTGCAGGTTGGCGGGCAGCCCGCCCGGCCGCGAGGAGCTCAGCAGCAGGTACCGGCCGAAGTCGTACATCGACTGCTCGAGCGTCGGGTCGGCCTCGCCGGCGCCGTAGCGCGCGAGGCGCGCCGTCGTGGGCAGCGCCAGCACCGAGGCATCCGTCTCGCCCCACTCGACCGCGGCGCGCGACATGAGCTTCGAGACCTGGGCGACGTGCTCGTCGCGCAGCTCGTCGAAGCTGCGCGCACCCGCCGCCTGGAGGGCGGCGTCGATGCCGGGCTGGGGCGCGGCGCCGCGCCAACCGTCGGCGGCGCTGAGCTTGTAGTCGGTGCGGGCGTCGAGGAGGAGCGTGATGGTCGACGCCCCGCTCACGCGCAGGCCCGCGCCGTCGGCGCTGACCTCGCCGTCGGTGTCGGCGATGCGCACCGTCGCGGCGTGGCTGAGGTCGTTGGCCATCGTGCCCGAGAAGCCGAGGCGCCGGGCCGCCGCGTCGACCGAGGTCGGCGAGTTCTCCTGCTCGGAGACGAGCGTGATCGTGCCCGACAGCGCGCCGGCGGTGTCGCTCGTGTAGCGCAGCACGACGACGTCGGCCTCGCGGCTCGCGAACGCCTCGCGCAGCACGGTGCCGGCGACGGTCGCGAAGTGGGCGGTGTGCAGGCCGACGGCGGGGTCGAGCGCGCGGCGGTAGCCGACGACCTGGCGCTGCCCGCGGGTCGTGTAGCCGCTACCGGTGAACGCGACCCCGGCGAGGCGGAACGCCCCGGGCGCCGTGAACGTGAGCCGGTAGTGCGAGTACGTCGCCGAGTTCGCGAACGAGAAGCTCTTCGCCTCGCCGCGGCCGGCGAACGCGACGCCCGACCTCGTGTCGAGGGTCTTCCAGGCGACGCCGTCGTTCGAGGCGGCGAGCACCCAGTCGCGCGGGTCGGCCTCGGGCGCGTCGGGCGCGCTCGTCAGCAGGTAGCCGGTGAGCGCCCGCTTCGCGCCGAGCTCGAGCTGCCATGCGGCGCCCGATCCGGCGTCGTCGACCTGCCAGACGGTGGCGGCGTCGCCGTCGATGCTGCCCATGAGCGAGTCGGCGTGGCCCGAGGGCGACGAGACGTAGACGCTGCCGCCCTGTGCGAGCTCGACGCCGCCGAGCCCGATCTCGGAGAGCTGGAAGTGGCTCACGCCCGCCTTGGGCACGAAGTCGACGCGGTAGAAGCGGTAGGCGGTCGAGTTCTGGAACTCGTAGGTCTTCGTCTGGAAGCGCTGCTCGAACGGCGCTCCCGTGCGCGAGTCGAGCGTCGCCCAGGTGCTGCCGTCGTTCGAACCGAGCACGCGCCACTCCTGCGGGTCGCGCGCGGGCACGTCGTTCGCGCTCGTGAAGCTGTACGACGAGACCACGGCGGCGGCGGGCAGTTCGGCCTGCCAGAGCACGTGGGCGGGCGGGCCGTCGATGCACCACTTGGTCTGGCTGTTGCCGTCGTAGCTCTTGTCGACGTCTTCGGCGCCCCAGATCTTGTAGGGGCCGCCCGGTGCGGTGACCTTCGGGCGCGCGCCGAAGCCGATCGTGAGCGTGCCGAAGTCGCGGTACGAGCCGAAGCCGGTCACGCTCGTGTCGTAGGCGCCGTCGGGCTTGCCGGCGAGCGCGTTGTCGTAGTCGTTGAGGCCGCCCCAGAGGCTCTGCTCGTTGAACTGCACGACCTCCTCGTCGGGGTTGCCGAAGAGCATCGCACCGAGGCGGCCGTTGCCGATCGGCAGCGCCTGCGTCTCCCAGTCGGCGGCCGGGGTGCCGTACCAGAGCGACTTCGTCGAGAGCTCGGGGACGGGGATGCCTCCGCCCGCGGCGGCGGCCGCCGCCCGGCCGCCGACGAGGGCGGCCGCGGGCTGTGCGGCGAGGAACTGGGGAACGAGCGGGGCCAGGGCGACGAGCCCGCCGAGCTGTAGGGCGCGGCGGCGCGGAATCTCGCGTTCGAGCATGCGGGGGGACCTCCGGAGCATCATTGATCTGGTGTTTCGGTGCGGAATCGTCGCGATTCATCGTCAATCTGCGACCGATGCTCATCCTGCCCGATTAAAGATCGGATGTATAGCCCTGTGCGCGAGATGTCGGCGTCAGTCGAGATCGAGCCGCATCAGCACGCGCGGGAAGCGGTTGAGCACCGACTCGGTGTCGGCGGCCTTCGTGAAGCCGCCCTCCTCGAACAACCGCCGCGTGCCGACGTACGCCATCGTGAGGTCGACCTTCGCGCCCCGATTGTCGACCGGGTAGCCCTCGATCGCGGGTGCGCCGTTCGCCCGCGCGAACTCGACCGCCCCCGCGAGCAGGTGGTGCGCGATGCCCTCGCCGCGATGGCCCGGCCGCACCCGGAAGCACCAGACCGACCAGACGTCGGCCTCGTCGACGTGCGGGATCTTGCGGTTGGTCGCGAACGAGGTGTCGGCTCGCGGATGCACCGCCGCCCAGCCCACGGGTTCGTCGCCGTCGTAGGCGAGCACGCCCGGCGGCGGCGTCTGCGCGCACAGCTCGCGCACGCGCTCGCCGCGGGCGGGGCCGACCAGGGCGAGGTTCTCCTTCGAGGTCCGCAGCCGGTAGCTCAGGCAGAAGCACACGTTCGACGTCGGCTTCTTCGGCCCGAGCACCGCTGCCACGTCGTCGAAGACCGTCGCCGGTCGCACCTCGATCGCCATGCACCCAGCCTGCCACCAGCCGCCGACCATCCACCACCGACGCGCGTTCGCTCCGTGTTCCGGTGGATCGAGGGCGTCGAGGGCTACTCGGTCGGGAGCATCCACTCTCCTCGGGCCTGCTCGAAGCTCTGCGCCGGGTCGGCCGGCGCCCAGTCCTTGCGGAGCAGGGCGGCCCACGCCGAGAACCGGTCGTCGCCGGTGAGGCGCGTCAGCGTGTCGAGCTGCCAGGAGTGGATGACGTGGTAGGTCGTGTTCTGCCACCGCGTGCTCTGGCAGTACTCGGCCTGCACGCAGTAGTACGAGACGCCGCCCGGCACGCGGACGGCCGGCATCATCCGGTCGAGCACGGTCGTCGCGCCGCCGTCGAGGTACGCGGCCACCGTCGGATCGCCGCCGCGGTGCCGCCAGTAGTCGTAGAGCCCGAACATCGCGAAGACCTGTCCGTTGAGCACCGTGAGGGGCACCTGCCGGCCCGCGTACTCCTCGAAGTAGAGGTGGTCGTCGATGACGAGGCTCGACCAGGGAGCGGTCGACGAGTAGCGCTGCGTGAAGCTCGTCCACGTGCGGTCGGCGGCGGTCTCCCAGCGCGTCTCGCCGGTCGCGTCGGCGAGCCTGACGAAGAGGGAGAGGGCCTGCCCCTGCGCCATCGCCGAGTACCAGGGGGCCGGCAGCGTGCGCTGGTAGTACGTCCACGGGAAGCGGTACGGGTACCACCAGCCGTCGCCGCGCTCGACCTTCATCGCGATGAGCTGCCGGCCATGGCGGATCGCCCGGTCGAGCCAGATCCGGTCGCCGGTGCGCTCGTACTCGAGCAGTGCCGAGATGCCGTACTGCGCGTACGCCACGGGGTGGTCGGCCCGCTGTTTGTTGTCGACCCGCAGGTAGATCAGCAGCCCCGTCGAGTCGAGCTTGATCGAGCTGCTCCGGACGTCGACGGGCGGACGGTCCGAGTACGGCGCGGGCGCATCGGCGTCGAACGTCCACGACGACGTCGCCCAGTCCGCCAGCGGTTCGCTCGTCGTCGGGATCACGCAACGCACGTTCTCGGCCGCGGCGCGGGAGACGACGGCTGTGCCGCCGAGCACGGCACGCCGGGTCGCGCCGACCGAGAGGATGCCGTCGTTGACGACCGGGGGCACGCAGGTGCGCCAGGTCAGGTCGAGCGGAGCGGCGAGCCGGCCGGCGAGCGCCGCGGCCGCCAGCGCATCGGGGAAGTCGGCCCCGGTGGCGAGGAAGCTCGTCGACGACGACCCGGACGGGAAGTAGGCGCGGTTGATCAGGGCGGCCGTGGCGTAGCGGTCGGCCCCGCCGTAGCGGGTGACCGAATATCCGGCGGACGCGAGCTGCGACTGGATGCCGCTGCTCACGACGCTCGTCCCGCCGGTGATCGTGACCGACTTCACGCCCAGGCGACGGAGGGTCGCGAGGGTCGCGGCGCCGACCCGTGACGAGGTGCCGTCGACGAGGAGGACGGGGGCCCGTCGCGAACCCGCGGCGCCGGTGGCGGCGAGCGCGTCGGGGAAGGTGCGACCGGTCGCGATGATGGCGTGGTCGGCACTCGTGAAGCCCGCATCGACGATGGCCTTCGCGGTCGCGTAGCGCTCGGCCCCCGCCAGCCGCTTCGTCGGCGCGATGCCGCGCAACGCCGTCTCGACGCCCGAGGACACGACCCCGGTCCCTCCGGCGATGTAGATGCGGGCCGGCTTCAGGCGCTGGAGCTCGAGGCGCACCGCGTCGGGGAGCCGGGTCTTCGTCGTGAGCAGGAGCGGTCCCCTCGCCGCGGCGGCAGCGCTCGCCGCGGCGAGCGCATCGGGGAAGTCGGCCCCTGTGGCGACGAAGACGGCGGGCACACCGGGCGAGTATCGCTTGGAGACGGCCACGGCGGTCGCGTAGCGATCGGCGCCGCTGAGGCGGGTGACGCCCTCGGGGAATTCGGGCGTCCCGGGTGCGGCCGCCGCGACGCTCGCCGGTGCGGGCGCGGCGCTCGCGGCGTCGACCGGGGCGGTCACCGCCGCCGGGAGCAGGGCCGCGATCGCTGCGAGCATCGCGATACGGACTCTCGCCGACATGGTGCTCCCTCCGGCGCGCTGCGACGGCGCACACGGGCTCGACTCTAACCGAGCGCCGTCAGGTGTCGGAATCGGGTGATCGGGGTGGCGCCGCAACGCTTCGTCCCGCCCGGAAATCCGCTGGTGACAACGGCCCGCCCCGTCCACGAGACTGTCTCACACCGTCATCACGAAGGAGTGATCACCACATGGGTCCATTGACCACGATCGGGCTGCCCGTCGCGCTCGGAATCATCATGTTCGGCCTCGGGCTCTCGCTCACCCCGCGAGACTTCACCCGCGTCGCGAAGCAGCCGAAGGCGGTGCTCGTCGCACTCGCCTGCCAGCTCGTGCTGCTGCCGCTCATCTGCCTCGGACTCGTGCTCCTGTTCCAGCTGCCGCCCGTGCTCGCGGTGGGCATGATGCTGCTCGCGGCATCCCCCGGCGGCACGACGGCGAACCTCTACAGCCACCTCTTCCGCGGCGACGTCGCGCTGAACATCTCGCTCACGGCGGTGAACTCGGTGCTCGCCGTCTTCACGCTCCCGCTCATCACGAACCTCGCGATCGCGTACTTCCTGCCGGGCGACGACGCCCTCGGACTGCAGTTCGCGAAGACGATCGAGGTGTTCGCGATCGTGCTCGGCCCCGTCGTGCTCGGCATGCTGGTGCGCTGGTGGAAGCCGGCTTTCGCGGACCGCATGGACAAGCCCGTGCGCATCGCCTCCGTGATCATCCTCGTCGTCGTCATCGCCGGGGCGATCGCGACGAACCTCGAACTGCTCCTCGCGAACGCCGGCACGCTCGCCCTCATCACCGTGCTGTTCTGCGTGCTGAGCCTCGCGGTCGGGTTCGCGGTGCCGCGACTGCTCCGCGTCGGGCGCGCGCAGTCGGTCGCGAGCTCCTTCGAGATCGGCATCCACAACGCGACCCTCGCGATCGTCATCGCGCAGACCGTCATCGGCAGCATCGAGATGAGCCTGCCCGCGGCGGTGTACGGCGTGCTGATGTTCTTCGTCGCGCTCGCGTTCGGGTTCCTCATCCGCGAGCGGAAGCCCGCGTCGGTCGCGGTGCCCGCCTGAGACGCCGACGGAGCGGACGGCGCGCCGGGCCCCGGCGCGCCGTCTCCTCGGGCTCAGATCGGCCCGAGCTCGGGCCCGTGGGTGTCCATGATGTGGGCGCGCAGCGCCTCGGCGAAGCCCGCAGGGTCGTCGGCCCGCAGCCGCTCGATGAGCGCCCGGTGCTCGGCGATGGTCTCGTCGACGCGGTCGAACAGGACGTCGCGGTGGGCGCTCAGCAGCAGTCGCTGCCGATCGGCGAGCCGGTCGCCGATCTCGACGAGCACGGCATTGCCGGATGCCTCGACGAACGAGCGGTGGAACGCGATCGTGAGCTCGACGAACCCGTCGATGTCGCGGGCGACGAGTGCGTCGCGCTGCGCGGCGAGCTCGGGTTCGAGGCGGTCGGCGAGCGCGCGCCGGACGGCGCTCGTCGCCCGCTGCACGCCCATCGCCTCGAGGATGAGGCGAGCGTCGGCGAGGTCGGCGATCTCGCGCCCCCCGAGCTCGCGCACGAGCGCGCCGCGCTTCGGGTAGATCGTGATCCAGCCCTCGTCCTGGAGGCGGGCGAGGGCGGCGCGCACCGGGGTGCGGCTCATGCCGAGGCGCCCGGCGAGCTCGTTCTCGCTCAGCATGGTGCCCGGCCGGTGCGTGCCGTCGAGGATCGCCGTACGGGTCGCGGCGTAGGCGCGTTCGGCGGCGCTGTCGATGGTCGGCACCCGCCCATCATGGCCGCTCGCGGGCGCCGTCGCATCCGATCGCGTCGATTCGCGACCCGCGGGGCTCACGCCTCGTCCGTCGTCCGTGTCGAGTGCGCGTCCTCCGCCGTCGCGTCCGCACGGCGCGCGGCGCGACGGTGGAGCAGCCACACCGCGACGAGCATCGCGACCGCCACGGCGACGAACACGAGATCGGGCACGCCCGCCGTCAGGCGCAGCGCGCTCGACTCGATCGCGAACTGCTGCGAGGCGCCGAGGAGCCCCGAGAGCCCCGCGGTGCCGTCGGTGACGATGAGCAGCGCCCCGAGGCCGATGCCGAGCAGGCCCGCGACGAGCTGCGTCCACGTGTTCGACCAGCGGCCGATGCGGATCATCCGGGGGCGCACGAGTCGGCGCACCCACGTCGACCGCGACCAGGCGAACGCGAGCACGAAGAGCGGCACCGTCATGCCCAGCGCGAAGACCGCGAGCGTGAGCGCGCCGTAGAGGGGGCTGCCGCCGAGCGCCGCGAGAGTGAGCACCGAGCCGAGCACCGGGCCGGCGCAGATGCCGGCGATCCCGTAGACGGTGCCGAGCAGGTAGACGGATGCAACGGAGCCGGCCTCGCCCGCGTCGTCGCCCGCACCCGTGTCGCGGGTGAACGAGGGCAGCGGGATCCCGAGCGCCTGCACGAGGCCGAGCGCGATGACGACGACCGCGGCGATCGTGACGAGCAGCGTGCGGTTCGCGCTGACGAACGCACCGACGGTGCCCGAGAGCACGCCGACCGGCACGAGCGTCGTCATGAGGCCGAGCGCGAAGACGCCGGTGCGGGCGATGAGCCGGGTCGGGGTCGTGAAGGCGTAGGCGAAGAAGGCTGGCAGCAGCATCACCGAGCACGGGCTCAGCAGGGTGAGGATGCCGCCGATGAACGCGCCGGCGAAGCCGAGGTCCACCGGGCCTCAGCCCGCGGTGGGCAGCTCGCCCGGGTCGACGCCCGCGGCGAGCAGCTGCTCGTCGAGGAACGAGCGCACGGCGTCGAGCGGCTGCGCGCCCGAGAGCGCCTGGTCGCCGGCGACGAAGAACGGCACGCCGGTGACGCCGAGCTGCTGCGCCTGCGCGGTGCTCGCGGTGACGGCCTCGCGGAGGTCGGCCCGGTCGAGGTCGGCCTCGAACGCGGCGAGGTCGGGGACCCCGGCCTCCTTCGCGAAGGCGACGAGCTTCTCGCGGGGCATGTCGGGGTGGCCCTGCTCGGGGGCCGCCGCGTAGACGACCTTCAGGTACTCGGGAAAGCGGCCCTGCTCGCCGGCGGCGCGGGCGGCGACCGCCGCCGCGGTCGAGTCGTCGCCGAAGAAGGCGACGTCGCGGAACTCGTAGCGCACGAGCCCGGCCTCGACGTACTCGTCGAGGATGACGGGCATCGTCTGGTTCGTGAACACCGCGCAGTAGGGGCAGCGGAAGTCGGCCCACTCGACGAGCACGACGGGCGCGTCGACGTCGCCGATGGCGAGGGGGTCGTCGGGATCGCGCAGCGCGATCGCGGGGTTCTCGGCGTAGGCGGCGGCATCGGATGCCTCGGGGCCGGCGCTCGCCGCGGGTGCGGCGGTGCTCGGCGACTGCGGGAACGCCTGGGCGATCGCGACGACGAGGAGGAACGCGGTCGCGATGCCGAGCACGATGTTGAGGGCGCGCGATCGGCGGAGGCGGCGCTCGAGACCTGCGGCGTGCGGCGTCGTGTGGCCGGGGCGTTCGCCCTTCCGGGGAGTGGTCGGCTCGTCGGACGGGGGCGTCTTCTGCTGCGTGGCCATCGCAGAAGGATACAACTTGTATCCAAGATGAGCCTGAGTCAGCGCTGGGTGCCGCCGTCGAAGACGAGCGCGCCGAGCAGCACCTCGAGCGAGGCCTGCACACGCTCGTCGGTCCACGCCTCCGGGTCCTCGATCGCCTTCACCTCGTAGCCGCGGCAGAAGAGGTAGAGGATGTCGGCGATGTGCGCGGCCTCGTCGCGATCGACCGGTTCGCCGCCCTGCACGACGTGCTCGGCGCCGGCGAGGAACTTGCCGTACGTGGCATCCGTGACGCCGCGCACGACCTCGTAGGCGCGGCGGTTCGCACCGCGCACGTCGGCGATGACCTCGATCCAGAGGCTGCGCAGCACGTTCTCCTCGGGGGAGGAGGAGCACATCCACCGGGTGAGCTCGGCGAGGCGCGCGACGCCCACGAGCTCGCCGAGGTGAGCGGCGCGCGACTCGTCCCACTGGGCGCGGGCGTGGTCGAGCGCGTTCGCCATGAGGAGTGCGCGCGACGGCACGAAGTTCGTGATGTACGCGGTCGAGCGGTCGAGGCGCTCGGCGACGGCACGCAGCGTCACCGCCCGGGTGCCGCGCTCGCGCGCGACCTCGACGGTCGCGCGGGCGATGTCGGCGAGCCGCTCGTCGTGGTCGACCTCGATGGGCACGGGCGCCTCCCTGGTCCGGTTCGTTTGACAGCCTGCCACGACGAGGGTACGTTTCAAAACGCTGTTGTACAACACGCCGACATCTCAGTGTCCGGGATGCCTCGGCCGGCCGCCGCACGACGCGACGGCCCCCTCGACGAAGATGGAGAACACCCGACATGACGGTCAACGGCGGCGTCTCGTTCTGGCTGCAGCAGGTCGGCGTCCCGACCCCCAGGCCGGCGCTCCCCGGCGACCTCGACGTCGATGTCGCGATCGTCGGCGGCGGCTACACCGGGCTCTGGGCGGCCTACTACCTCAAGCGCGACCAGCCCGACCTGCGCGTCGCCGTGCTCGAGCGGCGGTTCGCCGGCTACGGCGCCTCGGGGCGCAACGGCGGCTGGCTCACGAACTCGGTCACGGGCGGCCGCGGGCAGTACGTGAAGACGCACGGCCGCGAGGCCGCGATCGCCCAGCAGCGCGCGCTCAACGCGACGGTCGACGAGGTCATCGCCGTCGCGGCCGCCGAGGGCATCGACGCCGACATCCACAAGGGCGGCGAGTTCGAGGTCGCGCTGAACCCCGCCCAGCTCGCGCGGCTGAAGGAGGCCGCCGCCTCCGAGCAGTCGTGGCCCGCCACCGATGTCGAGGTGCTCGACGCGAAGGCCGCCGCCGCGCGCATCAACGTCGCGGGCGTGCAGGGCGGCATCTGGCACCCGCACTGCGCCCGCATCCACCCCGCCAAGCTCGCGCTCGGGCTCGCCGGCGCCGTCGAGCGGCTCGGCGTCGCGATCTACGAGGGCACGACCGTCACCGAGATCGTGCCCGGCGAGGCCCGCACCGACCACGGCACCGTGCGCGCGGCGCACGTGCTGCGCGCGACCGAGGGCTTCACGCCCGACCTGACGGGCCTGCACCGCACCTGGCTGCCGATGAACTCGTCGCTCATCGTCACCGAGCCGCTCGCCCCCGTCGTGTGGGACGAGATCGGCTGGAACGGGCACGAGACCCTCGGCGACTTCGCCCACGTCTACATGTACGCCCAGCGCACCGCCGACGACCGCATCGCGTTCGGCGGCCGGGGGGTGCCCTACCGCTACGGCTCGCACGTCGACCAGGACGGCGAGACCCAGCCGCGCACGATCGAGAGCCTGACGGCGCTGCTCAACCGCTTCTTCCCGTCGACCCGGAGCGCCGCGATCGAACACGCCTGGTCGGGCGTGCTCGGCGTGCCGCGCGACTGGGCCGCGACCGTCGGGCACAACCGCGCGACCGGCCTCGGCTGGGCGGGCGGCTACGTCGGCACGGGCGTCACCGCGACGAACCTCGCCGGTCGCACGCTGCGCGACCTCGTGCTGGGGAACGACACCGAGCTCACCGGCCTGCCCTGGGTCGGCCACAAGGCCCGCAACTGGGAGGTCGAGCCGCTGCGCTGGCTCGCCGTGCAGGCGATCTACACGGCGTATCACGCGGCCGACCGCGGAGAGCAGCGAGGTCGCGCGACCACCTCGCCGATCGCGAAGGTCGCCGACCTCGTCGCGGGCCGCTGAGCCCGAGTGCCGTTGCCGCTGCAGGAGAACTGCACTGGCAGCCCTGAATCAGGGGGCATCGTGACACTTCTCATGCAGAAGCAACGGAGCGGCCCGAACCAGAGAACCACAGAGGAGGAACCATGACCGACCAGCCCGACCCCGTGGCGACCGTCGTCGCGCTCGCCCCGATCGCGCGCGACCTCGGCCCCGCCGCCCCGAAGCCCACCGCGCTGAGCGAGGGCGTGCTCGAGGCATCCGACTCGCTCTGGACGACGCCGGCCGTCGACGTCGGCTACTGGGAGTGCACGCCCGGCCGGTTCGCCGCGACCCGCGAGGGGTACACCGAGGTGTGCCAGTTCCTCTCGGGGCGCGTGACGATCGAGGTCGACGGCGAGGAGCCCGTGACCTTCGGCGCCGGCGACACCCTCGTGACCCCGAGCGGATGGCGCGGCGTGTGGCACGTGCACGAGACCGTGCGCAAGCTCTACGTGATCATCGACGACGCCCCCTCGGCGTAGCGGTCGGGGCTGACCGGGCGCCCGCCGGCGCGGGCCCACGGCCCTGATGTGAGAGCGTGGTCGGGTGAGCCTCACCACGATCGCGACCCCCGGCAGCACGTACACCCTCCGGCGCGCGCGCCGCGATGACGTCGACGCCCTCGTCGCCCTCATCGCGGCCGATGCGCTGCGCGCCGCCGAGTTCGGCTTCGGAGACGAGGAGCGCGCCGGCTACCTGCGCGCCTTCGACGCCATCGACGCGGATGCCGCGCAGCTGCTGGTGGCGGTCGAGGCCCCCGACGGCGCGATCGTCGGCACGATGCAGCTCACGTTCATCCCGGGGCTCTCGCGCGGCGGCGCGACCCGGATGCAGATCGAGGCCGTGCGGGTCGCCGACGAGCTGCGTGGCGCCGGCATCGGGTCGGCGATGATCGGGTGGGCGGTCGAGCACGCGCGCGAGGGCGGCGCGAGGCTCGTGCAGCTCACCAGCGATGCGCGCCGCGACGACGCGCATCGGTTCTACGAGCGGCTCGGCTTCGAGGCATCCCACGTGGGGTTCAAGCAGTACCTCTGAGCAGGCGTCCGCGACCGTCTCAGCCGAGCGCGACGAGGAGGCTCAGCACGGCGAGCACGGCGCTGGTCGGCGCCATCGTGAGGCGCTCGGCGCGGCTGCGCGAGATCGCGTTGAGCGCGATGCCGAGCACGAAGTAGCCGAACACGACCCACATGCCCACCGTCGAGACCGCGTCGGGCACGACGTCGACGAGCCCGGCCCGGTCGAGCGCGAGCACGGCGATGACCGCGTAGATCACGATCGAGACCGCACTGCCGATGCGGAGGCGCGCGGGCAGCACCTCGTGCTGCCCGCCCCACGCGAAGCGGCCGATCGGGGCGCCGAACACGAGCGCGAGCTGGAACACGGCGAGCACGCCGAGGACGACGCAGAGCAGGACCGCGGCGAGGGGCATGCGGCGAGCCTAGCGAACCCGATCAGTCGATTGACAATCGATCGATAATGAACGAGAGTCGATCTATGACGAAGATCGATCGGGTGGTCGTGCCCCTCAAGGTGCTGCTGGTGCTCGTGTTCGCGGGGCTCCTCGTGGCGCAGCTGCTCAGCCTGCCCGGGCAGTTCTCGCACATGGCCGCCGAGCACCCCGAACGCGGCGCCCTTCCGTGGCTCATGCTCGTGGTCGCCGTGCTCGAGGCGGCGTGCTTCCAGGTCGTGATCGTCTGCATCTGGCGCCTGCTCGACCTGGTGCGCGACGACCGGATCTTCAGCGAGCGCGCCTTCCGCTGGGTCGACGCGATCGTCTGGGCGATGGCCGTCGGGTGGCTGCTGCTCGCCGGGCTCGCCGCCACGCTCGTCGTCGTGATCTACGTCACGCCCGAACTGCGCGACCCCGGGTTGCCGGTCCTCCTCACCGGCATGGTGCTGATCGGCGCGGTCGTGGTGCTCACGATGGTCGTCATGCGCGTGCTCCTGCGGCGGGCGACGGTGCTGCGCACCGATCTCGACGAGGTGATCTGATGCCGATCGTCGTGCGCATCGACGTCGAGCTGGCGCGGCGCAAGATGAGCGTCGGCGAGTTCGCCGAGCGGGTCGGGCTCACGCCCGCGAACGTCGGCGTGCTGAAGAACGGGCGGGCGAAGGCCGTGCGCTTCTCCACGCTCGACGCGATGTGCCGGGTGCTCGAATGCCAGCCGGGCGACCTGCTCGAATGGGTGCCCGACGATGCCGAGGTGCCCGCGATCGAGTAGGCCGCGTCAGGCGTTCTCGAGCTCGGCGATCACGACCTTCTTCTGCCGCATCATCACCTGGATCTGCTCGGGCCGCCGAGTCAGCTCGCCCATGTTCGCCGGGATCACCTGCCAGCTGACACCGAAGCGGTCCTTGCACCAGCCGCACTGCTCCGACTCGGGCACGTGCGAGAGGGCGGCCCAGTAGCGGTCGATCTCGGCCTGGTCGGCGCACGAGACGACGAACGAGATCGACTCGTTGAAGACGAAGAGCGGCCCGCCGTCGAGGCAGACGAAATCGACCCCGTTGAGCGTGAACTGGCCGTTGATCACCTTGCCCGACATGCCGGCGAAGTGCTCGTCGAGCGACTCGTCGGGGTACTCGTCGATGCGGGTGATGCGCGAGTTCGGGAAGACCCCGACGTAGTACTCCATCGCCTCGCGGGCCTGGTCGTCGAACCACAGGCACGGCTGGATGGGTGAGAGCTCGGCCATCGGTAACCCCTTTGTTCGGCCATCGCGTTCGGCGGCCACGATACGCCCGTGCACGGCGGCGGTCGAGGGGGAGGCCCAGCACCCGCGTGTAGGCTGCCCCACTGTGAATCGTGCTGACCTGCCCGCGAACGTGCGCGGGCGTGAGGGGGTCGCGGGCGCCTCGTGCGCCGCGATGAGGTGACCCCGCCCTCGGCCGGTGGCGTTCGACGCCGCGGGCCGCGGTCGGTCGCGCCTGCGACCGGTCATCCCCACGTCAGCGTGCCGCCCGTCTCGGCGGCGAACAGAACAGGTTCAGATTCCATGCTCCCCATCACCGACGCGCAGATCCGCGCATCGTTCATCAATGCCAGCGTGCGCGAGCGCGCCGCCCTCAGCCTGCCGGCGGACTTCTCCGAGCTCGACTGGGACCGCCGCGACTTCCTCGGCTGGCGCGACCGCAAGCTGCCGAACGTCGCCTACGTCGTGGCGCCCGTCGGCGGCGAACTCGTCGGCGTCATGCTGAAGCGCGCCGAGGGCCGGCTCCGCTCTCGGCCCCAGTGCTCGTGGTGCGAAGACGTGCACCTGCCCAACGACGTGCTCTTCTTCGTGGCGCGTCGAGCCGGAGCCGCCGGTCGCAAGGGCGACACGGTCGGCACGCTCGTGTGCGCCGACTTCCAGTGCTCGGTGAACGCGCGCAAGCGCCCGCCCGTCGCGTACCTCGGCTTCGACGTCGAGGCGGCCCGCGACCGCCGAGTCGAGGCGCTCCGCGAGCACGTGATCGGGTTCATCCGCGAGGTCGCCGAGGAACCGCTCGGAGGCTGAGCGCCCGGCTGACCGCTCGGGGCGACGCCCCGGGCGGTCGCGGGTTCAGCGCGCCGCCGCGCGCAGCTGCAGCCACGCGGCGAGGCGGTCGTCGGCGTGCTCGAGGCGGAGGCCGTGCGCCTCGCCCGCGCGCCGCAGGCGATGGCGCACGGTGTTCTCGTGCACGCCGAGGCGATCGGCGGTCTGCGCCACGTTGCCGAAGCACTCGAGCCAGGTGAGCACCGTCTCGGCGATCGCCGCCGTCGCCTCGTGCTCGCCGAGCGCGTCGATCGCGGGGTCGCGCAGTTCGGGCGCTGCGGTGAAGAGCTCGGCAGCGCGTTCGACCACGAGCTGCGGACGCAGCCCGGCGGCCGTCACGATGCGCCCCGAGCGCGGGTCGGCCGCGCGCGCGGCCGTCTCGAGCAGTCGGTCGGCGAGCTCGCGCGCGCCGGCGACGTCGCCCGAGCGATGCGCGGGCCCGGCGACGGCGATGCGGACGCCGTCGCCGACGAGGCGGTCGACGAGCGGCAGCAGCGGTTCGGCCGAGCGCACCGCCTCGTCGACGGATCCGGCGGCGAAGAGCGCGTAGACGCGCCCGCGGTGGGCGACGGCCACGGCGTCGGGCCGGTGCAGCACGAGATGGCGGATGACCGTCGAGCGGAGCTGCGCGATCGCCGTCGGGCCGGCGCCCGGCACCTCCATGGCGAGGAGGGCGGCGCCGCGCTCCTCGTCGATGCCGAGCTCGGCGAACTCGGTGCCGGTGAGCTCGATCCCGGTGAGCAGGGTGCGCAGGCGGTCCTCGCGGGGGCGCTGGTTGGTCGCGTGGGCGCGCAGGTCGTCGAGCAGGTGGGCGCCCGCGAGGGCGCTCGCCCGCCGCATCCGCTCCTCCTGCTCGGGCGTGGTCGGCGCCTCGCCAGAGGCGTCGATCGCCCAGATCGAGCCGAGCGGCAGGGCGCCGGCACGGATCGCGAACGCCACGCGGGGCTCCTCGTCGCCGAGGCGCGGGTACTTGATCGGGCGGTCCGAGCGCAGCACGGTGCGGTACTGGTCGTCGTTGTAGGGGGAGGCGGGCACCTGCCGCGCGAGGATGCCGTGGGTGCGGAGCGCGTCGATCACCTGCCCCGGCACCGAGGAGTAGGCGAGGATGTTGCGGCTCAGGTCTTCGATGGCGACCGAGCCGCCGAAGAACTCGGCCAGCTCGTTCGCGATGGCGAACAACGGCTCGGCGCCGCGGTCCTGGGGGCCCGCGATCGCGGAGTCGGCCTCGCCGAGCAGGTGCGTGAGCTGCGCGTCGAGGAGGCGCCAGCTGATGCGGTCCGCGATCCGCACGATCGTCAGCCCCGTCGCGTCGGCGATCGCCGCGAGCGCGGGCACCCGTTCGGCGCTGCACTTGACGGCGAGCCCCGCGGCGCCCTGCTCGGCGGCTGCGGCGGCGATCGCCGCGAGCCGCGCGGTCGAGAGCGAGGCGGTCGACGGCGCGAGCAGCAGCGTGCCCGGGGCATCCGTCAGCTCGTCGACGATGTCGATGAACTCGGTGCCCGTGACCGCGACGCCGGTGCCGAGCGGGCCGATCGGGGTCGCGGTGCGTGGGCCCAGCTGCTCGACGAGCTCGGCGAGCGTCACCCGGGGGCCGTTGCCGCGCAGCACACCGCTTGGAGAAATCCCTGCATCCACCCTGTGAATCTATCCGAGATCGACAACCACGGGCACGATCGATCTTCCTAGGCTGGCCACCGTCGACGGCGAAGGCGCCGCGCGCAAGGAGGAGAGCATGACCACGGACCGGCCCGCACCCGACGGCACCCGCCTCGGCGAACTCTGGCGGATCCTGCCCGAGGAGGCGACCGCGAACGCCGACGGCGTCCTCGAGATCGGCGGCGTCGCCGTCACCGAGCTCGCAGAGCGATTCGGCACCCCGCTGCACGTCTACGACGAGACCGGGCTGCGGCGCCAGATCCGTCGCTTCATCGACGGACTGCGCGAACGCTGGCCGAACTCCGAGGTGCTCTTCGCCTCGAAGTCGCTGCCCGCGGTCGGCATGTACCGGCTCGCCCAGGAGGAGGGGCTCGCCGTCGACATCGCGGGCGGCGGCGAACTGCGGCTCGCGCTCGCCGCGGGCGTCGACCCCGAGCGCCTCTACTTCCACGGCAACGCCAAGACCGATGCCGAGCTGCGCATGGCGCTCGACGCCGGCATCGGCGCGATCATCGTCGACAACGACGACGAGCTCGACCGGCTCGAGCGCCTGCTCGAACGGCCCCAGCGCCTGCTGCTGCGCGTCATCCCCGGCGTCGAGGCGAAGACCCACGCCTCGCAGGCGACCGGCGGACTGAACTCGAAGTTCGGGCTGCCGATCGACCAGGCGGCGCGGGCGATCGCCCGCATGCAGGCCCACCCGCTCATGCGCTTCGAGGGCGTGCACCTGCACATCGGCTCGCAGATCCTGGATGTCGCGCAGTTCGCCGAGGCCGTCGAGAAGATCTCGGGCGTCGGCACCTTCGGCACTTACGACGTTGGCGGCGGGCTCGGCATCGCCTACACCTACGAGGAGGAGGCGCCGGAGGTCGGCGCCTACCTCGACTCGATCGTCGCCGCAGCCCGGGCGCACCTGCCGGCCGACGCGAAGCTCATGATCGAACCCGGGCGTTCGGTCGTCGCCCGCGCCGGCGTCACCCTCTACCGGGTCACGACGGTCAAGCGCACCGGCCGCACGTTCGTCGCCGTCGACGGCGGCCTCGCCGACCAGATGGACATCGCACTCACCCAACAGCGCTACGAGGCGATCGTCGCCGACCGGCTCCACGAACCGTGGACCGAGACCGTGCAGCTCGTCGGCCGCCAGTGCGAGTCGGGCGACCTGCTCGTCGACGGCGCCCCCATGCCGCCCGCCCGCGTCGGCGACCTCGTCGTCATGGCCGCGACCGGCGCCTACGCCTACACGATGTCGAACAACTACAACGGCGCCCTGAAGCCCGCGATCGTCTTCGCCCGCGAGGGCGACGCCCGGCTCGTGGCCCGCCGTGAGAGCTACGACGACCTGCTGGCGACCCACGCGCCGGCGATGACCGACGCCCGGGCGTTCGCCTGAGGCATCCGACCGCCTTTCGACCCACCGACAACCCGTCCCACCCCACGACAAGGAAGTCACCGATGAACGCACGCACCACCACCCTCGTCGGCGCGACGGCCGCCGCGGCCGCCCTCGCCCTCGCCCTGACCGGCTGCTCGGGCGCCGGATCCGGCGCCTCCGCAGCCCAGGGCCCCGAGCTGCCGACCGGCGACGAGGTCTCGACGACCGTCGACGCGAAGCTCACCGCACTGCTGCCGGAGGAGATCGTCGAGAAGGGCCGCCTCGACATCGCCCTCGACATCCCGTTCCCGCCGATGGCGATGTACGACGAGACGAACCGCCCGGTCGGCTTCGACCCCGAGCTCGGGCGACTCATCGGCCAGAAGCTCGGCATCGACGTGTCGCTCAACAAGCAGGCCTTCGACTCGGTGATCCCGTCGCTGCAGGCGAACAAGAACGACCTCATCATGAGCGGCATGAACGACACCCCCGAGCGGCAGGAGACGGTGAGCTTCGTCGACTACACGCACGGCGGCTTCGCGATCCTCGTGCAGGCGGGCAACGAGGTCGGCGTCACCACCCAGCAGGACCTCTGCGGCAAGACCGTCGCGGTCCAGAAGGCGACCGTGCAGGGCGAGCTGCTGCGGGCGATGGACTGCGACGGCGACCCGGTGACGGTCACCGAGCTGCCGAGCGACCTCGACGCGCAGACCGCGCTTCGGGCGGCCAAGAGCGACGCCTACGTCGCCGACGCCGTCGTGGCCGAGTACGTCGCGGCGACGACCGACGACGGCGAGGCGTTCGACGTCGTGCGCGACCCCGAGAACCCCGCCGGGTTCAACCCGGTCTACAGCGGCATCGGCATCCTCAAGGGCGACACCGAGCTCGTCGAGGCGGTGCGCAGCGCGCTGCAGGCGCTCATCGACGAGGGCACCTACCAGGAGGTGCTCGAGCGCAACAACATCGCCGCCTACGCCGTCGAGTCGGCCGAGGTGAACCAGGGGGCGGCAGAATGACGACGGCACCGGCGGCGCCCGCGGCGCCCGCAGACCGGGGCGTAGCCCCCGCACCGGATGCCACCGACGACGACGTGCGGGCGATTCCGCTGCGACGCCCGTGGCGGTGGATCAGCGCGGCCGTCGTGCTGCTCTTCGCCGCCGGGTTCGTGACCTCGGTGCTGACGAACCCGAACATCGACTTCGCCGCGATCGGCCAGTTCCTCGTCGACCCGCGCATCCTCGACGGCGTGGTGCTGACGCTCGTGATCACGCTGATCGCCATGGCGGTCTCGACGCTCCTCGCGATCGTCATCGCGGCGATGCGACTCTCGTCGAACCCCGTGCTCTCGACGGTCGCCTGGTTCTACGTCTGGGCGTTCCGCGGCACCCCGCTGCTCGTGCAGATCGTGCTGTGGGGCTACCTCGGGCTGCTGTACGAGCAGCTGACCATCGGCATCCCGTTCACCGACATCGTGTTCTGGCAGGTCGACACGAACGTGCTGATCACGGCGATGGTCGCGGGCCTGCTCGCGCTGACGCTCAACCAGGCCGCCTACTCCTCGGAGATCGTGCGCGCCGGCATGCTGTCGGTCGACGAGGGCCAGCGCGAGGCCGCGTTCTCGCTCGGGATGTCTCCGCTCTACACCTTCCGTCGCGTGCTGCTGCCGCAGGCCATGCGCGTCATCATCCCGCCGATGGGCAACGAGACCATCTCGATGCTGAAGAACACCTCGCTGCTCTCGGTCATCGCGGTGCTCGAGATCTACACGCAGGCGACCGTGATCTCGTCGCAGAACCTCAAGCAGGTCGAACTGCTCATCGTCGCGAGCCTCTGGTACCTGCTGATGACGAGCGTCCTCTCCATCCCGCAGTACTACCTGGAGCGCCGGTTCGGGCGCGGCTCGAGCCGCAACCTGCCGCCGACGCCGTGGCAGCGGCTGCGGGCGACGTTCACCACCCGCCGGGCCGTCGAGCCCGCGCCCGAGACGAAGGCGGTCAGCGCCCGATGAACACCATCGCCACCACCGGCGCCCAGGCCCCCGCGGTTCCCGCCGCGGTCCGGCCGCTCGTCGAGATCCGCCGGGTGCGCAAGAGCTTCGGCGCCCACCAGGTGCTCCGCGACGTCTCGCTCGCGGTGCCCGAGGGCACCGTGACGGTGCTGCTCGGCCCCTCGGGTTCGGGCAAGTCGACGCTCCTGCGCTGCATCAACCACCTCGAGTCGATCGACGGCGGGCGCATCCTCGTCGACGGCGAGCTCATCGGCTACCGGCAGGCCGGCCACGCCACGCACGAGATGACGCCCCGGCAGATCGCCAGGCAGCGCCGCGACATCGGCATGGTGTTCCAGAAGTTCAACCTGTTCCCGCACCTGACGGCGCTCGAGAACATCACCGAGGCGCCGGTCGGCATCGCCGGGGTGCCGAGGGCGAAGGCGAAGGCGCGCGCGCTCGACCTGCTCGACCGCGTCGGCCTCGCCGACTTCGCCGGGCACTTCCCGTCGCAGCTCTCGGGCGGCCAGCAGCAGCGCGTCGCCATCGCCCGCGCCCTCGCCATGGACCCGAAGCTCATGCTCTTCGACGAGCCGACCTCGGCGCTCGACCCCGAGCTCGTGGGCGACGTGCTCGACGTGATGCGCGAGCTCGCGAACGACGGCATGACGATGATCGTCGTCACCCACGAGATCGGCTTCGCCCGGGGCGTGGCCGACCAGGTCGTGTTCATGGACGGCGGCGTCGTCGTGGAGGCGGGCCCGCCCGATGAGGTGCTCGACCGCCCGCAGCGGCAGCGCACCCGCAACTTCCTCGAGAGCGTGCGCTGAGCCGAAGCTGCGGCGCGACCACCACCACCGCCGGTCGGCACCGGCCGGCATCAGATGAGACGAAAGGGATGCAATGGGGCAACCAGACAACGATCCGGAGGCGCGGAGCGGATCGCGCTCCGGCACCGATCCGGCGACCGTCGGCAGCTCGGGTGACACCTCGAAGGGCGCACGGCGCGTGCTCCTCCTCGTCGGCGCACTCGTCGTCGTCGCCGCGGTCGCGATCACCGCGGGCGTGTGGCTCGGCGCGAACGACGGCGGGGTCACCGCGGCGCCGCAGGGGCGGCTCGACGTCGTCATCGCGGGCGGCACCGTGTTCGACGGCACCGGCAGCGCGGGCCGGCTCGCGGACGTCGGGGTGCGGGACGGGCGCATCGTGGCCGTCGGCGACCTCGACGGCGTCGACGCCGACCGCATCGTCGATGCGAGCGGCCGCTACGTCGCCCCCGGATTCATCGACCTCCACTCGCATGCGGAGCTCGAGGCGCTCGCCGACGCGAAGAGCTCGCTGACGCAGGGCGTCACGACGGAGGCGATCGGGCCGGACGGAATGGGCCGAGCCGACATCGCCGCGCAGTTCGACGAACTCGACGGGATCGACACGGCGATCAACCTCGCCCCGTACATCGGGTTCAACACGGTCTGGACCGAGGTCGTCGGCGAAGCCGACGTGCGCCCCACCGCCGAGCAGTCCGCACGGATGCAGGCGATGTTCGCGGAGGCGATGTCCGACGGTGCATGGGGGGTGTCGAGCGGTCTCGGCTACTTCCCGGCGCGCTACTCCACGACGGAGGAGGTGGCGGCGGCGGTCGGCGACCTCGCCGGATGGCGCGCGATGTTCTCCGACCACATGCGCGACGAGACGAACCACGCCGTCGAGGCCGTCGAGGAGAACCTGCGGATCGGCGCGGCGACGGGCCTCATGGCCGAGGCGACGCACATGAAGGTCGCCGGACCCGGCAACTGGGGCGGTTCGGCCGAGATGCTCGCCCTCCAGGCCGACGCCCGGGCTGAGGGACGCCTCGCCGGCGGTGACGTGTACCCGTACACGGCGGCTTCGACGGGCCTCTCGTTCTACATCCCGGGCTGGGTGCAGGACGGCGGCACCGAGGCGATGCTCGACCGGTTCGACGACCCCGCCTCGCGGGCGCGGATCGACCAGGAGGTCAGCGCGTTCGTCGTCGACGACGTGGGCGAGCCCGCGAACATCACGTTCCCGGTGCTCGGCAACGTCTCGCTCGCCGACCTCATGGTCGAGTACGGCGACGTCACGATCGGCGAGGCGGTGATGCGCACGCTCGCCGAGCACGGCGGTGACATCCCGTGCGTCATGCAGATCGGCTCCGAAGACGACCTCGAGGCGTTCCTCACCGATCCCTTCCTGGCGATCTCCTCCGACGGAGGTGCGACGGAGTCGGACGAGACGCATCCGCGCCACTACGGCACCTACCCGCGCGTGCTCGGGCGCTATGTGCGGGAGCAGGGCGTGCTGAGCTGGGAGGAGGTGATCCGCAAGATCACCGGGCTCCCCGCGACCATGCTCGGCATGGTGGACCGCGGATTCATCGCCCCAGGCATGGCCGCCGACCTCACGGTCTTCGATCCCGAGCGGATCATCGATCGCGCGACCTTCCCGGACCCGAAGCAGTACTCGGAGGGCGTCGAGCAGGTGTTCGTGAACGGCGAGCTCGCGCTGGAGGACGGCGAACCGACCGGGGCCGCTGCGGGCGAGGCGCTCCGTCGATCGCCGGGCATGCCGACCCGCCCGCAGGACGCCGCCGAGGCGAAGCACGTCACCACGCAGGGCATCGTCGAGCTCGGGGACGGCGCGGGGGAGTTCGCGGTGGACCTCGAGCTCGAACAGGCGGCGGGCGCTCCGGGCGCCGTCGGTGCGCTCTCGGTGACGACGCCCGAAGGCGAGTCGATCCTCACCGGTGAGCGGCTCGGCTTCGTGCAGTCGGCGGAGGGCTGGTGGAGCGTCACCGGCGTCGGACGGGTGCCGGGCGGCGAAGAGCGATCCTTCGTGCTCATCGTCGACGAGCATGATCCGCTCGCGGGGGCGGGCGAGACGCGGGTGACGCTGCGCGTCGACGGATCGGGCGACCGTCACGGCACGCTGTCGCCCCGATGATCGGGCCGCGCTGACGCGGGGGAGCAGCAGGAGACCGAGGACCCGGGGCATCGCCCCGGGTCCTCGTCGTTCGTGTCGGTCGGGCTTGCGGCGGCCGGCGACGCAGGCTATCGTCTGCCTAACTAATGATCGTTAGGCAGGCGATGACCAGAGCACAGATCCTCTCCGAAGCCCGCGTGGTCTTCGGACGCCGGGGCTACGCCGAGGCCAGCCTGCGCGAGATCGCCGGGGCCGTCGGCATCAAGACGCCCTCGCTGTACGCGCACTTCCCCAGCAAGGAGGCGCTGTACGAGGCGGTCTACGCCGAGGTCGTCGTCGAGCACACCGCGTTCTTCGACGAACTCGCCCGGGCGAGCGGCGAACTGCCGCCCCTCGAGCGTCTCGGCCACCTGCTCGGCGGCATCGAGGCGTACTACCGCGATCGACCCGACCTCGCCGAGTTCAGCCTGCGCGCCGCCGTCGCCGAGTACGGACCGGGCGGCCAGAACCTGCGCGAGATCTTCCTCGACTCCGAGTCGACCCTCGCCGACGCCGTGCGCCGCGCGTACGACGACGGCGTGGCCGCCGGCGCCTTCGCCCCCGGCGACGCCGAGGGGTTCACCGCGCTCGTCTTCGTCATCATGGACGGCCTGTTCCTCCAGCTCACCCACTACGAGCCGGAGGTCTACCGCGAGCGATTCGATCGAGCCTGGCGACATCTCTCCGCCGCACTCGCAGCCTGAGGCATCCCCCCCCATCACCGCCGACCCGTCGCCCGTCATCGAAGCGGGCGCTCGCGACGGTCTCCTCGAAAGACATCTCATGGAATCCACCGACTACGAGCACGGAGCTGTGCCCGCCGACCAGCGCAAGAGCTGGATCTCGATCGCCGCCGTCTGGATCGCGATCGGCATCGACCTCTCCGGCGCCTTCCTCGGCGTCGCCCTCGCGACCGGCATGCCGTTCTGGCCGGCGATCACCGCGACCGTCACCGGTTCACTGCTGCTCGGCCTGCTCGCGATGGCGTGCGCCTACGTCGGCGCCGCCACCGGCCTGTCGACCGCGATGCTCTCGCGCGCGGTGTTCGGAAAGATCGGCGGCGCGGTCCTCGCGATCGCCCTCGCCGTGAGCCTGCTCGGCTGGTTCGCCGTGCAGGCGGGCTTCTTCGGCAGCAATGCGCAGATCGCCTTCAGCGAGCTCACGGGGCTCGACGTGCCGGTGCAGCTGTTCACCGCCATCGGCGGCGTGCTGATGGTGCTCACCGCGCTCTGGGGCTACCGGTCGATCTCGCGGCTCAGCACGCTCGCCGTCCCGCTGCTGCTCCTGCTGCTCGTGGTCGGCGTCGTGGTCGCGTTCGCCACCTTCGGCGCGGGCGGCCTCGACTCGCCCGTCGAGACGACGATCACCTTCGGCGGCGCGGTGTCGCTCGTCATGGGCATCTTCATCCTCGGCGTGGTCTCGGCGCCCGACATGGCCCGCTGGGCGAAGACGCCGCGCCAGGCGATGGCCGCGGGCTTCGTCGGCTTCTTCTTCGGCAACTCGATCATCATCGTCGTCGCGATCCTGCTCGCCCGGGTGATGGACCAGTCCGAGCTCATGACCATCTACTTCACGCTCGGCCTCGGGCTCGTCGCCGTCGTGGTGCTGATCCTCGCGCAGTGGACGACGAACACCACCAACATCTACTCGGCGGCGCTCAGCTTCTCGTCGATCAGCGGTCGAATGAACCGACGCACGCTGACCATCGTCGGCGGCGCCGTCGGCATCGTCATCGCCGTCGCGGGGGCGGCCGACTTCTTCGTGCCCTTCATCCTCGCCATCGGCGTGATCATCGCACCGTACGGCGGGGTCTACCTCGCCGCGTACCTCACCGGCCGGCGCGGATCGCGGTTCACGCCGGGAGCCGCGGTGCCGACGGTCGACGTGTGGGCGGTCGTCGCCTGGGCCGCAGGCATCTTCGTCGCGCTCGCGACCACGAACCCCGCCGACGGCCTCGGCTTCGGCTGGGCCTCGATCACCACGATCTCGGCGCTCGACGGGCTGCTCGCCGGATTCGTCGTCTACCTGGCACTCGCCCCGCTGCGGCAGCGCGAGGTGCCCGGCGCCGACCCGACGGGCGAGGATGCCTCGGCGCAGGCCGCGCGGGAGGGCGCGGCGCCGAACGAGGCCGCCCCCCAGGGCGAGCCCGCCCGCACGAGCGGCGAGGTGACCGCATGAGCGAGCGTCTCATCACCGAGGCCGACATCGACGCGATCGCCCTCGGCGCCGCGGTGCTCGGAACCGGCGGCGGCGGCGACCCGCACGTCGGCTCGCTCATCGCCAAACGGCTCATCCGCCTGCACGGCCCGGTGCGCATGATCGACGTCGACGAACTCGGCGACGACGACTTCGTCGTGCCGATCGGCGGCATCGGGGCGCCCTCGGTGAGCGTCGAGCGGATCCAGGCCGAGTCGGAGCTGCTCGCCGCCCTCAGGGCCATCGAGGGAGCCACCCGGCGCGTGCCGACCGCGGTCATGCCGATCGAGGTCGGCGGCGGCAACTCGATGCTCCCGATCGCCGCCGCGGCACTCGCGGGGCTTCCGGTCGTCGACGGCGACGCGATGGGCCGCGCGTTCCCCGAGGCCCAGATGGTGACCTTCCACCTGGCCGGCTACGGACCGGGGACGACGGTGCTCGTCGACCACCACGGCAACGAGGTCGTCAGCCGCCCCGTCGACGGGGCCTGGTCCGAGCGACTCGCCCGCGCGGCGACCGTCGAGATGGGCGGCGCCGCGACCATGATCGACTACGCCTACGGCGGCGCGGTCGTGCGCGAATGCGCCATCCCGGCGACGCTCACCGCGGCGAAGCGGATCGGCGCCATCCTCCTCGGTCGCGGTGCCGGCGGCGTCGAGCTCCGCGACGACGAGAAGATCGACGCGCTCTGCGCCGAGCTCGGCGGCGTGCGGCTCTTCGACGGCAAGGTCGCCGACCTGCAGCGGCAGGTCGAGGGCGGCTTCACCCGAGGGGCGGCCGAGCTCGAAGGGGTGGGCGACGACCGCGGCGACCGGTTCCGGCTCGACTTCCAGAACGAGATGCTGCTCGCCCGGCGCGACGGCGAACTCGCCGCCGTGACACCCGACCTGATCTCGGTGCTCGACCTCGCGACGGGGCAGCCGATCACGACCGAGGCGCTGCGGTACGGTGCCCGCGTCGCGGTCGTCGCGATGCCCTGCCACGAGAAGTGGCGCACCCCCGTCGGGCTCGACAACGCGGGACCCGCGCACTTCGGCTACGACGTCGAGTGGCAGCCGGTCGAGGACCTCGCCCGACGTCGGATCGAACGGAAGGAGGCCGCGTGATGGCCGGAAACAGCGCGGGCGGATACCGCATCGGCATCGACGTCGGCGGCACCAACACCGACGCCGTCGTGCTCGACGAGCGGCTCGCCGTCGTGGCATCCGTGAAGCGGCCGACCACCGCAGACACCGGCGAGGGCGTCGCCGCGGCGATCGATGCGGTGCTCGAGGCATCCGGCATCGACCCGTCGCTCGTGACGCACGCGATGCTCGGCACCACGCACTGCACGAACGCCATCGTCGAACGGCGCGGCCTCGGCCGGGTCGGGATCCTGCGCCTCGGCGCACCCGCGACGACGGCGGTGCCGCCGCTCGAGGGCTGGCCCGACGAGCTGCGGCGCGCGATCGGCGAGCACGCCCACCTTCTGCACGGCGGTTTCGAGGTCGACGGGCGGGTGCTCGCCCCCCTCGACGAGGACGAGGTACGCGAGGTCTGCCGCCGGATGCGCGGCGAGGTCGACGCGGTGGCCGTCGTCGGCGTGTTCTCGCCCGTCGACGAACGGCAGGAGGAGCGGGTCGCCGAGATCGTCGCCGAGGAGCTCGACGTGCCCGTCTCGCGATCGGCGCGGATCGGCTCGCTCGGCCTGCTCGAGCGCGAGAACGCCACCGTGCTCAACGCCGCGCTCATGCGGACGCTGAAGCAGATGGCGACGGGCTTCGTCGCCGCGCTGCAGGCGCGGGGCATCGAGGCGACGCCGTACTTCGGCCAGAACGACGGAACGCTCATGCAGCTCGAGTACGCGCTCGAGTTCCCGGTGCTCACGATCGGCTGCGGGCCGACGAACTCGATCCGCGGCGCGGCGCACCTCTCGGGTGCGAGCGATGCGCTCGTCGTCGACATCGGCGGCACGACGACCGACATCGGGGTGCTCGTCGACGGCTTCCCGCGGCAGTCCGCGCACGCGGTCGAGATCGGCGGCATCCGCACCAACTTCCGCATGCCCGACGTGCTCTCGGTCGGCCTGGGCGGCGGCACCATCGTGCGTGCCGAGCCGTCCGACTCCGGCCGCCGGATCGTGCTCGGCCCCGACAGCGTCGGCTATCGGCTGACCGAGGAGGCGCTCGCCTTCGGCGGCTCGACCCTCACGGCGACCGACGTCGCCCTCACGGCAGGCGGGGTGCGCATCGACGGGATCGAGGCCCCCTCGGTCGACCCCGGGCAGGGACGCGCCGCGTGGGCGGCGATCCGCGAGCTCCTCGAGGACACGATCGACCGCATGAAGCCGAATGCCGCGCCCGTGCCGGTGATCCTGGTGGGCGGAGGCAGCATCATCGCCCCTGACGAGCTCGACGGCGTCGGCACGCTCATCCGCCCCGATCACTTCGGCGCGGCGAACGCCGTCGGCGCCGCGCTCGGCGAGATCGCCGGCCAGATCGAGAAGATCTACCGGCTCGACGGGCCCCACGCCGACCGGCGTGCCGCGCGCGACGACGCCTCGGCCGAGGCCGTCGACCGTGCGCGCCTCGCCGGCGCCGACCCGGCGACCGTCGAGGTCGTCGCGATCGAGGAGCTGCCCGTCGCGTACAGCGACGGACAGGCGGTGCTCATCCGGGCGCGTGCGGTGGGGCGGCTCGCGGCCTAGCCCGGGCTCGTGGGCGGCACGCGATGCCGCCCACGGACCGCGCGGCGCACCTACAGGTACCGCAGGATCATGAAAGCGATCAGGAACCCGACGATCGCGCACATCACCCAGGCGAGCCCCGCCCCGAGGTACCAGCTCTGCGCGAGTTCGAGTCGTTCACGCCCGGGGTCGTCGCGGGGGCGGCGCCGGATGCGGCGCTCGGTGACCCAGAGCACGGGGACGACGAGCGCGAGCATCAGGATGAACGCTCCGAACTGCAGCGCGAGCCACCACGAGCGGGCGCCGGCGCTCGCGGCGTCGAGCCCGCCGAGCAGTGCGAGCGTCACCGCCCGCGGTCCGCAGATCGCCAGGAGGCTCGCCGCCCCGACCGCCACGATCGCCGCACGCGCCCAGCGCTCACCGGCTGCCGGCGACTCCTCGGGCACGGGCGCGGTCGGTTCGCTGCTCCAGCGCGCGGGCTCGCCCGGGGGCCTGCCGCGGAAGTGCCAGAGCTGTCGCTGCGCACCGCGGATCGCGATCGGCCAGAGCAGGAGCGCGACGAGGGCGGCCGTGAGCCACGAGAAGACCTCATCGGCGGTGAGGCTCCAGCCGAGTCGGTCGCCCGCGAGCACGAGCCCGATCCACGCGCCGAGGCAGAGCGGCACTCCGACGCCCACGGCGAGCCCGGCCCAGAGGAGCTGCTTCGCGAGCGACGGCCGGGTGGGTTCGGGTGCCGAGGTCACCCGCACAGCCTAGGGAGCCGAGGGCGCGTCGGCGTGCAGCGCGCGGGCGCGCGTCAGCGCGCCTCGGCGAGGCGACGGCGTTCGAGGCCCTCGAGCAGCAGGTCGAGACCGAACTCGAACTCGGTCTGGTCGTCGCACCAGCCGAGCGTCGAGTCGGGGTCGTCATGCACGACGTCGGCGAGCATCGCGGCGAGGTGCGGGGCGAGGGCGGCGAACTGCGCGGGGTCGGCCGGCGGCTCGGCGGCGTTGTCGTCGTTGAGCTCCTGCACGTAGCCGTACATGCGGCTGCCGATCGCGTGCAGTCCGTGGTGGATGAGGTCGTGCGAGAGCCCGCCGCCGCGCATGATGCCGACGACGCCGTCGGCGTAGGCGATCGCGAGGGTGCCCGGGGTGCCGCGCACGTTCATGAGGGCCGGGGCCCAGGGATGCCGCAGCAGCACCCGGCGCGCGCCGAGGATGCGTGAGCGCAGCGTGGCCGACCAGTTCGAGGCATCCGTCGACGGCGGCGCGAAGCCGCCCGCCTCGGCCGCCATCTCGGCGAAGACCTGCTCGATGAGGCCGTCGAGGATCGCGGGCTTGTTCGGCAGGTGGTAGTAGATCGACATCGCCTCGACCCCGAGCTCGTCGGCCAGGGCGCGCATGGTGAGCCGGTCGAGGCCGTCGCGGTCGGCGAGCCGCAGTGCGGTCTGCAGCACGCGGTCGCGACTGAGCGGGGTGCGCTCGGCGGTTCTCGGCATGGCTTCACCGTACAACGTCAGGTTTCTCGGAGGGGGCTGGACACCCGCCCTCTCGAAGAGTATCTTACGACGTAAGACTTACGACGTAAGGGAGCATCGCATGTCCACCGGATCGCACCACGAGACCACGCGCACCCGCCCCGACGGCGAGCGGCGCGACGAGTCGAGCGCGACGATGCGCGCGGCCCGCATCGATCGATTCGGCCCGCCCGAGGTCGTGCGCCTCGTCGAGATGCCCCGTCCCGAACCGGGGCCCGGCGAACTGCTCGTCCGCGTGCGGGCGGCGACCGTGAGCGTCGCCGACGAACGCCTTCGCGCGCGGCGTCTGCCGCGCGGCTTCAGCCTGATGGTGGCGCCGACGATCGGGCTGTTCCGGCCGAGACGACGGGTGCTCGGCATGGACGCCGCCGGCGTCGTCGAGGCGATCGGGGCGGGGGTCGAGCGCTTCGCCGTCGGCGACGAGGTGATCGTCATGCGGGCCGTGCGCATGGGCTGCCACGCCGAGTTCGTGACGATCGCCGCCGACGGCGAGGTCGCGCGGAAGCCTGCGAACCTCTCGTTCGACGAGGCCGCCGCGATCGTCTTCGGCGGGCACACCGCGCTGCGCTATCTCGATCGCGTCGAGATCGGCCCGGGCAGCGAGGTGCTCGTGAACGGCGCCTCGGGCGCGGTCGGCTCGGCGGCGGTGCAGCTCGCCGCGGCCTGCGGCGCCAGGGTCACGGCGGTCACGAGCGGCCGCAACGCCGAACTCGTGCGCTCGCTCGGCGCCGACCGCGTCATCGACCACACGCAGCAGGACTTCGCGGCGCCGGGCGCGGCGGCCCGCTACGACGTCATCGTCGAGTGCGTCGGCAACGCCCCCTTCGAACGGGTCGCGCACCTCCTGCGCCCCGGCGGCGCCCTGCTCCTCGTCATCCTCGACCTGCGTGGGCTCCTCCGGGCGAAGCGGCAGTCGCGTCGCAGCGGGCTCGTCGTCGACCACGAGGGGGGTCGCATGGATGCCGCGGGCATGGAGCGCCTCGCCGCGCTCGCCGAAGCGGGGGTGCTGCGGCCGGTCATCGATCGCGTCGTCGGCTTCGATGAGATCGTCGAGGCGCATCGCCGCGTCGACGGCGGTCGCAAGCGGGGGAGTGTCGTGCTCCGGGTGAGCGAGGAGTGAATGCAACCAAAGGGTTGCGCTTCGGTGGGGGCTATGCAACTATCGAGTTGCAGGTGATCGATCGATCGCCGAGACACCCACGGCGCCAATCGCCGGAAGGAGCGCGATCATGGTGAGCATGACCCGCAACGAAGCATCCGTCATCGATGAGGGGGGCTTCACGGTGCGACGCACGATCCGCATCGCAGCCCCCCTCGACAAGGTCTGGCGCGCCGTCACCGAACCCGAGCACATCTCCCGCTGGTTCGGGCAGACGGTGCTCGACGGCGCCGGCGTCGGCGCCACGGGCTCGATGACGTTCGAGGGGTACGGCACGATCCCGCTGCGCGTGGAGGCGATCGAGGCTCCGCGCTCGGTCTCGTACCGGTGGTCGAACGACGACGCGGTCCGACGTGCGGGCGGCACGATCGACGCGGGGACGACGACCGTCTTCACCTTCACCCTCGACGAGGTCGACGGCGGCACCGAGCTCACCGTCGTCGAGACCGGGTTCGACCGCACGACCGACCCTCGGGCCAACATGGCCGACCACGCCGAGGGCTGGGTCTCCGAACTCGACAAGCTCGTCGCCCTGCTCGAGGGCGACGCATGACCACTGCGACGCTGGTTCCCGTGTTCGCGGCGCTCGGCGACGAGACGCGCTGGAGCATCCTCGCGGCGCTCGGCGAGGGGGATGCCTCGGCATCGGCCCTCGCCGAGCGGCTGCCGGTGACCCGGCAGGCCATCGCCAAGCACCTCGCCGTGCTCGCCGAGGTCGGTCTCGTCCAGCCCGTGCGCGTCGGCCGCGAGGTGCGCTATCGCGTGCTCGGGGCGGAACTCAGCGCGACCGCGGCCCGCCTCGACGCCGTCGGGCGCGAGTGGGAGCGCCGCCTGGCCGCGATCAAGGAGATCGCCGAGGGGCTCTGAACGGTGGGTCGTCCGCTGGGCGGGCATCGTCGCGGTTAGCATCGCGGGATGACCGCCGCACTGCCCACCGTCTCGATCGTGATCCCGGCCTACAACGAGGAGTCGACCATCCGGCACTGCCTCCTCGCGGCGATCCACCAGACCGAGCCCGCCGACGAGATCCTCGTCGTCGACAACCGGTCGACCGATGCGACCCGGGCCGCGGTCGAGGCCATGCAGGCCGCGTTCCCCCAGGCCGGCCTCCGCCTGATCTCGCAGGACGACGAGCAGGGCATCACCCCGACGCGGAACGCCGGCTTCGACGCCGCCCGCTCCGAGGTGATCGGGCGCATCGACGCCGACTCCGCGATCGAGCCCGACTGGGTCGAGCAGGTGCGGCGCGTGTTCACCGACCCCGAGCTCGCTGCGGCGAGCGGCCCGGTCGAGTACTACGACATGCCGCTGCGCGGCTTCGGCCACCATGCCGACGACGAGTTCCGCAAGCTGCAGGTGCACCTCGCGGGCAAGTTCGTGTTCCTCTTCGGCAGCAACATGGCGATCACCAGGCAGGCCTGGCTGCAGGTGCGCGACGAGGTCTGCCCCGACCGCGAGGACCTCATGCACGAGGACCTCGACCTGGCCGTGCACCTCGCCCTGCAGGGGCTCAAGATCGGGTACGCCTCGGCGATGGTCTCGGGCATGTCGGCCCGCCGCCTCGACGACGACCCCCGCGACTACAGGTTCTACGTCGAGCGGTTCGAGCGCACCTACGCGGCCCACGACATCCACGAGCTGCGGCTGCTGACGCCGATGGTCGTGCTGCTCGGCATCTATCCGGCCCTGCACCTCCAGCGCCGCCTCGAGGCGCGGCTGCACGCCGATCGCGCACTGGAGGTGTGAGCGGAGGCGAGCAGGTGCCGCCTCGCGCGGTCAGTGCGCCGGCTCGAGTTCGTCGAGCAGGGCGCTGCCCGAGACATCCCGATTGATGGCCGCACCGAGCCGCGCGGCGGCCTCGCGGTAGCGCGCGTTTCCGAGCACCCGCTCGATCGCCGCGGCGATGTCGTCGGAGGGGGCCCGTCGCGGCACCGCGACGCCCGCGCCGTGCCGCACGACGCGCACCGCGTTGTCGGCCTGGTCGCGGCCGTGGTGCAGCACGACGAGCGGCACCCCGGCCGCGAGCGACTTCATCACCGTGCCGTGACCGCCATGGGTCACGACGAGGCTCGCCCGGCGCATGGCCGCCCGATGCGGTGCGGATGCCACGACGACGACGTTCTCGGAGGTCTCGATCAGCTCCGGTGGGATCGCGGGCCCGGTCGTCACGAGCCCGCGCACGGGCAGGCGTGCGAGCGCATCGGCGATGCGCTGCAGGCAGTCGGCATGGTTCTGGAACGTCGACGAGAGTGCCACCAGCACGAGCGGCCCATCGCCCGCGGGCGGATCGAAGCTCGTGCGGGCGGCCCAGTCCGGATCGTCGAGGATCGGGCCGACGAACCGCACGTTCGGCGGGAAGTCGCCGTCGAAGTCGAACTCGGCGGTGGTCAGCACGAGTTCGCGTCTCGCGTGGTGCACCTGCTCCCAGACGTGCTCGACGGGGGCGAGGCCGTGCGTCGCACGCACCGCGTTCAGCGTGGCGAGCGCGTACCGGTCGAGGAGCCTCGTCGTCGCGGCGCCCGCCATGCGATCGCGCATCGCGCCGATCGGGCCGCGCATCGGCGACAGGCCGGCACCGCCCACCGGACGTCCCCGCACGGGCGCGATGTAGATGTTCGGCATCAGCACGTCGAACGGCACCCCGCGCGCCTCGGCGGCGATCATCGCGCCGAGCGTGAAGAAGGTGGCGACGACGCGGTCGGGCAGCGCGGCGTCGAGGTCGGCGAGCGTGTCGGCGGCGTGACCGGCGGCCGGACCCGACAGGTAGTGCTCCGACATGCTCTTCGCGAGCTCGAGCGGGTTCCTGATCGCCCAGTCGCGGAAGTCCGTGCCGCGCGGAGCGCTCCACAGGTGCACGGTGGCGCCGGTCGCCCGGCTCGGCCCCGCCATCGACTCGTCGACGAGGGCGGTGACCCGGTGGCCGCGCTCGACGAGTCGACGCACCACGCCGAGCTCGGCGGGCACGGTGCCGCCGCCGTCGGCGAGCGCGACGAGGTAGTGGTGCGACGTGGGGCCGCTCATGGGTGGCAGCGTACGTGCGGCATCGGGCGGGGAGCATCCGTGCTGGCGCGGAGATGAACGGGACGCACCGCGGGCCCGGCGACCGGTCGCCGGGCCCGCAGCTCGCGATCGCTCAGCTGCCGAAGGCGCCGAGCTCCCAGATCGAGTACCCGTACTTCGTGGTGCGCTCGGTGCAGTGCACCCGGACGTAGCGCGCGCTCGTCGGCGCGAACGACGCCGTGTCGAGCCCGCCGTCGCCCGTGGTCGTCGACCAGACCGAGCGCCAGGTCTGCCCGTCGTCGGAGAGCTGCACCTCGTACGCCTTCGCGGCCGAACGCTCCCACGTCACGGTCACCCGGCTGAGGGGCTGGGACTCGCCGAGGTCGACGCGCAGCCACTGCGGGCTGGTGCCCCAGTTGCCGCTCGCCCAGCGGGTGTCGCCCTTGCCGTCGACCGCCCGGCCGGGAGCGAAGCTCGTGAACGGGTTCCACTCGTTCGAGCTCGACGTCGCGGCCTTGCCGGTCGCGAGGTTCTGCGAGCTCCGGTGCGTGCGCGTCGCCTCCCAGGTCTGCAGGTACGACTCGGCACCCGACATCAGGTCGTCGACGAGTTCGTCGCCGCCGCCCGCGAGACGCAGCTGCTCGATGTAGTCGGGCGCCAGGCCCGAGTGGGCGAACCCGTCGGTGTTGATGTCGAAGGTCCGTTCGCCGCTGACCTGCCGGTCGACGACGGTGCTGCCGTCGGCCGCGGTGAACGGGTAGGTGACCGCGACGGGAGCCGTGCCGCCGGCGGGATGGCTGCCGACCCCGTTGAAGTCGAGACCGAAGCCGTAGCCCTTGCCGTACTGCGCGCGCAGCGCGGCGGTGTCGCGCCACTCGCCGAGGAAGCCCGCGGCGTCGTGCGGGTAGCCCGTCTTGAACCCGCCGAGCTTGTACAGACGCTCGGACCAGTTCGAGTCCATCCAGCTGTGGCTCGACAGCACGCCCGGGTAGGCCTCGGCCTCGAGGATGTCGAGGGCGCGGCCCGCGGCCTTCACGCTCATGTGGTCGAGCTCGACCATCATGTTGCGCGACATCACCGCGCGCAGCGCGTACTCGCCGAGGGAGGTGAGCCCGCGGGTGTTGCACTGCGCCCCCGAGGGGTAGGTGGGCGGGTCGGCACCCGGCAGCTGTTCGGGCACCTCGGCGTTGCCGATCGGGTTGTCGTGCTGCGGGCCGGTGCACGCCTCGGTCTGCCAGTACGTGCCGGTCGAGTAGAACTGGCCGACGTTGATGATCGTGCCCTGCGTGCCGGTGTCGAAGCGCACCCCGCAGAGCGCGTTGTCGAACTTGTGGCAGAGGAAGATGCTCGAGATGCCGAGCGACTCGAACTCGTCGAGCCCGCGGTCGATGTCGGCCTTCGAGCATTGCGCGACGTCGAGGATCATCTTGCAGCCGAACGGCTCGCTCATCTCGACGCCGAGCACGACGGCGAGCTTGCCCTCCGCGATCACCGTGCGCGCCTGTTCGGGCGTCGTGACGATGCGGAAGAAGCCCTTGCCCGGGCCGCCGTAGATGCCGTCGATGTACGACTCCATCTCGCGCACCTTCTGCGCCTCGAGGCGGATCGCGCTCATCTCGTCGCACGAGCGGTCCTTCGGCATGATCGGCAGCGAGCAGATCACGCCGTTCGTGACGAGGTCGTTGACGAGCACGCGCTGGCCGGCGCGCCACGAGCGCTCGATCCACGCGTAGTACGACGCCTGGTGGCTCATCGAGGTGGTCTTCGGCCAGTCCTTGAACGTCGGCCAGCCGACCGGGTCGTGCTTGCCGTCGGGGTCGCTCGTGAGCATCTCGAACAGGGCGCCGCTGCCGTCGGGGTAGTGCTCGGGGCAATCCTTCAGCGCGTCGGCGACGCCGTTCGGCGAGAACGGGGCGCCGCAGATCATGCGCCCGCCGAAGCCCTCGTTCGAGTTGAGGTGGGTGTGCGAGTCGATGAAGCCGCGCACCTCCTCGCCGGCAGCGGACGTGATCGGTGCCCCGGTGACGTTGAGCTCGACCTCGACGGCCGGGCGGTTCGGGGCATCCCACCAGTTCTCGGCGGCGGCCGCCGGAGCGACCGGAATGGTGAACAGCAGAGCGCCGATCGCGGCGATGCCGAGGATGGACCGGATGGAGCGGGTGGATCGGGTGGGGCGTCGTCGCCGACCGTCGGCGAGCGGTGTTGCGGCGGATCTCGAGTGAACGTGGTGCGCCATATGAGCCTCCTTGCTCGATGGCTCGCAGCGTATTGTGGGACGAGCGTCCCAGTCAAGCGCCCCAGACGAACCGGATGTCCCGAGCGAGCCGTCCCGGTCCCGCCGCCCGCGGCGCATCCGCATCGCAATCCATCGAACGGTTGATTCGCGGATCCACCGCGCACTCCGAAGGTCCGGCCACCCGGCCGATGCCCGTCGGGCTCGATCCGGCGAGGCTCGAGTCATGCCAGTCATCGACGTCACCGACCTCACCAAGCGCTACGGCGCCCGCACCGTGCTCGACGGGATCTCGTTCTCGGTCGAGGAGGGCGAGATCTTCGGGATCCTCGGCCCGAACGGCACCGGCAAGACCACGACGGTCGAGATCATCGAGGGCCTGCGCCGGGCCGACGGCGGGACGGTGCGGGTGCTCGGGCTCGACCCGGTCCGCGACCGTCGCGAGCTGCACGAGGTGATCGGCGTGCAGCTGCAGCACACCGAGCTGCCCGAGAACCTCAAGGTCTGGGAGGCGCTCGACCTCTACGCCTCGTTCTACGCGAACCCCCGCGACTGGCGGGAGCTGCTCGACGAATGGGGGCTGGCCGAGCAGCGCAACACCCGCTTCGCGAAGCTCTCGGGCGGCCAGAAGCAGCGGCTCATCATCGCGCTCGCCCTCGTCGGCCGGCCGCGCGTCGCCTTCCTCGACGAGCTCACGACCGGCCTCGACCCCCAGGCGCGCAAGGCGACCTGGGAGCTCATCGGGCGGATGCGCGACACCGGCGTCACCGTGGTGCTCGTGAGCCACTTCATGGACGAGGTCGAGGCGCTCTGCGACCGCGTCGCGGTGTTCAGCCACGGCCGCATCGCCGCGATCGACTCTCCGGCGGGGCTCATCGACCGGGTCGACGCCGACCACGCGATGCACTTCGCGATCGTCGGGGAGGTCGACGACGGGCTGTTCCCGATGATCGAGTCCCTGCCCGGGGTGACGTCGGTGACGGCGAAGGGCGCCCAGGTGTCCGTCACCGGGCGCGGCGACTTCGCGACCGCGGTGACGTCGACGCTCGCGCGCAACCACGTGCTCGCCTCGGAGCTGCGCATCGACAAGCGCACGCTCGACGACGCCTTCGTCGCACTCACCGGGCGCGCGTTCGAGCGCTGAGCCCGCACCATCCACGACCACCCCGACCCATCAAGGAGACTCCCATGGCCGCCGCGACCGCCAAGCTCACCGTCGTCGAATCGAAGCTGCTCGTCCGCGAACCGGGTTCGCTGTTCACCGTGCTGATCCCGATGTTCATCCTCATCGTGTTCGGCAGCTCGATCGGCCCGGGCGACACCACGCTCCTGCCGATGGCGATCGCGATCGCCATCGGCCTCGTGGGCCTCTACCTCATGCCCACCGCGCTCGCCGGGTACCGCGAGAAGGGCATCCTGCGGCGCATGTCGACGACGCCGGTCGAGCCGATGAGCCTGCTCGTCGTGCAGCTCGTGCTGCAGTTCGTGCTCGCCCTCGCCAGCTGCACCGCGCTCGTGGTCGTCGCCGTGCTCGGGCTCGGCGCCGCGGCGCCGGTCAATCCGCTCGGCTTCGCGGCCGCGTTCGTGCTCGGCACCGCGGCCATGTTCGCGGTCGGACTGCTCATCGCCGCGCTCGCACCGAGCGGTCGTGCGGCCAACGGCATCGGCGTGCTGCTGTACTTCCCGATGGCCTACCTCGCCGGGCTCATCCAGCCCGCGAGTCAGATGCCCGATATCTTGGTGACGATCGGGGAGTTCACCCCGCTCGGCGCCTTCCGCCAGACGATGTCCGAGGTCTGGGTGGGCGGCGCCGCCGATCCGGTGCTGCTCGGCGTCATGGCCGCGTACGCCGTCGTGGTCAGCCTCGCGGCGGCCAGGTTCTTCCGCTGGGAGTGACGCGCATGACGGAGACCGCAGACCGACTCGATGTCCGCGAGCAACGGCTCGAGCGCCTCACCGCGGCCGTTCCGTACGTGCTGCTCGCCGCATCGACGGCCCTCGCCCTGCTCACGGGACAGCACACTCCGGTCGACGTGCTCGTCATCCTCGGCCTCGTCGCGCTCTCCGCCGTGTGGATCGCGGCGCTCGGCCGGCGCGTCTCGCTCGGCCCGCTCTACGTCGCCGGGCTGATCGTGCTGATCGGCGCGCTGTGCGCCCGCGACATGTGGTTCGCGAGCTTCTTCGCCTTCGTCGGGTACGTGCACTCGTGGCAGCGGCTGCGCGGCGCGTGGCGGTACGTCGGACTGGCCGCCACCGCGGCGATCAGCATCACCGCCTTCCTCGGACCCCCCGCGCCGACGCCGGCGGCGATCGCGGTGCGGCTGTTCTTCGTCGCTGCGCTCGTCGCGCTCGTCTCGCTCTTCAGCCACCTCGGCGACGTCACCCTCGAGCGCAGCGTCGAGCGCAAGCACATGGTCGAGCAGCTCGAGGCCGTGATCCACGAGAACGAGGGCCTGCATGCGCAACTGCTCGTGCAGGCCCACGAGGCCGGTGTGCTCGACGAGCGCCAGCGCATCGCCCGTGACATTCACGACACGATCGCCCAGGGCCTCGCGGGCATCATCACGCAGCTGCAGGCCGCCGAGCGCGCCGACGACGCCGGCCGCGACGACGACCGTCGCCGCCGCATCGAGGTCGCGACGCGACTGGCACGCGAGAGCCTCGCGGAGGCGCGGCGTTCGGTGCACGCGGTCGGGCCGGTGCAGCTCGAGAGCGCGCAGCTGCCCGATGCCCTGGCCGCGGTCGTGGCGGAGTGGGGCGACCGGACCGGCGTGCGCGCCGAGTTCTCCGCCGTCGGCCGGGTGCGCCCGCTGCATCCCGAGGTCGAGGTCGCCCTGCTGCGCATCTCGCAGGAGGCCCTCGCGAACGCGGGCGCGTACGCCAGGGCCGGCCGGGTGAAGCTGACGCTGACGTTCATGGACGACGTCGTCACGCTCGACGTGCGCGACGACGGCGTCGGGTTCGACACCGCGACGACCGACGGCGGATTCGGGCTCACCTCGATGCGACAGCGGGCGACGAGGCTCGGGGGTACGCTCGACCTCGAGTCCGAGCCGGGAGCCGGCACCGCGATCTCGGCCACCGTGCCCGCACACTCGAGGGAGACCCCGCTTGGCTGACGCGCCCATCCGCCTGCTCATCGCCGACGACCATCCGATCGTGCGCGACGGATTGCGCGGCATGTTCGCGGGCGACGACCGCTTCGACGTCGTCGGCGAGGCGAACGACGGGGCCGAGGCGGTCGAGGCCGCACGGGGGCTCGACCCCGATGTGGTGCTCATGGACCTCCGGATGCCGCGGGTCGACGGGGTGACCGCGATCAGGCGGCTCGCCGAGCACGGGGTGCGGGCGCGTGTGCTCGTGCTCACGACCTTCGACAGCGACACCGAGGTGCTGCCGGCCATCGAGGCCGGCGCCACCGGCTACCTGCTGAAGGACGCTCCGGCCGACGAGCTGCTGCGCGCCGTGGAGTCGGCCGCGCGGGGCGAGGCGGTGCTCGCGCCGTCGGTGGCGCAGAAGCTCATGGGCCGTGTGCGCGAACCGGCCCCTGCGCCGGCTGCGGTGCTGAGCGAGCGCGAGCTCGAGGTGCTGCGCCTCATCGCGAGCGGCAGCACGAATCGCGAATCCGCCGCCGAGCTCTTCATCAGCGAGGCGACGGTGAAGACGCATGTGCTGCACATCTTCGAGAAGCTCGGGGTCAACGACCGGGCCGCGGCCGTGGCGGTCGGGTACCGCCGAGGGCTGCTGACGTAGGACCCGTCGACCCGTCGACCCGTCGGGATCATCCTGCGGCGAAGGCTCCGAGCACCACGGCGATCGTCGACTCGGCGGCGTCCTGCCAGGCGACGCCGTCGAGCAGGTCGTCGGTCGCGAGCGCGGCGACGCCGTGCACGGCGGCGAAGACGACGAGCGCCTGCCGCTCGACATCCCCCTCGCGGATCTCGCCCTTCGCCTGCGACTCGGCGACGAGGGCGACCACGGCGGCCATGCTCGCCCGGCTGAGCTCGAGGAGCTCGGGGGAGGCATCGGGGTGGTGCTTGGCCTTGTACATGAGGTCGAGGATCGCCGGGTGGTCGACGGCGAAGCGGACGTACGCGAGTCCCGCGGCGCGCAGGCGCGCGTCGAACGTCGGCTCGCTCGTGACGGCCTCGGTGAGGGCGGCGTTCATGCGTTCGAAGCCGGTGACCGCGATCGCGTCGAGCAGGGCGGTGCGGTCGGCGAAGTGGCGAGCGGATGCCCCGTGGCTGACCCCGACGTCGCGGGCGAGCTGCCGCATCGACAGCGCGTCGAGCCCGTCGTCGTCGATCGTCGCCCAGGCGCGGGTGAGCAGCGCCTCGCGCAGGTTGCCGTGGTGGTAGGCGCGTTCGGTCACCACTGCACCCTATCCGAAAGTAGGCATTGACAACAATGATGACACTGTCTACATTGACGGGTATGACCACCGACTTCTCCGGAACCACCGCCCTCGTCACCGGCGCGAGCTCGGGGCTCGGCGCCGAGTTCGCGACCCAGCTCGCCCGCCGCGGCGCCGACATCGTGCTCGTCGCCCGCCGCGAGGACCGGCTGCGCGAGCTCGCCGACCGCATCGAGCGCGAGCACGGCGTGCGGGCGACGCCCATCGCGCTCGACCTCGCGCGCCCCGAGGCCGCGGCCGAGCTGCGAGCCGCGCTCGACGAGCGGGGCATCCAGGTGCAGACGCTCGTCAACAACGCGGGCTTCGGCATGCGGGGCCTGTTCGCCGAGGCCGATCCCTCGCGCATCGCCGAGCTCGTGCAGGTGAACGTCGCCGCGCTCGTGGCGCTCACCCGCGAGTTCCTGCCCGACCTCGTGCGCGCCGGGCGCGGGGCGCTCGTCAGCGTCGCGAGCACCGGCGCCTACCAGCCGTGCCCCAACATGGCCGTCTACGGGGCGTCGAAGGCGTTCGTGCTGAGCTTCACCGAGGCGCTCGCGTACGAGACACGCGGCTCGGGGCTGCGCGTGCTCGCCCTCAGCCCCGGCGCCACCCGCACCGAGTTCTTCGACGTCGTCGGCACCGAGCGCGCGGCGGTCGGCCGCTTCCGCACGACCGAGCAGGTCGTCGAGCTCGCCCTCGGGCGCATCGACCGGCGTCGCGCACCGGCGAGCGTCGTCTCGGGGCGCGCCAACGCGATCACCAGCAAGCTCGTCGGGTTCATGCCGCGGCGACTCGTGCTGACGATGAGCGGCCGCGTGCTCGCGGGGTCGGCACGGTGAGCGTCGTGCTCGGGGCGCGCTGACCGTCGGCGCGTCAGCCGAGCCCGGTGAAGTCGCTCGTCACCGCGCCGAACGGGAACGGGAACCAGAGGCCGCCGCCGTGGTCGAGCACCTGCTGCACCGGCAGCATCCAGAACCAGACCTGGGCGATGACGAGCGAGCCGAGGGCGATCGCGATGATGATCACGCCGGTGCGGTCGAGTGCGCGCAGCGCGGCCCGTGCATCGGCGCGTCGGCTCGCGGCGCCGAGCCCGACGAGGAGCGCGATCGCCATGGCGGCGACCACGATCCAGCTCGGGCTGAGCGTATAGGTCACGCACCGGGCCGTGGAGACGCCTCCGGTCTGCGTCGGGCACGCGCTGCGACTCGCGTTCGTGAGCATGCCGTAGACGAGCGCGGCGAACGCGCCGCTCAGCATCAACCCCCGGACGCGAAGCAGCAGCGTCGCCCACGCCGGAGGCGCGGTCGCCGTCACGGGTGCGGCAGTGCTGGTCATCGCGCCTCCGATCGATCTGCGCTCATGCTGCCAGCGCGAGCGGAGGACGGGCAAGTCCCACGCGCGACGCTGCGTCGTGACGGCGGACGGCAATACGCTGCAGGGATGACCACCGATCGCGACCTCGCCCGCTGGCGGCTGCGGTCGCAGTCGCTCACCGCCCCCGCCGCCGACGCCGAAGCGGTCGTCCGCTCGCTGCTCGCGGTGCAGGCCGAGAACCCGTCGCAGTCGGCGTGGGCGGTCGCGACGCGCACGGTCGCCGCCGACCGGGCCGACCTCGAGGGAGCGCTCGCCTCGGGGCGGGTCATCCGCACGCACGCGCTGCGGCCGACCTGGCACTATGTGCACGCCGACGACGTCCGCTGGCTGCTGGCGCTCACCGCGCCTCGCGTGTTCCCCGTCTTCGACCAGCAGTTGACGGCACTCGACGGCCGCATGTCCGCGATCACCGACGCGATCGAGCGGGCTCTCGGCGAGGCATCCGACCGCACCCGTGCCGACCTCGTGGCCGCGCTCGCCGACCGCGGGTTCGAACTGACCGGGCAGCAGCTCATGCTGGTCGTCGGGCGCCTCGAGATGACGGGCCTCGTCTGCAGCGGTGTGCCCCGCGACGGCGAGCACACCTATGCGCTCATGGACGAGCGCGTGCCGGCCGGGCGCCCGTTCGACCGCGACGAGGCGCTCGCCGAGCTCGCGCTGCGGTACTGCACCGGGCACGGGCCGGCGACCGAGCGCGACCTCGCGTACTGGGCGACGCTCACCGTGACCGACGCCCGTCGCGGCATCGCCGCGGTCGCCGACCGGCTCGAGTCGTTCGAGCACGACGGGCGCACCTTCTGGCATGCGCCGGGCGGCCCGCCGACCGGGCCGGCCGAACCCGCGGGTCACCTGCTGCAGGTGCTCGACGAGATGTACCGCGGCTTCCAGGACTCCCGGTGGGTCATCGATGCCGAGGGCATCGTGCCGCGGGCGCGCGAGTCGGCGATCGGCATGGCGCTCGTCGACGGCCAGCTCGTCGCCGCGATGAGGCGCACCGTCACGGCGAAGGCGGTCGCCTTCGCGCTGCATCCCCACCGCGGGCTCACGGCCGGCGAGCGTCGGGCGGTCGAGCAGGCCGCCGGGCGCTACGCCGAGTACCTCGGCCTCGAGCCGCGCGTCGACTTCGACGCCGCGGGGTGAGCCGATGCCCGCTCAGCCCGCCGGCTCGAGCGGAAGGTCGGGCACGGCCTGCCCCGCCCGCCTGCGCCGGTTCGTCGTCTCGGAGATCGTGACGATCACCGCGAGCACGACCGCCGCGGCGGCGATCGCGAGCTGCGCCTCGAGCACGAGGCTCGCGACCGCGAGCACGACGGTCAGCACGAGTGCGGGCACGGCCCAGCCGAGCACCGCCCGCAGCGGGCGGCCGAAGCGCAGCGAGATGATCGCGTTCGTCGCGTAGAAGATCGCGATGCCGCCGCAGAGGGCGATCACGGATGCCTCGGGCAGGGGCTCGTGCGGATGCGTGATCGCGCCGTCGATCGCGCCCGAGATCGCGGTCACGCCGACGACGATCAGGAACGGCAGGAAGCCGACCGTGTCGCGGATGGCGCGGTAGTCGCCGGCCTCGCGGAGCGCGTCGAGCCCGGTGCGCATGGCGTCGGTGCCGTACATGAAGAACGACCACGCGAGCAGCGAGATGACGCAGAGGCCGAGCACCCCGGCGATGCCCGATGCGGCGCTCCAGTGCTCGTCGAGTGCGGCGACACCCGAGAGCACCGACTCGCCCAGCACGATCACGACGAGCAGCCCGAACCGCTCGGAGAGGTGTTCGGTGTTCATGTTCACGAGCACCCGGTCGGCCCAGCTGCGGCTGCTCGCGATGAGCAGGGTCACCTCGACGACGATCGAGATGCCCCAGAGTGCGAACATCCAGGGCATCGGCACCCAGATCGACACGAGCCAGAGCACGGCTGTCGCGCCGTTGTAGGCGAGCACGCG
The DNA here is from genome assembly GCF_042799635.1 of Agromyces sp. NPDC057679. NCBI lineage: Bacteria > Bacillati > Actinomycetota > Actinomycetes > Micrococcales > Microbacteriaceae > Agromyces > Agromyces sp. NPDC057679. The sequence continues at coordinate 833,522 of NZ_JBHVIK010000001.1, read as the reverse complement.
CACCCGGGAGGCGGTGCCCCCGGTGCGCCAGGAGATCGTGATCCAGAGCCCGAGCAGCACGAACCGCAGCGCAGCGTTGCCGGCCGCGAACAGCCAGGCCCGGTCGCCCGTGGCCTCGGGCGCGGCGACGGCGATCGCGCCGACCGCGATCATCGCGGCGAGCATGACGAGCGCGAGCTGACGCCGGGTGAGCCACGGCATCAGGTTGACGGTGAAGGTCAGGTTGACCCACGACCACCAGACCGAGGCGAACAGGGCGGTGAACAGCAGCAGGGCGGCGACGGACGGGTGCTCGTGGAGCCCGTGGGCGAGCTGCCCGACGAGCGCCACGAAGATGAGGTCGAAGAACAGTTCCATCCAGTGCGCGCGGGATGGATCGCGATCGGGAACCGTCACGGCACCCCCTCGTCCGGCGTGGCGTTGCTGCCGCACACGCTACGCGCGGCGTGCCGCGGTGTCACGCCCCGGTTCGCGGGGTCGGCCGGGTGGTTCGCGAGGGTGAATCAGGCCGTGACCCACGCGGGGTCGGCGAAGAGCTGCTCGAGCTCGCCGACGAGGCGCGCGGTGTGGAACCCGTCGGCCGAGGCGTGGTGGATCTGCACGGCGAGCGGCAGCAGCGTGCGGCCGTCGCGATCGAGGTAGCGGCCGAGCGTGAAGATCGGCGCGAAGTGGTTCGACCCGCCGTCGATCTGCAGCGTGAAGCCGGTGAAGCTCGTCCACGGGATGCTCGACACGTCGAAGACGTTCGCCGGCAGCCCGCCCTGCGGGAACATCTCGGTCGCCGTCGACGCGGTCGCGAGCTCGGCGACGGCCGCCTCGTGGAATCGGCCGAAGTCGGCGTCGTACGGCACCGACACGGCGGCGAAGGTCTCGCGCTCGGGGTTGAACACGGTGAACGCGGGGTTCACGACCGGCCAGGTCGCCGCTGCGCCGTCGTCGGTGAGGGTCATGCGGAACTCGGGATGCCGGTTCACGACGTTCGCGATCGCCCAGATCTGCGCGGGATACGTCTTGCGCGCGGAACCGCGCAGCGCGGCGACGAATGCGGTCACGTCGAGCTCGACCGTCATCGCGTAGGTGCAGGGCACACGGTGCCGGTAGTGCTCGAAGGCCTCGCGGCGGGGCCAGCTGTCGAGGTCGATCGGGGTGGGCGAGGGAGTCGGCATGCGTTCGATCCTCGCATCCCGCCCGGCTCGCGGCCGGAGCCGTTCAGGGCGAGCGCCGCCGGAAGACGTCGAACAGCACCTTGAGCGTCAGCAGCCCCGAGACGATCACGAGGAGGTAGCCGAAGAGCTGATACAGGGAGAAGTCGGGCGCGACCTCGGGCCCGCCCTCGCTGATGAGCAGCATCGAGGCCATGATGCCGAACACCCCCGCGAGGAACGCGACCGCGACGAGGTTCACGAGGTCGCGCACGAGCGATCGGTCGCGACGGTCGGCGAACAGGCGCACGTTGAACGAGAGGCGCCCGTCGGCGAGCGCCGCGCTGATGCGGTCGGCGCGACGGGGCATCCGGCGCAGCATCGGCAGCAGGCCGCCGATCTCGTCGATGGCGGTCGAGAACAGCGCCGACGGGCGCGCCGCTTCGGCGACCCGGGTCTTGGCGAAGCCCTCCGCCTCAGTGAGCAGGTTGAAACGGGGGCTCATGAGCCGGAGGGTTCCCTCGAGGGTGCCGACGGCGCGGAAGGCCGCGGCGAGGTCTCCCGGCACCGCGATCCGGTTCTCGGCGAGGAGGCGCACCATCTCGGTCACCACGGTCGCGTCGACCGTGCCGCCCGGGCCGAGCCGGCGCGACATGAACGCCCCGATCTGCCGCCGCAGGGCGACCTCGTCGAGGTCGTCGGGCAACTCGACGAGCCCGAGCAGCGCATCGCCGAAGCTGCGGGAGTCGCCCCGGTAGAACGCGAGCAGCACCTCGCCGATCTGGCGGCGGAGCTCGGAGTCGAGCCGACCGATCGACCCGAAGTCGAGCAGCACGATCTCACCCGACTCGGCGACCACGATGTTGCCGGGGTGCAGATCGGCGTGGAAGACGCCGTCGTCGATGATCTGCGTCATCGCCGAGGAGAAGAGGCGATCGGCCAGCTCGGCGCGCTCGTCGTCGGAGCGGCCCTGCAGCGTGCCCGGCTCGCTGAGCGTCCGGCCCTCGACGAGGTCCATCACGAGCACGCGCTCGCCGCTGAGCTCGGCGTGGTGTCGGGGCACGGTGACGCGCTCGGGCGCCGGATGCGTGGCGAGCGTCGCGCGCATCGCCGCCATGTTCGCCGCCTCGATGCGGTAGTCGAGCTCCTCGCGGAGGTTCGCGGCGAAGGCCTCGGCGAGACCACGCACGCCGAGCGACCGCCCCCACTCGGTCGACTTGTCGAGCTGGTCGGCCACCCGCAGGACGATGTCGAGGTCGCGGTCGACGAGCGGCACGATGCCGGGCCGCTGCACCTTCACGGCGACCGGCTCCCCCGAGGCGAGCGTCGCGCGGTGCACCTGCCCGATGGATGCCGCGGCGAGCGGGGTCTCGTCGAAGTGGGCGAAGACCTCGCTGATCGGCCGGGCCAGCTCGGCCTCGAGCAGTGCGCGCACCTCGGACCACTCAGCCGGCGGCACCCGCTGCTGCAGCCCGCTGAGCTCGGCGACGAACTCGGGCGGCAGCACGTCGCTGCGCGTCGAGAGCACCTGGCCCAGCTTCACGAACGCGCCGCCGGCGTCTTCGAGCGCGGCCCGCAGGGCGACGGCCTGCCGGGTGCGCTCGGCCCGGCCGGCGACCGTCGGCTCGGAGTTCGGCCGGAAGGGCACGAGCCCGTGGCGCACGGCGATGCGCGAGATCTCGCTGTACCGGCGGGTGCGCGCGGCGCTGCGCCGCAGCGACGGCAGCCACTGGTCGGGGCGCTGGATCGTGCCCGGCGGCACGATGATCTCCGCGAGCACGAGGAACGCGACCGACGCGAACATGACGATGCCGAGCTGGACGGGGAGGAGCGCGGGACTGTACTCCTGCTTGCCCCAGACGATCTGCGACTCGAACCCGACCTCGGCGGCGAGGCCGACGAATCCCGCGATCACGATGCGCACGATGCCGACGCGCACGCCGAGCACCCGCCTGACGAATGCCGTGAGCACGGCCAGGAAGACCAGCGTGAGCACGATCATGAGTCCCACGTTGAGCAGCACGTCGCCGACGTCCATCCCGACCCCCATCCGCGACCCGTCGATCGTCACACCTCACGCTAGCCAAACGCGGCCGGTCCGTGTGATGCGCACGGGGTCGCGCGTGCCTCGTCAGCGCCCGGGTGGAGTGCGCGGCTCGAGTCCGTCGATGATCACCGTTGCAAGCGAGTCGATGCCCGAAGCCGGCGCCTCGATACGCGCGAGGATGCGGTACAGCGCCACGCCGAACACGGCGTCGGCGACGGCCTCGAGATTCGCGTCGTCGCGCACCTCGCCGCGCGATCTCGCCGATTCGAGGATGTCGACGAGCAGTCGGCGTGTCGGGCCGGTGAAGCGCTCGTAGAGTCGCGCGGCGTCGTCGTCGTCATCGGCGGCCGCCGCGGCGAGGGCGCGCACGGTCGCCGCGTTCGCCGGGGATTCGAGGCTCAGGGCGAGCCGGTGCATCCAGTCGCGCAGGTCGGCTGGGGCGGCGGATGCCTCGCCGGCGAGCGCGTCGGGCGGGAATCCGCTCGGCGCGAGCACTCCGGCGAGCACGGCGCCGGCGACGAGGTGGGACTTCGAGTTCCACCGGCGGTACACGGTCTGCTTCGCGACGCCGGCGCGCTCGGCGACCGCCGCGAGGTTGAGTCCGTCGTACCCGGCCTCGAGGAGCAGGTCGCGGGCCGCTTCGAGGATCGCGCGATCGGCGTCGGTGCTGCGCGGGCGACCGCGCTTGGAAGGTTCCACGGTCCGATGGTATTCGCTCGGCAATCGAATTATGCTACTCGCAGTCTCGTTTATCGGCGGGCATCGGAGAACACAGGAGGTCAGCACATGTCGAAGGACGTCGCCGTCGTCATCGGAGTGGGTGGAATGGGGCAGGCGATCGCGCGCCGCGTCGGCAGCGGCCGCGTCGTCGTGCTCGCCGATTTCAACCGATCGACCCTCGACCAGGTCGCCGACGAGCTCCGCGGCGCCGGTCACGAGGTGCACGCCCACCTCGTCGACGTGAGCCGGCGCGACTCGGTCGCCGCGCTCGCCGACGATGCCGCGGCACTCGGCCGGGTCACGCACGTCGCGCACACCGCGGGCCTCTCGCCGACGCAGGCGTCGATCGAGGCGATCCTCGCGGTCGACCTCCTCGGGGTCGCCATCGTGCTCGACGAGTTCGCCCGGGTCATCGCGCCGGGCGGCGCCGGCGTCGTCATCGCGAGCATGGCGGGCCACTTCAGCGCAGGTCAGCTGCCCGCCGAGCTCGGTCGCGCGCTCGCCGCGACCGCGACCGACGAGCTCCTCGCCCTGCCGTTCCTCGGCGCACTGCCCGACCCCGGCGCCGCCTATTCGATCGCCAAGCGGGCGAACCACCTTCGCGTGCGGCAGGCCTCGATCGCCTGGGGCGAGCGCGGCGCCCGCATCAACTCGATCAGCCCCGGCGTGATCTCGACGCCCATGGGCCAGCAGGAGCTCGCGGGCGAGTCGGGCGCCCAGATGCGCGGCATGGTGGAGGCGTCGGCGGCGAAGCGCCTCGGGACGCCCGACGACATCGCCGAGGCCGCGGCGTTCCTCCTCGACCCGACCCGCGCCGGCTTCGTGAGCGGCACCGACCTCCTGGTCGACGGCGGCACCGTCGCGGCGGTGGTCGGTTCGGGCATGCTCGGCTGACCCGCGCGAACGGGAGCCGCGGCCGCTCCGATCGGCCCCGAAGCCGGCGTCGGTAGACTCGACGCCGGCTCGAGGCATCCGTCTCGCCGTCTCTCGCGCACCGCGCGACACCGCACTCCACCCGAAACCGAGGACGCCCGTGAGCCTGATCCGCCTGAACGACGTGAGCATCGAGTTCGACGGGCGACCGGTGCTGAAAGAGGCGTTCCTGAAGCTCAAGCAGGGCGACCGCGTCGGCCTCATCGGCAAGAACGGCACGGGCAAGACGAGCCTGCTCGAAGTCGTGCTCGGCCGGCGCGAGCCCACGGGCGGCACGCGCGACGTCACGCTCGGCACGACGATCGGGTACTTCTCGCAGTTCTCCGAGCTCGACGGCGAGCAGAGCATCGAGCAGACGCTGAGCGCGCACTTCGCGCAGGTGCACGAGACGCAGGCACGCCTCGACGAGATCGGCCTCGCGCTCGCCGAGCCGATGGGCGACGACGAGATGACGCGCCTCCTCACCGAGCAGGGCGAGCTGTTCGAGCGTATGGACCACATCGGCGGCTGGACCTACGAGACGACGATCGACACCGTGCTCACCCGGCTCGGCTTCGACGACGAGCGACGGAGCCTGCCTGTCGACCGCCTCTCGGGCGGGTGGCGCAACCGGGCCGCGCTCGCGCAGATCCTCGTGCAGGCGCCCGACGTGCTGCTGCTCGACGAGCCCACGAACTTCCTCGACCTCGACGGCGTGAAATGGATCGAGAACTGGCTGCAGGGCTTCGCGGGCGCCGTGCTCGTCGTCTCGCACGACCGCCAGTTCCTCGACGGCGTCGTCGACCGCATCATCGAGGTCGAGAACTACCGCCTCCAGGAGTACGAGGGCGACTACTCGGCCTACGTGCACGCGAAGCAGTCGCGGCTGAAGATGCTCGAGAAGCAGTTCGCCCACGAGGAGGAGCTGCTCGCCTACGAGCAGGCCGCGTCGACCGCTCGCCGCGAGGCGGCCCGCAACCCCTCGAACGCCGTCGCGCGCCGGCTCGCCGACATCAAGAAGCGCCAGGCCCCGCGCCCGATCGACCAGATCATCACCTCGATCTACGACGGACTCAAGGTGTCGAACGACCTGCTCACGGTCACGGGGCTCACGAAGGGCTTCGGCGGCGCGCCGCTGTTCGAGGGCGTCGCGTTCGACCTGCAGCGCGGCGACCGCGTGGCCGTGATCGGCTCGAACGGCTCGGGCAAGTCGACGCTGCTCGACGTGCTCACCGAGGAGACGACGCCCGATGCGGGCAGCGTGCGCTGGGCGAAGGGCGCCCGGTTCGTGTCGTACAACCGCGTGTACGCGGAGCTCGACCTGACCGATACGGTCGGCCACGCGGTGAACGCCTACCCCGACTCGCTCGCCTTCACGGCGACGAAGAAGAGCGTCGGCCGCTTCCTCGCGATGCTGCAGTTCTCGGAGGCCGACCTCAAGCAGAAGATCGGCACCCTCTCGGGCGGCCAGCGGGCGCGCGTGGCGATCGCCCAGTGCCTGCTCTCGGGCGCGGCGGTCATCGTGCTCGACGAGCCGACCAACCACCTCGACATCACCTCGACCCAGGTGATGGAGCGGGCGCTCACGCACTTCCCGGGTGCGGTCGTCGTCGTCTCGCACGACCGCTTCTTCGTCGACAAGCTCGCCGACCGGCTGCTCGTCTTCGAGGGCGACGGGCGGGTCGTCGAGAAGCCGGCCACCGGCGCACTCTGACGGCGGGCGCCCAGACGTCGGTCGCGGCGGGCGGGCGCTCGCGCCGCCCGCTCAGATCGGCAGCGGGCGGTCGTCGACGATGGTCTTCATGACGAGCGTCGACTCGACCCGTCGCACCCCGGGCAGGGCTGAGAGCTGCTCGTCCCACAGGCGCTGGTACGCCTGGAGGTCGCGGACCGCCACGCGCAGCAGGTAGTCGGGGTCGCCGAACAGGCGGAGCGCCTGGATCACCTCGGGGATCTCGGCGACCGCCGCGTCGAACGCCGGCACGGTGGCGCGATTCGCCTGCTCCATCGTGACGAACACGAGCGCGCCGAAGCCGAGGCCGACCTGCTCGGCGTCGATGTTCGCCCGATAGCCGGTGATCGCGCCCGACTCCTCGAGGGCACGCAGGCGCCGGTGCGTCGGCGACATGCTGAGCTGCACGCGCTCGGCGAGCTCGGTGAGGCTCAGTCGGCCGTCGCGCTGGAGTTCGGCAAGGATTCTCCGATCTGTGGCATCCATCGAACAGATTATTCCACAACACCCTCCCGCTGGAGTGAAACTCGGCAGCGGCTGCCTCGACGAGCCGCGTAGCGTCGAGCTGTTCGATCGGAGGAGGGCGTCATGGACGTGCAACTGCTGCTCGCATGCTCGGTCATGATGACGCTCATGGTCGTGCTGCCCGGGCCCGACTGGGCGTACCTCATCGCGGTCGGCACGAGCGGACGGAGCATCCTGCCCTCGCTCGGCGGGGTGCTGCTCGGCTACCTGGTCACGGTGGCGGCCGTCGCCGTCGGGGTCGGCGCCGCGGTCGCGGCGGTGCCGTGGGTGATCGTCGCCCTGACCTTCGCCGCGGCCGCCTACCTCGTCTACCTCGGCGTACGCGTGCTGCGCGATCCGCCGGTCGTCGTACAGGCGGATGCGGCCGTCGCGGGCGTCGCGTCCGGCGACGGCGCCCCGCCCGCCGCCGTCGATCACCCCTGGCGCCGTCTCGCGCAGGGCGCGGGAGTCAGCGGCCTCAACCCGAAGGGCCTGCTCGTGCTCGTGGTGCTGCTGCCACAGTTCACGGATGCCTCGGGGTCGTGGCCCATTCCGGTGCAGCTCGCCGTGCTCGGGCTCATCTTCGTGGCGTGCTGCGCCCTCGTCTACACGGTGGTCGGGCTCGGGGCGCGGGCGGTGCTGCGGTTCCGCCCCTCGGCGATGCGGATCGTCTCGCGGGTCTCGGGCGGCGCCATGATCGTGCTCGCCGCGGTGCTCGTGGCCGAGCAGGTGCCGCACCTGGCGGGCTGGGTCTGAGCCGGTCGGCCGCGCGCCGTCGTCACTCGGGCGGAATCCCGGATTCGGCGAGCCTCGAGCTCAGCTGCGCATCGGGCTCGACCTGGAGCTCTTCGCGCAGGACGATGCAGAACTCGTGGAAGCACCGGGCGGCCGCGTAGCGGTTGCCCTGCCTGAGGTACGCCGAGATGAGCGCCTCCGCGGCCGACTCGCTGAGCGGCTCGCCCGCCAGCGCGGCCATGCCCGCCTGGGTCGCGAGCGCGTGGTCGCCGGACGCGGTCATCGATCGGCACGCCGCCTCCAGCGCCTGCACCCGGAGCATGCGGAAGGAGTTCTGCGCGGGGATCACCCACTCCTCGTGCCACCCGGGCAGGAGATCCTCCGACAGGAGTTCGATCGCCCCGAGATCGAGTGGAGCCCCATGCAGCGCCGCCGCGGCGATGCGCCGCGCATCGGGGTAGTCGACGACCGCGTCGAGCGAGAGCTCGTCGCCGACGCTGCGCACCCAGCTCGGCGGAACCTGCCAGAGACTGCGGCGGAGGTTGCTGCGCGCCTGCGAGTCGACGATGTCGGGCCAGAGCCGCCCCGCCGCGGCCGGACGGGAGACGGGCTCGTCGTGGAGCGCGAGGAAGGCCATGACCCGGCGCGCGGGCAGCGTCAACCGCACCATCGGATGCACGCCGAGCCGGCCCACGATGGCCACCCGTCTCCCCGAGGTCGGTGTCGTGCGATTCTCAGTGCCTGCGAACATGCGTCGTGATGCTCGTTGCTGTCGGGCCCCCTTCCTCATGGTGGAACTGCGGCGGGCCGCGGTCAAGACCGAACGCCCTCGAATCGGTGAACGGGCGACGCCGGGGGACGCGAGCGGGACGCGGCACGGACGGACGGCCGACGAACTCGCGACGCGCGCCGGCATCCCTGCGCCACGATCCGCGCACGGCGGCCGGGACGGACGTGAGCGCCGCGACTGGTGGACTGCTCCCAGCGGCGTCGCGAATCGTCGCCGTCGCGCGATCCAGGAGGGCCTGATGAGTACCGACGTGGATGTCACCCTGGGGGAGAACCCGTTCGCGGAGGCGCTCGCGGAGGGGCCGCCGGCACCGATCGGGCTGCTGCCGTGGACCGAGGGTCTGAGCCCGTTCGCCGAGGTGACGCTCGCCGGCGAAGGCGTCGACGAGGCCGCATCGCTGTTCGCGGAAGCACTCGACGCGCTCGAGGTCGACGGCTTCGACGAGGCGGTCGCCGACCTCGTCGCCGAGACGTCCGGGGTCGTGGCGGACCGGTTCCAGGGCGAGACGGCCGGGTCGATCGGCGAGCGGGAGCGCCTGGGCGACGCCCACCTCGCTCCGCTCCGGCTCGAGGCCGAGCGCTACGTCGACTCCCTGGCCGAGCAGCTCGCGGGGGTGGACGTGGCATCCCTGTCCGACGAGCAGTTCGACGCGATGCTCGACCGCCTCGACCCGGTCGCCGGCCCGCTCTCGCCGGCCTCCGAGCAGCTCTTCGGCAGCATCGTGAAGAAGGTGCGGAGCGCCGCGGGCTTCGTGGTCAACGCGGCGAAGGGCGCCGCGAGCGCCGTCGGGAAGGTCGCCGGGGGCCTCTTGACCGCCGCCCTCGAGAAGCTGCGCGGGCTGATCCCGAAGCTCCTCCAACGCGTGCTGTCGATGGCGATCGGCCGCCTGCCCGCGCCGCTCCAGGCGCCCGCCCGGGCGCTCGCCGCACGGTTCCGGTTCGAGGGCGAAGACGAATCCGACGCCGAGACCGATGCGTTCGCAGCCGTCGACGAGTTCGACGAGGAGGGCATGCACGGGTTCTCGCCCGCCGTGGCGACCGACACGAACGAGCTCGCGGCCCAGTTCGACGAGGCCCTCGCCGACATCGTCGCGACGACACGGGAGGACGAGCAGCCGGAGGCGTTCGGCGGTGAGCCGGAGCGACTGGTCGAGAGCGCCGAGCTCGAGCAGCTCGCCGAGGCGCGCGATGCGCTCGTGTCGATCATCGCCGAGGCGCAGGACGGCGAGGACCTCGCCCCCGCCATCGAGAACTTCGTGCCGGCCCTGCTGCCGGCGCTCAAGGTCGGCATCAACCTCGCCGGGCGGCAGCGGGTGGTCGGGTTCCTCGCCAAGTACCTGGGCGGGCTCATCCGCGGGTACGTCGGGCCGAACCTCTCCCGCCCGTTGGCCACCGCGATCGTCGACACCGGACTGCGGCTCGTCTCGCTCGAGGCCGAGGCCGAGGCCGAGGGAGCCGGCGGTCGTGGCGAGTCGGAGGCCGAGACCGCCGCGACGGCGCTCGCCGCCACGGTCGAGGACGCCGTGCGCAAGCTCGCCGAGAACGAGGACTACGTCTTCGAGAACGACGAGCTGCTCCAGCTCGCCGCCGCGGAGGCGTTCGAGCAGGCGGTCGCGACGAACTTCCCCGCCCGGCTCGTGAAGCCGCGACTCCAGCAGGCGCCGAGCCTCGGCGGCTCGTTCGTGACCCGGCGGGTGCGGTCGCCGCATCCGTTCCGGCGCTACAGCCGGGTGCCCGAGGTCGAGGTGACCGAACAGGTCGCGGATGCGCTGCGCACCTTCGGCGGCGCGACGCTCGGCGCCGAACTGCGGGCCGCCGGCGTCGTCTTCCCGGTGCGCGCGCGGCTGCACGTCTTCGAAGCCGTCGTCGGCACGACGGTGCCCGCGCTCGCCGCGGCCGACCGGCGGCTCGCCCGCCTCGGCCGGGGCCACGCGGCCTGGCGCAATCTGCACCCGCTCACGCCGAAGGCCGCCGGACTGCTGCTGCGGGAGCCGCGCCTCGGCGTGCCCGTGCCGCAGCGCTACCTCGCCCATCGCGCCAGGGTCGCCGTCGGCCAACGGCTGTACTGGCTCGAACCGCTCGGCGCCGGCGGCGCGATGGCGTCGGCGGCGGCCGTTGCGGGGGTGACGGCTGCGGCGACGCCGGTCACCGCGTCGCCGGCCCTCGCAGCACGGCAGGGCGGGCCTCGGGCGAGCCGGTCGCGCGCCACGATCGACCTCCGCGCGGGCACCGTGCGGATCGCCGTCTACCTCTCGGAGACGGAGTCGCAGGCCGTCGCCGCCGAGATCCGCCAGGGTCGAGGCGTGCCGGCGCTCCTGCGGGCGATGTCGCAGGGCCTGCGACGGCTGCGGTTCCGTGCGGGCGACCGCTCGGTGGTGCTGCGCACCGCCGCACCGCAACGCGAGGACCTCGCCGCCCGGCAGCTCGCCAGGATGACGCCCGACGTGCTCGCTGCACTGCGGCGGCGCCTGGGCGGGTGGTACCTGACGATGATCGCCCAGTGGGCGCGGACGCGCGCCGAGGAGTTCACACGCGCCGCCGCGGACCCCGCCGACGGCACCACCGTCATCCTGAACCTCACCGCCGTGCCCGGCATCAGCCTCATCTCTGCCGCCGTCGGCGGCCGGCTCGGCGCCGCCGAACTGCGCTCGCTCACCACCGGCGCGGCGATGCGCGGCACCCCGTCGGGGACCGTGACCGTCGTCGCCGGCCGGAGGCTCCGATGACCGCGACGGTGAGCACGCTCGATCCGGCGGCGAAGGGCCGCCGGCTCGCCGCCGACGACCTGCAGCGCCAGTGCGCCCACTGGCAGGCGGCGGCGAGCGCGTTCCTCGACGCCGAGGAGTTCGCCCCCTCCTCCGCGTGGGCCGAGCTCGAGTCGCAGACGGGCCTGCCGCTCAGGCAGCGGCTCGGCGCCGCCGTCGACGACCTCGTCGGGCTCGGCGGACGCACCCGCACCCTCGCACAGGGCGCGGCCCGCAGCCCGACCGATCTCGTGCGCGCCAGCCGTGCCGTGCAGGTGCTGCGCCGTCGCTACACCCAGGTCGAGACGACGCTCGACTTCTTCGGCGACGCCGTGAGCTCGCGCACCTCGCCGGGGCTGCGCTCGACGATGCGCCTGCTCGACGGGCTCGCCGACGCGAGCATGCGGCCCGTGCTCGTCGCCGCGCGACAGCCGGTTCCGCCCTCGCTCACCTACGTGAAGCCGGGCATGGGGGCCTCGATCCTCAGGGCCGGCATCCGGCTCTGGTCGCCCGGCACGATCAACCCCGTCGCCGCGATCAAGATCGTGCGGCACAACCTCTACCGGCCGACCTCGCTCTTCCACGAGACGGGGCACCAGGTCGCCCACCTCACCGGGTGGACGCCGTCGGTGCGCAGGGCGATCGCCGCCGCGCTCGCCGACGACCCGGCGCTCCAGCGGATGTGGTCGCCCTGGGCCTCGGAGATCGCCGCGGACGCGTATGCGTTCCTGCACACGGGCTTCGCCTCGGTCTCGGCGCTCTACGACGTGGTCGGCGACACCCGCACGGTGCTGCGCTGGCCGGTCGGCGACCCGCATCCCATCGGATGGCTCCGCACGCGCCTCGGCTGCGCGTTCTGCCGGGCGGCGTACGGCGCGGGGCCGTGGGACCGGCTCGAGGCGGCGATGCTCGCGGAGCATCCGATCGAGCGCGCGGAACCCGCGCTGCAGCCGCTGCTCGCGCGGTCGAGCGCCCGGATGCCGCAGCTCGCCCCTGCCGTCCTCGCCGCCCCCGTGCCGGGGCTGGGCGGTCGGGAGATGAGCACGGTGGTCGACCCGCGGCGGGTGTCGCCGGCCGCGCTCGGCGAGCTCGAGCGCGCGGCCGGGAGCTCGGCCTGGACTTCGCCGCACTGGCGGCGCACCGAGGGCATCCGGCTGGTGGCCCTCGCGGGGCTCCGCGAGGCGGAGCTGCCCGGCTCGGCGCCGGAGTGGATCGACCGTGCCCGCCGGTGGATGACCGGCGCGGCGGCCTGACCGCTCGGCGCCGGACGACGAGAACGACGAGAAGGAACGGAAGACCAGGAGGACACCATGGCAACCACACGCGGTTCACAGTCCGCCGCCGGTGGCTCGCGAAGCGGGTCCGGCAGCACGTCGAAGGCCGCTTCGAGCAAGGCGAGCGGCAGCGGGGGCGGCGACGACGACCAGATCGCGGCCATGCGCGACCTCATCACGGTGCTCGCCGCCCAGAACGAGGTGCTGCAGGCGCGGGTCGAGTCGCTCGCCGAGTCGGTCAGCCTGTCGACGGGTCTCGACGCGATCGGCCAGGGCATGGTCGACATCATCGAGGAGCTCGCTCCGCTGCGGGAGCTCGTGCCCCCGCGCACGGCGGACCCGCTGCCCGACGAGGTCGCCGACGCCCTCGCGACCCTGCGGGAGGCGATGGACGCTCCGACCTGGGAGGGCGTCGAACGGCTCGCCCCGCCGCAGCTCGAATTCGGGTACATCGGTCAGGCCCGGCCCGCGCAGGTCGGCGTCGGCGCCGCAGCGAAGGGAGCGTAGCTCATGATCCAGCAACTCGTTCAGCGGCTCGTCGCCGCAGGGCTCTCGCAGCAGGACGCCGCGCTCGCGGTGCTCGGCAGCGACCCGATGGACCTCGTGCTCCACATGGAGCAGGTCTGGGACCAGGCGAACATCTGGAACGAGCCGGGCGGCCCGGCGGGCCCGGCCCGTCGTGCCCTGTGGGCGAGCGGGGCGTTCAGCCCCGTTCCGCCCACCGCCGGCCCCGCCTGGGACCACATCGGCTATTCGTACGTGCTCGAGAACACGCGGGCGGTGCAGATCCTCCGCAGGGTCGTCAAGGAGTTCCGCGGCGGCGAAGGGCTCGGCATCCCGCAGCGCGCCACCTCTCGATGGCTGGATGCCACGGAGGCGATGCTCTTCGGCGGCGCCAACCTGGTCTCGCCGTGGCTCTCGACGAGCAGCTTCCGACCCGACCCCGAAGGGGTGCGTCGCGGGATCTACTGGCGCGTGCTCGGCGTCGATCTCGCCTTCGGCACCGAGGCGAACGCGCCCGCCGTGTTCGACAAGGCGGCTGCCGCGAACACCGGGTTCGTGCCGCTCTTCGAAGAGCTGCTGTTCGAGCTCTGGCAGGCGATGTCGAACCTGCGGAACACCTCAGGGGTGAACCAGGCCGACGACGACCGGATCTTCCGGATCGCCGAGCAGCTCGGCTACCAGCTGCGGGTGCGCCGCCAGCAGGGCATGCTCGCCCGTGAGGAGCTGGCCGCGGCGACCGTGCTCGGCTGGGTGCACCTCACGCTGAGCACGAACACGCCGGTCATCGTCGACCTGCGCGCCGAGGCCTCGAGCCCCGGCGAGCGACTGAAGCTCATCGGGGAGCGGGTCGGTCTCGCGCCGCACACGCGCTCGGGCAGCTTCCTCGCGATGGCGACCGAGCTCTCGCTGCTGCTGCGCACGCTCGAGGCGGGATACGTGTCGGGTCCGCAGTTCGCATGGCTGCTCTACGCCCAGGCGCAGCCCCCCGGCACCGGTCCAGCGCCGGCCGGGGCGCAGCCGCTCGGCGCCTTCAGCCGTCGCGTGATCACCGAGTGGTCGGCGGCGAGCGGCAAGGACCTCAAGAAGGCCGTGGTCCCGGCGCGGGTGAACGTGGTCGCCAAGCCGTCGGCTCCGGCGTCGCGGTGACCGCGTCGTCGAGGTCAGGAGGCGATCATGAGTGCACCGCGATCCGCGCCCGTCGAGTTCGACCGCTGGGGGTTCGAGACGCCGTTCGCCCGGCCCGACGAGGTCGCGGCCGGATTCGAGGCGGAGGAGTTCGAGGAGCCCGAGGCGTTCGGTGAGCCGGAGCGTCTCGCCGAGCCCGAGGAGTTCGGCGAGCTGGAGGAGTTCGAACCGGAGGGCTTCGCCGAGCCGGAGGCGTTCGCTGAGCCGGAGGACTTCGGCGACCCGGAGTCGTTCGCCGATCCCGAGTCGTTCGCCGAGCCCGAGTGGTTCGGCGAGGACGAGGCCGCCGGCACCGTGACGTTCGCGAACGGTGCGACGCTGCGCATCACGTCGGGCGCGACCGGCGACGGGCAGGAGCACTGGGATCCGATCGGGCCCAAGCTGCCGCTGCTCGACACCGGGCCGGCCGTGCAGGCGGTGAAGCTCTCGAAGAGCTTCACCGTGAAGGAGCTCGTGACGAGCGGCGGCCGCGCCGCGCCCGTCGCCCGCATCTCGCCCGAGCTCGTCGTCGCGCTGCAGGCGCTGCGAGACCGCGCCGGCGTCGCCGTGCGCATCACCTCGGGCTATCGCTCGTGGGCGCGCAACCAGGCGGTCTACCGCGGCCGCGGCAAACGGCCGACGAAGAGCCGCCACTGCGCGGGCCAGGCGGCCGACGTGTCGATCGCGGGCATGTCGGGCACGCAGATCGCGAAGCTCGCGATCGACGCGATCGGTCCCGACATCGGGGTCGGCGTCGGCGTCGGCTTCGCGCACCTCGACGTGCGCGGCACCTGGACGCTATGGAACTACGGCGGGGTGAAGAACTGGTCGGCGGTCGCGGCCGAGCTCACCGCCTACCGCGCGGCCCGGCGCTCACGTCCGGCTCCGCGTCCCGTGCCCGTGCCCGCCCCGCGACCGGGCGCGCCGAGCACGCCGGGAACGACGAGCGGCGGTCGCGCGGAGGTGCCGACCGTCGCGGTGCTGGCGGGCCACGGGGGCGCCGCGCCCGCGATGGTCATGCGCTGGAACGCGATGAGCTCGCCCTCGACGGTCGACGTCGTCGTGCACCTGCACGGCTACTCGGGGCCCGGCCGGCAGATGCGCCTGCCGACGAGCGTCGAGCCGATCAGCGGCCTCGACTTCGGCGACCCGGCGAGCCCCGGCGGGGGCGGACGCAGTCGTCCCACGCTGCTCCTCCTGCCCCGTGGCAAGTCGGAGCCGAGTGCGAAGCGGTCGGACCGCTTCACCTTCCCCGCCCTCGTGAAGCCGGGCGCGCTCGACGCGCTCGTCGCCGAGGGCCTCGAGCGGTTCCGCGAGCAGACCGGCATCGCCGCCGCCCGCGGACGGCTCATCCTCACGGCGCACTCGGGCGGCGGCGACCCGCTGAACCGCATCCTCGCGCACGCCGACCCCGACGAGGTGTTCGCCTACGACGCGCTCTACGGCTCGGCGGCGAACCTCATCTCGTGGATGCGTCGCCGGGTCGCGCAGGCGGCGGGGCAGCCGGCGGCCACGGCGCCCGCCATGCGGGTCTTCTTCGGCGCCGGCACCGCGGCGCAGAGCGGCGTGGTCGCGACCGCGCTCTGCGCCGCACTGTCGCGGCCGGGCGCCGCCGCGCTCGCACCGCGGTTCCGGGTCGAGCGCACCTCGGTCGGGCACAACGACATCCCGCGCCGGTTCGGCCGGCAGCTGCTCGCCGATGCGGGGGCGGAGGTCGGCGCGAAGCGCGTCGACTGCGGCGGCCGCGGGAGCGGTGAGCTCGAGGCGGAGAGGCTCGACGAGGGCGAGGCCTGGATGCCGCCGGCGACGGCGGAGACGGACGAGTGGGAGGCCGCGGGATTCGCCGAGGAAGAGCTCGAGGTCATCAGCGAGTTCGATGTCGACGCCCGCGAGGCCGCCGGGGAGGGCGAATGGCTCGACGAGGAGGGCGAGGACGAGGACGAGGGATTCCACACGGGGGAGTTCTCGGAGGCGTTCGAGCCCGAGGAGTCCGGGGACGCCGAGGACGAGGGGTTCGGCGCTGAGTCGTTCGAGACCGAGCAGGCCGCCGACGAGGGTTTCGAACCGGAGGAGTTCGAACCCGAGGAGTTCGCCTTCGAGCAGTTCGAGCCCGAGTCGTTCGAACCCGAGGAGTTCGACCCCGAGGCGTTCGGCGATGAGACCGGGTACGAGTCCGCGCCCGGGGCATCCGGATTCGCCCTCGAGGACGAGGACGAGGGCGGGCAGGCCGCGTTCGAGGACGCGGCACCCGAGTTCCTCGGCGAGGACTTCCCGAGCGGTGCGAAGCTGCAGGCGGCGACGGGGGCGACGGGCAAGGGCCAGGAGCACTGGGATCCGCACGGCACCGGGCTCCCGCTGCTGCAGACCGGCCCGGCCGTGCACGCGACCACGCTGTCGAAGAACTTCACCGTGAAGGAGCTCGTGACGAGCGGCGGCCGCGCCGCGCCCGTCGCCCGCATCTCGCCCGCGCTGGTGCACCTGCTGCAGGCGATCCGGGATCGCGCGGGCAAGCCCGTGCGCATCGGGTCGGGCTACCGCTCGTGGGCGCGCAACCAGGCGGTGTACGCCGCGCGCGGCAAGCAGGCGACCCTGAGCCGGCACTGCTCCGGCCAGGCCGCCGACATCTCCATCCGCGGGCTCACCGGCACGCAGATCGCGAAGCTCGCGATCGACGTGGGCGGGCCCGACCTCGGCATCGGCGTCGCCGCGAGCTTCGCGCACGTCGACGTGCGCGGCACCTGGTCGATCTGGACGTACCTCTCGGGGGATGCCGCGGTGCGGGCCAAGCGCGAGGTCGAGGCCCACCGGCAGGCCCGGCGCACCCGCCCCGCGCCGACCCCGCTGCCGACGCCGAAGCCCGACACCCCGCAGAAGCCCGCGCAGACGGCGACCCCCGATCGGGCTGCGGGCGTCGTGCGGCAGACGAAGTTCGCCGGATGCACCGGCAAGGCGCAGGCCGGGGCGACCGCGATGGCGGCGCAGTGGAAGCGGTTGACCGGGCGGAAGGCCGGAATCTACAACTGCCGCTCCGTGCGCGGCAGCACCGCACCCTCCATCCACGGCGAGGGCCGTGCGATCGACCTCTACGCCGCGGCATCCGACCCGGTGCAGGCGAAGCAGACGGCCGACTACATCGCCTGGCTGCAGCAGAACGCCGTCGAATTGCAGGTGGTCTACATCATCTGGAACCGGCAGCAGTGGAGCTGGCCGCGCCGCAGTGCGGGGTGGCGGCCCTACGGGGGAGTGAGCCCGCACACCGACCACGCGCACGTCGAGCTCTCGTGGGAGGGCGCGCGGAGCCCGAGCGTTCTGTTCGCGGGCGGCGTGCCCGGGATCGGCGGCGGACCGCCTCCGCCGAAGCCGGCACCCGCACCGAAGCCGGCACCGGCGCCACCCGACCAGGGTCACACGAACGTGAAGCTGCCGCCCAAGCGGTTCGTCGAGGTCTACGGCCCGCACGCCCGGGCCAGCGAGGCATCGAGCGGCGTGCCCGCGCTCGTCACGCTCGCGCAGGCCGCGCTCGAGTCGGGATGGGGTGCTCGCGCGGCGAGGTACAACTTCTTCGGCATCAAGGCCAGGGCGACCGACCCCGAGGCGACGCGCCAGCTGTGGCGGACCAGGGAGGTCCACTCGACGCCCGACGTGAAGTACCCCGAGGTGATCTCGGTCACCCCGCGGGCCGACGGCAAGTACGACTACGTCGTGAAGGCGTGGTTCCGCGCCTACCCCGACGCGGCCGCCGCCTTCCTCGCGCACGGGCGGGTGCTCCGGCACCAGCGCTACGCGAAGGCGTTCACGAAGCTGCCCGACGCGTACGCCTTCGCCGCCGAGGTCGCCCGCGCCGGCTACGCCACCGACACGGCCCGCTACGAGACCGAGCTGCAGGCCGTCATGCGCACGATCGAACGCGCCGGCTGGAAGGGATGACCTCGGAGCGTCACGATCGAAGCATGGGGCGCAGGTGTCGACGTGTCCCGCAAGGCATCGACACGGCGCCGTGCTCGGGGCATGCTGGGGCGCATGGGCAAGGTGACGATCTCCTTCGAAATGACGCTCGACGGGGCGTTCGACCAGATGGAGCACTGGTTCGACGAGAACGACCCGGGGCTGCAGCGAGCGAGCGACGAACTCGTGTTCGGGGCCGACGCCGTGCTGCTCGGCAGGCGCAGCTACGAGTTCTTCCGCGAGTACTGGCCGGCGCAGACCGACGAACGCGGCTTCGCCGCGCACTACAACGCACTGCCGAAGTTCGTCGCCTCGACGACGCTGATCGGCCCGCTCGACTGGAACTGCACCCTCATCGAGGGCGACCTGGCCGAGGCCGTGCGGGCCCTCCGCGGCCGGTACTCCTCGATCGTCTCGCACGGGTACGGCGGGGTGGCTGCCGCGCTGGTCGACGCCGGGCTCGTCGACGAGGTGCACGTCGGCATCCACCCGTTCATCGTGGGCAACGCCGAGGACCGGCTGCGCTCGCCGCATCCGGTCGGGCTGCGGCTGCTCAGCACGGAGGTGTACGACTCGGGCATCATCGCCGCGAAGTACGCACCGCTCGACTGACCGGCAGAATGGGCGGATGCCCCTGCACGACGACGAGCTGACCATCGACGCCGAGCTCGTCGCCGCCCTGCTGCGCCGTGACCGTCCCGAGTGGGCCGAGTTGCCCCTCGCCGAGGCGGGCGCCGGCACCGACAACCGCATGTTCCGGCTGGGCGACGAGCTGCTGGTGCGGATGCCTCGGACGGTCGACAAGGCCGCGTCGCTGCGCACGGAGCGGGAGTGGGTGCCGCGGCTCGCGCCGCGGCTGACCCTGCGCGTGCCGACGACCGAGTTCGCGGGCGCGCCGAGCGCCGACTACCCGGCCGAGTGGGCGGTCGTGCGCTGGATCGACGGGGCCGTGCCCGAGTCGCGCAACGTCGACGACTGGTCGGCGTTCGGTGCCGACCTCGCCGGCTTCGTGCGCGAGCTGCACTCGATAGACCTCATGGGCGCGAGCCGCGACGGCGAGCTCAGCTGGTATCGCGGCGGCAGCCTTCACGATGCCGACCAGTGGATCGGCGCCCACTTCGACGAATGCCGGCGGCTCGTCGGCGACGAGCTCGCCGTCGACACCCTCGAGCGGTGGTGGCGCGAGGCGGTGGCGATGCCCGACTCGACTGCCGGCCCCGTCTGGCTGCACGGCGACCTGCGACCGGGCAACCTGCTCGTGCGCGACGGCCGCCTGCACGCGGTGATCGACTTCGGCGCGCTCTCGGTCGGCGCGCCAGACGCCGAGCACGCGCCGGTGTGGGATCTGCCGCCCGCCGCTCGCGACGCGTACTTCGCGGCGGCGCAGCTCGATGAGGCGACCTGGCTGCGCGCCCGCGCGTGGGCGATCGGCGTCGCCGTCTCGGGCATCCCGTACTACTGGGAGACGTTCCCCGAGTTCGTGGCGGAGTGCCGGTCACGGCTGCGCGCGGTGCTCGCCGACGGTACCGACTGAATGACGGATCGCACCGCGCACGCGGAGGCGCCCTCCCACTCGTGATGAGCGGAAGGGCACCGGTCGGCTGATCGCCCGATCACCGGGCGACGAACCTCACTTCGCCGCGTAGATGCCGAACTCCCAGATCGAGTAGCCCCACGTCGTCTTGCGGTCGATGCCCTGCATGCGCACGTACTGCACCGGGTCGGCCTCGTCGAAGGTGAAGATGTCGAGCCCGCAGGTCGAGTCGTCGACCGTGCGGATCGTCGTCCACGTCGCCCCGTCCTTCGAGGTCTGCAGCTCGTACGCGTTCGCGCAGGCCGACTCCCAGTTGAGGGTGACGCCGCGCACGACGGTCGGCTCGGCGAGCTTCACCTGCACCCACGAGTCGTCGCTGTAGCCCGAGGCCCAGCGCGTCGTCGTCTTGTCGTCGTTGACGTTCGGCGCGCCGAACTGCGGCACCTCGACGCTCGACGCGGTCGCCGTGCCCTTCGGTGCGACGTTGACGACGTCACCCGCCTCCCACATCGCGAGCGTGAACCCGATGCGGCCGTGGAACACGTCGAGCACGCCGTCGGCGATGCGCACCTTGGCCTTGCCCCACGCGTTGTCGACGGGGTCGACGACGACCGCGGCGGCCGCGGCGGCCGTCGCCTTCGCCGACGCCGCGAGCTCGGTCGAGGATGCCTCGTCGCCGTCGATCCTCGCCTGCACGGCGTCGAGCAGTTCGACGGTCGCCGCGCCCCAGAGGGCGGTCGCGTCGAGCCACGGGCTCGCGTCGGCGACGAACGCCGCATCGGTCGGCCCGTTGCGGATCGCGTCGGGCGCGTCGGCGATGGCCGCCGCGTACTCGCGGAGGTCGGCGACCGCGCCGGCCTTGTCGCCGGCCTCCCAGCTCGCCCAGAACGCGGCGATCCGGGCGTTGAGCTCGGGCGACTGCGGCTGCCACGGCGCCCCGAAGCTCGGTGCGAGGTGGTTGAGGTCGGCGAAGACCCGCAGCGAAGCCGCCGTCGCGGCATCCCCGTTCGCGATGAATCGCAGTGCCTGCGACCAGTCGTGCGCGGCGTCGTACGCCTCGTCGTTCCAGGTGAAGTCGGCGACGCCGAAGATCGCGATCTTGCTCGCGGCGGCCTGGTTCATCGGGTTCGAGACGATGCCCGAGAGGTACTCGCCGAGCCCGGCCTCGCGCTTGTCGTACGGGGCGAGCAGCAGGCGGCCCGAGGTCTGGCCGTAGTCGTTGACCGGGTAGTTGTCCCAGAGGAAGGTCGGTCCGCCGAACACGGTGGCGGCCTTCTGCGCCTGTGCGACCGTGACCTCCTGCGGCACGACGCCCTCGCCGGTCCACATCACGACGACGTCCTCGTCCATGCCGCGCAGTGCGGTCTTGTAGCCCGAGTCGCTCGTGTTGTAGTACTCGGTCGGCACCATCTGCAGCGGCTGCACGCCCTCGTGCGTCTCGACGAACTCCTTCTGCACGCGGTCGAGGAACGAGGCCTGCGCGATGCCGGCGGTGCGCCCGCTCGGTGCGCCGAACGCGGTGCGGTCGCCGTCGCAGTGCCAGCGCCCGTAGTCGATGTCGTCGAGCGGGATGTTGAACGCCCGCACGCCGAGGTCGTACATCTGCTGCAGCTTGCCCGTCAGGGCCTGGTAGTCGGCGTCGCTCGAGTAGCAGACCGTGTTGCCGGGGGAGAGGGCGAAAGTGAATCGCACGTGGTTGTCGGTCGCGGTCTCCACGAGCTCGCCGAGCTCGGCGAGCTTGTCGGCGGGGTACGGGTCCTTCCACTTGTCGCGGTGGTACGGGTCGTCCTTCGGCGCGTAGATGTAGGTGTTCGCCTTGACGTCGCCGTAGAACTCGAGCTGGTCGAGGCGCTCCTCGTGGGTCCACGGGTTGCCGTAGAAGCCCTCGATCGTGCCGCGAAGCGGCATCGAGGGGAAGTCGCTGACCGAGGCGCCGGCGATGCGGTACCCGCCGTCGTCCTTCGGCACGAAGAGCTGCTCGAGGGTCTTGACGGCGTAGTACTGGCCGGCGGCGTCGACGCCGCCGAGCGCGACGGTGCCGAGCGGGCCCTTCGACGCATCGGCGCGGATCGCGTAGCCCTCGGCATGGGTCGGGACCTCGGTCTCGCCGAGCACCGAGCGGATGTCGCCGCGCGAAGCCGCACCCAGCTCGATCGTGAGCGGGGCCCGGCCCGACCGGGTGGCGCGTTCGTCGATGCGGTCGACGCCGTGCGCGGTCAGGGTCTCGCGGAGCGCTGCCAGCGCGGCGGCGTCGGTGCCGTCGTCGACGACGACCTCGACGCGCCCGGGCACGTTGAGGTCGGAACCGGCGCGGTCGATCGACTGCGGGGTGGGGCTCACGGCGGGCAGCGGTCCCGTTGGCGGGGCCGCGGCGGCCGGCAGCGGCACGAGCGCCCCGGCCAGGGCGACGGCGCAGACTCCTGCCGTGGCCAACGTCTTGCGAATTGATTGCATCATTGCCTCCAACTTCTCGACGATCGTGTGTGTCGCCCGAGCCACGGAGTCGTCGCCGCGCCGACGGCGCGCAGCACCGCGGATCGGCGGTAGGGCGCGCGGACGGGGCGGGGGAGTCCCGCGGCCAATCCCCGACCGCGGAACTCGTGCGACGGAGGAAATCCGTGCATCCGGCCCACTTTGTTGACTTAGTAAACTAAGTTGGGTCGAACCTAGGCGATCGCTGTGGACGCGTCAAGGGGCAAGATGTTCTCGTGCCCGGCAGCGCGGCCGGCGACCGTTTCGCCCGACCGAGGAGACGATGACCGTGAGCACCGCCAGTCCGCAGCGCCGATCCGCTCTCCTGCGCCGATTCGCGAGCGACGGGGTGCCCGACGCGCAGACGGTGATCCGCCGCGACAACCTGCTCCGGGCGCTCGGCCTCATCGCACGCGAGCCCGCGCCGGTCACCCGCGCCGTCATCGCGCGCCGCACAGGCCTCACCTCGGCGACCGCGTCGTCGCTCGTCGCCGAGCTCATCGAGGTCGGCCTCGTCACCGAGACCGGCCCCGCCGAGAGCACCGGCGGCAAGCGCGCGACCCGACTCGAGATCGACGGCGACACCCACCTCATCGTCGTCGCGGTGGTGCGCACGCGCGCCGTCGACACCGCGCTCGTCGACCTCGCCGGCCGCACGGTCGCGAGCCGTCGGGTCGACCACCCGGACGGGGTGGAGGTCTCGGCAGTCGTCGACGCGGTCCGCGAGATCACGAAGGGCATCGAGTCGCGCGTCCTCGCCGCCTGCGTGCAGGTGCCCGGGGTCACGGCCGACGGCGTCGTCGTCGACAGCGTGCAGCTCGGCTGGTTCGGGGTGCCGCTCGCGAGCCTGCTGGAGGAGGCGATCGACGCCCCGACCTCGGTCGTCAACGACGTCGACGCCGAGGCCCTCACCGAGGCCGCCGACGCCGGCGAGGGCGTGATCCGGCTCGTGGTGCACCTCGGCGAGGGGGTCGGCGCCGCCGTCACCAACGGCGGCACGCTGTTGTCGGGGGCCACCGGTCGGGCCGGCGAGATCGGCCACGTCCGGGTCGTGTTCGAGGGCGCTCGATCGACTTGCCGCTGCGGGCTGTCGGGATGCCTCGAATCGGCGGCCTCGATGAGCGCGATGCTCGGTGACGCCTACACCGACGAGCTCGACGGCCACGACACGAGCCTGCTCGCCTCGACCGCCGACGCCCGCGAGCGCATGGCGTTCGGCGCCCGCGCCCTCTCACGCGCGCTGCGCATCATGGCGGCCCTCCTCGACCCGCAGGAGGTCGTCATCGCGGGGGCGGCCCCGGCGCTCGGCCCGCACTTCCTCGGCACCCTGCGCGACGAGTACGAGATGTACCCGGCGAAGGGCACGGCGCCGGTGCCGATCCGCTACGGGCGAGCCGAACTCGGCCGCTACCTCGGCCCGGCGCGTTCCGCGCTCGCGCCGATCCTCGGCGACGCGCTGCCGCTGACGGAGCCGCAGCCCGCAGATCTCGCCCCGGTGGTCGACGAGGCGAGGTGACCGGAGCCGTCGAGAGGGCAGTCAGTCGTCACGTCCGTGCACCGGTCGTGCCGTCGCGGGTGGAGCTCCGATCTCGTCGACGGTGTGTCCGGTGCAGGGGAGTGCGGTGACCCGCGCCTGTTGCACTCGGGCGATCAGGAACCAGCGCATCGCGTCGCGCAGCCGGCACCAGCCGATCAGGTACCACTGCCCGCTCGTCGAGGCGAAGAGCACCGGTTCGACGTCGCGCGTCGTGCTCGTGCCGTCGGACGAGGTGTAGCGGATGCGGACCACCCGTTGTTCGGTCATCGCCTCCTCGAGCGCCGACCTGACGGCCCGCTTCGGAGTGGGCGGTGCGTCGACCCAGACGCGATCCGCCAGCCTTCGGGCTCTGGCCCGCGCGGCGGGATCGAGGACGTCGAGGATCTTCTGCACTCCCGAGGAGGCCAGGTCGGCGTAGGGAGCATCGGGGGCGGCGGACGCCGCCGCCAGGATCGCGACGGCCTGCGCGGGGCTCAGGCTGACCGGTCGAAGGCTGGCCATCTCCGTCAGCCCGTAGCCCCCACCGGGGCCGGGACGGGACCACAGGGGTGCGCCGCTGCGTTCGAGGGAGGCCAGGTCTCGCTTGATCGTGCGGACCGACACGCCGAACTCCGCCGCCATTCGCCCCGCGGTGTACCCGCGAGACCCTTGGCGGCGCAGCATCTCCGAGAGCGCGTGGAGGCGCTCAGCTCGTTTCACCAGAGCATCATCTCAAATTCGTGCCAGAAATAGTGACATCCCGTTGTCCAGGCAGACCGCGAGAGTGGAGACATGACGAATGACGAGCAGAACCCGACCATCTTCCTGATCCCCGGCCACTGGTTGGGGGCATGGGCCTGGGACGACGTCGCCCGGCACCTGCGCGGAGCCGGCCACCGCGCCACCGCGCTGACCCTGCCCGGGCTCGATTCCGACGACGCGCAGCGCGCTTCGAGGACCCTGGACGACCAGGTGGACGCGATCGAACGTGCGCTGGCCCAGGACGCTGCGACCGGACACGGCCCGGCGGTGATCGTCGCGCACAGCGGCGCCAACGCGCCGGTCAGCATGCTGCTCGACCGGCACCCCGACCTGCTCCGCCGCGTGGTCTGGGTCGACAGCGGCCCGCTCGCTCCGGGCAGCGTCTTCGCCCCCGATGCACCCGCCGATCTCGACGAGCTCCCGCTGCCCGCGTTCGAGGATCTCGCCGCCAACGCGAGCCTCGACGGGTTGAGTCCCGACGACCTCGAGCGGTTCCGTCGCCGGGCCGTTCCCGAGCCGGGCGCCGTTCTGCGCCAGACCGTCACGCTCACCGACGACGAGCGCCTCGACGTCCCCACGACGCTGGTGTGCTGCTCCATCACGAGCGGCCAGATCCGGGAGCTCGCTGCCGCGGGGCATCCGATGTTCGCAGAGGTGAGCAGGTTGACGCAGGTCGATTTCGTCGACCTCCCCACCGGCCATTGGCCCATGTGGAGTCGCCCCGTGGATCTCGCCCAGGTCATCGCCTCGGCCGTCTCCCCGGCGCGGTAGTCCGCAGGAGCGTTCGCTCCGAGCTGCGCCCGCGCTCGAACCGGTTCCCGCCCTCGTACAGTGAAGGGATGGACGCCTGCGCCGCCCTCGCCGACTCGATCGCCCGCCTCGCCGAGCGGGGCTACTCGAACCGGCGGTTCCTCAAGGAACTCGGGCGGATCGCCGGCGTGCGGCGCGGACCCCTGTGGCTGTTCGACGCGGCGGGAGGCGGCCGCAATCGCCTGCGCGGACGCGGCTTCCGCCTGGCCGTCGATGACGACACCGACGGCCAGGCGCGCCACTTCGCGGGCACCGTGGCCGTGACGGTCCGCATCGGCGGACGGCTCGCGCGATGGCTCACCGTCACGGTGCTCCGCGATACCCCCGACACCGCCGACGGTCGCCTGAGCGAGGAGGCGATCGAGTTCGTCCGCGCGATCCGCTCGGGCGAGCTCGCGCAGGCGGATGCCTCGGGCTGGGTGCGTCGCCGCCTCTGCCATGCCACGACGTGACGCCGTCGCGGTCGCCGAGAAGAGATTTCTGCGCGGATGTCACACGGCCGCCCCGGTCGGTGTCTTCATGTGCGACGGGATGATCCCGGGAACCGAACCCCGGGCCGTCGACGATCGCAGGAGGACACGATGACCACCCAGACCCGCATTCCGCCGACCGAGCTCACCGGCGTCTTCGGCACCGTCGTGAAGATCGCAGCCAAGCGCATGCTCGGCCAGGTGCCCGACTCGATGGGGGTGCTCGCGCACCATCCCGCCCTCATGCGCGCGTCGATGGGCATCGGCCGCAAGATCGAGGCCCTCGATGAGCTGGATCACAACCTCGCGAGCTACGCCGTGATGGCGACGGCGGCGTACATCGGCTGCAGTTGGTGCCTCGACTTCAACTACTACAAGGCGCACAACGAGGGGCTCGACGAGGCGAAGGCCCGGCAGGTGCCGGTCTGGCGCGAGGCATCCGTGTTCACGCCCCTCGAACGCAACGTCATGGAGTACGCCGAGGCGATGAGCCAGACCCCGCCCGCCGTCACCGACGAGCTGTCGGCGGCGCTGCTCGACGAGCTCGGTCCGGCCGCGCTCATCGAGCTCACCGCGAAGGTCGCGTTCATGAACATGAGCTCGCGCATGAACGTCGCCCTCGGCATCCATTCGGAGGGCTACGCCGACGCGTGCGAGCTGCCGCCGCTCGCGACGCGCGCGCCGGCCACGGCGACGACGGATGCCCCGGCCGAAGTCGTAGGCTCGGCGTCATGACCGACGACCCGTTCGTCACGCACCGGAGCCTCCTCTTCACCGTCGCGTACGAGATGCTCGGCTCGGCGGCCGACGCCGAGGACGTGCTGCAGGAGTCGTGGCTGCGCTGGAACGCCGTCGACCGTACGGAGGTGCGCGACGAGCGCGCGTACCTCGTGCGGATCGTGACACGGCAGGCGCTGAATCAGTTGCGCACCCGGTCGCGCCGGCGCGAGTCGTACGTGGGCGAGTGGCTGCCCGAGCCGCTGCTCACGAGCCCCGACGTGGCCGACGACGTCGAGCTCGCCGAGAGCGTCTCGATCGCGATGCTCACCGTGCTCGAGACGCTCGGGCCGACCGAGCGCGCGGTGTTCGTGCTGCGCGAAGTGTTCGACGTGTCGTACGACGAGATCGCCGATGCGGTGGGCAAGACGACGGCCGCGGTGCGCCAGATCGCGCACCGCGCGAAGGAGCACGTCGCCGCCCGGCGCCCGCGCGTGGCGGTCGACCGCGCGGAGCAGGAGGCCGTCGTCGCCCGGTTCGTCGCCGCGGTGAACTCGGGCGACCTGCAGGGCCTCATGGACGTGCTCGCACCCGACGTCGTCTCCGTCGCCGACGGCGGCGGCTTCGTGAAGGGGGCGGCTCGCCGCCCGATCGTCGGTGCCGACAAGATCGCCCGCTACCTGCTCGGCGGGCTCGCGAAGCTCGGCCTGCCGTTCGAGGCGCGGCCGACATGGGTCAACGGGCACCCGGCGATCCGCGGCGAGGTCGACGGCGCACTGGCGGGAGCGATCTGCTTCGAGGTCGAGGGCGGGCGCATCACGCGCATCTTCTCGATCGCGAACCCGTACAAGCTCGGCCACCTCGACGAGGAGGCCGAGCTCACACGCTGAGGCGTCGGCGCCTATGCTGGTGCTCCCGAACGAGAGGACCCGGCATGGCGACCCGCAAGACGACCGGTATTCGTCGATGGCTGCCGGTGGCGATCGCCGTCGTCTTCGGCGGCGTCTTCATCGCCCTGCAGGCCGCTCGCCTGGCGAACTCCGCCCAGCGGGGCGACGACCTCTTCGGTCCCCTCGTGATCGCAGTGGTCGTCGTCATCGTCGTCGTTGCGGCCGTGACGCTGTGGCTCGTGCTTCGATCCCGTGCGCGACAGTCTCGGCTCACCGCGGCCTTTCCGAGCGCCATGCAGTTCGCGTGCTCGGCCACCCCCGACTTCGCCCAGTCGGCCCGACAGCTCGGCGCCAGGGTGTCGTCGAGCGCGCTGGGCACCGTCGTCATCGTCGACGGCGCGCTGAGGTTCTTCGTTGGCGGTGCGGCGTCACCGGCGCTCGCGGTCCGCGTGCAGCAGATCTCGGCGATCGAGGTCGGCGAGACGCTCATGGGTGTTCGCTGGACGCCGGCCGTCGAGTTCGTCGTGCGGCATGAGGGCCGTGACATCCACCTCGCCCTCGTGCCGATCTCGCCTCGGGGCGCGCTCCGCCTCATCACCGAGGCGGAGACCGCGGCGATCGTGCAGGAGCTGCAGACGGAACTTCGTGCCGAGGTGCTTCGGTCGGAGCCCGCTCCCGCATAAGACCGCGGAGCCTCTCTACGATGAACGGGTGGACTTCTCCCTCGCCCTGACCCCCGACCTCATCGCCGTCTTCGTCACGCTGTTCGTGCTCGAGATCGTGCTCGGCGTCGACAACGTGATCTTCATCTCGATCCTCGCGTCGAAGCTGCCGAAGGAGCAGCAGGCGAAGGCCCGCAACCTCGGCCTGACGCTCGCGATGGTGATCCGCGTCGTGCTCGTGTTCTTCGCGGGCTGGATCATCACGCTGAAAGAAGACGTGGTCGTCTGGTTCGGCATGGGCTTCTCCGTGAAGGACTTCATCCTCATCGCCGGCGGGCTCTTCCTCGTCTACAAGGCCGTCACCGAGATCCACCACAAGCTCGAGGGCGCCGAGGAGGAGCACGGCGCCGCGCCGAAGCGCATCACCTTCGGCTCGGTGCTCGCGCAGATCCTCGCGCTCGACATCGTGTTCTCGCTCGACTCGGTGATCACCGCGGTCGGCATGACCGAGAACCTCGTCGTGATCGTCACCGTCGTCGTGCTCTCGTTCGCGATCATGCTGTTCGCGGCGCGCTTCATCTTCACGTTCGTGAACCGCCACCCGACGGTGAAGATGCTCGCCCTGTCGTTCCTCCTGCTGATCGGCGTGTTCCTCATCGCCGAGGGCTTCGGCGTGCACATCGACAAGGCGCTCATCTACGCGCCGATGGCGTTCGCCATCCTCGTCGAGGCGTTGAACCTCCTCGCCGCCTCGCGCAAGGCGAAGCGCGAGCAGCGCCGCCGCCAGCCGGTGCAGCTGCGTCCGCAGTACCCCGACGTCGACGAGTCGGTCGCGGTGTCGGCGGCGCTGTCGAAGGGCGAGCCGGGCGCCGGATCGGTCGGCCTCTCGAACCGCCCGGTCGAGGGCGAGCTGGATGCCTCGGAGGGGCGCGCCGGCCTCGGCTAGGCCTCGAGGAGCCCGACGACGAGCGTGTCGGGGCGGACGTCAGTCCGCCGGCAGCTCCAGCGGCTTGGCGGTGAGGAGCGCGTTCTTCGCGAGGTGGTAGATCTTGACCTCCAGGGTGTGCGGGCCGAGCGACTCGAGGTCGGGCGCCCAGATGTACGCGGTGCCGCTGTCGTGCTCGGTCGTCGGGGTGAACCGGATCCCGAGTCGGTCTGAGGCCCACCCGCTCGCCGCGTCGTCGCTGTGCACCGACCAGGTCAGCACCAGGCGCTCGCCGCGCAGCCAGTCGAGCCGGTAGTTCACCATGATGTTGTAGCCGTGCGGGTTCAGGGTGCCGTCCTCCTCGGAGGACTCGACCTCGGCGAGATCCGCCGCCAGTTGGGCCGCGGCCTCGTCCGTGGAAAGTGCGTCGCCGCCGGCATCGGACAGGTCGACGTTCTCGGGGACCGAGAGCAACGCGGTCGTCAACTCCTGGTCGGTCGGGTCGTAGCGTTCGACGCCGACGCTTCCGCCGAGCGACCGGAGCGCCTCGGCCCGCGGAACGAGGTCGAATCGGCGGGCGGGAGCCTCCGTGGGGTCATCGGTCTCGATGCCGGGCGTGGGCGGCGGGTTCGGGATCGGCGCCAGGGGTTCGGGGATGACCGGCGCATCCGAGGGCGTCGGGATCTCCTGGAGGGGATCGGCGGGATCGGCGGGATCGGCAGGATCGGCGGGATCGGCGGGGTCTGTTCCCGCGTCGTCGAGCTCGTCGCCGGTCCCGGGAGACGGCGCGGGAGCTGCGACCAGGTCGATCGTCATTCGGCCGGGTGGCATGCCCTCCGGCGTCGATGTGAGGCCCTCGGTCGCTTCGTCGAAATCGAAATCGTGCAGCTTCTGTTCGCCGATCATCGTGAGCTCGGCCGACGCCTGCTCGCCCTGGTCGGGACTGAAGAAGAGATTCCACACGCCGATGACGGCGAGGATCGCGCCGGCGAGCGCCCCGGCGGTGAGCACCAGCCCCTTGACCTGCTGCCAGCCGGTCTTCGTCTCAGCGGTGGATGACATGGTCACCTCCAGCACCGGGCTCGACCGTCGGGGTCGTACGCGGCGGAGAGTGCCCTCGTCGCGGTGGGAGCCCGTACCTGCAGACTCCTCCGGTGCTGGAGGCGCGTCAACCGGGATGGCACTGAGGTGCGGGCGGCAGCGTGCCCGCTCGCAGCCGGCCCTCAGCCCAGCCGCTCGGCGAGCGCCACGATGATGCCGGCGGGGCCGCGGAGGTAGCAGAGCCGGTAGATGCCCTCGTAGTTCGCGATCTCGCCGAGGAGTTCGGCGCCGTGCCCGCGCAGGCGGGCGACGGTGTCGTCGACGTCGTCGACGGCGAACATCACGCGGTGGAGGCCGAGCGTGTTCGGCGGCGGGTTCGGCGGTGACATCTCGGATGCCGCGGGCTCGAGGTACTTCGCGAGCTCGAGCCGGCCGTGGCCGTCGGGCGTGACGAGCACGGCGATCTCGCTGCGGATGCCGTCGAGCCCGACGGTCTGGTCGGCCCAGGGGCCTTCGATCGGAGCGCGGCCCTCGACGGCCATGCCCAGCTCGACGAAGAAGGCGACCGCGGCGTCGAGGTCGTCGACGACGATGCCGACGTTGTCCATCCGTTGAATGGTCATGGGGGTGAGCCTACGCCCGGGGTGCGCGGCGCGCAGCGGGTGCCGTGCCCGCGATCAGGCGGTGACGACGCCCGGCTTGCCCGGCTGCGAGAGCATGATCGCGAGCACGATGAGCCCGGCGATCGGCACGAGCAGCCAGAACACGTGGCCCCAGCTCTGGCCGGTGTCGCGCAGGCGTCGCACGATCACGGCGAGCGTCGGCAGCAGCATGGCGATGCCCCAGAGGCTCGAGAGCACGGCGCCGAGGCTCGACGCATCGCCGATCGGAATCACGTTGAACACGCCGAGCGCGGCCGCGACGAGGGCGTAGAAGAGGATCCACCACCAGAACTCGGGCCGAGCGGCCCGCCCGTTGAAGTCGGCGTACTTGCGCAGCACCGTCGTGATCGCGTCGCCGAATGACATGGGCGTCCTCTCCGGGGGTCGGTTCAGGGACATCCTATTCAGCTGGGCGGAAGCGCCCGCGAAGGAACGGCAGCGCGGGCGCGCGGTAGACGAGCGCTGCGGGATGCCCCGGCGCGAGCGTGAACTCGGCCGCCCCGAAGCGCCAGACCCGGTTGAAGAGATAGGCGCCGACGACGGCCGGCTCGTCGGTGCGGACCTGCCAGGTTCCGACGCCCCATTGGCTCGGCTGGCCGCGCCCGTCGATGACGAGGGTCGGCTTGACGCCCCAGTAGAGCGCGAACCAGGGCTTGTGCAGCGTCAGCTCGATGCGGCGGGTGGTGGGGGCGTCGGTCACCCGGCGAGTCTAGGCGTCCCCGTGAGGCATCGGTCACCCGGCGAGCCTCGGCGGTCAGGACCCCCTGATTCGACGGAATTCGGTGTGCCGCGCGGGCCGAATCGGCGGGATGATTGAGGTGGAGCAGCACTCGCCACCGAGAGGAGGCGATCCGATGGCATTCGACACGCCGAACGGTACCCACGGGGCGCATCAGCCGGCCCGCAACCGGTTCGAGCAGTGGGCCAACCAGCGCATGGCCGAGCGGATCCGCCACAAGGGCGACCGTCGCGGCACCAAGCTGGCGCTCGTCACGGTCGGTCGCCGCACGGGCCTCGAGCGGGTGACGCCGGTGCGGTGGTTCCCCGCCGGTGGCGGCGCGAGGTACATCGTCGCGTCGGCGAACGGCGCCCCGCAGAACCCCGCCTGGTACTACAACATCGCCGGTCACCCCGATCAGGTGCGCATCGAGTTCGCGGGGCGGCGCATCGACGTCGTCGCCGAGCAGCTGCACGGCGCCGAGCGGGCCGCCGCATGGGCGCAGATCACGGCGACGGCCCGCGGCTTCGAGCGGTACGAGCGCATCACCGACCGGGAGATCCCGGTCATCGTGCTCCGGCCGCGCGAAGCCTGAACTGCAATCGAACGATTGCATCTCCCGCACGCATGTGCAACCATGAAGTTGCATATTGACGAAGGGGAGGTGCGACATGCTGCTCGAGCACAAGGTGGCCGTGATCCACGGCGGCGGCGGGTCGATCGGGGGCGCGGCGGCGCGGGTGTTCGCCCGCGAGGGCGCACGGTTGTACCTCGCGGGGAGGAGCCTGCCACGCCTCGAAGCCGCGGCCACCGCGGTCAGAGCGGAGGGGGCCGACGTCGCGATCGCCGTCGTCGACGCGATGGACCAGGCCGCGGTCGACCGGCACGTCGACGAGGTGGTCGCCGCCGCCGGCCGCATCGACGTCGCCCTCAACGCCGTCGGCTTCGACCACGTGCAGGGCCTGCCGATCGCCGAGACCTCGCTCGACGACTACCTGCACCCCGTGGTCGGGTACCTGCAGACGAACTTCGTGACGGCGAAGGCGGTGTCGCGGCCCATGATCGCGCAGCGGGGCGGCGTGATCCTCACGATCTCGACGCCGGGCGCCCGGCTCACCGGCCGCGGGCTCATCGGCAACGCCGCGCAGTCGGCCGGACTCGAGGGGTTCTCGCGCGCGCTCGCCGGCGAACTCGGGCCCGACGGGGTGCGCGTGGTCTGCGTGCGGCCGCACGCCATGTCCGACGCGGTCGCCACGTCGTACACGGGCGAGATGTTCGGGCGCATCGCGGCGGCCGGCGGCATCCCGATGGAGGACTGGCTGACCGGGCTCGAGGGCATGACGATGCTCGGACGGCTGCCCACCCTCGACGAGATCGCCGAGTACCTCGCGTTCGCAGCCTCCGACCGTGCCCGGTCGATGACCGGCGCGATCGCGAACCTCTCGGCGGGGGCGCTCGTCGACTGAGGCGGCGGGCCGCGCCGCTGCGGTCACTCGGGCCGGTTGCCCGCGTCGCCGTTGATCGTGAACGGCGTCGTGATCCCGTCGTACATGACGTGGGCGATGAGTCCGTCGACGGCGTGCGGGAGGGTGTGGCAGTGATCGCTCCAGATGCCGGGGTTGTCGGCGACGAACGCGATGTCGTACGACTCGCCGGGGTGCACGTCGAGCGAGTCGACGATCCACGGGCTGCCCGAGGCCGCGACGCCGTCGCGTGAGAGCACGACGACGTGGTGGCCGTGCAGGTGCATGGGATGCACGTCGCCCGAGTCGTTGCGGAGGTGCATCACCACGACGTCGCCCTCGGTCACCGCGAACATCGGCACGTCGGGGAACATGCGCCCGTTGATCGTCCAGAAGTTGCCGGGGCGACCGTCGATGAGACCGAAACGGCGGGCGATGACGTAGTCGTACGAGCGGTCGGGCGAGGCCGGGTCGAAGTCGAGCGGGGCAGGGGCGCCGTAGGCGAGGAGGTCGAGGGTCTTCGCGGGCTGGCGCACCGGCGGCGCGGAGTCATCGGCGTCCGAGACCGCGCCGATGAGGAGGCTCCGGGCGCCGCCGACGTGCAGGCGCGCCGCGCCGCGATCGGGCGCCACGACCGTGACATCCGCCCGCCCGCCCGCGGGGATGAGCAGGCGCTGCCCGTCGACCTCGCCCGGTTCGTGCACCTCGTGCCCGTCGGTCGCGGCGACGCGGAACGGGACGCCCGCCCACACCGCGGCGGTGCCCTGGTCGGTGTTGACGACGCGCACCCGGACCGTCGTGCCTGGAGTTGCGGCGATGCGCTCGTCGGCGACGCGACCGTTGAGCGTGTGCTGGCCGCCGTAGATGTGCAGCAGGGCGGTGCGGTCGAGCTCGCGGGCGGCATCGGGTCGGGCGGCGGTCTCGGCCGGCTCGATCACGATCGCCCCGAGCAGGCCGCGTTCGACCTGCACGTGCGAGACCTGGTGCGAGTGGTACCAGTAGGTGCCGGCGTCGTGTGCCTCGAAGCGGTAGACGTGCCGACCGCCGACCGGCACGGCGTCCTGCGTGATGCCCGCGACGCCGTCGGCCGCGTTCGGCACGTCGATGCCGTGCCAGTGCAGCGTCGCACCGTCGGCCACCGACTCGTTGACGAGCACGACCTCGACGAGGTCGCCCTGGCGGGCGCGGATCTCGGGCCCGGGCGAGGTGCCGTTCACCGTGTAGCCCTCGATCGACCGGCCTCCGGGCACCTCGACGGTGCCCTGCCGGGCGACGAGCTCGACGCGCACGTCGGCGGGGCGGTCGGGCGCCGTCAGCGCGGTCACGCTGACGGCGCCGGATGCCTCGGCCGCGCCGTGTCCACCGGGTGCACCCGCACCGTGGCCGCCGTGGCCGGCGTGCCCGTCGCCCGAGCCCATGTCCATGACCGAGTACTCGCCGAGCAGCGTGGAGCTCCACGCGAGCGCACCGGCGCCGAGCGCGGTCGCGACCGCGACGCCGACGACGGCGCATCGCAGGAGATCACGCCGAGACGGCATCGCTCGTCGCCTCCTCGGGGCTCGCCGCCTCGGTCCGGCGCGCGCGGCGCACCCGGAGGGCGGCGACCGCACCGGCGACGACGATCGCGAGGGCGTTCGCGCCGTGGATGATGCCGAGGTACGGGGAGCCGACGATCGAGAACCCGAGCGTCACCTGCAGCACCACGAGCCCGAGCGTGATCGCCGCCCAGAGCTTGGCGCCGCGAACACGGACGAAGAACGACACGACGAGCAGCGCGACCGCCACGAGTGGAATCAGCACGCCGCCCACGAGCCCGTGGACCAGGAATCCCATCTCGCCGACGCCGGCAGCCTGGAAGCTCTCGAGCAGCGCCTTGTCGACGACGCCGCCTTCGGCGATGAGGTTGAGCATGCCGCCGAACGCGAACGCGATCGCGGCGGCCTGGACGACGACGGCGCCCGACACCGTCCAGGCGAGGCCCGAGTACAGCTTGCGCATGATGCCTTCTCCTCAGTGCGGCGCCGATGCGCGGCATCCGCTCGTGTTTCACGCTCCTCGGCGGGCGACCGCGCCGGAACGCAGGTGACCCGATGCGGCATGGCAGCCGGCCGCACACGCAGTGGGGGTCTGCTGCTAAGGGCGGGCCGGGGCGGGCCCCCTCCCGCCGAGCGCGCGAGAGGAGGACGATGGAAGCGTGGAACGCAGGTGGGTGTGCCTGGCGACGCTCGGCCCGATCGGGGTCGCGGCCCTGGTCTACATCGTCGTCGCGCGCGGCTTCGTCGAGGGGCAGGCCGACCACACGCTCGCGTGGCCCATGCTCGGGGTCCTGCCGATGTTCGTCTTCGGCATCTGGCTGCTCACGGTCTCGGCGTCGCGCACGGCCGTTCTGGTCGCGCTCGCCGCGACGGCGATGCTCGTCAGCGCGGCCTACGAGACCCTCATGCTGCAGAACCCCCAGCTCGCCGCCCAGCCGTGGTTCCCGCTCGTCAACGGGATCGGGCTGACCGCCGACGGCACCGCGACGGCGGCGTTCCTGATGGTGTTCGCGACGTTCCCCGACGGCGTCGTCGAGCACCGATGGCAGCGGATCGCGGTCGTGTTCCTCTGGCTGCCCCTGCTCGCCGCCCCGCTGACGCTCCTCACGACCCCGCACGTCGTGATGTCGCCGTACATCGGCATCAGCGGTGACGCGGTCCCGAATCCGTACGCGGTGCCGTGGCTCGAATGGGCGGCGCCCGCGGTGCACTACCTCGTCGTGCAGTCGTGGGTGGCCGTGGCGATCGGGCTCACCGTGCTCGGCACCCGGGCGCTGTTCGGCGCCCCCGAGGTGCGCGCCCGCACGCGGGTCATGGCCCTCGTGGTCGCCGGCGCGATGGTCGCCTTCGCGCTCTGGACGTTCTTCGACAACTGGTTCGTCCAGGTGCTGGTGTACGCCTCGCTCATCGCGATCCCCATCGCCGCGATCCACGGCATCCTCAGCTACGGCGCGTTCGACATCGCACCCGGTGATCGCGGCCGGCTCGTCGCGCGGTCGTCGAATCTGCTCATCACGGTCATCTACGCGGCCGCCGTCGCGACGCCGGCGTTGCTGCTCGCCCCGCCGCTGCGCGCCGTGCCGGCGATCCTCATCACCACGCTGCTCGCCGTGGCGCTGCTGCCCGTGCGCACCTGGCTGCAGCGCCGGCTGCACCGCCGGCTCTTCGGCGACCGTGAGCGACAGCTCGAGATGCTCGGTGAGCTCGGTGCCCGGCTCGAGCAGGCGGTCGAGCCGCGCGAGCTGCTCACGCGACTCGCCGAGGCGGTGCGCGAGGGGCTGGATGCCTCGTGGGTGCGCATCGGACTCGTGGCGGCCGACGGCGATCTCGCACCGATGCCGAGCGAGGTCGCGGGAGCGAGCGCGGGTGCGGCCGCGGCCGACGAGGCAGCCGCCGACGCGTGCGACCTCGTGCACGGCGACGAGCTGCTCGGGCGCATCGAGGTCGGGCCGCGGCGGCGCGGGGAGTACGGCGAGGCCGAGCGGATGCTGCTGCGCACCGTCGCGGGTCAGGCCGCGGCAGCCGTGGCGAACGTTCGCCTGGCGGCGCAGCTGGCCGAGCAGCTCGACGAGCTCACCGCCTCGCGCGAACGGCTCATCGCCGTGCAGGACGACGAGCGCCGACGCCTCGAGCGCGACCTGCACGACGGAATCCAGCAGGACGTCGTCGCCCAGATCGCGGGACTCCGGCTCGCCCGCAACCGGCTGCAGCGCGGCGAGCTCACCTCGGCGGAGCTCGAGGAGCTGCAGGAGCAGGCCCGTGCCACGCTCACCGACCTGCGAGAGCTCGCACGGGGCATCCACCCGCCGGTGCTGAGCGACAACGGGCTCGCCGCCGCTGTCGAGTCGGGGGTGGCGCGATTCCCGATCCCGCTCACCGTCGAGGCCGACGATCGCGTGCGCGGCGAACGGTTCTCGGACGACGTCGAGACCACGGCGTACTACGTCGTGCGGGAGGCGCTCGCGAACACCGCCAAGCATGCGAACGCGACGCACGCCTCGGTCGGGCTCGCGCGCGACGACGGGCGGCTGCGCATCGCGATCGCCGATGACGGCTGCGGCATCGATGCCGAGCAGGCGGCGGCCGCGCGGGCGTCGGGGCACGGTGCGAACGGCGTGCCGGTGTCGCACGGCGGCCTCGCGAACATCCGCGACCGGGTCGCGGCGCTCCGCGGCACCATGCGCGTCTCGGCGAACGAGCCGTCGGGCACGATCGTGACGGTCGAGCTGCCCGTCGACGGCGTCGCCGCCGGGACCACGTCGGAGGGGGTGGCCGTTGGCTGAGCCGGAGGTGCTGCGCGTCGTCATCGCCGAGGACAACTACC
This sequence comes from Agromyces sp. NPDC057679, assembly GCF_042799635.1. Classification (NCBI taxonomy): domain Bacteria; kingdom Bacillati; phylum Actinomycetota; class Actinomycetes; order Micrococcales; family Microbacteriaceae; genus Agromyces; species Agromyces sp. NPDC057679. Next base: position 796,309 of record NZ_JBHVIK010000001.1, on the reverse strand, counting down.
TCGTGCGCGAGGGCGTGCGCCGGCTGCTCGAGGACTCGGGCGAGGTCGACGTGGTCGCGTCGGTCGGCAGCGGCGTCGAGTTGCTCGACGCGGTGCGCCGGCTCGCACCGCACGCGGTGCTGACCGACATCAGGATGCCGCCGGGCCACCACATGGAGGGCATCGATGCGGCGCACGCCATCCGGGCCTCGACCGACTCGACCGGGGTGGTCGTGCTCTCGCAGCACGCCGACGAGAGCTACGCGCTGGCGCTGTTCGCCGACGGCTCGGCGGGGCTCGGGTACCTGCTGAAAGACCGCATCGGCGACCTCGAGGATCTCGTGCACGCCCTCCGCGAGGTGTGCGCCGGTGGCTCGGTGATCGACCCGCAGATCGTCGACACCCTGGTTCGTCGTCGCAGCGCGGTCGGGGCGTCGAGTCCGCTCGCGACGCTCTCGCCGCGCGAACTCGAGGTGCTGCGCCAGATGGCCGCCGGCAAGACGAACGCCGGCATCGAGCAGGCACTGTTCCTGTCGACGTCGACCGTCGAGAAGCACGTGAACGCGATCTTCACGAAACTGCGGCTGCCCGAGTCGGGCGTGCACCGGCGGGTGGCCGCGGTGCTCGCGTTCCTGCAGAGCGACGGGGGCGCGGGGCATCCCGCCCAGGAGGGCTCGGCCTGACTTCGCTGCACGCGAACGGGCGCCGTGGCCCGTCGTTCGGCGCGCACAATGGGCAGATGGTCGAGATCTCCGACGACGAGTTCGAGCAGATGGTCTCCGAGGTGTTCGACGCGCTGCCCGACGACATGGTGCGCGGCGTCGAGAACGTCGCGATCCTCATCGCGGACCAGCCGCCGGGGGAGCGGCCGCGGCTCTACGGGCTGTACAGCGGTCGCCCGCTGAAGACGCGCGGGGTCTACGGCTTCGGCGAGCTGCCCGATCGCATCACGCTCTTCAAGAACAACATGCAGGCGCACAGCGCCGACCTCGACGCCCTGCGCACGCGGGTGCGCATCACGATCGTGCATGAGATCGGGCACTACTTCGGGCTCGACGACGCGAAGCTCGGCGAACTCGGCTGGGCGTAGCCGCTCGTCGCCACTCGTCGCCGAGGACGCGAGTGCGGCGAGGGCGGTGAGCGATCAGGTGGATGCCTCGGCCGCGTCGGTCGCGGCGTGCCGTTGGTCGATCTCTGGCTCGAGCAGGTGCCGCTTCGCCGCCTGCAGCGTGTGCGAGTAGCCGACGAGTTCGTGGCCGACGACCTCGATGACGCACGACAGCGACACCAACCCGATCACCGTCACGAGAGCCGTGAGGTCGCCACCGGGCTCGAGGTCGATCGGCGCCCCCGCGTCGACGACGGCCGCGATGATCACCGCGGCGACGAGCGGCACGAGGTTGCAGATGAACAGCGGCACGTGCGTGAAGTCCATCGAGCGCATGAGCACGCTCCAGATGAGGAAGACGAGCACGACCACGCACGCGACCGGCACCGCGAGGGCGAGGGTGATCTGCAGCAGGCTGAGCTCCTGGTGCTCGACCCCGAGCGCGGCGACGTGGAGCCCTGCGCCGACGGCGGCGATCGCGCCGAACAACGGCAGGTGCACGTATCGCCAGCCCCAGGTGCGTTCGGGCCATCGTTCGAGGATGGTGCGCGACGGGATCAGGTAGTACGCCCACCAGAGCCCGGCGGCGATCAGGAGCCCGGCTGCGACGATCGCGACCGCCGCGACCGACCACCCCTGCTCGGCGACGAGGGCGCCGACCGCCGCGACGGTTCCCGCGATGACCTCGCCGATCGTGATGAGCGTGAGCAGCCCGAACCGCTCGGCGATGTGGCCGGCGTTCCAGGGGGCGCGGCCGTAGCGGCGTTCGATGACGAGCGGTGCGATGAGCTCGGCGACGGCGAGCACGGCGATCGCCGCGACCGTCGCACCGGCGGGGATGCCCGGGACGGTCGTGAGCAGCCAACCGACTTGCGCAACTGCGATCACGACCGCGTAGGCGACGGAGGTGCGCCGATGGGCCGGATCCTCGCGCGCCGCGCGCAGCCAGAGCGCGATGAGCGGCACGCGCATGACGATGTAGCCGGCGACGAGCAGCATGTTGTTCGGGCTGGCGCCGTGCGCGGCATCCTCGAAGCTGACGGGCAGCCCGAAGACGAAGATGACGACGCCGACCATCTGCGCGACGACGGCCGCCCGCACGAGCGCGTCGTCGTTGTCGTATGCCGACGAGAACCAGGTGAAGTTGAGCCACGCCCAGGACACCCCGAAGATCGCGAAGAGGTACGCGCCGATGCCGGGACCGACCTCGCCGACGAACAGCGCGTGCGCGAGCTCGTCGGCCGCGGCGGCGAACGCGATGACGTACGTCAGGTCGTAGAGCAGCTCGAGCGGCGTGACGGCGCGATGCGGTTCGTCGGGGTTGCGGCCCGACATGGGTCGCAGGCGATGCCTGAGGTCGAGCCGGAGCTGCGCGGTGAGGGTCGGCGTCGTCATGGGGCCATGATGCGCCCGTGCGGGCCGCGCGTCGAGACCCGCGGCGTGCTCCGTCGGTCGGATCGCGCCGAGACGGCTACGGAGTGATGTCGACCTCGACGTGGCCGAAGGTGAACGGGATCATGAAGGGCTCGCCGGGGCTCGGCGGATCGAGCGGGATCGCGAAGAACGAGACCATCGTCAACGCCGCAAAGGCGAGTGTGCCGGCGATCATGACGACCACCGCGCGGTCGATGACGCGGAGGGCGGATGCCTCCGTGCGCCCTGGGCGGAGGACGAGCGTGATCGCCACGATGACGGTCACCGCGATCGCGACGAACACGATCGCGCTCGGTCGCAGGTTGAGTTGCACGCACGTCGGTGCGATGTCGGCGGGACTGCCGTTCACCTCCATGAAGCCGTCGGTGGGCGAGCCGCCCACGCAGCCGCCCTTGCTCGCCGTGCCGACGAACGAGTAGACGAGCGCCGTGGAGAGCGCCGAGAAGATCATCCCCCGGATGCGGCGGATGATCGTCGCGCCCGGCAGGGTCGAGAGGGCGGCCGCCGCCGGTCGGTCGAGCGTGTCGGGCATCGCATCTCCAGTCGCGTCAGGCTTCTGGCATCGTGGCAGCCCGGACGGCGGCGGGGCAACCCCGCGATTCGCTCCCGGCTCGGCTACTGCCCGATGCTCAACCACCCGTCGGGGCCCTCGCGGTGCTGCTGCGAACTCGGGGCCGACGAGTCATCCTGCTTCATCGCCTGGAGCTGGCGATCGACCTCGGCCTTCGCCGAGAGCACCGCGAGCTGGCGCTCGATGTCGGCGTCGGGGGCGGCGGTGAGGTCCTTCAGCGCTCCGCTCGCGAGCAGCTCGTCGGTCGCGGCGGCGCGCGCCTGCATCTGCGCGACGCGGTCCTTCGCGCGGTCGAGGCTGGCGCCGACGTCGTCGATGCTCGATCCGATACCGGCGACCGCCTCGTTCGCCTTCACCTGCGCTTCGGAGGCGGTGTAGGTGGCCTTGATCGTCTCCTTCTCGACGCGGAACGCGGCGACCTGCTCGGAGAGCTGGCGCTCGCGCTGCTGCAGCTGCGCGGTCTGCTGCTGCATCGAGGCGTACTGGTCCTGCAGCTTCGAGACCTGGGATTCGAGCAGTGCGCGGCGCTCGAGTGCCGCCCGGGCGAGGTCTTCGCGGCCCTGCGCCATCGCCTCGCGGGCCTGCTCGCCGAGGCGCTGGTAGCGGGTGCCCATCTCCTGCCCCTGCAGGTCGATGCGCTTCTTCGCCGTCGCGACGTCGGCGACCGCCAGGCGCACCTGCTGAAGCAGTTTCACCTGCTGCTCGTAACTGTCGTCGAGCGTTTCACGCGGGTCCTCGATCTTGTCGAGGGCCTTCTTGGTCTTGCTGCGGAAGATGGTGCGGACGCGTGAGGTGTTGTCGCTCATGGTCGGGTCTCCTTCAGGTCGAACGTCGGATTCGGGCGCCGCACGGCGCTCGCGGATCGGGTCGGCGGTCGTGCCGGCGGTCGGGTCGGGGCGACGACTTCATCGCGGCGGTTGAGGCGCTGGAGCTCTTGCACCCCGGCGGCGAGGGCGGCGACCTCACGCTCCATCTCGGAGTGCAGGGTTCCGAGCGTGTCGTCGGTGGATCCGGCGAGCCCCGCCGACACCGCTGCGCGCAGTCGGCGCACGAGCGACGTCACCTGCTCGACGCGATCGTCGGCCAGCGGCAGCTCGCGGGCGAGCACGGCCTGGTCGGTCTCGCTCTCGAGCAGCCGCAGCTGCAGGTCGAGGGCCTCGCCCTCGGTCGCGATGCGCCCGAAGAGCCGCGGCAGTTCGCCGTGCGCGCCGCCGCTCTGCGCGGCGAGGTCGATCGCGGCTCGGCCGCTGTCGAGCGTCTCGGCGAGGCGCACGCGGAGGGTGAGCACCTTTCGACGCGGGCCGCGGCTGAAGCCGGCCCGCGCGCGCAGCGCCGTCGCGGCGACCGCGCGGTTGCGGCGGATGCGCCGGAAGACGGCGCGCGCCACCAGCACGACCGTGAGGATCGAGACGGCGACGAAGACGAGGAACGCGATGACTATGCCGAGCAGCACCTCCACGGCTCCCACCTCCCACCGGGGCGCCCGAGGGCATCGTGCACGACGAGCCGTCGTTCGTGATTCACGTTCATGTCTCCGCCTTCGTCGAGCCGAGACGCGGCTTCAGAGCCACGTCGGAAACGCGATATAACGCAATCTACGCTTGCTCTCGCCGAAGCCCTAGCCCTCTCTGCGAATTCAGAGCCGGGGCGGAACGGGGAGGCGGCGCTGCCCGGCCCCGAGACGCGCCCGCCCTATCATGGACAGCACCGTACGAGATCGTCGATCGCCGCGAAGAGGAGTCACCTTGGCCGCTCCCGCCACGCCAGCCAAACGCGCGGATGCCCGTCGCAACATCGAGGCGATCCTCGATGCCGCGACGCGGCTGCTCGCGGTGGATCCCGATGCGAGCGTGCAGGACATCGCCAAGGCCGCCGGGGTCGGCCGGGTGACCCTCTACGGGCACTTCGACTCGCGCACCGACCTCGTCGCCCAGGTCGCGACGCGCGCCATCGACGAGACCGAGCTCGCGTTGCGCGAGGTCGACATCGACGGCGACCCGCGGGAGGCGCTCGCGCGACTGCTCGAGGCGAGCTGGTACCTCACGCACCGCTTCGGCGGCATCGTGATCGCGGCCGGGCAGGCGCTTCCGGCCGAACAGATGCAGCTCGCGCACGAGGGCCCCGCCCAGCGGGTGCGCGCCCTGCTCGAGCGCGGACGGCAGGCGGGCGTGTTCCGCGCGGACATGCCGGTGGAGTGGCAGATCACCACCATCCAGGCCGTGCTGCACGCCGCATCGGGCGCGGTGCACCGCGAGGAGCTCGCCGTCGCCGATGCGCCGCGCCTGGTGGTCGAGACGGCGCTGGCGATCGTGGCCGCGCAAGGCTGAGGCGCGGCGTCCCGGGCCCCCGAGGAGGCCCCTCGGGTCTTCGACGTGGCTGCGAAAGTCGCGGCCATCTCCTACCGCACCGTTGTCGAACACACGTGTTCATGTTATCGTGCGAACTCGTACACACGAGTTCGACTTGAGATGAGGGCGACGCATGTCCGAGCAACGACCGCACCCCGAGACCGGTGACACCGCGCAGCCGTACCAGCGGCGATGGCGCATGCTCGCACTTCTCGGCCTCGCGCAACTCATGCTCATCGTCGACGTCACGGTGGTGGCGCTCGCCCTGCCGCAGATGGGCGCCGAGCTCGGGCTCGGTCGCGGCGAGCTCACTTGGGTGGTGAGCATCTACGCGCTCATGTTCGGCGGCCTGATGCTGCTCGGCGGCAAGGCGGCCGACGTCTTCGGCTCGCGCCGCATCGTGCTGGTGGGCCTTGCCGTCTTCACACTCGCCTCACTGCTCACCGGCTTCGCCGCCGACCCGACGACCCTGCTCATCGGTCGAGCGTTCCAGGGCATCGGTGCGGCCGCGATGTCGCCAGCGGCGCTCTCGACGATCGCCCGCACGTTCCAGGGCGCCGAGCTCGCCAAGGCACTCGGCGTCTGGTCGGCCCTCGGCGGGGCCGGTGCCGCGATCGGCGTGCTGCTCGGCGGGCTGCTGACGTCGGGTCCGGGCTGGTCGTGGGTCTTCTGGGTGAACGTGCCCGTGGGCGTGCTGCTGTTCATCGCGTTCGTGCGCATCCTGCCGAGCTTCCAAGGCTCGGGCGGCCGCCTCGACCTCTTCGGCGCCGTGATCGTGACGCTGGCGACGGCGAGCGTGATCTTCGCGCTGGTGAACGCGGGCGACGGCGGATGGCTCAGCCTCGCCGTGCTCTTGCCACTCCTCGGCGGAGCGGTGGGATACACGCTCTTCGTCTGGCGCCAGCGCACCGCTCGCACTCCGCTGCTCGACCTGGGCATGCTCGCGCGCCGCCCGGTCGCCTCGGGCCTCGGGCTCATCTTCGTCGCCACCGCGCTCATGATCGCCGTGTTCTTCCTCGGCTCGTTCACCTTCCAGCAGGTGCACGGGTTCTCCGCCCTCGACACCGGGCTCGTCTTCATCCCGGTCGCACTCGGCACCATCGGCGGCGCCCAGTTCGGTGCCCGCGCCCTCGGGCGCTTCGGCGCGCGCGCGACCGCCGTCGTCGGCCTGTTCATCGCGGCGCTCGGCATGGCCGCAGCTGCCGGCATCGCGAGCATGACGGTGCTCGTGATCGCGATGACCGTCGCCGCGCTCGGCATCGGCGCGACATTCGTTGCGTCGTCGACGAGCCTGTTCTCGGCGGTCGCGCCGCACGAGGCCGGCATCGGATCGGGTGTGCTCAGCACCTTCCACGAGTTCGGCGCCGCGACCGGCGTCTCGGCCGTCTCGAGCATCGCGGCCGCCGCCCTCGTCGGCGACGCGATCACCGCCTTCGACCGAGGGTACTGGTTCGGCGCCGTCGTCGCGGCGGTCGCCGCGTTGCTCGCCCTCGCCATCATGCCCGGGCGCGCCGCCCGGTCGCCGCGCCCGCAGCAGGGCGGTGAGCGCACCGCGGAGGCGTGACGGGTGCCTACGCCGAGCGGTCGTGGGCTGCTTCGGGCGGCCACACGACGCTGAAGCGCTCGAAGACGACCTCGTGCTGCTCGGTCCACTCGATGCCGATGGCGGCGGCCGCGCGTCGCCAGTAGCGCGCGTGGTTCTCGCGCCAGGAGGCGAGCGAGCGGTCGTCTTCGCCCTCGTCGTACGCGAAGGCGGCGTCGACGCTCGTGAACGGCCCGACGCGCAGTTCGGTGCTGCGCAGGATGACCCGGGGTGCGCCGGTCGAGTCGCACGCGATCCAGTGGCTGCCGACTCGAGGGAGCGCCTGCCCCTCGGCCTCGAACTCGGCGACGAGCGTCGCCGTCGCACGCTTCGTGCCGTCGAGCACGAGGCCCAGCAGTTCGTCGGTCAGCTCGGGGTGATCGCCGAACCGCTCGGCCGACGGCTCCTCGGCGTCGGTCGCGATCGTCGGATGCGCGGCGCGGTACTCGGCCCACATCGCGAGCGCGGCAGCGTGGTCGATCGGTGCATTCGGCATCCGCCCAGTCTGGCAGGGCTCCGCGGACGTCGTCGTTCGTAGACTCGCAGCATGGGTGCCGTCATCGTTCGCCCGTCGCGACGCCTCGCAGGGCGGGCCGTCGCGCTCGTTCTCGCGGTGCTGGGGGGCGCAGCGCTGGCGGCGTGCTCCTCGGCCGGCGGCGCGGGGGCCGATGGTGCCGCGAGCCCGGGCGCGGCATCCCCATCGGCCGGCCGAACCGACCCGACCGCGGGGTCGACGAGCTTCGCCGTCGTCGGCGACTCGATCACCGACGCGAACAGTCCCGATCTCGCCGGTGGCGACCTCGGCAGCGAATCGTGGGCGGCGTACGCCGTCGAGGCCGGCGCCGACTTCGTGGGCGGCTGGGCCGAGTGGGGTGCACCGACCTCGTACATGGCCGACTCGGTCACCGCGGTCGACGCCGACGTGCTCGTCGTGCTCGCCGGCACCAACGACCTCGCGTTCGGCGTGCCGTTCGACGAGTCGGCTGCGAACCTCGATCGCATCGTGGCGACGGTCGGCATCGACGACGTGGTCGTCTCGTCGATCCCGCCGTCCGACGCGTTCCCCGAGGCGGCCACGCAATTCAACGAGCAGCTCGAAGCGCTCGCCGACGATCGCGGCTGGCGGTTCGTGGATGCCTCGGCCGGCCTCCGCACCGCGGAGGGCAGGTTCGCCGACGGGATGTCGTACGACGGGCTGCACCCGTCGGAGCAGGGCGCGCGCGTGCTCGGCGAGGCGATCGCCGCGGAGCTGCTCGCGGGGTGAGCGTCAGCGGGTCAGGCGCTCCCGTCGCGCGGCCGCTTGCCGTCGACGAGCAGGCGGATGCCGAGACGCGCCGCCATGAGCACGACGATCAGCAGCGTGACGGAGAAGAACCCGCCGAGCTGCACTGCATCGCCGAACAGCAGGTCGGTGAGCCACAGGATGAGGAACTTGCTGCCCGCGCCGAGCACGAGCAGCAGCGCGGCGTTGAGGGTCTTGCGGGCTGGCGTTCGCGACGCGCGCACCCGCTCGAGGATGCGCTGCTTGAAGACCGCGATGACCTCGAGCGCGAGCTTGAACAGCACCGCCGTCAGCAGGGAGACGAGGAACGACTCGGTGATGACGGTCGGGAAGAACTGGGTGAACAGCCCGAGCACGACGAGGTAGACGAAGACGTCGACGATGTCGACGGCACGTAGGCGCACGGGTCGCTCCTCGGTGGGCGGGGGCCGATGCGCCGGGCTCGGTGGCAACGGTGTTCGCAGGTTACACCCGGGGCGCCGCCAGTTCGTGCGCCTGCGCCGCGAGCGCGTGGGAGAGCGCGGTGACCTCGTCGGCGAGGCCCGTCCAGTCATCCTCGGCCTCGCCGAGGTAGCCCGCCCGCGCGCGCTCGAGGAGCGCCCGGTCGCTCGGCGCCAGCGTGGCCGCGACGGCTGCGGCCGCGACATCCTTGGGCACGATCTCGCCGGTGCGCAGCGTCGTGACGATGCGGGCGAAGGCGAGCAGCGTGTGGCGCTCGTCGCCCACGATCTCACCGAGGATGTCGGGGATGCTCGCGAGCATCGCCTCGCGCAGTTCTGCGGGCGGCACCGGGGCGACGACCTCGTCGAGCGGCCGGCCGCGCAGCACCCGGTGCGCCGTCTGCGCGGTCGCGAGCAGGATCGGCACGTCGGGGTCGATCGTCGGCTCGAGCGTCTGCCCGCCTTCGAGGTCGGCGCGCAGCCACTCGCCGTACTGAAAGTCGTGCTCGGCCGGTTCGGGCCACCGTCGGCGCTCGTCGACGACCACGCACGTGAGTTCGAGCGGGCGGCCCGTGCTGCCGTCCGACAGGGTGAGCGGGTGCGCCGACCCGCTCGACGCGTCGAGCAGCACTCGCGTCAGCGCCGCGCGCTCGTCGGCGGTGAGCGAGCGACGCGTCAGCACGAGGACGTCGAGGTCGCTGTCGGGCCGGAGCCCGCCCGACATCGCCGACCCGTACAGGTAGACGCCGACGATCTCGCCGGGATCGGCCCGATCGAGGTGGGCGAGGACGGGTGCGAGCTGCTCCTCCATGCCGCCACGGTAGCAAGGGGTTGGGGTTCGTCCGCTCGTGTCGCCCGCCCGCGGGCAGGCATCCGGGCCGCGGTCAGCGGTCGAGGGTCTGTGCGACGCGCACCCATGGCACCGAGGCATCCGGTCGCGCCGCCGAGCTGCGGGCCGCGCCGTCGCAGCGCACGACGATCGCCCAGTCGTCGAGCGAGGTGCCTGCTGCTTCAAGACGTGCTCGAAGCCGGCGCACCGCCCGCGCCGAGGGCTCGCCCTGCACCGAGGCGGGGGCCATGTGGGTCTCGGTGATGGCGGCGGCCGCGATCACGAGCGACTGGGGGAGTCGCAGCCGTCGCCCCATCGACCGGATCACCTGGGCGCCGCGCTCGGCGTGGCCGTGCGAGATGATGCGCCCGTCTCTGCGGCGGGTGGTGTCGGGCTTGCCGATGTCGTGGAAGAGCGCGGCGAGCACGAGCAGCGCGCGGCGGTCGTCGTCGACGCCGTGCACGACGGCGTACGCGGCGGCGAGGTCGGCTGCCCCCAGTGAGTGCACGAGCACGTCGCCCTCGGGATGCCACTCCGGATCTTGCGGGGTGGATGCGAGCGCGGCGAGCTCGGGGATGGCCTCGACGAGGCCCCGCTCGCGAATCGCGTGCGACGGCGTGGCCTCGGCACGGGCGATGGCGAGCAGGTCGGCGCCGGTCGCGGCATCCGATGGGATGTCTCGGGTCGTCGCGTCGGGCACGGGCCCTCCTCTTCACGGCTCTCGAGTGTCGACCTCGCCATTCTGCACGGCTCGCAGGGGAGACGCGGAAGACATGATCCGTCTCACGGGGGAGGCGGGCCGATGCCCGACGCCCGCATACTCCGATGTATGAGCGAAACCATCTTCACGCCGGGTGCCGACGTGTTCACCCCGCGCGGGCGCGGCGAAGTCGTCGATGTTCGGGCGACGCCCTCGGGGAAGTTCGTCTTCGGGGTCGAGGATGCGAATGGCGAAGTGAGCTACTTCACCGAGAAGGCGATCCGGCTCGCGGGGCGCTAGGAAGGGATGCCGAGACGGGCGCCGGCACTGCCGCCGACCGGCTCGCACGCCGCCGCACCGGCGCATTCGCGATGAACACCCCGGCGACGAGCACCAGCCCGCCGACGGTCTCCCACAGGTTCGGGACCTGCCCGAGCAGCAGTGCCGCCGAGGCCATCGCCACCACCGGCGCGAGCAACACCCACGGCACCACCGACGCCGACCGGTTGCGCGCGAGCAGGGCGTTGAAGATCGCGTAGCCGACGAGGGTGCAGAGCCCCGCCGTGTAGAGCGTCGAGACGATCGGGCGCCATCCGAACGCGGCGATGCCCGCGGCGATCGCATCCGGCCCCTCGATGAGGGCTGACAGCCCAAGTGCCGGCAGCGGCACGACGAGCGACGACCACACCGTCAGCGACAGGGCGCCGAAGCGCTTCGCGGGCGCGACCGGTCCGGCTTTGCGCGAGATGACGTTGCCGATCGCCCAGGAGAGCGCGGCCAGCAGGCACAGCACCACCGCGAGCGCCGGTGCGTCGCCGCCGCGACCGAGGGCGACGACGCCGAGCCCGACGGTGCCGACCAGCACGCCGATCGTCTGCATGCGGCTCGGACGCTCGCGGAGCGCGAGCGCCGCCACCACGATCGTCAGCACGACCTGCGCCTGCAGCAGCAGGGCGGCGATGCCGGGCTGCAGTCCGAGCGCGATCGACGTGTAGAGCAGCGCGAACTGGCCGAGGCTCATGAAGAGTCCGACGCCGACGACGGTCTTCCAGCTCGCGAGCGGGCGGGGCACGACGACCGCCGCGAGGGCGACGACGGCGAAGCGCACGGCGACGAAGAACAGCGGCGGGATGCCGGCCATGCCCCAATCGATGACGACGAAGTTGAAGCCCCACAGCGTCGCAACCATGGCGGCCAGCAGCATGTCGCGTCTCGTCATGGTTCCACTTCACCCCGTGACATCCGGAAACACCAGCGATCATTTCTCTGCTTGATTCGGTAGCATCCGTACATGATCGATCTCGAAGCCGTGGTCGCCCTGCGCGCCGTGGCCACGAACGGAAGCGTCGCCGGCGCGGCCGACGCGCTCGGCTTCACGCCGTCGGCCGTGTCGCAGCAGATCAAGCGCCTCGAACGCGGCACCCGCGTCGCCCTGCTCGAACGCGCCGGACGCGGCGTCGTGCTCACCGATGCCGGGCGTCAGCTCGTCACCTCGTCGGCCACCGTGCTCGCCGACCTCGAACGACTCGAGGCCGACCTGCACCTGGCCGGCGGGGTCGGCGCCACCGACGGTGCGCCCCGTCGGGTCACGGGCGAGGTGCGCATCGGCGCGTTCTCCACGGCGGTGCGCGGCATCCTCGTCGAGGTGCTGCCGCGCCTCCGTGCGGAGCATCCCGAACTGCGGGTGCCGATGCGCGAGAGCGAGCCGTGGGAGACCATCGCGCTCGTCGCGTCGGGTCAGCGCGATCTCGGCATCGTGCACCGCTGGGGCGGGGTCGCGCTCGCGATGCCCGATCACCTCGTCGAGACGCCCCTGTTCATGGATGTCGCCGACGTGATCGTGCGGCGCGACCATCCGCTGGCCGACCGCACCGAGCTGGAGCCGGTCGACCTCGCCGACGAGGAGTGGATCGCGACGTTCGACTCGACGATCTGCCGGCAGTGGCTGCGGCGCCTGTTCGACGGTGTCTCGAACGCGCCGCGCGTCGTGCACGAGTCGATGGAGTTCGAGAACCACCTCGAGCTCGTGCGCGCGGGCCTCGGGGTCGCGCTGGTGCCGCGGATGGGCCGGCCGGCGCTGCACCCGGATCTCGTGGCGATTCCGACCGTGCGACCCGCGTCGACCCGCGGGGTGTCGGCGGTGCACCGGCGGAGCCAGGCGGATTCGCCGGCGCTGCAAGTGGTGCTGGACACGGTGCGGGCGGTGGTGAGCCAAGGTGCTCACGTCGCGGAGGAGAGTTGATGTCGGATGGGGCGCGGCGCCGAGTCGGCCTGGCCATGGTTGCGCTCATCGGCGCCCTGCTGGCCGGGTGCAGTGCCCCGCCGACCGAACAGGAGCAGACCATGACTCCGGAGGAGTCGAAGCAGGCGCTCGTCGAACTCATGTCTTCGACGTATGACCTCATGGCTCTGTCGGAGGAAGGCTGGGACCCCGAGTACCCGCTGGCTGCCGACCCGTGCACGCTCTCGAACGGGACCAATGGCATCAATTACATCGACGTGCGCACGTGGACCGGCGACGTGGAAGCGACCGAACTCATCGATGCGGTGCGGGACTCCTGGACGTCGGAGGGCTTGAGCACCGAACTCGACGTCCGACGCCGCGAGTCAGGCGGATCCGACTACTGGCTTGTCGGCCGAGGCGAGTCCGTCGAGAACATCCGCATCGTGATCATCCCCGGTCAGGTCACGTTCGACGGTGAGAGCACCTGCGTCGTCGGCGAACTCTAGCGCAGAGCCGGATCCGGCTTGGTCAGTAGCTGCAGAGTCTCAGGCCGGGTCGATCTGCAGCACCGGCGCCGATTCGCCGACGGTGAGGTCGTCGACGATGCGGATGCCGCGTGCGAGCTCGTCGACCGCACCGATGACGGTGCCGAAGCGCTCGCGATCGCTGCACACCGCCGTGACGGTCACGAGGTGCGTGCCGAGATCCCACGTGTACGTCGCGAACGGCGGGCGACCGCCCTGCGGCAGCGGCATGGCGAGTTTCTCACCCACGCCGAGATAGGTGCCGCGGAACTCCTCGGTGTCGTCGTACTCGATCGGCATCGAGGCTCGCGCGATGCGGATCTCGGGCGTCGCCGCCTGCACCTGGGCCATCACCACGAGCAGGTCGGGCTCCGCCTTCCAGACCCAGACGAGCACACGCCCCGCTGCTTTGCGCATCAGGAACGGGACGGCCTGGCTCATCGCCCAGGCGCCGAAGCCGCCGCCCCGCTTCGCGGGCTCGGCGCCCGGCCCCTTGGCCTGCGACAGCAGCATGCCGATCGCCTGCTTGCGGGCGCGGCGACCCCGGAATCCGAGGGAGTCGGTGACGGGCACCCACTTGGAGCGATCGGGTTCTGCGTGGAGACGGGGCACGCTCCCAGCCTACGAGGCGAGGCTGTGCGTCCCGCCCGTAGGGTGAGCAGGTGAACACGCGTCACCGCCTCCACGCACGCAAGCGGTACCTCAGCCTCGGACTCGGCGAACTCACCGCGGCAGCGGTCTTTGCACTGGTCGCCGTGGTGGGCATCACGCCGAGACTGGCGTCGTCGACGGCCGTCCTCGCCCTCTGGTGCGCGCTGGCCCCGCTTCTGCTGGTGCTGGTCCAGGCGGGTGCGTACTGGCTGCTCGCTCGCGGATGGGTCGGGGCCGGCCCGATGCCGTCGCACCTCGCGCGGCTCTATCGCGGGTTTCGGATTGCCGACCCGCTGCTCCTGCTGGCGGGACTGGTCGGGGTGCTGGTGTGGTGGCCCGACGAGCTCTGGGCCGCGCTCCTCGTGATGGTCGTCTGGACGTTCGGCGTCATCGAGTACCTCAATTACTTCGTCGTTCGACTCTCGTACCCGGCCTCCGAATGGTTCGCGAAGGTGCGAGAGCGGCGTCGACCGCGACTGATGAAGGACGTCGGGCTGGCCGGTCGCTCCACCGAGCGCCGGGCGGTCGCGCACCGGTAGGCGCTTGGATCAGCCGTCGGGCGCGACGGCGCCGACAGGCTCTAGCGCGCCGTGAGAGCGCTCCACTACGGTGTTCAGCATCGACACGTCGCCGCCCGCGCTCCTCGGCCGTGCCGGCGAGCGTGAGCGTCTCGCCGAGCTCGTCGGATCGGCGCGCAACGGGCGCGGCTCGGCGCTCCTGATCCGCGGCGAACCGGGCATCGGCAAGACGGCGCTGCTCGACGAGGCCACGCGCGAGCTCGCCGGAGCCCGCGTGGTGCGCGCCCACGGATTCGAGGCCGAGCAGGCGATGCCGTACGCAGCGCTGCAGCGGCTCGGCGCCCCGTTCACCGAGCTCGTCGAGACCCTGCCGCCGCGCCAGGCGACTGCCCTGCGCATCGCCGCCGGGCTCGACGAGGGCCCGCCGCCCGATCGCTACCTCGTCGGGCTCGGCATGCTCTCGCTGCTCGCGGCGGCGGCCGAACGGAATCCGCTCGTGTGCGTGATCGACGACGCGCACCTCGTCGACGTCGAGTCGCTCGAGGTGCTCGCGTTCATGGGCCGCCGCCTCGAGGCCGAGTCGGTCGCGCTGCTGCTCGCGACGCGGCCCGACGAACGGGTCGCGGTCACGGCGGCGGGCGTCGCCGTGCTCGAGCTCGGCGGACTCGACGCGCCGAACTCGGTGCAGCTGCTGAATCGCTCGTCGTCGGCGCCGGTCGACCCGTATCTCGCGACGAGGTTCGCCGAGGAGACCGGGGGCAACCCGCTCGCCCTCATCGACCTCGGGCGCGAGTTCACCGCGCAGCAGCTCACCGACTCGTCGCTCGCGCTCGGGCCGGTGCCGATCGGCCTGCGGCTCGAGTCCACCTACCTGCGCGCGGTCGAGGCGCTGCCCGCCGCGACCCGCCGCTGGCTCGGCATCGCGGCGGCCGAGTCGACGGGGCGCGCCGAGCTCATCGATGCGGCGGCCGAACGGCTCAGGTCGCCGGCGGATGCCGCGGGGCCGGCCGAGCTCGCCGGGCTCGCCACGGTGCGCGAGCGGGTGCGGTTCCGGCATCCGCTCGTGCGCGCGGCCGTCTACAACGCGATGCCGTTCGCCGAACGCCGCGAGGTGCACGCGGTGCTGCGCGAGGTGGCCGATGAGCACGGGCGGCCCGACCTCGCCGTCTGGCACGCGGCCGCCGCCGCGGCGGGGGTCGACGACGAGGTCGCCGACCGCATGGAACAGGCCGCGGATGCCGCGGGCGGACGCGGCGGCACGGCCTCGCGTGCGCGACTGCTCGCGGGCGCCGCCGATCTCACGACACCCGGTCCCGTGCGCGACGCCCGGCTCATGGCCGCCGCCGAGGCCGCGGCGGCAGCCGGCGCCGCGCAGCTCGCGCTCGAACTGCTCGATCGCATCGACCCGGCGACGGCCGACCCGGTCACCGAGGGCCGCCTGCTCATGCTGCGCGCGATGCTCGCGCTGTTCGTGGCCGACGCCGACGGGGTGCTCGGCGGCACGGCGAACCTGCTGCGTGCCGCCGAGCTCTTCCACGGCCTCGCGCCCGAGCTCGAGCAGCGTGCGCTCGTGCGGGCGTTCGAGGTCGAGCTCACCGCCGAGTGGGCGGTCGCGGGCGCGACGCTGCCCGAGCTCGGCGAGCGGCTCGCGGCCGGCGCCGAGGTCGCCGACGGGCCGCGGTCGATCGCGCTGCGCGGCCTCGCGGCGCACATCCTGCTGCCGTACGACGAGGCGGTGCCGCCCATGCGCGCCGCGGTCGAGATGCTCCGCGCCTCCGACGACGCGCAACTGCTCGACCTCGGGTACTTCGGCGTCGCGTTGACGATGGGCCTCTGGGACGAAGCGGCCTGCATCGAACTGCTCGAGCGCACCGCGGCCGCGGCCCGAGAAGCGGGCAACCTGCGCGTACTCGACACGACCCTCTGGCTGCTCGGCGAGGTCGAGCTCGTGCGGGGCGACCCCGCGGCATCCGGTCGCTACGTCGAGGAGGTGCGCGAACTGCGCCGCGCCATCGGCTACGACGCCGAGCAGGTCGTGAACGCCGCCGTGCTCGCCTGGGCCGGGGCGCCCGTCGAGGTCATCGAGCAGGTCGCGCTCGGCACGCTCGCGAGCGGCTTCGTCGGGGCGCACACGATCGCGATGACCGGACTCAGCACGCGCGACCTCGCCGACGGACGCGCCGAGTCGGCGTACGCCCGGCTCGAGCCCATGGTCGCGCGGGACTTCCTGCAGGTGACGTACCAGCAGCTGCCCGAGCTCGTCGAGGCGGGCGCGCGCAGCGGCCGGGGCGACGAGCCCGCCGTGCGCGATGCCGCGGCTCGGCTCGCCCGGTTCGCCGAGGTGAGCGGCACGCCGTGGATCCGGGGCGTCTCGGCGCGCGCTGCGGCGCTGCTCGCGGGTGACGACGAGGCCGAGGCCCGCTACCGCGAGGCGATCGGGCACCTCGCCGCGACCGGGTCACGCGGCGAGCTCGGGCGCGCGCACCTCGTGTACGGCGAGTGGCTGCGACGCGTGAAGCGCCGCCGCGACGCACGCGAGCAGCTGCGGCTCGCGCTCGCGATCTTCGAGCGGGTCGAGGCCCCCGCGTTCGCCGCGCGGGCCCGCCGCGAGCTCGAGGCGACCGGCGAGCACGTCGTGGCTCATGCACCGGGCGAGTCGACCGCCGACGCGCTCACCCCGCAGGAGGCGACGGTCGCCCGCCTCGCCTCGGCGGGCCGCACGAACGCCGAGATCGGCGCCGAGCTGTTCATCAGCGCCAACACGGTCGACTACCACCTGCGCAAGGTGTTCCGGAAGCTCGGCATCACGTCGCGGCGCCAGCTCGCCGAGCGCTATGCCGAAGACTGAGCGCTCCCGACTACGCGCACCACGTGGTTCGGTGGCCGGTCCGCACGCGCCAGCATCGAGGCATCCGCGATTCGCACCCGCGCGAGTCGCCCGCTGGATGGAGGCGCCATGCCCTACGTCACCGCCGATGACGGCGCGCAGATCTTCTACAAGGACTGGGGGTCGGGCGGCACGCCCGTGCTGCTGAGCCACGGCTGGCCGCTCAACGCCGACGCGTGGGAGGCCGCGGCCCGGTTCCTCGCCGAGCACGGGCACCGGGCGATCGCGCACGACCGTCGCGGCCACGGTCGCTCGAGCCAGACGTGGAACGGCAACGAGATGGATACCTACGCCGACGACCTCGCCTGCCTCATCGACGCCCTCGACCTCACCGACCTCACGCTCGTCGGCCACTCGACCGGCGGCGGCGAGATCGCGCACTACGTCGGCCGGCACGGGTCGTCGCGCGTCGCCAAGCTCGTGCTCGTCTCGGCGGTGCCGCCGCTCATGCTCGCGACCGACGACAACCCCGGCGGGCTGCCGATCGCGGTGTTCGACGGCATCCGCGCGGGCGAGGCATCCGATCGCTCGCAGCTGTACCGCGACCTCGCCGACGGACCGTTCTTCGGCAACAACCGCTCGGGCGACGTCTCGCAGGGCGTGCGCGACGCGTTCTGGCTGCAGAGCATGGCCTGCGGGCACCGGGCCGCGTACGAGTGCATCGCCGCGTTCTCGGCCACCGACTTCCGGCCCGACCTGGCGAAGATCGACGTGCCCACGCTCGTGATCCATGGCGACGACGACCAGATCGTGCCGTTCGAGGTCGGCGGCGCGCGCTCGGCCGAGCTCATCGACGGCGCGACCCTGCTCGTCTACGAGGGCGGCGCTCACGGCCTGCCCGATACCGACCGCGATCGGCTGCACACCGACCTGCTCGCGTTCATCGATTCATGAGCGGATGCCGCGGCGACTCGTCGCGGCATCCCTCGCCTTCGCTCGACCACTCGACCACTCGAAAGGACCGCATCATGACCGAGACCACCGCCCCCGACACCATCGTGCTCGTGCACGGGCTCTGGATGACGCCCCGCAGTTGGAGGGGGTGGAAGGAGCGCTTCGAGGCGAAAGGCTTCACGGTGCTCACGCCCGGGTACCCCGGCTTCGAGATCGAAGTCGAGGCCCTGCGCGAGAACCCCGACGTGATCGCGAACCTCACGGTTCCCGAGACCGTCGACCACCTCGCCGCGCAGATCGAGGCGCTGCCGAAGCCGCCGATCATCATGGGGCACTCGTTCGGCGGCACGCTCACGCAGTTGCTGCTCGCTCGCGGCCTCGGCGCCTCGGCGGTCGTCGTCGACTCGGCGCCGACCGAGGGCGTGCGCGTGAACCCGCTTTCGCAGGTGAAGTCGCTGTTCCCGGCGCTCAAGAACCCGGCGAACCGGTACAAGGCCGTCGGCTTCACGCCCGAGGAGTTTCACTACGCGTTCGCGAACACGCTCTCCCGGGAGGACTCCGACGCGGTGTGGCACGAGTTCGCCATTCCCGCTCCGGCGAACTGGGTCTGGTCCTACGGGCTCATCGCGAACTTCAAGCCCGGCAAGCAGGAGACCTGGGTCGACTACGCCGCCGACCGCGCCCCGCTGCTGTTCATCGGCGGGGAGAAGGACCACATCATGCCGCCGTCGGTGAACAAGTCGAACGCGAAGCACTACGCGAAGTCGCCCGCGATCACCGAGTACGTGGAGTTCCCCGGCCGTTCGCACTGGATCTGCGCCGAGCCCGGCTGGGAGGAAGTCGCCGACACGGCGCTCGAGTGGGCGCTCGCGCACGCGAGGTCGACCGGATCGACCGTGGCGGCGGGCGCGGAGCCGGCGGTAGAGTCCGCGGAATGAGGGATGCCGCGGCATGAGTAACCCGATGGAATCGGTGGCATGAAGGATTCGGCGCCATGAAGCTGACGCGCATCGGCGGCCCGACCGTGCTGGTCGAGCTCGACGGCTGGCGCCTGCTCGTCGACCCCACGTTCGACCCCGCGGGCGGGCGCTACTCGTTCGGTTGGGGCACCGGCTCGACGAAGACGGCCGGCCCGGCCATCGGCGTCGACGAGCTCGGGCCGATCGACGTCGCCCTTGTGAGCCACGACCACCACGCCGACAACCTCGACGACGCCGGTCGCGCCATGCTGCCCTCGGTCGGCGCCGTCGTGACCACGGCGAGCGGCGCCGGCCGACTCGCGCAGAGCGGGTCGGCGCGCGCCGTGCCTGCGCCCGCCGTGCCGGCCGACCGGCTGCACGGGCTCGAGTCGGGGGAGTCGGTCACGCTGCCCGGCCCACGCCCGGGGCTGCCGACGCTCGAGATCACGGCGACGCCGTGCCGGCACGGGCCGCCGCTCACGCACCCCATCGTCGGCGACGTCATCGGGTTCGCCGTGCGCAGACAGGGTGAGGAACGTGTCGCGATCTGGATCACGGGCGACACGGTGCTCTTCGGCCCGCTGCGCCGCGTCGCCGAGGAACTCTCGATCGACGTCATGCTCGCGAACGTCGGCGGTGTGCGCTTCGGCGTCACCGGGCCGCTGCGCTACACGATGAGGGGTCGCGACGTCGTCGAGCTCGTCGGCATCGCGGCTCCCCGCGTCGCGACGTTCGCGCACTACGACGGCTGGTCGCACTTCGTCGACGGCGAGCAGGGGCTGCGCGACGCGCTCGACGCGTCGGCGGCGTCGGTTCACGACCGCGCCGTCTGGCTGGTGGACGGGGTCGCCGTCGAGGTCTGAGCGGGCGCGGACGGGTCGGGCGCTGCCCCGCAGCGCGAAGGGCGCCACGAACGGCACCCGCGCGCGGTCAGGCCGCCCGGTCCTCCCGGAGCTCGAATCGCGCCCGCCCGCCGAGCCTGGGCACCCGATCGGGGTCGATGTGCGGTGGCGGGATGAACCACACCTCGCTCGGGCTCGCGTCGATCCTCCACCCGTCGCGGTGGATGCGGTGATGGCAGAAGCTGCAGAGCATCACCCCGTTCGAGAGGTCAGTCGGGCCGGTATCTCGCTCCCACCAGTCGATGTGGTGCGCCTCGACGTAGCCGATGTTCTGGCCGCAGGATGCGCAGCCGCCGTCGCGCTCGCCGAGGGCGAGTCGCTGCGCCTTGGTGAAGAGCCGGGCCGCCCTTCCGAGGTCGAGCGGGAGGCTCTCGCCGCCGAGCACGGCGGGGATGAGTTCGGCGTCGGCGGCCATTCTGCGCACGGTCGCCGCCGAGACGGGCTGGTCGAGCCCGTCGATGCTGGCGTGCCCGAGGCCGCTCACGAGCGTGTCAAGGTCGACGCGCACGACGACCGTGGTCTTCGCGAGGGGCGTGAGCGTCTGCGTGCACCCGAGCGTGTGTCGTGCGAGCGCGGCGAGCGCATCGGCCTGGATCTGCGGGATCGAGCGGTCGTCGTCGACGACGGGCGCGTGGTCGCCCTCGCCCGGCCGGCGTCGGCGCAGCGCATCACTGACGAGCGCCTCGATCGCCGCCTTGACCGGCGCCGCGCTCTCGGGGTCGAGCCGGGCCTGCAGGTGCACCATGCCGTGCCGGTCTTCTCGCATCGTCAGCGAGCGCTCCGAACGGAGCTCGTCGTCGCGGGGTTCGACGCCGTCGGGATCGAGCCGCGCCTCTGCCTCGCGGACTCCGCGCAGCAGGGTCTCGAGCGGCACCTGCGCGGCCAGCTCGACGAGCGCCGCTTCGACGACGTCGATGCGGGAGGCGTCGGCCCTCGCCCACGGCCGGTCGAGCATCGAGGTGATCGCGGATGCCGCGTCGAGACCGATCGCCGCCGTCGCGAGCGCAGCCGCCACATGCGGATGCCTCGAGGGCGCGCGCTCGCCGTTGAAGGTCTGCCGCTCGGCGGTGGCGGTGCCGACGGCGATCAGCCGCTGCGCGTCGGTGCGCGACGCCCCGGTGGATGCGGCGATGAGCCGGGTCGGATTGTGGAACCCCTGCGCCTTCGCGAGCCCGGTCTCACCGAACTCGGGCCCGGAGCGTCGCGCGACCTCTGCGGCCACCCGGGCGAGCACGGCGTCGATGTCGCGCCGCGTCTTCGCGAGGGCGTCGGTGACCCGGATGAGACCCGGGTCGCTCATCTGTTCGAGGTCGAACTGCGCCGAGCCGAAGCTCGCGCCCCACGCCGGCATCGCGCCGGCCCACGCCTCACGGAGACCCGCCACCTCGCGCTCGAGGGCGGCCAGCGCGTGCAGCGCGGCCTGCGCCGCCGGTGCGGCCTGCCCGAGTGGCGAGGTTTCTTCCATGCCTCCATCCTGCACGCACCCACTGACATTCAGTCGCGCCGAAAATCAGCGATGATCTGCTATTTTGCCTGTGGATGAATCGCGCAGAGCGAGACCTGTGGAGGACAAGTCGCGCGCCGTGGCATCCATTGTTCGGCGTTGAACCCCGATTGCCGTGCGAGCGTCGCTCGGACTCCGAGCCTGGTCGGGGGCAGCACGACCGGCATCAGCTCGCTTCAGAATCGAGTCGGCGATGATCGCGTTCTTCGCCGCTCATCGGGTGCTCCCATCCGTGGTGTCAGGTGACGTTATTGGTCTAGTAACCGAAGGAAGAGAGGGTGTACTCGAAGGTTCCGTACTCCTTCGTCGGCACCTCGACGGTGAAGACCCCGTCGGGGTGGTCCAGGCCGTCGTAGAAGTCCCCGTAGACGAGCAGCGCCTCGGCCGCGAGTCGCTCGGCAGCGCGTCGTTCCTCCTCACTGGCGAAACGGTATCGGGAGGTGCCGGCCTGCTCTGCGGCGATCGGGCTCGTGCCGAAGCCGATGACGTGACCGACGAAGCGCTTGCCGGCTTCGGCGGCGATGGGCTCGAGGTCGTATTCGAATGGGATCACCCGCTCGCCCCACACGAGCTTCATCAGCCGGATCGCTTCGTACGCGCGCATGCCGAGGGGCACGAGCGCGGCATCTCGTTCTCGATCGACGACGCGGCGTTTCCGAGGCCGCTCAGGATCCGGTTCGATCACGAACACAGGGCGCTTCTCCATTCGATCGTCGACAATGACGGCAGCGAGCATCGCCACCGTCACTGCAAGCGAAGGATCCGGGTCAGTCGACGCGGAGACGTCGACTTCACGTGAGCCTATCGACGCCGTTCTCGCGGCGTACTCCCCAGTTCGCGGGAGTACGAATTCGGGCGACGAACTCGCATGACCTGCGAGGGCGTCGCGGCCGAACGCTGACGGATGTCTCTCACGCGGTCGCCCCTGCAACAATGCACCCCTCACACGGCGACCACGGCCCCGCACCACCGCAGCAGCTCGACCTCGTGGTCGCGCATCCAGTGTCCGCCGTCGGGCACGACCTGCAGCTCCGCATGCGGCAGGAGTTCGAGCCACGCCCGCCCGTGCGAGGCGGGAACGAGCACGTCGGCGTCGCCGTAGACGAGGCGGGTCGCCGCCCGCAGGTGGCTCGGATCGAACGCCCACGCCCGTGCGAACAGCGCGAGGTCGTCGTCGACCCAGCCGTCGATGCCGTGCGCGCTCCACTCGGTCGCCTCGACGGACTCCTCGTGCTGCACCTCGGGCCGTCCGAGCACCTCGAGGTCGCTCGCGGGCAGCCGTTCGAACCACTCGTCGAGCGCCTCGGCGCCGTCGCCGAGCGAGCGCAGGTGCTCGCGCAGTGCGGCGTCGCCGCGCCGCGCTGCCGCGATCTCGGCGACCGTCTCCGCCACCATCTCTGTCGCACCGTCGAACCCGAACCCCGCCGGCCCCAGCCCCACATCCACGCAGAGCGCAGTCACCCGCTCCGGCAGCAGCGCCGCCGTCGCAACCGCGTGCGGCCCACCGCCCGAGGTGCCGATCACCGCGAAGCGGTCGGTACCGTACGCATCGGCGATGAGCCGGCTCCACTCCGCGGCATCCGCGACGGTGCGCCCGGGTGCCGACGGCGAGCCGCCGTAGCCGGGGCGGTCGTACGAGCACAGCCGCACGCCGGCAGTCGCAGGCCCCGTCCATCCGCCGGGCACGGCGATCGAGCTGCTCGGCGTGCCGTGGTGGAAGACGACGAGCGGCCCATCGGGGTCGCCCCACTCGCGCACGCGGATCGACCCGGCGGCGGTGGGCAGGTCGAACTGCCGCGTCCACGGGGCGTTCACGCGAACTCCAGCACGTCGCGCGGCAATGATGACAAGAACCGCGGGCCGGATGCCTCGAACACGACGGTGTCGACGAGGATCAGCGACGTCCACGACTCGAAGTTCGTGACGAGCCCGGCTTCGATCACGTCGTCGCGCTCGTCGTCCATCGCCCACGCGAACTCGCCGACCCAGTCACCGGGGGCGACCGAGAGGCCGAGCTCGTACCCGCCGACGCCGCCCTCGGCACCCGGCGACACCCCGGCCTCGACGAAGTACCGGCGCAGCTCAGTGAGCAGCGCCCGCCAGGATGCCCCGACCGCGCCGTGCTCGGCGACCACCTCGTACGCCCCTGCGGCGATGGCGATCTGCCGACTGCTCTCGTCGGAGACGGGCCCGAACATCAGGGGCCGGGTCGCACGGGCGTGGTACCCGTCGACGGCCGACGCCATGTCGGGGTGCACGACCGGCCCCGAGCCGAGTCGCGTGTGCCCGCTCAGCCGGTGCAGCGCCGAGACCGACGATCCGGCCGCGACGGTCTCGTGCAGCACGGCGGGCTCGCCGCCCGCCCGCACCATGCCGAGCGAGTACAGCGCCCAGGCCTCGAGCTCGGTCGTGTCGGGGGTGGCCTCGGCGGCGATCGCGCGGATGCCGGCGTCGCACGCCGCCTGGGCGAGTTCGATCTTCGCGAGCTCGGCCGGGCTCTTCAGGCGCCGGATGCCGCGGAACGGCAGGGTGACGTCGACCACGTGGCATCCGAGGCCCTCGAGCATCGCGTCGACGACGTCGGCGACCGCGGGGCTCGGGATGCAGCTCCACCGCTCGAGGCCGACGCGGCCGCCCGCCCACGGGCGGAGCTGCGCGGCGAGGAACGACACGTAGTCGTCGAGCGAGGCCTCGTGCGTCTCGCTCGAGGTCGGCAGGGTGCGGATGTCGTTGAGCACCGTCGAGGTGCGGGCGAGCTCCTCGTGGTAGCCGGCGTCGATGATGAAGGGATGCCCCTTCTCGACGTGCACGACGATGCACTGCGCCGGCGGCATCGAGGTCGAGGTGTGCTGGCGGTACCACCGGCTGCGATAGCCGGTCAGCCAGGCCATCGTGTCGGGCGCGGTGATGATCGCGAAGTCGACGTCGGCGTCGGCCATGGCGCGGCGCATGCGGCGGAGCCGATCGTCGTACTCTGCACGGGTGAAGGGGAGGTCGGTGGCGTCATTGGTCACCCGACCATCGTGACCGCGCGGCGGCGGTGGCGCCTGCGACATCCGTCGCAGATCGTGGCGGGAACTTCAACGGATGTCGAAACCGTCGCTCATCACGATCGGATTGACTCTCGGCAACCCCTGATGCCGCCCCCGCGGCCTGATGCTCCAATGGAGGCGCAAATGACCGTCAGCAGCCCGCCGACAGCCCCACCGACGCAGCGAACGTTCTTCGGACTGCCGCGCACCATGTACCCGGTCGCCGGCTTCGCCGCGTTCGACGCGCTGGCCTTCTACGGCATGCAGACGATCCTCGTCTACTACGTGTACTTCGCGGTCTCAGAGGGCGGCCTCGCACTCTCGACCGACGTGGCGATCGCGATCGTGTCGACCTACAGCGCCGCGACGTTCCTCGCGACGATCTTCATGGGCTGGCTGGCCGACAACGTGCTCGGCGCCGGCCGCGGCCTGCGCTGGGGCGCGGTGCTCGCGCTCGCCGGATACCTCGTGCTCGCCGCCGTGCCCGGCGAGGTCGGTCTCGCGACCGGGCTCATCGCCATCGCCTTCGGCGCGGCATCCATGTGGGTCAGCGAGGGCGCCGTGCTCGGCGGCACGCTGAACGCGCACGAGTCGAAGCGCGAGTCGGGCTTCACCGTCTACTACCTCGGCAGCGCGGGCGGCGCCCTCGTCGGCATCACCCTCACGGGCGTGCTGCAGTCGGAGGTCGGATTCCGCCTCGGGTTCCTCGCCTCGGCGGTCGCGATCCTCATCGGCCTGCTCGTCTACCTGCCCTTCCGCCGATCGACCGAAGCGACCGCGCCCGTCGTGCACGGCCACGGCGTGAAGGGCTGGGCGCTCGCCTGGCCGATCCTCGCCGTCGCCCTCGGGGTCGCGGCGATCATCGGCACGGTCGCGGCCGGGTCGAACCCGTCGACGATCGTCGGACTCGGCGCGCTCGTGCTGGCCGCCGCCATGTTCGTGAAGCTGTTCACCCGGCGCGACCTCGACCGCGAGCACAAGCGGCGGGTGCTGCACTACCTGCCGTTCTTCGGTGCGACCGCCGTGTTCGCGATGCTCTACCAGCAGCTCTACACGACGGTCGCGATCCACTCCGAGGCGAGCACCGACCGCGTCGTCTTCGGCGTCGAGCTGCCGCCGTCGACCGTGCTCGGCATCGCGCCGCTCTGCACGATCATCGTCGCGCCGATCCTCGCGACACTCTGGGGCGCGCTCGGTGACCGCCAGCCGTCGCTCGCCGTCAAGTTCGCCGTCGCATTCGGCGGCTGCGCGATCGCGATGGGATGGCTCGCCGCCGCCTCGGGCACGGGCGAGCTGACGCCGATCATCGTGCTCGTCGTCATCGTGTTCGTGTTCGGCGCCTCGGACGTGGTGGTGTCGCCGTCGGGCCTGTCGCTCGCGAGCGCGGTCGCGCCGGCCGGCTTCGAGACGCGCATGCTCTCGCTGCACTACCTGGGCGCCGCGATCGGCATTGCCGCGGCGGGCGTCGCGGGTGAGGGCTTCTCGCCGGGTGAGAACGAGACCGCCTACTTCGCCGCCTTCGCCGTGGTCGGGGCGGTCGTGGCGGTGGCCATGATCTTCGTGCGGTTCGCGTTCGGCAAGCGGCTGATCGCGACGGATGGCACGAACGACGGCGTGGAGGTGCTGTGATGACCACCGCGACCACCGCAGCGACTCGCCCCCGCGTCATCCGTGCCGGCGCCGTCGCCGACGTGCTCACCGGCGAGGTGCTCGCCGATCACGCGATCGTGCTCGACGGCGAGCGCATCGCCGCCGTCGCGCCCTGGTCGGCCTCACGCCACGGCAGCGGCGACGACGTGCTCGACCTGCGCGACCACCTCGTCGCGCCCGGCCTCATCGACCTGCACACACACCTCGTCGGCGAGCTCGAACGCGGCAGCTACAGCCCGTACCTCACCGGTTCGCCCGCCCGCGATGCCCTGCTCGGCGTCCGCAACGCGCGCGCCACGCTGCGCGCCGGGTTCACGACGGTGCGCGACGTCGGCAGCTTCCGCGCCTTCGTCGACTGCGACCTGCGCGACGCCATCGACGCCGGCATCTGCGAGGGCCCGCGCATGGTGTGCGCCGGCGCCTATGTGACGTGCTCGTCGGGCGGCGGCGAGATCACCGACCTCGCGGTCGACATCGAGCTGCCGCGGTCGTTCCGGTTCGGTGTGGCCGACTCGGTCGACGAGGTGCGGTCGGCGGTGCGGCGCATCGCGCATCGCGGCGCCGACGTGATCAAGGTCATCGCGACCGGCGCCGTCTACGCCGCGGGCACCGTGCCCGGCGCGCCCGAGTACACCGAGGCCGAGCTGCGGGCCTGCGTCGACGAGGCCGCGCTCTACGGGCTCTACGTCGCCGCGCACGCGCACGGCGAAGAGGGTGCGCTCCGGGCCATCCGTGCGGGCGCCCGCACCATCGAGCACGGCACCATGCTCGGGGAGGCCGCCATGTCGGCCATGCTCGAGCACGGCACCTACTACGTGCCGACCACGTACCTGCTGCAGTGGGACGATGCGCACGGCGATCTCGACGGGTACCCGGCGGGCGTGAGGGAGAAGACCGCGCTCGTGGGCGAGTCGGCCCGTGCGTCAGTTCGGCTCGCGATCGAGGCGGGCGTGCGCATCGCGTACGGTACCGACGCGATCGTCTTCCCGCACGGGCTCAACGCCGGGCAGCTGCCCGAGTTCGTCGAGTTCGGCATGACGCCGATGCGGGCGCTGCAGTCCGCGACATCCGTGGCGGCCGACTGCCTCGGGCGGTCTGCGGATGTCGGTGCCCTCGCGCCCGGCCGCTTCGCCGACCTCATCGCCGTGCGCGGCGCGCATCTCGACGACGTGCGCCGCTTCACCGAGGTCGCGGCCGTGGTGAAGGGCGGAGCGCTCGTCGTGTGACGGCGGCGGGCGACGCGCGCGGCATAGGATCGGAGGCGTCCCGCCGGCCAGGTAGCGGAGGCCCGATGTTCGACACCGTGCAGGAGACCGTCGATCGGCTCGCGATGGCGCTGAACCGTTCGGTGGTGCTCGAAGACGCCGAGTTCGTGCTGCTCGCGAGCAGTGCCCACTACGACGACCTCGACGCGGCCCGGCTGCAGACCCTGACCGCGCGGCGCCCGAGCGACGCGCTCACCGCCGAGCTGCGCGCCCGCCGCCTGCACGCGCAGCTCGTGCCGCGCGTGCTCGAGGCCGACCCCGCGTTCGGCCTCGAACATGCGCGCCTCGCGATCACCCTGCGGTCGCGGTACGGCGTGCTCGGGTTCCTCTGGATCACGCTCGTGCGCCCGCTCACGCCGAGCGAGGCATCCGTCATCGCCGAGACCGTCGAGACCCTGCGTTCGCTGCTCGTCAACGTCTCGCAGTCGATCGAGGCGGTGAACGCCGAGGTCGAGTCGGAGATGCTCGGGCTGCTCACCCCCGACGAGCCGAGCCGTCGCAACGCGGCGAGCGAACTCGTCGACCTCGGCATGTACACGCGCTCGCGCCGCTTCGTGGCGCTCTGCCTCTCGCTCGGCGCCGAGTGGGCGCCGTGGGGCGGACCGCCGCCGCGCGAGGTGATCTCGCGCGTGCTGCTGCGCGCGATCACGACGCCGATGATCGACGCCTACAGCTTCGTGCCGAGCACGCCCGACACGTTCATCCTCATCGGGTTCCGCAACGAGCCGACCCCCGAGGCGATCGACAGCATGGTCGCGGCGATGGTTCGAGAAGCGGATGCCGCGGACGTGCATGAGCCGCTCGACGCGGTCGTCGGCATCGGTGCGCCGGTCGACGGCCTCGCGGACGCCTGGGAGTCATACGAGCAGGCGCTCGTGGCGGTGCGGGTGGCGCGCTCGCGGGGGAGGAGGTCGGCGTCGTGGACGGCCGACCCGATTGCCGCCTCCGTCGCGACGCTGCTCGCGGAGGAGCCGCCGCCGCACCTGCTGCCAGAGCCGCTGCGCCGCCTCGCCGCTGCGTCGCCCGAGACCCTCGAGCTCTTCGAGGTGTACGTCGCCCACGGCGAGCGCATCACCGAGGTGGCCGAGCAGCTCGGCGTGCACCGCGCGACCGTGCACTACAGGCTGAAGCGGGCCGCCGCGTCGATCGGCATCGACATCGACGCTGACGACGCGCGGTTCGTGATCGGGGCGTGGCTGCGGCAGCGGTGGTTGCGGGGGTGAGTGTCGGGGCGGGCGCGTGCCGGGCGGGACCCGCCCGGCAGTAGTGTGATCGCGTGGCACCCGACCCGAAGCTCGACGCTGCTGTCAGAGATATCGATGCGTATGCGCGGAGTCTGCATGGCGGTCTGTGGTGGGCTACCTGGGTGAGCGTCGGCGTGGTTGGCGTCGCTGCGGCTGGCGCCGGATTCTCTGCGGGGGAGAGCGGTGTCGCTCTGGGCCTGACGGGCATCCTCGCGGTGATCGTGGCGCTGGTACTCACGTGGTTCGAGTCGCAGCAAGCGGCACGGATTCGTACGGCGAAGCAGGTCGCCCCTGCTGCGGCCGTGATGCCGTTCGTTGTGACGGCTCGCCTGGCCCATCAACTCGATAGCGCAGGCAAGGCGGTCGGGCGCCGCGCACCGTACGTTCCGTATCCCGGCTATGGTCTCCTCGTCGTCGACAGCACTGGTGTTCGCGTCTTCTCCGGTTGGGCGTTCGCAACTGAGGTGGCCATTCCCAGCACGGCCATCGAGGACGTCGCGCTCGGCACGATCGAGTATTCGTTCGGCGTGGCCCAGTCGGTCGACCTGTTGATGGAATGCGCAACTGGACCGGTCCGCGTGTCGTTCCAACCGATGAGAGTGCCAACCCGATTCTTCGGCGTTGAGCGGCCGGAGATCATCGCGGGATACGTTGAAGCCCTGCGGACGGCGTCACGCAGGCGCGATCCAGTCGGCTGAGGTCCCGACCGCTCCCTACATCATCGATTGCAGCAGCTGCGTGGCCTTCTGGTTGTCGCTCGTCGCGAGCACGACCCGGTTTCGGGATGCCACGTAGACGAGCGAGATGTTGATGCCCGCCTCGGCGAGGGCGCGAGCCATCCCACCGAACACACCTGGCGTGTCGAGGTCGGGGTCAGGCAGCGCGGGGCTGACGATGACGTCGGTCTCGGCGTCGACCGTGATGTCGGCGCCCTCGAGTGCCGCCCTGGCGCCCGCGACGTCGTCGATGAGGATGTGGACGGCACCCCGACCGCCCTCCATGATCGCGCAGAGGCCCTCGATGTTGACGCCCGCATTGCCGAGCGCCTCGCCGAGTCGAGCCCCCTCGCCGGGCTGATCCTCGAGGGTGACCAAGAGATCCTTCGCCATGATGGCACCTCCTTCTCGGGCTGCCTCAGGTCTACGCCGGTGGGCGGGGTGCGTCAACGGCTCATCGGGTTGCTGCCCCTGGCGACGTGCGGACATCCCGAACATCGGGGGGCCTTGGGGCGAGGGCGAGCCCCGGAGGTGATCGCGCTCGTGGCTGCGCGCAGGGTGGCCTCAAGTGCGCTGACCGGTAACTGCCCGAGTACGTCAGCGCTCGCGCCGGTGCATAGTGCCATGTCGGGCTGAGGAGTGGTCAGGTGTGGCATACGTTGTGTCGATGTTGAGAGCGGCGGTGTCGAACCGACGTAGTGCGAGCTGATCCGCTTGTAGCGACCGATGTTGACTGATCGCCGGGCCTTCGATTGGGCGGCGTTCGAAGGACTTGGCAGGGAATGCTGCACGACTCGCCTATTGCACTCTCGGCCGCCCACGATTCCGACAGCGGCTTCTCGCAGTTGGCCCGCCGTGGATTCATGGAGTTGAAGCGCCCCATTTTGTGTCGCCTTAGGCAGAAGCCAGGCCGGTTGTTGGTCTTGCGGCTAGCGTCGAGTGCCCCACCATCTGTGCGTTGCGAGTATTCCGTTGCTGGATCGAGCATGATGTGGATGTGGACTACGACCTCAGCACGCTTGGACCCGCCAACTTCGAGCATTTGACGCAAGCACTTGTGGCTGGCGTCGTTAACTCCTCACTTAGCGTGTTTGGCGTTGGCCCCGACGGTGGCCGCGAAGCCACTTGGTCAGGGCCGACCGCATTGTCGGGGACAGAGTTGGACGGGCTCGGGGTCCTGCAGGCGAAGTATCGGCTCCACGAAAAGGAGCCGATCGACAATTTGCGCTGGCTGAAGAAGCAGATCTCGGCGGAAATTAAGCGGTGGGCACAGCCGACCTCCAAGCGAAAGGCGATTCCTCGGTTTCTTCTGTTCGCCACCAATGTGCGGCTGTCTCCGCGCGACGGGGGCGGCAAGGAACTAATCGAGGAGTTCGCGCTCAATCAAATCCGGAAGCGCAAGCTGCCCATTGAGGTCGTAAAGACGTGGGAGTACGACGAAATCCGGACGTATCTAGACGGTGCCGATGCAGTTCGTCGCCGGTATCAAGCTTTCATTACGCCTGGGGATGTCGTCGCGTCGCTTCTCGATCAACGTGATTCCCGTGAACAGGCACTTGCGGAGGCACTCAGTCTCTCCCTGGCGCGGGCACTGGGTGATGACGACGCACTGAACCTAACTCAGGCCGGTACGGTGAGCGATCAGAGGGTGAGTGTTACTACGACCTTCGTTGATCTACCTGCAGTGGATCGCAGCGCTTGGCATGGTCAGATCGTTCGAAGCGGCGACGAGGGTTTTCAGATCGCGAAGACTCTGCTCAGGGAGTTTGGCCGATCGAATCCACTTGCTGGGGGGACGGATGAGAGCAAGCCACCGCTCAGAAAAGTAGTGCTCGTGGGAGGGCCAGGGCAGGGCAAAAGTACCATCACCCAATGGCTTGCACAGGTCTATAGGGCCGAGTTCCTAAGAGAGTCTCCCGTTGTTCGGAATCCGGAACTTGCAGCAATCGTGGCATCGATTGAGCGGCGCCTAGCGGAGATCGGCCTCGACAGGCCACGCTCACGACCATGGCCATTTCGAGTCATTCTTACCGCTCTCGCGGATTATCTCTCGGAAAACCCCGAACGTACCCTCCTCGACTTCATCGCGGCCTCCGTTAGCCGGCGGTCGTCCGTAATCGTTGATGGATCTGACATGCGGGGCTGGCTCAGGAAGTATCCCTGGGTCTTGTTTGTGGACGGGCTAGACGAGGTCCCAGCCTCGAGCAATCGGGCTGAAGTACTCGAGTGCCTCGCGGATTTCTATCTTGAGGCTGAGATGCTCGGTGCTGACCTAATCACGATGGCGACGACTCGCCCCCAGGGATACAGCGCTGAGTTCTCGCCGAAGGTATTTCGGCACTTCGAACTCGTGCCGTTGGATGTAGATCAAGCGCTCGCGTATGCAGCTGGCCTTGTTGCTGTGCGAACGGGCGTCGGGACGCAGCAGTCAGAAAAGACGATGGAGCGTTTGGAGCGCGCGAGTCGCGAAGATTTCACAGCAAGACTCTTCCAGTCGCCGCTCCAGGTGACCATCTTGACGGTTCTCTTGGAGAAGATCGGCAAGGCCCCGCGCGACCGTTGGAGGCTATTCTCGGCCTACTACTCAGTGATCTCGCAGCGCGAACAGGAGAAGGGAGGGCCACTGGCAGAACTGCTTCAGACGTATGAGACGGACGTGTCGCAACTGCATCGGAGTATCGGCCACCTGTTGCAGAAGCGCGGGGCGGGCCCCGGCGATACGTCTTCATATCTCACAGCACCTGAGTTCGAGGGTCTGATCGCGGATCACTTCGAGTCACAGGGGCACTCCGAGCAGGAGGTCGAGAGATTGAGAGACGATTTTGCGACGCTCGTGACTGATCGCCTCGTATTCTTGACACGTCTGAACGCTGAGCGGATCGGATTCGAGCTTCGGAGTCTTCAGGAGTTCATGGCTGGCGAGTACATCGTGAATCTCCCCGAGAGTAAAGTCATCTCCGCTATCGAAGAGATCGCTCGCAGCGCATACTGGAGAAACGTCACCCTCTTTGCGATCGGTTGCATTTTCGCGACGCGGGCGCACTTGCGGTCCGACGTCTCCATCCTCTGCGCAGACTTGAATCGCCATAGCCACGTTTTCAAGGTCACCAAGCCTGGGTCATATCTGGCGCTGGATGTTCTGCATGACGGAGCGGCCGCGTCCCAGCCGATGCACGCTCGCACACTCGCCGCAACTGTGGCCGAGCTCATCGACGGGCCGTTCGAGTCGGATCTTGCCAGAGTTGGCGACCTTGGTGACAACGAGTCGACCCGAGTGTTGCTCGATCGCGCGGCGTCGGCGAGTCCAGCGGGAACGTCGACGTGGCTCAATCGTGCGATGGTGTTGAACGCACTAGATGCGGTCAATGAGCTTGAGTCCATCGCGAATCACAGCCCGGCCCGAGCGAAGCGGCCGCTGGGAGCACTCACCATGATCGAACCCTCTTTGGGCCGGAGCTCGACGATTGCAGGTTTCTCTCGTTCATGCGACCCGCTGTCGGGCCAAGCGATGGGGCACCTGCCGATGAGAGTCGCCCTCCAGGACGATCTCAACTCCGAGAATGGCCTTCCGTGGGCCCTCGCTCTTCCTGTGCTAGCTGGATTTGCCGTAAGGCGCAATGTATCAATATCCGTGCAGCTTGATTCGGGCTCGACCGTCAGGCTCGGGCAGTTCATGGGTGTACGCCAGGACGACACCGTCTGGCGGTCGCTCACGTCCGTCGAACCCCAAACCCCGGAGCTGGGCTCGGTGCGAGCGCTCTCGCGGTTTGTGGTTTCGCCGACGCGTGACACGCTCGCCGCAGCACTCGATGCCCTTTCTGAAGCGGACTGGTACCAGAACATCTCAATCAGCGGGGTCCCATGGGTTGTCCACGCGTGTTTGAACGATGCAGCCATCCTGGCGCGGCGGCAGGAGCATACGAGGGGCGAGCGTCTGCAGCAGCTCGCGAGGTATGCGAGACGTGGACTGCTGGGAGACCAGGCCGACTGGCTGGAAGCAGAGGAGCGTTTCAGTAGTCCGCTTTCCGTGCACGAGCTTGGGGAAGACCTTGTTGAAGACCCGGAGGTCCCGGACTGGGGACTCCCTATCTCAAGCTCGATCGGCCGCAGGGGCATAGTCCTCCCGGCATCGCTGCTACTCGGGCGATATCGCCCGCAGCCCGACACGGCCTCACTGAAGGACCTGCTTGCGAACGTACGCGTTGCATTTGACTCCGCCAAGACTGTTAATTCGAGGGCGCAGCTGTGGCGCCTCGCCGCGACCATTCCGACATCGATCGATGAAATGCGTGCGGGTGAGCGGGTGATTGATTTCGATGTCGATTGGCTGCTGTCAGACGAGGCCGCGGTGTGGGCATACTCGGCGCCGCTCGATTGGATTGGATGTCTGTCGGATGGCGTGGATCTCGGCGCGTTTGCGGTCACCGTGGGGCGAAATCCGCAGCTGCCTTATGGTCATGACAGCGAAATTGCAGCGCGACTGCTCGAGGCTGGCAGTCCTATCGAGTATTGGCCTAGTCTGCGCGTAGCGCTTCGACTGGATCCTTCTATGCTTGCCACGCTCGATGGTGGATTTCCCTCGGGCCGTTCTGTTCAGGCCGACGATCCTTTGGCCCGCCAACTGGAATCCCTGCGAACCGTGATGAGCACAAGCCTGGATGACATCGGTAGCGGTGAGGTGGACAGCCAGCTGCTAGACATTTGCACTCCCAGCGAAAACTCGATTGGCCCGGAATGGCTTTCCACTGCGGCTGGTTCTTTGGCACTCGACCGTTGTCTGGCGATACTCGCGCGCGCGGCCGTGATAACTATGGACGATCACCCGTTCGCGTCAGAAATGTACATGTCGACGGCGCAGTCCGAAGAGTTGCATCGCGAGTTCGGGGTATCCCTCCGCTGACCCGTTCGGATGCCCTCGCTCAGGTTTTGGGTCTCCAGCGCTCATTGGGACAAGCCTGTGTTTCGTCTCGGGGTCGAGGATCGCATTCGGGTGGAAATGGTGCAAGACACAGACAGCCACCTGCTAAGGCCGTCAATGGACGTCACTGATGAGGGAATACGGCTGCGCTCCCCGCGTTGAACTTGAGCGAACCACACTCAACTTCAACCAGGAGGCCAGGTGCCCAACGACTTCAACGAGGCCGGCGCAAGCTCGTTCGACGAGTTCCTTGCCCGATACCTCGCGGGTGAGCAGGCGCGACAGGCGCGGTCGATCGACCTCAGCCGGTTCCTTACCGCGCGCACCCAGAGCATTCTTCAGCAGGCCGGGCGCTTCGCCCTCGAGCGCGGACAGACCGAGCTCGACGCCCTGCACATCCTGCGCGTGATCGTCGAGGACGAGAGCGTGCAGCAGGCGATCCGACGCGTCGGGGCGAGCCCCGAGCGCATCATCACGGCGACCGAGGCGCGGTTGCCTGCGGCATCCGATGTTGCCGACATCAATGCGGCGACGATCACGCCGTCGGCCTCCCGCGCGCTGTTCCACAGCTACCAGGTGGCGCGCTCGAGCGGGTCGACGTACATCGATCCTGAGCACCTGTTCTTCGCGCTCGTGCTCGGGCAGGATGCGCCTGCTGGGCAGGTGCTGGCTCGGGCTGGGGTTACTGCTGAAGCCCTCACCCAGGGGATGCGTGAGCACGACGCGGAGACCGGTTTCGAGACGCGTCCGACTTCGTCGGGCGCTCCTCAACCGGCGGAAGCCGAGAGCGACACCCCGATGCTCGACAAGTTCGGCATGGACCTCACCGAGCGGGCCGCGAA
This sequence comes from Agromyces sp. NPDC057679, assembly GCF_042799635.1. Classification (NCBI taxonomy): domain Bacteria; kingdom Bacillati; phylum Actinomycetota; class Actinomycetes; order Micrococcales; family Microbacteriaceae; genus Agromyces; species Agromyces sp. NPDC057679. The sequence goes on along the minus strand of NZ_JBHVIK010000001.1, from coordinate 761,306 downwards.
CGGCGAGCTCGACCCCGTGATCGGCCGGGCCGACGAGATCGAGCAGACGATCGAGATCCTGTCGCGCCGCACGAAGAACAACCCCGTGCTCGTCGGTGAGGCGGGCGTCGGCAAGACGGCGATCGTCGAGGGCCTCGCCCGCGCGATCGTCGAGGAGAACGTGCCCGAGGCCCTGCTCGGCAAGCGTGTCATCGCGCTCGACCTGCCCGGCATGCTCGCCGGTACCCGCTACCGCGGCGACTTCGAGGAGCGCCTCACGAAGACGATGGAGGAGATCGCCGCCAACAAGGGCGACCTCATCGTCTTCATCGACGAGGTGCACACCGTCGTCGGCGCCGGTGGCGCAGGCGAGGGCGGCATGGACGCCGGCAACATCCTGAAGCCGCGCCTCGCGCGGGGCGAGCTGCACCTCGTCGGCGCGACCACGCTCAACGAGTACCGCAAGATCGAGAAGGACCCGGCGCTCGAGCGTCGCTTCCAGCCGGTGCGCGTGGGCGAGCCGTCGATCGAGGACGCCGTGCTCATCCTGCAGGGCCTGAAGCCCGCGTACGAGCAGCACCACGGCGTCGAGTACACGGATGCTGCGATCCGCGCCGCCGTCGAGCTCAGCGACCGCTACCTCAGCGACCGTGTGCTGCCCGACAAGGCGATCGACCTCATCGACCAGGCCGGCGCGCGCCTGCGGCTGCGCCTCGGCGTGAAGGTGGATGTCTCCGCGATGCAGTCGCGACTCGGCGAGCTCGAGGCGGAGAAGAACGCCGCCGTGCGCACCGAGCACTACGAGGAGGCGTCGCGCCTGCGCGACGAGATCTCGAAGGTGCAGGCGAAGCTCGACGAGGTCACCGAGCAGGGGCGCGCCGCGGCATCCGATGCCGCCGTCATCGACGAGGCCGAGATCGCCGCGGTGATCTCGCGGGCCACCGGCATCCCGGTGAACCGCCTCACCGAGACCGAGCGCGAGCGCCTCGCCGACCTCGAGGGCGAGCTGCACCAGCGCGTCATCGGGCAGGACGACGCGGTCACCGCCGTCGCCAAGGCCGTGCGTCGCAACCGCACCGGCATGGGCGACTCGCGTCGGCCGGTCGGCTCTTTCCTGTTCCTCGGGCCGACGGGTGTCGGCAAGACCGAACTCGCGAAGGCCCTCGCCGACCGCCTGTTCGACGACGAGACCGCCGTGATCCGCTTCGACATGAGCGAGTTCGGTGAGCGGCACACCGTATCGCGACTCGTCGGCGCCCCTCCCGGATACGTCGGGTACGACGAGGCCGGACAGCTCACCGAGCGCGTGCGGCGCAACCCGTACTCGATCGTGCTGTTCGACGAGATCGAGAAGGCGCACCCCGACGTGTTCAACCTGCTGCTGCAGGTGCTCGACGACGGACGCCTCACCGACGGCCAGGGCCGCACGGTCGACTTCCGCAACACGGTCGTCGTGATGACCTCGAACCTCGGCAGCGAGTTCCTCGCGTCGCGGTCGGGTGCGCTCGGCTTCGTCGCCGGCGCGGATGCCTCGGGCTTCAGCTCGGCCGACGACGTGCGCCAGCGCGTTATGGGCAAGGTGCGCGAGGCCATGCGCCCCGAGTTCCTGAATCGCATCGACGAGATCGTGCTGTTCCAGAAGCTCGACCAGCCGCAGCTCGCGTCGATCGTGAAGCTGATGCTGGGTGCGACCGCGCGTCGCCTCGCGTCGCGCGAGGTCGGCTTCGAGGCCACGGATGCCGCGGTCGCGCTGCTCGCCGAACGGGGCTACGAGCCCGAGTACGGTGCGCGGCCCTTGCGCCGGGTCATCCAGCGCGAGATCGACGACCGCATCAGCGACCTGTTCGTCTCCGGCGCCCTCGGCGACGGGGGAGCGGTGCACGTCGACGCCCGCGACGGCGAGTTCGTCGTGGCGGCGGCGGGTGTGGTGCCGCTGCCGGCGTAGTCCCTCGACTGGGGTGGCGGGGGCGCGCCCGCGCCGTCTCGAAACCCGTCACCGAACGCCCGGCCCTCATTCCAGAGGGCCGGGCGTTCGTCGTACCGGTGGCGGAAGATCGGGCGTCGTGAATCGCCCCGCCGAAACCTCCACCTCGCGACCTCTCGGCGGGCGGTCACATCGCAGCGAAATCGATTCCGATCAGCACGAGGTAGATGACGGCCTGGACTGCTGCGGCGACGCCGAGCGCGAGACCCGCGCCGGCGCGCGCCCGCGCTGTCGTTTGTCTCAGCGCAGATCGGCCGGTGACGATCGCGACGACACCGAGCACGGCGGACGCGATGCAGAGGAACATCGGGAGCGTGACGTAGGCGAAGATGCCCGACGAGGGCCCCGGCGGCAACCAGTCGACCAGCGGCACCCAGTAGATGAGCGGGTTCGCCAAGAAGTAGACGGCCGCGGCGAGGATCCCGGTCGTCAAGGGCGCCGTCGCGCGGGACGCGGCTGGCTCGGTTCTCGAATCCTCGGTCTCGGTGTCCATGAGCACATTGTTGCCCCGTCAACCTCACGCGACGCGGAAGGCGACGGCCCCCATTTCGGGCGTCAGTGCGGAGACTGCAGCTGGTCGGGCGGCAGCAGCGCGGTGCCCGGGCTGCAGCCGAGCTCGCCCGGCTCGAGCAGGATCGCCGGGGCGTGCACGACCTCGACGCCTGCGGCGGTGCGCTTCACGAGGAGGCAGTCGTGACCCTGGCCCATCGCGAAGCCGATCTCGCCGTCGGCGACGACCGCAGCCGGTTCGAACGGCACCTCGTACTCGCCCGTGGGCGGTGGCATCCGTTCGATCACCTCGGCGACGATCGACTCGGCGGTCGCATCGGGTGGTGCCGCGGTGAGCACCTCGACCGCGATGGCCTCGGTGCCGTCAGGCACCACATACACGGGGTCGGTGTCGACGGGTGGTTCGATCTGCTGCGCGTCGGCCGGGCAGTCGAGGTCGTGGGCGACGGCGGTGTCGCTCGCCGTGGGGTCGGGCACCACGCCGTACATGTCGAACTCCGACCAGAAGCACGCGATGTGATCGTCGGTGCCGTACCCCTCGCTCGGCACGACCACGCGGAACTGCAACCGGCCGATCGGCTCGTCCTCGCCGGCATCGGCGTAGGCCTCGTACCCGATGAGGACCGGCCAGCTGTACTGGCTGAGCGCCTCGTCGGCCGTTCGGGCGTAGTGCTCGATCGTGGTGAACGTGCCCTCGCCGTACAGGCCGCGAGCCACGTCGGCCACCTCGCCGCGGGCGAACGCATGCGCGTCGGCGTCGATCGCCGCGGGAATCAGCGCGCACCCCGACAGAACCGTGACCGCGGCGGCCACGGCGAGCACGAACCCCGCCCCCCGGCGACGTTCGGGCGGTAGGGCCCCGAGACGACGCATGCTTCGAGTATCGGCTCGTGGCCACCAGGAGGCAACGGTGCAGGCCCTGAGCCGTTCGCGAGCTCAGCCCGATCCCGCCCCGGCCCAGCCGCCGCTCAACTCCGCGAGGCGAGCCGCCCCCGGCCCCGAGTGGGCCTTCACCCGATCGAGGATGCCGTCGAGCTGAGCCGAGCGCGGGGCATCCCGTGAGATGCGCGCCGGATTGATCGCGACCGTCGACGCCCACGAGGAGATGTCGCGCTCCGTACCGAACGACCCCGCGTTGCGGGTGCCGACGGCCGTCATCCGCGCCCACGACGCCATCGAGTCGGGATAAGGCGACGGCGGGCAGAGCCGGTTCTTCACGTCGTCGTCGGAACGCGTGGCCTCGACGTAGCCGGCGATCGCCGCCCCGAAGCAGGGGAAGCCTGCCCGGATCGGCTGGAGCGTCATCGCGCCGGGCGACCAGACCGGCACGAGCGGGCGGTAGATGAGGCCCTCGCCGGCGCAGTGCACGATGAGTGCATCGGAAGGGATCGTGATCGAGCCGTCGTCGAAGTGGATGCTTCCGCGTTCCACGCGGCGGATGTGCCCGAGGCGCACGACGTGCTCGATCGTGCGCAGCAGCTCGAGCTCCCACAGCGCGAGCGTGGGAGCCTTCGCCATCGTGGGCGTCACCGAACGGTCGACCCGCAGCATGATGCCCGCGTCCTCCATCCGCAGGAACAGGTCTTCGAGCGAGCTCGACGCCTCTGCGGCCTCCATCATGTCGGCGACGAATCCGAGGAACACCTCGGGCACGGGCTGCACGACGGCGCGGTTCAGCATCCAGGGGTCGCGGGGCCGCACCCAGGTGATCGCGTCGGGGGCGACGCCGCGCGCCAGCAGCCAGATGCACGCGTCGGTCGCGGTCTTGCCCGAGCCCACGACCACGTACCGGCTCGGCGGCTCGTCGAGGTGCGCGAGTTCGTTGACCGGCACGACCCGGGCGCCGTCGCCGACCTCGAACGGCGGCGGCACCTCGGCCGGCACCCGTGGTGCGAGGTAGTGCGCGTCGACGACCCGGCAGCGCTCGGGCACCGTGAACCGTTCGCCCGACACCCGCGAGGCGAAGGTGTGATCGCCGAGGTGCTCGCAGCCGGCGAAGAACTCGACTCGCCCCGACTCGAGCAGGCGCTCCGCGAGGATCCGCTCGTAGTACGCGCAGATCTCCGACTTCGTCGCCCGCTCCTGGAGCCCCGTCTCGGGCCCGCGATGCTGCACGCGGCCGCCGCCCAGCAGGGTCGACGCGACGCCGTAGAGGGCCGAGGCCTGGTGCAGGCGCACGAACGGATACGCCTCGAGCCAGTGCCCGCCGACGCCGTGGCGCCGGTCGACGAGCGCCACCCGTACGTCTGGGGCGTGGTCGATGAGGGCGTCGACGAAGGCCATCCCCATGGCGCCGGCGCCGACCACGAGGTAGTCGGCCTCGACCGGGGTGGTCACGAGAGCTCCCCGGCTACCCGACCTTGTCGGCGTGCCGGTGCACGACCCGCCAGCCGTCGCCGTCGCGTCGATAGACCTGCGTGGCCCGCAGCGTGAAGCTGCGCGGCTCGCCGTCGATCGACGCCGCGACGCGTTCGTAGCCGACGGTGTACGCCATCTTGCCGAGCACCTCGAACGAGATCAGGTCGAACTCGTAGTCGGCGCAGTTCGAGAAGCTCGTCGAGAGCTCGTCGAACGCCTCGATGAGCTCGGCGTGGTTCGAGACGTTGCGCCAGGCACCGAGCACGGTCACCGGCTCCTCCTCGGCCCAGATCGCCCGGCGCGGACCGGCGTCGCCGTCGAACATCGCGCGCTCCGCCCGCACGAAGTCGCGCTGCAACCAAATCAAGAAATCCTCGCGATCGGTCATGCTCTCAGGATCCTCCCGTCGGCCGCTGCGCACAATGACCCGAGCTGGATGCCACGCCCGCGACTCCCGCAGTGATGCGGCAGTCGTGCCGTCCCACGACCCGGTGTGCGCGCACTGCTATCGTCGGCGCGTGACGCTCAGCGATGTCGACGTGGCGATCGCCGCCGCCCAGGCCGGCGCCGAGGTCGTGGCGCGCGGCTACGGCGCCGCGCACGCGCGCATCGCGAAGTCGGCGACCGATTTCGCCACGCAGGTCGACCTCGATGCCGAGCAGGCGATCCTCCGCGTGCTCGACGAGCATCGGCCGGCCGACGCACGCATCGGCGAGGAGTCGGGCGCCTCGGGCGGCGCGCTCACCGCGCGCCGCTGGTTCGTCGACCCGCTCTGCGGCACCCTGAACTACGCCGCCACGACGCCGCTCGCCGCCGTGAACGTCGCCCTTCGCGACGGCGACACCGACCTCGCCTCGGCCGTCGCCGACCCCATCGCCGCCGAGCTGTTCTGGACCGATGGCCGCCGTGCGTTCCGCCGTGCGGGTGGAGCCGACGAGCTCCTCGCGCCCACCGCCCGCTCGCGCCTCGTCGAGGTCAACTGCGACGGGCCGATCGATCGACCGTTCGTCGGCGCTCAGCTCGTCGCCGATCGACGACTGCGGGCGGCCTACGGCCCACGAGTCATCTCGTCGACGCTGGGCGTGGCCTGGGTCGCGGCCGGCCGGCGGGCGGCCTACCTCTCCGACGGCCGACTGCACGACAACCTGCACTTCGCCGCAGGGATCGCGCTCGCCGAGGCATCCGGCTGCGTGGTCACCGATCTCGACGGCGAGCCGCTACGCGGTGGCCGCGGCCTGGTCATCTCGGCCGATGCACCGACGCACGAGCGGATGCTCGAACTCGTCGCGCCGCACCTTGCGGACGTTCGGGCGGCCGACGGCGCCGCCGTCGACGGCGCCGCGTAGCCGGCGACCCGCGCGACCCGAACGCAGTTCGACGACGCTCGGCGGCCGTCAGGCGGCGGGCTGTCGTTCGACGGCGAGCTTGACGGCGAAGCCGGCCAGCACCGTGCCCGACACCCAGCGCTGCACCCGCATCGCGAGCGGCCGTGCGCGGAGGAACCCGGCGAGCCGGCCGGCGCTCACGACGACCAGGCCGTTCACGGTGACGCCCACGACGATCTGCACGGCGCCGAGCACCAGGAACTGCGACCACACCGGCTGCGAGGCGTCGATGAACTGCGGCAGGATCGCGGCGTAGAGCAGTGCGATCTTGGGGTTGAGCAGGTTCGTGACGAGGCCCATCCCGAAGAGCCGGGCGGGTCGGATCGGAGCGACCTCGGCCGGGTCGAACGCCGAGCGGCCGCCGGGTCGCAGCATCTGCCAGGCGAGATAGCCGAGGTAGACCGCGCCGGCGATCTTCACCACGAGGAACGCCGCCGGCACGGCCGCGAACAGCGCCGCGAGGCCGAACGCGGCCGCCGCGAGGTAGACCACGAAGCCGACCGCCGTGCCCGACAGCGCGACGAGCCCGGCGCGGGTGCCCTGGCTGATCGACCGCGCCGCCAGGTGCACCATGTTCGGCCCGGGCGTCAGTGCCATCCCCAACTCGACGAGTGCCACACCCAGTACCGCCGCCCAGCTCACCAGCATGCGTCTCCCAACGTCGACGACCATCGTATGGGCGTGCGTCGCCGCCTCAGGCCGCGAGCGTGCGCGCCTCCGCGGCGGCGCCGACCGACCCCGCCCAGCGCCCGAGCCGGGCGGGCACGATCGGCGGCACCCGGTGGAACGTCGCGAGCTCGTCGACGTACGACGCCGCGAGCGTGACGAGCCGGTGCGGTTCGCTCGCGAGCCCGCCGCCCACGACGACGACGCCCGGGTCGACGAGCGCGAGCAGCGTCAGGATCGCGTCGGCGAGGTGACGGGCCGCGGCCTGCACGATCGCCACGGCGCGAGGGTCGCCCTCGTCATACGCGGCGAGCAGCTCGCGCGCGGAGCCCTCGCCGCCCGCGGCGTTCCAGACGCGCCGCAGCGCGGGGGCGCCGATCACGGTCTCGAGGCAGCCCTGCTGTCCGCACGAGCACGGCAGCCCGCCCGGCTCGATCACGACGTGCCCGAGCTCGCCGGCCGAGCCGTTCGCGCCGTCGACGATCGCGCCGTCGACGATGTGCGAGCCGGCGATGCCGGTGCCGAGCGCGAGCGTGAACACGTCGTGCGCGGCGGCGCCCGCGCCCCAGCGCGCCTCGGCGACGGCGGCGGCCCGCCCGTCGTTGAGGATCATGACCGGCACGTCGAGCATCTCGGTGAGCTCGGGGCCGAGGGGGCGGCCGTCGAGCTGGGGTACGTTCGTCGAGCGGATCACGGTGCCCGTCGCCTCGTCGACCAGACCCGGGATGGCGACCGCGACCGCGACGAGGCGATACCCCGCCGCCACGGTGCGCGCGAGCTCGGCGAGCGAGGCGGGCAGGTCAGCAGCGGGCGCCGGAGCCACGCCCTCGGCGAGGGCGTCGGGCATTCCGTCGCCCGGGTCGGCCGAGGCCAGCCGGTACTTCACGCTCGAGCCCCCGACATCGAGACCGAGCACTGCAGCCTGCGTCATCGAGTGACACCGCCGACGGTCGCAGCCGACACGGATGCCTCGGGGTCGGCCACTTCGGCGACCGCCCGACGCGCGGCGTCCGCGATCGCGAACGCGACCTCGCTGTCGACGACCTCGTAGTCGCCGACCCCCTCGGAGGCGGAGCCCATGCTCACACCCGAACGATCGGAGACCGTGCGCTTGGCCGAGAAGTGCAGCTCGCGCACCCCGGTCTCGAGGATCGCCGGAACGGTCGTCGCCGTCACCCCGCCACCGGCCACGACGGCGATGCGGCCGTCGGCGCGGTCGACGAAGTCGCGCAGCATCGCCCGGCCGTCGAAGGCCGTCGGCGCGGCGCCCGACGTCAGCACCCGGTCGAGGCCGAGCTCGATGAGCGTGTCGAACGCCTCGAGCGGGTCGGCGCTGACGTCGATCGCCCGGTGCGCGGCGACGCCCGCGTCACCCGCGGCATCCCGCAGGCGGCGCATCTCGTCGACCGCGAGGCGGCCCGACGCGTCGAGGCATCCGATGACGACGCCGTCGGCGCCGGCCGCGACCGCGGCGCGGATGTCGCCGGCCATCACCGCGACCTCGTCGGCCGTGTAGTGGAACCCGCCGCCGCGCGGACGGATCAGCACGTGCACGCCGACGGAACCGCCGAGCTCGCGCGCGGCGGCGACGGCGGCCTCGACCGTCGCGATCGACGGCGTGAGCCCGCCGAGCGCGAGGGCCTGGCAGAGCTCGACGCGTGCGGCACCGAACGATGCCGCGACACGAACGGCCGCGGCATCCTGGGCGATCAACTCGAGTGCGACCCCGCCCGTCATGCGGCGCTCCGCGCGCCGAGGCGGGCGAGACGCCGCTCGCGCTGGGCCACCGGGTCGGGCACCGGCACCGAGGCCAGCAGTCGCTGCGAGTACGGGTCCTGCGGGCGCAGCAGCACGTCCTCCGTGGCGCCGATCTCGACGATCCGGCCGGCGTTCATGACCGCGACGCGGTGCGAGAACTCGTGCACCACCGCCAGGTCGTGGCTGATGAACAGGCACGCGAAGTCCATGCGCTGCTGCAGCTCGCGCAGCACCTTCAGCACGGCCGCCTGCACCGAGACGTCGAGCGCCGAGGTCGGCTCGTCGGCGATGATCAGTTCGGGCTCGAGCGCGATCGCGCGGGCGAGCCCGATGCGCTGGCGCTGCCCGCCCGAGAGCTCGTGCGGGAACCGGCCGGCGTACGCCGCAGGCAGCTCGACGGCGTCGAGCAGCTCGCGCACGCGGGCAGCCCGGTCGCGGCCCGACATCGGTCGCACGGCGCGGTGCACGATGAGCGGCTCTGCGATGGCCTCACCGACCGTGGTGCGCGGGTCGAGGCTCGAACCCGGGTCCTGGAAGATCGCCCCGACCCGGCCGCGCAGCCGGCGCTCGGCGCGGCCGCGCAGGCCGCCCCGTCCGAGCTTCTCGCCGAACAGGCGCATCTCGCCGCCCGAGGTCGGCGCGAGCCCGAGCGCGACCTTGCCGAGGGTCGACTTGCCCGAGCCCGACTCGCCGACGAGGCCGAGGATCTCGCCCGCCGCGATGTCGACGCTCACCGCGTCGAGCGCGGTGAAGCTCGTGCCGCCCTTGCGGTAGGTGACGCTCGACTCGCGGAGCGAGAGCACCGGGGTCGCCGTCGCGGCCGGCGAGGGCAGGCCCGCGGGCGGCACGGCCTCGACGGCCTCCGGGAGGCGCGGCACCGCCTCGAGCAGTCGCTTCGTGTAGTCGGCGGTCGGCGCGCCGAGCACCTGCTCGGTGCTGCCGTCCTCGACCATCTCGCCGCGGAACATCACGGCGACGCGGTCGGCGATGTCGGCGACGACGCCCATGTTGTGCGTCACGAGGAGGAACGCGGTGCCGCTCTCGCGGGCCAGCTCGCGGATGAGATCGAGGATCTCGGCCTGCACGGTGACGTCGAGGGCGGTGGTCGGCTCGTCGGCGATGATGAGCTTCGGCTCGCAGGCGAGGGCGATCGCGATGACGACGCGCTGGCGCTGGCCGCCCGACATCTCGTGGGCGTAGCCCCGGGCCCGGCGGGCCGGGTCGGGGATGCCGACGCGGCCGAGCAGCTCGATCGCACGCTGCGCCGCCTCCTGCTTGGTGCAGGCGCCGTGGTTCAGCAGCGCCTCGGCGATCTGGTCACCGATGCGCATCGAGGGGTTGAGGGCGGTCATCGGCTCCTGGAAGACCATCGAGATCTCCTTGCCGCGGACACCGTTCATCTGCGCCTCGGTGAGCGTGGTGAGCTCGCGCCCGTCCATCACGATCGACCCGGTGCGGGTCGCCGACGACGGCAGCAGCGAGAGCACGGCGACCGCGGTCACCGACTTGCCCGAGCCCGACTCGCCGACGAGGGCGAGCACCTCGCCGCGATGGATGTCGAGGTCGATGCCCTTGACGGCGTGGACCGGGCCGTCGTCGGTGCGGAACGTCACCGCGAGGTCGCGGATGGACAGCATCGGGGTCTCGGCCGGGGCCTCGGCCACGGCGTCGGTCTCGATCATGGTGCTCAACGGTCGCGTCCCTTCACGTCGAAGAAGTCGCGCAGGCCGTCGCCGATGCTGTTGAAGGCGCACACGGTCAGCACGATGCAGAGGCCGGCGGGGAAGACGAGCCACCAGGCGCCGGCGTAGGTGTAGGTCATGCCGCCCGTGAGCATCGCGCCCCAGTCGGTCGCGGGCTTCTGCAGGCCCATGCCGAGGAAGGAGACGTAGGCGACGAGGAGGATCGCGTCGGCGACCTGGAACGTCGCGTTCACGACGATCGTGCCCACGGTGTTCGGCACGATGTGCTTGCGGACGGCGCGGCCGTGGGTGCCGCCCATCGCCCGCAGCGCGAGCACGTACTCGCGCGACTTCAGCGAGATCGACTCGGCGCGCACGAGGCGCGCGGGGACGAGCCACGAGACGAGGCCGATCACGACGATCATGAGCGGCACGCTCGGTCGCATGATCGCCGAGAGGATGAGGAGCAGGAAGGTCGCGGGGATCGCGATGCCCGCGTCGACGATGCGCATCATGACCGCGTCGACCGAGCCGCCGACATAGCCGGCGACGGCGCCCCACAGCGTGCCGATCACGGTCGCGAGGATGCCGGCGGCGAGGCCGATGATGATCGAGACCTGGCCCGCCACCATCAGGCGGCCGAGCACGTCGTAACCGACGTCGTCGGTGCCGAGCGGATGCCCCGGGGTGCCGGGCGGCAGCATGGTGCTCGTGAGGTCGGTGTGCACCTGATCGGTCGGGTAGAGGATCGGGCCGAGGAAGCAGAAGAGCAGGAACGCCACGATCGTGATCACGCCGAACAGGGCGAGCTTGTTTTGCAGGAAGCGGCGGAGGCCGCGGCGGAACGGCGACCGCACGGTCGCCGTGGTGGTGGGCGCGGTAGCCGTCGTCACGAGAGCTCCCCTCGGGTACGCGGGTTGAGCATGGCCTGGATCAGGTCGGCGAGCAGCGACCCGACGACGGTGGCGAGTGCGATCACGAGCACGCAGCCGAGCAGCACCGGGTAGTCGCCGGTCTGCGCGCTGGTCCAGAACAGCAGGCCCATGCCGGGGTAGTTGAACAGGGACTCGACGACGATCATGCCGCCGAACATCACGGGGAGGTAGTAGCCGAGCATCGCGATGACGGGCGTCAGCGAGTTGCGCACGACGTGCCGCCGCACGACCACCGGCATCGGGGTGCCCTTGGCCCGGGCGGTGCGCACGTAGTCCTCGGAGAGGTTGTCGATCGTCGCCGAGCGCATGTAGCGCGAGATCGTCGCGATGATGCCGAGCGCCGCCGTCGCGATGGGGAGCACGAGTCCGGCGGGGTTCGACAGGACCTCGGCGACGGTGTCGCCCTGCGGGGCGAGCGCGGGCACGAGGTGCAGCGTCTGCGCGAACACGATGACGAGCACGAGGCCGAGGAAGAAGGAGGGCGTCGAGTAGATGATGAAGTTCATCGACGTGAACACGACGTCACCGGTGCGGCCGCGACGGACCGCCTGGTAGATGCCCATCGGGATCGCCACGACCAGCGCGACGATCATCGAGAGCAGCGCCAGCACGAGGGTCTTCGGCAAGCGCTGGCCGATCGCGTCGGCGACCGGGCGATTCAGCGTGAACGAATCGCCCAGGTCGCCGACGGCGATCTGCGAGAGGAAGGTGAGGTACTGCTGCCACAGGGGGCGATCGAAGCCGTGCTCGCGGTTGAACGCGTCGATCTGCTCCTGCGTGGCCTGCATGCCGAGGATGCCCTGGGCGGGCCCGTGCGGCATGGCGAGGTGGAGCAGCGCGAACACGATCAGGGTCACGATCAGGATCACGATCGCGCCTTGGACGATTCGCCTGGACAGGAACCGGAGGAGTCCCGTGCCGCCGCTGCTCGCGGTCCTGACCGCGTTCTGCGCTACTGCCACCATTGATGTCGCCTTACTTCACCATTCGAACCGAGTGCGGGACTCGGGTCACTTCGTCCAGGACCAGCGCTGCGGGAAGAACGAGGCGCCCGGGTCCTGGTGCGCGACGTCGAGGCCCTCCTTGATGACCGAGACCTGGTAGACCGGGTTCGGCATCCACATCACGGGAAGGTCCTCCGCGAGGAGCGCCGAGTACTGCTGCGCGATCTCGCTGTCGGTCGAGGCGGTCATCTGGTTGATGAGCTCCTCGGCCTCGGGGTTGTCGTACTGGCCGGCGTTCCACTTGGTGTCCTTCGCGAACACGCGCTCACCCGTCGGGTAGGCCGGGAAGTACCACGAGCCCGCGGTGCCGAAGAAGACGAGCTGCCAGGTGCAGGTGGTCGAGCCCTCGGTCTTGCAGGACTGCGCCTCGGTGAGCACCGAGTCGAGCGGCTTCGAGTCGATCGTCATGGCGACGCCGATCTTGCCGAGCGACGACTGGATCTCGCTCATCATGTTGTCGGTCTCCTGCGAGCCGTTCTGCGTGGTGACGACGATCTCGAGCTTCTGGCCCTTCGCGATGCCCTCACCGCACTGGTCGTCGCCGGTGCCGGGGTTCGCACACTCGAGCGTGTCGCCCGAGCCGGTCTTCCAGCCGTGGTCGGCGAGCAGCTTCGACGCGGCGTCGAGGTCGAACGGGTACGGGTTGTCCTTCTGCACGTCCGAGAGGTAGGCGCTGTCCTGCGTCTGCGGGACGGGGCCGTAGTCGGGCGTCGCCGCACCGTGCCAGACGACGTCGGAGATGGTCTCCTGGTCGACCGCGTGCTGCAGTGCCTGACGGATGTAGAGCTGGTCGAAGATCGGGCCCATCTCGGGGTTCGCGAAGTTGTACGGCATGTACGTGATCGACCAGCCGGCCCACGGCTCGACGCGGTAGCCGAGATCGGTGAACTGCGACTCGTTCGTGAGCTGCGCGCTCGTGATGTAGCCGTAGTCGACCTCGCCCGAACGCACGACGTTCATCTCGGCGTCGGCCGAGGTGAAGGGGAGGAACGTGACGTTCTCGATCGAGGGCTTGTCGTCGCCGGTGTACTTCTCGTTGGCGACGAGCTCGACCTGGCCCGAGTCCGACCAGCTCTTCACGACGTACGGGCCGGAGACCGTCTGCCAGAGCTCGTTCGTCGCGTAGGTCTTCATGTCCTTCGCCTCGGAGAAGAGGTAGTCGAAGACCTCGACGGCGCTCGCCGCTTCGCGGTCGAAGTCGCCGATCTCGCCGTCGGCGCTGGTCTTGTCCCAGGCGTGCTGGGGCATGGGGTAGACCAGGCTGAGCTGGTTCGCGAGGAGGAACTCCTCGTTGTAGACCTGGTCGAAGGTGAGGGTGAAGGTCTTCTCGTCGACCGTCTCGAACTTCGTGATGTTGTCGGGGATGAGGCCGGCCGAGTAGCCGCCCGTCTTCTCCGCGTTGAAGCGCACCAGGTTGTACCAGAACTCGACGTCGCGCGACGAGACGGGGGTGCCGTCCGACCAGTCGAGGTCGTTGAGCGTGATCGTCACCGAGAGGTGGTCCTCGGAGAAGACGGCTTCCTTCGCCGCCGACGCCTTCTGGTCCCACTCCATCGTGCCGCTGGTGCCGTTGTACTCGAACAGGCGCGGCCACATCGTGGCCTTGATCGCGCTGTTGTGGGTGGCCATCGTGTCGGGGCTCGAGATCGGCAGGATCCAGTTCGGGCCGGTGCCGGCGGGCAGCGCATAGCTGACCGAGTCCTTGCTGCTCGATGCTTCGGTGCCCTGCGCCGTGCAGCCCGTGACCACGAGGGCGGCCGCGGCGGCGAGGCCGAGGGGAGCGAGCAGGCGCCGGATGACAGTCGTACGCATCAAACCTCCTTGTTCATGCGCCGGATGGGTGAAATCGTGCGGATTGTCGGCGCTGTTTCATCCTGCACGAAGTAAGTCGCTCCGAATTAACGAACTTATTACGGTCTTGTAACTTAGTTTCTTCAAAAATGGAGCAAAGAAGGAGTGGGTGAACCGGCCCACCCGCAGTCGCGGTCGCCCGGGCACGCCGAACGACCGCGATGCGAATGCCGGAAGGGCGCCGCCGGTCTCGCCGACGGGTCCTACCGCCCCCGGCTGCAGACCCTGCGTCAGCCGAAGAGGCGCGCGGAGAGCTCGGGCTCGACCGCGAAGTCGTCGAAGGGGAACATCGGCCGCTGGATTCGATGGTGCCCGAGCCGCTCGAGGTCCTGATCGACGCCGCCCGGGGTGAGCGCCAGCGTCCAGCCGCGCTGGGCGTCGTAGAGCGTCGGTTCGAGATAGCCGATCTTCGTGACGACGATCTGGGCCGCGAAGGGGTCGAGCCCGATCGACGTGAAGTCCGCGATGTCGTGGTACGCCTTGCGGTACTCGGTGACGATCGCGTGCAGCCCGCCGACGCGGATGACCGCGACGCCGCCGGCATCGGGATCGCCCTCGTGCAGCGAGTGCAGCACGCCGGTGATCGTCACGGGGCCGTGGGGGCCGTGGTCGACGCGTGCGCCCGCCGTGACCGTCACCGTCTCGCCGACGGTGCGCGTGCGGAGCTCCTCGAGGGCGCCCCGGTCGAAGATCGAGCCCACGAGAGCGGTCGGGGCGTCGGGGCCGGTGAGCCGCTCGTCCTGCAGCAGCTGCGCGAGGGTCCAGGTGACGTCGCCCGTGCCGCCGGCGCCGGGGTTGTCGCCCGAGTCGCTGATGAAGTACGGGGTGTCGGTGGCCGCGAGGCCGGCGTCGACGCCCTCGGCGAGGGTTCCGGGCGGGCCCACGAACTCGAACTCGTCGCGCACGCCCCAGAACGCGCGGCCGAGTTCCTCGGCGGCGTCGGTGATGGCCTGCTCGTCGTGGCCGGTGACCACGACCACACCGTGGCACCGCGGCTCATCCGCCCAGGCGTAGCCGATCCAGATCGCCGCATCGATGATGCCGGGGCGCTGCTCGATCTCGCCGATGCGGGCGTAGAGGCCCTTGG
Source organism: Agromyces sp. NPDC057679 (assembly GCF_042799635.1). Classification (NCBI taxonomy): domain Bacteria; kingdom Bacillati; phylum Actinomycetota; class Actinomycetes; order Micrococcales; family Microbacteriaceae; genus Agromyces; species Agromyces sp. NPDC057679. The sequence goes on along the minus strand of NZ_JBHVIK010000001.1, from coordinate 746,107 downwards.
CGGGCTCGACACGTGTCGAGGTCTTCTCGCCGGGCAGCAGGATCGGCACCGTGACGTGCGCCCGCTTGGGGGAGCGGCCCTCCTGCAGGGTCTCCACGAGGTTGCGGATGGCACGGTCGCGCGTCTCCCAGGTGTCCTCGTGCGGCGCGAGGCGGTAGCAGGTGATGAGGTCGACCTGCGAGACGAGCGCGTCGGAGACGTTGCCGTGCAGGTCCATCGAGGCCGACACGACGGCGTCGCCGCCGATGACCTCGCGGATGGCGGTGATGAGGTCGCCCTCGGCATCGTCGAGGCCGTCGACGCTCATCGCGCCGTGGATGTCGAAGAAGAGCCCGTCGAGGCCGCCGTCGGCCACGAGCTCGCGCAGTCCGTCGAGGATGCGCTGCTTGATGTCGTCGTAGACCTCGCGCAGCACCGCGCCGCCGGGAATCGAGCGGGCGTAGTACACCGGCAGCCAGTCGGCCGCATCGGTGAGCGTGCCGTCGCGCAGCGAGGTGTAGCGCTGCACGAGCTCGTCACCCTCGAATCGCTGGAAGTCGCGTGCCCCCGCGCGGTGGGGCGAGAACGTGCTGGACTCGATCGCCATGCCGGCGATCGCGATGCGAGGACGCTGCGTCATGCGGCCCAGCTTAGATCAAACTGATGACGAAGTTTTCTCGCAGTTGAGGTGAAGTCTGCTTACTTCATTCGATTCTGGATCTACTTGGTGCTGAGTGCCTCGTCGATCCGGTTCGGCTCGAGCAGCTCGGCGAGCATCGCGGTGCCGATGCCGCGGGCGCCCGCGAGCGGCCCCGCCGCGCTCACGCTGATCTCGAGCAGGTCGGTCGACATCGGCAGGCAGAGCGTGTAGATCGCCTGGCGCACGCCCGCCACGAACGCGTCGGCCGTCGCGAGCTGCCCGCCGAGCACGAGCATCTGCGGGTTGTAGAAGTTGATGATCGTCGCGAGCACCTCGCCGGTGCGCTGCCCGGCCTCGCGGAGGAGCGCGGTGGGGCGGGCCTGCGCATCGCGGGCGAGCCGGAGCACGTCGTCGAGGTGCTCGACCTCGACCCCCGTACCGCGCAGCGCGTCGACGATGGCCGTCCCGCTGGCGACGACGTCGAGGCATCCGACCCGGCCACACGAGCAGATGATCGGTGGTGCGTCGGCGAGGGCGACGTGGCTGATGTCGCCCGCGACGCCGCGATAGCCGCGGTAGAGCCGGCCGCCCGTGATGATGCCGCAGCCGATGCCGCTGCCGGCCTTCACGAACACGAGCTCGCCGACCGACTGGCCGCGCTCGACGTGCTCGCCGAGCGCCATGGCGTTGGCGTCATTGTCGATGTGGGCCGGCAGTCCCGTGATGCGCTGCAGCATGTCGCCGACGACGAGCCCGTTCCAGCCCGGCATGCGCATGGGCGCGAGCAGGCGCCCGTCTCGGGAGTCGACCGGCCCGGGCAGGCTCATCGCGATGCCCTCGATCACGGGCTCGGGGTCGAGCCCTGCGGCGAGTTCGCGCACCGAGCCCCAGACCGACTCGAGCACCGCGGACGGCTCGTCGAGCAGCGACAGCGGCTTCAGCGCGTCGGCGATGACCTCGCCGCGGCGGTTCATCAGCACGATCGTGACGTGGCGCTCGCCGAGATCGGCCGCGGCGACCACCGAGCCGCTCTCGCGCACGGCGAGCAGGCGGGGTCGCCGGCCGCCGGTCGAGTGGCCCGGCCCCGCCTCCTCGAGGTACCCGTGGGCGATGAGCTCGTCGACGCGAAGGGTCACCGTCGAGGCGCTGAGCCCGGTCAGCCGGGCGAGGTCGGCGCGGGAACCGGCGCGCCCCGAATGCACCAGGCGGAACAGTTCGCCCGCGGTCGCGCTGCTCGTCATCGCGCTCCACCCTTTCTCTGCGGTGAGGACATCGTTCTCGATTCGAGGATGTTCCCTCGATTTCGAACAGAAGTCTCGCTCGGCGCTTACTCTAACGAAGCGCGGGCGCCGCGAGGCCCAAGGGTCGGCGCGTGACCGGCGGGTCGAGGGGAACGGCGGTTCGGCACGGGCGGGCACGGTCGGGGCAGCCCGGGTGCCCCGGGCGCCGCGGGTAGTCTGACGCGGTGACCAGCAGCGGCCTCAGCCATGTGACCTTCATCGTCCGCGACCTCGACCGCATGGAGCGCATGCTCACCACGGTGCTCGGCGCCGTGCGCGTGTACGACAGCGGCAGCGACACGTTCTCGCTCTCGGCCGAGCGGTTCTTCCTCGTCGGCGACGGCGACGCGGCGACCTGGGTGGCGATCATGGAGGGCGACGGCGGGCTGCCGCGCAGCTACAACCACGTCGCGTTCCAGGTCGAGCGCGGCGACCTCCCCGGCCTGCGCGAGAAGATCGTCGCGCTCGGGCTCGACCTCCGTCCGCCGCGCTCGCGCGTCGAGGGCGAGGGTGACTCGATCTACTTCCACGACGACGACGGCCACCTCTTCGAGCTGCACGCGGGCTCGCTGCGCGAGCGCCTCGCGGTCTACGTGCCCGGAGCCGCGCCGGGCGAGTAGACGCGGTTCAGCGAACGCCGGTGTCGAGGCGGCCGGACCGGCCTCGTGCCGCGTCACCGGCGGCGGATGCCGCGAGGCCGAGGGCGAGCGACCGCACGCGGGCGGCGTACAGCGCGATCGCGAGGGTGGTGACGGCGTAGAGCACGACGGCCTGCAGCACGTAGGCGGGGTAGTCGATGACCCACAGTGGGGCCGTCGGGTCACTTGTGCTCGCCGGGTTGTCGTGCACGTACGGCACGGCCTCGCCGAGGAGGTAGCCGATCGCCTGTCCCGCGCCGTAGACGAGTACGAGGGCGCCGAACGCCAGCCACGCCTGCCCGGTGCTGCGGCGCCACACCTCGCGGGTCGACCGCAGCGCGGTGCGCGGCTCCCAGCGGCCGACGACCGGCGTCGCCAGTGCGTTCAGCCCGGGCGCGAGCACGATGGCGGCTGCGAGCAGCGCGAGGAGCAGGAGCATCCCGACCATCAGCAGCGATTCGCTGCCCGCGCGACTGCGCATGAGCTGGGGCGTGAGCATGAGACCGGCGAGCGGCAGGCAGCCGACGGCGACCGCCGCCCACCCGCGCAGGAACGTGACGAAAGGCATGTCTCGAGCCAAGCGGATGCGGGTGGACGGCCAGTATCGGGAGAACCCCCGAATCGTCGGACCAAGCGTCGTCAGGCCGCCGCGGCTCGCGCGTCTCGACCGAACTCGGCGCCGAGACGTCGTGCCTCGGCATGGGCGGCGAGGCGCCCGGGTTCGGCGTCGGCGATCGCGAGGTTCGGCCGGAACTCGACCGAGTCGATCTCGTCGATGCCCGCCCAGCGCAGCCAGCCCTTGAAGAACGGCTGCTGGAAGTCGGCGCCGAACGCCGGCGGCCGCCCCTCGCCGTAGACGGCGCTCGTGTAGACGACCGCGGCGCGCTTGCCCTCGAGCAACCCCGAGTAGCCGGTCTCGCCGTCGAAGCCGAACACCCAGCCGGGTTGGCTGACGACGTCGATGAACTGCTTCGCGATGTACGGCACGCCCGAGTTCCACATGGGCAGGCTGAACAGGTAGAGGTCGGCGGCGGCGAACCGCTCGAACGCGAGGCGGGCCCGGTGCCAGGCGATCTCCTCGGCCCCTTCGGGCTCGTCGCCGGCGAACACCCGCATCTTCGCGCCGGCCCCGTCGGGGCCGAAGGCGGGCAGCGAGCCGTCCCACAGGTCCCAGTGGTCGATGGATGCCTCGGGCGAGGCCTGTTCGAACGACTCGACGAAGCGCTGGGCGATCGCGAGCGAGTGCGACGCCTCGCCGCGCGGCGAGGCGGAGACGTGCAGGAGCGTGGTCATGATCCGATCCTTTCAAGTGTGTGCGGACGCACATAACCGAGATGAGCGAGTCTGGCATATGTGTGCGCACGCACGCAACTGGTAGAGTCGGCGACATGACGAACGACGCCGAACGCGCCTGGGAGTCGCTGCTGCGACTGCACGCCGCCGTGCTGCCGCGCCTCGAGCGCGCCGTCGCGAGCGAGGGCGGACTGCCGCTCAGCTGGTACGACGTGCTGCTCGAGCTCAACGACGGGGGAGGTCGGCTCACCATGGGCCAGCTCGCCGAGCGCGTCGTGCTGAGCCGCACCCGGGTGAGCCGGCTCGTCGACGAGCTCGTCGCCGCAGGGCTCGTCGCTCGCGAGGTCAACCCCGACGACGGCCGCTCGGCCTTCGCCGTGCTGACCGCCGACGGGCGCCGCCGCTTCCTCGCCGGGGCGAAGGCCTATTTGCCCGCGATCGATCGCGAGTTCGCACCGGTCGGCGCCGACGGCGTGCGCGCGCTCGCCGAGGCGCTCGAGGCCGCGCTCGTCGCGGTCGACCCCGAGGCGCCGATCCGCAGGCGATAACCTGACCCGGATGCCCGACACGACCACGCCCGCCGCCCCTGACCTCCGGCCGATCGCCGTACTCGTCGTCGGCGTTCCCGCCGCCGGCAAGTCGACCGTGGGGCGACTGCTCGCGGAGCGGCTCGGCACCGCCGCGTTCATCGAGGGCGACGCGCTCTGGCAGATGGTCGTCGCCGGCCGAGAGGACATGGCCGAGCCGCCGTCGCCCGGCGCACTCGCCCAGCTCGAGCTGCGGTATCGGCACGGCGCCATGCTCGCCCGCTCGTTCGTCGATGCCGGCATCAGCGCGGTGCACGTCGACAACATCTACGGCTCCGCCGTCGCCGACCAGCTCGGCCGGATGGGCGGGCGCCGCGCGCTCGTTGTGCTGCGACCCCGCGTCGAAGCCGTCGTACGCCGTGAGACGGAGCGCGGTACCGGCGCCTACGACGGATGGCTCGGCGACGCGGCACTCGTGGATGCCGTGCGCACCTTCGACGGCTGGCTCGCCGAGACACCGCAGGTCGGGCTCTGGATCGACTCCACCGACCAAGCGCCCGACGAGACCGTCGACGCCATCCTCGCGCAGTGGGACCGCGCCCTCATCGACGACCCGCTCGCCACCCGGGGCGCCTGAGGCGATGGCCGACCTGGACGAACGCGACGACCGCGCCCGATCGGGGCGCGCAGCCCGCACCGAGCGACGGCGTGCGGCGCGCGACCGTGCTGAGCGCGAGCTGCGCGACCTCCGCTTCGTCGAGGTACCCGAGACGGCATCGTCGGCGTTCGGGCGAACCGCGGTCGGCCTGGCGATCGCGCTCGCCGTGGGCGCGGGTGCGACGTGGGTGACGATGCTCATCGCCGCGATCGTCAGCGACGAGGCGCTCTGGCAGCTCTCGCACGACCTCGACGTCGACGCGTTCCTGCGGGCGACGGTGGTGCCGCTGTTCGGGCTCGGCGCGGGCCTGGCGCTCGCGATCCCGCTGCTCGGCGCCCTCGACGTCGCGGCGGCGTTGCGGCTGCTCGAGCACCATGCGAGCGCCGAGCCGGGGCAGGTGCCGTCGTCGGCGCACCGCGCCCGACTCGCGACCCTGCCCGCGCGCCACGTTCGTCGGGCCGCCCTCGTCGTCGCCGTCATCGCGATGGCCGTCGGGGGGTTCTGCCTGCTCTTCGCCCTCTTCGACGAGGAGGGGCGAACCCCGGTCGTGTGGGCGATCATCGGCGTGAGCACCGTCGTGGTGCTCGGGTGGCTGGTCGTGCGGTCGTGGCTCGTCGGCGTCGAGGAGCGACAGGAGCACCGTCGAGCGGTGCTCGAGGCGGGTTGGGCGAGCACCGTCGTCGTCGCGGATCTCTCGGAGACGCGTCGCCGCGAGGCATCCACCTCGATCGAACCGCCGGCCCAGCTGCTGCCGGGGTTCGCAGCCCGGATCGACCGCGCGATCGTCATCGCCGCCTGCGCGCTCGGCGCGGTGCTCGCGATCTGGTTCGTCTCGGTGTGGCTGCGCCAGCCGTGCCGCCGGTGCGACGAGCGCTACTTCGACGATCCGGTCGAGCGTTTCATCGACGGACTGAGCCTCTGGGGCGGCATCGCGATCGCGGGTGCGCTGGCGGTCATCGCGGCACTCGTCGTCGCGCGGCTCGTGCTCATGCGACGGGTCGAGCGCGCGGCGGTGCGGTGGGTCGCCGACGGGCAGCCCCGACGGGTGCCGGGCGAGGTGGCCGAACCGCTGCTGCTCGGCTCGCGCGCCGGGCTCTGGACGTCGCGGCTCGTCGTGGCGGTGTTCACGCCGCTCGCCGCGTACGTGGCGCTGGCGGTGCTCGTCGACCCCGCGCTGCCCCTCGTGGAGTCGACGGTCTCGATCGCCGTGGCCGTCGCCGTCGCGGCACCGATCGTGGCGGTGCTCGTCGGCATGGCCGACCTGTCGCGCGCCGCGCGCGAGCGCAACGCGTTGCGCACCGTGCTGTCACCCGGCGACCCCGACGCCGCCTCGATCGCGGCGCGGGAGGCGGCGATGCAGCGTACGCGTGCGAAGCAGGCGCGTCGGGCGCAGCGCCGCGGGCGGGGCTGACGGGCGACCTGAACGACGGCCGCTCGGCCGACGGCGTGCTCACCCCCGACGAGCGCCGTCGCTTCCTCGCCGGCGCGACGGCTTACGCTCGGGGAGCGAGCGGGGCATCCGTTCGCTCGTTCGCACCGCGGATCACGAACGCCACGCAGGCGAGACCCAGGAAGCCGGCAGTGAGTTCGACGACGTTCGCGATCGCCGCGAGGTCGCCTGCCTGGCCGACGGCGGTGGCGAAGACCGAGAAGTCCCAGAGCCCGTGCAGCACCATCGCCCAGATGAGCGAGCCCGTGACGCGGAGCAGGATGTAGAACACCGTTCCGGCGAGGAACGCCGAGATCACCTGGATCACCGTGCCCGAGTCGGGCGCGCCGAGGAGGATGTTCACGAGGTGCGAGAGACCGAACAGCACCGAGGTGATGAGCCAGACCCAGACCTCGCGCAGCCGACTGCGAAGCGCCGTGAGCAGCAGGCCGCGGCTCACGAGCTCCTCGGTGAAGCCGACCAGCAGCAGCGCGAGGGATGCGGCGAGGAATGCGCCGCCGTACGCGCTCCAGTCGGTGGCCGTGAGGTTCATGATCGCGGCGATCGCCGTGAGGATCGGCACGAAGATCGGCCAGCGATGCCGGCTGCGCTCGCGCTCGAAGAGCGCCGGGCGCCACCAGCCCAGCAGGGTCGTCGTGATCACGAGGAGCACCGTCGCGACGATGAGCGAGACGCCCGCCCCGAAGAACAGGTTTCCCGCGCTCTCGCCCCACGCGTCGTAGGGAATGCCGCTCGCCGCCTGGATCGCGATGACGAGCGCGAGGTACGCGAGCCAGATCAGCAGGCCGATCCAGATACGGGGTCGGACCTTCAGCGGGGGCTCGGTGTTCGCCAATGGAAATCCTCTCGGCACGACGGGGCGCGGTCTCGCCGACTGTATCGCCTACTCGGTCGAGGTCATGACGGGCTCGCGCCGTTCGGCGATGGCGAGCTCCGCGGGGTCCTTCACCCGGGGCAGCGGGCCGAGCATCACCCAGATCACCGCCGAGAAGGTGAGCAGCACGCCGATCAGGATGCCCGTGCGGGTGCCGACGAGCTCGCCGACGACACCGCCGATGGCCGCGCCGAACGCGATCGTGCCGTACGAGACCCAGCGCATGCTCGCGTTCACCCGGCCGAGCATGTGGTCGGGCGTGCGCAGCTGCCGGATCGTGATGAGGATGACGCTCGACAGCGTCGCCCCGGCGTCGCCGACCGCGAACACGAGGCCGAGCACGATGACGAGCGTCGGCGCGCCCCACGAGGCATCCGCGAGTGGAAGCACCAGCAGCACGAGGCACTCGGCGATCGCGGTCACGAGGATGGGGCGCCCCGCCCCGAACCGCCGGGTCAGCGGGCCCGCCAGCAGCGAGCCGGCGAGCGCCCCGGTCGCGCCGATCGCGAGGACGAGTCCGACCTGGAAGGCGTCGAGGCCGAGCTCGTCGACGGCGTGCAGCAGGAACAGCACCATGACCCACTGGATGAACGGGTTGTAGAGCGCGGAGAAGCCGAGGTTCGCGACGAGGTACTTGTCGCGGCGCACGAACGACAGGCCGGCGCGCAGCTCGTCGACGAAGCGGCCGCGTTCGGTGGGCGGCGCCTCGGGCGCCCGGATGCCGCCGACCGCGAGTGCCGAGATGACGTAGCCGCCCGCCGTGACGAGCAGCGCGAACGGGGCGGTGATGAGCTGCACCAGCAGGCCGCCGACGCCCGGACCGCCGACCTGCACGGCCGCCGCGGTCGCCGCGAGGCGCGAGTTCGCGGCGGCGAGGCCCGACGGCGCCACCACGCTCGGCACGATCGACTGGTACGACACCTCGAACAGCACGGTGAAGCAGCCGATCGCGGCGGCGAGGAGCAGCAGCGCCGGCATGGTCAGCACCCCGGCGACCGCGGCGACGATGATCGCGACGGTGAAGGCGGCGCGCCCCCAGTCGGAGACGACGATCATCGGGCGTCGGCGATGCCGGTCGACGAGCACGCCGAGCGGCAGTGCGAGCAGCAGGAACGGCAACCACCGGGCGACGCCGAGCAGGCCGAGCTCGAGCGCGGAGGCGTTCAGCGTGAGGACCGCGAGCAGCGGAAGTGCGAGCTCGGCGATCTGCGCAGCGGCCACCCCGGCGCCCTGCGCGACCCAGAGGCGCGAGAAGTCGGCCGACAGCGGGCTGCGTCGCGCCGCGTCTCGTCGGCTAATGGATGATCGTGCAGACATGCATTACAGGTTGGCAGACGGAATCGAATGCGTAAAGTCGTGATTGCACATTAGAATCGATCCATGGCGGTTCCGGTCAGCTACCGACGGCGCGAGAGGCCCTTCGCGCAGATCGGCGGCGCCGTCGGGCTCGACCTGATGAACACCGTGTCCGAGCGCCTCGCCGCCGATCACTTCGTCGACTACCTCGTCGACTACGACGACGTGCTGCGTTTCGCCGAGGAGTCGGGGCTCGTCGACGCCGAGCAGGCCGCCGCGCTCCGCGCACTCGCGGCGGAGCATCCGGCCGACGCCGCCGACGAATGGGCCCGCGTGCGCGAGCTGCGGGAGACGCTCTACTCCGCCTGCTACGAGGGCGGGCCGACCGACCCCGTCGTGCGGCTGCACGCCGAGGCGGTCGCATCGGGCGCGCTCGTGCCAGCCGGCGACGGATGGGACTGGAGCTTCCCCCTCGACCTCGCGCTCCCGCGTCGACGCCTCGCGCTCGCCGCGGTCGAGCTGCTGCTGCGCGACGACCTCGACCGGCTCGCGCAGTGCGCCGACGCCGAGTGCGGCTGGGTGTTCCTCGACACCTCGCCCCGGCACAACCGGCGCTGGTGCGTCGCCGCCGACTGCGGCAACCGCAACCGGGTGCGCGAGTTCTACGCACGCCGTCAGGCGACCTCGTCGTAGCCCGACGGCCGCGTCAGGCGAGGATGCCGCGGGGTGTCCGCCGCCGGGGATCCGACGGTCGGTCTCCGCGCGCGGCCAGGACCGCCCGGGCGACGGGTGTGGTCGTGTGGTCATGTGGTCGCCCGATGTGTGGTCGTGTGGTCATGTGGTCGCCCCTCGCGACGATGCTCCAGCGGTCCGCCTCTTGTGCGGGGGTTGACGCCGATCGTGCGCGCGTGAATCGTGTGCCACATGAACACCGACCAGAAACTCACGACGATCCGCTCGGTCACGCTCGGGGTGTCGGACCTCGACGCGGCCGCTCATTTCTACGACGATGCATTCGGTCTCGGTGAACGGCTCCAGCTCGAACCGTCCGATGCGCCGACGGGCGGCTTCCGCGGGTTCACGATGTCGCTCGTCGTCGCTCAGCCCGCCGACGTCGTCCGCCTGTTCGATGCCGCGGTCGCCGCGGGTGCGACCGTGCTGAAGCCCGCCGAGAAGTCGCTCTGGGGATTCGGCGGCGTCGTGCGAGCGCCCGATGGCACGATCTGGCAGATGGCGAGCGAGGCGAAGAAGGACACCGGGCCCGCGACCCACCGGATCGAGCACGTCGTGCTGCTGATCGGCGCCGACGATGTGTCGGCGAGCAAGCGCTTCTACAGCGACCGCGGCCTCGAGGTGGCGAAGAGCATCGGCGGCTACGTCGACTTCGCCATGGCGGCGAGCCCGATCGGCTTCGGCCTCTACAAGCGACGTGCGCTCGCGAAGACGGTCGGCGTCGCCGACGACGGCAGCGGCTCGCACCGCATCCGCATCAACGTCGACGCCGAGGCCTTCGTCGACCCCGACGGGTTCGCCTGGGCCCAGGCATCCGACGCATCGGACGCCTGAGCCCAGGGCGAATCACCCGTCCAGGTCGAGCCGCTCGCCGCCGAAGCGCTCGCGCAGCAGCCGGTCGTGCGAGACGAGCACGACCGCCCCGGTGAACGTCTCGAGCGCTGCCTCGAGATCCTCGACGAGGTCGGGGGCGAGGTGGTTCGTCGGCTCGTCGAGCAGCAGCAGCTCGTGCGGCTCGCTCACGAGCAGCGCGAGCTCGAGCCGCCGCCGCTGCCCGTACGACAGCGCGCCGACCGGTACCGCGAGGTCGCGCGGGTGGAACAGCCCGAGGGGCATGAGCCGCCCCTCCGCCGTGCCGAGATCCTCCCGGATGCCGGCCGCGTACGCCTCGAGCAGCGTGCGCCGACTCGGCGGGATCGCGCTCTGCTGTCGCAGGTGCCCGATGCGAGGTGTCGCCTTCACGGTGCCGGCATCCGCCCGCAGTTCGCCCGTGATGACCCGCAGCAGGCTCGTCTTGCCGATGCCGTTGCGTCCGGTGATGAGCAGCCGCCCGCCGGGCGCGAGCACGAGGTCGTCGACGGATGCCTCGGCCACCCGCACTCCGGAGAGCACGAGCAGGGGAGCGTGCTCCGCCTCGGCCGCGTCGACGCCGACCGGTCGCGTCGGGGCGAAGGCCCGGAACGAGAGCCGCTTCGGCGGGGCCGCGACCGGCTCGGCGAGCAGCCGCGACATCCGTGCCTTGGCGTTGCGGATGCGGCCCATCGCCCCGTGGTCGCGACCGCGGGGCTTGAACGCACCCGTGCCCATGCCCGCCTTGTCGAGCTTGCGGGGGATCGCGGCGAGCCGCCCGGCGTTCGTCGCGACGAGTTCGCGGTTGCGGGCGAGCTCGGCCTTCCACGTCTCGTAGGCGAGCCGGTGCCGTTCGCGCTCGTTCGCCTTCGCGACGAGGTAGCCCGGGTACCCGTCGCCGTAGCGGGCGACCGAGGCGGCGTCGACCTCCCAGATCACCTGCGTGAGCGCCTGCAGGAACGCCCGGTCGTGCGTCACGACGACGACCGTGCCGTCGTGGGCGCGCAGCCGCTCGACGAGCCACTGCCACGCGTCGTCGTCGAGGTCGTTGCTCGGCTCGTCGAGCAGCAGCAGCTCGGGGTTCGCGGCGACGGTCGCGGCGAGTGCGACGCGCGACCGCTCGCCGCCCGAGAGCGTCTGCCACGCGCGATCGCGATCGAGGTCTCCGACGCCGAGCGCCTCGAGCGAGGCGCCGAGCCGGGCCAGTGCGCCGTAGCCGTCGCGCGACTCGAAGCGCGCGGTGAGCGCCGCGTACTCGGCGAGGGCCTCGTCGAGGGCCGGGCCCTCGAGCCCCGCGAGCCCTCGCTCGGCCGCGTGCATCGCCTGTTCGAGTGCGCGCAGCTCGACCGAGCAGGCGTCGATCGCGTCGTCGACCGTCGCGCCGGGGGGCAGCTCGAGCACCTGGTCGAGCGTGCCGACGCCGCCGGCGAAGCGCGTGATCAGCTCGCCGGCATCGGGGCTCAGCGCGCCGCCGATCAGGCGCAGCAAGGTCGACTTGCCCGAGCCGTTGTCGCCGATGACGCCGACGCGTTCGCCCGGCCTGAGCGAGAGCTCGACGCGATCGAGCACGATGCGGTCGCCGAAGCGCTTGGTCACGGCGTGCAGTGAGAGTTGGTTGGTCGGATACATGGAGAAGCTCCCTTCCCGGCCCGTTCGCGGACGACGCGAGCGCCGGTCGAGGCCTCGTCGGCGAACCCATGAGAGGGTGCGCGCGAGTGGCGACGGCAGCGGGCCGAATGATCAGTGGTCGGTTGCGCGTCGATCAGCGGCGGTCGTCGCCGCCTGCGATCGATGCGGAAGCCGCGGAGCGAATGCTCGACACGGCTCACCACTCAGGAGTAAATCAGCGTACCCATCGCGACGACGGTAGCAGCTCGGGGGCGAACGCGGAAGGGCGGCGGAACGATGCCGCCCCTCAGCCCGCCACCGCGAGCTTCGCGAGGATCACCGCCTCGCGGCGTTCGTCGTGCACCGCCCGGGCGAGGTCGAGCGCCTCGAGGAGGAGGTCGCGACGCCCCGACTCGGGCCGGCGCTCGGCCTGCATCAGCAGCGTGCGGATCCAGCAGCGGGCGTCGCCGAACCGCTGGAACTCGTGCGCGAGCTCGTCGAGCTCGAGCACCGCGTCCGCGCGGCCGATGAGCTGCTGCACCATCGCGGCGTGCGCGAGCTCGTGCTCGTTGTGCGACGCCCGCGCATAGTCGACGCACTCGGCGGCGAGCTCGACCGCCCGGTCGAGGTCGATGCCGGCCTCGGCCGCGGTCAGCGCCATCATGTACCGCGCGTTGTTGACGTGCATCGCGTCTCCTGCACGCCCGTAGTCGTGCATCGCGGCCGCGAAGTCGACCATCGCCAGTTCGGGCGAGTCGCGCCGGAGGGCCACGCCGCGCATCTGCCGGGTCGCCGCGAGCTCCCAGCGGTCGTGGAGCGCCTCGGCGAGCTCCTCGGCCTCTCCGAGACGTGCGAGCGCGATCGCCTCGTGGTCGAGGTACGCCGCCGCCATGCCGGCGAGGTGCAGCGCGGCGAGGCGTTCGCGGTCGTCGCCCGCGATCTCGAGGGCGCGCTCGGCGAGCTCGGCGACGGCGTCGAGGTCGAGGAACGTCAGCGCGGTGCCGAGCGCGAGCAACTGCTGCGGCGTGGCATCCACGATCACCTCGGCGTCGTGCGCGACCGCGGCGAGCGTACGCACGCTGTCGACGTCCGAACCGTACTGCTCGATTCCGATGCCGAGCGACGACGCCAGGTTGAGGGCGCTCGGATGCCTCGTGGCGCGCGCCCACCGCACCGCCGCGTTCACCTCGGGGCAGAGGATCTCGGAGGTGTGCATCGCCTCGAGGCTGTCGTCGAGTCGTGCACGGTTCGCGAACGGCACCACGATCGCCTCGATGAACGTCGCATGCCGCTCGAGCACCTCGCGGGCGAGCGCGTCGTCGGTGCGGGCGCGAACGAAGTCGCGCAGCACCTCGAGCAGCCGGAACCGGCGGGGCGAGCCCCCGATCGCGACGATGAGCGACTGGTCGAGCAGCCGCACGACGGTGCCGCCGGCGCCGGGGTGGGTGACCGCGAGGGCGAGGTCCATGTCGAAGGTGCGCGGCAGGGCGGCGAGTCGGCGCAGCACCTCCTGCTCGTCGGGGTCGAGCAGGTCCCAGCTCCACTCGAACGCGGTCTCGAGGGTGCGATGCCGTCCGCCCGGCGCGGCGCGGTCGAGTGTCGCGAAGTCGCGCTCGAGGCGTTCGGCGAGCTCGGCGAGCGAGAGATGACGGGCCACGGATGCCGCGAGCTCGATCGCGAGCGGGAGGCCGTCGAGCCGCGCGCAGATGCGGGCGGCCTGCTCGCGCTCGGCCTCGCTCGGCGGTACGGAGACCGCGCCGGGGCCGAGGCGCTCGAGGAACATGGCGACCGCGGGCGGGTCGGCGCCGTCAGTCGGCAGCGGGGCGAGGGCGACGACCTGCTCGCCCGCATCGCCGATCGGCGTGCGCGAGGTCGTCAGCACCCGCAGTTCGGGGGCGAGCGCGCTCGCCCGGGCGACCACCTCGCCGACGGCGGCGCCCACCCGGTCGACGTTGTCGAGCACGAGCAGGTAGGGGCGAGTGCCGAGCGAGGTCGCGACGGCGCCGAGCGCGTCGACGCCCGGGGTCGATTCGAGGTCGAGCGCCCGCGAGATGCGGGCCACGACGTCGACGGGCTCCGCGTGCTCGAGCTCGACGACGACCGGCGCACCTGCGAACGAGCGGGCGAACTCGAGGGCGAGCCGGGTCTTGCCGACCCCGCCCGGGCCGGTCACGGTGACCCAGTGCCGCGCGTCGACGGCCGCGCCGAGGCGGTCGAGATCGGCGTCGCGCCCGACGAAGGCGTCGTCGGGCACCCGCACCGAGGTCTCGCGCATGGCGATCGACGCCGACATGAGCTCGGCGCGCGTCTCGGCGGCGAGCTTGCGGCGCAGGCTCGCGACATGGCTCTCGACCGTGCGCACCGAGATGAACATCTCGCTCGCGATCTCGGGATTGTTCAGCCGTCGCTCGATGGCGGCGAGCACGGCGCGTTCACGGGGTGTCAGACGGGGGTTCGACACGGTGACATCTTCGACGCGCGACGGGCGGACGGCATCAGTGCTCACCCTGTACTGATGCCGCCCGCCCGCGGCGTGGGGCCGCCGGCTCAGTGGGCCGGTCGGGGGCCGCTCGCCGGGGGCCAGCCGTGGCCGAGCCGGTCGAGCAGGGCGCGGAGACCGCGGAGACCCGAGCGGGCCGGGGCGCCGGACGAGGCCGGCGCCGAGACGTCCGGCCGTCGTCGCGCGACCGCGGCGGCGCGGGCTTCGGCGATGCGCTCGAGCGCGACGCGGCGCTGCTCGAGGCGGCCGGCGAGGGTCGCCTCGCGGGCCAGGTTGAGGTCGTGCATCTGGTGATGCTCGCTGAGATTCACGGTGGTTCCTTCGTGCGGATCGGAGTGCGGGGCACGGCGGCTCAGCGCCGGGTCGCGGTGACGAGCAGGTACTCCCACTCGAGGGTGCGGTTCGCGTCGCCCGCCAACTGCTCGTCGCCGAGCACGGCGAGGGCGTCGTCGAGCGCGCGGACGGCCTCGGGGTCGTCGGCGATGCGGCGGTACACCGCGATCGTCGGGCCGTAGTGCGCCTTGAAGTAGTCGCGGAACTCGGCTCCGCTCGAGAACCGGGGGATCGCGACGGTCTCGCGCACCGCGACCACGTCGTCGACCTGGTCGCCGAGCAGGGCGCGCACGTGCGCCTCGTCGCCCCATCGGGGCGCGGGCGTCGCGCCCTCGGGCAGCGGCGGCGCGAACGGCTTCATCACGCCGAACATGCGGCCGATGAACCCTTCGGGCGTCCAGCTCAGCAGGCCGATCCGGCCGCCGGGTCGCACGACCCGCAGCAGTTCGCTCGCCGCGGCCTCGTGGTGCGGAGCGAACATGATGCCGACGCACGAGACGGCCGCGTCGAACGCGGCGTCCTCGAACGGGAGGTCCTCGGCGTCGGCCTCGCGCCACTCGAGCGCGACACCGGCTTCGGCCGCGTTGCGGCGCCCGGCGGCGAAGAGCTCGGGTGCGAGGTCGCTCGCCACGACCGCGGCGCCGCGCTCGGCGGCGGGGATCGACGCGTTGCCGCTGCCGGCCGCGATGTCGAGCACCCGGTCGCCGTCGTGGATCCCCGTGGCGGCGACGAGGCGCGGCCCGAGGCTCCAGATGAGGTCGGCGGCGAGCGTCGGGTAATCGCCCGACGCCCACATGCTGCGGTGGCGGGCCTTGAGTTCGCGGTCGGCGTCGGTCGCGGTGATCGCGCTGGTGTCGGTCATGTCGTGCTCCTTGTCGGTGATGACGTTGGAGCGAGTGTCGCCGCGGGCGGTGCACGCCGCATCCGTGCAGCGCACGGAGATCTGCACGGAGTCGCGACGCGAGTTCGTTCATCCTCCGCCGCCGCAGCTTCGGCGATCGCCACGACTTCGGGCGGGTCGCCGCCTGCGCACCGGATTCGTGGCGATCGCCGACGTTGCGGACCGGGGCGCGCCGCGGGTGGGTGGGTCTACGAGGTCGGGGCCGGCGACTCGGATGCCGCGGGGCTGCGCACGAGGGTCGCGTCGAGCCCCGCGATGAGGGCCTCGAGGCCCTGGTCGAAGGTCTCGAGCTCGCGCATGCCGGTGACCTCGGGCGGGGCGTCGGTTCCCGTGGGGCGCGCCGCGGCCTGGCTGCGCGCCCACACCACGAGGAATCCCGTGGCGTAGGCGTCGACGATGCCGAGGATCTGGCGGGCCTCGGCGGGGCCGAGCCCGGCGCGTTCGAGGCTCGCGACGACACCGGCGAGGTGCGGTGCGACGGGCGAGGTGTCGTACGGGGCGAGGGCGAGCAGTTCGAAGCTGTGCGGCAGCTGCACCGCGAGGTCGCGGTACGAGCGGAGGGTGCGTCGCACCGCGTCCTGCCAGGATTCGCCGGGGACCTCGTGGAGCCCGAGGCGCTCGATGAGCCGGGCCACGATCGCGTCGACGAGGTCGTCGCGGTTGCGTACGTGCGTGTAGAGGCTCATGGGCGCCCGGTCGAGCTCGGCGGCCAGTCGGCGCATCGTCAGGGCGTCGAGCCCGTCGCGTTCGACGAGCGCGATCGCGGCCTCGGTGAGGTCGTCGCGGCTCACGGTCCTGCGCGGTGCGGTCTTCTTGCGGGATGCCTCTTGACGGGACGCCATGGGTGCAACAGTATCGTCCGTACAGTGTACGGATCCGTACGACGTACGGAAGCGCGAAAGGCACCACCAGATGGAATTGTTCCGGCTCACCGCCACCGAGGCATCCGAGCTGATGCGACGGCGCGAACTCTCGCCCGTCGACCTGCTCGAATCGGTCATCGCCCGCACGGAGGCGACCGAGCCGGTCATCAACTCGGTCACCGAACAGTGGATCGACGAGGCGCGCGCTGCGGCCGTCGCGTCCGAGGCGCGGTTCGCCGCGGGCGAGGCGCCCCGCGCGCTCGAGGGCATCCCGCTCATGCTCAAGGACGAGCAGCCCATCGCCGGTCGCCTCCTCGAAGACGGATGCCTCCTCGAACGCGGCAACATCGCCGACGAGACGCACCCGATCGTCGAGCGCATCCAGGCGGCCGGCGCCGTCGTGCACGGCCGCACCACGACCCCCGAGTACTGCTGCGCCCCCGTGACGCACTCGAAGCTCTGGGGCGTCAGCCGCAACCCCTGGAACCCCGACTTCACCCCCGGCGGCTCCTCGGGCGGCTCGGGCGCCGTGCTCGCGGCGGGGTCGACCCTGCTCGCGACCGGCTCCGACATCGGCGGGTCCATCCGCATCCCCGCGTCGTTCTGCGGCGTCGTCGGCTTCAAGCCGCCGTTCGCCCGCGTGCCCGGCATGGCGCCGTTCAACTCCGACACCTACTGCGCCGACGGCCCGATGGGGCGCAGCGTCGCCGACGTCGCCATGCTGCAGAACGTGATCTCGGGCCCGTGGGTCGGCGACGCCGCCTCCCTCCGCGAGGTCGCGACCGTCTCAGGGGTCGCCGCCCCGCTCGATGGCGTCCGCGTCGCCCTGTGCCTCGACCTCGGCGGCTACGATGTCGACCCGGTCGTCGAGGCGAACACCCGCTCGGCCGCCGCTGCGCTGGTCGCCGCGGGCGCCACGGTCGACCTCGTCGAACTGCCGTGGGGGCCCGAGCGCACGCTCGAGACGGCCTGGCCGCACTTCGGCGCCGTGATGGGCCCGTTCATCGAGTCGATCGCCGAGGGCGACGCCTCGCGCGCCGAGCAGCTCATGCCGTACACCCGCGCCTTCGCCGCGCAGGCTGCGGCGGGCGGCGACTACGTGGGCGGCCTCGTCGCCGAATCGGCCTTCTACCGCCCGTTCGCCGAGCTCATGACGGGCTACGACGTGCTGGTCTGCCCGACGATCGCGACCACCGGCCTCGCCGCCGACGAACCCTGCACCGACAGCACCGCGATCTTCTCGAAGCTCATGACGCTGCCGTTCAACGTCATCGGACGCGTGCCCGTGCTCGCCGTGCCCTCGGGCCGGGCGCCGAACGGGGTGCCGACCGGCGTGCAGATCGTCGGCCGCAGCTACGACGACGCGACCGTGTTCCGCGTGGGCGCGGCACTCGAGCAGGAGCTCGCGCTCTGGACCGACCCCGCCTGGTGGCCGGCGATGTGAGCCTCCCGACCGGGGCGGGCCCGCGCCCGCCCCGGCCGCCGCAGACCCCCTTCCGATCCGACTGCACCACCCGATCCATCCGCACCACCCGCTTCACCCGCTTCATCCCCTGCTGTCACCACCGTCGCTGACGAGGAGCACCGATGAGTTCGACCCCCACCCCCACGCCGACCGCCGACGACCGCTCGGGCGGACTCGCCCGCGGCAAGCTCGGCACCTTCGACATCTTCTTCTTCGTGGTCGCCGCGGCAGCGCCCCTCGCCGTGATGGCGGGCGCCGCCCCGCTCGCGTTCCGGCTCGGCGGCATCGGCGTGCCGGGCGCCTACCTGTTCAGCGGCATCGTGTACATCCTGTGCGCCGCGGGCTTCACGGCCTTCGCCCGGTACGTGCGCAACGCGGGCGCGTTCTACGCCTTCATCGGCCGAGGACTCGGCCGATCGGCGGGCGGCGCCGCCGCGCTCGTCGCCCTGCTCTCGTACGCCCTCATCTGCGCGGGCTTCTACGGGTTCCTCGGCTTCTACGCCGCGACCACCTTCAACCCCATGCTCGGCATCGAGCTGCACTGGTCGGTGTACGCCCTCGCCGGGCTCGCCGTCGTCGCGGTGCTCGGCTACCGGCAGATCGACATCGGCGCGCGGGTGCTCGCCGTGCTCATGATCCTCGAGGTGCTCATCCTCGCGGTGATCGCCGTCGCCGTGCTCGCGACCGAGGGCACCGCGAACTTCTCGATCGAGCCGTTCGCGCCCGGCAACGTGTTCAACCTCGCGAGCGGCGGCATGTTCGTGCTCGCCCTCGGCGCGTTCATCGGCTTCGAGAGCACCGCGATCTACGCGGAGGAGGCGCGTCGGCCCGAGCGCACCGTGCCCCGTGCGACGTACTTCGCCGTCGGGTTCCTGGCCGTCTTCTACGCGTTCATCGCCTGGATCGCGGTCGCCGCGCTCGGCGTCGACGGGCTGGTCGAGTACTCCCTCTCCGACGTGTTCCAGGGGCTGTACTTCATGCTCGCCGAGTCGTACCTCGGCGCATGGGCGAGCATCGTGATGGGCCTGCTCATCGTCACGAGCATCCTCGCCGCGACCATCGCGTTCCACAACGCGACGTCGCGCTACCTGTTCTCGCTCGGGCGCGACGGGTTCCTGCCCGCGCGGCTCGGCGTCACGCACTCGCGCTACCGGTCGCCCGCCCGGGCGAGCCTCGTCACGACGATCGTCTCGCTCATGCTCATCTCGCTCACCGTCACCTTCGGCGCCGATCCGTACCTGGTGCTGCTGCTGTGGACCAACGGCGTCGGCATCGTCGGCGTGGTCGCCCTGCAGGCGGTGTGCATGGTCGCCGTGATCCGCTTCTTCTCGCGCGACCGGCGCGGGCACGGCGTGTTCCGTGTGCTCGTGGCGCCGCTCCTCGGCGTGGTCGGCCTCCTCGTGGGGCTCGTGCTCATGGTGACGAACCTCGAACTGCTCACCGGACGCAACGACTGGGTGAACTGGGCGCTCATGCTCTCGCTCGTCGTCGCGGCGGTCGTCGGCGTGCTGCGCGCCCGGCAGCTCGGCGCCGCCGCCGGCGCGGAGGGCGCCGAGGCCGGCGCGGACGCGGTGCCGAGCGACACCGGGCGCTAGCCGTCCGCGGCGCCGCCTCGGATCACCTTCGGGCGGCGCCGCGTCGGTCCGGCACGTCGCCGTCGGGTGCGCGGCTCCAGCGCGGTTCGGGACCTTCCGATTCGGTACCTCGGTACCGAAGTACCGAAGTACCGAGATGTCGACGGAGGATGCCTCCAACCGACGCCCGCCGCGCGAGAGCGCCGTGCGTCGCGCGCGACGGCGGCATGCGTCAGGCGGATGGCTCCGGTGCCCCGCCGCCCGTAGGCGATCCGCCGATCGACGTCGGCGCGGCGAGCGAGGCGCGCGCGGCGGTCGCCCCGCCTCCGGCAGCGGCCTCGGGATCGGCGAAACGGTCGAAGCGGAACGGCTCGAGGTCGACGGACGGCGTCGCGCCCTCGGCGAGGTCGGCGAGCACGAGGCCCATGAGCGCCGAGAACTTGAAGCCCTCGCCCGAGTCGCCGCACGCGACGGTGACGCCGGGCAGCGGCGTGCCGATGACGAAGCGGCCGTCGGGGGAGTCGGTCCAGGTGCAGACCTTCGCGTCGACGACCTCGGCGCCCTGCATGCCGAGCACCTCCCGCGCGTAGCCGAGCAGGAACCCGGTGCGCTCCGCGTCGGGGGTGCGGTCGTCGTCGACGCCCCACACGGCGTCGCGCAGCGGTGCGTCGAGGCCGAGCTTGAAGCCCACTCCCGGCGTCGTCATCGCGTAGAGCGTCGGCCGCTCGGGGGTGGCGATGTCGATGAGGTCGGGCAGTTCGTCGAACGGCTGCGCCGGGTCGGCGACGTGCACGACCTGCTCGAGGTGCGGGCGCAGCGGCACGTCGAGCCCGAGGCGCTCGAGCAGGGCGGATGCGCCGGGGCCGGCCGCGACCACGAGCGCGTCGGCCTCCAGCGTCTCGCCGCCGCCGAGGTGCACCCGACGCGGGCCGTCGCCCGAAGCATCCGCCTCGATGTCGACGACGTGCGCGATGCGCAGCGTGCCGCCCGCCCGCTCGAAGCGCCGCAGCTGCGCGCGCAGCGAGACCTCGGCGAGCACCGGGCCCGCCTCGGAGGTGTAGATCGCGCCGCGGCCGTCGGGCACGAGCCCGGGAAAGCGTGCGCCGACCTTTTCGGCGTCGAGCCGCAGGTGCGGGATGCCCTCCATCGCGAGGGTCCACTCGAAGGCGTCGAGCGCCGCCGTCGAGTCGCGCCAGACGAGGCCGCGGCGGAGGAACACCGGTTCGCCGGCGATCGACGACAGCCGTTCCATCGCCTCGAGGCTCTGCCGGGTCATCCGGATCTTCGCGGGATCGGGGTCGGCGAGCCGCCAGATGCGGGTCGGCCCGTGCGACGACGACAGCGGGTTCGCGGGTCCGTAGCGATCGACGAGGGTGACCCGGTGGCCGCGCTCGGCGAGCTCGGCGGCCGCGGGCAGCCCCCAGGCGCCGGCGCCGATGACGATGATCTGCATGCTTCCATCCTCGCCTGCGTGCGAGCGGTGTTGCGCTTCGCGTCGCCAGGAGCGTCAGCGCGATCGCCGCTGCTCGTGCCGCCAGATCGCCAGTTCGACCCGGTTGCGCACGCCGAGCTTCGTCATCAGGCTCTCGACGTGCGTCTTCACGGTGCTGAGCGAGATGTGCAGCTCACGGCCGATCTCGGCGTTGCCGAGGCCGCGTGCGACGGCGTCGAGCACCTCGGTCTCGCGGTCGGTGAGGGGCACGGCCGGGGCGGCGGGCGGTTCGGCGGCCTCGCCCGCGAAGGCGGCGATGAGCCGCACCGTGACATTCGGGTCGATGAGCGCGTCGCCGCGGGCGGCCGCGTGCACCGCCTCGGCGAGCAGCACCGCCCCGGCGTTCTTCAGCAGGAATCCGCGCGCGCCGGCCCGCAGCGCACCGTAGACGTACTCGTCGAGGTCGAAGGTCGTGATCACGACCACGGGCATCGGATCGGCGACGTCGGGCCCCGCGAGCAGGCGGGTCGCCTCGAGACCGTCGGTCCCGGGCATCCTGATGTCGAGCAGGCAGACATCGGGCCGGATGCTCCGCGCGAGCCGGACCGCCTCGTCGCCGTCGGCCGCCTCGGCGACGACCTCGATGCCGGGCGGGGCGTCGAGGATCATCCGCAGCCCCGTGCGCACGAGGTGCTGGTCGTCGGCGATCAGCACGCGCACGCTCACCTCGGCCACCCCGCCCGCGGCAGCTCGGCGGTCACCGTCCACCCGCCGTCGCACGGCCCGGCCTCGCACCGGCCGCCGAGCAGGGCGGCGCGTTCGGCCATGCCGGTGAGCCCGAAGCCGGGCCGAGCGGAGACCACGGCCTCGCCGTCGTCGCGGACGTCGAGCCGCACGCCGTCGCCGTCGACCCGCACCCGCACCTCCACGCGGGTGGCGCCGTGCGCGTGGCGGCGCGAGTTCGTCACGGCCTCCTGCGCGATGCGGAACACCGCGGCGCCGATCGCCGGCGGCACCGACGCCGTGTCGCCGTCGAGCTCGACCGTCACGGCAGGGCCGCCGGCCGGCGAGCTCGTCAGTCGCCCGAGGTCGTCGAGGCCGGGGACGGGGGCCAGCTCCGGGGCATCCGACCGCCTGAGCACGCGGACCATCGCCCGCATCTCGTCGAGCGTGCGCGACGCCTCGCCCTCGATGACCCGCAGCGCCTCGGTCGCGGCGTCGGGATGCTGCGCCGCGACCGCGGCGCCGGCCTGGGCCTGGATCGCGATCGCCGAGACGTGATGGGCGACCGTGTCATGGAGTTCGCGGGCGAGCTCCTCGCGTTCGAGCAGTCGCATGCGCTCGAGCTCGCGCGCCCGGGCACCCGCGCGCCAGCGGAATGCGAGGCCGAGCGACCCCGTCGTGACGACGACCGCGAGCCCGCCGACGAGGTCGACCGGCGACGGCGACTCGAGGAGCAGCGGGGCGAGGGTGCCGGCGAGCACCAGTGCGGCACCGCCGAGCATCGCACGGCCGTTGCCCCAGCGCAGCACCGAGTACACGAGCACGAGGAAGTAGGCCGTCGTGACGAGCTGGGGGTCGCCGCCCACCACGACCGAGACGAGCGTGCCGACGCCGAACGCGACGGCGAGCATCGTGAACGGGCGCGTGCGCCGCCAGAGCAGCGTCGGCACGAGGGCGACGAGCACGATCGCCCATCCCCACCGCCACGGCACCTCGGGGCGCAGCGTCGCCTCGAGCAGCACGAGCGGGGGCAGCACGCCGACGAGCACCCAGTCGCGCCAGACCCGCCGCGGCGGAGGCGGCGTCGGGGCCGGCGAGCGCCACAGTGCGCGGACGGGGCTCGTCATGCCCTCATGATAGGTCGGCGCCCGCCGGCGGGGCAGGGGCGGTGACGGGCGTGGAGGCGGTGCCGCGGGGGCGCCGGGACCCGGCCGCTCGCCCCGACCGTGCGCGGCGGCGGATGACGAACTCGGCGACCACGAGGTTGATGACCCAGCCGGCGCCCATGAGCACGGCGTGCATCGCCTCGCCCGGAGCGCCGAGCACGAGCGTCCACGGCAGGAACGTGAACACCTGGGTGCCCGCGCCCAGGCCGATCGCGTACGCCCGCGTCATCCAGGCGCTGTGCGTGCCGATGTCGCCCCGCCGGATCGCGAGGAAGGCGATCACGATCGCGCCGGCCATCACGGTGCCGAACCCGAGGCGCATCACCATGAGCGCCACGCCGTTGACCGCCGGCATCTGGTAGGCGAGGGTCATCCAGAGCGCCGACAGCGCCGAGAGGAGTCCTGCAGGCGCGACGACCCGTCCGGCGAACCGGTGCCAGCGCCGGCGGCGGAGGGCCGGTGCGAACTGCAGCGCGCCGAGCACGAGGAACACGCTGGACGCGACGATGTGCACGACCACCGGCACCGGCGAGTCGAAGAAGCGGGCGTTCTCGGTGGTCACCGGCCCGCCGCCCGTGAGCTGGGTGAGCCGGAACGCCCCCGCGGCGATCGGCACGAGGCTGAGGGCGATGAGCCCCGCCGGAGCGAGCCACTCGCGGCGTCGACGTGATTCGGTCATGGCTCGATGCTCGTGCGCGAGCCCGGTCGCGCGCATCGGCCGACGGGCTCGACGCGCCTCGGCCGATCGGCCGATCCGCCGAGCCGAGCGCGTGATTCGACCGGTGCGGTACACCGCCCGTTCACCCCCGCGACGGGTCCGCGTCACCACGACCCGGTCGAGTGGCTTCGACCCCCGCACCCGCCCGCGTCAGGAGCGCCAGCATGCCCGTGCAGCACCCCAACCCACCCACGTCTCCGCGTCGCCGCGTGCCCGCGATGCTCGCCGCGCTCGCCGTCGCGGCCTCGGGCCTCGCGGTCGCCGCGAGCCCGAGCCTCGCGACCGCCGCCGAGACCGGCGTCGTCGTCAACGAGATCGTCTACGACGACGTCGTCGCCGGTGCGGTCGACGCGATCGAACTGTTCAACGCCGGCACCGCGAGCGTGGATGTCTCGGGGTGGCAGGTCTTCGACGACAAGCGCGAGGAGTCCGGCGTCATCCCGGCCGGAACGAGCCTCGCCGCGGGCGCATTCCTCGTGCTCGAGAAGGACGGTTCGCCCCTCGGGTTCCCGTTCGGGCTCGGCAAGGGCGACGCGGTCACCCTCGTCGACGCCGCCGGCACCGATGTCGATTCTTACGCCTACGAGGCCACGGCCCCGCTCGCCGACTGGTCGCGCTGCGCCGACGGCGGCGACTGGGCGCACGGCACCGCGCTGACCCTCGGCGCCCCGAACACGTGCGAACCGCCGGCCGCGGCCGGCGCCGTCGTGCTCAACGAGGTCGACTCGGGCCCCGCCGACTGGATCGAGCTCGTCAACCCGGGTGACGCGGCCGTCGACCTCTCGGGGGTCGAGATCCGCGACAACTCCGACGACCACCGCTGGTTCTTCGCGGCCGGGGCGAGCCTCGCCGCAGGCGAGCGGCGCGTCGTCGACGCCGAGACCGAGGGCGTCGACGTGAACGGCACCCCGCAGCCGTTCCAGGCCGCGATCGGCATCGGCGGCTCCGACTCGATCCGCGTGTACGCCGCCGACGGCACCCTCCTCGACGAGACGTCGTGGACGGGGCATCCCGCCATCGACGGCGACGAGGCGGCCGCGAGCTACGCCCGCTGCCCCGACACGACGGGCGCCTTCGGCCTCGCCCGGGTGACGCCGGGCGCGGCGAACGACTGCGTGCTGCCCGCCGTCGCGATCAACGAGGTCGAGTCGAACGGCGACGCCACCGACTGGGTCGAGATCGTGAACACCGGCACCGCGCCGATCGACCTCTCGGGCTGGACCCTCATGGACAGCGACCCCGCCGGCCACGCGGCCGACGTCACCCCGGTCGCGGCCGGCACCGTGCTCGCGCCCGGCGCCTTCTTCGTCTTCGACGGCGGCAGCCACTTCGCCTTCGGGCTCGGCGGCGCCGACGTCGCGACCGTGCGCAACGCGGGCGGCCTCGCCGTCGCCGAGCACGCCTGGACCGAGCACGCCGCCGTCACCTGGGCGCGCTGCCCCGACGGCACCGGCGACTTCGCCGACGCGAAGACCGCGACCAAGGGCGCGACGAACTGCGGCGACGGCACCGGCGAGCCCGGCGGACCCGAAGAACCGGTCGCGGCGGCCTGGCCCGGGTCGCCCGAGGTGACCGTGCTCGACGAGACCGCGATGTTCCTCGCGGACTCCTCGGGCCTCGACGCGCAGGCGACCGCCGACGGCACCGTGCTCTGGGCCGTCGACAACGGCACCGGCGCCTTCTGGAAGCTCGACGTCGCCGCAGACGGCACGGCCGCGTTCGCCGAGGGCTGGGCCGACGGCAAGCGGGCGCGGTTCCAGCGCGACGCCGGCAACCCGGCCGCGGCCGGCCCCGACGCCGAGGGCATCACGGTCGACGGCGACGGGCGGGTCTACCTCGCCTCCGAGCGCGACAACTCGAAGAAGGGCGTGAACCAGAACGTCGTGCTCGCGGTCGACCCCGACGCCGTCGGCCCCGACGTCGTCGTAAGCCAGGAGTGGGACCTCACGGCCTCGCTGCCGCAGGTCGCCGCGAACACCGGCATCGAGGCCGTCGAATGGGTGTCGGATGCCGCGCTCGCGGGCCTGCTCGTCGATCAGGGCACCGGAGCGCCCTACGAGCCGGCCGACCACCCCGGCCACGGCGACGGCCTCTTCTTCGTCGCCGTCGAGGACGACGGCTTCGTCTACGCGTACGCGCTCGGCAACGACGGCTCGGTCACGCAGGTCGCGGCCATCGACCCGGGGCTCGGCGGCGTCATGGCGCTCGACTACGACACGGTGCTCGGCGAGCTCTGGGCCGTCTGCGACGACGGCTGCGAGGGTCGCTCGGCCCGCATCGCCTTCACCGGCGGCGAGCCGGAGATCAGCCTGTTCGCCCGACCCGCGGGCATGCCGAACCTCAACAACGAGGGCTTCGCGACGATGCCCGCGGCGCTCGGTGCGCCCGGCGAGGTGCGCGCCTCCGCCGTAGTCACGACTGAGCTCGCGGCGGACGCCGTGGCCGAGCGTCCCGCGTGGTGGTTCGCGGACGGCGAGCAGCCCGCCGCCCTCCGCGTCGGCACGCTGCCCGCTGCGGCGGGGGAGCCGGGCGGAGAGCCCGGCCCGGGCGACGGCGGTGACGGCGGCACGGGTGACGGCGACGGCGACGCGACCGACGGCACCGGCTCCCAGCCCGTCGCATCCGACGGCCTCGCCGAGACCGGGGTCGACGCCGGTCTGCTCGCGCTCGCACCCCTCGCCGTGCTCATCGCGGGCCTCGGCGCCGCGCTCGTCGTCGCGGCCCGCAGGCGCCGCAACGCCGCGGCGATCGAGTAGACGGGACGGCGCCGCCACACGACCGGCCGGCCGGGCGACTCCACTGGGGGCGCTCGGCCGGCGTTGCTCCGACACTGAGTCGCCCGGCGACTCAGTGTCGGAGTCGTGCGGTGCGCCTCGTCGCATCAGACGCTGCCTGTGGCCGGCGCTGCCGGTGAACCGCTCGAGGAGCGGCCGGCAGTCGCGCGCGATGCCCGCGGCGGCCGTGGGAGGATCACCGCATGGACAGGCCAGGCGGCGCGATCCCGGTGCGGCTCGTCGTCGACGTCGCCAACGTGATGGGCTCGCGGCCCGACGGCTGGTGGCGCGACCGCGCAGGTGCCGCGACGCGACTGCTCGCCGCACTGCCGCCGCTCGTCGGGCGCGAGGTGCACGGCCCCGACGGCGGCGTGCTCCGCATCGGCGAAGTCGTGGCCGTGATCGAGGGGGCCGCGAAGGCCGCAGCCCGGCCCGACGGCCTCACGGTGGTCGCCGCCCCGGCCGACGGCGACGGCAGCATCGTCGAGATCGCCCGCGTCGAGGCATCCGAACGCCGGACCCTGGTGGTGACCGCCGACCGCGGGCTGCGCGCGAGGCTCGCCGACGGCGTGCTCATCGCCGGGCCGGGTTGGCTGAACGAGCTGATCGGGCGCTGAGCCGGGTCGGTCGGCCTCAGGGGGTGGCGGCGGCAGCGCCGATGTGTTATACCCACAGGGGGTATAGATATATCGAACCCCGACGCTCACGCAAGGAGGCGCAGCGATGAACCGAACCGACCATGCGGCCCCGGCCGCGACCGACGGCGCCGCCGTCACGACCGCACCGCCGTCCATCCCGTTCATCGTCCTCGCGCTCGTCATCGGCGTCGTGAGCGGGTTCGGACTGCTGTTCAGCGGCTACCCCGAGGCGCTCGGCGCGACGGTGCCGACGACCGCGCTCGGCATCGCCACCCTCTGCTACCTCGCGGCGGCCGTCACGGGCCTGCGCTGGGTCGCGTGGCTCGTCGTCGCGGTCGGCACCCTGCTCGTCTTCGGTGCCGAGCTGCTCGACCTGCCGCGGTGGGCGGTGCTCGCCACCGCGGGGCTCGTGCTCCTCGTCATCGGGCTCATCGCGAGACCCAGGGCGACGACCCCGCAGGCGCTCGCCATGCTCGGGTTCTTCGGCGTCGCCGTCGTGGCGCTCGCCCTCGACCCGCGCCTGGGGCTCGCGATCGCCGGGCTCGCCCTCGCCGCGCACGCCGGCTGGGATGTCGTGCACTACCGCCGCAACGCGGTCGTCGGTCGCTCGCTCGCGCTGTGGTGCATGGGGCTCGACCTGTTCCTCGGGCTCGTCTGCGTGGGCATCGCGCTCGCAGGGTGACGAAGTCCGCCCGCGCGGCACTCAGCCGAGGGTGGGCGCGGCGCGCCAGAACGTCGGCAGCCCCCGGCGGGCGATGAGCCACTCGGCGACGACGAGGTTCGGCAGCCAGCAGAGGAACGGCACCGCGGCGTAGGCGTTCGCGAAGACGGCGTCGAAGTCGAACTCGCCGGTCGTGAACGGCAGTTGCGCGACGATGAGGAGCGGCAGCCAGATCCGGAGGGCCACGGCTGCGTAGGTGAGGGCGAAGTTGCGCATCATCCAGGCGCGGTGGCTCGCGACATCCCGCCGCCGGATCGCCCGGTACCCGAGCCAGCCGGTGACGAGCCAGAGCACGCCGAGCGCGCCGAAGCCGAAGAGGCCCACGAGCCCCGCGTCGTTCACCGGGGCGATCACGAGACCCGCGACACCGGCGATGCCGACGGCGACGAGGTACGAGCGGCCGGTCCAGCGGTGCACGCGCGGATGCCTCGTGCGGAGGCACTTCCAGAACTGCAGCGGGCCGACGACGAGGGCGAACCCGCCCGCGACGATGTGCGCGTAGAACGCGAGCTGGATCGGCCACGGCTGCTCGGCGTAGTTGCCGGCGAGCCCGCCCGAGGGCGTCTCGGCGAGAGCGCGGAGCGACGCGGTGAGGTACGGCACGACGGCGAAGGCCGCGATGCCGAGCGAGGAGAGGAGCACCCAGGTCCACGCGATGCGGGTCGCCGCGACGCGGCGGCGAGCCGGCGGGGGCGAAGTCGGCGGCGAAGCGGTGCCGGTGCCCTCGGTGCTCGCGGGCGGAGCTGCGACGGGGTCGG
This sequence comes from Agromyces sp. NPDC057679, assembly GCF_042799635.1. Lineage (NCBI taxonomy): Bacteria > Bacillati > Actinomycetota > Actinomycetes > Micrococcales > Microbacteriaceae > Agromyces > Agromyces sp. NPDC057679. The sequence continues at coordinate 717,717 of NZ_JBHVIK010000001.1, read as the reverse complement.
TGATGGAGGCCATGGCCGCACGCTACGAGCGTCGCCGGGACGCGGTTATCGGGTGAACCCCCGGATCGATGCGGGGGTCGTCCAGCGGTGGCGGCGGCCCGCCCGCGCCTCAGATGACGACGTCGATCTCGTCGTCGGCGCGCGTGCCGACGTACTGCGCGTCGATGAGGATCGGCAGGTGGTCGCTCGACCCGCGCGGCAGCGTCTCGACGCGGCGGATCTCGAAGTCGGCCGAGGTCGCGAAGTCGAAGTGCCCGCGGAAGTACTTGTACCGCGTGTACGTGCGGCTGTCGCTCAGCGTGAGCTCGTAGCCCGCGTCGCGCACCTTCTCGGCGAGATTGTCTTTGAAGACGGGGTAGTTGTAGTCGCCCACCATGAGGGTCGGCAGGTGCGGGCCCATCAGCTGCAGCGAGCCGAGCGCCGAGTGGATCTGGTGCCGCCGCAACGAGTTGAGCGCGGTGAGGGGCGCCGCGTGGAACGAGGCGACGATCACCTCGCGGTCGTGCTGCAGGTCGATGAGCCGCGCGCCGAGCAGGCGTTCATGCGCGGGGCGCAGCACGCGGTCGTGCAGCGACTTCTTGAGGGCGAAGGCGCGGATGTCGCGCGGCGTGAACCGGTCGGGCCGGAAGTAGAGGGCGAGCCCGAGCCGGTTGCCGGTCGTCGAGTGCGCGAGCCGCAGCCGACCGACCTCTTCGGCGAGGTCGGTGGTGTCGCACTCCTGCAGGCAGAGCACGTCGGGGGAGTAGCGCTCATCGAGCGCCGCGAGTTCGGTGATCGCGCGGTGCTTGCGGAGGTTGTAGCTGATGACCAGCATCACCTCAGCCTAGGCGTTCAAGGTGAACGCGCGCCGTGGATGACGTGACGGGTCATGCCGCGCTCGCGGCGAGCGCCGCCCGCACCTCCTCCTCGACGAGATCGGCGTTGATCGCCGCGCCCGCCATGCTGCCCGCGGCCATCGCGAACGGGACCGAGGAGCGCGGGTCGGTGACGTTGCCCGCCGCCCAGACGCCCGGCACGCTCGTTCGGCCCATCGCGTCGACCACGACGAACTCGCCGCCCATCGGGTGCGCGGTGCGTTCGGCGCCGAGCTCGCGCAGCACCGGGTCGTTCGGTTCGGGCGCGGGTCCGACGAAGATCGCGTCGCTCGCGATCTCGGTGCCGTCGTCGAGGCGGATGCCCCGGAGCGCGCCCCGCTCGTCGGCGACGACCGCCGCGACGGGGCGGTCCTCGACGCCGATGCCGCGCGCGAGGAGGCCGGCGCGCGCCTCGTCGGGCAGCTCGGCGCCGTGCGCGAAGACCGTGACGCGGTCGGAGAGCTGGCGCATGAGCTGGGCCTGGTGCACCTGCGCGGCGCTCGTCGCCAGCACGGCGATGCGCCGGTCGCGCGCCTCCCATCCGTCGCAGTAGGGGCAGACGAACGCGCCGCGCCCCCACTGCTCAGTGAGGCCGGGGACGGCGGGCAGGGCGTCGCGCAGGCCGCTCGCCACGAGGAGCCGACGGGCCTGCAGATGCTCGCCGTCGGCGAGCTCGAGCGTGAAGGCGGGCGCCGCCCCGTGCGCGGCGACCGCGATGCCGGGCTGCACCTCCACGCCGTCGTAGCGCTCGAGCTCGGCGCGCCCGTCGGCGAGGAGGGCGAGCGGCGAGGTGTGATCGCGGCCGAGCACGCCGTGCATGTGGCCGGCGAACCGGTTGCGCGGCAGGCCCTCGTCGAGCACGAGGACTCGCCGCCGGGAGCGGCCGAGCATGAGCGCGGCGCTGAGTCCGGCGCTGCCGCCGCCGATGATGATGACGTCCCAGGTGGTCTGCTGCATGTACCGATCGTGGAGGTGTCATGATGGAACGGCAAGCGAGCTTGCCGAATCAGCAAAGGATGCCCCGTGCCCGACGACCCAGACGCACCGTCGCTCGACCGCATGCTCGACGGCGTCGCTCCGCGACTGCGAGCGCTCCGCACTCGTCGAGGCCTCACGCTCGCCGAGCTCTCCGAGGAGACCGGCATTTCGGCGAGCACGCTCTCGCGGCTCGAGTCGGGCGGCCGGCGTCCGACGCTCGACCTGCTGATCCGGCTCGCCGCGGTGTACCGGGCGAGCCTCGACGACCTCGTCGGCGCCCCGCAGATCGCCGACCCGAGGGTGCACCCGAAACCCTTCTACCGAGACGGCAAGGCGATCATCCCGCTCACCCGCAGCAACCCCGACGTGCACGCGTTCAAGATGGTGCTGCCGGGGCATCCGCCCGAGGCGCCGGTCGAGCAGCGCGCGCATGAGGGCTACGACTGGATCTACGTGCTGAGCGGACGCGTACGGCTCGCGCTCGGCGACGACGAGATCGTGCTCGACGCGGGCGAGGCGGCCGAGTTCGACACGCGGGTGCCGCACGGCACTGCGAGCGCGTCGCTCGAACCCGCCGAGGTGCTGAACCTGCTGAGCGCCCAGGGCGAGCGCGTCCACATCCGCGCGAGCCGCTGAGCGTCCGCGCCGCGCGGTTCGCCCGGGGCGACGCTCCGGCTCTAGGCTGACGCCCATGGGGTTCGTGCTCACCATCCTGACGCTCGCAGCCCTGGTGTACGCGCTGGTCGACATCATCATGCGCGACGAGTCCGACGTGAAGCACCTGCCGAAGTTCGGCTGGATCCTCCTCGTCGTGCTGCTGCCGCTCATCGGCACCGTGCTGTGGTTCGTGCTGGGTCGCGAGCGTTCGTCGGCGGGCCGCCGCGGCACCCGCACCGGCACAGTGCGTGGCGCGGACGCGCCGGCCGCGCCCGCCGGCCCGCAGACGGTCATGCCGTCGAGCGGCCCCGGCGACGCGCGCTCGACCGAGGAGCAGCTCGCCGACCTCGACCGTGAGATCGAGTACTACGAGAAGCGCGCCGAGCTCGAACGGCGCAGGCGGGAGCTCGGGCGGGGAGCGCCCGAGTAGCCGTCGGGGCGACGTTGCGGCTCAGACCGTGCCGAGGTCGAGACGCAGCTCGACGGTGTCGCCGATCTCGAGCGACTCCGCCGCGCGCACCCAGGTCTTCACCGGCACGATGTACCCGCCGTCCTTCGGCCACAGCGCGGTCGGCCATTCGCTGCGCCCGATCCGCACGGTGGCCGGCACCATGCCCCAGCCGTAGCTGACGAGCGGTGCGACCTGCGCGATGGCCTCGCACTCCGCGTCGGGCACCGAGACGAAGTGCCATGGCGCCGGCCCGCGCCAGAACCACAGTTCACCGCTGAACGCGAGCTCCATCGGCTCAGGATACGACGGGCCGCACCCGCTCGGTCGACCGGTCGACTCAGCGGTCGAGCGCGTCGATCTCCTCGCGGAGTCGACCCGCCTCGAGGCCGAGCGCCCACTCGGCGGCGTCGGTGACGAAGCGCCAGTAGGCGTCGGAGGCGAACGCGCCGGTGTTGTTCGCGTAGGCGCCGAAGCCGTCGATCGCGATGAAGATGCGCACCGTCGCGGTGAAGGCGTCGGCGGGTGCAAACACGCCGGCCGCGATGCCGTGGTCGATGAGCGCGGTGAGCCGGTCGCGGTCGAACGACTCCTGCTCCTCGAGCGCCGCATCGAGCGCGGGGCTGAACCGGCTGAGGTGGCGCGCGTTGAGCCAGAGACGCGAGATCGCCCGCGCGTCGGAGCTCTCGACACGCGAGACGAGGCGTGCCATCCGCTCGAGCGGCTCGCCGCCCTCGGGCACGAGCGCCTCGCGCTCGTCGGAGACGGCGTGCACGAACGCGGCGATCACCAGGTCCTCGGCGACCGGGAAGTAGTGGCTGATGAGGCCGGGCCGGACGCCGAGCAGGTCGGCGACGGCGCGCAGCGTGATCTTCTCGAGGCCGCCCTCCAGTGCGATGGCCGCGGCGGCCTGCACGATCTCGGCCCGTCGCTCGGCGGGCAGCTTGCGGGCTCGGGTCGCGGGCGCGCTTGACATCATGCCGATCATGTTATTGGATGAGCGACCAATAGCCCATTGGTCGAGTGACCAATAGCAGTGTCGCACCGGCTGGTCCGCGACGCCGCCTCGGGCCCGCCGAGAGGATCCCCCGTGTCATCCCAGACTCCCGCAGCGTCGCAGGACTTCGTCGACGCACCCACCCAACCCGAGACCCGCGGCATCGAGTTCGTGAGCGCGAGCGAGCGTCACGGCCGAGCCCGCGACCTCTTCGGCGTGTGGGCCGCGCCGAACGTGAGCGTGCTGAACTTCACGATCGGCGCGACCATGATCCTGCTCGGCCTCGAGATCTGGCAGGCCGTCGCCGTCATCGTCGCGGCGAACCTGCTCTGGGTCTTCCCGGGCCTCATCGCGATCGCCGGCCCGGCGGCGGGCACCTCGGGATCGGTCATCAGCCGGGCCCTCTACGGGGTCATCGGCAACAAGGTCATCATCGCCTTCACCGGATGGTTCATCTCGGCCGTGTTCCTCGCGCTGAACTGGCTCGCGTCGTCGTTCATGGGCGCCGACCTGCTCGCGCAGTGGGGGTTCGACGACCCCGTCCTCGGTCCCGTGATCGTGACGCTCGTCGTCTCCGCGATCACCGTGCTCGTCGCCGTCTACGGCCATGCGCTCATCATCCGCAGCTACACCGCGATCTCGGCCGGCCTGCTCGTGATCTTCCTCGCCGTGACCGCGTTCGCGCTGCCGACCGTCGACTGGAGCTACCAGGCCCCCGTGCCCCTCACCGGCGTGCCGCTCTGGTCGGCCGTGACGATCGGGTTCACGATCCTCGCCTCGACGCCGCTCTCGTACATCAACAGCCCAGACATCGCCCGCTACCTGCCGCGCGAGACCAAGCCGTCGCACATCATCGCGGCCACCGCGCTCGGCGGCGCGCTGCCCGGTGTCTTCTTCACGGTCGTCGGTGCGCTCATCGCGACCGGGCTCAGTGCCGCTGCGATCGACGCGGGCATCGAGTCGGCGATCCTCGGCCTCCTGCCGAACTGGCTCGGGCCGCTGCTCGTGCTGGGCGTCGTCGTGAACACGATCGCCCTCAACGGGATGACCACGTACACCTCGAGCATGGCGCTGCAGTCGGTCGGAGTGCCGATCCGTCGCATCCCCTCGGCGATCGTCGTCGGCGCCATCGGAACCGCGCTCACGCTCTACCTCGTGATGTCGACGAGCCTGCTCGACGCGGTCAACCTCATGCTGCAGTTCCTCGTGATCGTCTCGGGCCCCGCCATGGCGATCTTCGCGACCGACATCATCCTGCGCCGCAACGGGTACGACGCGATCGACCTGTTCGACGAGCGCCGCGGCGGCAAGTACTGGTACGCGGGCGGGTGGAGCATCCCGGGCATGACGGCCGTCGTCACGGGCGGCATCGCGACCGCGCTCTGCCTCTCGACCGACGTCTGGACCGGCCCGATCGCCGAGCTGCTGGGCTGGGTCGACCTGTCGGTGCCGGTCGGCATGACGGTCTCCGCCCTCGTCTACCTCGGGCTCTCGAAGGCCGGGTTCGGCCGGTTCGACGACGCGCGCGCCGAGTCGGCGACGCAGGGAGCCCCGGCCGCAGCGGCCGCGAGCCCCGCCGCTTCGTCGACCGAGTCCGCGGCATGATGGCGGACATGAGCGACGCGGCCCTCCCCATCGACCCGCAAGACCCGACCGCGACCGGCCCGCACCCGCCCCGCTACCCGGGCGCGCCCGCGGGCGTGCCCGACCTCGACACCTGGCAGGAGGCGCCGGGCAACCGCTGGGCCTTCGGCGACCTCGCGGAGCTCGTGCCGACCGCGACGATCTCGCGCATCCCGACGGCCGCGCGCGCCGCGGCAGCCGTCGCCGCGACCGTGCGGCTCGACGCGTTCGCGACGGAGCTGCCCGACCTCGAACGCCGGCTCGAGGCCACCTTCACCGATGCGTTCCTGGTGCTGCGCGGCGGCGAGGTCGTCGCCGAGTACTTCAAGCCCGGTTTCGCGCCCGACCAGCGCCACCTGCTCATGAGCGTGTCGAAGTCGATCTGCGGACTCACCGTCGGCGCGCTCGTCGACGCCGGCCGCATCGACCCGGCGCGTCCCGTCACCGACTACGTGCCCGAGCTCGCCGGATCGGTCTACGACGGCCCGACCGTGCGTCACGTCCTCGACATGCAGGTCGCGATCGACTACGACGAGGACTACGTGAACCCGGCCGCCGAGGTGCAGACGCACGACCGTGCGGCCGGGTGGCGACGACGGCGCGACGGCGACCCGGTCGACACCTACGCGTTCCTCACGACGCTCCGCGGCAGCGGGGCGGTGGGCGAGTTCCAGTACTGCTCGGCGAACACCGACGTGCTCGCGTGGATCATCGAGCGGGCCACCGGCTCGCGCTACCACGACGTCGTCGCCGACCTCGTGTGGTCGAAGCTCGACGCCGACCGCGATGCGACGATCACGGTCGACAGCGCGGGGTTCGGCTTCGCGAACGGCGGCATCTCGTGCACCGCCCGCGATCTCGCTCGAGTGGGGCGCCTCGTGCTCGACGGCGGGGTCGCACCCGGCGGGCGCGTCGTCTCCGAGGAGTGGGCGCGCGCGATCCTCGCCGGCGGCGACCCGGGGGCGATGACCTCCGAGGCATTCACCGGCGCGTTCCCCGGCGGCTCGTACACGGCGCAATGGTGGTGCATGGGCAACGCGCGCGGCAACGTGAGCGGCATCGGCATCCACGGGCAGAACCTCTGGCTCGACCCCCGGACCGACTCGGTGATCGTCAAGCTCTCGACCTGGCCCGACCCCGACACCGCCGAGTGGAACGGACTGCAGAGTGCCCTGCTCCTCGATGTGAGCGAGGCGCTGGACACCGTGGGCTGATCGGGATCAACGGCACCGGGCTGCGGCCGGCGATCGGCGCCCGCTCACCCCGCGTCGGCCGCTAACGGGTTCCAGCGCTGCAGCTTCCCGGGGTTCCGCATGATCCAGACCTGCGCGATGCGGTCGTCGCGGACCTCGACGGATGCGACCGAGTCGACGATGCCGCGCTCGCCGAACACGAGAACGAGCCCGTCGGCGGTCTCGTGCACCGCCCACTCGAGCGCAGGACCGCGACGTTCGAGGATGCCGGCGACGTAGCGGGCGACGTGGTCGGGTCCGAGCACCGGGCGACGCGCCGCCGTGGCGAGGCCGCCGCCGTCGGCGACGAGCACGACCTCGGGGGCGAGGAGCGCCACCAGCGCCTCGAGCCGGCCGCTGCCGGCCGCCGCGACGAACGCGCGCACGACCTCGTCGTGGCGCTCGCGGCTGACGGCGCCGGCACGACCCTCGCGCACATGGCGCCGGGCCGATGAGGCGAGCTGTCGGCACGCCTCGGGCGAGCGACCCAGGATCTCGGCGATCTCGCCGAACGGCACGGCGAACACCTCGTGCAGCACGAAGGCGACCCGTTCGGCCGGGGTGAGCGCCTCGAGCACGACGAGGAGGGCCGTCGACACCGACTCGTCGAGCATCGCGCGGTCGAGCGGGTCGTCGGCGGCGCGCACCGCGAACCGGGCGACGTCGGCGGTCGGCAACGGTTCGGGCAGCCACTCGCCGACGTACGACTCGCGTCGGGCCCGCGCGGAGCCGAGCAGGTCGAGGCAGATCCGGCTCGTGACCCGCATCAGCCACGCCCCGGGGTTCTCGATCGCGTCGCGTTCGGCCGGAGGCATCCGATACCAGCGCGCATACCCGTCCTGGACGGCGTCCTCCGCATCGGCGACCGTGCCGAGCAGGCGGTAGCCGAGCCCGAGCAGCCTCGGGCGCTCGGCCTCGAGGGCGGCCGCCTCCGCAGTGTCGTCGCGGGTCATGCGCCAAGCCTCTCATCCCGCGCTCCCACCGCCGCGTCACATTCCGGCGGGCTGCGTCGTCGTCATGGTGAGGGGCGATCGGATGCCCCGCCTGCGGCACCCCGCCGCACCGGAGGAGAGGAGCAGCACTGTGAGGATCGCCGTCGCCGGAGGCACCGGAACCGTCGGACGTCACGTCGTGGACGTCGCCCGCGAACGCGGCCACGAGGTCGTCGTCCTGGCCCGCTCGGTCGGGGTCGACCTGATCTCGGGCGAGGGGCTGGCCGAGGCGCTCGCGGGGGTCGACGTGGTCGTCGACACGGCCAACATCATGTCGATCGACCGCGAGACGGCCGAGCGGTTCTTCACCACGAGCTCGCGCACCCTGCTCGCGGCCGAGGCTCGGGCAGGGGTGGGTCACCACGTGCTGCTCTCGATCGTCGGCATCGACGAGGTGCCGTACGCCTATTACGAGGCGAAGCTCGCCCAGGAGCGGGTCGTCGAGCAGGGGCAGGTGCCGTGGACCATCCTGCGGGCGACCCAGTTCCACGAGTTCGCGGGGCAGATGGCCGGGCGGATGCGGGTCGCCGGGGTGCAGCTGGCGCCGCGGATGCGCACGCAGCCGGTCGCCGCGCGGGAGGTCGGCGAACGTCTCGTCGAACTCGCCGAGCATCCGGCCGCCGGCCGTGCGGGCGAGCTCGCGGGCCCGCGCGAGGAGCAGCTCTCGGAGATGGTCCGCCGCCTGGCCCGCGCGGAGGGACGGCGCGGGCCGGTGCTCTCGATCGCGCTGCCGATGAAGGGGATGCGCGAGATGCGCCACGGCGCCGTGCTGCCCGGGCCCCACGCGAGGCTCGGTCGCCAGAGCTTCGACGAGTGGCTCGCCTCGGCACCGCGACGAGGAGCCGCCCCGCCTCGCTAGGGTGGGTGGGCGCGTCCCGAAGGCGTCGGGCGCCCCGAAGGAGCCCAGTGAAGACCATCGACCTCGCCGGCATCGCGGCGCCCAACGTCGTGCTCGGCCTCATGCGCATCGAAGAGATGGCCGACGACGAGGTGCGCACCCTCATCGGCACCGCCCGCGACGCCGGCATCGACTTCTTCGACCACGCCGACATCTACGGCGAGACGTTGCACGCATGCGAGCGCCGCTTCGCCGAGGCGATGCGGCTCTCGCCGTCGGAGCGCGAGCAGGTCACCCTGCAGACGAAGTGCGGCATCGTGAAGGACGGCCCGTACTTCGACTTCTCGTACGAGCACATCATCGAGTCGGTCGAGGGTTCGCTCGAGGCGCTGCAGACCGACTACCTCGACATCCTGCTGCTGCACCGCCCCGACGCCCTCGTCGAGCCCGACGAGGTCGCCCGGGCCTTCGACGAGCTCGAGGCCTCCGGCAAGGTGCGCGCCTTCGGCGTCTCGAACCACACGCCGAGCCAGATCGAGCTGCTGCGCCGCTCGGTGCGCCAGCCGATCGTGGCGAACCAGCTGCAGCTGTCGATCACGCATGCGCCGATCATCGCCCAGGGCGTCGCGGCGAACATGCAGGGGCTCTCGCAGTCCACGATGCTCGACGGGGGCGTCGTCGACTACTGCCGCCTGAACGGCATCACGATCCAGGCCTGGTCGCCGCTGCAGGCGGGGTTCTTCACCGGCGTGTTCCTCGGCTCGGCCGACTACCCCGAGCTGAACGCGGCGATCGACCGGCTGGCCGCGAAGTACGACGTGCCGCCGATCGCGATCGCGACCGCCTGGATCACGAGGCATCCCGCGAACATGCAGGTCGTGCTCGGCACGACGAACCCCGAGCGCGTCGCGGGCGCCGCGGCGGGTTCGGCCGTGCCGCTCACGCGCCCCGAGTGGTACGAGCTGTTCCGCGCGGCGGGATACCAGGTTCCCTGACCGCGCTCAGGTCGGTCGAGTTGCGCAGCGTCTCGAGACCACCGGTCGTGGTCTCGAGACGGCGCTGCGCGCCTACTCGACCGGCTGGGGCGCGGGCACCGGTGCGAACGCGGCATCCAGGATGGCGCGGCGCAGCCCGTTCGCCCGCTCGGCGAAGCCGCGCTGTCGTCGCACGTACTCGGCCTTGCCCTCGGCGTCCTCGATGCGCACGGGCGCGCCGCCCCACGGCGCCATGTCGTACGGCGAGGCCTGCATGTCGAGGTACCGGATGTCGCGGGCCAGTTCGAAGGCGTCGAGCAGCAGTTCGCCCGGCACGAGCGGACCGAGCTTCACCGCCCACTTGTAGACGTCCATGTTGGCGTGCAGGCAGCCGGGCTGCTCCAGCTCGGGCTGCGACGCGCGCGTGGGTTCGAAGCGGTTGCGCGGCACCGCGTCGGGCGTGAAGAAGCGGAACGCGTCGATGTGCGTGCAGCGCAGCTCGTGCGCCTCGACGACCTCGTCGGTCGCCGCCTGCCCGAGTCGCAGCGGCACCGGATGCCGGTGCTCGCCCTGACGGTAGACCATCGCCCACTCGTGCAGTCCGAAGCATCCGAACGCCGCCGGACGCGACGCCGTGAGCCGCAGCATGCGCGCGACGACCGCGAGCATCGGGCCCTTCTCCGCCTCCATCGCGTCGCGGTCGACGACGAGCGAACCCGGCTCGCGGCCCTCGGCGTACCAACGCCAGTCGGCGCGTGGGTCGCCCGCGGCATCGGCGAGCTCGACCCCTGGGCCCGGGTGCCAGCGGCGCAGCAGGCTCGGCGAGTACGAGTAGTACGTGAAGAGGAAGTCCTCGATGGGATGCTTCTCGCCGCGCGCCGTCCGTTCGCGATGACCGGCGGTGAGGGTGTCGGCCCGCTCGGCGTGCGCCTCGGCGCGGGCGCGCCATTCGGCGGCGAGGAGCGTGGTCATCGTCCAAGGGTACGTGTCGGCGGCTGGTGCGAGACTGGGCGGGTGCTGATCGACGAGCTCGTCACCACCTCGGCGGCCGTGGCCGCCACCCGCTCGCGCCTCGCGAAGATCGAGGCGCTGGCCGAGTTGCTGCGGCGGCTCGAACCCGACGAGATCGCACCGGCGGTGGGGTTTCTCGTCGGCAAGCCGAGGCAGGGTCGGGTGGGCGTCGGGTGGCGCGGACTGTCGGCCGCGATCGAGACGACCGCGGCGGCCGAGTCGCCGTCGATCACGGTCGGCGAGTTGGACGCCGCACTCGACCGGCTCGCGACCGCGGCGGGCACGGGCTCCTCGGGCGAGCGTTCGAGCGAGCTGCGCGAGCTCCTCGCCCGGGCGACCGAGGGCGAGCAGCACCTCATCGCCGGGGTGCTGCTCGGCGAGGTGCGCACCGGCGCCCTCGCGGGCGTGCTCGCCGACGCGATCGCCCGCGCCGCCGACCGCCCCGCCGATCTCGTGCGCCGGGCCGCGATGCTCTCGGGCGACCTCGGCGAGACCGCCCGCGTCGCGCTCACCGGTGCCGAGGGCGAGCTCGAGGCGGTCGGGCTCGTGGTGGGGCGAGCCGTGCAGCCGATGCTCGCGGCGACCGCGGCCACGCCGGGCGCGGCGATCGAGCAGACCGGTGAGGCCTCGGTCGAGTACAAGCTCGACGGGGCGCGCATCCAGGTGCACCGCGCGGGCGACGAGGTGCGGGTCTTCACGCGCAACCTCGCCGACATCACGCACCGGGTGCCCGAGGTCGTCGAGGTCGTGCGCGGGCTGCCGGTCGACCGGGTCATCCTCGACGGCGAGACCCTCTCGCTCGGTGAGGACGGGGCGCCGCGCCCGTTCCAAGAGACGATGTCGCGGTTCGGCGCCGAGTCGGCACGAGACACCGTGCTGCATCCCTGGTTCTTCGACGTGCTCCACGTCGACGGCCGTGACCTGCTCGACGAACCGCTCGCGGCGAGGCTCGCCGAGCTCGAGCGCATCGCGCCCGCGCACCGCATCCCGGGCGAGGTGACCGCCGATCCCGAGGCGGCCGAACGGGTCTCGCGCGAGGCGCTCGCGGCCGGGCACGAGGGCGTCGTCGTCAAGGCGATCGACTCGCCGTACGCGGCCGGCCGACGCGGGTCGAGCTGGGTCAAGGTGAAACCGGTGCACACCTACGACCTCGTCGTGCTCGCGTGCGAATGGGGATCGGGGCGACGCACCGGGCTGCTCTCGAACCTGCACCTCGGGGCGCTCGACCCCGAGGGCGAGTTCGGCGAGCCCGGCGGCTTCGTCATGGTCGGCAAGACCTTCAAGGGCCTCACTGACGAGCTGCTCCGCTGGCAGACCGAGCGCTTCCCCGAGATCGAGGTGCGGCGCACGGCGAACACCGTCTTCGTCGCACCGGTCACCGTCGTCGAGATCGCGATCGACGGGGTGCAGCGGTCGAGCCGGTACCCGGGCGGCATCGCCCTGCGCTTCGCGCGGGTCAAGCGCTACCGCGACGACAAGGGGCCGGCCGAGGCCGACACGATCCAGACGCTGCGGGGCCTCCTGCGCGAGTGAGTGACCGTCGGCTGCCCGAGCCGAGAGACCAGCGCGGTCGCGAGCGCGGTGCGCGGTCGCCGAAACCTGTCCGATCGCCGCCGCGGCCGATACGGTTGCACCGTGAACTGGCAACTGCTGGTCGTACTCGCCCTGCTCGTCGCCTCGATCGTGATGTTCGCGATCAACCGCCCGCGCATGGACGTCGTCGCCGTGGGCCTCCTGGTCGCCCTCCCGCTCACCGGCGTGCTGACGGTGCCCGAGACGCTCTCCGGGTTCTCCGACCCGAACGTGGTGCTCATCGCCGCGCTCTTCGTCATCGGCGAGGGGCTCTCCAGAACCGGACTCACCTATCGGCTGGGCGACTGGCTGTCGGCGAGAGCCGGCACGAGCAGCACCCGGCTCATCGTGCTGCTCATGCTCACGGTCGCGCTGCTCGGCGCGTTCATGAGCTCGACCGGCGTCGTGGCGATCTTCATCCCGGTGGTGCTCAGCATCGCCGCGCGACTCGGCATCTCGCCTCGACAGCTCATGATGCCGTTGAGCTTCGCCGCGTTGATCAGCGGCATGCTGACCCTCATCGCGACCGCACCGAACCTCGTCATCGACGCCGAACTGGTGCGCGCCGGCGAGGACGGCTTCGGGTTCTTCTCGGTCACCCCGTTCGGGCTCGTGGTGCTCGTGCTCGGAATCGGCTACATGCTCGTCGCACGCCGGTTCCTCGGGGCCGGCTCCGCCGACGACTCGACTCGGGCCGACCGCACGTTCGGCCACCTCATCGGCGACTACCGGCTCGCGGATCGCGATCGGCGGGTGAAGGTCGGGCGGGGCTCGCCCCTCATCGGGCAGCGCCTGGGCGAGGTCGGCCTGCACCCGCACGGCCTCCGCATCATCGCCGTCGAGCGCTCGCGATGGCTGCAACGGACGCTCGACGTGACGGCCACGGCGCCGGCGACGCAGCTCGCCCGGGGCGACGTGCTGCTCGTCGACGTCTTCGAACGACGCGGCGACCTCGCCGAGCAGCTCCGGCGCCTGCGCCTGCGCGCCCTGCCCGCCGGTGAGGGCTTCCTCGCCGAACGGTCCCGCGAAGTGGGGCTCGGCGAGGTGATGCCGCCGCCGAACTCGGCCGCACTGGGGCGCACGATCGGCGGACTGCGCACGCGTGAGCTGTACCGGGTCGACGTGATCGGCCTGCGGCGCGGCGCCGAGGCGTTCACCGGTTCGCTCGCCGACGAACGCGTGCGGCTGGGCGACACCCTGCTCGTCGTCGGCGCCTGGGAGGATGTCAAGCGACTGACCGCCCGCAGCGCGGACTTCGTCGCACTCGAACTGCCGGCCGAGGTGCGCGAGCAGTCACCCGCCGCGAATCGCGCGCCGTTCGCGCTGCTGAGCGTCGTCGTCATGGTCGTGCTCATGGTCACGGGCATCGTGCCGAACGTGATCGCCGCGCTCATCGCGTGCCTCATGATGGGGCTGTTCGGCTGCATCGACATGCCGAGCGCCTACCGGTCGATCCACTGGCCGACGCTGCTGCTGATCGTCGGCATGCTGCCCTTCGCGCTCGCACTCGAGCGCACGGGAGGCATCGACCTCGCGGTGACGGCGCTGACCTCGACGCTCGGGGAGGGGAGTCCGGTCGTCCTGCTCGCGGGCCTGTTCCTCACGACCGCGGTGATCGGGCTGTTCGTCTCGAACACCGCGACGGCGGTGCTGATGGGGCCCGTGGCGATCGCGACCGCCGAGAAACTGGATGCCTCGCCCTACCCCTTCGCGATGGTCGTCATCCTCGCGGCCTCCGCCGCGTTCATGACCCCGGTCTCGTCGCCGGTCAATACGCTCGTGCTGGGGCCGGGGCGATACCGCTTCGGAGACTTCCTGCGCATCGGCACACCGTTCGCACTCATCGTGATGGTCGTCGCGATCACCATGGTGCCCTGGCTGCTGCCGCTCCACCCCGGCGGCTGACGGTTCAGTCCGGTTGCTCAGCGCGGGGTGATCGAGTCGACGAACGCGTACGCCTCGCGGGCGGCCTCGCGCCAGCGGTCGGCACCCTCGGCGAGGCCCACGACCGCCCACTCCCGCATCGGGCGCCCGCGCATCACCATGTTGTCGAGGCCCGCCTCCTCGATGCGGTCGGCGTCGAGCTTGACGACCAGGTCGCCGTGGAACGAGACGAACGCGAAGAACTTGCCGCGCACCGACAGCCCCTCCGAGCCGAACATGCGGCCGAACGCCACGTCGGGCTCGGCGAGCAGCTCGGGGGCGACCTCCCCGAGGAGTTCGAAGCCCTCGTCACGAGTGCTCATGGTCGGCCTCCCGTCATCCCTGCGTCACTCCATCGAGATGCCGGTCACCGGCACCCCGGCGCGGTCGTAGACCAGCCCGATGGCGCCGCTCGAATAGCTGCGGGCGGGCTGGGCGAGCGTGAACGAGGCCGGCTTCACCCCGTCGCGGAACATCCGCTTGCCGGTGCCGAAGGCGATCGGGTAGACGAACAGGTTCAGCCGGTCGACCAGGTCGACGTCGAGCAGCGTCTGCAGGAGGTCGCCGCTGCCGATCATGTGGATCTCGTCGAATCGCTCCTTCACGGCGGGCAGTTCGCCCGCGGCGTCGTGCAGCACCGTGGTGCCGGCCCAGTCGGCGTCGGCGAGCGTGCGCGACACGACGAACTTCGGAACGGCGTTGAACTTCTCGGCGATGGGGCCCGACTGGTGCGGCCAGTACGCGGCGAAGATGTCGTAGGTCTTGCGCCCGAGCAGCAGCGCGTCGAGCCGGTCGATGCCCGCCATGATGTCGGCGCCGTTCTCGTCGTCGAGGTACGGCGCCTGCCAGCCGCCGTACGGGAAGCCGTGCTCCTCGTCCTCCTCAGGGCCGCCCGGGGCCTGGTAGACCCCGTCGAGCGTGACGAACAGGTCGGCGGCGATGATGCCCATGGTTCCGCTCCTTCGCATGCCTCGCGGAGCGGCCGCTCGGCACGTCATCGGCGGCGGGCCGCGACCGCGCCCCGCACCGTCCCCATCATTCGCCTCCGAGGCGGCGAACGGAACCCCCCCGCCCCGGATGCCTCGCCGGCGCTCGAGTGCCCGGTACCGGTGGAGGATGTCGCCGGCCCGGCGTAGCCTGTGCCGCGTGACCGGCCGCGACGCGGCGGGCCGGCGTTGAGCGGACGGAGCCATGATGGCGAACCTGGTCGTGCACTTCGAGATCCACGCGAGCGAGCCGCAGCGGCTCGTCGACTTCTACACCGAGCTCCTCGGGTGGCAGTTCACCCAGTTCGGCGACTATCCGTACTGGATGATCCAGACCGGTGAGGGGTCGATCGGCAACACCGAGGCGTCGCCCGGGCTCGGCATCAACGGCGGGCTCACTCAACGGGAAGGCCCGGCTCCGGCGCCGGGAGCGCCGGTCAACGGCTGCAACATCGTGGTCGGCGTCGACGACGTCGATGCGACGTTCGCGCGCGCGCTCGAACTCGGGGCGACCGAGGCGGTGCCGCTCGAAGACACCGAGGGGGTGGGGCGCACCGGCGCGCTCACCGATCCCGACGGCAACCTCTTCGGGCTGATCTCGCCGGTCATGAGCGACGGCACCCGCGCGATGTGACGGTTCCGCCGCCCGAGCGGCCCGGTGGGGGAGTACGGCTCCCTCGGCGTTCCTCCTCGGCCCGCTCGGGTGCGGACGGCGTCACCCGCTCGCGAGGAACTCGGCGATGCGGTCGAGGCCGGCCGGCCACACGGTCGTTTCGAAGAAGTCGCGCATCTCGGTCGCCGGAAACCCCGACTGCTCGACCGTCACGAGCGTGCCCGTCTCGGTCGCCGCGAAGGTCATCACGATGCGCGTCTCGAGGGTCGGCATGGTTTCACCGCCGACGCTCGACTCGGCGACGAGGTCGGTGACCAGACGGTGCGGACGGTCGATCTCGCGGTAGGTCTGCACGTCGTGCACGAGCGTCTGAGGGTTCGGGCGGAACCGCGCCTCCCAGCGGCCTCCGACGCGGAGGTCGACGGAGGTCAGCACGGCGCCCTCTTCCGGTCCGAGCGCCGACAGCCAGACCCGCAGCCTGCCGGGGTCCGTGTACGCGTCGAAGGCCTCCTCGGGGGTGCCGGGAAGCTCACGCTGAACGGTGAGCCCGAGACTCCCCGTCGATCCGATCCGACTCATGACGACTCCTTCGTCGCGGCGATACTACATTCGTAGTAGGACTATGTTCATAGTAGACCGAACCGAGCGAGGTGTACATGCCCACGACCAGAGTCCGTGCCCTCGACGCGGCACTCGAACTGCTCGGCACGGAGGGGGTGCGCGCCCTCACCCACGCCCGGGTCGATGCCGCCGCCGGGCTGCCCGCCGGCAGCACGTCGAACTGGTTCCGCACCCGCCGGGCGCTCCTCGCCGGGTGCGTCGACCACCTCGCGGAACAGGAGCGCGCCGAGTTCGACGCGTCGAGCGCTTCTGCCGCCGCCCCTCGCAGCGTCGACGAGTTCATCGGGGGGCTGTGCCGCATCCTCGAACTGCAGACCGGCCCGCTCGCCGCACGAACCCGGGCCAGGTACTCGCTGTGGCTCGAGCTGGGCAGCGACCCCGAGCTCGGCGCACCGCTGCGGCGGCAACGACACGAGTTCGAACGCTGGACGGAATCGCTCCTGGTCGGCATCGGCATGCCCCATCCGGCGACCGCGACGAAGACCGTGATGGCGCTCGGCGACGGACTGGTCCTCCACCGGCTCACCGTCGACCCGGTCCTCGACCCGCGCCCCCTCCTCGAGCGGGCGGTGCGGGCACTCATGGCAGGGGCATAGCGGCCGCACAGCCGGCGGCGAGGCATCCCGGCCATGCTCGCTGCAACGTGAGGAGCCAGTCATGACCGACCGAACCACCGACCGCGCCGAGCGGCAGCCCGACGCCGCCCGCGACGTCGACCCCCGCTGGCTCGACGAGCACGGCGACGAGATCGACGAAGACCATCGCGGCCTCGTCTACGACATCCGCACCCTCGTCGACCGGCGACGCGCGCTCGGCATCTTCGGCGGCATCGGGCTCACCTCGCTGCTCGCGGCCTGCACGGCCGCCCCGGCGTCGCCGAGCGCGAGCGCGAGCCCCTCCACCGCCTCATCGGCCACGGCGACCCCGACGCCCTCGTCGAGCGCCGGCGCCGAGGCATCCGGACCGCTCGACGAGGTGCCCGACGAGACCGGCGGCCCGTACCCGGCCGACGGCTCGAACGGCGTGAACGTGCTCGACGACTCGGGCATCGTGCGCAGCGACATCCGCTCGTCGTTCGGCTCGTCGACCACGGTCGCCGCGGGCGTCCCGCTCGAGATCGCGCTCACGGTGCGCGACGCCGCGACCGGCAGTGCGCTCGTCGGCGCCGGGGTGTACCTCTGGCACTGCGACCGCGCCGGCGACTACTCGCTCTACTCGGAGGGCGCCGCGAACGAGAACTACCTCCGCGGCGTGCAGGCCACCGACGAGAGCGGCACCGTGCGGTTCACCTCGATCTACCCCGCCTGCTACTCGGGGCGCTGGCCGCACATCCACTTCGAGGTGTACTCCGACGTCGACAACGCGGTCGCCTCGGGGCCGATCGTGAAGACCTCGCAGATCGCACTGCCCGAGGAGGCGAACGCGCTCGTCTACGCGACCTCCGGCTACGAGCGGAGCGTGCAGAACATGTCGCGGACGAGCCTCAGCGGCGACAACGTCTTCGGCGACGACGGCGGCATCCACCAGATCGCGAGCATGTCGGGTTCGGTGGCGGCGGGCTACACCGCGGCGCTCACCATCGGCGTGTGACGGGTCGTCGGTGAGCACAGGGATGCCCCGGGCTGCGGGTGCAGCCCGGGGCATCCCTGTGCGTCGTCGCTCAGGCGGTGCGACGGCGGCGCACGAGGAGCAGTGCGACGCCCGCGGCGAGCAGTGCCGCGGCGCCCGCGATCGCGGCCGCGATGCCGGTGACGCCGGTCTCGGCGAGGTCGCCGTCGCCGTCGGTCGGGGTGTCGGTACCGCCGTCGGGGCCCGGTCCCGGACCGTCGGGCGAGCCGGCGGTGTTCGTCACCGTGACGAGCACGTCCTCATCGGTGCTTATCGTCACCGTCTCGGGGCTGAAGGTCGGTTCGCCCCATTCGACGCCGTCGATCTCGGGCAGGTCGACCTCCGTGAACGAGACGACGGTGCCGGTCGGGAGGTCCTGCGGGCCCTGGCTCACGGTGCCGTCGGCGAGCACGGCGATCCTGCCCGTCGTCGTCGTGCCGTCGAGTTCGTAGCGGTACTCGACGGTGAACGAGGTCTCGGCGGGCACGGCCGCGGCGGCGTCGCCCCCGACCGACTTCGCGAGCGAGAAGCCGCCGGCCATGAGGGTGCCCGATTCGGTCGGATTGGTGACGGTGACGAGGGTGTTCTCGTCGTCGCCGATCGTGACCTGCTCGGGGCTGATGGCCGGCGTGCCCCACGAGACGCCGGGGATCACGGGCAGGTCGATCTCGTCGAAGTCGACGACCGTGCCGACCGGCAGGTCCTGCGGGCCGTCGACGACGGTGCCGTCGGCGAGCAGCGTGAGCTGGCCGGTGATCGTCTCGCCGCCGAGCTCGTAGGAGTACTCGAGGGTGAACTCGGTGTCGGCGGGCACGTCGCCGGCCGCGGGGCCGGTGACGTCCTTCGCCGCCGAGAAGCCGCCGACCTGCTGGCAGCCGAGCGACCCGCCGCCGGTCCACGGGTAATTGTGCTGCTCGTTGCCGGCGCCGCGGGTGGTGAGGTCGCCGCCAATGTGCACGCGGCCGTTGGTCGACGCGGTGATCTCGGCGTCCGCCGTCGGCGCGAGGATCGAGCCCATGAACTGGCTCGTGCCGCCGATGAGGAGCGACGTCGTGTCGGTGAAGTTCCAGAGGATGCGCGAGGCGGCATTGCCGAACACGGGTGACGTGAGGTCGTCGACGCGGACGCCGTCGATCGCGAAGTAGTTCGGTGAGAACGCCACGTCGTCGGTGCCGGTGACGTTGATGACGATCGGCACGTCGGCGGGGAGCGCGGTGAAGGAGATCTCGGTGATCGCCGAGATCGCCCCCGTGTCGAGCGTGAAGACCTGGGGGTCGTCGCCGGGCGTGCCGACGAACTGCACCTGGTTGCCGGCGACGAGGCCGGTGCCGGTCACCGGGTACCCCGCGATCTCCGCGGAGGTGTCGGTGATCACCGTCTGGAAGTCGGCGTTCGGGTCCATCGCGGCCGCCTGGCCCAGACCGGTCTCGATGCCGGCGCCGTTGGTGTCGACGGTGCCCGTGGACGTGCCGCCGACCTTCACCGCGCCGCCGCCCGTGATGTTCGCGCCGACGTGGAGGTTCGTCGTCGGGCCGACGACGAGGTCGCCGCCGACCGCGAGCATGGTCCCGCCGCCCGCCGGCACGATGCCGGAGCCGGCGCCGACGGCGCCCACGTTGAAGACGCCGCCCGAGGTCTTGTCGAAGGTCGCGTTGCCGCGGACCAGCAGGAGCCCCTCGGACTCGGCGGCGCTCGAGGTCGCGAGGTAGTCGCCGCCCACATAGACCGCGACGTTCGAGTCGGTGTAGGTCGGCAGCGGGCCGATCGGGGGAGCCTCGCCGTCGGGCGGGCAGATCGGCAATGGCTCGGCGGCGTTCGCGGGGGCGGCCGGCGCTGCGGCCGTGATCGCGACGGCGCCCATCAGGGCGAGGCCGGTGATGGCGAGCAGGCTCGTGAACGAGCGCAGGCGCGTGCGCGGGGAACGGGGGGCGCGGGAGTGCATGATCGGGTTCCGTTTCGGGGAGAACGGGCGGGGAACGAGAGGGGATCGAGGGGGTCGACCACCTCTACTCAATCAGAGAGACGCAGATGGAGCCGGATCATGATGCGATCTCCGAAAGATCTTCAGGATTCCTTCCGGACGGCGTCGGTTGCCTCGGTTCCATCGGAGCAACGGTCACGTATAAGGTAAGCATTACCTAACTACCCCGAGGAGTCCCGTGGCCGCCAGCAACATCGCCGTCACCCATGCGCCGAGCGGCGTCGTCGAGGTGGCGGTCTCCGACGCCGTTCGCATCTCGCCGCACTTCGTGCGCCTCACGGTCGCGGGTGAGGGGCTCGCCGACTGGCGGCACCTCGGCTTCGACCAGTGGTTCCGGCTCGCCGTGCCGACCGCGGGCGACACGCGCTTCGACAACCTCGCCGACACCTTCGACATGGCGGGGTACCTCCGCTACCTGATGCTCCCGAAGGCGACGCGGCCCGTCATCCGCAACTACACCGTGCGCGAGTTCCGTCCGGCCGAACTCGAACTCGACATCGACTTCGTCGTGCACGGCGATGACGGCGTCGCAGGGCCCTGGGCGAGCGGCCTGCCGCTGGGGGCCTCCGTCGCGCTGATCGACCAGGGGTGCGGATTCCGTCAGGCCGATGCCGAGCGCGCCGAGCAGGTCCTGCTCGTCGGTGACGAGAGCGCGCTGCCCGCGGTGCTCGGCATCCTGCGCGACCTCCCGCGCGACGCACGGGGGCAGGCGATCATCGAGGTGCCCGATCTCGCCGACCGCCAGCACGTCGACGCCCCGGAGGGGTTCGACGTGCACTGGATCGTGCGCCGACCCGAGCAGCCCGCCGGACGTGCGGCACTCGAGCACCTGCAGGAGCTGAGCATCCCCGCGGACTCGGTGTACGCCTTCGCCGCGGGGGAGTCGAAGCTCGCGACGGGAGCCCGTCGGTTCCTGGTCAACGAGCGCGGCATCGCCAAGCGCGACATCTCCTTCTGCGGCTACTGGCGCGCCCACTGACCCGGCCGATCCACCGCGGCGTAGACTGCGGAAATGGAGGCTCCGTCCAGCACCACGCTGGTCGTCGTCGGAGATGAGACGGCGAATGCCATCCATGCGCTCGAGGGCTTCGCGAACGTGCGTGCGGCCTTGTTGCCCGACGCCTCCGACGCCGACGTCGCCCGCTGGTCGTCGAGCTCGGCGGCACCGTTCGTCGTCCACGACCACGACCCGCTCGCGCACGTGGCCGCAGCCTGGGTCGAGTTCTTCGACGACCTGTCGACCTACGGCGTGCTCGAATTCGAGATCGCCCGTGCGCTCGAGGCGGCCGGGCGGCACGACCTCAACGTCCCCGACTACTACGTCGTGATCCATCCCGAGAGCCTGCCCGTCACCTGGAAGCACTGGTGGCTCGGGGTGCTCGCGAGTGCATCGCCGCGTCGCGTCATCCCGTGGCCGGCCGCCGACGCCTCCCTCGCGCAACTGCTGCGGAGCCTGCCCGTCGCGCGCGCCTGGCCTCAGGTCGACGCCTGGCTGCCGTCAGTCGCGGCGGCCGTGCCCGACCGCATCGGGCTCGGCTGACGACGACGGTGCGGCGGCCGGTCACTCGGCGGCGGCCCGGGCGTACCGTTCCGAGTACGTCAGCAGGACCGCTCGCAGTTCGGGCGGCGACTCGACGGTGAAGTCCATCCCGAGCATCCCGATGTACGCGGCGATCGTCTCGAGCGTGTCGGCACCCGTCACGAGCACCGATCGGTGCTCGTCGACCGGCTCGACGACCCCGACCGCGTGGTTGATGCGCGCGAGCACCTCGTCGGCCGAGGCGGCGATGCGGAGGCGTGCGTGCACGTTCCAGCCGGTCGCGGCGATCGTGCGCATGGCGAACGCGGTCGCGTCGCCGCCGGGCACCGGCTCGGGCTCGAAGCGCCGACGGGTCGGCATGCGCGGCTCGATCCAGTCGACGCGGTAGGTGCCCCAGTCGCCGCTGCGAGGGTCGCGTGCGACGAGGTGCCAGCGGCGCTGCCAGCTCAGCAGCCGGTACGGCTCGACGAGCACGGGCTCGCCGCGGAAGTCGAAGCGCAGCCACTCGACGTCGCGGATGGCCGCGGCCACCGCCTGCAGGACGGCGGCGTCGACCTCGGGGTCGGGGGCATCCGTGCCCGTGTTCTCTGGTGCGCGGTCGACCGTCTCGTGCAGGGCGGCGACCGTGGGTCGCAGGCGCGAGGGCAGCACCTGCTCGAGCTTCGCGAGGGCGCGGCCGCTCGACTCCTCGATCCCGGCGATGCCGGTGGCCGCGCGCAGGCCGACCGCGACGGCGACCGCCTCCTCGTCGTCGAGCAGCAGCGGCGGCAGCTTGCCGCCGGCGCCGAGTCGGTACCCTCCCGTGCTGCCGCGGGCGGCGTCGACCGGGTAGCCGAGCTCGCGCAGGCGCTCGACGTCGTTGCGGATCGTCCGCGTCGTGACCGCGAGTCGTGCGGCGAGCTCGGTGCCCGTCCAGTCGGGGCGCGATTGCAGGAGCGAGAGCAACGCGAGGAGGCGTGCGGCGGTGTCGGACATGGTTCGATTCTCTTCGCTCATTAGGAACGGAACGTGCCTATATGAACCGTAGCGTCGAAGACATGAACACGACCACCGCTTCCACCGAGATCCGTCCCTTCCGCATCGAGGTCGCCCAGGCCGAACTCGACGACCTCCAGGAGCGCCTCGCGCGCACCCGCCTTCCGCAGGCCGCCCCGGTCGACGACTGGGATGCCGGCACGCCGAACTCCTACCTCCGCGAGGCCGTCGACCGCTGGCGCAGCGGCTTCGACTGGCGCGCCGTCGAGGCGCGCATCAACGAGTTCCCGCACTTCACGACCGAGGTCGACGGGCAGCCCATCCACTTCATCCACGTGCGCTCGCCCCACGCCGGGGCGACGCCGCTGCTGCTCGCCCACACCTACCCCGGGTCATCCGTCGACTACCTCGACGTGATCGGCCCGCTGGTCGACCCGGTCGCGCACGGCGGCCGCGCCGAGGATGCCTTCGACGTCGTCGTCCCGGACGCCCCTGGCTTCGGCTTCTCGAATCCCGTCACCGAGTCGGGGTGGACGACCGCCAGGGTCGCCCGGGCCTACGACGAGCTCATGCGGCGCCTCGGCTACACCGAGTACGGCATCCACGGCTCCGACAACGGCGCGCTCGTCGCGCGCGACCTCGGGCTGCTGAACCCCGAGGGCTTCCTCGGCCTGCACGTGCTGCAGCTGTTCTCGTTCCCCTCGGGCGACCCTGCCGAGTTCGAACGCCTCGAACCGCAGGACTACGCGGGGCTCGAGCACATGCAGTGGTTCCAGTCGGTCGGTGGGTACAACACGATGAACGCGAGCCGTCCGCAGACGGTCTCGGTCGGGCTCAGTGATTCGCCCGTGGGCCTCCTCGCCTACAGCGAGCTGTTCAACTCCTTCGGCAACGGCACCTCGCTCGTGCCGCTCGACGCGATCCTCACCGAGGTGAGCGTCAACTGGTTCGCGAACGCGGCAGCCGGCATGAGCCGCGCCTACCTCGACAACGCCCGCGCCGCCGCCGCTGCCGAGGCCGCGGGGGAGGAGCCGCAGGTCAACGCGGCGCCCACGGGCGTCGCGGTCTTCGCCGACGACTTCCAGACGATCAGGGTGTTCGCCGAGCGCGACAACTCGAACATCGTGCACTGGAGCCGGTTCGAGCGGGGCGGGCACTACGCGGCGCTCGAGGTGCCCGAGCTCGTCGTCGGCGACATCCGGGCGTTCTTCGCGGGGCTGCGCGCAGCGGACTGAGGTCGGCCTGAACGCGGCGAAGGCGCGGACCCCTCGGGGTCCGCGCCTTCCGCGGCGGGGGCGATGCCGATCAGGCGGCCTGCGGCGCCTGCGCGTGCTCGACGGCCCAGTTCAGCGCGTACTCGGCCACTTCCTCCCAGCCGTCCTGGCTGACGATGCGGTGCGTGCGGCCGGCGAACTCGCGGAGCTCGACGATCGCGGGGCTGCCGGTCGAGGTGTACTTCTTCACGATGGCCCGGCCGATGGCCGGCGGCACGACGTGGTCGATCTCGCCGGTGATGACGAGCAGCGGCGCGCGGTCGGTGCGGGCGTAGTCGACGTGGGTGACGCCGCCCTTCTCGTTGATCGTCGAGGCGACGCCCTCGAAGAAGACCCGGTTGTACGAGTTCACCGCGAACTCCTCCCAGAGGCGGTCTGATGCCTCGCGGCCGAGGTCGTTGCCGAAGGTGAAGTGGAAGTGCGACTTCGAGAGGGGCTTCGCGCCGTTCTTGTCGAACGGGTTCGCGAGGATCGGGAAGCCCGTGCGGAGGGTCGATGCGGGGAGCGTCGTGATGCCGGCGGTCTGCCCGGGCTCGACGCCGACGTAGGCGGCGCCGAGGCCGCGGTCGGCGAGCATCTGGGTGATCACGCCGCCGAAGGAGTGGCCCATGATGATCGGCTTCTCGGGGAGGGCGCGGATGATTCGCTCGTAGTGGTCGGCGATCTGCTTGAGGCCGATGCCCTTGAGCGACTCGGGGTTCGAGCGGATGTCGGCGACGTCGCGGTCGTCGATCCCGGGCCAGCCCGGGACGACGACCTCGTGGCCGCGGGCCCGGAAGTACTCGGCCCAGGTGTCCCAGCTCTTCGGGGTCATCCAGAGCCCGTGGACGAGGACGATGGTGGCCTTGCTGCTGTTCGCGCCGGTGGTGTTCATGGTTCCTGCTCCTTGTGGTGGGGCGATCGGGGTGACCGCTTCGTGATCTGTGAAGTAGAACGATCGTTCTATCTCTTTGTATTCCCAGACTGTACGCCCAGGGCGGAACGGATGTCAAGCAAAAAGAGAAAGATCGTTCTATCATCTTTGGTATGGCTGCACGAACCACCTCCACCGGCGCCTCCGCGGCGCGCGAACGGCTGCTCCAGACGGCGTCCGAACTCTTCTACCGAGAGGGCATCCACGCCGTCGGCGTGGACCGCATCATCGCCGAGGCCGGCGTCACCCGCGCGACCTTCTACCGGCACTTCCCGAGCAAGGAGGACCTCGTCGAGGCCTACCTCGGCGTCGAGGACGCGAACATCCGCGGGGCGTTCGACGCCGCCGAGGCGTCGGGCGCCGAGCCGCGGCAGCTCGTCGGGCTCGTCATCGAGGGCCTCGCCGACGACGTCGCCCGCAACCACACCCGCGGCTGCCCCTTCATCAACGCGGCCGCCGAGTACCCCGACCCCGGCAGCGGCGTGCGGCGGGCCGTCGGCGAGCACCGCGAGTGGTTCCGCTCCGAGCTCGAGGGGTTGCTCACCGCCGCCGAGGTCGAGACGCCCGAGCAGGCGGCCGCGCAGCTCGTGCTGCTCCGCGACGCGGCGATGGTCGGCGGTTACCTCGACGGCTGGGATCGGGTGCGCCCCGCGTTCGTGGCCGCGGCCACGCGCACCGCCGGCCTCGAGGCCTGAGCGCGGCACGAGGCATCCGATGCCGGGCGGCTGAGTCGGTCGCCCGGATGACAGGAGCCGGCCCGCGCGGTAGCGTGCCGGGGTGGCCCCCGGCGAACTGATCAGCCAGGACGCGGTCGACGAACTCGGTCGCGAACTGCTCGGCCGCGTGCGCGGGCGGGTGCTCGAGATCGGCGCCGGCGAGGGCGAGAACTTCGGCGCCTTCGAGCTCGGGGTCGAGTGGATCGGCCTCGAACCCGACGCGAAGCGCCGTGCCGAGCTCGCCACCCGCGGGCGCGAATGGGGTCACCCGGCCGAACCGCTCGACGCGGTCGCCGAGCGGATCCCGCTGCCCGATCACTCCGTCGACGCCGTCGTCGGCACCTTCGTGCTCTGCTCGGTCACCGATCAGGCGGCCGCGCTCGCCGAGGTGCGGCGGGTGCTCGTGCCCGGCGGCCGGGTCGTCTTCGTCGACCACGTCGCCGCGCCCCGCGGCACGCTGAAGCGCGCGGTGCAGCGGGTCGCGACCCCCCTGTCGAAGCGGTGGTGCCACGGATGCCACTGGGACCGCGAGACCGAGGCGGCCCTCGTCGCGGCGGGGTTCACCGCCGGCGAGGTGCGGCGCGTGCGCGCGAGATCGCTGCCGTTCGGGCCGGTGCCGATCCTGCTCTTCGAGGGCCGGGCGCCCGCATCTCCACCTGCTCCTCCTGCTGCTTCTGCAGGAGAATTGCGCTGAGCAGGGCTCAGAGCAGGGGATGGGACCTAATCTCCTGCAGAAGCAGCAGCGCCTGGGGGCGCGGCGGATGCGGCGGCGTCGATCGCCGCCCGGGCGAGCATCGTCGAACCGGCGACGGCAGCCGGCATCGCGATCACCGCGCCGAGCGGCACCATGAAGCAGAGCTGGGTCGCCACGCCGAAGCCGAACATCGATGAGCGCCTGCCCCGGAACATCCGTCGCCGATCGGTGCCGCGCAGCCCGCGCGCCGCGAACGCGCGCGAGACGAGCTCGGCGGCCAGCAATCGACCGGAGAGCACGACGCCGAGCACCGGCCCGACGACCGCGCCGAGGAGCGGGATGAGCCCGACGATTCCGACGCCGATCGCGATCACCGCACCCATGCCGATGAGCCCGAGCGAATCGCCGACCGCGCGCCAGAACCCGGGGCCGTGCTCGGGCACCTCACCGCCGAGCTCGGTCTCGACGGCGCGCCAGATCTGCTCGTAGAAGGGGTCGCCGACGGCGAGCGTCACCGCCGTGAACGTCACCGCGGCGAGCACGACGGCGGCGGCGAGGAGGATCGCCCCGATCGTGCCGCGCACGAGGCCGCGCCACGGCTCGACCCAGTCGTCGGCGAACGGGGTGAGCCAGTCGGTCAGCGAGGGCAGCCCGAAGCCGAGCCCCACGAGCGCCGCCACGACGAGGAGGAACACGATCGCGGCCGGGATCAGCCCGAGCAGCATCACCCGCGGGCGCTTCGCCCAGAACGCGAAGCCGCGCACGAGCATCCGCACGCCCTGCAGGAAGCCCTCGATCACGAGCCCAGCCTAGGCTGGGCGCACCGGCGCGAGGCCGGGTGGCGACGGAGGTGCGCATGGCGACGGTGCAGGACGTGCGGTTCGACGACGGTCGGGTGCTGCGCGCGTACGACTCCGGCGCGGATGCTTCGGCGCCGCTCACGCTCGTCTGGCACCACGGTTCGCCGCAGACGGGGGCGCCGCTCGAACCGGTCGCCGCCGCGGCGGAGGCCAGGGGCATCCGCCTCGTCTCGTACGCCCGCCCGGGCTACGCCGGCTCGACGCCGCGCCCCGGACGTGACGTCGCCTCTGCGGCCGACGACGTCGTCGCGGTCGCCGACGCGCTCGGCATCGGGCGCTTCGCCTCGATGGGGGCGTCGGGCGGCGGGCCCCACGCGCTCGCCGGTACGGCGAGGCATCCCGATCGGGTGATCGGCGCGGCGGTGCTCGCGGGGATCGCCCCCTTCACCGAGGACTACGACTGGTACGACGGCATGCATGCACCGGGCGCGCTGCAGGCCGCACGGCAGGGGCGCACGGCCAGGGCGCGCTTCGCCGAGACCGAGGAGTTCGACCCCGCGCAGTTCCTGCCGGTGGATCTCGCGGCGCTCGAGGGCCGGTGGGCGTCCCTCGGCGCGGATGCCGTGCGTGCCGGGGAACTCGGCCCCGACGGGCTCATCGACGACGACGTCGCCTTCGCGAGCCCGTGGGGGTTCGAGCTCGCCGAGGTCGTCGCCCCCGTGCTCGTCGTGCAGGGCGAAGGCGACCGGGTGGTGCCGCGGCGGCATGCGGCGTGGCAGCTCGCCCACCTGCGGAACGCGACGCTCTGGATGCGCCTCGACGACGGGCACATCTCGGTGCTCGACACCGTGCCCGACGCCATGGACTGGCTCCTGGCCCGTCTCGGCTGAGGGTCGCCCCGGCGTCAGCCGAGCGAGTCGAGGGCGCCGGCGAGATCGCGCCAGAGGTCGTCGACCTGCTCGATCCCGACCGACAGCCGCACGAGGCCCTCGGGGATGGTGGGCTGCTCGGCCGGCCAGCGCCGACGCCGCTCGAGCGTCGACTCGACCCCGCCGAGGCTCGTGGCGTGCACCCACAGGCGGGTGCGCTCGGCGAGGGTCTCCGCCGGCACTGCGCCGCCGCGCACGACGATCGACACGATCGCCCCGAAGCCGGGGTAGCGCACCTCGTCGATCGCGGGGTGCCCGTCGAGCCGCCGCACGAGCTCCTGCGCGTTCGCCTGGGCACGGTCGAGCCGCACCGCGAGCGTGCGCATCCCGCGCAGCGCCAGGAACGCCTCGAGCGGCGCCGGGATCGCCCCGGCCAGGCTTCGACGCTGCACGAGCGCGGCGGCGTGCTCCTCGCTCGCGGCGATCGCGGCGCCCATCACCACGTCGCTGTGACCCGAGAGGTACTTGGTCGCCGAGTGCACCACGAGGTCGGCGCCGAGCGAGAGCGGGCGCTGCAGCAGCGGCGTCGCGAAGGTGTTGTCGACCGCGACGAGCGCGCCGTGCTCATGCGCCGCGGCCGCGATGGCCGCGATGTCGGCGAGTTCGAGCGCGGGGTTCGTCGGCGTCTCGAACCACACCATCGCGGCTCCGGCGCAGGCAGCGACGACGGCGGGCGTGTCGGAGATGTCGACGAAGCGGACCCGGAGGCGCCCCTGCTCGGCCCGCTCCTCGAGCAGCGCGACCGTGCCCGTGTACGAGTGGCGCGGCGCGACGACCAGCCCGCCGGGCGCGACGAGGTCGAGCACCGCCGAGATCGCGGCCATGCCCGAGGCGTACGAGACGCAGCGGCCGCCCTCGAGCGCCCCGAGCACGTCCTCGAAGGCCGTCCAGCTCGGGTTGCCGTACCGCCCGTACGCGGTGTCGCCGCCCGCCACGTAGGTGGACGTGAGGTGGACGGGCACGTTCATCGGGGCGTCGGGTGCGTGCGGCGGCCGACCCGCCACCACGGCGACGGTCTCGGGGCGGAGGGCGGGGGCGTCGTCGGGGGTGTCGGGCATGCCGACAGGCTAGTCGAGCGCCCGGCGCGCCGCGGTCGCCTCGTCACGCGCCGTCTCGGCGAACCGTGCCGCCCGGTCGCGCTCGCGCCCGAGCCGCCGCTGCTCCCGGCCGTGCTCGTCGAGCCGGTCCTCGACCTCGCGCAGCTCGGCGTCGAGCTCGTCGCGTCGGGCGGCGTCCGCGGCGATCCGTTCGGTGAGCGCCGCGAGTTCGCGCTCGAGTTCGTCGAGGGCGGCGGATGCCTCGGCCGAGCGCTCCTCGGCCGCCGCCGCCGCCGCACGCTCGTGCTCCGCACGCTCGCGCCGCGCCTGCTCTTCGCGTTCGCGTCCTGCCGCATCGTCATCGGCGTCGCCACGCCGGCCGGCCTTCGGCCGCGCGGGCCGCTTCGCCGGCGTCGGGCTGCCCGGGCCGCCCGCGACCGCGCCGCCCAGGTCGACCTCGAGGCCGACGGCCTCGAGACTCCGCACGAGTCGTCCGCTGGAGACGGCGTCGGCGGCGGAGGCATCCACCATGCCCGCATTGAGGGTCTGCGCGACCTCGTCGAGCACCGGCTGGCGCACCGGGGCGCCGAGCTGCTCGGCCAGGGAGCCGGCCTCGCGGGCGAGCGCCGCGACGAGCGCGCGGCGCTGCTTGGCGAGGCGGGCCAGCGCCGGGGCATCGAGCTCGGCCTGCGCGGCGCGCAGTTCGGCTCCGAGCCCGAGGAGCTCGTCGAGCTCGTCGCCGCGGTGACGCACGAGCTGGTTCACGAGCCAGGCCGCCGGGGCCGGGCGGTGCAGCGCGGTCACGGCGTCGGCGAGCTCCCGGTCGTCGTCGCGCAGCTCGCGGGCGCGGCGGTTCCGGGCCGCGGTGAACTCCTCGGGGCGCAGCGCGTACAGCGCCGCCGCCTCGTCGATGAGCGCATCGCCCCCCATACGGCCATCCTGCAAGATCGCGGGCGATTCCGACAGCCGCCGCGACGTGGTCTCATGGAGTCATGCGGGTCGTCGTGCTGACCGGGGCCGGCATCTCGGCCGAGAGCGGGGTGCCGACGTTCCGTGACGCCGGCGGGCTGTGGGAGGGGCATCGCGTCGAGGACGTCGCGACGCCCGAGGCGTTCGAACGCGACCCCGACACGGTGCAGCGCTTCTACGACGCACGCCGACATGCCGTCGCGTTCGCGGAGCCGAACCCCGCGCACGTCGCACTCGCGCACCTCGAGGAGGCCCTCGGCGACGAGCTGCTCGTCGTGACCCAGAACATCGACGCCCTGCACGAACTGGCGGGCTCGACCCGGGTGCTGCACATGCACGGCGAGCTCGCGCTCGCCAGATGCCTCGCGTGCGCCGAGCGCTCGCCGGTGCCCGGCGACCTCATCGAGCGTCCTGAGTGCCCGAACTGCGGCGAACGGATGCTGCGCCCCGACGTCGTCTGGTTCGGCGAGATGCCGTACGGGCTCGACGAGATCGAGGCCGCACTCGCCGCCTGCGAGGTGTTCGCCGCGATCGGCACCTCCGGCGCTGTGTACCCTGCCGCCGGGTTCGTCGTCACCGCGGCCGAGCACGGCGCGCGCACGATCGAACTGAACCTCGCGGCGAGCGAGATCACGCCGCTCTTCGACGACGTGCGGCACGGACCCGCGAGCTCGGTGGTGCCCGCGTGGTGCGGGGAACTCCTGACGGAGTTCGGCGTCGGCTGAGTGATGCGGGTCAGCCCGATTCGTCGAGCCGTGCCTCGAGCGCGTCGAGCATCTGCCGTTGGCCCTTCGTCACGAGCGATCGCGCCTCGTCGATGGGCACCCACCGCGCGTCGTCGACCTCGGGGAAGGACTGGACGCGACCTGAGCGCGGCGGCCACTCGAGCTCGAAGGAGTTGCTCTCCACGTGGCCGATCTCGAAGTCGGGTGCCTCGGCCGCGTAGACCCGGGTGAGCTTGCCGGTCGAGGATCGGAACTCGCCGAGGTCGGCGTAGTCGAGCTCGGGCGCCGCGACCCCGATCTCCTCGCCGAACTCGCGCCGGGCGGCGAGCAGCGGATGCTCGGTCGCGACGAGGTACTCGCCCTTCGGCACGGTCCAGGCCCCCTCGTGCCGGCGCTCCCAGTACGGGCCGCCCATGTGGGCGATGAACACTTCGAGCACGGCGCCCGTCGGAGCGGCCTCCACCGGCGCCGTCCGGTAGAGCAGGAGACCCGCGCTGGTCACCGGCACGGCGCCGGACCGCCCTCCGGTGCCGGGGCCGGGTAGCGTGGAGCAGGAGCAGCGAAGGAGTTCCGCATGGCACGCATCGTACTCATCGGAGGGCACGGGAAGGTCGCATTGCGGCTCGAACGTCTCCTCGTGGCGCGCGGCGACGAGGTCGACGCGGTGATCCGCAACCCCGCGCACGCGGCCGAGGTCGCCGCGAGCGGCGCGAACCCGGTCGTCGCCGACATCGAGACCCTCGACGTCGACGGCCTCGCCGACCTCGTCCGGGGGCACGATGCCGTCGTCTGGTCGGCGGGTGCGGGCGGCGGCGATCCGCGGCGCACCTACGCGGTCGACCGCGATGCGGCGGTGCGCTCGATGGCCGCCGCCGAGGCGGCGGGCGTGCGGCGCTACGTGATGGTCTCGTACTTCCGTTCGCCCGACCACTCGGTGCCAGAGGCCGACTCGTTCCACGCGTACGCGGAGGCGAAGGCGGCCGCCGACGAGCACCTCGTGACGACGGCGCTCGATTGGACGATCCTCGGCCCGAGCCGCCTCACCGACGGCGAGGGCACGGGGCGCATCGACGCCGAGGCATCCGAGAGCCTGACCGTCGACCGCGCCGATGTGGCGGCCGTCGCGGCCGCCGTGCTCGCCGAGCCGGCGACCATCGGGCGCACGATCCGGTTCAACGCGGGCGCGACGCCGATCGCCGACGCGATCCGCTGAACCCGTCGGGGAGCGCCGCCCCGGTCACTGCCGTGGGCGGCGTATCAGCGACCAGAGCGCGGCGAGCAGCAGCACCCCGCCCACTGCGCCGATCAGCCCCAGGATCGACCACAACATCGTCTCCGTCGACATCGCCCACCTCCGTGTCCGTGGCTTCATCATGCCCGTGCGGCGACGCGAACTCCAGCATCCCGGCGCGGTCGGTCGCCGCCCGGCCCGGGCGTGGCAGGATCTGAGCATGGCCGAGCCGCGACCCCCGTTGTCGAGTCGAGTGGGCGTCGCTCCCGCGCCCGTCCTCCCCGAGCACCCCGACGTCGCCCGCTGGCGGCCCGCCGCCCCAGGCGACCTCGACGAGCTCCTCGCCTTCCACGCCGACGTGGCGAGCGCCGACCATCCGAACTGGGTCGAGTCGCGCGACGAGCTGCTCGAGACCTTCGAGCTCTCGCACATCGACCCCGTCCGCGACACCCTGCTGGCCTTCGCCGACGACGGGCGGATCCTCGCGAGCGGATCGGCCGTCGTCCCGCCCGGCCAGGAGACCCTCGTGCGCTCGATCGTGTCGGGCTCGGTGCGGCCCGAAGCACGCGGCCGCGGCATCGGACGGCGGTTGCTCGAGTGGGAGCTCGCCCGAGCTCGCGAGCAGCTCTCGGCGAGCGAGAAGACCCTGCCGGGCTGGATCATGGCGTATGCGGAGGAACGTGCACCCGATGCGCAGGCCCTCCTCTCCCGGGCGGGCCTCGAGCTGCGCCGGCACTTCTTCACGCTGGAGCGCGAGGTCGCCCAGCCCGTCGACCTCGGCCCCGATGACGGGGCGTACGCGATCGTCCCGTGGTCGGCGGAGTGGACGGAATCGGCACGGCTCGCCCGCAACGCGGCCTTCGTCGACCACTGGGGCAGCCAGTCCACGGGCCGGGAGCGGTGGGCGCGCTTCGTCGGCGGCGAGCAGTTCGCCCCGTCGCTCTCGTTCCTCGCCGTCGCGCCGATCGACGGTCGCAGCGAGGTCGTCGGCTTCGTGCTCGCGCTCCGCAACGAGCAGGACTGGGCGGGCCAGGGCTTCAGCTCCTCGTACGTGCAGCTCGTCGGCGTCGTCCGGTCGTGGCGCGGTCGCGGCATGGCCCGGCGGCTGCTCGCCCGTCATCTCGACGCGTGTCGCTCGGTGGGCCTCGAGAAGGCGACGCTCGACGTCGACGCCGAGAACCCGACCGGGGCACTGGGCCTGTACACCGGCCTCGGGTTCGAGATCGCCCACTCGCACCGGAGCTACGTGCTCGAGTACTGAACGGCGGCTCGCCTCGTCGGCGTCGCTGTCAAGCGGTTGACGGGATGCCTCGCGCCCGCGCACGCTCGGACGACCGCGACGATCGAGACCTGGGAGGGCATCATGAGTGACGTGACGCGCGATCGAGGGGCACCCCGAGCATCCGAACACCCTGACGAGGCAGGTCGTCTCGACCGCGAGGGGGAGCCGGCCGACGGCGGCCCTGATCGCGGCGACGAGGCGAACGACGTCGAGGCAGACAACGCCGTCGAGGAGGACATGATCGAGACCGTCGACCCCGACAACGCTCCGGCCTGAGTCATGCTGCGGCGCCCGGAACAAGGCCGGGAAGGTTAGGCAATCCTCAGAAGAAAGTCGCACTGATCTGCGGAAAACCGTCCCATGGATACTGTGGGATCGCGCCGTGCGGGGTTAGCATCCAGATACCGAGCGGCCGTCTCGACGGGTCGCAACCGCCAGAGGAGGTCACCCATGAGCATGACGCTCGACGAGTTGCCCGCAGTCGCCGAATGCTCGGTGGCCGGATGCTCCTACAACGATCATTCGCACTGCCATGCCGCCGCCGTGACGATCGCCGGTTCGGTCGGCGATGCCGAGTGCGCGACCTTCATCCCGCTGGGCAGCAAGGGCGGCCTCGACAAGGTGCTCACCCACGTCGGCGCATGCCAGCGCGCCGAGTGCGTGCACAACTCGAAGCTCGAGTGCACCGCGGCTTCGGTGCGCATCGGCGCCGGCGCCGACGATGCCGACTGCCTGACGTACGAAGTCGCCTGACCAGAGCCGGAACGGGCTTCACCGAGTGATCGGTGAGGCCCGTTTTTCTGTGCGCCAGGCGGCAGAATTCGTCGACTTCTGCACCTTCATGATTGATTGAGTCAGTTTCCAATCAACTCTTGACATCCATCGCTCACCTGCGCCAGTGTGCTCAACAACCACACACACGAGCTCTGGAGAGTGCAATGCCGCGTTTCTTCACCAGTCCGCGCGAGAAGGTCGGAGCCGCCGCCGACCTCGAATCCGTGGCATCCGGTTTCACCCGCAGGAACCTGCTCGGCGGAGCGCTGGCCGGCGTCGCGCTCGCGACGGCCGCGAGTTCGGGCGCAGCGACCGCCGCCGCGCCGGCCCGCAAGCAGGGCTCGCGATCGATGGCGAACGAACCCTTCAACCAGGTCGACACCGTGAAGATCGGCCTCATCGGGCTCGGCAACCGCGGCATGGGCATGCTCGGCAGCTGGGTCAGCGTGCCGGGCGCGCAGGTTGTCGCCGTCTGCGACATCCGAGGGGATCGCGCGACCCGCGCCGCCGATCGGGTCGCGAACGCCGGCAAGCCCCGCCCGCGCGAGTACGGCGGCTCCGACGCCTCGTTCCAGAAGATGCTCGACACCGAAGAGCTCGACCTCGTCTACATCGCCACGCCGTGGGAGTTCCACCACGCCCAGGGCAAGGCCGCGCTGAAGGCCGGTGCGCACGTCGGCGTCGAGCTGCCCATCGCGACCGAGCTCGACGAGCTCTGGGACCTCGTCGACACGAGCGAGCAGACCCGCAAGCACCTGTTCCTCATGGAGAACTGCTCGTACGGCCGCAACGAGCTCGCGATGCTCAAGATGGCGCACGACGGCGTCTTCGGCGACATCACGAGCGGACACGGCGGCTACCTGCACGACCTGCGGTCGCTGCTCTTCAACGACGGCTATTACACCGACGACTGGCGTCGGATCTGGCACACGAAGAGCGTCGCGAGCTTCTACCCCATGCACGGGCTCGCGCCGATCGCGGCCGCGATGGACATCAACCGCGGCGACCGGCTGACGACCCTGACCGCGACCGCGAGCGCGCCTCGGGGCCTCGCCGACTACCGCGAGCGGTTCGTGCCGCGCGACCACCGCTCGTGGAAGGAGGAGTACATCAACGGCGACCTCGTCACCTGCATGATCTCCACCGCGAACGGGCGCATGATCCGGGCCGAGCACAACGTGAGCCAGCCGCGACCGTACAGCCGCATCAACACGATCGAGGGCAGCCGCGGCATCTTCGAGGACTACGTCGGCGCCGATGCGACGGGCGCACGCGTCTACGCCGAGCCGATCCACAGCGGCGACACCTGGCGGGGCGCGAGCGCGCTGCGCGCCGAGTACGACCACTGGCTGTGGAAGGACCTCGAGGGGCCCGCGGCCGGCGGCGGCCACGGCGGCATGGACTACATCCTGCAGTGGCGCATCGTGCAGCAGATGCGCACCGGCCAGGTGCCCGACATCGACGTCTACGACTCGGCCGCGTGGTGCGCACCCGTGCCGCTCAGCGTGACGTCGATCGAGAAGGGCGGCCGCCCGGTCGAGGTGCCCGACTTCACCCGCGGCGAGTGGAAGAAGCTCCGCCTCGGCCTCGACTCCGTCCGCACCGCCATGCCGGCCGTCGTCTGACCCCCGAACGAGAGAGGAAGCGAACAATGTCATCGAACTCCGTCCGTCGCGGCGCCCTCGCGGCGATCGCGCTCGCCTCGACGCTCGCGCTGGCCGCACCGCCGGCATTCGGCAGCACACTGGACGACCCGCCCGCACCCGGGGCGACGAGCACGCCGGCTCCGACGCCGGAGGCGTTGCAGCAGCCCGAGGCGCCCGAAGCCCCGGCATCGGACGCCCCTGAGACCGAGGCGACCGAAACAGGTGCCCCGGCACCGGAGGCGTCGGAGGCCGAGGCCCCCGCTGCGGCCTCGGCCGCACCGGAGCAGCAGGCCGAGAAGGCCGAGGCTGCTGACGAGGTGCCGGCCGAGGAGGCCGAGATCGCGGTCTCGATCTCCGAGATCAGCCTCGAAGGGCCGGCGATCGTCGACGTCGAGGTGACGGTGGCGAACGACTCGGACAAGGCGATGAGCAAGGTCGCCGTGTCGTTCGCCGGCCCTGTCGGCTGGCAGGTCGCCGTGGTCGACGACGACCTCGGCCGCATCGCCGCGGGCGACGAGGAGGTCGCCGTCTTCCAGATCCGCGTCCCGGAGAAGCGAGCGGGGTATGCGCTCCGCGTCTTCACCGCGACCGCCGACTACCGGGGCGGCGACGGAGCCGGAAGCGCGACCGAGACGCTCTCCGTTCCCACGATTCCGCCGCTGCCGAACCTCATCGACCAGACGAAGCTCACGATCGCCGGGGTCTCGAGCGAGGAGACGGTCTCCGAGAACACGCCGGCCACCAAGGCGATCGACGGCGACCCGTACACGTTCTGGCACACGTCGTACCGCAACGGCGCAGTTCCGTACCCGCACTTCATCACCCTCGACCTCGGGGCGAGCTACGACGTGACGGGCCTCGAGTACCTGACGCGCCAGAACGCGGTCAACGGCCGGATGAAGGACTACCAGGTCTTCGTCTCGGCCGACGGGACGAGCTGGGGCGACCCCGTCGCCACGGGGTCGTTCACCGGAGACCTCGGGCCCCAGCGCGTCGAGTTCGCTGCCGCTGCCGGTCGGTACGTGAAGCTCGTCGGACTGAACTCGATGGCGGGCAATGCGTTCGGCGGGGCCGCTGAGATCAACGTCGGCGGGGTGCCTCGATGACGATGCTCGGGGCATCCTGACGCAATGAGGCGCAGGCGGCGCGGGAGCGATCCCGCGCCGCCTTCGTCGTCGAGGGCTCGCTGTTCTGCTGTGAGCGGATCGAGCTGTCGCCCGCTCGGCTCGGCGGTTAGCCTCGGGGCATGGGCAAGGTCGTCGAGTTCCCGCGAGCACCGCGCACCGCCAAGCCGCTCTGGCGCAACGAGCTGGGTGAGGTGCTCCGCGGCGAGCGGCTCGCCCAGGAGCGCATCCTGACCGAGGTCGCCGGGGCGGCCGGCGTCTCGCCCCAGTACCTCTCCGAGATCGAGCGCGGTCGCAAGGAGGCGTCGAGCGAGGTGCTCGGCTCGGTCGCCGAGGCGCTCGGCCTCGAGCTCGTCGAGCTCGTGCACCGGGTGGCCGAGTCGCTCGAGGCCCGGCGCGAGCTCGAACGCCGCGAGGCCGAGCGGCGCGAACGCCTCCAACGCGAGGTGTCGTTCGCGTTCCGCGCCGACGTGCCGGCGAGGCATCCCGCGTCCGACGTCGACGCCGTGCTCGTGCTCGACCTCGACGCCGCGACGGCCGCGGGCGGCGCGACCGTCGTCGCACCGCCCGGCGGCGTCTACCTGCTCGCCGCGTAGGCGGCGCCCGCACCGACGGCGACCTGCGCCGTCAGCACGTGATCGGCGAGCCCGTACTCGACGGCGGCGGCCGCCGACAGGATGCGGTCGCGATCGGTGTCGCGTCGCAGCGTCGCCGCGTCGTGCCCCGTGTCGGCGGCGAGCGCCGCCTCGAGCTCGGCCCGCACGCGCACGACCTCGTCGGCGTGGATGATCAGGTCGGGGATCGAGCCCCGGCCCTGCGTCGAGGGCTGGTGCAGCACGACCCGTCCGTGCGGCAGGATCGCCCGCTGCCCCTTCGCCCCGCCGGCGAGCAGCACCGCGGCCGGCCCGGCCGCCTGGCCGACGCACGTGGTCGCGACATCCGGCCTGATGTGCTGCATCGTGTCGTAGACCGCGAGCGCCGCGCCGGGCGAGCCGCCGGGGGAGTTGAGGTAGAGGCTGATCGGGGTCTCGCTCGACTCGGAGGCGAGGTGGAGGAACTGCGCGATGAGCACGTTCGCGACGCCGTCGTCGATCTCGGTGCCGAGGTAGACGATGCGCTCCGAGAGCAGGCGGCTGTAGACGTCGAGCGAACGCTCGCTGTTGCCGCGCTTCTCGACGACGTAGGGGATGGTGTAGCTGCTCATGCGGTCGCTCGCAATCCGGTCTGGGGGCGCTCGGCCCGGGGGAACATCTCGTCGAAGCCGTCGGCGATGCGATCGATGAAGCCGTAGTCGACCGCCTCCGTGGCGGTGTACCAGCGGTCGCGCAGCGAGTCCTCGGCGATGCGCTCGAGGGGCTGGCCGGTGTTCGCCGCGGTGATGCCGAGCACGGTGTCGCGCATGTGGCGCAGGTCGTCGGCCTGCAGCTCGACGTCGACGGCGGTGCCGCCGATGCCCGCCGATCCCTGGTGCATGAGGATGCGCGCATGCGGCAGGGCGAAGCGCTTGCCCGGCGTGCCCGCGCTGAGCAGGAACTGGCCCGCGCTCGCCGCGATGCCGTACGCGATCGTCGACACGTCGTTCGGGATCGAGCGCATCAGGTCGGCGATGGCGAGCATCGCCGACACCGAGCCGCCGGGCGAGTTGATCCAGAAGCGGATGTCTCGGCGCGGGTCGTCGGCCGCGAGGGTGACGAGCTGCGCGCAGAGGCGGTTGCCGCCCTGCTGGTCGAGCTCGTCGCCGAGCACGATGATGCGTTCGTGGAAGAGCCGGGCGGTGAGCTCGGCGTCGATCGGCTGGATGGCCGGGGTCTGTTCGCTCATGCCCTCAGCCTGCGCCGTGGGGGCGCGGCGCGGGCCCGATGCTGCCGACGGCAGCGCTGCTGTGAGCAGCGCTGCCCCGGGCGGCGAAGCCCTAGCTCGCGAGCGTGCGGACGACCGGCCCCTCGCTGAACTGGCAGGAGGTGGCCGAGAGCCGCTCGTCGGGATCGAGCTTCGCGAGCACGGCGCCCGCGATGACGTAGAGCTGTTCGAGCTGCTCGGCGCTCAGCGCGTCGAACACGTTCGCGCGCACCGTGCCGACGTGCCCGGGGGCGGCGCCGGCCATGAGCTCGAGCCCGGCCTCGGTGATGGTCGCGTTCGTCGCGCGCCGGTCTTCGGGGCAGGGGAATCGTCGGATCAGCCCTCGCTCCTCGAGCCGGCGGGCGACGTGCGAGAGGCGCGGCAGGGTCGCGTTCGTGCGCGAGGCGAGCTCGGTCATGCGCATGGTGCGGTCCGGGGCGTCCGCGAGGGCCATGAGCGCGACGTACTCGAAATGGGTGAGGCCCGCGTCGCGGAGGAGCTGCGCGTCGAGTGCGCCGGGCAGCAGTTCGGCGACGGCGATGAGGCGCACCCAGGCCGCCGATTCCTCGGGGGAGAGCCACTGCGTTTCGTCTGCCATGCCTCGATTCTAGCGCATTGGTTGACGCAACAACTGAATTGGGCTATCGTAATAGTTGTCGTAACAAGTAATCGCGTCGAACGGCGCGGGGAGGAATCGCAATGACGACCGTCAGCATCATCGGAAACGGCAACATGGGCAGCGCGATCGGCGGCATCGTCGCCGCGGGCGGCAACAGCGTCGAGGTCATCGGCCGCGACGTCTCGCAGCCGATCACGGGCGACATCGTCGTGCTCGCCGTGCCCCACTTCGCACTCGCCGAGATCGTCGAGGCCCGTGGTGCCGAGCTCGCCGGCAAGATCGTCGTCGACATCACCAACCCGCTCGACTTCGAGACCTTCGACTCGCTCGTGCCCGCGTCCGACAGTTCGAAGGCGGCCGAGCTCGCCGCGCTCCTGCCCGAGTCGCGCGTGCTCAAGGCGTTCAACACCAACTTCGCCGCGACCCTCGCCTCGAAGTCGGTCGGCGACGAGGAGACCACCGTGCTCGTCGCGGGCGACGACGCCGTGGCCAAGCAGGCCCTCATCGACGTCGTGCGCGCCGGCGGTGTGAAGGCGATCGACGCGGGATCGCTCAAGCGAGCCCGCGAGCTCGAGTCGATCGGCTTCCTCCAGCTCACCCTCGCCGTGCAGGAGAAGATCGGCTGGACCGGCGGCTTCGCCGTCGCGGCCTGACGCACGGCGCATCGCACGGATCGCCCGGTTCCTCGTGGAACCGGGCGATCCTGCGTCTGGGCGGGTGCGTCAGGCGGGCTCGCGCAGGTAGCGCAGCTGCGCACGCATGGATGCCTCGGCCGCGCCCCGCACCGAGGCATCCGTGTCGGCGTAGACGAGGTCGGTGACCTCGCCGACCGTCGCGTCGGCGCCGAGCCGGGCGAGTGCGGCGCGCACCTGGTCGAGCCGCTCGGCCCGGTGCGCGAGGTAGGCGTCGCAGATCGCCGCGAGGTCGGACAGCGCAGGGCCGTGACCCGGCAGCACGGCGACCGGCCCGGGCGTGCCGAGCGCGCGCAACCGTTCGAGCGAGTCGAGGTACGGGCCGAGCGCGCCGTCGGGGTCGGCGATGATCGTCGTTCCCCGGCCGAGGATCGTGTCGCCGGTGAGCACCGCGAGCGGCGAGCGGTCGCCGTCCTCCCGGGGTTCGCCCGTCTCGCCGAGCAGGGCGAAGCACGCCGAGTCGGCCGTGTGCCCGGGGGTCGCGAGCACCTCGAGCTCGACGCCCGCCCCGACGATGCGCTCGCCGTCGGCGAGCGGCGCCGCGCCGCGGCAGAACACGGGGTCGATCGCCCGCACCGGAGCCCCGGTCAGCCGCGCGAAGGCGTCGATCCCCTCGGTGTGGTCGGCGTGGTGGTGCGTGATGAGCACGAGTTCGACCTCGCCGGCGCCCGCGAGCAGCTCGAGGTGGCCGGCATCGGCGGGTCCCGGATCGACGACGATCGTCGAACGGGCGCCGGGCGCCTGCAGCACGTACGAGTTCGTGCCGTCGAGGGTCATCGGGCCGGCGTTCGGTGCGAGCACCGCGCGGGCCAGTCGCGACGGCCCGGCCGCGTCGACCCGCTCCTGCGCTGCGGCGTCATCCATCCCGGCAGTGTATCGGCCCGCCCCGGTGCGAGGTGGGGCCGACCGGCCTAGTCTGAGTGGATGGACAGCGCGCCCGAGTCCCCGAGCTCTTCCGTCGCCACCCGATCCGCCGCCACCGTCGTGCTGCTGCGCGACGGCGAGCTCGGCCTCGAGGTGCTGCTCGCCGAGCGGCCGAGCGATCGCGGCTCGTTCGCCGGCGCCTGGGTGTTCCCGGGCGGTGCCGTCGACGAGGCCGACGCGCTCGGCGGCCCAGCCGACGGGCTCGAGGCCGCCCGGCGCGCCGCCGTGCGCGAGGTGGAGGAGGAGGTGGGCCTCGTCATCGACGGGCGTGAGCTCGTGCCCTTCTCCCTGTGGACCCCGCCGCGCGGTGCTCCCAAGCAGCTGACGACGGCGTTCTTCGCCGTGCGCGTCCCCGACGGCGAACTGCGGCTCGCCCCCGAGGAGGTCGTCTCCGCGGAGTGGATCCGGCCGGTCGACGCCCTCGACCGGCACGCCGCGGGTGGCATGACGCTGTGGCCGCCGACGTGGGTCACCCTGCACGGGCTGCGCGGGGCCCCGTCGGTCGACGCTGCGCTCGCCGGGTTCGCCGCCGGTGAGGTGCGCTCCTACCGGGCCCGCCGCGACGACGCCCGCCGCATGGTGCTCTGGCAGGAGGACGACGAGTACGACGCCGCCCCGGGCGGGGAGGGGCGCGGCCCGGCCGTGCCCGACGACGCCCCCGATGCCCAGGGCAACCGCCACCGACTCATGATGGACCGCCTGCCCTGGGTCTATCTCCACACCTTCTGAGCATGGTCGACGTCACCGTCGTCGGATCGGGGCCCAACGGGCTCACCGCCGCCGTCGTCGCCGCGCGCGCCGGGCTCACCGTGCGCGTCGTCGAGGCGGCGCCGACCATCGGCGGGGGCGTTCGCACCGCTGAGCTGACGCTGCCCGGCTTCCGGCACGACGTCTGCTCGGCGGTGCATCCGGCGGCGCTCGCCTCCCCGGTGTTCCGCGAGCTCGGCCTCGTCGACGGGCCGCGCGCGCCCGAGTGGATCCTGCCCGAGGCCTCCTACGCGCACCCGTTGCCGGGCGGCCGTGCCGGCATCGCCTGGCGCGACCTCGACCGCACCGTCGACGGGCTCGGCGCCGACGGCCGGGCGTGGCAGCGTCTCGTCGGACCGCTCCTCGCCCGCCAGGACGGCGTCGTCGACTTCACGGGTTCGCAGCTGCTCCGGGTGCCACGCGATCCGATCGCGGCGTTCCGATTCGGCCTGCGCGCGCTCGATCAGGGCACCCGAGCCTGGGACCGGCGTTTCACGGGGGACGTCGCGCCGGCGCTCTTCACGGGCGTCGTCGCGCACGCGGCGGGCGGTCTGCCTTCGCTCGCCTCGGCGGGCGCCGGACTGCTGATCGCGATGCACGCCCACGGCGTCGGCTGGGGGCTGCCGAAGGGCGGATCCCAGGCGATCGCCGATGCGCTCGCCGCTGAGCTCGCCGAGCACGGCGCCGAGATCGTGACGGATGCGCCGGTGCAGTCGCTCGACGAGGTGGGCGGCTCGCGCGCGGTGCTGCTCGACACCTCGCCCGAGCTGCTGTTCAGCGCCGAGCTGCCGCACCGCTACGAGCGCGCGCTGCGTCGCTACCGCTACGGATCCGGCGTCGCGAAGGTCGACTTCGCGCTCGACGGTCCGGTGCCGTGGGCGAACCCCGCCGTCGGACTCGCGCCGACCGTGCACCTCGGCGGCAGCCGGCGCGAGATCGCCGCGGCCGAGAACGCGGTCGCGCGAGGCCTGCAACCCGGGTTGAACGCGCAGATCGCCGGCGACGGCGGCGCCCCGAGGCATCCGTACGTGCTCGTCTGCCAGCCGAGCGTCGTCGACCCGAGCCGTGCGCCCGCGGGCAAGCAGGTGCTGTGGGCGTACACCCACGTGCCGGCGGGGTCGACGCTCGACGCGACCGAGCTCGTGACCGCTGAGGTCGAGCGCTTCGCGCCGGGGTTCCGCGACGTCGTGCTCGCGAGCGCGGCGAGCTCGGCGCACGAGATCGGGATCTACAACCGCAACTACGTCGGCGGCGACATCTACTCGGGGGCGCTCGACCTCACCCAGCTCGTGAAGCGCCCGGTGATCTCGACGGCGCCGTGGCGCACCCCCGTCGACGGCGTGTACCTCTGCTCGAGCGCGACCCCGCCCGGTCCCGCCGTGCACGGCATGAACGGGTGGTACGCGGCGAAGCTCGCCCTCCGCGAGCGGTTCGGTCTCCGCGTCTGACTCCGGCGGCCCCGAACGGGGCGCCCAGCTCCTGCGCGACGGGCGGGCCGCGGCGTAGCGTTGAGGGGTGGACTGGACCGCCTGGTTCGACGCGCACGACTACGAGGTCGCCCGCCAGGTGCTGCAGCGCGGCGTCGGTGCACTGGCCGTCGTCGCGTTCTGGTCGACGCTGAACCAGTTCCGCCCGCTGCTCGGCGAGCGGGGCCTCCTGCCGGTGCCCGAGCTGCTGCGCCGCGCCTCGCGGCTGCGCGGCCCGAGCCTGTTCCGCTGGGGGTACACCGACCGGCGGCTCGTCGCGGTCGCCGTCGCCGGGATCGTGCTCGGGGCATCCGTCGTGCTCGGGCTGCCGCAGCTCGGCCCGCCGTGGCTGCCGATGCTCGTGTTCCTGGGGCTCTGGCTGCTCTACCTCTCGATCGTCAACGTCGGGCAGACCTTCTACGGGTTCGGATGGGAGATGCTGCTCTGCGAGGCGCTGTTCACCGTGGCGTTCCTCGGCTCGAACTCGCAGCCCCCGTCGATCACGATCGTCGTCGCGGTGTGGTGGCTCGTGTTCCGGCTGGAGTTCGGCGCCGGCATGATCAAGATCCGCGGCGGTCGCGAGTGGCGCGACCTCACGGCGCTCATGTACCACCACGAGACCCAGCCGATGCCGGGACCGCTCAGCCGCCAGGCGCACCTGCTGCCGCCGTGGTTCCACCGCGGCGAGGTGCTCGGCAACCACTTCGCGCAGCTCGTCGTGCCGTTCCTGCTGTTCGTGCCGGGGTGGGTCGGCGCGGCGGCGGCCGCGATCGTCATCGCCACCCAGCTCTGGCTCATCGTCACGGGCAACTTCGCCTGGCTCAACTGGATCACGGTCGTGCTCGCCGCCGCGGCCGTGCCCGACTCGGTCTGGCATGCGCTCGTCCCGGCGATCCCGGCTGATCTCGGCACGGATGCCTCTGGGTCGCCCGTCTGGTGGACGCTCGTCGTGCTCGCGGCCTCCGCATTGCTGCTCGTGCTCAGCTGGTGGCCGCTGCGGAACCTCTTCTCGCGGCGCCAGCTCATGAACGCCGCCTTCAACCGGTGGATGCTCGTGAACGCCTACGGCGCGTTCGGCACCGTCACGAAGCGGCGCATCGAGATCGTCGTCGAGGGCACGCTCGACGAGGTGCCCGACGAGGATGCCGCGTGGTCGGAGTACGGCTTCAAGGGCAAGCCCGGCGACGTGCGCGCGGTGCCGCGGCAGTGGGCCCCGTATCACCTGCGGCTCGACTGGCTGATGTGGTTCCTGCCGCTCGGGCGCATGTGGGAGCCGTGGTTCGGGGTGCTCATCGAGCGTCTGCTCGCGGCCGACGCCCCGACGCTCGCGCTGCTCGCCCGCGACCCGTTCGACGGGGCGACGCCGAGCTGGGTGCGGGTGCGGGCCTACCACTACCGCTTCGCGA
Organism: Agromyces sp. NPDC057679; assembly: GCF_042799635.1. Taxonomy (NCBI): domain Bacteria; kingdom Bacillati; phylum Actinomycetota; class Actinomycetes; order Micrococcales; family Microbacteriaceae; genus Agromyces; species Agromyces sp. NPDC057679. Next base: position 673,487 of record NZ_JBHVIK010000001.1, on the reverse strand, counting down.
CGCGGCGGGAGTTCCGGGCGACGGGGGACCGCTGGGTGCGGACCCTCGAGGCCGAGATCCTGCCGCCCGCCGCCCGTTGGGACTGAGGGGAAGTCGGCGAGTCACAGGATCGAACCCGGGGAATCGAGCCGTCAGCGGTGCGGCGGGCTGGATTCTCCTGCAACTCGTCAAGGTGCGGCCGGGCGGCGACCACTGAGTGACGGGTCGCAGGAGCAGATCGGCTGATCGGGCTTGCGGCGCGGCGTGGCGGGAGGATTCTCCTGCGACTCGTCGGGCCGCCCCTCAACCCACTCGTGTCAGGCGGCGGCGGCCGCCTCGGCCGGGCGGTGCTCGATCTCGTCGACCCGGGCGCGCGGCATCACGAGCGCCGCGGCGATCGTGAGCACCGCCGCGACGGCGACGGCGAAGAACACCGTGGCCGAGGCCGCCTGGATCGCGACGGGCGAGTGGTCGCCGAGCCCCGAGCGGGCGATCACGCCGTTCGCGACCGCACCGAAGATCGCGACGCCGACGGCGCTGCCGACGGAGCGGAGGAACATGTTCGCCCCCGTCACCACGCCGCGCTCCTCCCACGGCACCGACGACTGGGCCGCGATGAGGGTGGGCGACGCCACGAGCCCGAGGCCGAGGCCGACGATGAAGCACGCGATCGCCGTCGTCCACACGTTCGGCACGAACGAGGCCGCGAAGAGCGCGGCGCTGCCGAGCACGGCGACCGCGAGCCCGATGAGAGCGGTGGCGCGGAACCCGATGCGGAGGAACAGGCGCCCCGCGTTCGAGGCGGCGATCGGCCAGCCCAGGGTGAGTGCGGCGACCGCGAGGCCCGAGACCAGCGGCGAGGCATCCGCCGTGATCTCGAGGAAGGTGGGCACGTAGGAGGTGAGCCCGATGAGCACGGCGCCCACGCCGAGCGAGATGAGCGAGGTCGTCACGATGAGGCGGCGCGAGAACACCCAGAGCGGCAGCACCGGCTCGGCCGCGCGGCGTTCGATGAGCACGAACGCGAAAAGCAGCAGCCCGCCGATGCCGAACGCGCCGAGGCTCTGCCACGAGAGCCAGGCCCACGCCTGCCCGCCCTCGAGCACGGCGAGGATGACGAGGGTGAGCCCGAGGGTCAGCACCGTCGCACCGGCCACGTCGATGCGGTGCTTCTGGCGGCCGAGCGACTCGTGGTAGCCCCGCCAGAGCATGACGGCGGCGAGGATGCAGAGGGGGATGTTGACGAAGAAGATCCACCGCCACGACAGGAACTCGGCGAACACCCCGCCGAGCGTCGGGCCGATGACCGAGGAGGCGGCCCAGACGCTCGCGATGTAGCCCTGCACCTTGGCGCGTTCGCGCACCGTGTAGATGTCGCCGGTGATCGTGATCGAGACGGGCAGCACGGCCCCCGCGCCGAGACCCTGCACCGCTCGGAAGACGATGAGCGAGGTCATGTCCCACGCGACGCCGCAGAGGATCGAGCCGAGGAGGAACAGCCCGATCCCGACGAGCATGATGGGCTTGCGCCCCACCGTGTCGGCGAGCTTCGAGTAGACCGGCACCGAGACGGCCTGGGCGAGCAGGTAGATCGAGAACAGCCACGGGAACTGCGAGAAGCCGCCGAGATCCTCGACGATCGAGGGCACCGCCGTCGCGAGGATCGTCGAGTCGATCGCGATGAGCCCGGTCGCGAGCATCACCGCGATGAGCACCGGCCCCCGCTCGGATCGGAATCCCACACCCGTCGTGTCCGCCATGCCCGCTCCTCGCCGGGGCGCACGGTGCCGCCCCGCTGTGGTGCAACGCCCCGGGTCGCGAATCATTCCATCCGTTCGCGGCGGCTGCCGGATCGAACTCGCCGGGTCAAGGGGATGCCTTCGGCCGGGGCGCGCATTACCGTCGAGGCATGCGAATCCGAACGAAGCGAGCGGTCGCACCCGAGCCGCCCGCGGCCCAGGTCACGAGCGACGGCGACGCGCGCGGTCCAGAGGTGAAGATCCGGGCGTTCCGCATCGGATTCATCGGGGCGCTCGGCGTGCTGCTGGCGCTCATGCTCGGCGGGATCATCGCCGAGCTCGGCACCGTCATCCTCTACGTCGCGCTCGCACTGTTCCTCGCGCTCGGCCTCGATCCGGTCGTCAGCTGGCTGCAGCGCAGGGGGATGCCCCGGTGGGCCGCCATCCTCGGCGTCGTCATCGTCGTGGTCGGCCTCTTCGTCGGCCTCATCGCGACCATCGTGCCGCTCGTCGTCGAGCAGACGACGTACGTCATCGAGAACTGGCCGACGATCGTCGAGAACTTCAAGCACAGCGACCTCGTCGGCTGGCTCAACAGCGTCTCCGGCTCGGGCGACGCGCTCAACGACGCGATCGAGTCGGTCGGCAAGTGGCTCGCCGACCCCGAGAACCTGGGCTCGCTCGGCGGCGGCATCCTCGCGGTCGGCGCCGGCATCGCGGGCGGGTTCACCGGGGCGACGATCGTGCTCATCCTCACCCTCTACTTCCTCGCCTCGCTCGACTCGATGAAGCGCTACGCCGCCCGCTTCGTGCCGGCCTCCTCGCGCCCCGGCTACCGGGACGTCTCGGAGGAGATCACGGGCTCGGTCGGCCGCTACGTCATGGGCCAGGTCAGCCTCGCCGCCGTCAACGGCGTGCTGAGCCTCATCTTCCTGACGATCATCGGGGCGCCCGCCCCGATCCTGCTCGCGTTCATCGCCTTCCTGTTCTCGCTCGTCCCGCTCGTCGGCACGCTCACGGGCGCGGTGATCATCACGCTCGTGTGCCTCGCCGCCGGCCCGCCGACGGCGCTCGCCGCCGCGATCTACTACCTCATCTACATGCAGGTCGAGGCCTACGTGCTGAGCCCCCGCATCATGAACCGCGCGGTCTCGGTGCCGGGCGCGCTCGTCGTGATCGCCGCGGTCGCCGGCGGCACGCTCGGCGGGGTGCTCGGCGCGCTCGTCGCGATCCCGGTGGCCGCCTCGCTCATCATCATCGTGCAGAAGGTCGTGTTCCCGAGGCAGGACTCGATCTAGCCCGCGCGCCGGCTCGCGCCGAGCGGCCCGACTCCGAGGAGGAGCCCGATGCGTCGTGTCGTGATCGCCCCCGACTCGTTCAAGGGCACCGCGACCGCGGCCGAGGCCGCCGCCGCGATCGCCCGGGGCTGGCGTACGATGCGCCCGGGCGACGAGCTCGTGCTGCACCCGATGGCCGACGGCGGCGAGGGCACGCTCGACGCCTTCGCCGCGGCGGTGCCCGGGGCGACGCGGATGCCCGTCACCGTGACCGGGCCGCTCGACGCGCCCGTCGCCGCGCACTGGCTGCTGCTGCCGGGCGAACCCGCGACGGGCGTCGTCGAGCTCGCCGTGACGAGCGGCATCACGCTCCTCGACCCGCTCGCGCCGCTCGACGCGCACACCCGCGGATTCGGTCAGGCGATCGCCGCGGCGCTCGACCACGGGGTCGTGCGGCTCCTGCTCGCGCTCGGCGGCAGCGCCTCGACCGACGGGGGAGCCGGGGCGCTCGCCGCGCTCGGCGCGGAGCTGCTCGACGGCGCGGGGCGGCCGGTCCCGAGCGGCGGCCGCGCGCTCGCCCGGCTCGCCGAGGTGCGGCTCGACGGTCTCCGACGCCCGCCCGTCTCCGGTGCCCGACTCCTCGTCGACGTCACGAACCCGTTGCTCGGTGCGACCGGCGCCGCCGAGGTGTTCGGCCCGCAGAAGGGCGCGACGGCCGCCGACGTCGCCCTGCTCGACGCCGGTCTCGCCCGGCTCGCCGAGCTGCTGCCCGGCACCGACCCGACGACGCCCGGCGCGGGCGCCGCAGGCGGCACCGGCTTCGGCCTCCTCGCGTGGGGCGCGGGCATCGCCCCCGGCGCCCGTACCGTGGCCGAGACGATCGGGCTGCCCGGCGCCCTCCACGGCGCCTCGCTCGTGATCACCGGCGAGGGGCGCTACGACGGGCAGTCGGCCGCCGGCAAGGCGCCGTCAGAGGTCGTCCGCCTCGCCGAGGCCGCGGGGATCCCCGCCGCGCTCGTGGCCGGGCTCGTGTCCGTCGAGCCCGTGCGCGCCGGGTTCGCGGCGAGCGCCTCGCTCACCGAGCTCGCCGGCAGCGGCGCCGCCGCCGTCGCCGAACCGCTCCGATGGCTCGAACGGGCCGGCGCCGAGCTCGCGGCGGGATGGACCGACCCGGTCCACTCGTGACGACCCGGCGGGCGGCGCGGCGCTCAGAACCAGACGCTGAGGTGCGGTGCCCGCGGCGACGAGAAGAGCCGGTCGGCCAGGGCGAGCGATCCCGGTGTCGTCTCGACGACTCGGCCGGCGCGGGCGAGCAGCGACGGCGCGACGTCGCCGAGGTAGATCGCCGCGAGCTCGGCGACGCCGAGACGCAGGCCCTGCGCGGGGCGAGAGCGGCGGGCGGCGTAGGCCGTGGCATCCGGCGCGCCCTGCTCGAGCCGACGCACCTCGGCGTGACCCTTCGCCGAGAACTCGAGCTCGAAGCGGCCCGCGGCGTAGCCCTGCGGGTCGTCGACCTCGAGCACGAGCGAACCGCTGCCCGTGTACCGGCGGGCCTCGAGCGCCGCGACCGGGTCGAGGATGCGCAGCCAGAGGTGGTCGTGCGACTCCGTCACGCTGATCGCCCGACGGTCGGTCAGGAGCCAGGGCAGCGGCTCGTCGATCGATCGCAGGCGTCCGCGGATGCGGGTCACGAAGTCCTGTTCGACGAGGAACCGCCAGAGCGCCCGCTCGGCCTCGTCGCTCGCCGCGGCCATGAAATCGAACTCGATCACGCCCGCCATGTCGCCCTCGTGGCGCACCCGGAAGACGACGAATCCCTGCGGCTGGTCGTGCCGGTCGTCGTAGCGGGCGACCCGGACCGCGCGGGAGCGCTCGCTGTCGGGGTGATGGGTGCCGAGCACCCGGTCGAGCAGGCCCGGCCAGCGGTCGATCTCGCCGGGGGTCCGGGCCACGGCGCGGCGGGCGATCGCCGCGGCCTGCTCGCGCATCGCGGCGGGGGCGACGAACTGCACGCGGCCGGGCTCGGCGGCGCCGGCCCACGAGACGCGCCGGCGGTCGACCTCGATGGTCGTCGCCCGTGCGGCGGGCGCGTAGCCGTAGCGTCCGTAGATCGTCGCCTCGGTCGCGGTGAGCATCGCCACGGCGGCGCCCGCGGCGACGGCGTTGTGGAGCTCGCCCTCCATCAGCGCGCGGGCGACGCCGCGCCGCCGGTGCGTCGCGGCGACCGTCACCGAGCTGACGGCCCAGCCGTCGACGCTCCGTCCGCCGGGCACGCTGAGGCCGGTCGGCCAGCTCGCGACGGTCGCGACGGGGATCTCGGGCTCGTCGAGCGTCGGGTCGTAGACGCCGTGCACCCGTCGATCGGAGATCACCCCGATCTCGCGCTCGAGCTCCTGCTCGTTCGGAACGGCGTTGTGGAAGCCGCGGCTGTCGGCCTGCGCCCAGGCCGCGAGCGCCGCACGGTCATGCGGGTCGATCACTCGGTATGCGAGACCGCGTGCGGCGAGCGCGGCCTCGGCCTTCTGGTCGAGCGGGATGTCTCGGAGATCGAACGGCATCGATCCAGACTAGCGACGCAGCCCGCGTGCATGCCGGGAGTCGGGGAATCGACGCTCGCGCCGTGGTCGACCGTGCGATAACCTAGTGCCTTCGAATCGATTCGAGTGCGGTAGCAGGGCTCGGATCCGCACGACGGCGCCCACGCGGTGCCGTCGTCGTCGTTCCCGGCGTCCGACGGCGCGCGCCGAGGCAGCCGGTCGCGCCCGGCACCAGACCTCATCCGCCTTCGAGCACGCCAGGATCGCATGTCCGCCACGAGCCCCATCCCCATCATCCGCCCCGACGACACCCGCTCGACCCCGGTCGTCTCGGTGCACGCCGGCGACCGGCTCACCAGCCGCCAGCGTCTCGTCTACGTGCTCGTGCTCGGTGCGCTCACCGCGCTCGGCCCGTTCACGGTCGACCTCTACCTGCCCGCCTTCCCGGTGCTGCAGGAGGAGCTCGGCGTCTCGGCCGCCGCGGTGCAGATCACCCTCACGGGCACGATGATCGGCTTCGGCTTCGGGCAGCTCATCGTGGGCCCGTGGAGCGACAAGGTCGGCCGCCGGCTTCCGCTGATGCTCGCCACGGCGCTCCACATCGCGGCGTCGATCGGTGCCGCGTTCGCCCCCGACATCGTGTGGCTCGCGGTGTTCCGCCTGCTCCAGGGCTTCGGCGCCGCCGCGGGCGGCGTCGTCGCGATGGCGATGGTGCGCGACCTGTTCGGCGGCAAGCCCCTCGTGAAGATGCTCTCGCGCCTCGCACTCGTGAACGGCCTCGCTCCCGTGCTCGCGCCCGTCATCGGCTCGCAGCTGCTGCAGGTCATGGACTGGCGGGGCATCTTCTGGGTGCTCGCCGCGTACGGCGTGGTCGTCGTGCTCTGCGTCGCCTTCCTCATCGTCGAGACGCTGCCGCCGTCGCGCCGGCACGTCTCGGGCCACTCGACGATGCGGGACCGCTACCGCTCCCTCTTCAGCGACCGGGTCTACCTCGGCGCCGCGCTCGTCGGCGGCATGGTGTTCACCGGCTTGTTCGGGTACCTGTCGACCTCGTCGTTCCTCTTCCAGGAGGTGTACGAGTTCACCGCCCAGCAGTACGGACTGCTGTTCGGAGTGAACTCGGTCGGCATCATCATCGGCGTCCAGACGAGCTCGCGCCTCATGCGCGGGCGGGTGGCGCCGCAGTGGATCCTCGCGGTGACCACCGTCGTGCTGCTGGGCTCGGCCATCGCGATCGCGGTGCTCGACGTGACCGGCGCGGGCCTCTGGGGCACGATCGTGCCGCTGTTCCTGTTCATCACCGCCTGCGGCTTCTCCTTCCCCGCGGTGCAGATCCTCGCGCTCGCCTCGCACGGCAGCGAGGCCGGCACGGCCGCGTCGCTCCTCGGGGCGCTGAACTTCGGGCTCGCGGGGCTCATCTCCCCGCTCATCGGCCTCATGGGCGTCGGCAGTGCGCTGCCGATGGCGATCGTCATGTCGGCCGCCGCGGCGATCGCGATCATCGGCCTCTGGGTGCTCGTGCGTCCGAAGACCGTGCCGCCCCTCACCGACTGAACCCGGGCGCCCCGGCGAGCCGGGTGGATGCCGCCGCAGCGGCCGTTAGCGTTGGAGGATGCAGGCGACGAGGACGGTTGAGGCGAAGCAGGCGGCCGCGTCGGTGCGGACGGTGCGGCGACGCGCCCCGCTCATCGGTGGCATCGCCGCGGTCGTGACGGCCGCCCTGCTCGGCTTCGTCATCATGGGACGGCAGGGCGGACTGCCGTTCGAGGTCGACGAGGAGTGGGCGGAGGACGTGCTCGCCCTGCGGGGGCCCGTCGGCGACGTGTTCTCGTACTTCATGAACGCGCTCGGCGGCGGCATCATCGCGGTGTTCGTGATCCCCGTCGGCGCGGCGATCGTGCTCCTGCTCCTGCGCAGGCCCTGGGCCGCGCTCTACTTCGTGCTCGCCTCGGCGCTCAGCGCCGGGGTCGTGCAGATCCTCAAGTCGTTCTTCGGCCGCGCCCGCCCCGAGGACATGATCGTGGTGTCCGACTACGGTTCATTCCCCAGCGGGCATGTCGCGAACGCCGCGACGATCGCCGTGGCGGTGGGCGTGATCGTGCCGCGCCTCTGGGTCTGGGTGCTCGGCGCCGTGTACACGGTGCTCATGGCGATCAGCCGCACCTATCTCGGCGCGCACTGGTTCTCCGACACCGTCGGCGGCGCGCTCGTCGGCGCGGGCGTCGCGCTCGTGCTCTGGGCCGTGTTCGCGGTGCCGCTCGAACGCGAGCGCCTCGCCCGGCTCGAGCTCGTCTCGGCCCGAAACGCCGCCCTGGCGCAGGAGCACGTCACCCCGCCGCGCGTGCCGCGGAGCTGACGGCCGCCGGCCGGACCCGACCCTCAGGCGGGACGCGCGTGATCGCCGCTCGCGAGCTGGTCGAGCACGTGGTCGAGCACGTCGCCGAGCACGCCGAGGCCGTCGCGCACGCCGCCCGTCGAGCCCGGCAGGTTGACCACGAACGTCGATCCCGCGACCCCGGCGACGCCACGGGTCAGCAGGGCGGTCGGCGTCGTCGCTGCGCCGCGTCGGCGCAGCTCCTCGGCGAAGCCGGGGAGCTCGCGGTCGAGCAGCGCCGCCGTCGCCTCGGGGGTGAGGTCGCCCGGGGCGAGGCCGGTGCCGCCGGTCGTCACGATGACCGCGGGCGCCGCCGCGACGGCCGCCTGCAGCGCGGTCTCGAACGCCACGCCGTCGGCGGCGACGAGCGGCCCCTGCACCGCGAAGCCGCGCTCGGCGAGCCAGGCGGCGATCACCGGCCCCGTGCGGTCCTCGTAGACGCCGGCCGCGGCACGCGTCGACGCGACGAGCACCGTGGCGGCACGCGGCATCCGATCGCTCATGCGCGCGACCAGTCGCCGCTCTTGCCGCCCGCCTTCGCGAGCACCATGATCTCGCCGATGACGGCGTGGTGGTCGACCGCCTTGATCATGTCGTAGAGGGTGAGCGCGGCGACGCTCACGGCGGTCAGGGCCTCCATCTCGACGCCGGTGACGCCCTTGGTGGTGACCGTCGCGACGACGCGCACGCGCTCGCCCTCGGCGGTGATGTCGACGTCGAGCTTCGTGAGGGGCAGCGGGTGGCAGAGGGGGATGAGCGTCGAGGTCTGCTTCGCCGCCATGATCCCGGCGATGCGCGCGGTGCCGATCGCCTCGCCCTTCGGCAGGGTGCCGTCGAGGATCGCCGAGACGACCTCGGGGCGGGTCGTGAGCACCGCCTGCGCGCTCGCGGTGCGCTTCGTGACCTGCTTGTCGGTGACGTCGACCATGTGCGCCGAACCGTCGTCGCGCAGGTGGGTGAGACGGGGCGGGGTGTCAGTCATCGATCCTCCAGACGTCGACGGCGGCGCCGGCGGGAAGCGCGTCGACCCCCACCGGCAGGTGCACGAGCACTGTCGCCTGAGCATACGCGTGCAGCAGGTGCGAGCTCGGCGCCCCGACCTCGACGGCGCCGTCGCCGTCGAGCACGCCCCGCCGCACCTGGTGCTTCGCCCGTGGTGAGACGACGTCGTGCGCGAGCGGCAGCCGTGCGCGGTGGCGGTCGGGCGCGAGGCCCTCGAGCCGACGCAGCACCGGCCGCAGGAAGAGCTCGAACGAGACGAGCGCCGACACCGGGTTGCCGGGGAACGACACGACGGGCACCTCGACCGGGCCGGCGCCGTCGTCGGGCTCGAGGAGGGCGGTGCCGAGGCCCTGCGGTCCGCCCGGCTGGATCGCGACCTTCACGAACTCGACGCCGAGCGGGGCGAGCGACTCGCGCACCACCTCGAAGGCGCCGGCGCTGACGCCGCCGGTGGTCACCACGAGGTCGACGCGGCGAGCGGATGCCTCGAGCGCGGCCCGCACGGAGTCCGCGTCGTCGGGCGCCAGGGCCTCCACCACCTCGACGCCGCACCCGCGGAGCGCGGCGCCGAGCATCGTCGTGTTGGCGTCGTGGATCTGCCCGGGGCGGAGCGCAGCGCCTGGGGCCTGCAGCTCGTGGCCGGTCGAGACGAGCAGCACCCGCAACGGACGCCGCACGAGCACCTCGGTGACGCCGGCCGCGGCGAGCGAGCCGAGCTGCGCGGGGCCGAGCCGCGTGCCGGCGGCGAGCAGCAGGGCACCCGCGGCGATGTCGCTGCCGGCGCGGCGGATGTACGTGCCCGGCGCCACCGGGGCGGTGAACCCGACGACCGAGCCGTCGGGGGAGTCGTGGCGCCCGGCGCCGAGGCCGATGAAGGCGGACGGGTCGGCGACCTCGATCGGCACGACGGCGTCGGCGCCGCCGGGGATCGCGGCACCGGTCATCACCGGGGAGGCGGTGCCGGGGGCGAGTGCGAAGGGCGCGTCGCCCGCGGCGCTGGTCGGCCCGACCACCAGTCGCACCGGCGAACCGGGGCGCGCCCCGGCGAGCTCGGCCGAGCGCACGGCGTAGCCGTCCATCTGCGAGTTGTCGAAGCCGGGCAGCGCGACGGGCGAGTGGACGTCGCGGGCGAGCACCCGCCCGTGGGCGTCGGTTCGCCCGACGGAGGCCGAGACCGGCACCGGGCGGCCGCCCGCGGCGTCGAGCCGCGCGGCGAGCGGGTCGAGCAGTTCGTGCACGGCCCGTTGGTGTTCGGCGTAGCTGCGCATTCCGGCCTCGTCTCTGCGGTGGGTGCTACGGGTTCCCGAGTCAGGTGAGCGCTCGGGGAGTGCTCGGTCCTATCCGCCGGCGAACGGCGGAAGGATGTCGACGGCCGCGCCGAGTGCGGTCGAGGGGTCGCGCTCGACGGTGCCGTCGACGAGGAACGACCCGTTCTGCAGCACTCGCTGCATCGCGACGCCGTACCGTTCGGCGAGCTCGTCGCGGAGGTGGCCGACGGTGGCGCCGTCGGGGAGCTCGAGCCGCTCCTCCTCGGCACCGGCCGCGTCGGCGGCCGCCGCGAAGTACCGCACGGTCACGATCGTCATGCCGTCGATGGTACCGGGAGGGTGCGATCCGATGCGGGCCGGCCCGTTCCCGATCCCCGTCGGGTGCACTCGGGACTCAGTGGAAGCGTGCAGGGATCGTGGAGCCGGTTCACAGGATGGATCCGTATCTTCGTAAGTGGGACGTTTGACCCACACCCGAGTGGGTGTCCCGCGATCGGCGTTCCGGGGTGGAGCGAACTCGGCCCCCACGAACGGCTCCCATGCGCCCCGGCGCCGATCACTCCCGAGCAGTGCGGCGCGACGGATCCGGAACCCTATCCGGATCCGCCGCCCCGCCGACCGCCCTCGCGGCGGAACCCGCCGGATACACTGGCCGCATGACCGAGCCGCTCGTCGAGCCCGGGCCGCCGTTGTCTCCCGCCAGGCTCGCACGCTTCAGCCGACAGCTCATGCTGCCGGGCTTCGGCGAGCTCGCCCAGCGTCGCCTGGAGGCCGCGCGGGTGCTCGTCATCGGCGCCGGCGGGCTCGGCAGCGCGGTCGTGCCCGCGCTCGCCGGCACGGGCGTCGGCACGATCGGCATCGCCGACGCCGACACGGTCGAGCTCAGCAACCTGCCGCGCCAGCTCAGTCACGGCGTCGACGACCTCGGTCGGCCGAAGGTCGACTCGCTCGCCGACACGGTCGCCGCGACCGATCCCGAATGCCGGGTGATCCGGCATCTCGAGCGCCTGACCGCGACGAACCTCCGCGGCATCCTCGACGGCTACGACCTCGTCGTCGACGGCAGCGACAACTTCCCGACGCGCTACCTGACGAACGACGCGGCCCATCTCGCCGGCAAGCCGCTCGTCTGGGGCGCGATCCTGCGCTATCACGGGCAGCTCGGCGTCGCCTGGCGCGGTCGCGGCCCCGGGTACCGCGACCTCTTCCCCGTGCCGCCCGCGCCCGGCGAGGTGCCGAGCTGCGAACTCGGCGGCGTGCTGCCCAGCCTCTGCCTCGTGGTCGGCGCGCTCATGGCGACCGAGGTCGTGAAGCTCGTCACCGGACTCGGCGACCCCCTCCTCGGCCGGGTGCTCAGCTACGACGCGCTCACCGCGCGCACCCGTGAGATCGCCTACACGGCGATCGCCGACGCCGACGAGATCACGGACCTCATCGACTACGAACGGTTCTGCGGCCTCGACGATTCGAGCGAATCGGATGCCTCGGCGACCGCGCCGCCCCCGATCTCGGCCGCCGAACTGCTCATGCGTCTCCGTGCGGCCGAGCCGCTGCGCCTCATCGACGTGCGCGAGCCGAGCGAGGCCGAGCTCGTCCGCATCGACGGCAGCACCCTGCTCCCGCTCCGAGAGCTCCTCTCGGGCGCCGAGCTCCCGCCCGGCGACGGCCCGATCGTCGTGTACTGCGAGGTCGGCATCCGCTCGCAGCGCGCGGCCCGTGAGCTCGCACGCCGCGGGCACGCCGAGGTCGCCTCGCTCGACGGCGGCATCCAGCGCTTCGCCGGGGTCGCCGCCGACCTCGTCACGCGCTGAGCGACGCCGTTCGCTCCGCGGGGGCCCAGAGCGCTCAGAGCTTCGTGAGCTTCTTCGGGTCGGGCGTCTGGATGCCCTCCCAGCCGGGGCGGGCGGGCCGCGAGCCGGGGCGCCGGGCGTCGTCGCGCGAGCGGTACACGATGTACGGGCGGAACAGGTAGCCGATCGGCGCCGACCACACGTGCACGAGCCGGGTGAACGGCCAGAGCGCGAAGAGCACGTTCGCCGCGATCACGTGGATCTGGAACATGAGCGGCACGTCGACCATGAGTTCGGGCTTCGGCTGGAAGATGATGAGGCTCCGCAGCCACGGGCCCACCGTGCCGCGGTACTCGTAGCCCGGCCCGAGGAGCTGGTACATGACGGTGGCGATGGTGCCGAACAGCAGCACCGCGCCGAGCACGACGTACATGAGCTTGTCCATGCGGGTCGTCGCGAGGAAGACCGGTCCGACCGTGCGCCGACGGTAGATGAGGATCGCGAGGCCCGCGAGGGTGAGCACCGCCGCCGCGGTGCCGAGCGCGGTCGCGCCGAGGTGGTACAGGTGCTCGTCGATGCCGATGGCGTACAACCACTCGCGCGGGATGAGGAGGCCGACGACGTGCCCCGCGAGCACCATGAGGATGCCGAGGTGGAACATCGGCGAGCCCCAGCGCAGCAGCCGGTTCTCGTAGGTCTGGCTCGACCTCGTCGTCCACCCGAACTTGTCGTAGCGGTAGCGCCAGATGTGCCCGACGACGAACACCGCGAACGCGGCGTACGGCATCGCGACCCACAGCAGGACGTCCCAGGCGGTCATGCGCGTGCCTCCTCGTGTGCGGCTCCGACGGGCCGGTACGGCGGGATGTCGCCGAGGAACGACAACCCGACCGTCTCGGCGGGCGGCCCCTGGCTGACGAGCTCAAGGTAGCGCTCGCGCGTCGCCTCGTCGAGTTCGGGCAGCGACCGGCAGACGGCGCGCACGAGGCCCGCCCACGGGCTCTGCTGCTTCTCGAGGGCCTCGCGCAGCACCTCGAGTCCGTCGCGGTGCGCCGACAGCAGCTCGGATGCCACGGGCGAGTCGCTGCGCGCCGAGAACTCGAGCACGGCCGGCAGGTAGTCGGGCAGCTCGTCGGCGTCGAACTCCCAGCCTGCGGCGCGGTAGGCCTCGATGAAGGTCACGAGCGCGGAGCCGCGCCGGCGGGTGTCGCCCGCGGCGTAGTAGCTCAGGTACATGCAGCACTTGCGCTTGAGGTCGAAGGTCGCGACGTACTCGATCGCGAGGGCCTCGCGATCGGTCGCGGCGGCGTGGTCGATGAAGGCGCGGAGCTCGCTCGCGATCGCGGGCGGCAGCTGGCCGAGGGAGGCCTCGACCGCCGTGACCCGGGCGTCGAAGCCCTCGCCCGGGTAGTCGAGCAGCAGCGAGGCCGCGATGTGCGCGAGCCGCCGCGTGGCGTCGTCGAGCGCGAGCGGCGCCGTCGCCGGTCTGCGCGACGAGCGCGAGGCATCCGAACCGGAGCGTCTGAAGATGAGCGGGAAGTTCGCCATCATTCCTCCCCGGACTTCGGGGGGAAGAGGCCGTTCGGCGCGCCGTTGCCGTCCCAGTTGAGCAGGTTCACCCGGCCCGCGGTGGAGGGCCGGTCGGCGCTCTGCCGGTTCTTCAGCGCGTGGAAGTTCTCGACCGCGACGGGCACCTGCTGCCCGCTCGACGAGCCGAACGGCCCCGCGCCGCCCATGCCCGGGCCGCCGTCGTAGTCGAGCGAGCAGGCGAGCTCGTCGAGCTCGCGGGCCTGCTCGGTGTGCGCGGCCGGGATGACGTAGCGCTCCTCGTACTTCGCGATCGCGAGCAGCCGGTACATCTCCTCGAGGGTGTCGCCGGTCATGCCGACGGCATCGGCGATCCGCTCGTCCTTGCCCTCGCCGAGGTTGATGCCGCGCATGTACGAGCGCATCGCGGCGAGCTTGCGCAGCGACGCCTCGACCGGGCGGGTGTCGCCCGCGGTGAAGAGCCCGGCGAGGTACTCGAGCGGGATGCGGAGCTTCGCGATCGCCGCGAACAGCGTCTTCGCGTCCTCGCCGTCGTTGCCCGAGGAGGCGATGACGTCGACCACGGGCGAGAGCGGCGGGATGTACCAGACCATCGGCATCGTGCGGTACTCGGGGTGGAGCGGCAGCGCCACCCTGTACTCGTTGATGAGCCGGTGGATCGGCGAGCGCTGGGCGGCGTCGATCCAGTCCTCGGGGATGCCGGCCTCCCTGGCGGCCTGCACGACCGCCGGGTCGTGCGGGTCGAGGAAGACGTCGCGCTGCGCGTCGAGGAGCGCGTGCTCGTCTTCGATGGACGCGGCCTCGGCGACCTTGTCGGCGTCGTAGAGCACGAGGCCGAGGTAGCGCAGGCGCCCCACGCACGTCTCGGAGCAGACCGTCGGCAGGCCCACCTCGAGACGCGGATAGCAGAGCGTGCACTTCTCGGCCTTGCCGGTCTTGTGGTTGAAGTACACCTTCTTGTACGGGCAGCCCGACACGCACATGCGCCAGCCCCGGCACTGGTCCTGGTCGACGAGCACGATGCCGTCCTCGACGCGCTTGTACATCGCGCCCGAGGGGCATGAGGCCACGCACGAGGGGTTCAGGCAGTGCTCGCAGATGCGCGGCAGGTAGAACATGTAGGTCTGCTCGTACTCGGATGCCACGTGGTCGGACATGTGCTGGAGGATCGGGTCCTCCGCCATCGTCTCGGCCGAGCCGCCGAGGTTGTCGTCCCAGTTCGCCGACCACGAGATCTTCATGTCCTCGCCGGTGAGCAGGCTCTTCGGCTTCGCGACCGGGGTGTGCTCGCCGGCCGGGGCGTTGAGGAGCATGTCGTACTCGTACGTCCACGGCTCGTAGTAGTCGTGGATCTCGGGCAGCTTCGGGTTCGAGAAGATCGTGGCGAGCTTCTTCAGGCGCCCGCCCGAGCGCAGCTTCAGGCGCCCCGACTTCGTGCGCACCCAGCCGCCGCCCCACTTCTCCTGGTCCTCGTAGCGGCGGGGGTAGCCGATGCCCGGCCGCGTCTCGACGTTGTTGAACCACACGTACTCGACGCCCGAGCGGTTGGTCCACGCCTGCTTGCAGGTGACGCTGCACGTGTGGCAGCCGATGCACTTGTCGAGGTTCATGACCATCGACATCTGCGCCATGACCTTCATCAGTACTCGACCTCCTGGCTGCGCCGGCGGATCACCGTGACTTCGTCTCGCTGGTTGCCGGTCGGCCCCAGGTAGTTGAACGCGAACGAGAGCTGCGCGTAGCCGCCGATCAGGTGGCTCGGCTTCAGCAGCACCCGGGTGAGCGAGTTGTGGATGCCGCCGCGCTGCCCGCTCGTCTCGGTGCGGGGCACGTCGACCGTGCGGTCCTTCGCGTGGTACATGTACACCGTGCCCTCGGGCATGCGGTGCGAGACGATCGCGCGGGCGACGACGACCCCGTTGCGGTTGTACGACTCGATCCACTCGTTGTCGCGCACGCCGATCTTCTCGGCGTCCTGCGTCGACATCCAGATGGTCGGGCCGCCGCGCGAGAGCGACAGCATGAAGAGGTTGTCCTGGTACTCGGAGTGGATCGACCACTTGGAGTGCGGCGTCAGGTAGCGCACGGCGACCTCGGCATGGCCGGATGCCGCGGGGTCGCCGCTCGGCGCCGTCGACCCGACGGTCGGCGAATCGCCGAAGAGCCTGGCGAGGTCGAGCGGCGGCCGGTAGATCGGCAGGTTCTCGCCGAGCTCCCGCATCCAGTCGTGATCGAGGAAGAAGTGCTGGCGCCCGGTGAGGGTGTGCCACGGCTTCAGGTGCTCGACGTTGATCGCGAACGCCGTGTAGCGCCGGCCGCCGTGCTCGGAACCCGACCACTCGGGGCTCGTGATGACCGAGACCGGCCGCGCCTGCACATCCGCGAAGCGGATGCGGCCGCCCTCATGGTCTTCGGCGAGCTGCGCGATGCGCTGGCCCGTGCGTTTCTCGAGCTGTCGGAAGCCCTGCACCGAGAGCCGACCGTTCGTCGTGCCCGAGAGGGCGAGGATCGCCTCGCACACCTTCACGTCGGTGTCGAGCAGCGGCTGCCCGGCGCCGGCGCCGGCCGACGCGACCCCGTTCACCCGCCCGAGCTCGGCGACCTCGGGCGTGGGGTCGAACACGATGCCCTTCGTCACCATGCCCGCCTTCACGGCGAGCGGCCCGAGCGTCGCGAGCTTGTCGGCGATCGCCGTGTAGTCGCGTTCGACGACGACGAGCTTCGGCATCGTCACGCCCGGCACGAGGGGCAGACCGTTCTCGACGGTGCCGTGCGGGGTCGCCATCGCATCGGGGGTGTCGTGCATGAGGGGTGCCGCGACGAGGTCGCTGCGGGTGCCGAGGTGCGTGCGCGCGTACTCGGAGAACCGCTTCGCGATGAGGTGGAAGATCTCGAAGTCGGTCTTCGTCTGCCACGGCGGCGCGATCGCGGGGTTGAACGAGTGCACGAAGGGGTGCATGTCGGTCGACGAGAGGTCGTGCTTCTCGTACCAGGTGGCGGCCGGCAGCACGACGTCGGAGAAGAGCGTCGTCGAGGTCATGCGGAAGTCGGCGGTGACGAGCAGGTCGAGCTTGCCCTCGGGTGCGTCGTCGTGCCACTCGATCGACTCGGGTCGGCGCTCGGGCGGCGCCTCGGCGGCGCGCACCGCCGAGTCGGTGCCGAGCAGGTGCTTCAGGAAGTACTCGTTGCCCTTGCCCGAGGAGCCGAGGATGTTCGCCCGCCAGATGTTCAGCACACGTGGGAAGTTCTCGGGCGCATCGGGGTCCTCGCAGGCGTAGCGCAGCGTGCCGTCGTTCAGCGAGTCGACCACGTACTCGGCCGGCTCCTTGCCCGCGGCGCGGGCGTCGTCGACGAGGTCGAGCGGGTTGCGGTCGAAGGTCGGGAAGCTCGGCATCCAGCCGCGCTTGGCAGACTCGACGAGGCAGTCGGCCGTGGTGCGGCCGGCGAACAAGCCCTCGGCGAGCGGCGAGGCGAGCTGGTCGGCCGGCAGCCCGTCGTAGCGCCACTGGTCGGTCGCGAGGTACCAGAACGCGGTGCCGATCATCTGGCGGCCGGGCCGCGACCAGTCGCTCGCGGTGCCGTACTGCGAGTACCCCGTGACGGGCCGCACCTTCTCCTGCCCGACGTAGTGCGCCCATCCGCCGCCGTTGACGCCCTGGCAGCCGGTCATCGTCGTCAGGGCGAGGAAGGTGCGGTAGATCGTGTCGGAGTGGAACCAGTGGTTCGTGCCCGCGCCCATGAGGATCATCGAACGGCCGCCCGAGCGCTCGGCGTTGTCGGCGAACTCGCGGCCGATGCGCTCGGCCTGCTCGGCGGGCACCCCCGTGATCTCCTCCTGCCACGCGGGCGTGCCGGGGGTGGAGGCGTCGTCGTAGCCGGTCGGCCAGTCGCCGGGGAGTCCGTCGCGACCGACGCCGTACTGGGCGAGCAGCAGGTCGAAGACGGTCGTGACGGTGCGGCCCTCGACGGTCGCGACGGGCACGCCGCGGCGCACCACGCCCGCTCCGCCCTCGTGCTCCGCTCCGGGCCCGGGCGCGGTGTCGAACCGCGGCAGGTCGACGGCGACGGCCGCCCCCCGCCACCCCGGCGCGTCGGCGATCGTGAGCAACGGGTCGACGTCGCCGAGATCGAGGTTCCACCGGCCCTCGTCGTCGGGGCCGAAACGGTGGCCGAGCGAGCCGTTCGGCACGACCGGTTCGGCGTTCTGGTTGAGCACGACCGTCTTGAACGCGGCGTTCGCGACGCGCGAGCCGAACCCGCCGAGATCGGCCGCCGTGACGAACTTCCCGGGTACCCACGCCTCGCCCCGTCGTTCGAGCGAGATCAGGTACGGGGCATCCGAGTAGGTCTTCAGGTAGTGCTCGAAGCGCGGCACCCGCCGCCCGACGAGGAACTCGCTGAGGATCACGTGCCCCATCGCCATCGCGAGCGCCGCGTCCGTGCCGGGGTGCGGCGAGAGCCACTCGTCGGCGAACTTCGTGTTGTCGGCGTAGTCGGGCGAGACGGTGACGACCTTCTGGCCGCGGTAGCGGGCCTCGGTCATGAAGTGCGCGTCGGGCGTGCGGGTCACCGGCACGTTCGAGCCCCACATCATCAGGTAGGTCGAGTTCCACCAGTCGGCCGACTCGGGCACGTCGGTCTGGTCGCCGAACACCTGCGGGCTCGCGACCGGGAGGTCGGCGTACCAGTCGTAGAACGACTGCATGGTGCCGCCGATGAGGTTGATGAACCGGGCCCCGACGCCGTGCGACACCATCGACATCGCGGGGATCGGCGAGAACCCGGCCACCCGGTCGGGCCCGTGCGCCTTGATCGTGTGCACGTGGGCCGCCGCGATGATCTCGAGCGTCTCGTCCCAGCTCGCGCGCACCAGCCCGCCCTTGCCCCGGGCCCGCTTGTACGCCCGGGATGCCACGGGGTCGGTGACGAGCGCCTCCCAGGCGAGCACGGGGTCGCCGCCGACGCGGGCCTTCGCGGCCCGGTAGTGCTCGAGCAGCACGCCGCGCAGGTACGGGTAGCGCACCCGGGTCGGCGAGTAGGTGTACCAGCTGAACGCGGCGCCGCGCGGGCAGCCGCGGGGCTCGTACTCGGGGGAGTCGGGGCCGACCGACGGGTAGTCGGTCTCCTGCGTCTCCCACGTGATGATGCCGTCCTTGACGTACACCTTCCACGAGCACGATCCCGTGCAGTTCACGCCGTGCGTCGAGCGCACGACCTTGTCGTGCGACCAGCGATCGCGGTAGAAGACGTCGCCCTGGCGACCGCCCTCGAGGGTGACGGTGCGGAGGTCGGGCGAGAACTCGCCGGGTCTCAGGAAGCGGCCGAACCTCAGGAGGGAATCGGCGAGCGGGCCGTCGGTGGCCGGCTCGCTCGCAGATCGGGGCGTTCGGCTCATCGAAGCCTCCTCGTCTCGGCTGGTGCGTCGATCGCGGCCGAGGCCGCGATCCGACACGTCCTACCCGACATCATGGTCGGTGAGCGACCGGATGGGAAGGAACCCCCGTGGGGTCCGCGCGTCGCCGAGTGCGGATCCACCGGGCGGGTTGCGTGCGCCCCGGGCGCCCGCCCGGTACTGTCTGGCTCAGGAAGGGTCACGATTTCCAATCGGCTGGAGGGGCAGCATGACCGCATCGTCGACGCAATCCGAGGGAACGAAGCTGCGGGGGCAGCTCGGGCAGGTGCTGCTGGCGACCTTCGCCTCGACGATGGGCTTCTGGGCGTGGATGGTGATCGCCCCGCTGCAGAAGACCTACGCCACCGAGATGGGCCTCGACGAGGGCCAGATCTCCCTCATGCTCGCGACGCCCGTGCTCGTCGGCGCGCTCGGCCGCATCCTCGTCGGCGCGCTCACCGACCGCTTCGGCGGCCGCACGATGTTCGTCGCCGTGCTGCTGCTCTCGGTGCCCGCCGTGCTGCTCGTCGCGCTCGCGGGCGAGATCAAGAGCTTCCCGCTGCTGATCGGCGCGGGCTTCTACCTCGGCGTGGCCGGCACGATCTTCGCGGTCGGCGTGCCCTTCTCGAGCGCCTGGTACGAACCCTCGCGTCGCGGCTTCGCGACCGGCGTCTTCGGCATGGGCATGATCGGCACGGCCGTCTCGGCGTTCTTCACCCCGCGCCTCGCCGAGTGGATCGGCTACCTCCCGACCCACTTCCTGATCGCGGGGATCATGGCCGCCACCGCGGTGCTGGTGTGGCTGTTCCTCCGCGACTCGCCGGTCTGGGAGCCGAGCAGGCAGCCGCTCGTGCCGAAGGTCCTCGGCGCGCTGAAGCTCCGCATCACGTGGGAGATGGCGTTCCTCTACGGCATCGTTTTCGGCGGTTTCGTCGCGTTCTCGACGTTCCTGCCCAAGTACCTCACGACGATCTACCCCGACGACGTCGACCCGGTGGGCGCCGGCACGCGCACCGCGCTCTTCGCGGCGGCGGCGGTGGTCGCGCGGCCGATCGGCGGCGCGCTCTCCGACCGGGTGGGGCCGAAGATCATCTCCCTCATCTCGCTCGCGGGCATCGTCTCGCTCGCCTACGTCGTCGGGCAGCAACCGCCAGAGGGCATCCTCACCGGGGTCACCTTCATCGCGATGGCCGCGGCGATGGGCCTCGGCATGGGCGCCGTGTTCGCCTGGGTCGGCCCGTCGACCCCGAAGGACAAGGTCGGTGCGGTGACGGGCGTCGTGGCGGCGGCGGGCGGTCTCGGCGGGTACTTCCCGCCGCTCGTGATGGGCGCCACCTACAACGCCGAGACGAACTCGTACGCGCTCGGGCTCTGGCTGCTCGTGCTCGTGGGGGCGTTCGCGCTCGTCGTCGCCGGGATGCTCCGCGACGCCCGGCCCGGCGCAGCGGCGCCCGAGAAGTGATGGACCCGGCGGACGTCGGTCGGGCCGGTCGGCGCGCGGAGCGCAGCGACGGCATCGAGGCCCGACACCGCACGGCATAGGATCGCCGCATGCCCGAACCGTACGCCCTCGTCTCCGATCTCCCGCTCGACGAGGCCGCCGTGCGACGCGCGGTCGAATCCGACGCGAGCGGCGCCGTCGTCGTCTTCCACGGGGTCGTGCGCGACCACGACGGCGGCCGGGGCGTCTTGTCGCTCGACTACCGGGCCCACCCCGACGCCGAGCGGTTCCTCGCCGACTGCGTGCGCCGCGTCACCGAGGAGACGGGCCTCGCGGTCGCGGCCGCGCATCGGGTCGGCGACCTCTGCATCGGCGACGTCGCGCTCGTCGCGGCCGCGGGGGCGGGCCACCGCGCCGAGGCCTTCGACGCGTGCGAGCGCCTCGTCGAGCTCATCAAGCGCGAGGTGCCGATCTGGAAGCGGCAGCACTTCGACGACGGCGTCTCGGAGTGGGTCGGCCTCTGAGCCCCGGGTCGGGGTCGGCATCGGTGCCGGCGACCGCCGGGCGCCGCCTCAGCCGCCGATGTAGCTCATCTCGACCTTGGGCCGTGCGGCCCGCAGTTCGGGCGTGAGGGTCGCCCGCACCTCGGAGTAGCGGTCGTCGCGGCCGCGCCAGATCGCGGCCATCGCGTCGGCGAGCCCCTCGTCGTCGACGCCGCCGCGCAGCAGTGCCCGCAGGTCGTGCCCCGATGCCGAGAACAGGCAGGTGAAGAGCCGCCCCTCGGTCGAGATGCGGGCGCGGTTGCAGTCGCCGCAGAACGCGTTCGTGACGCTCGAGATGAATCCGATCTCGCCGCCGCCGTCGCGGTACCGCCAGCGCGTCGCCGTCTCGCCCGGGGCGGTCTGTCCGAGCGGCTCGAGGGGGAACTCGGCGCCGATGCGCTCGACGATCTCGGCCGACGGAACGACGTCGTCGAGCCGCCACCCGTTGGTCGTGCCGACGTCCATGTACTCGATGAAGCGCAGCGTGAACGGGGTGCCGCGGAAGTGCCGTGCCATCGGCAGGATCTCGTGGTCGTTGAGGCCGCGCTTGACGACCATGTTGACCTTGACCGGCCCGAGGCCGGCGGCCTGTGCCGCGTCGATGCCCTCGAGCACGCGGGCCACGGGGAACCGCACGTCGTTCATGGCCTGGAACAGCTCGTCGTCGAGCGAGTCGAGCGAGACGGTGACGCGCGTGAGGCCGGCCGCCTTCAGCGCGGCGGCCTTCATCGCGAGCGCCGAGCCGTTGGTCGTGAGCGCGATCTCGAGCGGACGGCCGTCGGGGGTGCGCAGCCCGGCGAGCTGCTCGATGAGCCCCTCGAGCCCGCGGCGCAGCAGCGGCTCGCCGCCGGTCAGTCGCAGCTTCTCGACGCCGTGCGCGGCGGCGATGCGGGCGATGCGGGTGATCTCCTCGAAGCTCAGCAGCTCGTCGCGGTCGAGGAACGCGTAGTCGCGACCGAACACGGTCTTCGGCATGCAGTAGACGCAGCGGAAGTTGCAGCGGTCGGTGATCGAGATGCGGAGGTCGCGCATCGGGCGATCCCGGCGATCGACGAGCGACGGCTCGACGGCTTCGAGGCCCGTCGAGGGCAGCCGGCGCACGCCGAGCGCCGCACCCGCCGATTCGGCGCGAGGCGGTCGGATCGGAATCGCCGTGTCGCTCGTCGGTCACCCCCTGCTCGTGGTGCCACCGTAACACCGGCTCAGTCGCGCACGCGCACCGCGACGTCCTCGGGTGCGACCGAGAACGAGAACCGCGCCCCCGGCCGCAGGTCGAGCGCGACGGCCGCCGCGCCCGGCAGGTCGACGGCGAGCTCGGGGTGCTCGCGCGTCGTGAGCCGCACTCCGCCCGGTGCCGGCTGCAGCAGGGCGACCGTGCCGATCCAGCGATTCGCGGTCGCGGCACCGGATGCCCCGGCGCCGACCCCGATCGCCGGTGCGACGTGCACCGCGCCGGGGCTGAAGACCGCCGAGGCGGGCAGCCCCTCGGGGATGCCCCTGGCGGGTGCGGCGTCGGGTGCTCCGGGCGCGGGTGCGCCGCCCGCGAGCACGAACCGCGAGCCGTCGACGCCGGCGATCTCGACGCCGCCGTCGCCGGTCGCGACGCCGATCGCGAGGTTCACGCCGGCGAGGGCGGCGACGAACGGGGTGGCGGGGTGGCCGAGCACCTCGGCGACGGTCCCGGTCTGCGCGATGCGGCCGTCGTGCAGCACGGCCGCGCGCGGTGCGAGCACGATGGCGTCGAGCGGGTCGTGCGTCACGAGCACCGTCGGCGTCGCCGTCTCGGCGCAGAGCTCGCCGAGGAGGCGGCGCATCGCGGCCGCGGTCGGTACGTCGAGCGCCGCGAACGGCTCGTCGAGCAGGAGCAGCTCGGGCCGGGCCGCGAGGGTGCGGGCGATCGCCACCCGCTGCTGCTGGCCGCCCGAGAGCTCGGCCGGGCGACGGTCGGCGAAGCCGGTCGCGTCGACGCGGTCGAGCCACTGCCGCGCCTCGGTGCGCGCCGCGGCGGCGCGCACGCCCTGGGAACGCGGCCCGAAGGCGACGTTCTCGAGCACGCTGAGGTGCCGGAACAGCAGCGGCTCCTGGCCGAGCAGTCCGATGCGGCGACGATCGACCGGCACCTCGACCGGCCGCCGCGCGCCGGGCGCGACGCCGAAGAGCTCCCGCTCCCCGAGCCGGATCACTCCGCGCGTCGGGGCGATGAGGCCCGCGAGGGTCGCGAGCAGGGTCGACTTGCCCGAGCCGTTCGGCCCGAGCACCGCGAGCACCTCCCCGCGGTCGACGTGGAGCGCCGCCTCGAGGCGGAAGCCGCCGCGTTCGCTCACGACGTCCGCGACGAGCGCACCGGATGCCCCGCCGCCGGTCATCGCGGGACGTCCTCTCGCCAGCCGCGCATGACGAGGAGCACCGCGACCGCCACACCGATGAGCATGAGCGAGAGCGCGATCGCGGTGTCCTCGCTGACGCCCGCCCCGTTGAACGCGGTGTAGATCGCGAGCGGCATCGTGCGGGTGACGCCCGCGGTGTTGCCGGCGAACAGCGCCGTGGCGCCGAACTCGCCGAGCGCCCGGGCGAAGCAGAGCACCGTGCCGGCGGCGACGCCGGGGAGCACGAGCGGCAGCGTCACCCGGCGGAACACCGTGAACGGCCGGGCGCCGAGTCCCGCGGCGACCGCCTCGAAGCGCGTGCCGACCGCCCGCAGCGAACCCTCGACCGAGATCACGAGGAAGGGGAGGGCGACGAACACCTGCGCGATCACGACGGCGGTCGTCGTGAACGGGATGCGGATGCCGAGGAGGGCGAGGCTCTCGCCGAAGAGCCCCGTGCGGCCGAGCAGCGCGAGCAGGGCGATGCCGCCGACGAGCGGCGGCAGCACGAGCGGCAACGTGACGAGGGTGCGCAGTACCGCCGCCGTGCGGCGGGAGGCCCGGGCGATGACGAGGGCGAGCGGTACGCCGAGCACGAGGCAGCACCCGGTGGCGACCGCGGCGGTGACGAGCGAGAGCGTGAGCGCTTCGACCGCGGCGGGCGAGGTGACCGCGGCGGGCACCGCGCTCCAGTCGAGGCGCAGCAGCAGCGCGGCGAGGGGCAGCACGAGGACGGCCGTGCCGAGGGCCGCGGGCACGAGGAGGGCGCCGGGGATCCCGATCGCCCGACGGGCGCCGACGCGATCCCGCGCGGGCGAGGGCGCGGGCCCCAGTGCGAACGGGGTGCCGGTCATCGGAGGGCCGCCACCTCGTCGCGCAGGCGGTACGGGGTCACGGTGACCCGAATCCGAAGTCCTCGAGCACCTCGGCGCCCGCGGGCGAACGCACGAACTCGACGAATGCCGCGGCGGCCTCGGGGTTCGCGGCCTCGGCGAGGGCGGCGATCGGATAGCGGTTCGTCGCGGCATCCGCGCCCTCGATCGCGATGCCGTCGACGTCGTCGCCGGCCGCGCGCACGTCGGTGACGTAGACGAGGCCGGCGTCGGCCTCGCCCGAGCGCACCTTCGTGAGGACCGCCGTCACGTTCTGCTCCTCGCTGGCGGGCACGAGTTCGACGCCGGCGTCGGCGAGCAGGGTCGCGGCGGCGCGCCCGCACGGCACCTCGGCGGCGCAGACCACCACGACGGGTGCCGCGCCCGAGGCGGGCGCGAGGTCGTCGAGTCCGTCGATGCCGAGCGGGTTGCCCGGCTGCACCGCGATCTCGAGCACGTTCGTGGCGAACACCTCGGGTTCGCCCTCGACGAGGCCCTCCTCGGCGATGCGGTCGAGGTTCGGCTCGTCGGCGGAGGCGAACACGTCGGCGGCGGCGCCCTCGATGAGCTGCGTCGCGAGCACCGAGGAGCCGTCGTAGGTGACGGGCAGCACGTCGAGCGCGGGATGGAGCGCCTCGAACCGGATGGCGAGCTCGTCGAAGGCGCCCCCGAGCGAGGCCGCGGCGAAGATCGTGAGCTCGCCGGTGGGCTCGTCGTCGGGGGCCCCGGTCGCGGCCGACGACGGAGTGCCGGAGGCATCGGTGCCGGCGGTGGCGCACCCGGCCAGCAGCGCGAGCGAGACCGAGCCGAGCGCGAACGCGGTGAAGGCGCGGCGGGCGCTCACGAGGCCGCCTGCTCGGTCTCGACGACGACCATGGTCGCCTTGACGACGGCGACACCGCGCGAGCCGACCTCGAGCCGCAGTTCGCGCGCGGCCTCCGACGACATGAGCGAGACCACCCGGTGCGGGCCGCACTGCAGCTCGACCTGGGCCATGAGGCCCTCGATCTCGACGCGGGTCACGAGCCCGACGAAACGGTTGCGCGCGCTGCGGCGCACCCCGGTGCGGTCGTCGGCCGTCGAGGCGATCGCCTGTGCGCGCGCCGCGAGCTCGGCGCCGGGAACGACCTGACGGCCGGCGGCGTCCTTCTCGACGGGCAGCAGGCCGTCGGCGATCCAGCGGCGTACCGTGTCGTCGCTCACCCCGACGAGCTCCGAGGCCTCACTGATCCGATATTGCGTCATGAAACCGAGAATAGTGCCGCAGATGCGGAACCAGCGAGCGATGCGGCACGAATCCACCGGCCTGCGCGGCGCGTTCGGCTGTTACTGTCGGGACGAAGAGCAAGGATGCATCGCATGAACCTCGGCCCCATCCAGGCAGCACCCGGCGACGACACCGCCGCCCGGCTCGCCCAGGCCGTCGAGCTCGCGACCGAGAACGTGCGCAACGCCGGCGGGCCGTTCGGCGCGATCGTCGTCACCGCCGACGGCCGCAGCTTCGACGGGGTGAACCGGGTCACCGCGAACCTCGACCCGACCGCGCACGCCGAGGTCACGGCGATCCGGGCCGCGTGCCTCGGCATCGGCGACTTCGACCTCAGCGGGGCCACCCTCTACTCGAGCTGCGAGCCGTGCCCGATGTGCCTCGCCGCGGCACTCTGGGCCCGCCTCGACCGGGTCGTCTACGCCGCGACCCGCGATGACGCGGCCGACGCCGGCTTCGACGACGCCCGCTTCTATCGCTACTTCGACGACGACGACGGCGAGGAGTCGCGCGCCGTCATGCCGGTCGCCCGGCTCGAACTCCCCGGCGGGCAGCGGCTCGCACCCTTCGCCGAGTGGCAGCGCAAGGCCGACCGCATCGAGTACTGAGCCAGGCGGCCGACGCCGGCCTCAGCCCGCGTCGTCGCCCGCCTCGTCGCCCGCGTCGTCGTCCGCTCGCGCGCGCTCGACGAGCTCGAGGATGCGCGCGGCGACGCTCACCGCGATCGTCGCCGGCGCCTTGCCCGCCACCTCGGGGATGCCGATCGGCGTCGAGACCCGGGCGAATGACGCGTCGTCGTGGCCCAGCTCCGCCAGCTTCACCTTGAACCGCGCCCACTTCGACCGCGAGCCGATCAGGCCGATCGACGCGAGCCCCTCCCGGCGGAGCGCCTGGTCGACGATCGCGAGGTCCTCGACATGGTCGTGCGTCATGACGAGCACATGGGCACCGGTCGGCAGCGCGGCGAGCCCGGCCTCGGGAACGGGCTCGTGCTGCACGTGCACGAGCGCGACCGCATCGGCGAGCACCCCCGACTCGCCGGGCACGCCGAGCCGCTCGGGTGCGAGCATCTCGGCCCGCGAGTCGATGAGGTGCAGCTCGAACTCCTGCCGGGCGAGGATGCGGGCGAGTTCGAGTCCCACGTGTCCGAGGCCGAAGATCGCGACGGCCGGCACGACCGGAACGGGTTCGAGCATGAGGGTGACCTCTCCTCCGCAGCACTGCACGCCGTACTCGGTCGTGGTCTTGTCGCTGAGTTTCAGCGTGATGAGCTCGGGGTCGGTCGACCCCGAGGCGAGCAGCGAGCGGGCACGGTCGATCGCCGTGGCTTCGAGGTTGCCGCCCCCGACGGTGCCGATGATCGCGCCCCGTGAGACCACCATCTTCGCCCCGCCGTTGCGCGGTGCGTGCCCGCGCACGATGGCCAGGGTGACGATCACCGCGGGCTCGCGGGCCTCCCGCAGCCGCCGCAGCGCCTCGAGCCAGTCCATCCGCGGCCCCGTCAGGTCTCGCGCCGCGCGGTGACCGATTCGCGCCGGGGCGTCGTCGGGGCATCCGATGCGAGGGATGCCTCGGGCGCGCCCCGCGCGCTCGTCACGTGCTCGGCCGCACCCGCGCGAGCCGCCTCGATCGCCCAGAAGACGGCCTCGGGCGTCGCCGGCGAGGCGAGCTCGACACTCCGACCCGGCTCGCCGAACGCGCCGACGGCGTCGCGCAGCGCCTCCCGGGCGCTGAACGCGAGCATCAGGGGCGGCTCGCCGACCGCCTTCGAGCCGTACACCGCGCCGTCCTCGCGGGCGTTCTCGAAGAGGTGCACGTTGAAGACCTCGGGCATCTCCGAGAAGCTCGGCAGCTTGTACGTCGACGCCGACTGCGTGAGCAGGCGCCCCCGGTCAGGGCCGTCGCCGGTGTCCCATCGGAGTTCCTCGAGCGTGAGCCATCCGACGCCCTGCACGTAGCCGCCCTCGATCTGCCCGAGGTCGATGAGCGGCGACAGCGAGTCGCCGACGTCGTGCACGATGTCGACGCGGCGCAGCCGGTACTCGCCGGTGAATCCGTCGACCTCGACCTCCGCGGCCGCGGCGCCGTAGGCGAAGTACTTGAACGGCGAGCCCTGCATGCGGTCGAGGTCCCACGTGAGCCCCTCGGTGCGGTAGTAGCCGGCGGCGAAGAGCTGCACCCGCTCGAGGTAGGCGATGGCGACGAGTTCGTCGAAGAACAGTCGCGGGCCGTCGGCGTCGGGCCCGCGCACGAGGCCGCCGCTGAAGCGCACGTCGCCGGGCTCGACGCCGAGGCGAGGCGCGGCGACCGCCGCAAGCCGATCGCGGATCTGCTCGCACGCGTGCTTCACCGCGCCGCCGTTGAGGTCGGCGCCCGAGGAGGCCGCCGTCGCCGAGGTGTTCGGCACCTTGTCGGTGCGGGTCGGCGCGAGCCGCACCCGATGCGCCTCGACGCCGAGCGCGGTCGCGGCGACCTGCAGCATCTTCGTGTGCAGCCCCTGACCCATCTCGGTGCCGCCGTGGTTCACGAGCACCGAGCCGTCCTTGTAGACCTGCACGAGCGCGCCCGCCTGGTTGAAGGCGGTGAAGTTGAACGAGATGCCGAACTTGATCGGCGTGAGGGCGAGCCCGCGCTTGACCTCGGTGTGCGCCGCGTTGAAGGCCGCGAGCTCGGCGCGGCGGGCGTCGAAATCGGACTCGGCCTTCAGCCGATTCCAGATCGCGGGCATGCGATCCGCGTCCTTCACGAGTTGCCCGTACGGCGTCGTCTGGCCGGGGCGGTAGAAGTTCTGCTCGCGGAGCCGCGTGGGCTCGACGCCGAGGATCGGCGCGGCGCGGCCGAGGACGTCCTCGATGAGGAACACGCCCTGCGGGCCGCCGAAGCCGCGGAATGCGGTGTTCGAGGGCAGGTTCGTCTTCGCGACGCGCCCGTGGGCGTGCACGTTCGGGATCCAGTAGGCGTTGTCGATGTGGCAGAGCGCGCGCGTCATCACGGGTTCGGAGAGGTCGAGGCTCCACCCGCCGTCGCTCGTCAGCGTCGCGTCGAGCGCGAGCAGGTGGCCGTCGTCGGTGAACCCCGCTCGCCAGGCGATGTGGAACGGGTGCCGCTTGCCCGTCATCGTGAGGTCGTGCGTGCGATCGAGCCGCAGCCGCACCGGGCGCCCCGTGAGCTTCGCGCCGAGCGCGGCGATCGCGGCGAAGCCGTGCGGCTGCATCTCCTTGCCGCCGAACCCGCCGCCCATGCGCAGCTGCTGCACCGTGACCTCGTGCGAGGGGATGCCGAGCACGTGCGCCACGATCTCCTGGGTCTCGCTCGGATGCTGCGTCGAGCACTGCACGAAGTACTGCCCCTCGCCGTCGCGCACCGCGAACGAGGCGTGCGTCTCGAGGTAGAAGTGCTCCTGCCCGCCGAACTCGGAGACGCCGTCGAGGACGACGGGGGCGGTGCGCAGGGCCTCCGCGGCGTCGCCCCGCACGACCGTGCGCGGGATGCCCTGGAACGACCCCTCGGCGATCGCCTCGCGCACGGTGACGATCGACGGCAGCGGCTCGGCGTCGACGCGCACCGCGGCGGCCCCGAGGCGTGCGGCCTCGGGCGTCTCGGCGAGCACCCAGGCGAGGGCGTGCCCGACGAACATGGCCTCGTCGGGGAAGAGCGGCTCGTCGTGCTTCACCCCGGCGTCGTTGAGGCCGGGCACGTCGTCGGCCGTGAGCACCCCGACGACGCCCGGCACCTCGTACGCGGGCGCGACGTCGAGCGCGATGCGGGCGTGCGCGTGCGTCGACTGCACCGGCCAGGCGGTGAGCGCGCCTGCGGCGCGGACGGCGAGGTCGTCGGTGTACTGCGCGCGCCCGGTGACGTGCAGGGCCGCGCTCTCGTGCACGGCCGGGCGACCCACGACGGGGGCGGGCGGGCGATCGGCGAGCGATGGGCCCACGCCGCCCGAGGCTCCGGGCATCGCGCCGGCGATGTCTGGAGGGGCGGTGGGGATCATGCCGCGCGAGGCTCCGGGCATCGCGCCAGTGATGTCCGGAGGCGTGGTGGGGATCATGCCGGCACCTCCCTCCGGTCGGTCGCCCGGTGGGCGTCGCCGTGGAAGAGCCTCACGAGCGCGTTGCCGAGCATGATCGAGCGGTACTCGCTCGAGGCGCGGTGGTCGGACATCGGGGTGCCCTCGCCCGCGAGCACCGCGGCGGCGGAGCGCACGGTCGCGAGGTTCCACGGCCGGTCGACGAGCGCCGCCTCGGTCGCCAGCGCGCGCACCGGGGTGGCGGCGACGCCGCCGAGGCCGATCCGCGCCGCGGTCACGACGCCGTCGTCGACGTCGAACGCGAAGCCGAGCGCGACGCTCGAGATGTCGTCGAACCGGCGCTTCGCGATCTTGTGGAACGCCGTCAGCCTCGCGAGCGGCAGCGGGATGCGGACCGCGCGGATGAGCTCGCCCGGTCGGAGCACCGTCTCGCGGTAGCCGGTGAAGTAGTCGGCGACGCCGACCTCGCGTTCGCCGTCGTGCGAGACGAGCACGAGGCGGGCATCGAGGGCGAGCAGGGCGGGCGGCGCGTCGCCGATCGGCGAGCCCGTGCCGAGGTTGCCGCCGAGCGTCGCGCGGTTGCGGATCAGTCGGGAGGCGAACTGCGGGATGAGCTGCGCGAGCAGCGGAACCCGGCCGTCGAGCCGCTGTTCGATCTCGGACAGCGGCAGCGCCGCCCCGAGCTCGACGGCGTCGCCGTCGACGGCGAAGGCGCGGAGCTCGTCGAGACGGTCGATCGCGACGACGAGCGGATCGCGGCGACCGCGGAGGTTCACCTCGACGCCGAGGTCGGTCGAGCCCGCGACGACGACGGCCGACGGCTCGTCGTGGAGCAGCCGCAGCGCCTCGTCGAGCGCGGAGGGGCGGAGGAACCGGGTTCCGGCGGCAGCGAGGTCGGTCGCCGCGGCGGCGGGGGCGGGGCGCTCGCGGCGTGCGGCGAGCGCGTCGTCGGCCTCCGGCGTGCCGAGTGCATAGGCGGCGTCGCGGATGGGGCGGTACCCCGTGCACCGGCAGAGGTTGCCGCCGAGGGCGTGCAGGTCGAAGCCGTTCGGCCCGTGCTCGGCGTCCGATGCCCCGTCGGCCCCGTCGTCGGACGCCCCGCCCACCCCGGTGGCGGGCGCCCGCCCGGCGCGGTAGAACTCGGCCGCCATGCTGCAGACGAATCCCGGCGTGCAGTAGCCGCACTGCGAACCGCCCGCCTCGGCGAGCTCCCGCTGCACGGGGTGCAGCGACTCGGGGGAACCGAGGCCCTCGGCGGTGACGAGCTCCTGCCCGTCGAGCGCCGCGACCGGCACGAGGCACGAGTTCACCGCCGTCCACGCGGTGCCGTCGCCGTCGGGCGTCGCGATGAGCACCGCGCAGGCCCCGCACTCGCCTTCGGCGCACCCCTCCTTCGCGCCGGTGAGCCCCGTCGACCGCAGCCAGTCGAGGGCGGTCGTGTGCGCGGTGACGCCCGTCAACGGGCGCCGTCGTCCGTTGACGGTGAGAACGGGTTCTTCCATGGGCCGGGCTCCTCCGGTGCGACGTTGCACCCCTCCTTCGGAGTCTACGCACCTCCGCGGCACGGGGCGCCGAGCGCAGGACGGCAGGTTCCGGCCGTCTCGCGCGGCTGCGGGTGTAGCCTCCGAGAGACGCCTCCCTCGGTGCCGACGGACGGCGTGGACGGAGGTGTTCGCATGACCATCGGAGTCGCCCGCAACGCCCGGCCGCGGGGCTGAGCATGGCCGGTCCCGCGCGCACCGCACTCACCCCCGCCGACCTCGCGCGCGTCGACGAGCGGCTCGCCGACACCGACCGCCTGCTCGAGGGCGCCTATCCCGGCGACGACGCCTCCCGCCAGCCGGTGCACACGGTGTACGTGCCGGGCGATCGCTACACGCCCGAACTCCCGGTCGAGTGGGGGAGGGCAGCCCGCGAGGCCGTCGCCGCCGCCGGCGGCGCCGAGGCCCTCGGGCTCCGCATCGGGCTCGATGCGCCGATCGCGAAGGCCGTGGCCCCGCTCGTCGAGCGCAAGCTCGCGAGCGAGCCGATCGAAGACCTGCGGATCGACTTCGAGGACGGCTACGGCGAGAAGGACGACGACACCGAGGACGCCGACGCGGTGCGCGCCGCCAAGCGCGTCGCCGCCGCCACCGGCGCGCACTTCGCTCCGCCCTTCATCGGGATCCGCTGCAAGTCGTTCGAGGCGGCGACGCGCGCACGCGGCGTGCGCACCCTCGACCTCTTCGTCACCGCGCTCGTCGAGCAGGGCGGGCTGCCCGACGGCCTGATGCTCACCCTCCCGAAGGTGTCGACGGTCGCCCAGGTCGAGGCGATGGCCGGGGCGCTCGCGGCGCTCGAACGTGCGCACGGCCTGCCCGAGGGGCTGCTGCGCTTCGAGGTGCAGGTCGAGACACCGCAGCTCGTGCTGGGCGCCGACGGGGTCGCACCGGTGGCGCGGCTGGCACTCGCCGCCCCCGGCCGCATCGTCGGCCTCCACTTCGGCACGTACGACTACACCGCCGCGCTCGGCATCGCCGCGCCTTATCAGTCGCTCGAGCACCCGGCCGCCGATCACGCGAAGCAGGTCATGCAGCTCGCGGTCGCGGGCACCGGCATCCGGCTCTCCGACGGCTCGTCGAACCTGCTGCCGCTCGGCGACCGCGCGCTGGAGGCCTGGCGGGTGCACGCCCGGCTCGTGCGCCGCGCGTTCGAGCGTGGATTCCCGCAGGGGTGGGATCTCCACCCGGCGCAGCTGCCCACCCGCTTCGTCGCGGCGTACGCCTACTACCGCGAGGGGTACCCCGAGGCATCCGCCCGCCTGCGCCACGTGCACGACGGCACGGCGGGCGCCGTGCTCGACGAGCCGGCCACTGTGCGCGCGCTCGCCGCGTTCGTGCGTCGCGGGGTGCAGTGCGGTGCGCTCACGGGCGACGAGGTGGCCGCCGACACCGGCTACGACGAGCCTGCGCTCGCGGACCTCGCGAGGGCGAGGCGAACGACGAGATGAGCGGATGCCGCGGCGGACGCACCGACGACCATCACGAGGAGGCTCGATGAGCGACTACTTCACCCCCGAGGGCGGACTGCCCGGACAGCGCGAACTCCTGAGCGACCGGGCGATCGTGACCACGGCGTACACGGTCATCCCGAAGGGGGTGCTGCGCGACATCGTGACGAGCAGCCTTCCCGGGTTCACCGACGCGCGCGCCTGGATCCTCGCGCGCCCGATCGCGGGGTTCGCGACGACCTTCTCGCAGCTCATCGTCGAGCTGGCACCGGGCGGCGGCGCGGTCCGGCCCGAAGCCGAGGAGGAGGTCGAGGGCGTCGTCTTCGTCACCGCAGGCGCGTTGACCCTGACCCTCGAGGGCCGACGGCACCGGCTCGAACCGGGCGGGTACGCGTATCTCGCCGCCGGGGCGGACTGGTCGATCGTGAACGAGGGCGAGGCGCTCACGAGCTTCCAGTGGATCAGGAAGGCCTACGAGCCCGTCGAAGGGATCGCGGCGCCCGCCTCGTTCGTCACCCGCGATCAGGATGTCGCGCCGCAGCCCATGCCCGGCACCGACGGCGCCTGGGCGACGACCCGGTTCGTCGACCCCGACGACCTCGCGCACGACATGCACGTGAACATCGTGACCTTCCGTCCGGGCGGCTCGATCCCATTCGCCGAGACGCACGTGATGGAGCACGGACTGTTCGTGCTCGAGGGCAAGGGCGTCTACCGGCTCAACGACGACTGGGTCGAGGTGGAGGCGGGCGACTTCATGTGGCTGCGCGCGTTCTGCCCGCAGGCCTGCTACGCGGGCGGGCCCGGCCCGTTCCGCTACCTGCTCTACAAGGACGTCAACCGGCAGGTGAGGCTCACCGCGTGAACGCCCGACCGTTCGACCGGGTGCTGCGCGCCCGGCGCGCCCTCGTCGATGGGGCGTTCGCGGCCGTCGAGCTCGGCGTGCGCGACGGCGTCGTCGCGGCGATCGCGCCGCTCGGAGCGGAGCTCGAGGGGGCCGAGGTCGAGACCCTCGCCGACGACGAGGTGCTCCTGCCCGGGCTCGTCGACACCCATGTGCACGTCGACGAGCCGGGCCGCACCGAATGGGAGGGCTTCGCGTCGGCGACGCGG
Source organism: Agromyces sp. NPDC057679 (assembly GCF_042799635.1). Lineage (NCBI taxonomy): Bacteria > Bacillati > Actinomycetota > Actinomycetes > Micrococcales > Microbacteriaceae > Agromyces > Agromyces sp. NPDC057679. Next base: position 639,961 of record NZ_JBHVIK010000001.1, on the reverse strand, counting down.
GCGGCCGCGGCCGGCGGCGTCACGACGATCATCGACATGCCGCTGAACAGCATCCCGCCGACGGTGTCGGTCGCGGCGCTCGCGGTCAAGCGCGCGGCGGCCGAGGGCCAGCTCGCCGTCGACGTCGGGTTCTGGGGCGGGATCGTGCCGGGGAGCCTCGACGAGATCGAGCCCCTCGTCGCCGAGGGCGTGTTCGGCTTCAAGTGCTTCCTCCTGCCGTCGGGGGTGCCCGAGTTCCCGCCGGTGAGCGCCGACGAGATGGAGGCGGCGATGGGGCGGATCGCGGCCCTCGACTCGCTGCTGATCGTGCACGCCGAGGACGCCGGGCTGATCGAGGGCGCCCCGCACCCCGGTGGGCCGGCCTACGCGGACTTCCTCGCGTCGCGGCCGCGGGCGGCTGAGGACGCGGCGATCGCCGCGGTCATCTCGGGCGCCGAGCGCACCGGTGCCCGCGCGCACGTGCTGCACCTGAGCTCCGCCGACTCGCTCGGGCGCATCGCCGACGCCCGCGCCGCCGGCGTCCGCCTGAGCGTCGAGACCTGCCCGCACTACCTCACGCTGAGTGCCGAGGACGTGCCCGCCGGGGCGACCGCGTTCAAGTGCTGCCCGCCCATCCGCGAGCAGTCGAACCGCGACGCGCTCTGGCAGGGGCTCGTCGAGGGCGTCATCGACCTCGTCGTCTCCGACCACTCCCCGGCCACGCCCGAGCTGAAGTTCGCGGGCGACGGCGACTTCGAGCTCGCCTGGGGCGGCATCGCCTCGCTGCAGCTCGGCCTGCCGCTCGTCTGGACGGAGGCGCGCCGTCGCGGCATCGGGCTCGAGCGGGTCGTCCGGTGGATGTCGGAGCGTCCCGCCGAGCTGGTCGGGCTGCCGACGAAGGGACGCATCGCGGTCGGCGCCGACGCCGACCTCGTGGTCTTCGCGCCCGAGGCGGGGTTCACCGTCGACGCCGCCTCGCTCCAGCACCGGCATCCCGTCTCGCCGTACGACGGGCGCGAGCTCACCGGCGTCGTGCGGCGGACGCTCCTCGCCGGCGTGCCCGTCGATCGCGGCCGGCCGCGCGGGCGGATGCTCCGGCACGAGCCGGTTCCCCTCGAGGGCCGACGCCAGCACAATGGGACGATGAGGCAGCCGGGCCCCCTCGAGTGGTTCAACGGCGCCGATCGCGATGAGGCGATCGCGTCGCTCCGGCCGTGCCTCGACCTCGCCAGGTGGTGCGAGGAGCTCGCCGACGCGCGGCCGTTCGCGTCGCTCGACGACCTCGTGCGCGCGGCGGGCCTCGCCGCGTCGCCGTTCACCGAGGCGGAGATCGCGCAGGCGCTCGGCGACCACCCGCGCATCGGCGAACGGGCGGCGGGGGCCGGAGAGTCGGCGGAGCTCTCGCGCGGCGAGCAGGCCGGGGTCGACCCGACCGACGCCGAGCTCGCCCGCGCGCTCGCCGAGGGCAACGCGGCGTACGAGCGTCGCTTCGGGCGGGTGTTCCTCATCCGGGCCGCAGGGCGCTCGGCGCGAGACATCCTCGAGGCGCTCGAAGCCCGCCTCGGCAACGACGACGCCGACGAGGCGGCGATCGTCGCCGAGCAGCTGCGCGAGATCGCCGTGCTGCGAGTGAAGGGACGCTTCTCACCATGACCGGTTCGCAGATCACGACGCACGTGCTCGATGCAGCCCAGGGCCGGCCCGCTGCGGGCGTCGCCGTCGAGCTCCTCCGGCACGACGGCGGCGACGGGTGGACGAGCCTCGCGCACGCGACCACCGACGACGACGGGCGGGTGAACGCGCTCGGCCCCGAGCGGGTCGCACCGGGGGAGTACCGCCTGCGCTTCGACACGGGCGCCTATTTCGCCGCCCGCGGCACCGCGGGCTTCTACCCCGAGGTGCTCATCACCTTCGTGGTCGACGAGGAGGGGCGGCACCACCACGTGCCGATCCTGCTCAGCCCATTCGCGTACTCCACCTATCGAGGGAGCTAGGACGAGCATGACCGACGAAGCGAACGGCGGCGGAGAGGGCGGGGGCATCGTGCTCGGCCCGAACCGGTACGGCAAGGCCGAGGTGCGCCTCGTACGGGTGACCCGAGACACCGCGCGGCACGAGCTCGACGACCTCAACGTGACCTCGCAGCTGCGCGGCGACTTCTCGGCGGCGCACCTCGAGGGCGACAACGCGCATGTCGTCGCCACCGACACCCAGAAGAACACGATCTTCGCCTTCGCCCGCGAGGGCGTGGGCGCCCCCGAGGAGTTCCTGCTGCGCCTCGCCGGGCACTTCACCGGTGAGTTCGACTGGGTGACGGGTGGGCGCTGGCTCGCCGAGCGGTACGCCTGGGAGCGCATCGCCGCCGACGGCGAGCCGCACGACCACGCGTTCGTGCGCACCGGCCAGGAGGTGCGGACCGCGGCGGTCGTCGCCGACGGGCCGGCCCGGCACGTGCTCGGCGGGCTCAAGGACCTCACCGTGATGAAGACGACGGGCTCGGGCTTCGAGGGGTTCCCGAGGGACCGCTACACGACGCTCCAGGAGACGAGCGACCGGATCCTCGCGACGAGCGTCGCCGTGCGCTGGCGCTTCGCCGCCGGGGCCCGGCCCGACTACGACGCGCTCTACGCCAGGGTGCGAGCGCGCCTGCTCGCGAGCTTCGCCGAGGGGTACTCGCCGGCCCTGCAGGCGACCCTGTACGAGATGGGCCGGGCGGTGCTCGGGGCCGAGCCCGAACTCGACGAGATCCGGTTCTCGATGCCGAACCGGCACCACTTCGTCGTCGATCTCGCGCCGTTCGGCCTCGACAACCCGAACGAGGTGTTCTTCGCCGCAGACCGCCCGTACGGCCTCATCGAGGCGTCGGTCACGCGCGAGGGCGTCGAGCCCGCGCCGGCGGCGTGGGAGGGCGTCGCCGGCTTCTGCTGACCGGTGCCGGGAGGGGTGCCGAGGCTCGCGGTCGGCTAGCCTCGGGAGGCATGGACCGTGACGTCGTGGATGCCGCCGAAGCACTCGCCGAGGCGGCGGATCTCCGGTCGGGCGTGCGCACGCGCGAGGCGGCCGAGCACGAGGTCGACGCCGTGCTCGGGCGCTTCGAGGCGACGTGGGGCGAAGGGCGCGGTCCCGACCACGCCATGATCCGTGCGCTCCTGCACGCCGGCGGCACGGTGCTCGTCGCGGTCGTCGACGACGAGGGCGGGGTGGATGCCTCGGCCACGCCGCCGTACGCGACGCCGGGAGCGCTGCTCGGCGCGACGCTCGGGTTCCTCGGCTGGAACGAGGGCCTCCACCTGCACTCGCACATGAACGCCGTCGCGCCGGCGGCCCGCGGGCACGGCATCGGCCTCGCGCTGAAGCTCCGCCAGCGGGCGATCGCGATCGCGCACGGCGTCGACGAGATCCGGTGGACGTTCGACCCGCTCATCCGCCGCAACGCGCGCATGAACCTCGTGCGGCTCGGCGCCGAGGTCGCAGCCTACCTGCCCGAGTTCTACGGGGTGATCGGCGACGAGATCACCGGCGCCGACCGCAGCGACCGCTTCGAGGTGCGCTGGCGGCTCGCCGCGCCGCGCGTCGACCGGGCCCTTGCGGGCGAACCCGCACCCCACTGGTCGGGCAAGGAGGGCTTCGCTCTCGTCGCCGACTTCGAGTCCCTCCGTCGTGACGACCCCGACGAGGCCGCACGGCTGCGCGCCGCGTCGGCCGCCGCCTTCACCGCGATGGCCAGGCAGGGGCTCCGCCCCGAGCTCGACGAGCACGGCGACTACGTCTTCACCGACGACGACCCCGACCTTGACGCCCGCCCCGGACAGGAGCCGAGATGAGCACGACGCCGAATCGCATCGATGCGATCGAACTGCACCGCATCGAGGTGCCCCTGGTGCGCCCCTTCGAGACGAGCTTCGGGCGCGAGACGGTGCGCGAGGCCCTGCTCGTGCACGTGCGCACCGACGCGGGCGAGGGCTGGGGCGAGTGCGTCGCCGGACGCGACCCGTTCTACTCGGCGGAGTACGTCGACGGCGTGGCATCCGTGATCGAACGCTACCTGGGTCCGGCGCTGCTCGAGGCGAAGCCGACCGGCGGCCCGACGGGCGAGGAGGCGCCGGGCCACCGCGGAGCCTCGCTCCCGCTCGCCCGCTCGGTCGCCGGCGCCCTCGGATTCGTGGCAGGGCACCGGATGGCGAAGGGCGCGCTCGAGGCGGCGGTGCTCGACGCCGAGCTGCGGGCGCAGGGCCGCTCGATGGGCGAGGCGTTCGGCGCCGTGCGCGAGTGGGTCGACTGCGGCGTCTCGGTCGGCATCGCGCCGACCCTCGAGGAGCTGCTCGACGAGGTCACGGGCTACCTCGAGGCGGGGTACCGGCGCATCAAGCTGAAGATCAAGCCCGGCTGGGACGTGGTGCCGGTCGGCGCCGTGCGCGAGCTCATGGGCCGCGGAGGGCTGCTGCAGGTCGACGCGAACACCGCCTACACGGCCGACGACATCCCGCTGCTGGCGAGCCTCGACGCCTTCGAGCTGCTGCTCATCGAGCAGCCGTTCGCCGAGGAGGACCTCGCGAGCCACGCGCGCCTCGCCGCCGCGAGCGAGACGCCGGTCTGCCTCGACGAGTCGATCCTGGACGCCGCCACCGCGGTCGACGCGATCGACCGCGGCGCCACGAGCGTCGTGAACATCAAGCCCGGCCGCATGGGCGGCTACCTCGAGGCGCTGCGGGTGCACGACGCCTGCCGCGAGCTCGATGTGCCCGTCTGGTGCGGGGGAATGCTCGAGACGGGCGTCGGTCGGGCCGCGAACGTCGCGCTCGCCGCGCTGCCGGGGTTCCTGCTCCCCGGCGACACCTCCGCGTCCGACCGCTACTACGCCGACGACGTCACCGAACCGTTCGTGCTCGGCTCGGGCGAGCATCGCGGCCAGCTGAGGGTGCCGGATGCCCCGGGCACGGGCGTCGCCGTGCGCGTCGACCTCGTGCGCGAGTGGGCGTCACGGTCGCCGGTCGAGCTCACCCGCTGAGGCGGGCGCGTTCAGCCGATGAGGCCGAGCGCCCGCTCGCCGATCCGGGTGGCCCCCTCGGCGTGCGCGGGGTCATCGTCGAGCACGAACCACGTCGACGACAGGGCGCACCAGGCCACGAGCCACCGCGCGAAGCGGTCGGGTTCGAGGGGTGCACCGGCCTGCGCGGTCGCCTCGATCACGACGCCGAACTGCCGTTCGAGCCGGGCGGGGGCGAGCGCGCGCTCGTGCGACGGGTTGCAGAGGAGGTTGCAGAAGTCGAACGCGCTCTCGCCGACGAGCCCCTTCGGGTCGATGGCGAGCCAGCCGCGCTCGCCGAAGTCGAGCACGTTGCCGTGATGCACGTCGCCGTGCAGCACCCGCTCGTCGCGGGGCGCGGCGAGCAGTCCGTCCGCGAGCTCGGCGCCGCGGCGGTGCAGCGGTTCGAGCTCGTCGGCGTGCGCGAACAGCTCGCGGAACCAGGTCGTGAGGGGCACGAGCGGCGCGCCGCCGGCATCGGACGGCACGACCAGTTCGCCCGAGGTGGACGGGTCGGTCCCGTCGAGGTCGGCGGGGTCGACGTGCAACTGCGCCGCCGTGGCGCACAGCACGCGCGTGGCCTCGTCGTCGTGCCCGGCGAGGACCATCCGCACGAGGTCGTTCGGTCCGGTCGCTCGTTCGAGGAGCATCGCGGGGCCCTCGCGGCGGAGCACCCGCGCGACGCCGCGCCCGGCGAGCCGTTCGAGCAGCTCGCCGCCCCGCTCCTCCTCGTCGATATGGGCGAGCTTCAGCATCGCCGGCGCCCCCTCGGCCGTGCGCACCGGGATCAGCGTGCTCGACGCGGTCGTGTGCGGGTCGCCCTCGGGCCGGAGCCGCCAGCGGTGCAGCCACTCGACGTCGGCATGGTGTCCGGGGTCGACGGGGCCGAGGTCGCTCACGAGGGCGAGCCCGGGAACGAGAGCGTGCCGTCCTCGTCGCGGTATCGCGCCCACGGGTCGTAGTCGACCTCGAGCGGCTCCTGCGCCGGCCGGTCGGCTTCGGCAACGTGCTGCAGGTTCACGCGGATGCGGTACCAGAGCGAGGAGGTGCCGCGCATGCCGTCGACGAGCACGTCGGCAGGTTCGAGGCGCGCGACGACGTCGGGATGTCTCGCCTTCCACCGTTCGAGCCCCTCGAGCGCCTCCTCCTTGGTCTTCGCGCGCGCGATCTCGATGAGCGGCATCGTCGACTGGCGGCGCCCCGACCCGTCGGAGCCGCGCGGCGGCTTCTCCGCCGGACCGAGCTCCTCAGCCAGCCGCAGCAAGCCGTCGAGCCGCCCGACGGCGTCGTCGATGCCGGCCGCAGGATCGCCGCGCTCGGCGAAGCGTTCGAGCACGGTCGCGACCGTGAAGCGCTCGGGACGGCTGCCCGCGACCTCCGACCAGTCGAGCGGCGTCGACACCCGGGCGTCGGGCAGGGCCCTGACCGAGTACGCCGAGGCGACCGTGCGGTCCTTCGCATTCTGGTTGAAGTCGACGAACACGCTCTCGCCCCGCTCCTCCTTCCACCAGCGCGCCGAGGCGAGGCCCGGCGCCCGCAGCTCGACCTCCCGGGCGAGCGTCTCGGCGGCGAGGCGGACCTCGGTGAAGCTCCACTCGGGCGCGATGCGCACCGAGATGTGGATGCCACGTGAGCCCGACGTCTTCGGCCAGCCGACGAGCCCGTGGTCGCTCAGCACGTCACGGGCGACGAAGGCGACGTCGACGATCTGCGACCAGTCGACGCCCGGCATCGGGTCGAGGTCGACCCTGAGCTCATCGGGGTGGTCGAGGTCGTCGGCCCTCACAGGGTGCGGGTTGAGGTCGATGCAACCGAGGTTCACGACCCACGCCAGCGCCGCGGCGTCGGTCACGACGACCTCTTCGGCGGAGTTCCCCGAGGCGTAGTGCAGCGTCGCGGTCTCGATCCAGTCGGGACGCTTCTCGGGCGCGCGCTTCTGGAAGAACGCCTCCTGATCGATGCCCTTCACGAAGCGCTTCAGCACCATCGGCCGCCCGGCGACTCCGCGCAGCGCCCCGTCGGCGACCGTGAGGTAGTACTGCACGAGATCGAGCTTCGTGAGGCCCGGTTCGGGGAAGACGAGCTTGTCGGGGTGCGAGATCCGCACCTCGCGACCCCCCACGTCGATGACCTCTGCCGCACGCGCTGCCGGGCTCATCCCTTCACCCTAGGGCGGCCCGCGCGCCCGGGGAACCCCGTCGGCCCTCGCCGCCGACTCCTCCTCCCCAGCGCCGCCCCTGCTCGGACCGCCCGACCGGAGACGCCGTTCGCACCGCCCGGCCCTGCGACGCGGAAGAGTTCCGTTGCCCCGCGTTCGGTACTTCGGTACTTCGGTACTTCGGTACCGACCTTGCGAAGGGAACTCTGCCTCCGGGCCTCGGTGGCCGTGGCCACGGTACGGGCCACGGAGCACGGAGGCATGGAGCTCGAGGTACGGACCCCGGGACTTCGGGTGAGAGGCGCGCGGGGGCACGCCGGCGCGGGGCCACGGAGGGACGGGCGAGGATGCGCCGACCCTAGCCGGAGCCGGCCCGACGAGACAGCGGAAGACCAGACGGAAGGCGTCACGGGTGACGGAGAAGCCGGTGAAAGTGGATGGCGCGACGAACGCGCTGATCGACGAGTTCGCGTACTTCCTCGGCACGACGAAGAAGGCCGTCGTCCGCGAGGCGATGCTCGAGTTCGCCGCGGGGAGGCGGCCCGGCGGGCACAGAGAGGAGCGCAGGCGCTTCGCGGACCTTCCGCTCGATGAGCGCCTCGGCCTTCGGCGGAGCGAACTGCTGCGTGTGTTCGAGGCGAACGGGGCGACGAACGTGCGCGTGCTCGACGACGAGTACCGTGAGCACCCCGATGCCCTGGCCCTGCTCGTCGAGACCGATATCGCGATGGGCTCGGCGGCCGCGCCGCTGCTCGCCGATCTCGCTCGACGGCTGCTCGACGCGCCCGTCGAGGTCGTCTCGGCGACGGCGTTGAGCCTGTTCAACCCGACCGGGCTGCGGCGCGCGATCGCCGATTCACATCCGCTGTGATCGGGGTGCTCCGGCGTGCGTCAGTAGGATCGGCACATGGCCGAGGACGACGCGGTGAAGCAGGCACAGGAGGCGGCCGCTGCGGCAGCCGCGGCGGCGAAGGCGCTGCAGGCCCAGGCGGAGGCCGCGATCAAAGCCGCTGAGGAGGCCGCGGCGCTCGCGCAGGCGGCGGCCGCGGCGGCGTCGGCGCAAGCCGCGGCGGCAGAGCCAGCGGCAGTACCCGCGGATGATCCCGCTGCCGAGGCCAAGGCCGAACCCGGGCCTGAGGAGGCCGCGGCCCCGGCGACGGCGGCATCCGCCGCAGCGGCAGGCGCCGAAGCATCCGGACCGCTCGATCAGGCCGCGATCGACGCCGTGCGCGCCGGCTACGCCTTCGAGGGCCCCGCGCTCGAGATGGGTGCGCTCGTCAACGGCGAGGCGATGCCGGGTGTCCCGGTGCGCATCCCGCTCGCGATGACCAACCGGCACGGGCTCGTCGCCGGCGCGACGGGCACCGGCAAGACCCGCACGCTGCAGGTGCTCGCCGAGCAGCTCGCCGCGAACGGGGTCGCGGTCTTCGCCGCCGACATCAAGGGCGACCTCTCGGGCGTCGCGACGCCGGGCGAGGGCGACGAGAAGCTGCTGAAGCGCACCGAGGGCATCGGGCAGGCATGGAGCGCCGCGAGCTTCCCGACCGAGTTCTTCTCGCTCGGCGGCGTCGGGCGCGGAGTGCCCATCCGGGCGACCATCTCTGGCTTCGGGCCGCTGCTGCTCTCGAAGGTGCTCGGACTCAACGACACGCAGGAGTCGAGCCTCGGGCTCGTGTTCCACTACGCCAACGCGAACGGGCTCGCACTCCTCGACCTCGACGACCTGCGCGCCGTGCTCGCCTACCTCGTGAGCGACGACGGCAAAGCCGAGCTCGACGGCCTCGGCGGCCTGTCGAAGGCGACCGTCGGCGTGATCCTCCGCGAACTCATCACCTTCGCCGATCAGGGCGCCGACGTGTTCTTCGGCGAACCCGAGATCGACACCGCGGAGTTCCTGCGCACGGCCGCCGACGGGCGCGGCGTCATCAGCCTGCTCGAGGTGCCCGGCGTCGCCGACAAGCCCGCGCTGTACTCGACGTTCCTGATGTGGCTGCTCGCCGACCTCTACGCGGGCCTCCCCGAGGTGGGCGACCTCGACAAGCCCAAGCTGGTCTTCTTCTTCGACGAGGCGCACCTGCTGTTCAGCGGCGCCTCGAAGGACTTCCTCGCGCAGGTCGTGCAGACGGTGCGGCTCATCCGCTCGAAGGGCGTCGGCGTCTTCTTCGTCACCCAGACGCCGAAGGACGTGCCGGGCGATGTGCTCGCGCAGCTCGGCTCGCGCGTGCAGCACCAGTTGCGCGCCTTCACGCCCGACGACGCGAAGGCGCTCAGGGCGGCCGTCTCGACCTACCCGAAGTCGGGGTACGACCTCGAGGAGACGCTCACCGTGCTCGGCACGGGCGAGGCCGTCGTCACCGTCATGAACGAGAAGGGCGCCCCGTCGCCCGTCGCCTGGACGAGGCTGCGCGCGCCCCAGGCCTCGATGTCGCCGAGCGCCGACGCCGCGATCGACGCCGCCGTCGCGGCATCCCCGCTGATGGATAAGTACGGCACCGCCATCGACCGCGAATCGGCCCATGAACTGCTCACGAAGCGCATGGCCGACGCGGCGGCCGCCGCCGACGCCGCCGAGGCGGCGGAGGCGAAGGCGAAGGCCGACGCCGAGTACGCGAAGATGCAGGCGAAGATCCAGGCCGACGCGGCGAAGGCCGACAAGAAGGCGCAGGCCGAGTACGACCGACTGCTGAAGAAGACCTCCGGCTCCTCGCGCTCGGGCGGCTCGCGGTCGCGGTCGCCGCAGCGCTCGACCCTCGACCAGGTGCTCGGCTCGAAGACCACGCAGAAGGTCATCACGCAGGTGCTCACCGGGCTCTTCGGCATGGCCAAGCGCCGCTGAGACCGCGACACGGCCGGTCGAGCAGCCGAGCGTCTCGGGACTCCCGAGAGATCGGGGAGGATTGACAGGTGTTCGAGATCCGCCCCTACCGCCCCGACGACCGCGAGGACGTCGCGCTGATCTGCCTGCGCACCGCGGCGGCCGGCGGCGACGCGACGGGGGTCTACTCCGACGACACGCTCATGCCCGAGGTGTTCGCCCTGCCGTACGTCGAGTACGCGCCCGAGCTCGCGTTCGTCGTGGCTGACGCCGACACCGGGCGGGCCTTCGGCTACGTGATGGCGATCGCCGACACCGCCGCCTTCATCGAGTGGTGGCGGCGCGAGTGGGGGCCCGGCTTCGCGGCGAGGCATCCGGCCGCCGGCGAGCCCACCTCGCACGCACCCGACTTCACCGAGGCGGAGCTGATCGACGCCGGCCTCCACCCCGAGCGCATGCTCGTGCCCGAGCTCGCCGAGTACCCCGCGCACCTGCACATCGACCTGTTGCCCGAACTGCAGGGCCAGGGCTTCGGGCGCCGCCTCATCGAGCGGGTGCGAGCCGAACTCGCCGCGCGGGGCGTGCCGGCGCTGCACCTCGGCCTCGCCGCCGCGAACACGGGTGCGCGGGCGTTCTACGACCGGCTCGGATTCCACGAACTGCCCTCAAGCACCCCACAGGCGCCGCGGCTCGGCATCGCGACGAGCTGAGCGGCGACGCGGCCGCCGCGTCGGCGACCCCGACGCTCGACATCAGCCGAGGAGCGAACGCCGCTCGAACCAGTAGAGCAGCGTCGGATCGCTCGCGCGAAGCTCGGACAGCGTCACGGGTTCGACCCGCGTCGTCTCGTCGACCTCGAGCACCTCGGCCACGAGGTTCATCGTGCGCTCGTCCCAGAAGCGGCCGCGCATGCGGAAACGTCCGCGCCCGCCGCGGCAGACGACGAACAGCTCCTCGGTCGTGTCGAGACTGTTCGGGCGATAGAGCTCCAGGCGCAGGACTCGGGCGACGTCGCGAGCCGCGACGACGGTCGTGACGCCGAAGAATCCGCGCTCGACGATCCCGTACTTGCTCACCGACACGCGGGCGCGCCGATACGCGACCCACGCGAGCCCGATGAGCACGCCGAGCACCGAGGCCGTCGCGGCGACGATCGGCCACGCGGTCGGCTGGTCGAGCAACCACAGCTCGGCCGCGAGCAGCGGCACGACGAGCGCGGTGAGCGCCAGACCGTAGTTCCACCCGAGAGTGCGACGAGGCCTCAGGGTGATCACCCTGAGGCCGTCGCCCCCTGCTGCCGCTGCGCTGGTGGAGGAGCCCCCTGCGTCCCCACTCCTCGCTTCCACCTGTGCTGCTGACATCACACACATGATGCGCCTGTTCGGCTCGAGGGCGCTATTCCGCATTAATGAGGACACGGGTCGGAACGGCGCCGAAACAGGGGGAATTCCCGCGGCGCAAAGGGCCGGCGAGCGGGGAGAGTGGGAAGGGCGCGCCGGTGTCGTGGGGTCAACAAGGTCGCCGTCGTCTTCGTCGACACCTCGGGCCCTCACGACCCGGCTCAGGACAGCATAGGCGTTCCAGACGCGGACGCAATACGCCCTGGGGCGGAGATGCGGAGCGAGCGCTCGGATCTGGCGAGGAGAAGGGATTCGAACCCCATCGGCGGGTGCTGCGCGCGCGGTGAATTTCTTGGCGGAGGATAGGGGATTCGAACCCCTGAGGGCTTTCACCCAACACGCTTTCCAAGCGTGCGCCATAGGCCACTAGGCGAATCCTCCAGTGACCCCCCACGCACCCGCCAGAGCCCGGTTACCCTTGCTGCGTTTCCGCCCTGGGGGAGTTGGCCTGGATGGCGCCACGTGGGGAGCCGCAGCAAGTCTACCCGAGCCGAGCGGGGTCGAAGAACCAGTGCCCGGTCGAGCCGACCCGGCACTAGTTTGAGGGGATGCCTCAGCCCGACGTCGATGCCGTGTTCACGCGTGTGTCGGAGGCGCGCGCGGCTGCTGAGCGTCCGATCGTCGTGGGCATCTCGGGGTACTGCGGGGCGGGCAAGTCGACGCTCGCGCGCGCCCTCGTGGCGCGCGGCGGCGGCGGCGTCGTGCGCATCCGCGGCGACGACTTCCTCGACCCGGTGCGCTCGCACCTGCGGTCGAGCGATTGGAGCGGCGTCGAGCGCGTGCGGCTCGCCGACGAGGTGCTGCGGCCCTTCCGCGAGCGGGGTCCCGGCGAGTTCCGTCCGTACGACTGGAGCGCGGGCCGCCTCGGCGAGCCGCGCCCGCTGCCGAGCGCCGAAGTGCTCGTCGTCGACCTGATCGGGTTCTTCCACCCCGAGACGGTCGAGCTCCTCGACCTGCGCATCTGGATCGACCTCGACCTCGAGACCGCCGCGAGGCGCGGCAAGGCGCGTGACGAGGCGCTGGGCCGCCGGCACGACCGCCTCTGGGACGAGGTGTGGGTGCCGAACGAGCGCGACTTCGCCGAGCGGTTCCGCCCGCGCGAGCACGCGCATCTCGTCATCGACGCTCGCTGAGCCGAGCTGCCGCTGCCGCCCGAAATCAGCGCGATGCCGGCGAGGTGGATGCTTCGAGCTGCGCGCGGCGCGAAGCATCCGTGCTTTCGGGGTGACGCGGCCGCGCTTTTCAGGATGAGCGCGTCCTCGGCGCCGCATGCAGACGCAACGAGGCGCTCATCCTGAAAAGTGCGGTGCGCTGTCTCGTGACGAGCGAGGGTGGCACACTAGCCGCGCGCCGCCCGCGCCGCGAGGTATGCGTCGAACGCCTCGCGGCTCGTCTTCGCGGGCGTGTAGCCCAGCACCGACTTCAGGCGGTCGTTCGCGAGCACCGGCCGGTACTGCAGGAACCCGACGCGCTCGGGCCCGTGCACGGTGAGCCGCAGGGCCCGCCCAGCGCGCAGCGCGAACGCGAGCACCCCGGGCGACAGCGTCAGGGTGCCCTTGTCGAGCGCCGCGGCGATCTCGTGCACGCTCACCTTGCCGTCGCCGGCGACGTTGAAGGCGCCGGTCGCCTCGCCGGTCGCGGCGGTCGCGATCGCCCCGACGACGTCGTCGACCCAGACGAACACGAACGGGCTGTCAGAGCCGCGGATCGCGAGGATCCGCGGGCCGTCCCAGAGGGCGGTGATCTGGTTCGCGACGGTCGGGCCGAGGATGGTGCCGATGCGCAGCACCACCTGATCGAGCGCCGGGTGGGCCTCCCGGTATCGGGCGAGCATCTCCTCGACGAGGCGCTTGTGCCGCGAGTAGCTGAACTCCTCGTTGCCGCGGATCGCGTCGTCCTCGCGGAGCCATTCGGGGTTGTCGGCGTGGTAGCCGTAGGCGGCGCCCGACGACGACACGACGATGCGCGAGACGCCGTAGGCGACGGCCGCGTCGAGCACGTTGCGGGTGCCCTCGACGTCGACCCGGTACTCGATCTCCTCGTCGAGGGCGCCCGGGTTCACGATCGCGGCGAGGTGCACGATCGTGTCGATGCGGTGCTCGCGGACGACGGCGGCGACGGCCTGGGCGTCGGTCACGTCGCACGCCTCGACGACGACCCCGTCGGGCGTCGAGGCGGGCTCGCGCACGTCGCCCGAGACGACGAGCTCGACGTGCGGGTCGCCCGCGAGGGCGCGCACCGCCGAGGAGCCGAGGAACCCCGAGCCGCCGGTGACGAGCACGCGCCTCATGCGACGGGCTCGCTTCCGGAGGCCCCGGCGGCGACCGCAGGGGCCGGCGCCGTGGCATCCGACCGCTTCGCCGAATGCCGCGCCCACAGCGTCGCGACCGCGAGGCCCGCGATGATGTCCCAGATGCCCCACCAGCCGGCGACGATCGCCATGCCGCCGAGGCCGTCGAAGAAGGCGAACACGAGCCCGAGCCCGAGGCCGGCGTTGCGGATGCCCACCTCGAAGGTGATCGCCTTCCGGTCGCGCACGCCGAGCCCGCCGATGCGGGCGCTCGCGTAGCCGAGGCCGAGCGCGACCGCGTCGTGCAGGAACACCGCGACGAGCACGACGCCGATGTAGGCCATGAAGATCGCCCAGTTGCCGACGAGGGCGATGACGATGAAGCCGACGAGCGCGGCGAGGCTGATCCAGCGGGCGTACGGCTGCACGCGAGCCGCGAAACGTGGCCACTTCGCCCGGATCAGGAGCCCGGCGAAGAACGGCAGGCCGATGATGAGGAAGATCTCGATCAGCATCTGCCAGCCGTTGAGGCTGACCTCGCGTACGAGCTCCGACGCCGTCGGGTGCAGGTTGCCCCAGAACACGATGCTGACGGGGAGCACGAAGATGTAGAGCGCGTTCGCGACCGCGGTCATCGAGACCGAGAGCGCCACGTTGCCGCGGGCACGGTACGTGAGCACCTGCGAGATGTTGCCGGGCGGGCAGCACGCCACGAGGATCATGCCGAGCGCGATCGACGCCTGCACGTTCAGCAGCAGGGTCAGCCCGAACGTGACCGCCGGGAGCAGGATGATCTGCGCGAGCATCGCGACGATCATGGCCTTCGGCGCGGTGAGCACGGCCTTGAAGTCGCTCGGCGCGGTGTCGAGCGCGATGCCGAACATGATGAAGCCGAGCACGACGTTCAGGGCGAGCATCGAGCCGGGCGTGAAGTTCAGGACGACGTCGTCGATGTTCATGCGCGCACTCCGTCCCGGTCGGCCGAACGGCGCGCATCAGCAGCGGCGCCGGTCCGGTTCGGTGAAGCGGATGCCTCGGGCAGGGTCTTGCGCAGCCGCTTCACGGTGCGCCGGTAGGCGTCCTTGTTGACGTAGTACGACATGCGGTCGAGCCCGAGGTAGTCGTACCCGCCGGTGAGGTCGGGCCACGGGGCAACCGCCCGCGCCCTGAACCGTGCCGCCTGCTCGGGCGCGCTCGAAGCCGCGGCGAGGTACGCGGCGATGAGCTCGGCCTGCTCGGCGCGGCCCTGCCAGCCGATGCCCGAGGCCTCGATCATGCCGAGCACGTGCAGGCCGTTGAAGCTCGGCGGGAAGATGTTGAGGAAGAGCGAGGGCGAGGCCCCCGCCCAGTCGAGGTGCTCGCGTGCGACGAACGGGTAGTCGAGCGTGTACCCGGTCGCCAGCACGACGCGGTCGTACTCGGCCGAGCTGCCGTCGGCGAAGTGGACGGTGCGGCCGTCGAAGCGGTCGACGTCGGGCACGATGCGGAGGTCGCCCTGGCCGAGGTGGTTCAGGATGAGCGTGTTCACGATCGGGTGCGACTCGTAGATCTTGTAGTCGGGCTTCGGGAAGCCGAACCGCACCGGGTCGCCCGTGAACGCCTTGAGCACGCGGGCGTCGATGAACTGCTTGATCGGCGCGGGCAGCGGCCGGCCCTGGTTGAGCGTGTCGGACGGCCTGCCGAACAGGTACCGCGGCACGAAGTAGTAGCCACGACGCACCGACAGGTCGACGGATGCCGCGTGGTGCACCGCGTCGACGGCGATGTCGCAGCCCGAGTTGCCGGCGCCGATGATGAGCACGCGCTCGCCGTCGAACACCTTCGCCGATTTGTAGGCGCTCGTGTGCATGAGCTCGCCGGTGAACTCACCGCGGAACGCCGGCACGTTCGGCTCGGCGAGGGTGCCGTTCGCGAGGATCACGCTCGAGTACTCGCCCGTGATCGTCTCGCCGTCGTCGGTGACCGCGGTGAGGCGCCATCCGTTCGCGCCGGGCGTCTCGCCGCCCTCGACCGGCAGCGGCTCGACCGCGGTGACCCGGGTGCCGAAGCGGAAGTGCTCGCGCAGGCCGAACTCGTCGGCGTAGTCGCGGAAGTAGCCGAGGAGTTCGCGGTGACTCGGGTAGTCGGCCGTCGAACGCATCGGGAACTCGGCGAACTCGGTCGTCGTGCGGCTCGAGATGAGGTGCGCCGACTCGTACATGGTGCTTCGCGGGTTGTCGATGTTCCAGAGGCCGCCGACGTCGGCGCCGGCCTCGAAACCGTGGAAGGGAAGACCGGCGCGGCTGAGGGCGCGCGCGCCGGCGAGGCCCGAGGGGCCCGCTCCGATGAGGGCGATGGGGTTCACAGGTGGGTGTCTCTGTTCGGGTCGCGCCGCAGGGGGGACGGCACGGCACGTCGATGTGCCCGATCAGCATAGGCGAATGACGCTCGGGTTCCGACCGCGCCCGAGATCCGACGTGGTCGCGCTCTCTCGGGTCGCGCGTCATCCTCCCGACGGATGGCCAGCTCGTGAGGATGGGCCCCGGGTGCCACGACGACGGCACCCCGTGCCGACGACACCGCGCAGCCGCGTTCCTAGCGTGGAATGATGCCCCATTCGAACGTCTCCCCGTCCACCGCGCGCTGGCTCTGCGGCCCGACGGCGATGGCCCTGCGCCTCGTCGGCCCCGGCCTCGTCCTGCTCGCGCTCGGCATGATGTGGGCCTCGCGGATCGTGTTCCCCGGCAACACCTATGTGAGCGGGCTCGGCGCCGCCGGCGAGATCACCGCGACGGCGTTCAACCTCTCGCTGGGGCTGGTGGCGCTCGGCGGTGCCGCCTCGGCGATCGGGCTCTGGGGCCTGCGCAGCGGGCGCGGGCTGTTCGGCGCGTGGGCGGTGAGCACGAGCCTCATCGGCGCCAGCGCGATGTTCGCCGTCGGCGCGGCGGTGCCGTGCACGACGGGCTGTCCGATCCCGTTCAGTGCCGCCGCCGCCCCGCAGGACGCCGTGCACACCATCGCCGCCGTCACGGGCTTCGCGCTGGCGGGCGTGGCCATCATCCAGACGCTCCGGCTCGGGCGGGCCTACGCGACCCTCGCCGCCCCGAGCATCCTGCTCGTCATCGCGACCTCGGCGACCGGCGGCATCCTCTCGCTCGCCGGCGTCGCGACCGACCTCGGCGGTTGGCTCGAGCTCGTCGCGACGACCGCGGCGCTGCTGTGGCTCGCCGCACTGTCCTGGCTGACGCAGCACCGCATCGCGACCGGGCGGCCGACTGACCGGAGATACTCAGAACCGACGGCGCACACGCCGAATAGGCTGAGTGCGTGGCGCACAGCATCTACATCTGCTCGGCCGAGGGCAACACCGGCAAGTCCACCGTCGCGCTCGGCACGCTCGACACCCTGACCCACCGGGCGACCCGCGTCGGCGTCTTCCGGCCGATCGCGCGATCCACGGCCGAGCGCGACTACGTCCTCGAACTCCTGATCGCGCACGACGGAGTCGTGCCGATCGACTACGACGAGGCGATCGGCGTCGCGTACGAAGAGGTCCACGCCGACCCCGACGCGGCGCTCGCGACGATCGTGCGCCGGTTCAAGGCGATCGAGAGCCGGTGCGACGCGGTCGTCATCATCGGCTCCGACTACACCGACGTCGGCAGCCCGACCGAGCTCGCCTACAACGCGCGCATCGCCGCGAACCTCGGCGCCCCCGTGCTCCTCGTGCTCGGCGGGCGGGTCGGCGAGGGCCAGGGCCGCGGGCGCAGCGAGCACCTCGGCGACACCGAGGCGCGCACCGCCGACGAGCTCGCGCAGCTCACCGAGCTCGCCGTCGAGGAGCTCGAACGCGAACACGCATCGCTCCTCGGCATCGTCGTCAACCGCGCCGATCCCGCACGGCTCACCGAGATCGTCGGCGCGGTGCTGGGCGCGTCGCGCTCGGACCGCGGGCCGATCGCCGCGGCGTCGGGCGAGGCATCCGCCGCAGTGTGGGCGATCCCCGAAGACCAGTTCCTCGTCGCGCCGTCGATGCGCTCGATCATGGACGCCGTCGACGGCGAGCTCTACGCGGGCGACGCCGACCTGCTCGACCGCGAGGCGCTCGGCGTCGTGATCGCGGCGATGTCGATGGAGAACGTGCTCTCCCACCTCATCGAGGGCTCGGTCGTGATCGTGCCCGGCGATCGCAGCGAGGTGCTGCTCGGGGTGCTCACGGCGCACTCCTCGGCGACGTTCCCGTCGATCTCGGGCATCGTGCTGAACGGCGGGTTCCCGCTCTCGGGCCACATCGAGCGACTGGTCGAGGGCCTGAAGGCCGGGCTGCCGATCATCCGCACCCAGCTGACGAGCTACGAGACCGCGCTCGCGATCACCCACACCCGCGGCCGCCTCGCCGCCGAGTCGCAGCGGAAGCGCGACACCGCGCTGTCGCTCTTCGAGCAGCACGTCGACGGCCAGGCGCTGCTCGACCGGCTCGAGATCGCGCGCCCCGAGGTCGTCACCCCGCTCATGTTCGAGTACGGCCTGCTCGAGCGGGCGCGCCGCGAGCGCAAGCACATCGTGCTGCCCGAGGGCTACGACGACCGCATCCTCCGGGCCGCCGCGACCCTCCTCGCGCGCGACGTCGCCGAGCTCACGATCCTCGGCGAGGAGATCGAGGTGCGCTCGCGGGCGATCGGGCTCGGCCTCGACATCTCGCGCGCGACGGTGCTCTCGAACCACGACTTCGTCTACGTGACCCGTTTCGCCGAGGAGTACCAGAAGCGCCGCGCGCACAAGGGCGTCACCCTCGAGCAGGCGCGCGAGCGCGTGCAGGACGTCTCGTACTTCGGCACCATGATGGTCGAGCTCGGCATGGCCGACGGCATGGTCTCGGGGGCGGCGCACACGACGGCCCACACGATCCGGCCCTCCTTCGAGATCATCAAGACGCGGCCGGGCGTCGAGGTCGTCTCGAGCGTGTTCCTGATGGCGCTCGCCGACCGCGTGCTCGTCTACGGCGACTGCGCGATCGTGCCCGACCCGACGGCCGAGCAGCTCGCCGACATCGCGATCTCGTCGGCGGCCACCGCCGCGCAGTTCGGCATCGAGCCGCGCATCGCGATGCTCTCGTACTCGACGGGGGAGTCGGGTGCAGGCGCCGACGTCGACAAGGTGCGGCGTGCCACCGAGCTCGTGCGCGAGCGGGCGCCCGAGCTGGCGGTGGAGGGGCCGATCCAGTACGACGCCGCGGCCGACGCGGCGGTCGCGCGCACCAAGCTCCCCGACTCGGATGTCGCGGGGCGGGCGACCGTGTTCGTCTTCCCCGACCTCAACACCGGCAACAACACCTACAAGGCGGTGCAGCGTTCGGCCGGCGCCGTCGCGATCGGGCCGGTGCTGCAGGGCATGCGCAAGCCCGTCAACGACCTCTCGAGGGGGGCGCTCGTGCAGGACATCGTGAACACCGTGGCGATCACGGCGATCCAGGCGGCGGATGCCTCGTGAGCCTCGTCCTCGTCGTCAACTCGGGTTCGTCGTCGTTGAAGTACCAGCTCGTCGACGCGGCGAGCGGCGAGGCGCTCGCGAGCGGGCTGGTCGAACGCATCGGCCGTGAGGGCGGGCACGCCAGGCACCGGCACGAGGGTCCCGAGAACGACAGCCTCGGCTCGACGTGGGATGCCGCGGTCGACGTGCCCGACCACTTC
Organism: Agromyces sp. NPDC057679; assembly: GCF_042799635.1. NCBI lineage: Bacteria > Bacillati > Actinomycetota > Actinomycetes > Micrococcales > Microbacteriaceae > Agromyces > Agromyces sp. NPDC057679. Next base: position 620,624 of record NZ_JBHVIK010000001.1, on the reverse strand, counting down.
GCCGCGTTCGACGTCATGCTCGAGGGGTTCGCCGCACACGGGCCGTCGCTCGAGCAGTACCCGCCGGTCGCGGTCGGGCACCGGGTGGTGCAGGGCGGCGCCCGCTTCTTCGAGCCGACGGTGATCACGCCGCTCGTGAAGATCAACATCGACGAGCTGTCGAGCCTCGCGCCGTTGCACAACCCCGCGAACCTCGAGGGCATCGAGGCGGCGCAGCGGGCGTTCCCCGACGTGCCGCACGTGGCGGTGTTCGACACGGCGTTCCACCAGACCATGCCGCCGGCGGCGTACACGTACGCGATCGACCGCGACGTGGCGGCGAAGCACCGCATCCGCCGGTACGGCTTCCACGGCACCTCGCACCGCTACGTCTCGCGCGCAGCGGCCGAGTTCCTCGGCCGGCCCCTCGAGGAGCTCGACCAGATCGTGCTGCACCTCGGCAACGGCGCCTCGGCGTGCGCGGTCGCCGGCGGCCGCTCGGTCGACACGAGCATGGGCATGACGCCGCTCGAGGGACTCGTGATGGGCACCCGCTCGGGCGACCTCGACCCGGCGATCCTGCTGCACCTGCAGCGTCGCGCGGGCCTCGACGTCGACGGCGTCGACGAACTCCTGAACCGGCGCAGCGGCATCCTCGGCCTCGGCGGGCACGCCGACATGCGCGACCTCGTCGACGCGGCCGAAGCGGGGGAGGAGCGCGCAGCGCTCGCCCTCGAGGTGTATGCGCACCGGCTGAAGGCGTACATCGGGGCGTACCTGGCGCAGCTCGGCGGGGTGGACGTGATCTCGTTCACGGCCGGGGTGGGGGAGAACTCGGCCCCGGTGCGCGCCGCCGCGCTGGCCGGGCTCGAGCGTCTCGGCATCGAGCTCGACGCCGAGCGCAACGCGGCCCGCTCGGGGGAGACCCGCGTGATCTCGACCGACGCGTCGCCCGTCACGGTGCTCGTCGTCCCCACCGACGAAGAGCTCGAGATCGCCCGCCAGACCCTCGAGGCCGTCTCGGCCTGATCACAGCTTCTCAGGCCCCCACCTCACGTTTCTCAGGACCCCATCTCTGCTTCTCAGGACGTGCTCGCGCTTCTCAGGATGACCCGGACCCGAGCGCGCCGGGATCTGGCGCAACGGTCGTCGAGTGCGGCGAGGGCATCCTGAGCAACGCGAGGGCGGTCCTGAGAAACACCGTTGCAGGCTCGGGGAATCGGCGCGCGGGGATATGCAAGAACTGTTGCGCAATAGTTCTTGCAGAGTTAGCATGGTGGCGTGAGCGAGAGCCGGAACTCCATCGACCTGCGCGACGCGGGCGCCATGCGCGCCATGGCGCACCCGCTGCGGCTGCGCATCCTCGGCCTCCTCCGCATGCACGGCCCGCATTCGGTGGGCATGCTCGCCGAGGCGACCGGAGCGGCGTCGGGGTCGATCAGCTACCACCTGTCGACGCTCGCCAAGCACGGCTTCGTCGAGCCCGCGCCCGAGCACGAGCGCGACGGTCGCGAGCGCTGGTGGCGCTCGGCCCACGACATGACGAGCCTGAACGCCGAGAGCTATCTCGACGACCCCGAACGCCGCGAGGCCGCCGAGGCGATGCGCCGCACCGTCATCGACTCGTACCACCGCGAACTCCTCGACGCGCTCGACGCCGAGCGCGGGCTCGAGCCCGATTGGATCGCCGCCTCCGATTCGAGCGACGGCGGCGCGCAGCTCACCCTCGACGAGTTCCGCGAGCTCACCGCCGAACTCGCCGCGGTGCGCGAGAAGTGGTGGGCGGTCGGGCGCGAGCCGCGGCCGGGCACCCGCGCCGTGCGCTGGATCACCCACACCTTCCCGAGGAGCGAGCGATGAGCGAGCTGGTCGAGACCGCGACCGAGACCGCGACCGAAGGCGGCCGGGCCGCCGCCGAGGCGGGCGCCCGCCGGCGACTCCCGCTCGTCGCGAACCTCGCGGCCGCCCTGTTCTCGCTCGGCGGCAACGCGATCGCGCTCGTCGCCCTGCCGATCATCGCGCTCACCCAGACGGGCTCGCCGCTCGCCGCCGGCGTCGTCGGCGTCTTCGCGACCGTGCCGCTCGTCATCGGCGGGGCGCTCGGCGGCGTGCTCGTCGACCGGTTCGGCTACCGGCTGTCGTCGATCGTCGCCGACCTCGCGAGCGCCGTGACGGTGCTCGCCATCCCGATCCTCCATGCGACCGTGGGGCTCCCGTTCGGGGCGATGCTCGCCCTCGTCTTCCTCGGCGGGCTCCTCGACCCTCCGGGCGACACGGCGAAGACCTCGATGACGCCCGACCTCGCGAAGCTCGCGCACTGGCCGATCGAACGGGCCGCGGGAGCCCAGGCGGCGGTGCAGCGCACCGCGATGATGCTCGGTGCGGGCACCGCGGGCGCCCTCGTCGCGTTCCTCGGGCCGATGCCGGCGCTCGTCGTCGACGCCGGCGGGTTCGTCGTCTCGGCGCTGCTCGTGCTCTGCTTCGTGCCGCGACGCCCCGGCGCCGAGGAGGCCCGCGAGCCCGACGCCGCCGACCCGGCCCCGCGCGGCGGTTTCATGGAGGGGCTCCGCTTCGTGGCATCCTCGCCGCTGCTGCGCGCGATCGTGCTGCTCGTGACGCTCACGAACGCGATCGACGCGGCCGGCATGACCGTGCTGAAGCCGCTGTACGCGACCGAGGTGCTCGGCGATCCTGCCCAGCTGGGCTTCATGGTCGGATGCTTCGCGGCCGGTGCGCTGACCGGCTCGGTGCTCTTCGGGGCGGTCGGGCACCGATTCTCGGGTCGGGTGATGTTCGCGGTGTGCTTCCTCATCGCGGGCACCGTGCCCTACCTGACGATGGCGCTCGGCGCGCCCGCGCCGGTGCTGCTGCCCGTGCTCGCGCTGTCGGGGCTCGCCGCGGGCGCCATCAACCCGATGATCTCGACCGCGATGTACGGGCTGATCCCCGACGGCATGCGCGCCCGGGTGTTCGGCGTGACCACCGCGGGCGTCGCCGCGACCATGCCGCTGGGCGCGTTCCTCGGCGGCCTCGCGGCCGAGCAGGCGGGGCTCGTGCCGACCCTCGTGGTGTGCGCGGGGCTCTACCTGGTGCTCGCGTCGAGCCCGTTGTACCTGCGGGCGTTCAAGGGCCTGCGTGCCGCTTCGGCGACGGCCGAGTCATCCGAACCCGTACCGGGGTAGGGGGTGCGAATGGCTCAGCCGTGTGATGCGACGCGCTGAACCGCCTGCATACGCTCGCGTCGTGGTCGAACCAGGCCGCGGACACGCCCCCGAATCGTTCGTCTGAGACTCATTCGCGCCTTCGGACGACGAGAAGAGCGCAGATGAGCCTGCAGGTCGTTGAACGCCCCGACGGTGCGCTGGGCACCATGTCGCCCGTCATCCTGACGGCTGGCCGCCGCCGCGAGGACGCCGTAGATCCGGCGCAGAGCGGCTTCGCGCGGCTGTCGCGCCAGATCAAGGCCGAGGGGCTGCTCGACCGCTTCGTCGGCTTCTACGTGCGGAAGGCCGTGTTCTGGGCGGTCGTGCTCGGTGCCGCGATCGCGGCGTCGGTCATGATCGGCGACTCGTGGTGGCAGCTCGTGATCGCCGCGGTGCTCGGCGTTGTCTTCACCCAGTTCGCCTTCATGGCGCACGAGGCCTCGCACCGGCAGATCTTCCGCTCGGGGCCGGTGAACGACTGGGCCGGGCTCGTGCTCGCCGACCTCGTCGTCGGCATCAGCTACAGCTGGTGGATGAACAAGCACACCCGCCACCACGGCAACCCGAACATGATCGGCCGCGACCCCGACATCGCGAAGGACACGATCTCGTTCCTCGAGGAGGATGCCGCGGAGAGCCGCGGTCTCGTCCGCCTGATCACGCGCAAGCAGGGGTACCTGTTCTTCCCGCTCCTGCTGCTCGAGGGCCTCAACCTGCACGTCCACGGCATCCGGCACGTGCTCGACCGCCGCAACACGGTGAAGCGCCGCGGGCTCGAGCTCGCCTTCATCGCCGTGCGCCTCGTCGGGGTCGCCGCGCTCGTGTTCTGGGCGTTCCCGCCGCTGCTCGCGACCGTGTTCCTCTTCGTGCAGCTCGGCGTCTTCGGCGTCTACATGGGCGCGTCGTTCGCGCCCAACCACAAGGGCATGCCGCTCATCCCGCGCGGGGTCCGCGTCGACTTCCTCGAGCGCCAGGTGCTCACGAGCCGCAACATCCGCGGCGGGCGGTTCATGGACTCGCTCATGGGCGGCCTCAACTACCAGATCGAGCACCACCTCTTCCCGAGCATGGCGCGGCCGGCGCTCAAGCGCACGCAGGAGATCGTGCGCGAGTACTGCCGCGAGAACGACCTCCGCTACACCGAGACCGGGCTTATCGAGTCGTACGGCATCGTCATCGCCTACCTCAACCGGGTCGGCCTCGCCGCGCGCGATCCCTTCGACTGCCCGATGATCCAGGCGTACCGCCGTCGCGATTGAGCGCGGCCGGGTCGGTCAGCGCTCGAGGCGGGCGCAGTCGATGCAGAGCGTGGCCGTCGGGCGCGCGTCGAGCCGGGCGACCGTGATGCGCTTGCCGCAGCGGGCGCAGAAGCCGTAGCTGCCGTCGGCGATGCGGGCGAGGGCGCGGTCGATCTCGGCGAGCTCGTGCTCGACGTCGGCGAGCACCGCGGTGCGCTGCGACCACTCCTGGGTCATCGTCGGGCCCTCGGGGTCGTGCTCGTCGTCGGCGCTGGCGCCGGATCTGGCCGCTCGGACCTCGCCCATCACATCGCCGAACTCGGCCGCGCGTTCGGCGGCCTCCCCGCGTTCGGCGAGCAGGCGGGCCTCGAATCGCTCGAGCTGAGCCGGAGTCATCGTCGTCACCGTCATCACGCTCCTTCCGTCCGTGCATCGTACGCCCGAGGCATCCGGATGGCGTGTCGGACGCGGCAACTACGATTGAATCGTGGTCACCGCCCTATATCGCCGCTACCGGCCAGAGACGTTCGCCGAGATGATCGGCCAGTCCCAGGTGACGGAGCCGCTGATGACGGCGCTCCGCACCGATCGGGTCAATCACGCCTACCTGTTCAGCGGCCCCCGCGGCTGCGGCAAGACGACGTCGGCGCGCATCCTCGCGCGCTGCCTGAACTGCGCAGAGGGCCCGACGGATGCTCCGTGCGGAGTGTGCCCAAGCTGCGTCGAGCTGTCGCGCGGCGGCGGCGGCTCGCTCGACGTCGTCGAGATCGACGCGGCGAGCCACGGCGGCGTCGACGACGCGCGCGACCTGCGCGAGCGGGCGATCTTCGCCCCCGCCCGCGATCGCTACAAGATCTTCATCATCGACGAGGCGCACATGGTGACCTCGGGCGGGTTCAACGCGCTGCTGAAGATCGTCGAAGAGCCGCCCGAGCACATCAAGTTCATCTTCGCGACGACCGAACCCGACAAGGTGCTCGGCACCATCCGCTCGCGCACCCACCACTACCCGTTCCGGCTGGTGCCGCCCGCGCCGATGCTCGAGTACGTGCAGCAGCTCTGCACTGAAGAGGGCATCTCGGTCGAGCCCGGCGTGCTCGCCCTCGTCGTGCGCGCCGGCGGCGGGTCGCCCCGTGACACGCTCTCGCTCCTCGACCAGCTGATCGCGGGCTCCGAGGGCTCGACGATCGACTACGAGCGGGCCGTGGCGCTGCTCGGCTACACGCACGGCGCCCTGCTCGACGAGGTCATCGACGCGATCGGCACGCACGACGCCGCCGGGGCGTTCGCCGCGGCCGACCGCGTCGTGCAGACCGGACAGGACCCGCGACGCTTCGTCGAAGACCTGCTCGAGCGGCTCCGCGACCTCATCGTCGTCGCCGCGTCGACGCCCGAGGCGGCCGCGGCCGTGCTGCGCGGCGTGCCCGAAGACGAGCTCGCCCGCATGGCGACCCAGGCCCGGGCGTTCGGCTCGGCCGAGCTGTCGCGCGTGGCCGACCTCGTCAGCCAGACCCTCACCGAGATGACGGGCGCGACCTCGCCGCGCCTGCACCTCGAGCTCATGCTGGCCCGGGTGCTCGTGCCGGCGAGCGACGACTCCGAGCGCGGCGCGCTCGCGCGCGTCGAGCGGCTCGAGCGGGCCGTCGAGGGCGGGGCCCTCGCGGTCGCATCGAGCGGTGCGTCGTCGGGCGGTGCCGTGCCGGCGGCGACTCGTGCGGCCGAGCCGGCGCCTCGCGCCGCCGCCACGCGCGAGGCCACTGCGGCACCGAGCCGTCAGGCCGAGCCGACCGCAGCTCCGGCGCGTGCCGCCGATCCGGCGGCCGAGGCCCGGCCGGCCGAGTCGACGGCGCCGGCCGCGTCCGCGCCGGTCGAGCCTGCTCAGGTCGTGCCCGAACCGGTGGCCGAAGCGCCGGCGCCGCCGGCCGAACGCGTCCGGCCGAGCGGTCCCATCACGGTGCAGCAGGTGCGCGACGCCTGGCCAGAGGTGCTCAACGTCCTCCAGCGCACCAAGCGCACCGCATGGATGGCGGCGCTCGCAGCGCAGGTGCTCGAGTACCGCACCGACGAGGCCGTGCTCGTGCTCGGCTTCGCGAGCCCCGGAGACCTCGACGGCCTGCGGGCGGGCAGCGGCACGCAGACGGCGGCCGACCTGCTGCGCACGGCGATCGCCGAGGTGCTCGGCGTGACCGTCAAGTTCGTGCCGCGCGTGATCGGCAGCGGCGGCGGCGGTCAGACCGCGCCCGCGCCGACGCCGTCGCCCGCTCCGGGCGGTGGCGGCGCGGCCCCGGCTCCGACGCCGACCGGCCCCGACACGGCACATCCGAGCGGCGGGGGGCCGGTTCCGGCCCGCACCGACGCCGCCGAGGCCTCTGCGACGAGCGCGCCGGCGCCGACGGCTGCCGTGCAGGAGCGGCCGGCCGAGACGCCGACCGGGCCGGTCGACTCGTGGGCGACGGTCGCGATCCCGCGCGATCCCGAACCCGACGCCGATCCCGCCGGCACGGCCGCGGCCGAGGCGCCCGCGCGCACCGCGACGGCACTCGCCGAACGACCGGCTCCTGACGCGGGGCCGCGCGCGGCCGGGCCTTCCGCGACGAGCGCCGCCGAATCGAGCCATGGCATCCCCGACTTCGTGCCCGACGACGCCGAGGCGCCGCCGGCCGATGAGGAGCCGCCGTTCGACCCGGGCCCTGCGCCCGAGCCGTTCGACGCACCCCCGCCTCCGGCCGACTCTCGACGGGCTCCGGCGCAGGGCCGCCCGGCCCCGGCGCGACGCGCGCCGTCGCGTCCCGTGGCCTCGACGACCGACGGCGGCATCCAGCGGTACGGCGAGGCCGTCGTGCGCGAGGTGCTCGGCGCGACCTTCCTCGAAGAGGTCGAAGCTCCGGCGCGCGGCTTCGGGGAGCGTGGGTAGCCCGTGTACGAAGGCATCGTCCAAGAACTGATCGACGAGCTCGGCCGGCTGCCCGGCATCGGGCCGAAGTCGGCGCAGCGCATCGCGTTCCACATCGTGCAGACCGAGCACTTCGACGTCTCCCGCCTCGCCGAGATCCTGACCACCGTGCGCGACAAGGTGCGGTTCTGCGAGATCTGCGGCAACGTCTCCGAGCAGTCGACGTGCTCGATCTGCCGTGACCCCCGCCGCGACCCCTCGCTCATCTGCGTCGTCGAAGAGGCCAAGGACGTCGTCGCGATCGAGCGCACCCGTGAGTTCCGCGGGCTGTACCACGTGCTCGGCGGCGCCATCAGCCCGATCGACGGCATCGGCCCCGACGAACTGCGCATCCGCCAGCTCATGCAGCGGCTCGCCGACGGCACCGTCGTCGAGGTCATCATCGCGACCGATCCCAACCTCGAGGGCGAGGCGACGGCGACCTACCTCAGCCGGCTGCTCACCACGCTCGAGATCAAGGTCACCCGTCTCGCCTCGGGCCTGCCCGTCGGCGGCGACCTCGAGTACGCCGACGAGGTCACGCTCGGTCGCGCGTTCGAGGGCCGTCGCGTCGTCGGCTGACTCGCGCCCCCGGTCGAGGTCGCCGCTGCGGCCGACGCCGCGATCGGGCCGTCGGGTTGACGCGCGAGTCGAGCGCGCGTAGACCGGGGTGATGAGCGAATCCGCGAGCGAACGCACCGCGAACTGGGTCACCGGCTACCTCCGCGCCTGGCAGAGCAACGATCCCGACGCGATCGGCGGTCTCTTCACCGATGACGCCAGCTACCTCACGGCACCCGACGTGGAGCCCCGTCGCGGGCGTGCCGAGATCGTCTCGGGCTGGATCGAGGACGCCGACGAACCGGGGGCGTGGAGCTTCGACTGGCACGTCGTGCACGAGACATCCGAGCTCGCCCTCGTGCAGGGCCGCACCGAGTACCCGGCCGAGCGCGACTACCTGAACCTCTGGGTGATCCGCTTCGCCCCGGACGGGCGTGCGAGCGAGTTCACCGAGTGGTACATGCCGCGCGATCACGAGGGCTGAGCCTCAGCGCAGCACCTCGACGAGCACGACCCACGAGTAGAGGATCGCCGTGGCGATCGCGAGGAGCGTGGCGACGCCGAGCGCCCAGAGGCCGACGGCCGGTGCGCCCGCGATGAGGGCGATCGCGCCGCCGAGGTACGCGACGAGCGGCAGCACCCCGGCGATCGACTTCGCGAGCTGCTCGAGCGCACTGCCGCGGTGCTCGGTCGCGTCGCGGTGGATCACCCGGATCGCGTGCACCTCGAAGGATCCGGCGAGGAGCGCGACCCCGAGCACCTCGACCCCGTAGAGCCAGGCGGGCTGGTCGGGTGCGAGCGCGAGCCCCGTGACCACGATCGCGAGCACCAGGGTGGCGATGGACGCCGCGGCCCGGGCGGGAAGGGTCGGCGACTCGAGGATCGTGCGGATGTTCACCGACATCGCCACGATGAGGAGGCCGGCGAGCGCCGCCGTCGCGCCCACCATCGCGACGTTGAACTCGGACCAGCCGTCGAGCACCTCGGACATGGCCGCATGCTACTCCTGCGGGTGCGGTCGTGCCCCGGTCGCACGAGCCGTCACGACGGCGTCACATGGCGGGCCGCGCATGCGGGCCGCCGTATGATGAAGACTCCGACGACGGGCCCGTCGGCCCGCGCGCGCCCAGAATCCCCGGGAGGCCACGTGAGCTTGATCGTGCAGAAGTTCGGCGGCTCGTCCGTCGCCGATGCCGAGAGCATCAAACGGGTTGCGAAGCGCATCGTCGAGACCCGCAAGGCGGGCAACGACGTCGTCGTGGCCGTCTCGGCGATGGGCGACACGACCGACGAGCTGCTCGACCTCGCGAGCGAGGTGTCGCCGATCCCGGCGCCCCGCGAGCTCGACATGCTGCTGTCGGCGGGCGAGCGCATCTCGATGGCGCTGCTCGCGATGGCGATCAAGAGCATGGGGCACGAGGCCCGCAGCTTCACCGGCAGCCAGGCCGGCATGATCACCGACGCCCAGCACGGCGCCGCCCGTATCGTCGACGTCACCCCCGTGCGGCTGCGCGAGGCGCTCGACGACGGAGCGATCGTGATCGTCGCCGGCTTCCAGGGCTTCAACCGCGACACCCGCGACATCACGACCCTCGGGCGCGGCGGCAGCGACACGACCGCCGTCGCGCTGGCGGCGGCCCTCGAGGCCGACGTCTGCGAGATCTACACCGACGTCGACGGCGTCTTCACCTCCGACCCCCGCGTCGTGAAGAAGGCGCGCAAGCTCGACAGGGTGACGAGCGAGGAGATGCTCGAGCTCGCCGCATCGGGCGCGAAGGTCCTGCACATCCGCGCGGTCGAGTACGCGCGTCGTCACGGCGTCACCCTGCACGTCCGTTCGTCGTTCAACAACAGCGAGGGGACGATCGTGTACGACCCCTCGCGTCTTCCCGAAGGAGCAGCTGTGGAAGAGTCCGTCATCGCCGGAGTCGCGATCGACCTGTCCGAGGCGAAGATCACGGTCGTCGGCGTGCCCGACAAGCCGGGCGTCGCCGCGAAGATCTTCAAGATCGTCGCCGGCACGAACGCGAACGTCGACGTCATCGTGCAGAACGTGTCGGCGGCGGCGACCGGTCGCACCGACATCTCGTTCACCCTGCCGAAGGCCGACGGCGAGCGGGCGCTGACCGCGCTCGCGAGCGCGCAGGAGGCCATCGGCTTCGAGTCGCTGCAGTACGACGACCAGATCGGCAAGCTCTCGCTCGTCGGCAACGCGATGCGCTCGGCGACCGGCGTCTCGGCGCGACTGTTCGAGGCGCTCTACGAGGCCGGCATCAACATCGAGATGATCTCGACGAGCGAGATCCGCATCTCGGTCGTGACGCGCGCCGACAGCGTGCAGGCGGCCGCGCAGGCCGTGCACACGGCGTTCGAGCTCGACGGCGACGAGGACGCGATCGTCCACGCGGGCACCGGTCGCTAGCGCCGCGCCAGCGCGAGGCATCCCCGCCTGAATTCAGGAGAAAGCTGCCAATTCAGGACGGAATCACCGACTTCGTCCTGAGCAGCCTCCGAAGTCCTGCAAACTGAAATGAACTCGACGATCAAGAGGGTGAAATGAGCAACGGTGTGAACATCGGCGTCGTCGGCGCCACCGGTCAGGTCGGCGCGGTCGTGCGCCGCCTCCTCGAGGAGCGCGACTTCCCGGTCGCGCAGATCCGCTTCTTCGCCTCGGCGCGTTCGGCCGGCACCACGCTGCCGTTCAAGGGTGAGGACATCGTCGTCGAGGACGCCTCGACCGCCGATCCCACCGGGCTCGACCTCGCGATCTTCTCCGCCGGTGCGACGCTCTCGAAGGCGCAGGCTCCGCGTTTCGCCGCGGCCGGCGTCACCGTCATCGACAACTCCAGCGGGTGGCGCATGGACCCCGAGGTCCCGCTCGTCGTGAGCGAGGTCAACCCGCACGCGATCGACCAGGCCGTGAAGGGCATCATCGCGAACCCGAACTGCACCACCATGGCCGCGATGCCCGTGCTGAAGGTGCTGCACGACGAGGCCGGCCTCGAGCGGCTCGTCGTGTCGACCTACCAGGCCGTCTCCGGTGCCGGTCTCGCCGGTGGCGAGGAGCTGCTCGAGCAGGCGCGCGCCGCCGTCGAGCAGAACACGATCGACCTCGTGCACGACGGCTCGGCCGTCGAGTTCCCCGCGCCCGAGAAGTTCCCGCGCCCGATCGCCTTCGACGTGATCCCGCTCGCCGGCTCGATCGTCGACGACGGAGACAACGAGACCGACGAGGAGAAGAAGCTCCGCAACGAGAGCCGCAAGATCCTCGAGCTGCCGGGCCTGCTCGTCGCCGGCACCTGCGTGCGCGTGCCCGTGTTCACGGGCCACTCGCTCTCGATCCACGCCGAGTTCGCGAACCCGATCACGCCCGAGCGCGCGACCGAGCTGCTCGCCGTGGCGCCGGGTGTCGAGCTCAGCGACGTCCCGACGCCGCTGCAGGCCGCGGGCAACGACCCGAGCTACGTGGGCCGGATCCGCCAGGACCAGTCGGCGCCCGAGGGCAAGGGCCTCGTGCTCTTCGTCTCGAACGACAACCTGCGCAAGGGCGCGGCACTGAACGCCGTGCAGATCGCGGAGCTCGTCGCCGCGAAGGTGCCGGCGCGCGTGTAGCGCAACGTCACTTCGAATCACACGGATGCCCCGTGGCCGGTCGGCCACGGGGCATCCGTCGTTCTCAGGGGGCGGCGCCTCGAGCGGGTCGGAGAACGGTGCCGTTGCCCGTTCGTGACCTGTCACGTCTTGACGGAATTGAGTTTTGTATACAGAATAATGGCGAAGCATCCCCTCACCGCCGACACCCTCGTCGGCACCTCCTGCAATGACGAAAGAGGTAGCGGAATGGCCCGCGCGAACTCGAAGATGAGGCGTCTCCTGGCGATCGGCGCGGCAAGCGCCCTCGCCCTCGGACTGGCGGCATGCAGCGGCGGGGGAGGTGCGAAGGACGAGAACACCGTCGTGTGGTCGACGTGGGGCACCGCTGAGGAGCTCACGCGGTACAAGGAGTTCAACGAGGAGTTCATGGACCGCCACCCCGACATCACCGTGAAGCTCCAGCCCGTCGCCGACTACGGCGACTACCACTCGAAGCTGCTCGCGCAGCTCGCGAGCAACACCGCGCCCGACGTGTTCTACGTCGGCGACGACAAGATGGGCCAGTTCGCCGACTCGGGCCGGCTCATGCCGTTGAAGAAGCTCATGGAGTCGAAGGACAGCCAGACCAAGCCCGACGACTTCTTCCCCGGCCTGTTCGGCGCCGCCGAGAAGGACGACGAGTACTACGGCGCCCCGAACGACTCGAACCCCGACGTGCTCTGGTACGACAGGACCGCGCTCGAAGCGGCCGGCATCACCGAGGACCCGGCCACGCTCGCCGAGAACGGCGAGTGGACGACCGACAAGTACCTCGAGATGAACGCGAAGCTCAAGGACGCGGGGCTCACCGGCTCGATGTTCTGGAACTACTGGGCCACGCACTGGAGCTGGCTCTCGTCGCAGGGCCTGCCCGCACCGTACGACGAGTCGGGCGCCTTCACGGCCGACGCCGACCCGGCGAGCGTCGAGGCGATCGACGAACTCGGCGGCCTGTTCCAGGACGGCACCTTCGTCGTCGCCGACACCCTGCCCGACGGCGCCGGAGCCGACAGCGTGTTCGTCACGCACAAGTCGGGCTTCTTCGTGCAGGGCCGCTACACGATCGGCACCGTGCAGACCGCGGGCGACCCCGACGCCTACGACATCGTGCGCTGGCCGACGCCCGATGGGCAGGCCGCGCCGACCGGTGTCGCCGTCTCGTTCCTCGCGATCAACGGCAACACGAAGGCGAAGGACGCCGCGTTCACGTTCTGGACCGAGTTCCTCTCGGCCGAGGGCCAGACGTTCCGCCTCGAGGGCGGCGGCAACGCCGTGCCGTCGATCAAGGGCGCCGACGACGTGGTGCTCGAGGACGGCTACCCGGCGCACGCCCAGACGTTCCTCGACATGCGCGACATCGGCTTCACCAACTACGCCGCCGAGGCGCGCGTTCCCGGGCTCTCGACCGACATCAGCGACCTGTTCCTGAAGCTGTACGAGGGCAAGGCCGACGCACAGCAGACGCTCGACGCCACCGCCGACCTCGTCGCGGAGAAGTCGGGCGAATAGCGTGAGCCAGATCGCCACCGGCGAGCGGATGCTGCAGGAGCTCCCTGCGGCATCCGCTCCGCCCCCGCGCACGTACCGCAAGGAGGCGGCGTGGCGTCGCCGCGACCGCCGCTGGGGCTACGTGTTCATCGGCCCGCAGCTGTTCGGCATGCTGCTCTTCGTCGTCCTGCCGTTCGTCGCGAGCCTCGTGCTCGCGTTCGCCAGCTGGGACGGCCTGTCCGAGCTGACCTGGGTCGGGTTCGAGAACTTCACGGCGCAGTTCCAGGACGAGCTGCTGTGGCGATCGATCGTCAACACGCTGATCATCGCGGTCGTCACCGTGCCGATCGGCCTCGGACTCGCCGTGATGATCGCGGTCGCGCTCGAGAAGCTGAAGACCCGCACGCTCTACCTCGTGCTGTTCTTCGCCCCGGTCGTGACGTCGACCGTCGCGGTGGCCATGATCTGGCAGCAGATGTTCCGCGCCGACGGGGTGCTGTCGACCGCGATCGCGAAGATCTTCGGCATCGCCCCGCCCGACTGGCTGCAGGACCCGAAGCTCGCGCTGCTCGCGGTCTGCATCGTCACGATCTGGTCGTCGCTCGGCCTCAACGTCGTGATCTTCCTCGCCGGCCTGCAGAACATCTCGCCCTCGGTCATCGAGGCCGCACGCATCGACGGCGCCGGCCCGTGGCGCCTGTTCACGAGCATCCGCCTGCCGTTGCTGTCGCCCATCGTGTTCTTCTCGTCGGTCGTCGCGTTCATCTCGTCGCTGCAGACCTTCGACACGGTCTACGTGCTCGTCTCGAACGCCGGGCCCGACAACGCGACCCGCACGATCGTGTACCACATCTACGATCTCGGCTTCGGCAAGTTCGAGATCGGCCCGTCGAGCGCGGCGAGCGTCATCCTGCTCGTGCTGACGCTCATCATCACGGCGATCCAGTTCGGCGCCCAGAAGAAGTTCGTGCACTACGAGGACGACGCCGCATGAGTCTCACGAATCCGCGCCTCGCCGACGGCACGCAGACGCCCCCGACCGACTCGACCGTTGCGCTGAGCGCACCCGGCTACCGCCCCACGGCGCCCCGCACGGGCAAGGGCAAGCGCCGCCTGAGCTCGACGGCGCTGCACATCGTGCTCGTCGTCGCCGGCGTGGCGATGGTGTTCCCCTTCATCTGGATGCTGCTGACGTCGTTCAAGACCCTGCCGCAGCTGCTGCAGGACCCGCTCGCGTTCCTGCCGCAGCCGTGGACGGCCGACAACTACGTCGAGGCGTGGAACGCGGTGCCGTTCGGCCAGGCGTACCTCAACAGCCTCTACATCGCGGCGCTCGTCGTGGCCGGCACGCTGCTCACGGCCTCGATGGCGGGCTACGCGTTCGCGCGCATCCGCTTCCGCGGGGCGAAGGTGCTGTTCATCGTGTTCCTCGCGACGCAGATGATCCCGAAGCAGGTGACGCTCATCCCGTTCTACCTGCTCATGACGCAGCTCGGCTGGGTCGACTCGCACCTCGCGCTCATCGTGCCGGGGCTGCTCGCGAACCCGTTCGCGGTGTTCCTCATGCGCCAGTTCGTGCTGAGCCTGCCGAAGGAGCTCGAGGAGGCGGCGCTCGTCGACGGCGCCGGACGCTGGCGCATCTTCTGGAGCGTCATCCTGCCGAACCTGAAGCCCGGGCTCGCGGCGCTCAGCATCATCGTCGCCCTCGACGTGTGGAACGCCTTCCTGTTCCCGCTCGTGCTGCTGAACACGCCCGACCTGTTCACGGTGCCGCTGCTGCTCTCGAGCTTCCAGGGCCAGTTCGGTTCGGTGAACTACGGCCTCGTGATGGCGGCGAGCGCGATCTCGACGATCCCGATGCTCATCGTGTTCATCATCGGTCAGCGTCGCATCCTCAACAGCATGGCCGCTTCGGGACTGGGAGGACGATGACCGAGCGCTCGACGACCATGGATGCCTCGGCGCTGGCCGGTCTCGCCGGCCGCCACCTCGACCTCGTGCAGGCCCCGTTCACGCTGCCGCGCTCGCGCGTGCTCGTGTTCCGGGCGGACCGCGACGAGTGGGTCGAGCGGGGCGGCGCCGAGGGCGCAGCCCCGGCGACCGCGCTCCGGGTGCACACCTCCGAGTACGAGCGGTGGCTCGACGAGTGCCGGGTCATCGACGAACTGGTGGTGCGGGATGCCTCGGGGCGGGCGCTGCTCGTGACCGCGGTGCTGCCGCACGCGATCGAGTTCGGCGACGGCGATGCGACGCTCACCTTCGCGGGTGCCGGTGCGATCTCGGTGGGAGGTGCCGGCGGCCTCTCGGTCGAGTGGACGACCCCAGACGGCGAACGCACCCGCGTCGAGCTCACGGCCGACGCCCCCGCCGCCCGCCTGCACATCGGCGCCGACCGCGGCGTGGTGCACGAGGCATCCGCTTCGCACGCCGACGACCTCGCCGCGACCGAGGGCCGCTGGCTCGACTGGTTCGCGAAGTGCCCGATCGTGCGCGACGAGCTGCAGCAGATGGCCGCCTTCTGCTGGTGGGTGCTCGGCGCGAACATCGTCGAGCTGCCGGCGCTCGGCGACGTGCGCGGCGTGGTGCCCTCCAAGATCGGTTACGTCGGGGTGTGGCAGTGGGACGCGTACTTCATCGCGGTGGGGCTTCGCCACGGCGACCCGGCGCTCGCCCGGGAGCAGCTCGAGATCGCGTTCCGGTTCCCGAGTGCCGACGGTCAGCTGCCCGACGTCGTGCACGAGGAGGGCGTGCTCGCCACGAGCGACGACCTGCCGCAGGCCGATCGCGACCGGCTGCGCCGTGCGGGCTCGCAGATCGCCGATCCTGGCGCGCCGGTGCCGCTCACGAAGCCGCCGCTCGCGGCCTGGGCGCTCCGAAAGGTGCTCGAGGTCGAGGACGAGCCCGAGTGGGCGCGCGAGCAGCTCGCCGTGATCCGCCGCTCGCAGGACTGGTGGTTCGCGGGCAGCGACCTCGACGGCGACGGGATGCCCGAGTACGGCCACCCCTACTCCTCAGGCCTCGACGACAGCCCCATCTTCGACGGCCCGCTGCCGACCACGGCGCCCGACCTCGGCGCCTATCTCGTGCTGCAGGACCTCGAACTCGCCGCGCTCGCCGAACGTTACGGGGCGGATGCCGCGGGCGAGCCCCGCGCGCACCGCGAACGTGCGGCGCGCACGCTCGAGCTGCTGCTCGGGATGTGGGACGAGGCATCCGGCCGCTTCCTCGCCCGCGCAGCGGGGGAGGTCGTCGCGAGCGACGCCGTCGTCGGGTTCATGCCGCTGCTCACCGGGCGCCTGCCGCAGAAGGTGGCCGAGGCGCTCCTCGCCGCGCTCGGCGACCCCGAGCGCTACGCGCTGCCGTGGGCGGTGCCGACGGTCTCCGCCGCCGACCCCGACTTCTCGGCCGAACGGATGTGGCGCGGACCGGTGTGGGTGAACACCAACGCCTTGATCGTCGAGGGGCTGCGGGCCTCGGGGCATCCCGAGCTCGCCCGCGAGCTCGCCGAACGCACCGTCGCGCTCGTCGTGCACGGCGGCGGGCCGCACGAGTACTTCAACCCGCTCACCGGGAGGAAGGCGCGCACGGCGACGACCGCGTTCGGCTGGTCGGCGGCGCTCTTCATCGACCTCGCGGTCGCGTTGTCTGCCGACGACTGATCCCGCGGGCTACAGCTTCTGCAGGAGATCGGGCCCCATCCCTGCCTGTGGCGGGATGTCAGCGCAATTCTCCTGCAGAAGCGTCGGGCTACGCGGTGAAGTAGGGGCTCGACGCGTTGTCGAGGATGCGGCGCATGCCGTGCAGCCAGTTGACCTTGAGGGCGGCGATCGCGCCGGGCACATCGCCGTCGGCGAGGCATGCGGCGATCGCCGCGTGCTCGGCGGCGACGCGCTCGACCATGACGTCGTTCGGCACGAGCAGCGACTCGTAGCGGTGGAACGCCCCGCGCACGCTGGCGATCACGTCGAGCAGTCGCCGGTTGGGGCAGGCCGAGAGCATGATGCCGTGCCACTCGTCGTCCTTCGTGACGACGAGGGCGTGCTCGACGACCTCCTGCTGGAAGTCGGCGGCGAGTGCGGCGAGGCGCGCGCCGATCTCACGGAGCTCGTCGATGGGGCTGAGCTCGAGCGCGAGGCTCTCGAGGCTCGCCATCACCGGGGCGAGGTCTTCGAACTCGCTCGCGCTCAGGGGGACGAAGCGGAAGCCCTTGCCGTTCTCGCTCTCGATCTGGCCCTCGCTCTCGAGGGCGATGAGGGCTTCGCGCAGCGGGGTGCGGCTGACGCCGAGCTCGGCGGCGAGCTGCACCTCGTTGATGCCCTCGCCGGGCTGCACTGCGCCGGCGCGCATGCGTGCGAGCAGCTCTTCGCGGACCTGTGAGCGCAGGTTCTTGCGTTCGATCGCCATGTATTCGCCCCTCCGGGCCGTTCGGCCGTCGCGGCAAGCCTAGGACGTGAGGTGGGCTTGACCGGTTCCGGCATCCGGTTTACGGTGTCTGTATACAGAATACATTCTGCAGCGCAGACTGTACATCCCCACGCACTCAGAGAGGAGCAGATGTGGCCGACGAGTCCCCTCGGGCGATCCGCCTCGACGCGCTCGCCTACGGCGGCGACTACAACCCCGACCAGTGGTCGGAGGAGGTCTGGCACGAGGACATCCGCCTCATGCAGGAGGCCGGCGTCAACATCGTGAGCCTCCCGGTGTTCTCGTGGCCGCAGCTCGAGACCGCGCCGGGCGTCTACGAGTGGGGCTGGCTCGACCGCATCATCGACCTCCTGTGGGCGGGCGGCATCAAGGTCGACCTCGCCACCGCGACCGCGACCCCGCCCTCGTGGCTCATCCGCAGCAACCCCGAGATGCTGCCGTGGAACGAGGACGGCCGGCGCCTCGAGTTCGGCTCGCGCCAGGCGTACTGCCCGAGCTCCCCGGTCTGGCGCGACAACGTCGCGAGGATGACCCGCGCCATGGCCGACCGCTACGGCGACCACCCCGCGCTCGCCCTCTGGCACGTCTCCAACGAGTACGGCGATCACGTCTCGCGCTGCTGGTGCCCCGAGTCCTCCGCGCACTTCCGTCGCTGGCTCCAGGCCCGCTACGGCGACCTCGACGGCCTCAACGAGGCCTGGGGCGTCAACGTCTGGGGCCAGCGCTACACCGACTGGGCGCACATCGAGGCGCCGCGCCGCTCGACCGGCCCGGTCAACCCGACGCAGCTGCTCGACTTCGAGCGCTTCTCGTCCGACGCCCTGCTCGAGCTCTTCCAGCTCGAGGTCGACATCCTCCGCGAGGTCACGCCCGAGATCGGCGTCACCACGAACTTCATGTCGATCCTCCGAGACCTGGACTACTGGGACTTCGCCGCCGTCGAGGACCTCGTCACCGACGACGCCTACCCCGACCCGGCCGACCCGCTCGCCCACGTGCCCGCGGCGCTCAACTACGGGTACATGCGCTCGCTCAAGGGCGGGCAGCCGTGGCTGTTGCTCGAGCAGGCGCCGAGCGGCGTCAGCTGGCGCGACGTCAACGTGCCGAAAGCGCCGGGCCAGTACCGCATCGGCAGCCTGCAGGCCGTCGCCCACGGCTCCGACGGTGCCATGGTGTTCCAGTGGCGCCAGGCGAAATACGGCCAGGAGAAGTTCCACTCGGCGATGGTCGGTCACCGCGGTGAGGCCTCCCGCTCGTTCCAGGAGGCGAAGGCGTTCGGCGCCGAACTGCAGCGCCTCGAGCCGGTGCGCGGCACCCGCG
The DNA here is from genome assembly GCF_042799635.1 of Agromyces sp. NPDC057679. Taxonomy (NCBI): domain Bacteria; kingdom Bacillati; phylum Actinomycetota; class Actinomycetes; order Micrococcales; family Microbacteriaceae; genus Agromyces; species Agromyces sp. NPDC057679. The sequence goes on along the minus strand of NZ_JBHVIK010000001.1, from coordinate 601,845 downwards.
TGCGCTCGCGCGTCGCGCTCGTCGTCGACCACGACTCGTGGTGGGGCTCGTCGGCGACCGAGTCGCTGCCCTCGCAGCGGCTGAACTGGCTCGCCCAGGCCCGCGCCTGGCATGCGGCGCTGCATGCGCTCGGCCACCCGGTCGACACGGTGCGTGCGACCGGCCCGTTCGAGGGCTACGACGTCGTCGCGGTGCCGAACCTCTACGTGACGGATGCCTCGCAGGCCGAGGTCCTCGCCGACGTCGTCGCCCGCGGCGGCCAGCTCGTGGTCGGCCCCTTCTCGGGCGTCGTCGACGCGACCGAGAAGGTGCACGACGGCGGCGCCCCGGGCCCGCTGCGCGAACTCCTCGGGGTCGAGGTCGACGAGCAGTGGCCCGTCGCCGACGGGCTCGCCGAGCGAGTGCGCTTCGCCGCAGGCGGAGCCGAGTTCGACGCCCCGACCTGGGGCGAGTGGCTCGAGGTCCGGGACGGCACCGAAGTGCTCGCGCACTACGCGTCGGGCGAGCTCGACGACCGTGCGGCGATCACTCGGCGCCCGCAGGCGGGCGACGGGGCATCCGGCGCCGCCTGGTATGCGAGCTGCGTGCTCGAGCCTGCCGGCCTCGTCGCGCTCTTCCGCGAGGTGCTCGCCGCGGCCGGCCTGCCGGCCCGGGAGCGCCTCGACCTCGACCTCGAGGCCGTCACGCGCAGCGACGAGACCACCGACTACACCTTCGTGCTGAACCACGGCCGACGCGAGATCACGGTCGACGTGCCCGAAGGGGCGCGCGAGCTGCTCGGCGAGGCCGCGCCGAGGGGGAGCACCCTCACCCTGGCGCGCTTCGGCGCCGCCGTGCTCGCGACCCCGCGGGCCGACGCGCCGCCCTTCATCACCCTGTCCGACTCCACCGACTCCACCGTCACGAACGACTGAGGCACCATGACCGACTCCTTCGTCCATCCGTACATCCCGAACACCGCGCCCGCGACGAAGCAGGCCATGCTCGACGCCGTCGGCGCGGCCTCGATCGACGAGTTCTACGCCGACGTGCCCGCCGAGCTGCGGCTCGGCCGCGCGCTCGAGCTGCCGGCCCCGCTCGTCGCCGAACAGGACCTGGCCCGCCACGTGCGCGGCCTCCTCGCGAAGAACCGGTCGACCGACGAGCGGCTGAGCTTCCTCGGCCACGGCACCTACCACCACTACGTGCCCGCCGTCGTCGACGAGGTCATCAACCGCAGCGAATTCCTCACCGCCTACGCGGGCGAGCCCTACGAGGACCACGGCCGCTTCCAGGCGCTGTTCCAGTACCAGTCGCTCATGGCCGAGCTGCTCGCGATGGACGTCGTGAACGTGCCCACCTACGACGGGTACCAGGCGACCGCGACGAGCCTCGCCATGGCCGGACGCATCACCGGCCGCCGCCGCGTGCTCGTCGCGAGCGACGTGCTGCCGGCGAAGTCCTCCAAGGTGCTCGACTTCGTGCGCGTGCACCTCGACCTCGAGGTCGTTCCGACGGTGAACGGCACGGCGGATGTCGCGGGGCTCGCCGCGCGCCTCGGCGACGACGTCGCCGCGGTGTGGGTCGAGACCCCGAGCGTCACCGGCGCGGTCGAGGCATCGCTCCGGGCGATCGCCGACGCCGCGCACGCCGTCGGCGCGATCCTCGTCGTCGGCACCGACCCGGTCGGCTACGGCGTGCTGACGCCGCCCGCCGAGCAGGGGGCCGACATCGTGTGCGGCGACATCCAGTCGCTCGGACTGCACCAGTGGTACGGCGGGGCCCACGGCGGCTTCATCGCCGTCGCCGACGACCCCACCTTCATCATGGAGATGCCCTCGCGCCTCTTCGGCCTCGCGACGACCGACGTGCCCGGCGAGGTCGGCTTCGGCGACGTCGCCTACGAGCGCACCTCCTTCGCCCTGCGCGAGGAGGGCAAGGAGTGGGTCGGCACGGCCGCCGCGCTCTGGGGCATCGCCGCCGGCGTCTATCTCGCGCTCATGGGTCCGCAGGGCATGCGCGAGCTCGGCGAACTGCTGCTCGCCCGCACCCGGTACGCGCAGCAGCGGCTCGCCGCGGTCCCGGGCGTCGCGCTCGGCGACGACGCGCTGCACCTGCGCGAGTTCACGATCGACGTGTCGGGCGCGGGGCTCACCGCGCAGGGCGTCGTCGAGGCGCTCCGGCGCGACGGCATCGAGCCCGGCGTGCCCCTCGGCGTGCACACCCTCGCGGTGTGCGTCACCGAGCTCACCGGCCAGGCCGACCTCGACCGGCTCGCGGCCGCGATCGGCGCGCTCGCCGAGGCATCCACCGACACCACCACTCAGGAGACCCGCGCATGAGCCTCCCGCTCGCACCCAAGCCCGCCGTCCGCCGCTTCCACCAGGCCAGCTGGGACGAACCCGTCATCTTCGAGCTCTCGACTCCGGGCGAGCGCGGCGTGCTCGTCACGCCGATCGAGCCGGGCGTGCGCGACGCCGTCGGCGACGTCGTCGCGTCGCTGCCCGCGGCCCTCCGCCGGGTCACGCCGCCGGCCCTCCCCGAGATGGGCCAGCAGCGCGTGCTCAAGCACTACCTGCGGCTCTCGCAGGAGAACCTCGGCGCCGACTTCAACGTCGACATCGGCCAGGGCACCTGCACGATGAAGTACTCGCCGAAGATCAACGACCAGCTCATCGGGGTGCCGCAGCTCACGGCGATGCATCCCCTGCAGGACCCGGCCGACGCGCAGGGCGTGCTCGAGATCACCTGGAACCTCGAGCGCATGCTCGCCGAGATCTCGGGCATGGCCGAGGTGTCGCTGCACACGCAGGGCGGCTCGGCCGCGATCTGGGCGAACATCGCCATGATCCGCGCGTACCACGAGGCCAACGGCGAGGGCGAGCAGCGTCGCGAGGTCATCACGACGATCTTCAGCCACCCGTCGAACGCAGCGGCGGCGAAGGCGGCCGGGTACGAGATCATCACGATCCACCCCGACGCCGACGGCTACCCCGACCTCGCGGCGCTGAAGGCGGCGCTCTCACCGCGCACCGCGGCGATCATGGTCACGAACCCCGAGGACACGGGCATCTACAACCCCGCGATCAAGCAGTGGGTGGATGCCGCGCACGAGGTCGGCGCCCTCGCCTCGTACGACCAGGCGAACGCGAACGGCATCCTCGGCATCACCCGCGCCCGCGACGCCGGCTTCGACGTCTGCCACTTCAACCTGCACAAGACGTTCTCGACGCCGCACGCCTGCGGCGGGCCGGGCGCCGGGGCGAACGCCGTGAGCGAGGCGCTCGCGCCGTTCCTGCCTGGGCCGCGGGTCGTGCGCTCGACCGATGCGTCGGGCGAGGTGCGCTTCGACGTGCGCGAGGCCGGCCCGCAGTCGATCGGCGCGGTCGCGCCGTTCCACGGCGTCGTGCCGAACATCGTGCGCGCGTACTCGTGGATCATGGCGCTCGGCGCCGAGGGTCTGCTCGCCGCCGCCGAGATCGCCGTGCTCAACAACAACTACCTGCTCGCGAAGGTGCTCGAGATCCCCGGGGCCTCCGCGCCGTACGCCGAGGGCCGCCGCCGCATCGAGCAGGTGCGCTACTCGTGGCAGGAGCTCTTCGAGGACACCGGCATCTCGTCGGAGGAGATCGGCATCCGCCTCTCAGACTTCGGCATGCACTACTGGACGAGCCACCACCCCTACGTCGTGCCGCAGCCGTTCACCCTCGAGCCGACCGAGTCGTACTCGATGGCCGAGATCGACGAGTACGTCGGCGCGCTCGCCGAGGTCGCCCGTGAGGCGCGCGAGACCCCCGAGGTCGTGCGCACCGCCCCGCACAACCAGACCGTGCACCACACCCACCACGACGACCTCGACGACCCCGAGCGCTGGGCGATCACGTGGCGCGCCTACCGCCGGAAGTACTTCGGCGAGGGCGCTCCGACGGCGGTCGACGTCGCGGAGTCGGCCGCCTGAGCATGCTCGCTCTCGTCGTGAACCCCGTCGCCGGGGTCGGCGGGCCCGCCGGGCTCGCCGGCTCCGACGGCGCCGACGTGCAGGTCGAGGCCGCCGCGCGCGGCTCGCACCCGCGCGCGGCCGAGCGCGCCCGGCTCGCGCTCGAGGTCGTCGCGACGACGGCGGATGCCGCGCGGCAGCCGGTGCTCACGGCGGCGGGCCCGATGGGGGAGGACGCGGTGCGGGCCGCGGGCCTCGAGCCGCACGTGGTCTACCGACCGGGCGGCGACGGCCCCGGGGCATCCGCCTCGGCGGCGACCGCGGCCGACACGACCGCAGCGGTGCGTGCACTCGTCGCCGCCGGGGCGACCCTCGTGCTCTTCGCCGGCGGCGACGGCACCGCCCGCGACGTCGCCGCCGGGCTGCTCGCTCCCGCGGCCGCGCTCGGCATCCCCGCCGGCGTCAAGATGTACTCGCCCGTGTTCGCGGTGAGTCCGCGCGCGGCGGGCGCCCTCGCCGCGGCGTGGGTCGAGGCATCCGGATCGAACGGAGCCCTGCCCGTGCAGGAGCGCGAGGTGCTCGACCTCGACGAGGCCGCGATGCGTCGGTCGCGCGTCGAGCCGCGGCTCTACGGCACCATGCCGGTGCCGTACCGTGCAGGCCGAACGCAGTCGCGCAAGGCGGCGACGCCCGCCAGCGAGCACGCCGCCGTCGTGGCCGCCGCCCGAGGTGCCGCCCGCGCCATGCGGCCGGGCGTGCGCTACCTGCTCGGTCCCGGCGGCACGATGAGCGAGCTCGCCAGGGAGCTCGGCGTCGCGAAGACCCCGCTCGGCGTCGACGTCGTGCTCGACGGCCGCCTCGTGCTGGCCGGCGCGAGCGAGCACGACCTCGTCGATGAGATCTCACGGGGCCCGGCGAAGGCCGTGGTGAGCGTCATCGGCGGGCAGGGGTTCCTGCTCGGCCGAGGCAACCAGCAGCTCTCGCCGAGGGTGCTGCGCCTGCTCGACGACGACCCGCTCGTGGTCGTGGCCCCCGAGCAGAAGCTCATCGACCTCGGCGGGCGCCCCCTGCTCGTCGACACCGGCGACCCGCGCGTCGACGCCCGCCTCGCGGGATTCGCGCGCGTGATCACCGGCTCCGGCGCATCCAGTTTCTATCCTGTCCACGCACCCGATATCGAAGGAGAAGGCCATGCGCCTTGAGAACAAGCAGGCCATCGTCACGGGCGGAGCGGGCGGCATCGGCCGCGCGACCTCGCTCGCACTCGCGGCCGAGGGTGCCGCCGTCGCGGTCGTCGACCTGAACGCCGAGGCCGCCGAGCAGGTCGCCGCGGAGATCCGCGAGGCGGGCGGCACCGCCATCGCGATCGGGGCGGACGTCTCGAGCGAGGCCGACATCGAACGCGTCGTCGCCGCGACGGTCGCCGAGTTCGGGGGTGTGAACGTCGTCTTCAACAACGCGGGCATCATCCGCCGCACGACCGCGGTCGAGACGACCGTCGAGGAGTGGGACCGCGTCTTCGGCGTGAACGTGCGTTCGATCTTCCTCATGTGCAAGCACGTCGTGCCGGTCATGGAGGCAGCGGGCGGCGGCTCGATCGTCAACACCGGTTCGGGCTGGGGCCTCAAGGGCGGCGGCCAGGCGATCTCGTACTGCGCTTCGAAGGGCGCCGTCGTCAACATGACCCGCGCGCTCGCGATCGACCACGGCCCGCAGGGCATCCGGGTGAACTCGGTCAACCCGGGCGACGTGAACACGGGCATGCTGCGCGAGGAGGCCCGCCAGCTCGGCCAAGCCGAGGACGGGTTCCTCGCCGAGGCCGCCGACCGCCCGCTGCGTCGCATGGGCGAACCGCGCGAGATCGCGGCGGCGGTCGTGTGGCTCGCGAGCGACGAGTCGAGCTACGTCACCGGGTCGGCGCTCGTCGTCGACGGCGGCGGCATCGCGTAGCCCGAGCGCCTGGGCGCGCTGTTTCTGCAGGAGAACTGCACTGGGACGCCCGGTCGGGCGACCATGGGGCCCGATCTCCTGCAGCAGCAGCAGCGCGGCGGATCAGGCCTGCGGGATCGCCGCGACGACGTCGATCTCGACGAGGATGTCCGCCAGGCGCGAGCCGACCGTCGTGCGCACCGGATAGGGCTCGGTGAAGAACTCGGCGTAGGCCTCGTTGTACTCGGCGAAGTCGGCGAGGTCCTCGAGGTGGGCGGTCACCTTCACGACGTCGTCGTGGGTGAGCCCGTACTCGGCGAGCACAGCACCGATGTTGCGCAGCACCTGGCGGGTCTGCTCCTTCACGCCGCCCTCGACGACGAGGCCCGTCGCCGGGTCCTGCGGGCCGAAGCCCGCGGTGTACAGGAATCCGTTGGCGACGACGCCGTGGCTGTAGGGCCCGGCGGGCTTCGGCGCGTTCGAGAGCGTGACGGCGGTCTTGGACATGGGTTCCTCCTGGGTGTTCGTTCCGGTGGTCTGGGTGGTCTGGGTGGTCTGGGGTGTGGTGCGGTTCGCGGTCTGCGGATGCCTCGGGCGCGACCCCGAGGCATCCGTTCACCCGAGCTCGCGGGAGATCAGTTCGGCGGTCTCGCGCATGGCGGGCAGCTCGGCCTTCAGCCGGTCGAGGTCGGCGACCATGCGGATCGCGGTGACGGAGAGCGCGCCGACGACGCCCAGCGAACTGCGGATCGGCACGGCGATGCAGTTCACGAAGGCCTCGAACTCGCGGTCGTCGACGGCGTAGCCGCGGGCCGCGGTGAGTGCGAGCTCGCGGTCGAGTCGCTCGCGCGAGTCGATCGTGTGCTCGGTGTAGCGCTGCCAGACGACGCCGTCGAGCACGGCGTCGCGCCTCGCGGGGTCGATCCCCGCGAGGATCGCCTTGCCGACGGCGGAGCAGTAAGGGATCACCGCCCGGCCGATCCGGGAGTACATGCGCACGCCGGCCTCGTCCTCGGCCTTGTCGACGTAGACGATCGAGCGGTCCATGAGGGCGGCGAGGTGCACGGTGTTGCCCGTGCGGCGCTGCAGCCGGCGCACGTGCTCGGCGCCCGCTTCGCGCAGGTCGAGCGAGTCGAGCGCCTGCTTGGAGAGCGCGGCGAGCCGGGTGCCGAGCGTGTACCGGCCCGAGCCGCGCTTGCGCACCCAGCCGACGGCCTCGAGCGCCTGGAGCTCGCGGAACATCGTCGACCGGTGCAGGCCGAACTCCGCGGCGAGCTCGGCGACGGTGCGCGGATCGGCCGCGATCGCGTCGATGATGTGCGCGGCGCGCGTCACGCTCTGCGACATGTCAGGCCCGCCCTTCCCCGTCGTCGGCTGCGCGATCGTTGCTCAGGAGTGCGCCATCGTTTCTCAGGAGCGTGTCCTCGTTTCTCAGGAGCGCCGGGGCGTTCGCGGGCTCCGCGAACGTCGATCGTCCTGAGAAACCGCCGTCGGTCGCGGCCCCATTCCTGAGAAACGAAGCCGAGCGGCGCAGGCCCCGGCCCGGCGTGGCGCCGGTGAGCGCACCGTTCGCGAGCACGGGGACGCCCGCGACGAACACGTCGTCGATGCCCGCGGCGAGCTCGAGCGGTGCCGCATACGAGGCCCCGGCGCGGACGCGCTCGGGGTCGACCAGCACGAGGTCGGCGACGGCACCCTCGCGCACGACACCCCGTTCGCCCAGCCCGAATCGTCGGGCCGCGCGGCCCGAGACGAGTGCCGAGGCATCCGGCCACCCGAGCGTGCGCTGCTCGCCGACGAGGAGCGAGAAGTATCTTGCGAACGATCCGCGCGCCCGGGGGTGCGGGTGCCGGCCGAGGAAGATGCCGTCGGATCCGCCGATCGCCGAGGGGTGCGAGAGGATCTCGGCGAGCTCGGCGTCGCTGCGCTCGTGCTGGACGGCCATCACGACGTTGACCTCGAGCCGCGAGGCCACGAGCACGTCGAGCGCGAAGTCGATCGCATCGATCGGTTCGGCAGCGGCGGTCGAGGCGCTCCTCCGAGCGCTCGCCTCCGCCGCCTCGGCGAGGCTGAGCCCGTGCGCCCAGTCGTACTCGGGCGCGGCGATGTGCGCGAGCGTCAGCATCGCGGGCCAGTCGGGTCCGAGGCTCGCGTAGCCCGTGATCGTCGGGAACCAATCGGCACGCAGCCGGGCCCGCTCGGCGGGGTCGGCGAGCACCGCGAGCACCTCGGCGGCGGGGCGCACGGTGAGCGAGGCCGGCAGGATCGGCATCGCGAGGATCGAGCAGCCGCGCGTGTACGGGTAGGCGTCGAAGGTGGCATCGACGCCGGCCTCGGCGAGCCGCGCGAGCTCGCCGCGCACGATCGGGGGCGTCGCGTGGAAGTGCGACACGTGCACGCGCACCCCGCTCGCCGTCGCGACCGCGCCGATCTCGTCGATGCCGGCCGCCGAGTTGGCCTCGTAGCCGCCGCGCATGTGCGTCACGTAGACGCCGCCGGCCGCGGCGACCGGCCGCGCGAGGTCGGCGAGCTCGGCGGCGTCGGCGAAGACGCCGGGCACGTAATCGAGTCCGGTCGAGAGGCCGACGGCGCCGTCGGCGAGCCCGGATGCCACGAGCTCGCGCATCTCGTCGAGCTCGGCCGGGGTCGGGGCATCCGTGGAGCGCCCCATGACGGCGAACCGCACCGTGCCGGCCGGCACGAGGGTCGCGACGTTGAGCGGGGTCGTGCCGTCGTAGCGCGCGAGGAGGGCGCCGACGCCGCCGCCCGCATAGTGCGGGTGCCTCCCGTTGATCGCGGCGAAGTACTCGGTGCCGTAGGCCCCGTCGCCGGGGGCGAAGCCCACGCCGTCCTGGCCGCCGATGACCGTCGTGACGCCTTGGCGCAGGAGCGCGAGCTGCACCTCGGGGTCGAACACGGCGCCGTCGGCGTGCGAATGCGCGTCGACGAAGCCGGGCAGGAGCAGCCGCCCCGCGGCGTCGACGACGGTCGCCCGGCGGCCGAGCGCCGCACGCGCATCGCGAGCGCCCGCGGCGTCGATCGCCGCGATGCGGCCGCCGGCGAGCAGCACGTCGTGCGTTCCCGCGCGCGCACCCGTCTCGTCGACGATGCGGGCGTTCGCGATGAGCACCGGGTCATGGGGGAGCGTCTCGGTCATCGCCGTCAGAACCTCGTGTGCACGAGGTCGACGACGAGGTCGCTCCCGGCATGCTCGACGACGGGAATCCAGCGCCACTTGTCGAACGCGGTGCAGGGGTGCGAGAGGCCCAAAGCGACGACGTCGCCGATGGCGACGGGCAGGGTCGCGCCGGCCTCGGCGCGGAGGTAGGCGTGCTGGTCGTTCACGGCGGTGACGGATGCCTCGTCGAGCGGCCGCACCTCGTCGCCGAGTGCGCTCGCGACAGCGAGCGGCACCGGCAGCCCCTCGTCGTAGGGGAGGTCGCGCTTGCCGCCGTCGAGGAGGGCGAGCCCGGGCTCGGGGTGCGAGACGACGCGGGCGTAGCCGCGCATCGCGGCGGTGAGCTCGCGATGGATGGGAGAGATGCCGCGGTAGAAGCCGTCGTCGTGCACGAGCGAGGCGCCCGAGCGCAGCACCCAGCGGGTGTCGCCGCGCCCGGCGTCGGCCTCGATCTCGGGGGCGAAGACGTCGGCGACGAGGTCGAGGTAGGCGCTGCCGCCCGCGGTCACGACGAGCGGGCCGTCGGCGGGGTCGGCGAGCGTGCGCACGGCGCCGTGGAGCTCGACGAGGTCGGCGAGGTAGTCGCGCACCGCTGCGACCGCGACCGAGGAGCGGTCGTGCCCGAGGCTGCCCTCGTACCCGGCGACGCCCGCGAGCCGCAGGACGGGCGAGTCGGCGATGCGGCGGGCGATGACGAGGGCCTCGTCGAGTCCGCGTGCGCCGGTGCGGCCGCCGCCGGCGCCGAGCTCGACGAGCACGGCGATCGGGCGGGCGACCGCCGCACCCTCGGAGCCGATCGCGTGCGAGGCGGCGGCGAGGCCGCGCTCCATCGCCTCGACGGTCTCGACGGAGTCGGCCCACGACCAGAACTCGAAGTCGGGGTCGGCGAGTTCGGCGGCGACCCAGGCGAGCGCGTCGGGCGCGACGAGGGCGTTCGCGAGCACGACGGTGCGCACGCCGAAGGCGCGTGCGGTGCGCACCTGGCCGGGGGTCGCGAGGGTGAGGCCGGTGGCCCCGCCGGCGAGCTGGAGGCGCCAGAGCGCGGGGGCCATCGTCGTCTTGCCGTGCGGCATGAGTTCGAGGCCGCGCTCGTCGCACCAGCGCTGGATCGTCTCTGCGTTGTGCTCGAGGGCCGCGCGATCGAGCGCAAGGAGCGGGGTCCAGAACTCGCCGAGCCGGGGCGCGGTGTCGAGGAACTCCTGAACGGTGAGCCCGGCCGCGCGCGGGGGCAGCCCCTTGTCGCACTCGGTGAGGCGGGTGTCGGCGGTCTCGGCGAGCGGGGCGAGGCGGTGCATCCGAAGCTCACTTTCTAGGTGTTGCGTATTCTGCAACGCGTTTGCGCAGCAGTTGCACAACCGCCAGCATAGGCCGTGTGACCGCTGCTCCGCTGCCCGAGATCATCGCCGTCGGCGAGACGATGGTGCTCGTGGCGCCCGCGCTCGCCGAACCGCTCGCCGAGGCCCGCGACTTCCACCTCGACGCGGGCGGCGCAGAGTCGAACGTCGCCTCGCACCTCGCCGCACTCGGCCATGCCGCCGCCTGGGCGGGCCGGGTCGGCGACGACGCGCTCGGTCGCCGACTCGTCGCGCAGCTCGCGGCCCGCGGCGTCGACACGCGCTACGTCGAACGCGACCCCGGTGCTCCGACCGGGCTCTACGTGAAGGACCCCGGCAACGGCGTGCAGTACTTCCGGGCCGGCTCCGCCGCCTCGAGGATGTCGCCCGGGTTCTTCGCCGCACTGCCGCTCGACGGCGTGCGGGTCGTGCACCTCAGCGGCATCACCGCGGCGCTCTCCGCCTCCTGCGACGCGATGCTCGACGCCGCCGTCGAACGCGTCCGTTCGAGCGGCGCGCTGCTCAGCTTCGACGTGAATCACCGGGCGGTGCTCTGGCCGGGCGATCCGTCCGCCGCGCTCGCCGCGGCCGCGACCCGCCTCCGCGCACTCGCCGCCGGCTCCGACGTCGCCTTCGTCGGGCTCGACGAGGCCGAGCGGCTCTGGGGCACTGCGACCCCCGCCGAGGTGCGGGTGCTGCTGCCCGAGCCCGAGCGGCTCGTCGTGAAGGACGGCGACGTCGGGGCCACCGAGTTCGCGCGCGACGCCGACGGCGGCGACACCGTCGAGCACGTCGCCGCGCACCGGGTCGAGGTCGTCGAGGCCGTCGGCGCCGGCGACGCGTTCGCCGCGGGCTATCTCGGTGCACTCCTCGAGGGCCGTGACTCCGTCGAGCGGCTGCAGGCCGGCCACGACCGCGCGGTGCTCGTGCTCGCCGAGACGAGCGACTTCCCGCGCGAGCTCAGCGCCCCGTGATCCGACCGCGCACCGCACGACCGCGCACCGCCCCGACTCGCTCCCAGTGAAAGGCCCCGTGATGACCACGATCGACAACGCCGCATTCGACACCCTCCTCGCCGGCCGCCCGCTGATGGCGATCTTCCGCGGCTTCGGCGTCGACCGCAGCCTCGCGCTGGCGCGACAGGCGTGGGAGCTCGGCATCGACGTGGTCGAGCTGCCGATCCAGTCCGACGCCGATGTCGAGGCGCTCGCCGCCGTCGCCGAGGCCGGGCGTGCCGAGGGTCGGATCGTGGGCGCGGGTACCGTGGTGTCGCTGCAGCACGTCGAGCAGGCCGCCGCCGCGGGCGCGGGGTTCACGGTCAGCCCCGGGTTCGATGAGGCCGTCGTGCGCGCCTCGTTCGACGCCGGACTGCCCCCGCTGCCGGGCGTCGCGACGGCGACCGAGGTGCAGCGGGCGACGTCGCTCGGGCTGACCTGGCTGAAGGCGTTCCCGGCCTCGCTCCTCGGGCCCGGCTGGTTCGGCGCGATGGCCGGGCCGTTCCCCGAGGCGCGCTTCGTCGCGACGGGCGGCATGGATGCCTCGAACGCGGGCGAGTTCCTCGCCCGCGGGGTGCGCACGGTCGCCGTCGGATCGGCCCTGGAGGATCCGGCCCAGCTGCCGGCGCTCGCCGCGCTGCTCGCGCGCTGAGGCCCAGGCCGTCACGACGACGCCCGGTGCGGGGGATTCCCGCACCGGGCGTCGTCGTTTCGTGCGCCTGCGGAGCCCGCGGCCGCAGCGCTCGCCGTGACAGCCGGACTAATTGAATGAATTGTTTCCGGTTACTTCATTTTCTGTTAGGGTCGCTTCCAGTAACGACCGCACCACGATCCTGCGCGCGGCGTACTGCTCTTCCCACGCAATGAAGCACGAGAGGAATGACGGAACGATGATTCGATCCAAGCGCCGCATCGCGGTGGCGCTCGCAGCCGGGGCCGCCGCGCTCGCAGTCGGCCTGACCGGGTGCACGCCCTCGACCGGGTCGGGCGGCGACGCCGCGGTCCTCCGGGTCTGGGCCGGCAGCGCCACCCCCATCAACAACAACTTCAACCCGTTCGCGGTCGACACCGCCGTGCACGCCACCTTCGGTGCGATCTACGAGCCGCTGTTCTTCTTCAACCAGCTCTCGGCCGACGCACCCGTCGGGCTCATCGGCGACGGCTACGAGTACAGCGAAGACGGCCGCACGCTCACGGTGACGATCAAGCCCGACCTGAAGTGGAGCGACGGCGAAGACCTCACCGCCGCCGACGTCGCCTTCACCTTCGGGTACGGCTCGAACAAGTCGGAGCAGTTCGTCTCGGCCGAGGCCACCGACGACACCACGGTCGTGCTCACCTACACCGAGCCCCAGTTCACGAGCGCCTCGCTCACGCTCGGATCGACCTACATCATCCCCGAGCACATCTGGGCCTCGATCGACGACTTCATGGCCGAGACGAACCCCGAACCGGTCGGCTCCGGGCCGTACGTGCTGAAGAGCTTCTCCGACGCGGCGTACACCGTCGAGGCGAACGAGCTCTTCCGCGACGGCGCCCCCGCCGTGGAGCAGGTGCAGTACGTCGGGCTCGACTCGAACCAGTCCTCGCAGGACCTGCTCACCACCGGCAAGATCGACTGGGTCGGCCAGTTCATCGCGAACCCCGACGCCGTCACCGGGTCGGGCGAGATCACGACGCTCAACCAGCAGCAGGACCCGACCACGATCACGACGTGCGCCAACGCCGAGCTCGGGTGCGTCGGCCCCCAGACCGACCCCGCCGTGCGCCAGGCGATCAACCTCGCGATCGACCGCGCCACGATCGCCGAGAAGGCGTTCGCCGGCCTCGCGGGCGAGTCCTCGCCGTCGTTCACCCTGCAGCCGCGCGACGAGCAGTGGCTGAGCGACCCCGAGCTCGCCACGAGCCCGCAGCAGGCGGATGCCGCCGAGGCGGGCGCCGTCCTCGAGGCCGCCGGCTACACGAAGGGATCCGACGGGTTCTACGGCAAGGACGGGACGGCGATCGAGATCGACCTGTTCTCGCCCGACGGCTGGACCGACTACAACGACGCGGCGAAGCTCATCTCCGAGCAGGCGGCGGAGGCGGGCATCCGCATCAATGCCCGCACCGTCTCCGACGCCGAGTACTGGACGCCGATCCAGAACGGCGACTTCCAGATGGCGCTCTTCGGTCTCACGCAGAGCCTCGTCGCCGACCCGTACTCGAACTACCACGAGTACTTCGCGGGCACCTCGACCGCGAAGGTCGGCGAGCCCCCGCTCGTCGGGCAGAACTACTCCCGCTACACGAACCCGACGGTCGATGCGGCGGTGCTCGCAGCCGGTGCGACGCAGGACGTCGCGGCGAAGCAGGAGGCCTACGCGACGATCCAGGCCGAGATCGCGCGCGACCTCCCGTACATCCCGGTGGTGCTGAACGCCTCGCAGTCGTTCTTCAACACCGAGAAGTTCAGCGGGTGGCCGACGGAGGACGAGCTGTACGCCGCGCCCCTGCCCTATCTCGCAGTGGCCAACGCGGTCGTGCTCACGCACCTCACGCCGGTCGAGTAGGCCGAGCGGTCCCATGGAACGAACCTCCCCCACCTCGAGGACGGCAGCGGGATGAGCTTCTACCTTCGGCGGGTCGCCTTCTACCTGGTGACCCTCTGGGCGGCGATCTCGCTCAACTTCCTGCTCCCGCGGCTCCTCCCGGGCGACCCCGCGGCGATCATGCTCGGCAAGCTCCGGCGGGCCAGCGGCGGGCGTCCCCTCTCCGAGGAGACGATCGAGGCGATCACCTCGATCCTCGGCGCCGGGAAGGACATGTCCCTCTGGGACCAGTACGTGGCGTACTGGGGCCGGCTGCTGCAGGGAGACCTCGGGGTCTCCTCGACGCGGTACCCGGCCTCGGTCGCCGACCTCATCGCCGCGGCGCTGCCGTGGACGATCATCCTCGTCGGCGTCGCGACCGTCATCTCGTTCCTGCTCGGCATCGTCGTCGGCGCGTGGGTGGGGTGGCGGCGCGGCACCTGGCTCGACCATCTCGTGCCGGTGACGACGGTCTTCCAGTCGATCCCGTACTTCTGGCTCGCGCTCGTGCTCGTCGCGGTGTTCTCGGTGCAGCTGGGACTCTTCCCGATCGTCGGCGGGTACGACGTCTTCGAGTTCCCGGCGGGTCCCGAGCTCAGCTGGGCGTTCATCGGCAGCGCGGTCTACCACGCCATCCTCCCGGCGACCACGATCGTGCTCTCCTCGGTCGGCGGCTGGCTCCTCGGCATGCGCAACATGATGGTGTCGACGATGTCGGAGGACTACGTCGTCACCGCCGAGGCGAAGGGGCTGACGCCGCGCCGCGTGCGCACGAAGTACGCGTCGCGCAACGCGGCGATCCCGAGCCTCGCAGGATTCGGCATCGCGCTCGGCTTCGTCGTCGCGGGCTCGATCGTGATGGAGCAGGTGTTCAGCTACCCGGGCATCGGCAAGCTCATGATCCAGGCGGTGCAGGGCCTCGACTACGCGCTCATGCAGGGCGTGTTCCTCGTGATCACGCTCACGGTGCTCGCCGCCAACTTCTTCATGGACCTCATCTACGGCTTCATCGATCCGAGGGTGCGACACAATGGATGACTCCCAGCCCACCCTCGATCGCGCGACCGACGACTCCGGGTACGCGACGGGCGACGACGCGCCGTTCCAGTCGCCGGTCTCCGCCGAGGCCGTGCGCGAGACGAACCGGGAGGCGACCGCGACCGCGGCGATCGCGGCGGCCCGCGCGACGCGCGGCGGGCGGTTCCGTCATGTGCTGCCGAGCCGCTCGGGCAAGCTCGTCGCGGGGGTCGTGATCGTCGGGCTCATCACCCTGTTCGGCATCTTCGGCCCGATGATCGCCCAGCCGCCCCGCGACTCGAGCAACGAGGCGCTGCAGCCGCCCTCGGCCGAGCACTGGCTCGGCACGACGAAGCTCGGCTACGACGTCTTCTCCCAGCTCGCCTGGGGCACGCAGGGCTCGCTCTTCATCGGGCTCGTCGCGGGCATCGTCGCCCTGCTCCTCGCGGTGATCTTCGGCGTCTTCGCCGGCTACTTCGGCGGCGTGCTCGACGAGGTGCTCACCCTCTTCACGAACATCGTGCTCGTCATCCCGGGCCTGCCCGTCGTCATGGTGATCGCCGCCTACGTGCAGAACGCCGAGGGGCTCGGGCCGCTCGCCCGCAGCTCGCTCCTCGTCGCGCTCGTGCTCGGCATCACGGGCTGGGCCGGGTCGGCGGTGGTGCTGCGGGCGCAGGCGCGTTCACTCCGCACCCGGGAGTACGTCGCCGCGGCCCGTGTCGCCGGCGAGAAGCCGGGCCGCATCATCTTCGTCGAGATCCTGCCGAATCTCGTGCCGCTGCTCGCCGCCCAGTTCATCTTCGGCGTCATCTTCGCCGTGCTCGGCGAGGCCGGCCTCTCGTACCTCGGGCTCGGGCCGACCGGTTCGATCACCCTCGGCACGATGCTGAACGACGCCCAGACCGGCCAGGCCGTCGGCACCGGCGCCTGGTGGTGGTTCGTGCCGCCCGGCCTCGTCATCGCCGCCCTCGGCGCCGGGCTCGCCCTCATCAACTTCGCGATCGACGAGGTCGTGAACCCGAAGCTCAGGCTCGCGCCTGAGAACGCGAAGCGCCAGCGCCGGGCAGCCAAGGCCGGCCGGGGCGTCGCCGACACCGGAGCATTCGCATGAACCCCACGAACCCCGTGATCGCCACGGACCCCATGAACGGCGCGCTCGCCCTCGGCGAGCCGGTGCTCACCGCGCGCGACGTCTCGATCGAGTACGAGGTCGACCCGCCGGTGAAGGCCGTGCGGGGCGCATCGATCACGCTGCACCGCGGCGAGATCCTGGGACTCGCGGGGGAGTCGGGCTGCGGCAAGACGACCCTGGCGTACGGCCTCAATCGCCTGCTCAAGGCCCCGGCGCTCATGACCGGGGGCGAGGTCGTGTTCCACGACGCATCCGGTGCCGACATCGACGTCGTCGCACTCGACGGCGAATCGCTGCGGAAGTACCGCTGGGACAAGGTGTCGATGGTCTTCCAGGGCTCGATGAACTCGCTGAACCCCGTCATGAGCGTGCGCAAGCAGCTGGCCGACGTGTTCCTCACGCACCGGCCCGCGATGAAGCGGGCCGAGCGCGAGGCGCGCTGCGCCGAGCTCCTGAGCCTCGTCGGCGTCGACCCCGCGCGTCTCTCGAGCTTCCCGCACGAGCTGTCGGGCGGCATGCGCCAGCGCGTGATGATCGCGATGGCCCTCGCCCTCGACCCGCAGGTCATGATCATGGACGAGCCGACGACGGCACTCGACGTCGTCGTGCAGCGCGGCATCATCCGCGAGATCATGCGGCTGCGGGAACGGCTCGGCTTCGCGGTGATCTTCATCACGCACGACCTGCCGCTGCTCATCGAGATCAGCGACCGCATCGCGATCATGCTCGACGGCGAGATCGTCGAGCAGGGCGCCTCCGAGCAGATCTACCGTGCTCCCGGGCACCCATACACCCGGCGACTCCTGTCGAGCTTCCCGAGCCTCCGCGGCGAGCGGGGCGACTTCATCCGTACGGGTGCCGCGATGGGCGGTGCGGCATGAGCGGGCGCACCACGCCCCTCGAGGCCACGACCCTCGAGGCGCGCCACCTCGTCAAGGACTTCCGCCTGCGGAGCGGCGTGAACGTGCGCACCCTCAATGCGGTGCGGGATGTCTCGTTCACCCTCGAGCCCGGGCGCACCATCGCCCTGGTCGGCGAGTCGGGGTCGGGCAAGTCGACGATCGCCCGGATGATGGCGAAGCTCGAGACCCCGACGTCCGGCGAGGTGCTCCTCGACGGGCGCGCGAGCGCGACCCGGGGGAGCGGCCTCGCCCGCTACCGACGCGATGTGCAGATGGTCTTCCAGGATCCGTTCAGCTCGCTGAACCCGTTCCATCCGATCCGGCACCACCTCGAGCGGCCGCTGCGCATCCACCACCCGCGGCTCTCGTCGAAGCAGGTCCGCGAACGCGCGGAGGAGCTCCTCGAGCGCGTGCGGCTCTCGCCGGCTTCGACGTTCGCCGACCGCCGGCCGCACGAGCTCTCGGGCGGTCAGCGACAGCGCGTCGCGATCGCGCGGGCGCTCGCGCCCGGGGCCCGGTTCATCATCGCCGACGAGCCGGTGTCGATGCTCGACGTGTCGATCCGCCTCGGCGTGCTGAACCTGCTCGCCGAGCTGCAGCGGCAGGAGCACCTCGGGGTGCTCTACATCACCCACGACCTCGCGACCGCGCGGCACTTCTCGGACGAGATCCTCGTGATGTACCGCGGCGAGATCGTCGAGCGCGGGCCGAGCGAGCAGGTGATCCTCGATCCGCAGCACGACTACACGAAGACCCTGCTGGAGGCGGCCGCCGATCCTGATCGGCTCGGACGGCTGCGCGACGAGGTGCGGAGCGGCGGGTGATCCAATCAGTAAACATTGTTTTCAGATAGAGTGACCACGAACACGATTCGCGAGAGGCGGACAGCATGAGCCAGATCGACCCGGGCACCCCGACGTGGCTCGCGGCGCGCAACGACCGCACCGCGTTCCGCCTCCTGCTCGAGCACGGGCCGCTCACGCGTTCGCGCCTCGGCGAACTCACCGGGCTGTCGAAGCCGACGGCATCGCAGATGCTCGCACGGCTCGAGCGGGTGGGGCTCATCCATCCCGTCGGCGAGCGCTCGGGAGGACGCGGGCCGAACGCGGTGACCTACGGCGTCCGCACCGATCGCATCACCGGGGTCGCCATCTCGATCCTCGACCGATCCATCCAGGCGGTCGTCGTCGACGCGGTCGACCACGACCACCCGATCGTCGAGATCGCGACGGCCGACGGCGACCGTACGCCCGAGGGCGACGTCCGCGACGCCGTCCGCGCGGCCTGCGCCAGCGCGGGCATCGACGAGAACACGGTGAGCCGGGTCGTGATCGGCGTGCAGGCGGCGTTCTTCGTCGAGGGCGACGAGCTCTCGTTCACCGACACGCTGCCCGGCTGGCCGGCGATCGGCGCCCGCGCGCGCATCGAGCAGGCGCTCGGCATCCAGGTGACCATCGACAACGACGTGAACCTCGCGACGATGGCCGAGCGCTCCGCCGGAGCGGCGCAGCAGGCGTCGAGCTTCGCGCTGTTCTGGATCGGCGACGGCCTCGGCGTCGGCGTCGACCTGGGCGGCACCGTCCACCGGGGCGCGTCCGGCGGGGCCGGCGAGATCGGCTACCTCGCGGTGCCGCGCGCGGCCGCCGCGCTCGCGCCGGCTGCGAACGACTTCACCGATCTGCTCGGCGGCCCGGCCGTCGCGCGGATGCTGGGCGACGGCGACCAGGCGCTCGCCGACGTCCTGCCCCGCCTCGCGGGCGACGACGCGGCGCTCTCGGCGCTCGCCGACCGGGTCATCCTGGCGGTCGACCCGCTGCTCGCGATCCTCGACCCCTCGATGATCGTGCTCGGCGGCCCCACCGGCACCGCCGGCGGTGCTCGGCTGGCCGAGCTCGTCGCCGGCCGCGTCGATCCCGCGGCCCACCCCAAGCTCGCGGTGCGCACGAGCGGCGCCGGCGCGCAGCCGGTGCTCCTCGGCGCGCGCCAGCAGCTCGTCGACCAGATCCGCGATCAGCTCGAGGCGGACATCTCGCTCGCCACCTGACCCGCCTGCGAGCGGCGGATGCCGGGGCATCCGCCGTCAGGCCACGATCTTCGCTCCGCGCCGCTGCGCGCGGTGCGCACCACGCACGGAATGAGGACCAATGAAGCTCGCCATCGTCGGCGGAGGATCCACCTACACGCCCGAACTCATCGACGGGTTCGCCCGGCTCCGCGACACCCTGCCGCTCGAGGAGATCCGGCTCGTCGACACCGACCCGCACCGGCTCTCGCTCGTCGCGGGGATGTCGCGGCGCATGCTCGAGCATGCGGGACATCCGGCCGCCGTGATCGGCACCACCGACCTCGTCGCCGGCGTCGCCGACGCCGACGCGGTGCTGATCCAGTTGCGCGTCGGCGGGCAGGACGCCCGTCACGCCGACGAGACCTGGCCCCATGAGGCCGGCTGCATCGGCCAGGAGACGACGGGGCCGGGCGGCCTCGCCAAGGCGCTCCGCACCGTGCCGGTCGTGCTCCGCATCGCCGAGGTCGTGCGCGCCCACGCGAAGCCCGACGCCTGGATCGTCGACTTCACGAACCCGGTCGGCATCGTGACGCGGGCGCTGCTCGAGGCGGGCCACCGCGCCGTCGGCCTCTGCAACGTCGCGATCGGGTTCCAGCGCCGCTTCGCCGCGATGTTCGACGTCGACCACGACCGGGTGAACCTCGGCCACGTCGGGCTCAACCACCTGACCTGGGAGCGCAGCGTCGTCGTCGACGGCGAGGACCGGCTGCCCGGCCTGCTGCAGCACCGGATCGGCGACCTCGCCGAGGAGGTGCACCTCGCTCCGGCCCTCATCGCCCAGCTCGGTGTCGTGCCCTCGTACTACCTGCGCTACTTCTACGCGCACGACGAGGTGCTGCGCGAGCAGCTGCGCGAACCCACCAGGGCCGAGGCCGTCCGCGCGATCGAGCGCGAGCTCCTCGAGCTCTACGCCGACGTCGCCCAGCACGAGAAGCCCGCCGCCCTCGAGGGGCGCGGCGGCGCGTTCTACTCGGAGGCGGCGATCGAGCTCCTCGCGGCGATGCGCGACGGCGGGAGCCGCTCCCGCGTGGTCAACCTGCGCAACGACGGCGTGCTGCCGTTCCTGCCCGACGACCACGTCATCGAGGTGCCGGCCGTGTTCCGCGACGGGGGATTCGTCGCGGAACCGGTCGCGCCGCTTCCCGACGACATCCGCGGGCTCGTCTCGGGGGTCGCCGGATACGAGCGGCTCGCGCTCGACGCGGCGCTGCACGGCGGTCGGGATCGCGTGCTCCGCGCCATGCGCGCGCACCCGCTCGTGCTGCAGCACGACCGGGCCGAGCAGCTCACCGACCTGCTCCTGGCCGAGAACGCGCGCTTCCTGGAGTGGGCGTGACCGGGGGCGCGGCGGGCGTCGCCGAGGATGCCACGGCGCCGCCGGTCGTCGTGGCCGTCGACGGCGGCGGCTCGAAGACCGACGCCGTCGCGCTCACGCTCGACGGCGACCTCGTCGCGCACCGGCGCGGCCCGGGGTCGAGCCCGCACTTCGAGGGGCTCGGCGCCTCCGTCGCCCAGGTCGACGGCCTCGTGCGGCAGGTCGCGGGGGAGCACCCCGTCGCGCACACCGGCCTCTACCTGTCGGGCCTCGACCTGCCGGTCGAGATCGAGCAGTACGCCGGCGCGATCGCGGGCCTCGGGTGGGCCGCTGGGGCCGTCGTCGAGAACGACCTCTACGCGCTCCTCCGCGCGGGCACCGACTCGCCCGACGCGGTCGCGGTCGTCTGCGGCACCGGCGTGAACGCCATCGGCGTCCGAGCCGACGGCGCCGTCGTGCGCTTCCCGGCACTCGGGCCGCTGTCGGGCGACTGGGGCGGTGGCTCGGGGCTCGGCGAAGCGGTGCTCTGGCACGCCGCGCGCGCCGTCGACGGCCGCGGGCCCGACACGACGCTGGTCGACGAGCTCCTGCGCGGGCTCGGGGTCGCCTCGGTGCCCGAGCTCATCGAGGAGCTCCACTTCGGGCGGCGCGACTCCTCCGAGCTGACCGCCCTCGCCCCGGCGGTGTTCGACGCCGCACGTGCCGGAGACGCCGTCGCGATCGCGCTCGTCGACCGCCAGGCCGACGAGATCGCCGCGTTCGCCCGGGCGAGCCTCACGCGGCTCGGCCTCCTCGAGCGGCCGGTGCCGGTCGTGCTCGGCGGCGGTATCGCCCAGTCTGGCGACGAGCGCCTGCTCGGGAGAGTCCGGGAACGCCTCGCCGAGGTCGCGCCGCTCGCGCGCCTCTCGATCGTGGACTCGGCGCCCATCGTCGGCGCAGCGCTGCTCTCCCTCGTCGCGGCGGGCGCCGGTGAAGCGGCGCTCGAGCGAGCCCGTACCGCGGTCGCGATCGCGGCGGCCGAGGCGACGGTGCTCGTGCCGTAACGGGCGCGTTCGGCGGGA
The DNA here is from genome assembly GCF_042799635.1 of Agromyces sp. NPDC057679. Taxonomy (NCBI): domain Bacteria; kingdom Bacillati; phylum Actinomycetota; class Actinomycetes; order Micrococcales; family Microbacteriaceae; genus Agromyces; species Agromyces sp. NPDC057679. The sequence goes on along the minus strand of NZ_JBHVIK010000001.1, from coordinate 580,431 downwards.
CGGCCGGACGGCGGGGTGACGGCGCCGACGTCAGGGCGTACGCTCGGCGCATGGGCATCCCGCAGCGATTCTCACTCGTGACCCTCGGCGTCGCCGACGTCGAGACGGCCACCGCGTTCTACCACCGGCTCGGCTGGCGCGAAGCCCGCTCCACCGTCGCCGGGGAGATCACCTTCTTCGCCACGCCGGGCGGCGTCCTCGCCCTCTGGGAGACGGCCGAGCTCGCGAAGGACGCGGCGCTGCCGACCTTCCACGCGAACGCGCCCGGGTTCAGGGCGGTGGCGCTCGCCATCAACCTCGCCTCGCGCGAGGAGGTCGACGACGCCGTCGGCGACTGGGTGCTCGCCGGCGGCTCGATCGCGAAGGCGGCCTCCGAGACCGAGTGGGGCGGATACAGCGGCTACGTCGCCGACCCCGACGGCAACCTCTGGGAGCTCGCGCACAACCCCGGTTGGCCGCTCGACGAGCGAGGCCTTCCGCAGCTCGGCTGACCGCGCAGGGGCGCGCCGAGTCATCCGAGGAAATGGGCCGGTCAAGGGCACCCTCGAAGCCCATCTACACTGGAACCCGTGAATTCAGAGGAAACCGTCGACGTCGTTCTGATCGGCGGGGGCATCATGAGCGCGACGCTCGGCTCCCTCATCTCCCAGTTGCAGCCCGACTGGACGATCCGCGTCTACGAGCGCCTGGGCGAGGTCGCGCAGGAGTCCTCCAACGCCTGGAACAACGCGGGCACCGGCCACGCGGCGCTCTGCGAGCTCAACTACATGCCCGAGAACGCCGACGGCAGCGTGAGCTCGACCAAGGCGGTGTCGATCAACGAGCAGTTCCAGGTGAGCCGCCAGTACTGGGCCTACCTCGTCGCGAAGGGCGCGTTGCCCGAGCCGCACAACTTCATCAACTCGGCCCCGCACATGACCTTCGTCCGCGGTGCGGCGAACATCGAGTACCTGAAGAAGCGGGTCGAGGCGCTGAAGGACGAGCCGCTCTTCCCCGACATGGAGTTCACGGAGGACCTCGAGCGCATCGCCGAGTGGACCCCGCTCCTCGCGAAGAAGCGCAATCCTCGCGCCCGCGTCGCGGCCACGCGGATGGAGGCCGGCACCGACGTCGACTACGGCGCGCTGACGAAGTACCTCATGCACGACATGGAGCAGCGCGGCGCCTCCATCCAGACGAACCACCAGGTCACCTGGCTCAAGCGCCTGAAGGACGGCCGGTGGAAGCTCCGGCTCCGCCACACCGTCGGCAACACCCCCAAGACCGTGATCGCCCGCTTCGTGTTCGTCGGTGCGGGCGGCGGCGCGCTCGCGCTGCTCCAGCACTCGGGCATCCCCGAGATCAAGGGCTTCGGCGGGTTCCCGATCTCCGGGCAGTTCCTGCGCACGACCAACCCCAAGCTCGTCGCGCAGCACCACGCCAAGGTCTACGGCAAGGCCGCCGTCGGCGCCCCGCCGATGTCGGTGCCGCACCTCGACACCCGCGTCGTCGACGGTGAGACGGCGCTGTTGTTCGGTCCGTACGCGGGCTTCACGCCGAAGTTCCTCAAGACGAGCACCTGGTTCGACCTGCCCTTCTCCATCCGCCTGCACAACCTCGGGCCGATGCTCCAGGTCGGCCTCAAGAACTTCGACCTCGTGAAGTACCTCGTCGGCGAGCTCATGGCGAACCGCGAGAAGAAGATGAAGGCGCTGCGCGAGTTCATGCCCACGGCCAAGACCGAGGACTGGGAGCTCATCACCGCCGGCCAGCGCGTGCAGGTCATGAAGAAGGACCCCGAGAAGGGCGGCATCCTGCAGTTCGGCACCGAGGTCATCACCGGGGCCGACGGCACGATCGCCGGTCTCCTCGGCGCCTCGCCCGGCGCATCGACCGCCGCGCCGATCATGCTCGACGTGCTCTCGCGCTGCTTCCCCGACCGCATGGCGGAATGGGAGCCGAAGCTCCGCGAGATGATCCCGAGCTACGGCACCGAGCTCTCGGCCGACCCGGCCGCCGCCGAGGCGTCGCTGAAGGCGACCGCCGAGGTGCTCAAGCTCTCGGCCTGACGATTCGGCTCGTGCCGGCGGGGGCGCCTGTTTGCGCCCGCGCCGGCACGCTGCTACGGTCGTACACGCTATGAAGTGAGCACACCCCCTCGTCCCGCGCCTGAGGCGCCGTTGACGTCGGGTGTGCACACGGTCCTGATCGACCCGTGCTGATCGCGACTGCGGTCTCGTGCACCCACGCCCGGCAATGCCCGGCGGGATCCACTCCGCTCCCGAACGGTCGCCGCATCCGCAGCGAACGCGCGGGCCGAGGTGTCGCACGCGACGCCCCGGCACCGCCGGTGCACCGGACGGACCGCGTCGTCGCCGTATCCGGCGGCCGTTCGGGAGCCCTCGCGAAGGGCGGACCCCTTGGCTGTACACCTCTCTTTCTCCAACCATCTCCGGGCCGACGGACTCTCGGTCGCCTACCCCGACCGGCGCGTCTTCGCCGACCTCGGCTTCACCGTCGCCCCCGGCGACCGGCTCGGCCTCATCGGCGAGAACGGCGTCGGCAAGTCGACGCTGCTGCGGCTCCTCGCCGCCGACGACGGCCCGGATGCCTCGGCCGCCGGCCCGCTCGCACGCGCCGACGTCTCGGGGCGGATCACGCGCCCCCGACGCACCGGCCTGCTCACGCAGGAGCTGCCGTTCGCGCCCGATGAGCGCGTCGATCTCGTGCTCGAGGCGGCCCTCGCCCCGGTGCGCGCCATCGAACGGGAACTCGACGCCGCGGCCGAGGCGCTCGGCGCCAGTGCGGATGCCGACGCCGCATCGGCCGAGCAGCGCTACGCGGCCGCACTCGACGCCGCCGAGCGGGCCGAGGTGTGGACCGCCGAGGCCCGTCGCGACGAGCTGCTCGACGGGCTCGGCGTGGCCGGGCTGGGGCGCGGGCGGCGCATCGACGAGCTCTCGGGCGGGCAGCGCTCGCGCTTCGCCCTCGCGGCGCTGCTGCTCTCGGCGCCCGACGCACTGCTCCTGGACGAGCCGACGAACCACCTCGACGACGCCGCGGCCGAGTTCCTCGAGGGGCGCCTGCGCGCCTTCGCGGGGCCGGTCGTGTTCGCGAGCCACGATCGGGCGTTCCTCGATCGGGCGGCGACGGGCCTGCTCGACCTCGACCCGGGGCGCCAGGGCGCGCTCGCGGCGTCCGCCGCCGACGGGTCATCGGGCACCCTCGGCGGGACGGTCTTCGGCGGCGGGTTCAGCGAGTTCCTCGGCGTGAAGGCCGAGGAGCGGGCGCGCTGGCAGCGGCAGTACGACGACGAGCAGGAGGAGCTCCGGCGCCTGCGGTCCTCGATCGGCGGGACGGCGCGCAACGTCTCGCACGGGCGGGCGGCGACCGACAACGACAAGTTCCTCAAGTACTTCAAGGGCGAGAACGTCGAGCGCTCGATCGCACGCCGGGTGCGCAACGCCGAGCAGCGGCTCGCGACGCTCGAACGCGAGCAGCTGCGGAAGCCCCCTGCACCCCTCGAGTTCGCCGGCATCCCGTCGGGATCGCATGCGCTCGAGGAGTCCGCCGGGCTGCTCGTGCAGCTCGACGACGTCGAGGTCCCGGGCCGGCTGCGGCTCGAGCGGCTCCGGCTCGAGCCGCTCTCGCGACTGCTCGTGACGGGGGCGAACGGGGCGGGCAAGTCGACGCTGCTCGGCGTGCTCGCCGGTTCGATCGCCGCCGACCGGGGAGCCGTGCAGCGGCGGAAGGGGCTGCGGGTGCAGCTGCTCGAGCAGGACGTCCGTTTCGGCGACCCCGCGGCGACGCCGCGGGCGACGTACGAGCGGGTGCTCGGCGAACGCCGGGCCGAGCAGGTGCCGCTCTCGGGCCTCGGCCTCCTCGCGCCGCGCGACCTCGAGCGGCCGGTCGGCGCGCTCTCGGTCGGGCAGCAGCGCCGGCTCGCGCTCGCGCTCGTCCTCGCGCGCCCGCCGCACGTCTTCCTCCTCGACGAGCCGACGAACCACCTCTCGCTCGCGCTCGCGACCGAGCTCGAGGAGGCGCTCGGGGGCTACCCCGGCGCCGTCGTCATCGCGAGCCACGACCGCTGGCTGCGCCGGCGCTGGTCGGGGGAGCGGCTCGAGCTGCACCCGGGCAGCACGGCCCCCGTCGCGGTCGCCGGCTGAGCAGGCGGGATGCCTCGGGGTGCGTCCCCGAGGCATCCCGATCTTCGGGCAGCCGATCGCCGCGCCCTTGCGCGATATTCGAATGTATGTTCGAATGAGTGAATGCGGTGGAGCGGGCAAGAACTGGGAGTCGACCAGGTCGACGCCCTGCCCGGCCTCGCCCGGCTCAACAACCTCGTGCGGTCGGTGCAGACACCCGAGTTCGCCGGCGTCACCTTCCACGAGGTGCTCGCGAAATCGGCGCTGAACCGGGTGCCGGGCCAGTCGATGATGCCCTTCGGGTGGACCATCAACCCGTACCGGGGCTGCAGCCATGCGTGCGTCTATTGCCTGGATCCGACGACGGGGATCACGATGGCCGACGGCCGTACGAAACCGTTGTCCGAGGTCGCGGTCGGCGACGAGGTCATGGGCACCCGAACGATCGGCCGCTACCGCCGCTACGTGCCCACGGTCGTCCTCGCGAAGTGGTCGACGCGAAAGCCGGCGTACCGAATCCGTCTCGCGGACGGCACCTCGCTCATCGCGAGCGGGGATCATCGGTTCTTGACCGACCGCGGGTGGAAGCATGTGACCGGTGCGATGTCGGGGGGCGCGAGACGCCCGCACCTCACCCTCGGCAACTCGCTCGTGGGGTTCGGCGGCGGAAGCGCCGAACCCGTGCCGGAGATCACCTCGGACGACTTCCGACGCGGGTACCTGACGGGTATGGTCCGCGGCGACGGGACGATCCTGCGGCGGCGCTACCCGCGGACGAACGGCGGTTCGTATGTCGCCAACAGGTTCCGACTCGCGCTTGCCGATGTGGAGGCGCTCGAGCGCTCGGCCGACTACCTCGAGCACTTCGGAGTCCGGACGACGACCTTCCAGTTCTCGACGGCGACTGAAGCGCGGCGGGCGATGATGGCGATCCGAACGTCCAAGGCGAGCGATCTCGACCTCATCACCAGCCTGATCGAGTGGCCCGACGACCCGTCCGAGGGCTGGCGAGCGGGGTATCTCTCGGGCGTCTTCGATGCTGAGGGTTCCTGCTCACGCGGGGTTCTCCGCATCAGCAACTCCGATGAGGAGATCCTCACCGAGATCGAGCGCGCTCTGTCCACCTTCGCGATTCCGCATGTCAGAGAGGCGCCGCGGGCCAACGGCGTCTCGAACGTTCGCGTCAGGGGCGGGCTCCGTGCCAGAAACGCCTTCTTCGCGATCAGCCGCCCGGCGATCAGTCGAAAACTCGCACTCGCGGGTGCGACGGTGAAGACCATGGCCGACCTTCGCATCGTCTCCATCGAGCCGCTCGGCACGACGCTCGACATGCTCGATATCACGACGTCGACCGGTGACTTCATCGCAAACGGCGTCGTGAGCCACAATTGCTTCGCCCGGCCGACCCACAGCTACCTCGACCTCGACGCGGGCGACGACTTCGACCGTCAGATCATCGTGAAGGTGAACGTCGCCGAGGTGCTGCGGCGCGAACTCGCCCGGCCCTCGTGGCGGCATGAGCCGGTCGCGCTCGGCACGAACACCGACCCGTACCAGCGGGCCGAGGGCCGCTACGAGCTCATGCCGGGCATCATCGACGCACTCACGACGAGCGGTACCCCGTTCAGCATCCTCACGAAAGGCACGCTGCTGCGCCGCGACCTGCCGCTCATCGCGGCCGCCGCCGAACACGTGCCGGTCGACCTCGCCATGTCGATCGCGATCCACGACCACGAACTGCAGCAGTCGCTCGAACCGGGCACGCCGTCGACGAAGGCGCGGCTGGCGACCGTGACGGCGGTCCGCGAGGCCGGGCTCGACTGCGCGGTGTTCCTCATGCCCGTGCTGCCGTATCTCACCGACACCCGGGCGCACCTCGACGAGGCGCTGCGGCAGGTGAAGGCGGCCGGGGCGACGAGCGTGCTGTACGCCGCGCTCCACCTGCGCGGGGCGGTCAAGCCGTGGTTCATGCAGTGGCTCGAACGCGAGCATCCCGAACTGGTGCCGCAGTACCGCTCGATGTACTACGGCAACAACGCCTACGCCCCGAAGGAGTACCGGCGCTGGCTCGCCCAGCGCATCCACCCGCTGATCCGGGCGCACGGGCTCGAACGCGGCATCGAAGACCCGGTGACCGGCGGAGTCCGGTCGACGGCGGAGCCCCGCGACCGCTGGACCCGGCCGGGGGCGGCCGGGCGGCCGAACGGCGCCGGTGCCCGTGCCGGCTCCGAGACGGCGTCGACCACGCTCGAACTCCCCGCCGGGCTGGGTGCGCTCGCCGACCCGGCGGCCCTGTTCTGACCCGCCCTGAGCGGACTGTTCTGACCCGCCCTGAGCGAAACGCTGCGCTCGCGGTGCGTGGAGATGCGCGAATTCCCGCCGGACTGAGATAATTCGCTGAGTCCGATCGGCTCGCGAAGGTCGGGCGCTGCTCGCGAGTGGAGGTTCACGATGAGCCTGGGGTTGCCGGGTCACCTCGCGCGCGACAGTCTGAGTCGAGCGCTCGCGTTCGCCGGGCACTGCGCCGCGTTCGCCTGCCTGACGATCACGATCGTCGTGAGCATCCTCGTCGCGACCGTCGGCGAGCGGCCGACCGGGTGGACGGGGGCGGCGCTCGCCGGAGTGATGCTGCTCGCGCTCGTCGCCGTCGCCATGTACCCGTCCGTCACCCTCACCGTCCTCGCGCTCGTCGTCGGCACCGGAGCGACGATCGCCTTCACGATGCTCGTCATGGAGCCCGGAGGCTTCGAATCGACCAACAACGCGGTGCTCGCGCTCCCGAGGATCGCGCTCCTGCTCGTCGGGGGCGCCGGCAGCGGCTCGCTCATCGCGATCGTCTGGGCCACGCTCGGCTACGCGCTCGGCGAGGCGGCGGCGTTCCTCGGCGTCGCGCTCGTCGGCGGCGCCTACGCCCCCAGCACGGCGGCGGCCGCCGCGTTCGGCATCCTGCTCGTGGTCAGGATCTTCGACGGCGTCTCGCGCCGTTCCGATCCCCGGCAGGAGACCGGGCTGCACCGCGCGAGCCAGCAGACGCGCGAACTCGCCATCCGCCACGACTACGAACTTCGGGCCACCGCGCGACTGCACGACACCGCACTCAGCCATCTCGTCGCGATCGCCGCGGCCGGCTCGGGCACGGTCGACGAGCGGCTGCGCGCCGGGATCCGCCAGGATCTCGGGCTCATCGTCGGCCGGGACTGGGCGATCGACCACTCGGGGCAGGCGGCGGCGAACGATCGCGGCAACCGGCGCGCCGCCCCCGTCCCCGATCCCTCGCCGAACGGGGCGACCGGGCGAGGGCGATTCGCCCGTCGGGGCGCCGGCGGGGCCGCGACGCGATCGAGAACCGCCTCCGAGCCGGTCGAGCCGCGCGGCGACGGCACGACGATGCTCGTGCAGTCCTTCGCCGCGGCGTCGAACGCCGGCCTCGACGTGCGCGTGACCGGTGACCCCGAGATCCTGCACGTGCTCGGGCCGGGGCGCGCGGAGGCGCTCGACGCGGCCGTCGCGCAGTGCCTGATCAACGTCGCACGCCACGCCGGCGTCGACGAGGCCGAACTCGCGCTCGGCCTCGGGGGCGGCGAAGTCACGATCGCGGTGATGGACAGCGGAGTCGGATTCGACGAGGGCGAGGTGCCCGACGACCGCATCGGGCTGCGCACCTCGATCCGCGCCCGCATCGAGCAGCAGGACGGCACCGTCCGGCTGTGGTCGACCAAGGGCATCGGCACCACCATCGTGCTCACCGTCCCGGAGGGCGGAGCATGATGCGCCTGACCCAGCAGGAGGCCGACCCGATCGGCGGCATCACCGCGGCGCCGATCGTGGCGATCGGGGCCGCGCTCGCCCTCGGCAGCGCGGTCGCACTCACCTGGGTCCACCGGGGCGAGGTCGTCTCGCCGCTCGCGGCGATCGTCGCGATCCTCCTCGTCGCGGCGGCCGGAGCGGTCGCCGCGATCTCGGCGGCACCGTCGCGGGCGCCATTCACGGCCGAGCGCCTCTGGGTCGTCGTCACTCTCGCCGTCGGCGCCGCGATCGCCGAGTACACCAGCACCGTCGGCTCCAACCGCTACCTCTACGACGACTTCGGGCCGGTCGTCATCGGGATGCTCATTCTCTCGGTGGCCCCGTACTGCACGTGGGTCTCGCTCGCGCTCGCGGGCGTGCTCGCCTCGATCGTCCTGTCGATCCTCGTCGTCGGCGCCTCGAGCTACGTCGCAGCGGATGCCCCGGTCGGCGCCCTGGTGGCGGTGAACGCGGCGCCGGTCATCGCGCTCTCCGCGGCCGCGGCCGGGTACGCCTACGCGATCATCGCCGAGACCCTCGGCTGGCAGCGCGAGGCGAACCGTGCGGCCCTCCAGCGCGACACCGAGCTGCGGGCGGGCATCGCCCGCTCGGTGCAGCAGAGCCGGGTCTCGGTGCTCGGCCGCGAGGTGCTGCCGTTCCTCGCCGGCATCATGACGGCCGAACGGATCTCGGTGGCCGAGGCCGATCGGGCCCGCGAGCTCGCAGAAGAGCTTCGCCGTGCCCTGCGGGCGGGGCTCGAGTCGACCTGGCTCGACGACCTGGCGACCAATGTCAGGCTGACCCGGGGCATCGAGACCGTCGTCGACGACCCCTCCGGGGCCGCCGACCTGCTCGGCGACGACCAGCGTTCCGCACTCACGGCGCTCATCAGCTGGCTCGCCGAACCGGCGCGCTCCGAACGGGTGGCGGTCTCCCTCGTGAACGATCTCGACGGCGGCCGGATCGTGATCTCGGCCGTTCCGGCGGGTCGCCCGCCGGCCAAACGCGAGATCGATCGGTTCATCGCCGTGGCGCGCGCCGTTTCCTTGGGTGCCGAATCGGCTTCGACGCGAGAGAATGTACGTGTGGAGCTGAGTTATGTCATCGATTGACGAAGGCCCGGAGCATCGGCACCGGCTTGCGATCCTCGACGACCACAGTCTGATCGTCGACAGCCTCGCCCGGTGGTTCGGCGACCGTGCGGCCGATTTCGACGTGGTCGTCACCGCGACCTCGTGGATGGACCTCGTGCGCAGCCCCGAGTTCCCCGTCGACATCGTCCTGATGGACCTCCAGCTCCCCGACGGCGTGTCGATCGAGTCCCGCATCAGGGCGTGCCGCGCCGCAGGCGCCCGGGTGATCGTGGTGACCGCGCTCGACGACGACGATTCGCGCGAGCGCTGCATGGCGGCGGGCGCGGCCGGCTTCGTCTCGAAGACGCTCCCCGCCGAGGTGCTCGTCGACTACGCACGGCGGGTCATGCGCGGCGAGCGACTGCCGCGGCAGGCATCCCGGCCCGGCGCCCGAGCCGTCGGAGCACCGGGGGTGGGCGGCGCGGTCGCGACGATGTCGGGCGTGCACCTCAGCCCCGCAGAAGAGAAGGCGCTGCGCTACTACGCCCAGGGACTCAGCACCCTGGAGGTCGGGCAGCGCATGGACGTCGGCTACGAGACCGCGAAGACCTACCTGCGCCGTGTGCGCGAGAAGTATGCGAAGGTCGGCCGGCCTGCGAGCCGCAAGGCGGAGCTCATCCGTCGCGCGGCGGAGGACGGGTTCCTCGAGTAGATGGCGAAACTGTACTTCCGCTACGGCGCGATGAACTCCGGCAAGTCCACGGCTTTGCTCCAAGCGGCCTTCAACTACGAGGAGCGCGGGCACCGGGTGCTCCTCGCGAAGCCCGCCGTCGACACGAAGGGGGATCGCGACATCGTCTCGCGCCTCGGCGTCGTGCGCGAGGTCGATTTCGTCATCGAACAGGATGCCCCGGTGCTCGACCGCTTCCAGGGGCATCGAACCCGGGTCATCGAGGAGTCGGGCCGCGACGTGAGCTGCCTGCTCGTCGACGAGGCGCAGTTCCTCTCGTCGGAGCAGGTCGACGACCTCCTCCGCATCGCGCTCATCGACGGCATCCCGGTGCTCGCCTACGGCATCCGCACCGATTTCCAGACGGTCGCGTTCCCCGGCAGCCGACGCCTCCTCGAGGTCTCGCACTCGCTCGAAGAGCTGAAGACGATCTGCCGCTGCGGACGCAAGGCGATCTTCAACGGACGCAGCGTCGACGGGCGGTACATCTTCGACGGCGAGCAGGTCGCGATCGACGGCGTCGAGGTGGAGTACGAGTCGCTCTGCGGCGTCTGCTACCTGCAGGAGTCGGGCGGCGTGCTCAACGGGCGGCACTGAACGACACGCAGGACGCCGCGCCGCGCAGCGCGGTGCTGGTGCCGTCCTCCCGTTCGCGTGAAGATGGAGTCGAGGAGGTCGCCGCATGAGCGAGATCGTCGTCGGAGTGAGCGTCGCTGAACGCGCGGGCCTCCTGGCCGTGCGGTGGGCCGCGGAGCGGGCTTCCGCCCGCCGGTCGACGCTGCGCCTCCTCCACGTCGTCGATGAGGCGATCGAGGCGAGCGGCGACGCGGATCTGCTCCTGGCGGTGCTCGACGCAGCCCGCGAGCAGCTGGCCATCGCTGCCGACACCGCTCGTGCCGTCGACTCGTCGCTCGAGATCATCACCGACCTCGAGCAGGGCGCTCCGATCGCCCGGTTCGAACAGCGTTCGCGCGAGGCTGATCTGCTCGTCGTCGCCAGCGATTCGCACGGTGGCAAACGCCCGAGCCGACGCGGCGTGCACAGCCTCCGTCTCGCGGCGGCGAGCCACGCGCCGGTCGCGGTCGTGCCCGACATCGACGTCTCGGCTCGATCCGGCGTCGCGGTCGGCATCGACGGTTCGGAGGTCGGGGCGCGGGCGCTCGAATTCGCCGCCGCCGAGGCGGAGCGGTTGGGCTGTCCGCTCATCGCGGTGCACGCATGGGATCTGGCGCTGATGGCGGGTGGGGAGTACGGCTACGGGGTCTCCGCGTTCGCGATGGACGACCTCACGCGGGCCGCGCACGAGGTGCTCGTCGACGCGCTCGTCCCGCTCGATCGATCCCATCCCGGACTCGAGGTCGATCGCCGCGTGATCGCCGGCGACCCGGTCGTCGCCCTCGCGGACGCCGCGGCCGAGTCCGAACTCCTCGTCGTCGGGAGCCACGGGCGCAGCGCCCTCACCCGGTTCCTGCTCGGCTCGGTGAGTCACGGCGTGCTCGCGCGTCTCGAGGCCCCCACGGTCGTCGTGCGGTGACGGCTCCGGCCGGGGTGGGAGCGCGGGTGCGCGACCGCCCTGCGCCGCGAGTGGACGGCATCGACGCGGCTCGCGGTCTCGCACTCATCGGCATGTTCGTAGCGCACGTCGCGCCGGTGGCGGCCAGCCCCGAGGCCGCCGAGCTCATCGCGATCGCCGATGAGCGCCCACGCCTGCTGTTCGCGCTCACCGCCGGGTTCGGGCTCGGTTTCCTCACCGGAGGCATCCGCCCCGTGGCTGAGGGGCGCGGCGTCCTGCGCCGGCAACTCGCGGTGCGCGCCGTCATCCTGATCGCGCTGGGCCTCCTCATCGCGGCCACCCTCCACCCGCTCGTGTTCATCATCCTCGACGTCTACGGCGTCGCGTTCCTCGTCATGCTGCCCCTGCTCTTCCTGCCGGCCCGCGTCGCCCTCGTCGTCGGCACCGGGCTGCTCGCGGTGGCACCAGGCGTCGCGACCGCGGCGCAGTACAGCCAGGAGCTCCTGGCGGCGAGGGAGGACGGCCCGCGGCTGCTGTTCGACTGGCTGCTCACCGGCGCGTACCCGGTGATCATCTGGGTGCCGGTGATGCTCATCGGGCTCGGGCTCGCGCGTCTGGGGGCTGCGGATCCGCGGGTCGTGCCGCGGTATGCGCTCGCGGGCGCACTCACCGCGGTCGTCATGCTGCCGCTCACCCGCCTGCTGCCCGATGAGGCGGATGCCACGGCTTCACCTGCCGAGCATGCGGTCTCCGCCTCGGCGCTCGCCCTCGGAAACGTGGGCATCGGGCTCGTCATCGTCGCGGCGATGGTGACGCTGACCGCGCTCGCCCGTCCGGCCGTGACGCGGATCGCGGGGGCGGTGCTGTCGCCGGTGACGGCGATGGGTGCGATGCCGCTCACGATCTACACGCTGCACCTCGTGGTGATCTCGGGGGCGAAGCGAGTCGAGGACGGCTTCGTCACCGACGACTCCTGGGCCTTGACGATCGGGCTCATCGTCGGTGGGATGGCGTTCGCGTGGCTCTGGCGGCGATTCCTCGGGCGAGGCCCGCTCGAGCGGCTGCTCCGCGCCGCGAGCGGTCGTTCCGCTCGCTCCGACACCACGGAGTGACGCGCTCGCCGCCTCGGGAAGGAACGACGGGAGCCCCTGCGCTCCCTCGGAAGGGTGCGCAGGGGCTCCTGGTCATGCGCCCGCGGTCAGCACTCCCGCAGCTTCGCGACGTTGCCGCTGAGCACGCCGTCCGATCCGAGCAGCGTGACCTGGCCGGCGCCGAGACGCAGCAGGTCGGCCCGCGTCCCGCTCGCGAGGCACGTCGCCGGCGAGAGGAAGAGCGGTGCCTTCACGCCGCCCGCGAACGCGGCTCCGGCGAGGGCATCGGGGAAGTTCATGCCGTTCGCCACGAAGACCCGACCGCTCGAGGCGAACGCGTCCTTGTTGATCGCGAGGCCGGTGCCGAACCGGTCGCTGCCGGCGACGCGCTTCGTGTCGCTCGCGAAGCCCCTCAGCGACGTGAGCACCGAGTTCGAGACGACGGCGGAGCCGCCGACCACGCGGATCTTGCTCGCGCCGAGCCGCTTGATGAGGGCCGAGGTCGCCGCATCGAGCGACGTGCCCGCGGTCAGCACGACGGGGGAGTCGTAGCGCGCGCTCGCGGCGCTCGCGCCGAGCGCGTCGGGGAAGTTCCCTCCGGAGGCCACGTAGACGGCCGTCGTCGTCGACGGGAACGCGTAGTCGACGACCTTGCGGCTCGTCGCATAGCGGTCCGCGCCGCCGAGTCGGGTCACGGGGGCGATCTTGCCGAACGCGTTCGCGGTCGAGGACGAGACCGCCCCGGTGCCGCCGACGACGATGATCTTCTGCGGCTTCAGACGCTTGAGCTCGGTGAGCAGCGCAGCCGGCGGCGAGTTCTTCGGCGTGAGGAGCAGCGGTCCGCCGCCCTTCGCGGCCGCGGGGGCGGCACCGAGCGCATCGGCGAATCCGTCGCCGGCCGCGACGTAGACGATGGGTGCGGTCGTCGGGAACGCGGACATCGAGATGGCGATCGCCGTGCTGTAGCGATCCGCGCCGGCGAGGCGATCGACCTTCGGCGCCGGGAGCACGGTCACCGTCCCGGTCGCGGCGCTCGACTTCGAGAAGGTGCCGTGCTGGGCCACGATGCTCCAGCTGTGGGCGCCGAGCGCGACGCCGGTGAAGGGAAGCGAGAACGTGCCGCCCGTCTTGGCGAGCTTCACCTGCGACGTCGCGGTGGTCGAGCCGTCGAGGTACAGCGACACGACCGTGCCGCTCGGCGCGGCCGGCACCGAACCCGTGAGCGACTCGCCCGCGAACACGCGGTTGTAGCTCGGGGTCGTGACCACCGGCGTGTTCACCGCGACCGAGAGCTCCCAGCCGGTGTTGTACTCGAGCACGTCCTGGCCGCGCGACGACGTCATCGCGAAGAACGCGGCCAGCGGCTGCGCGGCGCAGGAGGTCGCGCTCGCATTCGAGCCCGAGGTGATGCCGACCGCGTAGTTGCCGACGAGGGCCGCGCCGCCGCTGTCGCCGGGGATGGCGCAGACGTTCGCGATCACCGAGTTGACGTCTCGGCCGCCGACCTGGATCGTCTGGAAGCCCTGCACGGTGCCGCAGGTCCACCCCGTGGTGCGTCCTGACTTGCAGAGCTTCGCGCCGACGACACCCGCTGTAGCGCCGCGAACGGTGACCGGCGTGCCGGCGGTCGGAGCGCCCTTGCCGCCGCCCCAGGTGGAGACCGTGGGCTTCGGCGTCCAGCCGGCGGCGACCGCGACCCGTGCCGAGTCGACGTTCGCGCCGTACTTGACCGTGCCCGGCACGCGGGAGCCGAGGTGTGCGCCGACAGCGCTCAGGCTGTCATCGGGCTTCGACTGCGTCAGCGCGTAGAGCGGCGTTCCGTCGGTCGAGTTCGCCTCGAGGCAGTGGCCCGCGGTCGCGAACTGGTCCGCTCCGTTCGAGGTCGCACGGCCGTTGAACCCGACCGAGCAGAGGCTGATCATGTTGTTCGGGAGCTCGTAGGTCCACCCGGTGCCGCCGACGAGGTCGGCCGCGGCGTCGAAGTCGATGTCGGAGAAGTCGGCATCCATGCCGTCGACCGGCTGGAAGACCGGGGTCGCACCGACGGCGGCGACCGCATCGGCCTGGTCTTCGTCGTCGACGAGCACCGTGAGCTCGGTGCCGTCGAGCACGGCGTCGTCGGTGGGCACGCCCAACGCCGACAGGTAGCCGAGCACGTCGCCCGCGTCGACGGCGGCGTCGGACTGTGCGAGGTATTCGGAGGGGGTGATGCCCAGATCGCTCTCGAGCGCGGCGACGAGTCCGTTCGGCAGGCCGTTCGCCGCCGAGAGGTAGTCCTCGGCCGCGTACTCGCCCATCGTGGGCGTCTCGACGACGAGCCCATCGGGTGCGGTCGTCTCGGAGGCGATGGAGTTCGTCGAGCGCGACTCGGCGAGCGCCGCGGTGGGGGCGGCGATCGCGGTCAGACACACGCCGAAGGCCGTGAGGACGGCCACGGCGGTGCGAGCAGGGGTTCTGGACATTGAACACCTTTCGGTTCGGGTCGGCCCTCACGCTAGCAATCCCGTCGGACGGATGGTGGCCCATGACGAAGTTCGCCCCCGGCGCACCGGCGACGGCCCGCGTCGGGGCACGTGCGGGAGAATGGAGTTCCACGCTCGAAAGGACCAGGATGCGCATCTCGGTGATCGGCTGCGGCTATCTCGGCGCCGTGCACGCCTCGGCGATGGCCGAACTCGGGCACGACGTCGTCGGCATCGACGTCGACCCGGCGAAGATCGCCGCGCTCGCCGCCGGGCGTCCGCCGTTCTTCGAGCCGGGGCTCGCCGAGATCCTCGCCTCCGCGATCGCGACGGGCAGGCTCCGCTTCTCGACCGACATCGCCGATGCCGCCGGCGCGGAGGTGCATTTCCTCGCCGTCGGCACGCCGCAGGCCGCCGACAGCAACGCCGCGGACCTGCGCTTCGTGGACGCGGCCTTCGACGCCGTCGTGCCGCATCTCGCCGAGGGCGCGCTCATCGTCGGCAAGAGCACCGTCCCCGTGGGCACCGCGGGGCGCCTCGCCGAGCGCCTCGCCGAGTTCGCGCCGCACGCCTCGCTCGCCTGGAACCCCGAGTTCCTCCGCGAGGGCTTCGCCGTGCGCGACACGCTCGAGCCCGATCGGCTCGTGTACGGCGTCGGCGACGACCACGCGGCATCCGTGCTCGATCAGGTCTACCGCGCCGCGATCGAGGCGGGCACCCCGCGGATCGTCACCGACTACGCGACCGCCGAACTCGTCAAGGTCGCGGCGAACGCCTTCCTCGCGACGAAGATCAGCTTCATCAACGCGATGAGCGAGATCGCGGATGCCTCGGGCGCCGATGTCACGGCGCTCGCCGACGCGATCGGACACGACGCGCGCATCGGGCGCCGCTTCCTCAACGCCGGCGTGGGATTCGGCGGCGGATGCCTGCCGAAGGACATCCGCGCGTTCACCGCTCGCGCCGAAGAGCTCGGCCGCGGCGAGGCGCTCGCCTTCCTCCGGGAGGTCGACGCCATCAACCTGCGTCAGCGCCAGCGCGCCGTCGACCTCGCCGTCGCCGCCCTCGACGGCAGCGTGCACCGCAAGCGCATCGCCGTGCTCGGCGTCACCTTCAAGCCCGAATCCGACGACGTGCGCGATTCGCCCGCGCTCGACGTCGCCGTGCAACTCAAGGGGCTCGGTGCCGAGGTCGTCGCGACCGACCCCGAGGGCATCGACAACGCGCGGGCGCGTCATCCGCAGCTCGACTACGTGACCTCGACCCGCGAGGCGCTGCGCGGCGCCGACCTCGTCGTGCTCGTCACCGAGTGGCGCGAGTACCGGGCGCTCGATCCGGTGGAGACGGCGCGACTCGTCGCCGGCCGGCGCATCATCGATGGGCGCAACGTGCTCGACGCCGCCGCCTGGCGCGCGGCCGGCTGGGAGTACCGGGGCATCGGGCGCCCCTGAGGCGCCCCGAGAACGACGAAACCCCCTCCGAAATCGGAGGGGGTTTCTACCCGGTCGGGGTGACAGGATTTGAACCTGCGACCTCGTCGTCCCGAACGACGCGCGCTACCAAGCTGCGCCACACCCCGGGGTGACCCTTGCGGGCCTCAACAAGGATAGCCGATAAATCGAGCGCCTCCGACCACTGCGCCGTGCCTCGCCCTCCGCCGCGGCGGGGAGCCGAGGTTGCGGGCATCGGGGCCTATTCGGCGGGGACGAGCGTGATGAGGGTCGCCTCGGGCGGGCAGGCGAAGCGCACCGGGGCGAAGATCGAGGTGCCGAGGCCGGCCGAGACGTTGAGGAACGCCGACCGCAGCCCGTGCCGCCAGACGCTGAGCCCCTTCACCTGCTTGCGCGGGATGTCGCAGTTGGTCACGAGCGCCCCGTAGCCGGGCACGCAGACCTGGCCGCCGTGCGTGTGGCCGGCGAGGATCAGCTGGGCGCCGTGGTTCACGAAGGAGTTGAGCACGCGCTGGTACGGCGCGTGCGCGACGCCGATGGTCACCGTGGGCCGCGCGGTGGGCTGCGGGGTCTCGTCGAGCCAGCTCTCCTCGCCGAGCGGGTCGTCGGCGCGGAGCTCGTCGATCGCACCGGTGATGAGGTCGAGCCGGTCGTACCCCTTGTGCGGATCGTCGACGCCGAAGAACTCGAAGTGCGTGCCCCGGAGGTCGAGGCTCGCGGCGGTGTTGTCGAGGTCCTGCCAGCCGAGCTCGGCGAAGAACCCGTGCAAGGCCTCGATGTCGAGCCGCTTCGCCGAGCGGCGCAGCCGCGACGGGCCCGCGAAGTACGCGAACGGATTCTTCGGTGTCGGGCCGAAGTAGTCGTTCGAGCCGTTGACGAAGACCCCGGGGATGCCCGCGAACGGCTCGAAGGCGCGGCGGATGCCCTCGAGGCCGCGCTCATGGCCGAGGTTGTCGCCCGTGTCGACGATGAGGTCGGGCTCGAGGAGTGCCAGTTCGCGCACCCACTCCTGCTTGTCGCGCTGCCACGGCGCCATGTGCAGGTCCGAGAGGTGCAGCACGCGAATCGGCTGCGCGCCGGCGGGGAGCACCGGCACCTCGGCGCGGCGCAGGGTCCATCGGGTCCGCTCGACGAGCGAACCCCAGGCGAACGCGGCGACGCCCGCCGCGCCGATCGCCAGAGCGATCCGCGCGACGGGCGTCAGGCGGGCGGTCAACCGTTGCCCGGAGGGGTCTCGGGGCCGCCGTCGCCGTTGCCGCCGCCACCGGTGAATCGGCCGATGACGATCGTGACCTTCTGGCCGGGTTTCGCATTCTCGCCCGGGCCAGGGGACTGCGAGATGACGAGGCCGTTCTTGCTCTCGTCGTCCGTGTCCTGCTCCTTGCGGTCGGCCCGGAATCCGGCGGCGCCGAGGGTCGCCTCGGCCTGGTCGGCCTGCATGCCGCTGACGTCGGGCACCCCGGTCAGGTTGCCGCGGCTGATCTTCAGCGAGATCGACGAGCCGCGCGGAGCCTGGCCGGTCGCGGACTGGCTTCCGATCGTGCCCTTCGGCTGCGCCGAGTCGACGTCGCCGTCCATCGACCAGCCGAAGCCGGCGGCCTCGAGCGCCTTCTGGGCCGCCTCGGGGGCGAGACCGAGCACGCTCGGCACGTTCGCCATCGGGGTGCTCAGGTACTTCTGGTCGGGCTCGGCGAACGCGTCGCCGCCGTACTTGTTGTTCGCGACGTCCATGATGCGCGGCCAGATGTTGTGGCGGAGCACGGCGGCCTGCTCGCCGTTGATGTAGGTCTCGCGGAGATTCACGAAGCCGGTGACGTTGTAGACGCCGACGACCGTCGCGACCTTCGAGGAGGCGCCGCTCATCCAGGTGGCGTACGCGTCATCGGTCGTACCGGTCTTGCCGATCATGGGCGTGCCCGCGGTGTCCATGCTTCCGCGCGACGACGTGCCCGTGCCCTCGGTCATCACGCGCTGCAGCGCGTAGTTCATACCCGCTGCGACGTCGGGCGTGATGGCCTGGGTGCAGGTCGACTTCGGGATCTCGACGGCCTTGCCCTCACCGTCGGTGATGCTGTCGATCGCGATCGGGGTGCACGACTTGCCGCCGCCCGCGACCGCGGCGAAGGCGGTCGCCATCGAGATCGGCGCGATCTCCTCGGTGCCGAGCACGGCCGAGGGGCCGAACGGGATGCGGTTGCCGTCCTCGTTGAGACCCTCGCCGAGCGGCTTGCCGTCGGCGCGGCCGGCGCTCATGAGCCCCGTCGCGGTCTTCTTGATGCCGCACAGGTCGAGCTGCTTCGCCATGGCGACGAAGCCGGTGTTCTCCGAGCGGACCGTGTTGTGCAGCGCACTCCAGTAGCCGCCGTTGCCGCCCTCGTCGTTGCGGGGATCCCAGTCGCCCGCGTCCTTGTCGCCGTCGCAGCTGTCCTTGAAGGTGCCCCAGTTGTTGCGCTTGCGGGCGTCCATGCTCTCGTTGACCGAATGGCCCTCCTTGAGCCACTCGCCGAGCGTGAAGATCTTGAACGTCGAGCCCGGCTGGAAGCCGTGCGAGCTGCCGTAGTCGATCGTCGCGTTGTAATTCACGGCGTCGTAGCCGTCGCCGGTCACCTCGGGGTCGACGTTGTAGACGGTGTTCTGCGCCATCGCGAGGATGCGACCGGTGCCGACCTCGACCGAGACGGCGGAGCCGCCGATGTTGGCTTCGGGGATCGAGGTGGGGACGTTGTCGTGCACGGCCGAGTATGCCGCGTTCTGCAGGTCGACGTCGATCGTCGTGTAGATGTCGAGGCCGCCGCGCTCGAGCATGCGGGCGCCCTCGTTGACGTCGGTCGTCTCGGGGTTGTCGAGCTTGTTCTTGATCTCCCACGTGACGTAGTCGCAGAAGTACGCGTAGACGGGCGAGGCCTGGCAGCCGCTCGACGGCGGCACGATCTTCGGAGCGACCGGCTCGGCGATCGCCGCGTCGTGCTCCTCCTGGGTGATCTTCTTCTCCTCGAGCATCTTCCCGAGGATGTAGTCGCGGCGCTCCTTGTTGCGCGCGTACGGCACGGTCTCGCCGTCGACGACCGTGGCCGCGCCGTTGAGCTCGTCCTCGGGGTAGTCGAGCCGGAACTCCTCGGGGCTGTTCACGATCGCGATGAGGCTCGCCGCCTGCGCGAGCGAGAGGTCCTTCGCGTTGGTGCCGAAGTAGTACGAGGCGGCGGTCTGCACGCCGTAGATCTGGCCGCCGAAGCCCGCGATGTTCAGGTAGCCGCCGAGGATCACATCCTTCGAGTACTCCTTCTCGACCGCGATCGCGTACCGCATCTCCTTGAGCTTGCGGTCGACCGAGGTCTTCGTGTGCTTCTCCCACGCCTCGGTGCGCTCTTCGTCGGTCGTCGCCTTCGACATGTCGTTCGCGACGAGCACGTTCTTCACGTACTGCTGCGTGATCGACGAACCGCCCTGGGTGTCGCCTCCGATGACCGTCTTCAACGCGCCGCGCACGGTGCCCGCGATGTCGATGCCGCCGTGGTCGTAGAACCGGGGGTCCTCACCGGCGACGGCGGCGTCCTTCAGGTACTGCGAGATGTACTTGAACTCCACCTCCTCGCGGTTGTCGTCGTAGAAGTACGCCATCGCCGACGGCGTGCCGTCGGGCTTCATCGCGTAGATCGTCGACTTCTGCGCCAGCTCGCCGATCTCGAGGTACCCGGGCAGGTTCTCGAACATCGTGATGCTGTTGTTGGCAGCCATACCGGTCACGGCGAGGGCCGGGGTCACCGCGGCGGTCACGAGGACGCCGGCGAGAGCGCTCATGCCGACGAACCCGAGGATTCCGGAGCCGACGTCGCTCATCGTACGTTTTTGGGCAGACATATAGTGGAGCTTAACGGAGAAGGCTGACAAATCCCGATACGTGCGCTGGGCGTCGCATCCGGGTACGACACGCCGCGAACCGCGATCCCGCACGTATCGTGCACGAGACATCCATCGAGGGAGCCCACATGCCCGCCTGGGAGTACATCACCACTCCGCTGCTCATCCACAACACCGCCGCGATCCTCAACAACTGGGGCTCGGAGGGCTGGGAGCTCGTGCAGATCGTGCAGGGCCCCGAGGGCGGCCTCGTCGCGTACCTGAAGCGCCCCAAGGGCGGCGAGGACTCGGCGGCGGCGTCGGCCGGCGCCGCGGCGGCCGCGCAGGCCGCGAAGCAGTTCGAGGGCGAGGGGCACGCCTGATGGCCGGATACGAGGCCCGCCTCGCCGAGCTCGGCATCGAGCTCCCCGAGGTCGCCGCCCCCGTCGCCGCCTACGTGCCCGCCGTCGTCACCGGCTCGTACGTGCACACCTCGGGCCAGCTGCCGTTCACGGCCGGCGCCCTGCCGGCCACCGGCAAGGTCGGCGACGGCCACGGACTCGTGCCCGCCGACGACGCCAAGGCCTATGCCCGCACCTGCGTGCTCAACGCGCTCGCGGCCGTGCGCGCCGAGATCGGCTCGCTCGACCGCGTCACCCGCATCGTGAAGCTCGTCGGCTTCGTCGCGAGCGACCCGGCGTTCACCGGGCAGCCCGGGGTCATCAACGGCGCCTCCGAGGCGCTCGGCGAGATCTTCGGCGACGCCGGGCGCCACGCCCGTTCGGCCGTCGGCGTCGCGGTGCTGCCGCTCGACTCGCCGGTCGAGCTCGAGCTCGTCGTCGAGTTCGCATAGCCCCAGCAGACAGCAGGATGCCCCGGCGGGATCGATTCCCGCCGGGGCATCCGTCGTCGTGCGAGCGACGCGGAGCGGCTACTTCACCTGCTCGCTGATGATCTGCATGATCGAGGTGTCGGCCAGCGTCGTCGTGTCGCCGATCTGACGGCCCTCGGCGAGGTCTCGCAGCAGGCGCCGCATGATCTTGCCCGAGCGGGTCTTCGGCAGCTCGTTGACGATGAACACCTGGCGGGGACGAGCGATCGCGCCGATCTGGGTCGCGACGTGCTTGCGCAGCTCCTCCGACGCCGCGGCGACGTCGTCGCCGTGCGCGGCCTGGCTCGCCTTGAGGATCACGAACGCCACGACCGCCTGGCCCGTGGTCTCGTCGGAGGCGCCGACGACGGCGGCCTCGGCGGTCCACGGGTGGGCGACGAGCGACGACTCGATCTCAGCGGTCGAGAGCCGGTGACCCGAGACGTTCATGACGTCGTCGACCCGGCCGAGCAGCCAGATGTCGCCGTCTTCATCGCGGCGCGCACCGTCGCCGGCGAAGTACTTGTCGCCGAACTTCTCCCAGTAGGTCTCCTTGAACCGCTCGGGATCGCCCCAGATGCCGCGGAGCATCGACGGCCACGGCTCGGTCACGACGAGGAGCCCGCCCTCCTCGCCTTCGACGGGGGCGCCGTCGTCGGTGAGGATGTCGATCGAGACGCCGGGCACCGGCACCTGCGCCGAACCCGGCTTCAGGTCGGTGACGCCCGGCAGCGCCGAGATCATGATCGCGCCGGTCTCGGTCTGCCACCAGGTGTCGACGACGGGGATCGAGCCGCCGCCGATGACGTGGCGGTACCAGATCCAGGCCTCGGGGTTGATCGGCTCGCCGACCGAGCCGAGCAGGCGCAGCGAACGCAGGTTGAACTGGTGCGGGATCTGCCGGCCCAGCTTCATGAACGAGCGGATCGCCGTGGGCGCCGTGTAGAGGATCGAGACCTTGTACTTCTCGACGATCTCCCACCAGCGACCCGGGTGCGGGGTGTCGGGGGTGCCCTCGTAGACCACCTGCGTGGCGCCGTTGGCGAGCGGGCCGTACACGACGTACGAGTGGCCCGTGATCCAGCCGACGTCGGCCGTGCACCAGTAGACGTCGGTCTCGGGGTGCAGGTCGAAGACGTTCTTGTGGGTGAACGCGGCCTGGGTGAGGTAGCCGCCGCTCGAGTGCACGACGCCCTTGGGCTTTCCGGTGGTGCCGCTCGTGTAGAGGATGAACAGCGGGTGCTCGGCGTTGAAGGGCTTCGCCGCATGCTCGCCCGAGGCCTCGGCCACGGTGTCGTGCCACCAGTGGTCGCGGCCGTCGACGACGTCGACCTCGTTGCCCGTGCGCTTGACGACGAGCACGTTCTCGATCGATCCGGCGGACTTGGCGATCGCCTCGTCGACCGTCGGCTTGAGCGGGAAGACCCGCCCCTTGCGGTACCCGCCGTCGGCGGTGATGACGAGCTTCGCCTCGGCATCGTCGATCCGCGAGGCGAGGCTGTCGGAGCTGAACCCGCCGAACACGACGGAATGGATGGCGCCGATGCGTGCGACGGCGAGCATCGAGACGATCGCCTCGGGGATCATCGGCAGGTAGATGGCGACGCGGTCGCCCTCTCCGATGCCGAGGCCCTCGAGCACGTTCGCGGCGCGCTTGACCTCGTCGGTGAGCTCGGCGTAGGTGATGTCGCGGCTGTCGCCGGGTTCGCCCTCGAAGTGGATCGCGACGCGGTCGCCGAGGCCGGCGGCGACGTGGCGGTCGAGGCAGTTCTCGGCGACGTTGAGCTCGCCGTCGTCGAACCACTTCGCGAACGGCGGGTTCGACCAGTCGAGCGTGCGGGTGAAGGGCTTCTGCCAGGTGAGGAGCTCTCGCGCCTGGTCGGCCCAGAAGCCGAGGCGGTCGGCGCGTGCCGACTCGTAGAGCTCTTGGCCGGCGACGGCCTGGGCGGCGAACTCGGGGCTCGGACGGAAGCGCCTGATCTCCTCGAGTGCGTGATCGATCTGAACGGTCATGGTTCTCCGGTCGCTCCTTCGCGATCTGTTTCATCGGTTGGGTCGCCTGCCCCAAGCAGCACCCTACCTCTCGCTCATGCATGCATTCGACGAGTGAGGAAACACATCGTCGGTTTGCACTTCCGTGCACGGCTTCGGAGTATTACTGTGCCTTTGCGCAGAGAAATCTGTGTGTCCGCACAAATGAGGACAAAAATACTTGCGCATTCATTCTGAGGCCCTACACTGAATACCGCCCGAACACTCGTTTCGAGGCCTGCAGCGCTCGCGATTCCCCCCAATCCTTGCGCTGCCGAGGCGGCACCTGTTCCCCCCAATGGGTGCCGCCCCCTTTCGTTAAGAGCACCTCTCCCGGGTGCGAGTCGAATCCTCCTCCACAACGACGTGGAGGGGGATTTCTTCTTCTCCGCGTTCGAACGGATGCCTCGGGGCCCGCCCGGCTCCATACGCTCGCCGCATGTCCATCCCCTTCGTGGCGACGCCCTCGTGGCAGACGACCGAGATCGCCGTGCCGAGTACGCGGTCGATCAGCCGAGTGTCGTCGTCGCACACGCCCTCCGAGTTCGAGGCGATCGACCGGTTCACCGAGATTCTCACCGGCCTCGAGTCCGGATTCGGGGCGACGGAGGGGGAGACGCGAGCCGCGGCATCCCACCTCGATCTGGCCGTGCTCGACGCCCTCGCGCCGTTCGCGGCCGACGGGCCCGTCACCGACCTGTTCGTCAACGGCGGCGCCGGGCTCTGGGTCGACCGGGGCGGCGGCGCCCGCCGCGAGTCCGGGTGGGCGGCTGAGGAGTCCGAGGTCCGCGCGCTGGCCGTGAAGCTCATCGCCCGCGGCGGACGCCACGTCGACGAGGCGACTCCGACGGTCGACGTCCGGCTCGGTCTCGGCATCCGCGTGCACGTGGTGCTGCCGCCCGTCTCGACCGGGGGCACCCTCATCTCCGTACGCATCCCGAGGGCGGCCGGTCGATCGCTCGCCGAGCTCGCGGCCACCGGCATGCTCGACGACGTGCAGCGCGAGCTGCTCGAGCGCGCGGTGCGCGACCGCCGGAACCTGCTCGTCACCGGTGCCGGCGGCACCGGCAAGACGACGATGCTCGCCGCGATGTTGAGCGGTGCGCCCGCGCACGAACGCATCGTCGTCATCGAGGACGTCGCCGAGCTCCGGCTCGCGCACCCGCACGTCGTCTCGCTCGAAGCACGCCAGGCCAATCTCGAGGGCAGCGGGCGCATCGGCCTCGACGCGCTGCTCCGAGAGGCGCTGCGGATGCGCCCCGACCGGCTCGTGGTCGGCGAGTGCCGCGGCGCCGAGCTGCGCGAACTCCTCGCCGCGCTCAACACCGGGCACGACGGCGGGGCCGGCACGCTCCACGCGAACTCGCTCGCCGACGTCCCCGCACGGCTCGAAGCGCTCGGCGCGACCGCGGGGCTCTCGCCCGACGCGGTGGCCAGGCAGACGGCGAGCGCCTTCGATCTCGTGCTGCACCTCGAACGCGTCGACGGCCGCCGGCGTCTCGCCCAGATCGGCCGGTTCGCCCTGCGCGGCGATCGGCTCGGAGTGGAGCCGCTGTGATCGCGCTGACGAAGCTCCTGCGCCGGCGTGCGGCCGACCCGGGCGCGGGGGTCGACGCGATCGCGTCGATCACCGAGCGCCTCGCCGTGCTCCTCGCCGCGGGAGTGCCGGCCTCGAGTGCCTGGCGCCACGTGTCCGCGGAGGACGGCGCTGCGGGCGCGATGGGAACCACGGACGGCTGCGCGGCCGCCTCCGGCGACGCGCGGGTGCTCGCCGCGGCCGCCGAGGCGGCGTCGCAGGGGGAGTCGGTCGCCGCGGCGATCGCCGTCGCAGGCGCGGCCCACCCCGGGGCCTCCCTCGCCTGGCCGGTGCTCGCCGCGGCGTGGTCGGTCGCCGCCGAGTCGGGCGCACCGCTCGCCGCGAGTCTGCGGAGCCTCGCCGTCGTGCTCCGCGACGAGGCGCAGCTCCGTCGCGACGTCGGCGCCGCGCTCGCCGGCCCCGCGGCCAGCGCCCGGCTCGTCACCGCGCTGCCGCCGATCGCGGTCGTGTTCGGAGCGACCCTCGGCTTCGACACCGTCGGCGTGCTGCTCGGCAATCCCGTCGGCCTCGCCTGCCTCGTGCTCGGCGCGTTGCTGCTCTGGGCCGGAGCGGGATGGAACCGCCGGCTCGCCCGCACCGCGTCGGTCTCGCAGGCCGATGCCGGACTCGAGCTCGAGCTGCTCGCGATCGCGATGTCGAGCGGCGCCTCCGTCGAGCGGGCCAGGGCCCTCACCCGCGAGACAATGCGCACGCACGTGCCGCACTCGGGCGACGGCCGCGCCGTCGACGAGGTCGTCGCGCTCGCGGCCCGGGCGGGCGCCCCGGTCGCCGAGCTCCTCCGGGCCGAGTCGTTCCGGGTGCGCCGCGCCGCCCGCTCGGCGGGTGCCGCGCGGGCGGCCGCACTCGGCGTGCGCCTCATGCTGCCGCTCGGACTCTGCGTGCTGCCGGCCTTCGTGCTGCTCGGCGTCGCGCCGCTCATGATCTCCGTCGTCACCGGCACCCTCGGCGATGCCTCGTGACGACTCAGGACTCGTGCCGCCGATCCGCCGGGCCTCCGGCGCTACTGAAGGGAACCACATGCAGAACTCCGATGACCGGGTCGACGAGCCCGCACGATCGGGCGACGTCGAGACCGGAGCCGAACCGCCCCCGCAGCGATCCGCCGCGCGACGGCTCCTCGGGCGCCTCGCAGGCGAACGCGGCGCCGCCACCGCCGAGTACGCGGTCGCGACCATGGCCGCGGTCGGCTTCGCGGGCCTGCTCGTCGTCATCCTCCGCGGTGACGAGGTGCGCGGCATCCTCACCGATCTCGTGCGGAATGCGCTCACGGTGGGGTGACCGGGAGCGGGGCAGCGTGACGGCGGAGTTCGCCGTCGCGCTGCCGGCGATCGCGCTCGCGCTCGCCGGATGCCTCGCCTCGGTGCAGCTCGCGGCCCAGCAGGTGCGGCTCACCGACGCGGCCGCCGACGCCGCACGGGCGCTCGGACGAGGCGAGTCGAGCGCCACGGCGCAGGCGATCGCCGCGCGCGTGGCCGGAGCCGCGGCGCTCGCGGTCGCGGAGGAGGGGGAGTTCGTGTGCGCGCGGCTCACCGCCTCGGGTGCGGGCCTCCTTTCCACGGTGCGTCTGAGCGCCGAGTCGTGCGCCGTCGGAGGTGGACGATGAGCCGGCGCAGCCGTCTGCCGGATCGCCCCGACGGCCGACGCGACGACCGTGGTGCCGCCTCGGTCGTCGCGCTCGGCCTCGTCGGTGCGATCATCGGGCTCTCGGCGCTCCTGGTGCCGGTGCTCGGCGCCTTCGTGGGGTCGCAGCGCGCGGCGAACGCGGCCGACGCCGCCGCGCTCGCCGCCGCCGACGCGTCGAGCGGCGCCGTACCGGGAACGCCCTGCGCGCTCGCCTCGGCGATCGCCGAGCGCAACGGCGTCGAACTCGTCTCGTGCGAACTCGACGGCCCGATCGCCGAGGTATCGGTGCGCGCCGGGGTGCCGGGCTTCGCGCTCACGGCCGAGGCACGCGCCGGCCCTCCGAGCTGGCCGGGGTGAACCCGTCGCCGCGCGGCGAGCCGGGCCGATCAGTCGAAGACGGTCTCGATGAACCGGTAGTCGACCGCCGAGGGGCGGGAGTCGCCCGGCGTCTCGAACTCGCGTCCGGCCGAGCGGGAGTAGACGTAGCGCTTGCCCGCATCGGCGTTGAGCTCGAGGCGGGGCCTGGGGTCGCCGGATTCGAGGAAGGCCGTCGCGACGGTCTTGCCCTCGAGCGGCCCGTCGATCAGCTTGGCCGTGTACGAGCCGTGAGATGACGTGTCCATGCCGCCATTCTCCTCCCGGCGTGCCGAAGCGCAAGGGGTCGCGGCGAGTCGCGTCCCGCCGACTGGACGCGGTGGAGTGGGCGTACTTCCGGCGAGGGTGTGTATCGTGTGGCTGTCGGCGGAGCGTTCCGCCGGCCATGGCACACCGCTCGGGGGCGCGGCATATATTGTGCGTTCTCGTCTCATTCGAACGGTCAGAAGGAGTCTGGTGTCAGGCGCGAAGAAGTTGGTCATCGTGGAGTCGCCGACCAAGATGAAGTCCATCGCCCAGTACTTGGGCGACGGGTACGAGGTGCTGTCCTCGGTCGGTCACATCCGCGATCTCATCGAGCCGAAGAACCTGCCCGCCGAGCTCAAGAAGGGCCCGCTCGGCAAGTTCTCGGTCGACGTCGACAACGGCTTCGAGCCGTACTACGTGGTCTCCGACTCGAAGAAGAAGACGGTCGCCGAACTCAAGCGCGCGCT
Source organism: Agromyces sp. NPDC057679 (assembly GCF_042799635.1). Taxonomy (NCBI): domain Bacteria; kingdom Bacillati; phylum Actinomycetota; class Actinomycetes; order Micrococcales; family Microbacteriaceae; genus Agromyces; species Agromyces sp. NPDC057679. The sequence goes on along the minus strand of NZ_JBHVIK010000001.1, from coordinate 553,154 downwards.
GAAGAACGCCGACGAACTCCTGCTCGCCACCGATGAGGACCGCGAGGGCGAGGCCATCGCGTGGCATCTCCTGCAGGAGCTGAAGCCCAAGGTCCCCGTGCGCCGCATGGTCTTCCACGAGATCACGAAGGACGCCATCCAGAAGGCGAAGGACAACACCCGCGAACTCGACACCGCGCTCGTCGACGCGCAGGAGACCCGCCGCATCCTCGACCGGCTCTACGGCTACGAGGTCTCGCCGGTGCTCTGGCGCAAGGTCGGCCCCGGCCTCTCAGCCGGCCGCGTGCAGTCCGCCGCCACCCGCCTCGTCGTCGACCGCGAGCGCGAGCGCCTCGCCTTCGTCGCGGCCGGTTACTGGGACCTGATCGGCACCTTCGCCACGGATGCCCCGGGCAGCGCGTTCGACGCCAAGCTCGTGCGTGTCGGCGGCGAGCGCATCGCGACCGGCCGCGACTTCGACGACTCCGGGAAGCTCACTTCGAAGGCCGTCGTCATCGACGAGGCGACCGCCGAGGCGCTGGCGTCGGCGCTCCGCGACGACACGGTCGCCCGTCGCGTCTCCAAGCTCGAGACGAAGCCGTACTCGCGCCGGCCGGCGGCGCCCTTCACCACGTCGACCCTCCAGCAGGAGGCCGCTCGCAAGCTCCGCCTCTCGGCGAAGGACACGATGCGCGTGGCGCAGTCGCTCTACGAGAACGGCTACATCACCTATATGCGTACCGACTCGAACTCGCTGTCGCAGCAGGCGATCTCGGCGGCGCGTGCGCAGGCGACCTCGCTCTACGGCGCCGACTCCGTGCCCGACAAGCCCCGCGTGTACGCGGGCAAGTCGAAGAACGCCCAGGAAGCGCACGAGGCCATCCGCCCCTCGGGCGAGGTGTTCCGCACGCCTTCCTCGCTCCAGGGGGCACTGCGCGGGCGCGAGTTCGACCTCTACGACCTCATCTGGAAGCGCACCGTCGCCTCGCAGATGGCCGACGCGAAGGGCCAGACGGCCACCGTCACGATCGAGGTCGGCCCGACGAAGGCGGATGCCGCCGCCCCGGCCGCACCGACGACGAAGATCGGCGGCACGATCGCCGAGTTCACCGCGAGCGGCACCGTGATCACCTTCCGCGGCTTCCTCGCCGCCTACGAAGAGGGACGCGACGAGGAGCGCAACCGCGACGACGCCTCGGGCGACGCCAAGCTCCCGCAGCTGGCCGAGGGGCAGCAGCTCGCGCTCGACCTGCTCGAGGCCAAGGGCCACGAGACGAGCCCGCCGCCGCGCTACACCGAGGCGAGCCTCGTCAAGCGACTCGAGGAGCTCGGCATCGGCAGGCCCTCGACCTTCGCCTCGATCATCTCGACGATCATCGACCGCGGCTACGTCACGCAGCGCGGCCAGGCGCTCGTGCCGAGCTGGATCGCCTTCTCGGTCGTGCGCCTGCTCGAGGAGCACTTCGGCGACCTCGTCGAGTACGACTTCACGGCCGAGATGGAGGACGACCTCGACCACATCGCCGCGGGCGAGGCCGACCGGGTCGACTGGCTCTCGAGCTTCTACTTCGGCTCCGACAAGCACCGCGGCCTGCGTCAGGTCGTCGACAACCTCGGCGAGATCGACGCGCGCGAGATCAACTCGGTCGCGATCGCGCCCGACATCACGCTGCGCATCGGCAAGTACGGCCCCTACCTGGAGACGGTCGACCCCGACGCCGCACCCTCCGCGACCGGAGAGCCGACGCCGCGCCGGGTGAACCTGCCCGAGGGGCTCGCGCCCGACGAGCTCACCGAGGCGAAGGCCCGAGAGCTCATCGAGGCGCCCGTGCAGGGCGACCGCGTCCTCGGCGTGAACCCCGCGAACGGCAAGCAGGTCGTCGCGAAGGACGGCCGCTTCGGACCGTACGTCACCGAGCTCGAGCCCGAGCCCGAGACGGCGGCGACCGTCGACACCGCCACCGGCGAGGTCGTCGAGGCGCCGAAGCCGAAGCGCGGCGCGAAGAAGGCAGCCGCCCCGAAGCCGCGCACGGCGTCGCTGTTCAAGAGCATGCACCCCGAGGAGATCGACCTCGAGACGGCGTTGAAGCTGCTCGACCTGCCCCGCGTCGTCGGCGCCGACCCCGAGTCGGGTGTCGAGATCACGGCGCAGAACGGTCGCTACGGCCCGTACCTCAAGAAGGACGCCGACACCCGCACGCTCCCCAGCGAGGACGCGATCTTCGATATCGACCTCGCCGGCGCGCTCGAGCTGTTCGCCCAGCCGAAGTACGGCGCCCGCCGCGCGTCGAGCGCCCTGAAGGAGTTCGACAACGACCCGGTGAGCGGCAAGCCGATCAAGGTGAAGGACGGCCGCTTCGGCCCGTACGTCACCGACGGCACGACGAACGCGACGATCCCGCGGGCCGAGTCCGTCGAGGACATCACGTTCGAGCGCGCGGTCGAGCTGCTGCAGATCAAGCGCGACAAGGGGCCGGCCGCACCGCGCAAGAAGGCGCCCGCCAAGAAGCCGGCCGCGAAGAAGGCGGCGTCGAAGAAGTGAGCGGTTCGGGTCTGTTCATCACCCTCGAGGGGGGCGACGGCTCGGGCAAGACCACGCAGGCCGAACTGCTCGGCGAGTGGCTGACCGGGCAGGGGCGCACCGTCGTGCGCACTCGAGAGCCGGGCGGCACCGAGGTCGGCGTCGAGGTGCGCGAGATCGTGCTGCACCACCGCGGCGACATCGCTCCGCGCGCCGAGGCGCTGCTCTACGCGGCCGACCGCGCGCATCACGTCGCGACGGTCGTGCGGCCGGCGCTCGAGCGCGGCGACGTCGTCCTCCAGGACCGCTACATCGACTCCTCGGTGGCCTACCAGGGGGCGGGGCGCGTGCTCGACCCCGAAGCCGTGCGCGGGATCTCCGAGTGGGCGACCGAGGGACTCGTGCCCGACCTCACCGTGCTGCTCGACCTCGACGCCGCGGCGGCCCGAGGCCGTCTCGACGAGGCGCGCACGCGCTACGACCGGCTCGAGGCCGAGGCCGCCGAGTTCCACGACCGGGTGCGCACCGCCTATCTCGGACTCGCCGAGGCCGAACCCGGGCGGTTCCTCGTCGTCGACGCGGCGCAGCCGGTCGAGGCGATCGCGCTCGCGATCCGCGAGCGGGTCGGCGCGCTCCTGGGCGACCGCTGAATCCGCCGTCGGCGGCGGAAGGTAGCGTGGAGCCGTGAGCGTGTGGAGCGAGCTGACCGGGCAGGACGCGGCGATCGCCGTGTTCCGCGCCGCGGCCGAGGCCGCGCGCGGCGGTGGGGCCGAGGCATCCGGCGGCAGTTCGCAGCAGATGACGCACTCGTGGCTCGTGACCGGCCCACCGGGTTCGGGGCGATCCAATCTCGCCTACGCCTTCGCGACGGCGCTCATCTCGGGCGACCCCGACGGCGACGAGGCGACCCGGATCCAGGTCGACGCGCGCAGCCACCCCGATCTGCACGTGCTCGCGACCGAGGGCGTGATCATCAAGCGCGACGACGTGCGCGACATCGTGAAGCGCTCGCACTACGCGCCGTCGATCGGCCGGCACCGCGTGATCATCGTCGAGGACGCCGACCGCATGACCGAGCAGACCTCGAACTTCCTTCTCAAAGAGCTCGAAGAGCCGCCCGAGCGCACCGTCTGGATCCTCTGCGCGCCGAGCGAGGCCGACCTCATCCCGACGATCCGTTCGCGGGTGCGCTCGGTGCGCCTCCAGGTGCCGAGCATCGCCGACGTCGCAGAACTCCTCGTGCGCCGTGACGGCGTCGACGCCGAGCTCGCCGAACGCGCCGCTCGCGAGGCGCAGAGCCACATCGGCATGGCGCACCGGCTCGCCACGAACGCCGAGGCCCGCGAGCGCCGGGCCGAGACGCTCCAGCTCGCGCTCCGGGTGCGCTCGACGGCGACGGCGGTGATGACGGCGGCGCGGTATCTCGAGATCGCCGGCGACGACGCGAAGGCGATCACCGAGCTCCGCGACGCCGAGGAGCGCGAGCACGCGCTGCACTCGCTCGGCATCGCCCCCGGGCAGGCGGTTCCGCCGGCGCTCCGGCCGCAGATCAAGGCCCTCGAAGACGATCAGAAGCGCCGGGCGACCCGGAGCCTCCGCGACGGCATCGACCGGATCCTCGTCGATCTCGCGTCGCTCTACCGCGACATCCTGCTCGTGCAGCTGGCGGCCGAGGTCCCGCTCGTCAATCGCGAGCTGCTGCCGGGCATCGAGCAGGCCGCCGCGGCGGCGACGCCCGCGCGGACGCTCGCGACGCTCGATGCCATCCAGACCGCGCGCACGCGCATCGAGGGCAACGTGCAGCCCGCCCTCGCGCTCGAGGCGATGCTCGTCTCCGCCGTCAGAGCCAACGACCACGAACGAGGAGCCGCATGAGCGCACCGAGCACCGTCCGACGATCGCAGGACCGCGAGCCGAGGGGGCGGAGGCCGCGGGGCCGTCGCTTCGCGGCGGTCGGTGTCGCGCTCGCCGCCGTGCTCGCGCTGAGCGCGTGCGTGCCGTCGTTCCTCGAGCCGTCGGCGCCGGTGTCGACCCCCACGGGCGAAGAGGTCTCGGCCGAGCTCGAGCCGTTCTACACGCAGGTGCTCGAGTGGGAGCGCTGCGGCGACGGCATGGGCTGCACGACCGCGAAGGCGCCGCTCGACTGGAACGACCCGTCGGCGGGCGAGATCGACCTCGCCCTCGTGCGTCACGCGGCGAGCGGCGAGAAGGTCGGGTCGCTGCTCGTGAACCCCGGCGGCCCAGGGGGCTCGGGCTACGACTTCGTGCTCGACTCCCTCGACTACGCCGTCGGCGAGCCCCTGCAGGAACGCTTCGACATCGTCGGCTTCGACCCGCGAGGGGTCGGCCGCTCCTCGGCGGTCGCCTGCTACGACGCCGCCGAGATGGACGACTACCTCTACGGCATCGTGCCCGCGGAGCGCGGCAGCGACGAGTGGATCGAGGCCGTCGGCAGTGCCGCGGCCGACTTCGGGGCGGCCTGCGACGAGAACACCGGCGCCCTCCTGCCGAACGTCGACACCGAGAGCGCCGCGCGCGACATGGACCTGCTGCGTGCGGTCCTCGGCGACGAGCAGCTGAACTACCTCGGCTTTTCGTACGGCACCTTCCTCGGGGCGACCTACGCCGAGCTCTACCCCGAGAAGGTCGGCCGGCTCGTGCTCGACGGCGCGATCGACCCCTCGGCGAGCGACTTCGAGGTCTCGAAGGCGCAGTCCGTCGGGTTCGAGCGAGCGCTCGACGCCTACCTGGAAGACTGCCTCGCCTCGGACGACTGCCCGTTCGACGGCACCGTCGACGCGTCGCGCGACGAGATCGGGCGTCTGCTCGCGTCGGTCGACCAGAGCCCCCTGCGCGGCAGTGACGGGCGGATGGTGGGCGCCGACACGCTCCTGACGGCGATCATCTACCCGCTCTACAGCGCCGACTCGTGGCCGTACCTCAGCGACATGCTCGAGGCCACGATGCTCGGCGACGCCGATCCGGCGCTCGCCTTCGCCGACGGCTACAACGGTCGCAACCCCGACGGCACGTACCTCGACAACTCGACCGAGGCCTTCCGGGCCATCAACTGCCTCGACTACACCTACCAGTCCGACGTGGCGGTGATGCGCGAGAAGGCCGAGGCGATCGCCGAGGCCGCCCCGACGATCGGCCCGTACATGGGCTACGGCGACCTCAGCTGCGTCAACTGGCCGTACCAGTCCGACCGCGAGCGGGCCGAGATCCATGCCGAGGGCGCCGCGCCGATCATGGTCGTCGGCACCACCGGCGACCCGGCGACCCCGTACGAGTGGGCGGTCGCCCTCGCCGACCAGCTCGAGAGCGGCGTGCTCGTGAGCTACGAGGGCGAGGGGCACACCGCGTACAACAAGTCGAACTCCTGCGTGAACGGCGCGGTCGAGAGCTATCTCATCGACGGGACAGTGCCGGCGAGCGACCCCGAGTGCTGATCGGGTGCGGATGTCGCGGGGTGAGCGCCGCGCGGCATCCGCACCTCGGATCCGAGTGGTCATCGGGAGCCTCGCGCATCCGCTACTATTGACTCTCGTGCCAGTCGGTGCGCCTCGCGCGCCGGTCGTCACGCCGCCTTAGCTCAGTCGGCAGAGCGTCTCACTCGTAATGAGAAGGTCGTGGGTTCGATTCCCACAGGCGGCTCCGATACGAAGCCCGGAACTCCGCAGATCTCGCGGGGTTCCGGGCTTCTTCCGTTGTCCGGGACGCCGGGACGCCGGGTTCGTCTCCGACGGGCGGTCTCGATCAGGCTCGTTCGACCGGGAGCCACAACTCGCAGGTGGCCGTGCTGAAGTCGGGGGCCCGGTCGAGGATCGCCACGATCGACGGACCGGGGCGCAGCCGCCAGGGATTGGACGGGAACCACTCCGTCGCGGTGGCCGCCCATGCCGCCTGCAGGGCTCCCGGATACTCCCCTTCGGTGCGGAACACCGCCCAGCTGCCGGCAGGTACGTCGATCGCATCCAGATCCTCCGGCACCCGCGTCCGGTCGGTGACGGCGACCCCGTGGAGGTAGGTCAGCTCGCTGCCCTCCGCGTAATCGGGATCGACATCGTCGCTGACCTGGAGCAGGCCCGCGGGCTCGCTGTCGCCCAGGTCCTTGAGTCGGGAGTGCTCCGATGCCGGCAGCGCGGCGATGTGGGCCTGGATGTGCGGATTGGCGCCGTGGTGGATGAGCGGCACACGTGCTGCGTGGCCGACGAGTCGGAATGCCGGTCGATCTGCGATTCGAGTGTCCATGGTGATGTTCCCTTCGACGGTCAGGCGGAACCTGAGCTGCGGTTGCGTTCGAAGGGGGCCGCCGTCTCGCCGCACGTCGCCGGGGCCGACGCCGTGCACCGATCGGAACGCTCGGCCGAACGCCTCGGTCGAGCCGTAGCCGTAGCGCACGGCGATGCCCAGCAGGTCGCCGCCTCCGATGACGTCCGCCGCGGCGGCCGTCATCCGGCGGCGCCGGACATACTCGGAGAGCGGCATGCCGGCCAACGATGAGAACATCCGGCGGAGGTGGTACTCGGTCGTGCCGAAACCCGTCGCCAGCGTGGTCACGTCGAGGTCGTCGGTGAGGCGATCCTCGACGTACGCGACCAGGCGGTTCAGTTCTGCGATCATGGTGCTCCCTTCGTCGTCCAGCCTTGCTCGCCGCGACGATCGGCACCCTACTCTTGCGGTCCGATCGAGTCGGAATCGACGAGGTGCCGGATATGCGAAGGGCCCGGGTCTCCCCGGGCCCTTCGTCGTTCCCGTCTCGAGTCGTCAGCCGAGCGCCGGGCCGAGGAGCGTCGCGTAGTTCGCGTATCCCGTCGAGTTCGGGTGGAACGCCGCGGTGGTGTTGAAGATGCTGAACGCGTTGATCCACGGCGTCGAACTGCCGATGCCGTGTCCGGCGAAGGCCGCCTCCACGTCGACGAAGGTCGCGCCGTTGGCGACCGCGGCCGCTTCGACCTGGTCGTTCAGCGCGCTCGTGTCGGCGTTGACGCGGGCGGCGTAGGCGTACCGCGACGGCAGCTGGAACAGCTGCGGGTAGCCGGCGACGACGATCTTCGCCTGGGCGCCGACCTTCGCGCGGATGGCCTGCACCAGCGAGGCGACCCGGTTGTGGATCGTGCCGTCGCCCACCATGGTCTCCGCGGTCGCGAGCCGCGACTCGCAGCTCGTGGTGGAGACGAACACGAAGCAGTTCTGCATCACGGACGCGAACCCGACGTCGTTGCCGCCGATCGTCAGCGACACGCGCTGCGTGCCTGCGGGGATCGCCGGCACCTGCGACGCGAGGGTCTCGACGGTCGAGGCTCCGGCGCAGGCCGGGAAGGCGGTGAGCTTCAGCTTCGCCGTCGCATCGAGTCGCTGCGGGTAGCTGTTCCTGCTGCGGTAGCAGCTCGTGTCGAGATAGCTCCCGCCGCCCTGCCCGGCGGCGAACGAGTCGCCGAGCGCGACGTAGGCGAGCTCGCTCGAGCCGCCACCTGGCTTCCCCGGCCCCTTCGCGGCGAACGCGGGCGACGCGCCGGTCAGCGCGAGAGCCGCGACGACGACGGCCGCGACCGCCGCGGCCAGCGTGCTGCGCGCGCTCACGGCGCCACGGCCAGGTAGGCGTCGTGCACGATGCCGGTGTACGCGGCGTAGCCGGCGGCGTTGGGATGGAGGAACGTGACGGGATCGGCGGGGTTCGAACCGAGCCAGGGATCGGCACTGACCGCGCTGTGGCCCGCGAACGCGGCCGTCACGTCGACGTAGCCGGCCGGCACGCCGCCGAGGCCGGCGGCTGCGGCGACGGCTCCGGCGATCTGCGCGTCGAGGGCCGCGACCGCCTGGTCGATCACGCCCAGGAATCCCTGCGTCGCGCCGCCGAAGGGGAGCGGATACCCGGTGACGAGGATCTGCGCCCGCGGCGACCGCTCATGCGTCGCGATGAGCAGTGCGGTCAGGCGCTCGCCGATGACGCCGGATTCGAGGGTCTGCTGGGCGGCGACGACTGCGGCGACGCACGCCGGAACGGCCGGATCGGGGAAGCAGGCGGCGTACACGCCGCCGATGTCGAGGTCGCCGGCACCCGCCGTGATCGTGACCAGGGTCGTGCCCCGGTTCACCTGGCCGAGCTGGCCGGCGGCGACGTCGGCGATCGAGGCGCCGCTGCAGCCCGCGTTGCGCAGGAGGTTGATGCGGGGGATCGCATCGAGGCCGTTCGCATAGCCCGCGCCGGTGCGGAGGCAGGCGTCGAGCGGGATGCCCGCGCCCTGGCCGGCGGCGATCGAGTCGCCGAGCGCCACGTACTTCGCGACGGCGGTCTCGGGCGGCGCTGCCTGGGCGGGCAGTGCGATCCCGATCGGGATCGCGAGAAGGGCGACTGCGGCCGCCGCGGCGACGATGCCGTTGCGAGCCTTTCGGGTTGAAAGTGCACTCATGGGCCAACGCTAGACCTGAACTGAGGAATCCACAGCAACCCAGATGTGGGGGTGGGGGCGGTGAGCACCCGACTCGCCGTATCCTTGCCGGATGACCGAATCTCTGCGCTGGGGCATCCTCGCGACCGGCGGCATCGCTCGCCTCTTCGTCAACGACCTGAAGCTCAACGGATTCGATGTGCGGGCCGTCGGCTCGCGCAACGAGGCCTCCGCCGCACGCTTCGCCGAGGAGTTCGGCATCCCCCGGGTGCACGGCAGCTACGAATCGCTCGTCGCCGACCCCGAGGTCGACGTCGTCTACGTCGCCACCCCGCACCCGATGCACGCGGCGAACGCCGTGCTCGCCCTCGAGGCCGGCAAGCACGTGCTCGTCGAGAAGGCCTTCACACTGAACGCCCGAGAGGCTCGGCAGATCGCCGAGGTCGCCGAGGCCAGAGGGCTCCTCGCACTCGAGGCGATGTGGACCCGCTACCTCCCGCACATGGTGCGGATCCGCGAGCTCGTCGCGACGGGCGCGATCGGTGAGCCGCGCACGCTGATCGCCGATCACACGCAGCTGCTCCCCGAGGACCCGGCCCACCGGCTCAACGCGCTCGAGCTCGGCGGCGGTGCGCTCCTCGACCTCGGCATCTACCCGATCTCGTTCGCCTGGGATCTCTTCGGCGCCCCCGCCGACGTCCGGTCGTCGGCGACGTTCAAGCCGACCGGCGCCGACGCGCAGGTCGCGACGATCTTCACCTACGGCGACGGCCGCATCGCCTCCACGCTCTCCGCATCGAACACCCGCGGGCCGAACACGGCGATGGTGCTCGGCACCGAGGCGCGCATCGAGATCGACCCGATCTGGTACGCGCCGACGACCTTCCGCCTGGTCCGTCCCGACGGCGAGGTCGTCGAGGAGTACGTCTCCGAGGTGCACGGCCGGGGCATGCACTACCAGGCGGCCGCGCTCGAGCGACTCGTCGCCGAGGGGCGCACCGACGGCGGAGACATCCTGCCGACCCGGCAGAGCGTCGCGATCATGGAGACGCTCGACCTGATCCGCGAGCAGATCGGCCTGCGCTACCCGGGCGAGTGAGCACCGATCGGGGATCACCCTGATCCGACCCCGAATCATCCTCTGGACGGATGGTGCGGCGCTCCAGAGCGCCGATAGGCTCGCCGGAGCGCCGCCCTGCCGACGCGTCCGAGACCCGCTCGAGCGACCGTCCGACGCGGGTCTCGGCGCACCGACCCGAAGGAGTTCCCCGTGCCCGCACGCCGCCCCGTCCTCGGCTTCACCGCCCTCGCCGCCGTCGCGGTGCTCGCGCTCGCAGGCTGCGCCGGCGGGCCTGGCGGCGGCACGGAGAAGCTCAGCTACGAGGACAGCCCGCTCACGAAGTACCTCGAGCCGGTCAACGGCACGTGGGACGAGGAGCGGATGGTCGCCGAGCAGAAGCAGGCCGAGGAGTTCAAGGCCGAGTGCATGGCCGAGGAGGGCTTCGAGTACACCCCCGTCGACCAGTCGCAGAACATGGGCTTCATGGACGAGGACGAGATGGCCGAGCGCGAGACCGAGGAATGGGTCGCCGCGAACGGGTGGGGTTTCGTGCAGACCCAGGAGGAGATGGACGCCCAGCAGGCGGAGGCCGAGGAGTTCGTCGACCCGAACCAGCCCTACGTCGAGGCGCTCTCGCCGAGCGAGCAGGAGGCCTATTACGCGACCCTCTACGGCGAGCCTCCGGCCGAGGAGGAGATGAACGAGGACGGCTCCTACGAGTACAACTGGGAGACCGCGGGCTGCGAAGGCGCGGCGCAGCACGAGATCCAGGGCGAGAACTACTGGGAGGACGAGGAGTTCACCGACCTCACCGAGGCGATGGGCGCCCTGTGGGAGGGGCTCGCGAAGCAGCCCGACATGCTCGCGCTCGACGAGAAGTGGGCGGCCTGCATGGCCGACGCCGAGTACCCCGACCTGAAGACCCGCAGCGACGCCCAGACCTCGATCATGGACGAGCAGAACGCCTTCTGGGAGGGTGAGAACCCCGAGGGCCCGAGCGAGGAGCAGCTCGCCGAGCTCAAGCAGAAGGAGATCGACATCGCCGTCGCCGACTTCCGCTGCGCCGAGAAGCTCGACTACCAGAACGCGCAGCTGAAGGCGCAGTTCGCGCTCGAGGAGCAGTTCATCGAGGACAACAAGTCCGAGCTCGACGCGCTGCTCGCCGCGTACAGCAAGGGCGACGAGTGATCCGCAGGCGGCGCGCGGGCGAGGCCGGCGAGTTGGGCGGCGCCGACGAGTCGGGCGCGACGGGCGAGGCGGGTGCGGCCGGCGAGAACGCGGCGTCGGACGCCCCGCGCAGCGAGTTCGACGAGCTCGTCGCCGCCGAGGCGTCCGCCCCGGCCGAGGTCGCCCCGACCGAGCCCGTCGACCCCGCCGTGCAGGGGTGGCGGCGCGTGCTGCGCGGCAACCGGGTGCTCTGGGTGCTCGCGGCCGTCGCGATCGCCTCGCTCGTCGCCGGGGTCGGACTGAGCTTCCTCATCGTCTCGCCGGGGCAGGCCGCCGCCGATGCGTCGGCTCCCGACGCCGGACCGATCACCGTGCCGGTCGAGCTGCGCTCGCTCTCGAACGACGTCACCATCCGCGGCGACGCGGCGTTCGCCGACTCCGTCGAGGTGAAGCTCGAGACGGGCGATCTCGGCGGCCCCGCGGTCGTCACGGGTCGCGTGCCCGAGGTGGGTGCGACGCTCGGTCCTGCGGCGGTCGCACTCGAGGTCACCGGTCGCCCCGTCATCGTGCTGCCGGGCGAACTGCCGGGCTACCGCACCCTTCGGGCCGGCCTCTCGGGGCCCGACGTGACGCAGCTCAAGCAGGCGCTGCGCGCCGTCGGCATCGATCCCGGCGACGTCGGCTCGGACTCGTTCGACTCGGCGACCGCGGCCGGCGTCGCGGCCCTCTACGAGAAGGTCGGCTATCCGCTCCCCGAGGCGCCCGAGGGCACCGCCGACACGGTGCGCTCGGCGCGAGAGGCCGTGAACGGCGCCGAGGAGTCGGTCGCCTCAGCGGAGCGTGCGCTCGCCGCTGCCGGGTCCGGCCCGAGTTCCGTCGAGCGCGTCCAGCTCGACAACGCGGTGCGCGCCGCGGAGCGCGCGCTCGCCGCCGCCAAGGCCGAGGGCGACCCCGTCGCGATCGGCGACGCCGAGGATGCGCTGAAGCTCGCCCGCGTCGAGCGGGACGCCGGGCTCGCGCCGAAGGACGCGAGCGCCGAACGGGCGGCCCTCGACTCGGCCCGCTCGCAGCTCGACGACGCGTACGAGCTCCTCGAGGAGGCCGAGACCGGCACCCTCGCCTTCCTCCCGGTGAGCGAGGTGCTCTACCTCCAGGACCTCCCGCGCCGAGTCGACGAGGTCATGGTCGAGCGCGGCACCATCGTGCAGTCCGCGGCGATGCTCGTCTCGGGGGCGACCCTCGCGATCAACGCCTCCGCGGCCGAGAGCGATGCGAAGCTGCTGAAGGCCGGCGACGTCGCGACCCTCGCGATGCCCGACGGCTCCGAGCTCGGCGCCGCGATCACCTCGGTCGAGCCGCGCAAGGCCGAAGGCGGCGAGGCCGCCGAGTCGGGACCGCGCTACGACGTGGTGCTCGCCCCGGTCAAGCCCACCGACGCGCAGGTCGAGGCGCTGCGCGGGCAGAACGTGCGCGTGAAGATCTCGATCGGCGCGACCGAGGGCGATGTGCTCGCGGTGCCGCTCGCGGCGCTCACTGCGGGGCCCGGCGGCGAATCGCGCGTCGAGGTGCAGGACGGCGACGAGACCCGGCTCGTCGAGGTCGAGACCGGCCTCGCCGCCGAGGGATTCGTCGAGATCACCGGTGAGATCGCCGAGGGCGACCTCGTCGTGGTGGGCCGATGAGCCAGGCCCCCGTGGTCGAGCTCATCGATGTCACCCGCTCCTTCCCCGGTCCGCCCGAGGTGCAGGCGCTGAAGGGCGTCAACCTCTCGATCGGGCGGGGCGACTACCTCTCGATCGTCGGACCGAGCGGTTCGGGCAAGTCGACGCTGCTCAACGTGCTGGGCCTCCTCGACCGGCCGACGGTCGGCGAGTACCGGCTCGGCGGCGTGCTCACCGCCGCGCTCGACGAGGAGGCGCGCGCGGGCCTGCGTGCGCAGACGATCGGGTTCGTGTTCCAGGCCTTCCACCTGCTTCCGCGTCGCACCGTGCTCGACAACGTGCTCCTCGCCACCCTGTACAGCGGCGTGCCGCGACGCGAACGGATGCCGCGGGCGAAGGCCGCGCTCGACCGGGTCGGCCTCGCGCACCGCATGGACTTCCTGCCGACGACCCTGTCGGGCGGCGAGCGCCAGCGCGTCGCCGTGGCGCGGGCCGTGATGGCCTCGCCCGAGCTGATCCTCGCCGACGAGCCCACGGGCAACCTCGACCAGCAGACCTCCGGAGAGGTGATGGACCTCTTCGAAGAGCTCAACGCCGACGGGCTGAGCCTCGTCGTCATCACGCACGACCAGCACGTCGCCGACCGGGCGCGACGGAGCATCCGCATCGCCGACGGGCGGGTGAGCGAGCTGTGAGGCGATCGATCCTCCGGCGATTCCGGCGCAGCGCGGTCGCCGGCAGTGCGGCCGCCGGCACGACCGCCGGCACGACCGAAGGCGACGCGACGGCCGACGCTGCGGGCGGTGCCGCCGCCGTCCCCGTGATCGCCCGCGCCGACCGCTTCACCAACCAGGACCTCCTCGTCGAGGTGAGCCACGGCATCGGCGGCCACACCGGACGACTCGTCATGACGACGCTCGGCACCGTGCTCGGCATCGCCTCGCTCGTCGTCACGATCGGCTTCGCGCAGACGGCCGCGGGGCAGATCAGCCGCCAGTTCGACGCCGTCGCCGCGACGCAGGCGGTCGTGAAGCCCGAGACCGCGAACTCCAGCGGCAACGAGGTCGCGACCACGACCCTGCCGTGGGATGCGTCGGAGCGGGTCGAGCGCCTCAACGGCGTCGAGCGCGCGGGGCTCATCGGCGAGGTGCCGATCGGCGAGCTCGAGATCACCGCCGTGCCGATCAACGACCCCTCGGCGCCCGAGGTGCTGAGCCCGGCGCTGCTTGCGACCTCGCCGGGCCTCCTCGACGCCGTGCGCGGCGAGGTGAGCGCCGGGCGCTACTTCGACGACGGGCACGAGGCCCGCGCCGACCGGGTCGCCGTGATCGGGGCGCGGGCCGCCGAGAAGCTCGGGATCAACCGCGTCGACAGCCAGCCCTCGATCTTCATCGGCGAGCGCCCGTACACCGTCATCGGCATCGTCGACGGCGTGGAGCGCCGGCCCGACCTGCTCGACGCGGTCATCCTGCCGTTGGGCACGGCGCGTGCCGACTTCGGCCTGCGGAGCGCGAGCGAACTCCAGCTGCGCATCGACGCGGGCGCGGGTCCGCTCGTCGCGAAGCAGGCGCCGATCGCGCTCGACCCGAACGCGCCCGAGAACTTCGACGTGCAGGCGCCGCGCGCGGGCTCCTCGTTGCAGGAGAACGTGCAGGCCGACATCAACGTGGTCTTCCTCATCCTCGGGGTGATCGCGCTGCTCGCGGGCGGGCTCGGCATCGCGAACGTCACCCTGCTCTCGGTGTCGGAGCGCACGGGCGAGATCGGCCTGCGGCGTGCGCTCGGCGCGACGAGGCGGCAGATCGCCCGCCAGTTCATGGTCGAGTCGGTCGTGATCGGCCTGCTCGGCGGGCTCATCGGGGCCGCGGTCGGCGTGTTCGCGGTGGTCGTCGTCGCGCTCGTGCAGCAGTGGACGCCGATCATCGACCTGCCCATGGTGTTCGGCGCGGCGCTCCTCGGCGCGGCCGTGGGGCTCGGCGCCGGGGCCTACCCGGCGCGCAAGGCCTCGCGCATCGAGCCGATCGCCGCCCTGCGCGCCGGCGTCTGATCGACGGGTCGGCGGCCGGCGGGTCGGCGGGTGCGGGTGCCCGCGCCGTTCCTGAACGGGGCACCGGGGGAGGGCGCGTACAATTCCCGCGTGATCGATGAGACGGATGCCACGGGCGCCGCGCCGCCCGGGCGCGGCGGTGCCGCGGCATCCGCGCTCGCCTTCATCAGGAAGCATCGGCTGCCGCTCGCGATCGTCGGCGGCGTGCTCGCCTTCGCGCTCGTCGGGGGCGGTGCGGTCGCGCTCGGCGCCGCGCTCGCACCCGAAGAGCCCGTCTCGGCCGCGGTGCCGAGCGAGACCCCGACGCCGACCCCCGAGGCACGGCCGCGGCCCGAGACCGCGGCGGCGGCGAGCCGCGTGCGCACCTGCTCGGTCGCCGAGCGCGCCGCCGATCCCCGTCTCGCGAACCTGCAGGCGCAGGTGATGAAGGCCTCGACCGGCGAGGTGCTGTACGACCGGGGCGGCACGACGCCCTCCCGCACCGCGAGCGTCATGAAGGTGCTCACCTCGGCGGCGGCGCTCTCGGTGCTCGGGCCCGACCACCGCGCTGCGACGACCGTCGTGAAGGGCGCCGAGCCGGGCTCGATCGTGCTCGTCGGCGGCGGCGACGTGACGCTCTCGCGCACCCCCTCCGGTGACGAGACGGCCTACCCGGGCGCCGCGCACCTCGACGAGCTCGCCCGGCAGGTCGAAGAGGCCTGGGCCGCCGATCCGGCGAATCCGCCGATCACGAAGCTGATCCTCGACGCGAGCTACTTCGGCGGCGAGGAATGGCAGCCGAGCTGGGACCTCGTCGAGCGCGAAGACGGCTACATGTCGAACATCACGGCGCTCATGGTCGACGGCGACCGCGACGACCCGTACTCGAACACCTCCTGGCGCAGCGACGACCCGATCGGCCGGGCGGGGCAGGCCTTCGCCGACGAGCTCGGCGGGGTCGCGACGATCGAGCGGGGCACGGCGCCCGCCGGGGCGACGCAGCTCGGTCAGGTGCTCTCGCCGCCCGTGTCGGCGCTCGTCGACAAGGCGCTCGTCGTGTCGGACAACACGGTCGCCGAGATGCTCGCGCGCCTCGTCGCGATCGAGACGGGCTCCGGCAACGATTTCGCGGCCATCAACGCGGGCGTGCTCGAAGGCCTCGCGCCCTACGGGGTCGACACGGCGGGCATCACGGTCGTCGACGGTTCGGGCCTCTCCGACGACAACGCCGTGCCGCCCTCGTACCTCACGCGGCTCTTCGTGAAGATCAACGCGCGGGAGGCGAACCTCGGGTACCTGCTCGACTCGCTGCCGGTGTCGGGCGAGCGCGGCTCGCTCGCCTACGACGACCGGTTCTGGGGCGACAACGCGGTGGCCGACGGCCGCGTCCTCGCGAAGACGGGGTGGATCAACACCGGCTACACGCTCTCGGGGGTCATCCGCGCCGAGGACGGCACCGACCTCACCTTCGCGATCTACGCCCTGGGCGACGTGACCGATGAGGCGAAGACCGCGATCGACACGCTCGCGACGGGCTTCTACCTCTGCGGGGACAACCTCTCGAACCAGTGAGCGGCGAGGCTGCCGCGGGCCCTGAGCCCGCCCGGGTTGCCCCTCGCGCGGGCGGGGGGACAATGGAGGCATGACCCGCGCGCTGTTCATCATCGACGTTCAGAACGACTTCACCGAGGGGGGTGCGCTCGGCGTCGACGGCGGAGCCGCCGTCGCCGCCGGCGTGAGCGAGCTGCTCGCCCGCCATCGCGGCGCCTACGAGCTCGTCGTCGCCTCGCGCGACTGGCACTCGGGCGAGGGCGACAACGGCGGCCACTTCGCGACCGACGCCGAACCCGACTTCGTCGACACCTGGCCGCCGCACTGCGTCGCCGGCACGATGGGCGCCGAGTACCACCCGTCGCTCACGGTCGACGAGGTCGACGTGCACATCCGCAAGGGCCAGGGCGTGCCGGCGTACTCGATCTACGAGGGCACCGACGACGCGGGCGACACGATCAGCGAGCTGCTCGGCCGTCACGGCATCACCGACGTTGACGTCGTGGGCCTCGCGACCGACTACTGCGTGCGGGCGAGCGCGCTCGACGCGCTCGAGCACGGCCAGCACGTTCGCGTGCTGACCGACCTCGTCGCGGGTGTCGCGGCCGAGTCCTCGAACGCCGCCCTCGCCGAGCTCGGCCACGCGGGGGCGCTCATCGTGACCTCGAGCGTCGTCGCCGAGGCATCCGGGGCCGCCGAGTGATCGCGACGGATGCCTCCCGCCCTCCGCTGCTGCACGCCGAGAGCGCCGACGGGGTGCTCATCGGCTACCGCGTGCACCGCGCGCCGAATCGCGACGCCGCGCTGCCGCCGGTGCTGCTCGTGCACGGCTTCGCCTCCGACGCGCGCATCACGTGGGAGGGCACCGGCTGGGTGAAGGCGCTCACCGACGCCGGTCGCGAGGTCGTGACCGTCGACCTGCGCGGCCACGGCGACAGCGACAAGCCGATCGGTGCGGCCGACTATGCGCCGATCCGACTCGGCGCCGACCTCGCCGCCGTGCTCGACTCGGCGGGGGTGCCGGTCGCCGACGCGATCGGCTACTCGATGGGATGCCGCGTGGTCTCCGCGCTCGCGGCCATCGCCCCCGAACGCCTGCGGCGGGTCGTGCTCGGCGGGGCGGGGCCGAACGAGCTGTTCGCCTCGTGGGCCATCGCCGAGGTGCGCGCGCTGCTCGTCGAGGACCGGCCGACCGAGAACCGGGTGATCGAGCAGGTGCTCCGGCCCGCGATCGACGCGGGCGCCGACCGGGAGGCGCTGCTCGCGGTCGTCGAGGGCGTGTCGGGCGCACCGCTCGGGATCCCCGGGACGATCCCCGCGCTCTTCGTCGCGGGCGAGCTCGACCCGGTGCCGGCCGGCGTGCAGCAGCTCGCGCTCGACTGGGGCGTCGACCTCGTCTCGGTGCCGGGCCGCGACCACGTCTCGACGCTCACCTCGCGGGTGTTCAAGGACGCGGCGATCGGGTTCCTGCACGACTGAGCCGGGTCGCACCCGCACCGGGTGCCAATCTGCGGCTGTGCATCTTGTACAGCTCGAATCGGATCGGCACGTGACGATCGAGCACCTTGTCGGGTGCTCGATCGTCGCTTTGCCGCCCCGTCGACTTCCTCCCTAGGCTGCCGATCGTCAGCGGCGACGGGCGCCGCGGTGACGACCCACGAGGAAGTAGGGACATGATCCACCAGCGCGACGTCATCGGCCGGCTCCCCGTCTACAAGCCGGGCCGGCCCGCCGCGCAGGGCGCCGTCAAGCTCTCCTCGAACGAGAACCCGTTCCCCCCGCTGCCCTCGGTCGTCGACGCGGTCGTCGCCGGTCTCGACGGGATCCAGCGCTACCCCGACCTCGGCGCCGCCGAGCTCACCCGCCGGCTCGCCGAGCACTACGACGTCGACCCCGCCGAGATCGCGCTCGGCGCCGGATCGGTCGAGGTCGCCGGCCAGCTCATCCACGCGAGCGCCGGCGACGGCGACGAGGTGATCTTCGCCTGGCGCTCCTTCGAGGCGTACCCGATCCTCGTGCAGGTGGCGGGCGCGACCCCCGTGCCCGTGCCGCTCACGGCCGACGAACGCCACGACCTCGACGCGATGGCCGCGGCGATCACGCCCCGCACCCGGCTCGTCTTCGTCTGCAACCCGAACAACCCGACCGGCGCGACGGTGACCGCCGACGAGCTCACCGCGTTCCTCGCGAAGGTTCCCGCCGAGGTGCTCGTCGTCGTCGACGAGGCCTACGTGCACTTCGACGACGACCCCCGCTCGGCGAACGGGCTCGAGTTCTTCCGCCGCCACCCGAACGTCGCGGTGCTGCACACCTTCTCGAAGGCCTACGGGCTCGCCGGGCTCCGCGTCGGGTACGCGATCGCCCCGGCCGAGATCGCCGCGAACCTCCGCCGCGTCGGCGTGCCGTTCGCGGTGAGCGACCTGGCGCAGCGCGCGGCGATCGCCTCGCTCGACGCCGAGTCCGAGCTCGAGGTGCGCATCCGCGAGATCGTCGCCGAGCGGCAGCGCGTCACGGCGGCGCTCCGCGACGGCGGTTGGCAGCTGGTCGACTCCTTCGGCAACTTCGTGTGGCTCCGCACCGGCGACGACACCGAACGCGTCGACGGCGTGCTGCACGCGCACGGCGTCGTCGCACGCGCCTTCGCCGGCGAGGGCGTCCGCGTGACGATCGGCTCGCCCGAGGCGAACGACCGCTTCCTCGCCGCCGCGGCCGACGCGCTCGCGACCGCACCGGTCGCGGCGCCGGTCGGCTGACGCCACCCCGCATCCCGTCCCACCTCCAACCCCCGCTCCATCCCTTCCCGGGCCCGGCCGTCCCCGGCCGAGCCCGCCCCAGAGACCTGCGCCCCGCGCACGGAACCCCCGCAACACGGACCTGAGGAGGATCCCCACGATGAGAACCCACTCGAAGCTCGCCGGACTCGCACTGCTCGCCTCGGGAGCACTGGTGCTCACCGGCTGCGCAGCCGACGGCGGCGCGGCCGGCGCATCCGACGACACCCTCTCGATCGGCATCAGCCAGATCGTGCAGCACCCCGCGCTCGACGCCACTCGCGAGGGCTTCAAGCAGGCCTTCGCCGACGCCGGCTACGTCGAGGGCGAGGACATCACGTTCGACGAGCAGAACGCGCAGGGCGAGCAGGCCACCGCCACCACCATCGCGGCGAAGTTCCAGACCGACGGCGTCGACCTCGTGCTCGCCATCGCGACGCCCACCGCGCAGGCCGCGGCGCAGTCGATCGCCGACATCCCCGTGCTCTTCACCGCTGTCACCGAGCCCGCCGAGGCCGGCCTCGTCGACAGCTGGGAGAAGCCCGGCGGCAACGTCACCGGCACGAGCGACCTCAACCCGGTCGAGCAGCAGCTCGAGCTCGTCACCCAGGTCGTGCCCGACGCGAAGACCGTGGGCATCGTGTACAGCTCGGGCGAGGTCAACTCCGAGGTGCAGGTCGAGCTCGCGAAGGAGGCCGCCGACGAGCTCGGCCTCGAGATCAAGGAGGCGACCGTCACGAACTCGAGCGAGGTCGCCCAGGCGACCGAGTCGCTCGGCGACGTCGACGCGATCTACATCCCGACCGACAACCGCGTGACCGAGGGCCTCGAGGCCGTCGTGCAGATCGCCGAGCAGAAGCAGATCCCGCTGTTCGGTGCCGAGGGCGGCCAGGTCGAGCGCGGCGCCGTCGCCACCTACGGCATCGACTACACCGAGCTCGGCTACCAGACCGGCAAGATGGCGATCGAGATCCTCGAGAACGGCGCCGACCCGGCCGAGATGCCCGTCGAGACCCTCGACGAGCTCTCGCTCATCGTGAACCCCGCCGCCGCCGAGCGCCAGGGCGTCACCCTCCCCGAAGACCTGGTCGCCGACGCCGACCAGACCATCGAATAAGACGCCCACGGGACATCCGGAAGGCCCTGCATGAACGCCGCACTCGAACTCGGCCTGCTCTACGGGATCATGGCGCTCGGTGTGTACCTCACATTCCGCGTGCTCAACTTCCCCGACCTCACGGTCGACGGCAGCTTCACCACCGGCGCCGCCGTCGCGGCCTCGCTCATCGTGCAGGGCGTTCCCGCCCCCGTCGCCACCCTCGCAGGGGCGGCGTCGGGGGCGGTCGCCGGCATCGTGACCGGGGTGCTGTACACGAAGGGGCGCATCGACGGCCTCCTCGCCGGCATCCTCACCATGATCGCGCTGTGGTCGATCAACCTCAGGATCATGGGCAAATCGAACCTCCCGCTGCTGCGAGAGGACACCGTGATGACGCCGCTGCGCGACAACGGCCTGCTCGGCGGGCCGTGGAGCATCCTCATCTTCGCGATCTTCGCGCTCGTGCTGAAGTTCGCCATCGACTGGTTCCTCTCGACCGACCTCGGCCTCTCGATCCAGGCGACCGGCAACAACGAGCAGATGATCCGCTCGTTCGGCGTGAACACGCACTTCACGACGATCCTGACGCTCGCGATCTCGAACGCGCTCGTCGCGCTCTGCGGCGCGCTCGTCGCGCAGTACCAGGGCTTCGCGGATGTCTCGATGGGCATCGGCCTCATCCTCGTCGGCCTCGCCTCGGTCATCATCGGACAGGCGATCATCGCAGGCCGCTCGGTGTGGGTGGCGACCTTCGCGGTGCTCGTCGGCGCGATCATCTACCGCCTCGTGATCTTCTTCGCGCTCGCGGCGGGCCTCAACCCGAACGACATGAAACTCATCTCCGCCGTGCTCGTCGTCGCCGCGCTGCTGCTGCCGCGCTGGGGCTTCCTGAAGCGCGTCCCGAGTTTCCGGCAGCTCAACCGCCGCGCGGTCAGGGCCTGAGAGGAACGACGACCATGCTCACCATCGATCACGTCACGAAGACCTTCTTCCCGGGCACCGTCAACGAGCGCGTCGCGCTGAACGACGTGTCGCTCCACCTCGACGAGGGCGACTTCGTCACCGTCATCGGTTCGAACGGCGCCGGCAAGTCGACGCTGCTGAACATCATCGCGGGCAAGATCGCCGTCGACTCGGGGGACCTCCTCATCGACGAGCGCTCGGTGAAGCGGATGAAGGACTACCAGCGGGCCGCGTACATCGGCCGGGTCTTCCAGGACCCGATGGCCGGGACCGCGCCCGACCTCACCATCGAGCAGAACCTCGCGCTCGCGCTCCGGCGCGGGCAGCGACGGGGGTTCCACCTCGGCGTCACGAAGGCGCGTCGCGAGCGCTTCGAGCAGGAGCTGGTCGCGCTCGAGCTCGGCCTCGAGCAGCGCCTGAAGGCCCGCGTGGGCCTGCTCTCGGGCGGCCAGCGCCAGGCGCTGTCGCTGCTCATGGCGAGCTTCACGCAGCCCCGCATCCTGCTGCTCGACGAGCACACGGCGGCACTCGACCCGCAGCGGGCCGACCTCGTCACCCGCCTCACCAAGTCGGTCGTCGAGCGCGACAAGCTCACGACCCTCATGGTCACGCACAACATGGAGCAGGCGCTCCGCGTGGGCAACCGGCTCATCATGATGCACGAGGGGCGGATCATCCTCGACCTGCCCGAGGCGGAGAAGCAGAAGATGACCGTCGCCGGGCTCCTCGCGGAGTTCGCGAAGATCAAGGGCGCGGCGCTCGACGACCGCGCGATGCTCGGCTGAGCGGGATCGGCGCCCGCACCGGGGCGCGGTCGGGCGTGGGGGCGTCCGACCGTGTCCCGACTCCTCGTGCGGCGGCGTCGGCGGCGTCGGCGGCGTCGGCGGCCGCGACCCCGCCGCCCCCGTCCTCCCCGCGTCATCCGGCCCGCGATCGCCCGCGTACGCTGGATGCGGGGGAGGTCCCGATGCCCATCGATCGACTCGACGCGCGACTCGTCGCGCTCTTCGCCGACGAACCGCGCATCGGGGTGTACGAGGCTTCGAGGCGCCTCGGCGTCGCCCGCGGCACCGTGCAGGCCCGCCTCGACCGGCTGCAGCGGCTCGGCATCATCACCGGGTTCGGTCCCGACATCGACACGGCCGCGCTCGGCTACCCGGTCACGACCTTCGTCGAGATCGAGATCGCGCAGGGTTCGCGCAGCGACCTCATGCTCGACGAGCTCCGCGGCATCCCCGAGGTCATCGAGGCGCACACCATCACCGGCCGCAGCGACCTGCTGGTGCGGGTCGTCGCCGCCTCGAACCGCGACCTCCAGCGGGTCGTCGACCAGCTCGTGCGCGTGCCCGGTATCGAGCGCACCTCGACGCTCGTCGTGCTCGACACGCCCATCCCGCACCGCGTCATCCCGCTCGTCGAGGCGACGCCCGCCGACTGAGGGGGCCGCGTGCGCGGGCGTTCTGCGCGCCCGGGGCGAGTGCAGAATTCAGGATGCCTGGCCCGCCATGCCGCACGGTCGTGGCGAACGGGCGGCGCGCCGCCCCAAGCATCCTGAGTTCTGCACATGCCGTACGGTCCCCGACTGCTCCTCAACAAACCGAGGGGGAGCCGCGAGCGTCCCGGCAGCACGGCGGTCCCCGCCCCAGCCGTCGGCACCGGTGCACGATCAGCGGGTGAGCACGATCACGCGGGTCCTCCGAGCGGGCGGCGGAGTGTGTCGCGCGGCCGATCTCGTCGCCGCTGGAGTGCCGCGCCGCACGGTCGAGGCCGCGCTCGCGCGCGGTCGACTCGAGCGGGTCCGGCGCGGCGTCTACATCGACCCGTTGGTCCCCGCGGCCGCGAAACGGGCGGTGCGCGTCGGCGGCAGGCTCAGCTGCGTCTCGGCCGCGCGACTCCACGGTCTCCGCGTGCTGAGCGAGCCCGTGCGGCTGCACGTCGGGTTGGCGGGGCAGGCGGCCCGACTGCGGCATCCCGACGACGACGCCCGCCCGCTTCCGCGCGACGAGGCCCCGAGGGCGGCGGTCAGGTTGCACTGGACGAGCGCCACCCCTGAGCTGCACGGATTCCTCGCGCCGCTCGACGAGTGCCTCGCGCAGATGTTCCGCTGCCTCCCGGCGCTCGATGCGCTCTGCGTTCTCGATTCGGCACGCGAGTGGGTGCCGTGGCAGGGCGGGCCGGGGCCGAAGCTCGACGACGCCGGGTTCGCGCGGCTGCTCGAACGGCTGCCCGCCTCGAGCCGGTCGATCGCCCTCCGCTCGAGTGCCTCGAGCCAGGCGATCGGCGAGACGATCGCGCGCTACCGGCTCGAGGAGCTCGGCGTGCCGGTGCGCGTGCAGGTGGAGTTGCCGGGCGGGTACCACGGCGACTTGCTCGTCGGCGAGCGGGTCGTGTTCGAGGTGGAGGGCGAAGGCCCCCACTCGGCGCCCGGCGCGTTCGAGCGAGATCGACGGCGGGCGGCCTGGCTGAAGGCGGCCGGGTACGCGCACGTGGCGTTCAGCCATCGACAGGTGGTCGACGACTGGCCGTCGGTCGAAGGGGTCGTGCGGATGCTGATGCGGCGCGGCGTGCATCGCTGGGGCGAAGGGCTCGACCGGCCGGTCTGAGCGGGCGTGCGGTGACTGCGGGCGTGCAGAACTCAGGACGCGTCAGGCGAAACGCCGCGCCGCACGGGCGATCGTGCGGCGCGGCGCGCGAGCCATCCTGAATTCTGCACTGGGCGCCGCTGAACGGCGAGGGCGCCTCCGGAACGGCGACGCCTAGAGCGTGTTGCCGAGCTTGAAGCCCAGCTCCTCGTCGCCCTTGCGCGTGTACGAGAAGCCGTCGGCGCCGATCGTGACCGCCATCTCGGACGAGTCGGTGCGCGCGACGACGGGCTTGGGGTTGCCGTCGAGGTCGAGCACGAGCGACGCCTCGGTGTACCACGAGGGCACGACGGGGTTGCCCCACCAGTCGCGGCGCTGGTTGTCGTGCACGTCCCACGTGACGACGGGGTTGTCGGGGTCGCCCGTGTAGTAGTCCTGCGTGTAGATCTCGACGCGGTGCCCGTCGGGGTCGCGCAGGTACAGGTAGAACGCGTTCGAGACGCCGTGGCGGCCCGGCCCGCGCTCGATCGCGTCGGAGCGGCGGATCGCGCCGAGCTTGTCGCAGATCGCGAGGATGTTGTGCTTCTCGTGCGTCGCGAAGGCGACGTGGTGCATGCGCGGGCCGTCGCCGCCGGTCATGGCGGTGTCGTGCACGGTGGGCTTGCGGCGCATCCACGCGGCGTAGACCGTGCCCTCCTCGTCCTGGATGTCCTCGGTGACGCGGAAGCCGAGGTCCTGCATGAACTTCACGGCGCGCGGCACGTCGGGGGTCACCTGGTTGAAGTGGTCGAGGCGCACGAGCTCGCCCGGCGTGTGCAGGTCGTAGCGCCACGAGAGTCGCTCGACGTGCGTCGTCTCGAAGAAGAACTCGTACGGGAACCCGAGCGGGTCTTCGACCCGGACCGAATCGCCGATGCCCTTGGTGAAGCCCTCCGCGCGGCGCTCGACGCGGCATCCGAGCTCGGTGTAGAACGCGACCGCCTTGTCGAGGTCGTCGTTCGAGCGCACCCGGTACGAGAACGCGGCGACGGCCGCGAGCTCGCCCCGGCGGAGCACGAGGTTGTGGTGGATGAACTCCTCGGTCGAGCGGAGGTAGATCGTGTCGTCGTCCTCCTCGGTGACGTAGAGGCCGAGCACGTCGACGTAGAACTCGCGCGAGGCGGCGAGGTCGGTCACGACGAGCTCCATGTACGCGCAGCGGAGGATGTCGGGGGCGGGAACCGACGGGGTCGGCACCGGGTTGTCGGTGTGGATCGGGGCCTCCTGGCTCACGTAGAAGCCCGAGGAGGTGAGGGTCATGTCGTCGCGGTTGGTCATGTCAGCGTCCTTGCTCAGTGGGGGTCTCGGGGCTCAGGCCTTGCCGAAGGTCGGGTTGTGCGGTGCGCCGAGCGTGATGTGCACGCTCTGCTGGTCGGTGTAGAAGTCGATCGAGCGGTAGCCGCCCTCGTGGCCGAGGCCCGACGCCTTGACGCCGCCGAACGGGGTGCGGAGGTCGCGCACGTTGTTCGAGTTGAGCCACACCATGCCCGCCTCGACCGACTGCGAGAAGTTGTGCGCCCGCTTGAGGTCGTTGGTCCAGATGTAGGCGGCGAGCCCGTACTTGGTGTCGTTCGCGAGGGCGAGCGCCTCCTCCTCGGTGTCGAACGGGGTGATCGCGACGACCGGCCCGAAGATCTCCTCCTGGAAGATGCGGGCGTCGGGCGCGACATCCGCGAACACCGTCGGGGCGACGTAGTTGCCGGTCGGGAAGCCCTCGGGGCGTCCGCCGCCGGCGACGAGCCGGCCCTCGGTCTTGCCGAGCTCGACGTAGCTCATCACCTTGTCGTAGTGCTCGGGGTGCACGAGCGCGCCGACCTCGGTCGCGGGGTCGTGCGGGTGGCCGACCTTGACGCGCTTCGCCTGTGCGGCGTAGCGCTCGACGAACTCGTCGTAGACCGGGCGCTCGACGAGGATGCGCGAACCCGCGGTGCAGCGCTCGCCGTTCAGTGAGAACACGCCGAAGATGGTCGCGTCGATCGCCGTGTCGAGGTCGGCGTCGGCGAAGACGACGGCCGGGCTCTTGCCGCCGAGCTCCATCGAGAGGCCCTTGAGGAAGGGCGCGGCGTTGCCGAAGATCAGCTGGCCGGTGCTCGATTCGCCCGTGAACGAGATGAGCGGCACGTCGGGGTGCTTCACGAGCGCGTCGCCCGCGTCCTCGCCGAGGCCGTTGACGAGGTTGAAGACGCCCTTGGGCAGGCCCGCCTCCTCGAAGATGCCGGCCCAGAGCGAGGCCGACAGCGGGGTGAACTCGGCGGGCTTCAGCACGACGGTGTTGCCGGTCGCGAGGGCGGGGCCGAGCTTCCACGACTCGAGCATGAACGGGGTGTTCCACGGCGTGATGAGCCCGGCGACGCCGATCGGCTTGCGGTTCACGTAGTTCATCTGCTTGCCCGGCACCTTGAAGGCGTCGTCGGCCTGCGCGACGATGAGGTCGGCGAAGAAGCGGAAGTTCTCTGCGGCACGGCGCGCCTGTCCGAGCGCCTGGGTGATCGGCAGGCCCGAGTCGAACGACTCGAGCTCGGCGAGGCGCTGGTCGCGCGACTCGACGATGTCGGCGATCCGGTGGAGCACGCGCGAGCGCTCGCGGGGGAGCATGCGCGGCCACGGGCCCTCGGTGAACGCGCGGCGGGCGGCGGCCACGGCGCGCTCGACGTCGGCCTTCTTGCCGGCGGCGGCGTGCACGTAGGTCTCGTTCGTGACGGGGTTCAGCACCTCGAAGGTGTCGCCGTCGATCGAGTCGACGAACTCGCCGTCGATGTAATGGCGGATGCGGTCGGGCAGCCCCTCGGGCGTGTACGCGGTCATCGTGGTTCTTCCGTTCTGCGGTGGTCGGGCGAGGAGACGGTCGGTCTCGGTCGGGTCAGGCGGACGCCGGATGCTTGTGCTCGGCCTGGTAGGCGAGCACGGCGTCGAGTGTGGCGGTGCGGTGGGCGCGTGCGGTGAGCTCGACCTCGAGCGACGGTGCGCCCGCCTCGATGAGCTCGAGGATGCGCTCGTGCTCGGCGACGGACTCGTGGGCCCGGCCGGGCACGAAGCTGAACGACGAGTCGCGGAGCACCTTCATGCGGTTCCAGCCGCGGTGCACGAGGTCGAGGATGTGCGGGTTCGGGCACTCCTCGAAGAGCACGGCGTGGAACTCGAGATTGAGCTCGGTGAAGCGGTGCGGCTCGAAGTCGTCGAGGGTGCGGCGCATACGCTCGTTCACCGCGCGGGCGCGGGCGAGCTGCTCGGCGGTGAGCGTCGGCGCCGACAGCGCCGTCGCGGCGCCCTCGACGAGGGCGAGCGTCTGCATGGTGTGCAGGTACTCGGTCTCCTTGATGAGCGCGACCTGGGCGCCGACGTTGCGCTCGAAGGTGACGAGCCCCTCGGCCTCGAGCCGGCGGATCGCCTCGCGCACGGGCACGACGCTGACGTCGAGCTCGCCGGCGATCGACCCGAGCACGAGCCGGTAGCCGGGCACGTAGCGCCCGTCGTCGATGCGCTCGCGGATGAACCCGTAGGCGCGCTGCGACTTCGACTCGGCGGTCATCGCGACTCCTGCGCGGCATCGGCCGAGTCGGCACCCGACGCGCGGTCGGCGTCGTAGCGGGCGCGCCACTCGGCGTTCATGGGGAACAGCCCGTCGACGGAGGCCCCGCCGGCGACCTGCTCGGCGACCCAGGCGTCCTCGGCCTCCTGCGCGAAGGCCTCGGCGGCGACCTCGGCGGCGATCGCCGCGGGGATGACGAGCACGCCGTCGCCGTCGCCGACGATCACGTCGCCCGGCTGCACCGCGGCGCCGCCGCAGGCGACGGTGACGTCGGTCTCCCACGGCACGTGCCGGCGGCCGAGCACACTCGGGTGCGGCCCCTGGCTGAACACGGGGATGTCGAACTCGGCGACCGCGTCGAAGTCGCGCACCCCGCCGTCGGTCACGATGCCGGCGGCGCCGCGCACCTGGGCGCGGAGCGCGAGCACGTCGCCCACGGTGCCGGTGCCGCGCTCGCCGCGGGCCTCGACGACGAGCACCTCGCCGGCCTCGACGGTGTCGAAGGCGCGCTTCTGCGCGTTGAACCCGCCGCCGAACTCCTTGAACAGGTCGGGGCGGAACGGGA
The DNA here is from genome assembly GCF_042799635.1 of Agromyces sp. NPDC057679. NCBI lineage: Bacteria > Bacillati > Actinomycetota > Actinomycetes > Micrococcales > Microbacteriaceae > Agromyces > Agromyces sp. NPDC057679. The sequence goes on along the minus strand of NZ_JBHVIK010000001.1, from coordinate 525,246 downwards.
TGAACCGCAGCGTCTTCGCCGTGCCGACGATGCGGTCGCCGGGGTGGTTCGCGAACACGCCCTCGATGAAGACGTCGTGGTAGCCGCGCTTGCGCAGGGCCGCCGAGATGGTCGCGACGGCGGCGCCGCCGAGCTGCTCGCGCACCTCGTCGGTCAGCACGGGGCCGGATGCCACGGGCGCGGCGCCGGTCGCAGCCGCCGCGTCGGCCGCGTCGGCCGGGGCGGCCGGGGCGTCGAGCGGGCTCGCGAGCCCGGCGGCGACCGCCGCGGCGTGCTCGGTCTCGCTGCCCCAGGCCTCGATGCGCTGGGCGTCGTCGATCGCGGGCTTCGTGCCGAAGTCGCCGAAGGGCACCGTGCCCTGGGTGACGGTCGTGACGAGGCGGCCGGTGCTCGGGGCGCCGGGTGCACCCGGGGCGTCGACCTCGACCTCGACGACATCGCCCGGCACGACGACGCTCGATCCGGCGGGCGTACCCGTGAGGATGACGTCGCCGGGCTCGAGCGTCAGGTGCTGCGAGAGGTCGGCGACGAGTCGGCCGAAGGGGAAGAGCAGGGTGTCGCTGGTGTCCTCCTGCACGAGCTCGCCGTTGACCCAGGTGCGCACGCGCCAGCCGTCTTCGCCTGCGGCGCTCGCGGGGAGCGCGACCGGGCCGAGCGGGGTGAAGCCGTCGCCGCCCTTGTTGCGCACGTTGGAGCCCTTGTCGGCGGCGCGGAGGTCGTAGAGCCCGAAGTCGTTCGCCGCGGTGACCAGCGCGACGTGCGACCAGCCGTCGGCCGGTGCGACGTGGCGGGCGCGCTCGCCGATGACGATGGCGATCTCGCCCTCGAAGGCGAGCAGCTCGGTGCCGGCGGGGCGCTCGATCGTGCCGCCGGTGTGGGCGAGCGAGGAAGCGGGCTTGAAGAAGTAGCTCGGCTGGGCGGGCGTGCGCCCGCGCTGTGCGGCCCTCGACGGGTAGTTGAGGTGCACGGCGATGATCTTGCCGGGAGTGGCGATGCCAGCGATGGTCATTGACGTCCTCGTCTCGTGATATCAGAAATCATATACGATCCAGCGGTCCTTGTGAAGCACGGAGTTTCAGGAGCAGGGAGCCCCGTCAGGACGATTCCGGGCCGAACCGTCCTGAGCGGCCTCCGAAGTCCTGAAGCGATGCAGGCGGGATGCCTCGTGGCTCAGTAGCTCGTGCGCGGCGTCGGGCCCGTGGCATCCTGCCCGTCTCGCGAGCCGATGTAGCGCTCGGCGAGCGCCTCGGAGGCGCGGGCGAGGAGTGCGACGTCGGCGCCGACGGCGACGAACGACGCCCCGGCCTCGAGATACCGGTCGGCGTCGTCGGGCACGAAGGCGTTGACGCCCACCGGCGTGCCGGCGGCGGTCGCGGCGCGGATCGCGCTGAGCACCGCCGCGACGACGTCGGGGTGGCCGGGCTGCCCGACGAGTCCCATCGAGGCGGCGAGGTCGGCGGGACCGACGAAGACGGCGTCGACGCCGTCGACCGCGGCGATCTCGCCCGCCGCGGCGACCGCGGCGGCCGACTCGATCTGCACGATGAGGCTGATCGACGACGAGGCGCTGCCGAGGTAGCCCTCGACGCGGTTCCACCGCGAGGAGCGGGCGAGCGAGGCGCCGACGCCGCGGACGCCGCCATCGACGGCCCCGTCGGGGTAGCGCACGGCCTGCACGAGCTCGGCGGCGTGCGCCGCCGAGTGCACCATCGGCACCAGGAGGTTCTGCACGCCGAGGTCGAGGTACTGCTTGATCACGACGGGATCGCCGATCGGCGGGCGCACGACCGGGGCGACGGGGTAGGCCGAGACCGCGTAGAGCTGATGCAGGATCGTCTGCAGGTCGTTGGGGGAGTGCTCGGCGTCGATGAGCACCCAGTCGAGTCCGCTGCCGGCGGCGATCTCGGCGACGAGCGGGCTCGCCGAGCACACCCACATGCCGATCTGCGGCCGGTCGGCCGCAGCGAGCCGCGCGGCGAAGGTCTGGGGCAGGTTCATTCGAATCGGCATGAGATCGTCCCGAGCTGTCCGTAGTCGGCGTGCACGGTGTCGCCGCGCTCGACCCACATGGGGCGGGTGAAGGAGCCGGCGAGGATGATCTCGCCGGCGCCGAGGGTCTGCCCGTGGTGGGCGAGCTTGTTCGCGAGCCAGGCGACGCCCATCGCGGGGTGGCCGAGCACGGCCGCGGCGACGCCCGACTCCTCGATGGTCTGATTGCGCGAGAGCAGCGCCGAGACCCAGCGCAGGTCGACCGCGTCGACCTTGACCGGTCGCCCGCCGAGCACCATGGCGCCCATGGCGGCGTTGTCGCTGATGGTGTCGACGATCGTGCGGCCCTGCATCTCGATGTGCGAGTTCAGGATCTCGAGCGCGGGCACCACGTAGGCCGTCGCGTCGAGCACGTCGAAGATCGTGGTGTTCGGCCCCTGCAGGGGCTTCGCGAGCACGAAGGCCAGTTCGACCTCGATGCGCACGTTCGAGAAGCGGTCGAAGTCGACGGATGCCCCCGACTCGATCACCATGTCGTCGAGGATCACCCCGTAGTCGGGTTCGGTGATGCCGGTGGCGACCTGCATCACCTTCGAGGTGAGGCCGATCTTGCGCCCGACGAGCCGGGCGCCTCCGGCGATCCGGCGCTCGGCCCACACCCGCTGCACGGCGTAGGCGTCGTCGACGCTCATGCCGGGATGGCGCGCGGTGAGCAGGGGCACGGTCGTGCGGTCGCGGTCGGCGGCGACGAGTTCGTCGGCGATCGCGTCGATCGCGGGCTGGTCAAGCACAGGCGCTCCACTTCATCGAGGGTCCACTGGAGATCGTAGTCACCGCTCACGGATCGGGGCGGCGGCGCCCCGGTTGCGGGGTATCTGAAATCGTATATGATTCGAGACGTGTTCGGGGCGGAGCAGCCGGTCCGGGCGCATCCCCCTGACCGCGGACTCGACAGAGGAGTCGCCGCATGACCGCACAAACCCTTCCCGCCCCATCGCCCGTCGATGCCGCGAAGCGCCGCGAACTCAAGCGCGTCGCCTTCGCCACCGTGATCGGCACCACCATCGAGTGGTACGACTTCTTCCTGTACGCGAGCGCGGCGGGCCTCGTCTTCGGGTCGCTCTTCTTCGCCCCCGCGGGCGCCGAGTTCGCGACGATCCTCTCGTTCGCGACGGTCGGCGTCAGCTTCCTCTTCCGCCCGCTCGGCGCGTTCCTCGCGGGCCACTTCGGCGACAAGATCGGCCGCAAGGCGATGCTCGTCGTCACGCTCATCCTGATGGGCTCGGCGACGACGCTCATCGGCTTCCTGCCGACCTACGAGCAGATCGGCATGGCGGCCCCGCTCCTGCTCGTACTCCTCCGCATCGTGCAGGGGCTCTCGACCGGCGGCGAGTGGGGCGGTGCCGTGCTCATGGCGGTCGAGCACGCGCCCGACGGGGAGCGCGGTCGCTACGGCGCCTTCCCGCAGATCGGCGTGCCGATCGGCCTGCTCCTCGCCTCGGGCGTGCTCGCGCTCATGACCGGCGTGATCTCGCCCGGCGACGCCTTCCTCGAGTGGGGCTGGCGCGTGCCGTTCCTGCTCAGCTTCGTGCTCATCGTCGTCGGCATCATCGTGCGACGAGCGGTCGATGAGAGCCCCGTCTTCCTCGAGATCGCCGCGAAGAAGGAGGAGGCGAAGACCCCGATCCTCACGCTCTTCCGCAAGCACTGGCTGCTCGTGCTGCTCGCCGCGCTCACCTTCGCGGGCAACAATGCGGCTGGCTACATGACGACCGGCGGCTACCTGCAGAACTACGCGACGACACCGCTCGCCGACGGCGGCCTCGTCGGCATGGAGCGCACGCCGGTGCTGCTCGCCGTCGCCGGCGCCTCGGTCGTCTGGCTCGTCTGCACGTTCGCGGCGGGCATCGTCTCCGATCGGATCGGCCGCCGCAACACCTACATCATCGGGTGGATCGCGTTCCTCGCCACCGTCTTCCTGCTGTTCCCGCTCGTGAACACCGGCAACCCGTGGCTGCTGTTCCTCGGCGTCTCGCTCTTCGCGATCGGCAACGGCTTCACGTACGGGCAGCAGGCGGCGTACTTCGCCGAGCTCTTCCCGGCCTCGATCCGCTACTCGGGCGTGTCGATCACGTACGCGATCGGTGCGATCCTGGGCGGCGCGTTCGCGCCGATGATCGCCACCTGGCTCGTGCAGGAGACGGGCACCGCGACCTCGGTGGCCTTCTACATCGCGGGCGTGATGGTCGTCGCCTTCGCGGCCACGCTGCTGCTCCGCGACCGCACGGGCATCCCGCTCGGGCCCGACCACGAGGCCGAGCAGTCGCGCGGGGCCGTCTACGGCATGCGCTGAACCCGAGCCGCCGAACGGCGCTCCGCCCATCCGGGCGGGGCGCCGTCGTCGTCTTCGGTGTCGGGCCGTCGAGGTCGCTCAGCGCCCGAACAGGCGGGCCAGCAGGCCGGCGGGCTTCGGCTCGTCGGCGTGGCCGGTGCACCGCTCGGAGCGCGGGACCCCGCGCATCACCTGGTCGACGTGCTGGCCGCAGCCGGCCCACGTCGTCTTCCCGCAGGTCTTGCAGTTCACCGCTCGGCACATGGTCGCTCGCATCCCGGGGGTGGTTCGGATACCCCGGGGGTATCCTTTCAAGCGCCCGCTGGGAGAACGATGGGTACGGCCGGGCGTGGGATCGCGCCGCGGCCGCAGGCCGCTCAGCGGGAATTCACCCGGATGATCTCCTCCTGGTACGGCGCGATCACCGTGCCCGAGATGCGGCAGTCGAGCAGGAGGAAGCGTCGCTCGTCGACGGGCCGCGCGGCCCACGCCGCGAGCGCCTCGAGGTCGCCGAGCTCGCGCACGACGACGCCCTCGGCGCCGAACGCGGCCGCGGCCGCCGCGAAGTCGGCCTCGGGGATGAGCATGGGCCCCTCGGCGAGGCCCTTGAGCCCGTAGAGGTTCACCTCGGCGCCATAGGCCGCGTCGTTCCAGATCACGGCGACGCCGCGTCCGCCGGCCGTCCGCACCGCGGTCTCGAGGTCGGCGAGGGCCATCAGGCCGCCGCCGTCGCCGCTCGTCAGCACGATCGTCGATTCGGGCTTCGCCGCGGCGGCGCCGGCGACGCTCGGGAAGCCCTGGCCGATCGACTGGAACGCCGTGCCGACCATCATCATGCGGTCGGGCGAGGCGACTGGCCAGTACATGTTCGCCCAGCCGATGAAGTGACCGCCGTCCGAGACGACGACGCGGTCCTCGGGCAGCAGCTCGGCGACGCGCAGCGCGACGGCGCGCGGGTCGAGGCGGCCGTCGTCGGCGAGTCCGTCGGCGCGCTCGGGCGCCGGGTAGGCCCGGAGTGCCCCCACGTCGACCTGCTCGCGCCAGCCCGACGACGCGGCACCGGTCACCGAGAGCTCGGTGACGAGCGCGCGGGCGACGACGCCGGCGTCGGCGCGGAGGTAGCCGCCGACGTGCGGGTGCGTCGCCGACGGGGCGACGTCGACCTGGAACACCCGGGTGCCCGGCGCGAAGAGGTCGCCGAAGCGCATCGTGAACTGGTTGAGCGAGGCGCCGAACACGACGGCGACGTCGGCCTCGCGCACGAGCTCCATCGCGCCCTCGGCGCCGAATCCGCCGGTGACGCCGAGGTCGTAGCGGGCGTCGGGGAACACGCCGCGGCCGAGCGCCGTCGACGCGGTGATCGCCCCGGTCGCCGCGGCGAGCTCGCCGAGCGCCTCGCCCGCATCGGCGAGCCACGCCCCGCGGCCCGCGAGCAGGAAGGGACGGCTCGCGCCTGCGAGCGCGTCGGCGAGCTCGCCGATCACGCCGGTCGCGAACTCGCCCGCCGGGTCGAGGGGGTCGGGATGCCGCGGCGCGGGCGCCGCGACGAACGGCCCGGCCTCGGCCGCGGCGACGTCGTAGGGGAGGGCCAGCACCACCGGCACGCGGTAGCTCAGCGCGTGCTCGATCGCGATGACCGTGGTGGCCGGGGCATCCGTGCGCCCGACCGTGTAGGTGCGCGCGCCGACCGCTGAGGCGAGGGCGATCTGGTCGACGTCCCACGGGCGACGGCCCGAGGTGGGCTCGTCGCCGACGACGAGCACCAGCGGCACGCGGGCCTGGGCCGCCTCGGCGAGCGAGGTGAGGGTGTTGGTGAATCCGGCGCCGTACGTCGAGGTCGCCGCGGCGAGCCGCTTCGAGGCGCGATAGTGCGCGTCGGCGGCCACGACGCCGCCCGCCTCGTGCCGCACGGCCGTGAACGCGGCATCCGTCTCGCGTTCGAGCGCGTCGAGGAAGTAGGCGTTGCCGTTGCCCATCACGCCGAAGACGTGGTCGACGTGGGCGGCGAGGGTGCGCGCGACGTGCGCGGCGACGGTGGTGTTCGAGGGTACGGGCATGGCGAAGCCTTTCGAGACGATGACGGATGAGGTGATTCCGTATGTGTCTCGCGGCCGACGTCAGCATCGGCGACGCTTCGTGCCCATTTTTCGAGCACCGGCGCCATGCCGATCGATGATCGCCGTGCGCCTGGACGAGGTCGAGTATACGACCCCTGCGGCCGCCGGGTGGACTGCGCGGCGTCAGGTGTCGATCGCTCAGCGGCCGTCGGTCGGCGGGCCGAGCGCTCGGATGGCGGCGCTCCAGAACTCCGCGCGAGCGGCGGCGTCGGCGGCGGCATCCGTCCCGGCGAATGCCGGCTGGGTGGGATCGGTCGCGATGAAGTGCGAGGCGCCGTCGCCGGTGATCGCGGTCACGTCGAGCCCCGCGGACGTGGCGCGCCCGAGGGTGCGATCCATCAGCCGGCACGAGTCCCACAGTGTGTCGGCGGTGCCGCAGGCCAGTACGAGCGGTCCGTCGACGTTCTCGAGGTCGAGGACGGAGGCGGGGACGGGGTCCGCCGGGTCGATCGTGCAGGGCGTCGGGGATCCCGCGAGCGTCCAGGCCGAACGCCTCCACTCGGGATACCCGCACCAGAGCTCGCCGGCGCCGACCGGGGCGATCGCGCCGCGAACGAGATCGGAATGGACGGAGGCGAGCCAGAGGGCGACCTCGCCGCCGCGGGAGATCCCGAACGGGGTCACCCGCTCGGGGTCGACCTCGGGGCGGGCCCGAAGCCATTCGACCGCCGTGAGGAAGGGCTCGAGCGGGATCTCGGCGAGCGACGTCGGTTGACCCGGCGAACCGAAGTAGCTCACGGCGAGTGCCGGGTAGCCGGCCGCGGCGAGCTGACGGGCGACGAGGCGGGCGCCCCCGATGCCGCCTTCGCTGCCCGAGATGACGAGGGCGGCCGCGCGCGGCTCCGCACCGGGAACCCCTGCTGCGGCGGGTGCCGCGAACTCGCCGATGAGTCCGTCGTCGTCGACGGGCTCGATCGACAGCCCCTCGAACTGCGTGCCGCGGGTGACCACCGTGCTCGCGAGCTCCTCGCCGTCCGCCGAGCTGAGCGTCAACTCGACCTCGTACGTCTCCCCGAGCGAGCCGAAGCTCGGAACGCCGGTGCCCTCGGGCGCGAGCGCCCAGAACGGGGCCATCGGGTCGGCGACCGACCAGTCGCCCTCGACCGGGGCGGTCTCGGAGAGGTCGATCTCGCCGACCCCGTTCGCGACGAAGGCCGCCTCCGAGCGGTGCATGATCCAGTCGATGGTTGCTTCCGCCGAGAGCGTCACCGTGCTGTTCGGCTCGAGGCCGCTCAGTCGGATGTCGAGCGGTCTGAACGGCTCGCCCCGCTCTTCGACGAGGATGCCGCCCTTCGATCCGCCAGGCGGGCCGGTCTGCGGCGCGCAGCCCACGAGGCTCGCGATCACCACGACGGCGAGTCCGACGGCGATCGCGACCGGACGTGCTCCCGCGCAGCGCATGGCTGATTCTGACCGCACCCGGGGCGACCGGTCAAGCGAGGACGGGGCCCGCTGCGCGAGCCCCGTCCGATCCGATCAGTTCGGGATCCGCGTCAGATCCGCTCCTGCTTCGGGGCGAGGGGCGTCGGCTCCATCGGCTGGTCGTTCGCCGTGAGGTCGATGCCGAGGTCGCGGGCATAGACCACGCGGGTCGCGACGGTCACGTCGTCGCCGGCCTCGGTGAGCTCGAACACGCGGCCGCCGCGCATGCGGTTGCGCGCGGCACCGGGCAGCCCGTAGGCGCCGAAGCCCGTGCCGGGCGCGTAGCCGAGCAGCACGCCGTAGTAGTCGCCGACGTAGTCGTTCACGTGGTCGTGGCCGACGAAGACGCCCTTCACGTCGCCGCGCTCGAGGATCGCGTTGTACATGCCCGAGTTGATGGGGCCGGGGCACTCGTCCTCGTTGCGCTCGCCGACGATGCCGTGACGGGCCTTGCCCCGCGCGGCGTCGGCCGCGGTGCGGGTGTCGACGCCGCCCCACCACATGAAGCGGTGCTCCCACAGGGCGATGTGGATGAACATGAGGCCGGGGAGCTTGCGCCCGAGCTTCTGCTCGAGCTGCTGCGACTCCTCGCGGTACCAGGCGACCTGGTCCATGCGCAGCCAGTCCCAGGTCGGGTAGCCCGCGAAGTCCTGCCCGTTGATCGAGCCCGGCGCGTAGCGGCCCGAGTCGAGCAGCCAGAGCGCGAACGCGTCGCGGTTCTTCTTCGCCGAGGAGGCGACCGGCACGATGGTGTTGCCCGTGCCGGTGACGCCCGCGATGTTCGCCGCGTTCATGTTGTAGTCGTACGAGCGGTAGAACTCGAGCATCCCGGCCTCGTCGACGCCCGACTGCGGCAGCGAGTCCTCGTCGTGGTTGCCGTAGGTGACCGCCCACGGGATCTTCCGGCTCTCCATCGGCCAGACGACGTTGTTGATGGCCTGCTTCACGGCGAGCCGGGTCTCGCAGCCGCCCGTGATGACGTCGCCGTTGATGAGCACGAAGTCGGGCTGCTCCTGGTCGAGGGTCTTCTCGATCAGCTCGACGGTGCGGCGGTCGGTGCGCTCGTCGTCCTGGGTGTCGTTGAACTGCACCACCTTGAAGGTGCCGTCGCCGTGGAAGCGCAGCTTCGGGCCGTTCGCGCGCGGGCTGCCGGCGGGGGAGCGTCGCGGGCTCGCGGGGGCCGCATTCGCGGCGCCGACGGGCAGCGCGGCGCCGACGGCGCCGAGCGCCCCGGCGGTGATCACGGCGCGGCGGCTCACGGGAAGTCGGTCGGGCATGTCTGGTCTCCTCATCGTCGGCGACGGTCGCCGGTGCGACGGTAGGGCGGCCGGATGACCCGGGTGCGACCAGCGGGTGAACGTTCGCCCCGTGCCGCCACGGCATGATGGACGCATGAAGACCGTGCAGCTGCGCCGCTACCAGATCGTCCCGGGCGAGTACGAGGCGTTCGTCTCGTGGTTCGAGGAGCGGATGCCCGCGGTGCGGCGCGCGACCGGCTTCGAGGTGGAGTTCGCCTACGGCGTGCCCGCGGCGAACGAGTTCGTGTGGGCGGTCAGCGTGCCGGGAGACCGGGCCGAGTTCGAGCGCGTCGAGGCCGCGTACGTGGTCTCGCCCGAGCGGGCGGCGGCGTTCGACGGCATCCCCGAGCGCATCGCCGCCAAGGAGATCTCGTACGTCGACGACGTGGCCATCGGCCGCGGCGACGAGCCGCACGCCGGCTGACGAGGGGCTCGGCCGCCGGTCAGGCGGCGATCGCCCGTGCCCTGGCGCCCGTCGGCGCCTCGCCGAACTCGGCGCGGAACGCGCGACTGAAGTGCGCGGCGTCGCGGAACCCCCACCGCGCCGCGATCTGCGCGACCGGGCGATGCGCCGACAGCGGGTCGACGAGTTCGCGACGGCATCGATCGAGGCGGCGGGCGCGGATCCAGCTGGAGACGGTCAGACCCTCCTCGTGGAAGACGGCGTGCAGGTGCCGCGTCGAGATGAAGTGGGCGGCGGCGATGCTGGTGGGGCTCAGCTCGGGCGAGCCGAGATGCTCGTCGATGAACGCCTGGACGCGACGCAGCATCGGCCGGTGCGGCTTGTCGGCGTCGCGGGCGAGGTCGAGCTGCTGGGCGTACATCGTCGTCACCAGGTCGACGGCGTTGCGTGCGAGTCTGCTTCCGACGGGACCGTCGAGCTGGTCGAGCTGCCCGGCGAGGCCGCCGAGGAACCCCGAGACCATGTGCGCGAGGCCCTCGTCGCCCGAGAGGGTCGTCGCCGTCATGCCGCGCACCGCCTCCGTGGGCAGCTCGATCAGCCGGTGCGGCACCATCAGCACGGCCGTCGTGAACCGCTCCTCGAAGACCAGCGAGTACGGGGTGTTCGTGTCGTAGATGGCCAGGTCGCCCGGGCGCACCACTGCCTCGCGCCCGTCCTGGATGAGCAGCCCGCTGCCCGAGAGCTGCAGGCCGAGCTTGAAGAACCGCGCCTCCTTGCGGGCCACCAGTTCGGGCGTCCGCCGGATCTCGTGCGCGTCGGCGGTCACGACCGAGAGGTGCACCTCGTCGGATGACGCGGTGCGGAGCCCGCCGCGGAACGAGTCGGGTCGCTCGGGGTGCACGCGCAGCGGCACGAACGATCGCGACACGAGGCCGGCGAACTGCGCGAAGTCGAGTGGCGCGACGGTGTCGGCGGCGGGGGATGTGCCGAGCGAGTGCTCCACGGGGTCACCTCAGTCTCTCTCCGGACGTCGTCGTCCGGCACGGGGGTGCGGTTATTCTACGCACGTAGCGCGAAGACCGACAGTGGGACGTGCACCGGAGGGCAAGCGCCGTTCACGCAGCGACAACCCGCCGCGGTGGGAGAGGGGCGATGATGACGGGCATCGTGCGAGGCCGTCGGGGTCTCGCGCACCCGGACGAAGGACCTCTGCCATGACCTCAACGTCGACAACGTCGCCGACGACGACCAGCGGTGAGCTCGGTCGACGCCGCCTCGGCGTGCCCTCCATCACCCTCATGATCATCGCGGCGTCCGCGCCGCTCACCGTCGTCGCCGGCGGGGTCACCAGCACCTTCGCCGTGACCGGGGTCATCGGCGTGCCCCTCGCGTTCCTCCTGCTCGCCGTCGCGCTCGCCGTCTTCGCCGTCGGGTACGCGGCCATGAGCCGGTTCGTCACGAACGCCGGGGCGTTCTACGCGTACATCGCGCAGGGCCTCGGCCGGCCGTTCGGCGTCGGCGCCTCACTCGTCGCGCTCGTCGCGTACAACGCGATGCAGATCGGCATCTACGGGCTCTTCGGGTTCCAACTCTCGATGTTCCTCGAGGCCAAGCTCGGCATCGCCACGCCGTGGTGGCTCTGGATCTTGGTCTGCATCATCGTCGTCGGCATCCTCGGCGTGAACCGCGTCGACCTGTCGGCGAAGGTGCTCGGCACGCTCGTCGCCCTCGAGTTCGTCGCGGTGCTCGTGTTCGACCTCGTCGCGCTCGCCGTGGCACCCGAGGGCGTGAGCACCGCCGCGCTCGAGCCGTCGAGCCTCTTCGTGCCCGGCATCGGCGCCGTGCTCTCGTTCTGCATCGCGGCCTTCATGGGCTTCGAGTCGGCCGCGATCTACGGCGAGGAGGCGAAGAACCCGAAGCGCACCGTCGCCCGCGCGACCTACGCCGCCGTCGCGATCATCGGCGTGTTCTACGCGTTCAGCGCGTGGGCGTTCACGGTGGGCGTCGGGCCCTCGCAGATCGTCGAGGCCTCGGCGACCTTCGGGCCCGACCTGATGTTCGTCTTCATGGGCGAGCACGCCCCCGTCATCATCAGCGACATCATGCAGGTGCTGTTCCTGACGAGCCTGTTCGCGGCCCTGCAGTCCTTCCACAACGCGGTCGCGCGCTACCTCTACTCGCTCGGTCGCGAGGGCGTGCTGCACCGCGGGCTCGGCGCCGTGCGCGCCGCCTCCCGCGCACCCTGGGCCGGTTCGCTCGCGCAGAGCGTCATCGCGGTCGTGGTGACCCTCGGATTCATCATCGCGGGGGAGGGCCTGGGGCTGAAGAACGACTTCGCGCCGGTCGAGTTCCTCTACCCGGTGCTCACGATGTTCACGTGGCTCACCAACACGGGGGCGATGGGGCTCGTGCTGCTCATGGGCATCGTCGCGGTCTCGGTCATCGGCTTCTTCCGTCGTGATCGCCGTGGAGTCAGCACGTGGGCGGCGGTCGTGGCGCCCTCGATCGCCGCGGTCGTGCTGTTCACGGTGTTCGTGCTGATCGTCGCGAACTTCGACGTGCTGCTCGGCCAGGCCGAGACCACGCCGGCGACCTTCGTGCTGCCGGCCCTGCTCATCGTCCCCGGCGTCCTCGGCGTCGTGTGGGCGTTCGCGCTGCGCCGTCGCGATCCCGCGCTGTACCAGCGCATCGGTCACGGGGTCGACGAGGCGGAGGCCGCCGTGCACGGTTCGGAGCCGCACCGCGGCATCTGACCAGCGGGCGATCCCGTCGTGGCCGTCGGTCGTTCACGCGAGCGCGGCCACGACGCCCGGTACGGCCATGGCGGCGAGCATGAGCGACGTGCTCGCCGCCTCGGCCGCGTGCCGGAGGCGCCGTGCGCCGTCGGCGCGCAGCTCTCGGACCACGAGGCATCCGCCGAACACGGTCATCGCGAGCGCGGCCAGGGCGAAGGCGCCGCCGCCGCCGTGCGCGTGGGCCGAGGAGGCGGCGTCGGCGGCCACGGGCATCGCGAACGCCCATCCGCCGACGATGAACGTCAGCGCCCGGTGCAGCAGGCGCGGGCGCCCAGGTGCGGGGATCCGCGCGCGGTGCCCGGCCTGTTCGGTGCGCAGCCGCACCCCGAGCGCGAGTCCGATGCCGACGAGCACGATCGTCCAGGCCAGCGGGGGAGCCAGGCGGGTGAACGCCATGTCGCACATCGCGAGGAGCATGACGGCGGAGGCCGCGAGGTCGAGCGCCGCGCGGCGCGTCGTCACGGCGCACCCCGCGCCGGTGAGCGCGCCGACGAGCATCGCGCCGTGGGCGAATTCGTTCATCTCGGGACTTCCCTGTCTCGTGGATGCAGGCTAATGTATCTCAACATTCGTAGAGAAAACGAGGACCCAGCATGACAACGACGTCGGCCCAGCACTCGCACCACGCGAGCCCGTCACCCATCGACACCCTCCCGTCGCCCCTGCGCGACGCCGACCCGCTGCGCGGCCTCGCCGCCGACGAGATCGTCGCGACGCGCGAGATCCTCGCCGCAGCCGGGCTCGTGCGCGAGACCACCCGCTTCGTGTACGTCGGCGTCGACGAGCCCGCCAAGGCGGAGGTCCTCGCCGGAATCGACCTGCCCCGCGTCATCCGTGCGCTGCTGCTCGACCAGGCGACCGGCGCCTCGCACGACGCACGCGTCTCGCTCACCGCCCGCGAGGTCGTCCGCGTCGACGAGATCGACGGAGCGAACGGCCAGGTGCCGATCCTCGACGTCGAGTTCGAGGCGATCTACGACCTGCTCGGTCGCGAGGACGAGTGGCACGCCGCGCTCGCCAAGCGCGGCATCACGCACGAGCAGGTCGCGCTCGCGCCGCTCTCGGCGGGCCAGTACGGCTTCGAGAACGAGCGGGGGCGCCGCGTCATCCGCGTGCTCGCCTTCATGCGCCAGTACGAGCAGGACCACTGCTGGGCCCACCCGGTCGACGGGCTCTGCGCGTACGTCGACATGGTCGAGGGCCGCATGTTCGAGCTCGTCGACCACAAGGTCTTCCCCATCCCCGCCGAGGGCGGTAACTTCGACGACCCCGAGGTGCAGGGCGCGCCGCTCGACACCCTGAAGCCCATCGCGATCACCCAGCCCGAGGGCCCGAGCTTCACCGTCGAGGGCGACGAGGTGTCGTGGGCGAACTGGCGCTTCTCGCTCGCGTTCGACGCCCGCGAAGGGCTCGTGCTGCGGCGCATCCGCTTCGTCGACGCCGACCAGGGCGGCGCCGAGCGCGACATCGTCTACCGCGCCTCGATCGCCGAGATGGTCGTGCCCTACGGCGACCCGTCGCCCGCGCGCTTCTGGCAGAACTACTTCGACACCGGCGAGTACGTGTTCGGCCGCTACGCGAACTCGCTCGTGCTGGGCTGCGACTGCCTCGGCGAGATCCACTACTTCGACGCCACGCTCGCCGACGAGCTCGGCAATCCCCGGGTCATCCCGAACGCCATCTGCATGCACGAGGAGGACTACGGCACCCTCTGGAAGCACACCGACATCTACACGGGCTCGAACGAGGTGCGCCGCCAGCGCCGGCTCGTGATCAGCTTCTTCACGACCGTCGGCAACTACGACTACGGCTTCTACTGGTACCTCTACCTCGACGGCACCATCGAGTGCGAGGCGAAGCTCACGGGCGTGCTCTTCACCTCCGCGTACGACCCCGAGGCGGGCGACCACGCGAGCGAGGTCGCGCCGGGCCTCGGCGCCCCGTACCACCAGCACCTGTTCAGCGCGCGACTCGACATGATGGTCGACGGCGTCGCGAACGCGGTCGACGAGGTGGACGCGGTGCGCCTGCCGATGGGCGAGGGCAACGAGTACGGCAACGCGTTCACCAAGCAGACGACGCGACTGCGCACCGAGTCGGAGGGCGTGCGCGACGCCGACCTCGCGGTCGGCCGGGCCTGGCACATCGTCAACACCGAGAAGCAGAACCGCCTGGGCCGGCCGGTCGCGTACGAACTGCTCGCGCAGGGCCTGCCGACGCTCATGGCCGACCCCGAGTCGGTGATCGCCAAGCGCGCGGGCTTCACCCGCAACCATCTCTGGGTCACGCGCTACGCGCAGGACGAGCGGTACCCGGCCGGCGACCTCGTGAACCAGAACCCCGGCGGCGACGGCCTGCCGCGCTACACCGCGGCCGACCGCTCGATCGACGGCGAGGACATCGTCCTCTGGCACACCTTCGGCCCCACGCACTTCCCGCGCGTCGAGGACTGGCCGGTCATGCCCGTCGACTACGCGAAGTTCACCCTGAAGCCCTACGGCTTCTTCGACCGCAACCCCGCGCTCGACGTGCCGTCGTCGGCGTCGATGGGCATGGCCTGCCACACCGCCGCGGCGCACGGTGCGCACGACGGTGACGGCGGGTGCGGCTGCGCCGCTGGTTCGTGCACCTGCTCGGGGCACGCGCACTGAGCGACGCCTCGAGGGCACGGGCGGTCGGATGTCGCATGGGCGACGTCCGGCCGCCCGTCGCCGTCGACCGCCGGGATCAGCGCAGCAGCTCGAGGTAGCCGTCGAGCATGCGCGTGAGCCGCTCGGGCCCCGAGGTGCCGGGCGACACGACCGCGACCACCTGCACGCCGTCGAGCAGCGCCATGAAGAGGTCGGTCACGAGCGCGACCTCCACGTCCTCGCGGATCTCGCCGAGTCGCTTCGCGGCCTCGAGGTGCCCCGTGATCTCGACGCGCCAGCGCTGCATGGTGCGCTCGTGGAGCTCGAGCAGCTCGGGCTCGTTGGCCGCGTACTCCCAGAACGGGATCACGATACGGGCCTCGAGGAGCCGCTCGTCGTCGATCGGGAAGATCTGCAGCATGAGCGCGCGCAGCGCCGCGAGCCCCTCGGCGTCGGCGCGGACGGCGGCGAAGCGATCGTTCGTCGCCTCGAAGACGTGCTCGAACGTCGCGCCGAGCAGTTCCTCCTTGTTGCGGAAGTACGGGAACAGGCCCCCGTTGGCCACCCCCGACGCCTTCGCGATCTCGCGCATGGTCGTCGCACGGAACCCCTTCGCCGCGATGAGGCGCCAGGTCGCGTGCACGATCGCGAGACGACGTTCGTCGTGGTCGACGATCTTCGGCATTGACCCTCCAGGGTGACGGCGGTGCGTTCGCTCCACGATACGCGGCGGCCGCAGCAGACACGGCGATGGCCGGGCGGGAATCCTCCCGCCCGGCCATCGCCGTCGCGTGCGCGCCTCAGCCGTTGACGACCTGCGGCACGGCGAGCGCCTTGAGCCCCTCGACCCCGAACTCGAGGCCGTAGCCCGACTGCTTCGCCCCGCCGAACGGCACCATCGGGTGCACCACGCCGTGGGCGTTGATCCAGACGGTGCCCGACTGGATGCGCGACGCGACCTCGCGGGCCGTCTCGCGGTCGGACGACCAGACGGAGGCGCCGAGGCCGACGTCGACGCCGTTCGCCATCTCGATCGCCTCGTCGAGGTCGCGGTACCGGATGATCGGGAGCGCCGGGCCGAACTGCTCCTCCGCCACCAGCGGGTGGTCGTTGTCGATGTCGGCGATCAGCGTCGTCGGGTAGAAGTAGCCCGGCTGCTCGCGGTCGGGCTCGCCGCCGAGCACGACGCGTGCGCCGGACGCCTTCGCCGACTCGACGAGCCGGTCGACGATGTCGAACTGCTGCTTGTTCTGCAGCGGCCCGAGCACGTTGCGCTCGTCGACGCCGACGCCCATCGGCATGGCGCCGGCGACCTCGGCGAGGGCCGAGACGACCTCGTCGTAGACGTCGTCGTGCACGTAGAGGCGCTTCAGCGCGGCGCAGGTCTGGCCCGTGTTGATGAACGCGCCCCAGAACAGGCCCTCGGCGATGGCCTTCGGGTCGACGTCGGGCAGCACGATGCCGGCGTCGTTGCCGCCGAGCTCGAGGGTGAGGCGCTTGACCGTGTCGGCCGAGCTGCGGATGATCGCCTTGCCGGTGGCGGTCGAGCCGGTGAACATCACCTTCCCGATCTCGGGGTGCGCGGAGAGCGCGGCGCCGACCTCGCGGCCGCCGCTGACGATGTGCAGCACGCCCTCGGGGAGCACGGTGTTGATCACCTGCACGAGCGCGAGCACGCTGAGCGGGGTGTACTCCGAGGGCTTCACCACGACGGTGTTGCCCATGCGCAGTGCCGGGGCGATCTGCCACACGGTGATCATCTGCGGCCAGTTCCACGGGCCGATGGCCCCGACCACGCCGATGGGGCGGTAGTGCAGCTCGGCGTGGGTCTCGCCGTCGTCGAACACGACCTCGGCCTCGAGCGGCGTCGCTGCGGCCGCCCGCATCCAGCCGGATGCCCCGCCGACCTCGAACCGCGCGTTCGGGCCGTTGAGCGGCTTGCCCTGCTCGCGCGAGAGCAGGTGGGCGAGCGCCTCGGCGTTCGCGTCGATCGCGT
The DNA here is from genome assembly GCF_042799635.1 of Agromyces sp. NPDC057679. Lineage (NCBI taxonomy): Bacteria > Bacillati > Actinomycetota > Actinomycetes > Micrococcales > Microbacteriaceae > Agromyces > Agromyces sp. NPDC057679. Next base: position 508,264 of record NZ_JBHVIK010000001.1, on the reverse strand, counting down.
CGGCGGCCTGCAGGAGCAGCTCGCTGCGGCGCTCGTGCCCGAGTGCGGCCCATGCCGGCTGCGCGGCCTTCGCCGCGGCGACGGCGCGGTCGAGGTCGTCGACCGTGTGCACCGGGGCGTGGCCGACCACGTCTCCCGTCGCGGGGTCGAGGATCTCGCGGCGTTCGCCGCCGTTCGGGGTGATCTCCGCGAGGAGCGCGGCGTGCGCCTCCTCGAGGACGGGGGTCTGGGTGTCGATGGTCATGGCTCCTCCACGTCGAGTCGTGACCATCCACGCTAGGAGCGCGCGGGCGCGCGGCGTTGTCCAGGCGCGCGGGGCCCTTGACCCGGAGCGCACGCGACGGCGTCCATCCCGGCCGCGGCCTGTCCGAGGCCGCGGTGGCCCCGGCTCGTGAACGCCACGACGAGGCTCGCCACCGCGAGCACGCTCGCGAGGAGGCTCCAGGGCTCGGGCATGAGCTGCAGCAGTCCGTATCCGCCGATGCCCGCCGCGAACCGCACGAGTCGCCAGAGCACGCGGGGGCGCCGGGTCTCGGCGGCACCGATGAGCACCGCGCGCTCGCCGATCGTGACCCCGCCCGCGAGCACGGAGACCGCCTGCGCCGAGATGACGAGCAGGGTCGCGACGAGCGACACGGCGTCGGAGAACTCGAGCACCGACTCCCTCCCGAGGAGCAGGAGGAGCGCGGCGTTCGCGAGGACCGACAGCCCGATGGATCCCACGCCCAGCACGAGGAGGTCGGCGGTCATCGCCAGCAGCCGGCGCCCGGCCGAGACGACGCCGGTCGCGGCATCCTGCTCGTCGGACGCTCGACCGCGCCTGACGAGCGCCAGGGCCGCGAGCGAGCCGAGCACCGCGCCGAGCGTGTTCGTCATGAGGTCGCCCGTGTCGAACAGTCGGTAGGCGCACGGGTAGACGCCCCAGACGCCGGTGAGCTGCGTGAGCTCGATCGCGAGCGAGACGAGTGCGCCCGCGGCCGTCGCGACGACGATGCCGCGGTCGAAGAGCGCGCGCACGAAGAAGCCGAGCGGCAGGAACAGCACGATGTTGAGCGCGAACTGCTGGAACGCGGCGTTGCGCAGCAGCGAGCCGCCGTCCTCCGCCTGGAGGCGCACGATGTCGGCGATCTCCGCGAAGGGGTCGAGCACGACGCCCGAGCACGTGTAGTCGCCGGAATCGGGCAGCGGCAGCAGGGTGTACGCCCAGAGGCCGAGCAGGTAGAAGCCGAGCGCGATCCAGCCGAGGAACCGTGCTGTCGAGAACCCGCCGCGCCGACGGTAGCTCAGGGCCACGAGCGGCACGAACGCGACCGTCAGGGCGACGGCGCCGACGAGGACGGCGATGACTCCGGGCATGAGGCGATCCACGTGACCCCAGTCTACGGAGGCGCCCTCGGTCGCCGGCCGGTCGCCGCGCCGTCGCGCCGCGTTGCCTCCGTTCGACGTCACGTACAGCAACCGCGCATGAATGTCTAGGTATGATCGAGACATCCCCGGAAAGAATGCGGCCAGCGCTGCCCACCGGCAGACGCGGTCGCACGACCCTGGTCGACGACGCCCACGTCCGCTCGGCCGAGAAGGAAGAACGTGAGCCACGAGTTCGACGCCCGCCGTGCCGAATGGATCGCCAAAGAGGAGCTCGCCGAGCGGATGATTCCGCTGATCGGCGGCCTCTACCGAGACCACGGGGTGGTGACGTCGATCCACGGACGACGGCTCATCAACCGCTCGGCGGTCGAACTGCTGAAGGCGCACCGCTTCGCCCGCCAGGCCGGCGACGTCGAGCTCGACCTCGTCGACACCATGCGCGTGCTCGACGTGCTCCGCGAGATCGCGCCGGGCCCGGCCTCGATCGACGTCGCCCGCATCGTCAGCCGCTACGCCGACGCCGTCGGCGAGGGCGACGCCCGCGAGCTCGTCGACTTCGTGCGCGCCGAACTCGCCCCGGTCATCGCCGAGGCCGGCGCCCCCGAGGCGTCCGGCACCGACGTGGTGCTCTACGGCTTCGGCCGCATCGGGCGCCTCCTCGCCCGCATCCTCATCGCGCACACGGGCGGCGGCCAGGGCCTGCGCCTGCGTGCGGTCGTCGTGCGCAAGGGCGCGGAGAACGACCTCGTGAAGCGCGCGAGCCTGCTCCGCCGCGACTCGGTGCACGGCCCCTTCGCGGGCACCATCGAGGTCGACGAGGAGGCGAACACGATCCTCGCGAACGGCACGCTGATCCAGGTCATCTACTCCGACGACCCCGCGACGATCGACTACACCGCCTACGGCATCGACAACGCGATCGTCGTCGACAACACGGGCCGCTGGCGCGACGAGGCCGGCCTCAGCCAGCACCTGCGGTCGAAGGGCGTCGCCCGCGTGCTCCTCACCGCACCCGGCAAGGGCGCGATCAAGAACATCGTGCACGGCATCAACACCGACGACATCACGGCCGACGACCGCATCCTCTCGGCCGCCTCCTGCACGACGAACGCGATCACCCCGGTGCTGAAGGCCGTCGACGACGCCTACGGCGTCGTGCGCGGTCACGTCGAGACGGTGCACTCGTTCACGAACGACCAGAACCTGATCGACAACTTCCACAAGGGCGACCGTCGTGGCCGCTCGGCCGTGCTCAACATGGTCATCGCCGAGACGGGCGCCGCGAAGGCCGTGTCGAAGGCGCTGCCGGCCCTCGAGGGCAAGCTCACCGGCTCCGCCATCCGCGTGCCCACGCCCGACGTGTCGCTCGCGATCCTGAACCTCCAGTTCGAGCGCCCCGCGACGAAGGCCGAGCTCAACCGGTTCCTCCGCCAGACCTCGCTCACCTCGCCGCTGCGCCAGCAGATCGACTACATCGAGTCGCCCGAGGTGGTCTCGACCGACTTCGTCGGCTCGAACCGCGCCGGCATCGTCGACGGTCTCGCGACCATCGCCGACGGCACCGACGCCGTGCTCTACGTCTGGTACGACAACGAGTACGGCTACTCGTGCCAGGTCGTGCGCGTGATCGAGGCGATGGCGGGCACCCACCCCGTCGTGCTGCCCGAGCGCCAGCCCGTCGTGCTCGCGCGCGAGCCCGAGCCGGTCGGCTGACCTCGCCTCCAGAACGAGACGGATGCCCCGTGCGCACGCGTGCGCACGGGGCATCCGTCGTTCGCGTACCAAGCGAGCGCTTGGCTGGCCGTAGGCTGGAGCCATGAGCACTGAAGCCGTCATCGTCGACGTCGTCCGCACGCCCGTCGGGCGCGGCAAGCCCGGGGGGCTGCTGTCCGCCGTCCACCCCGTCGACCTCCTCGCGGGAGTGCTCGACGCGCTCGTCAATCGCAACGACCTCGACCCGGGGCTGATCGACGACGTGATCGGCGGCTGCGTCAGCCAGATCGGCGAGCAGAGCTACAACCTCACCCGCAACGCGGTGCTCGCCGCGGGCTTCCCCGAACACGTGCCGGGCACCACGATCGACCGGCAGTGCGGCTCGAGCCAGCAGGCCGCGACGTTCGCCGCGCAGGCCGTGCTCGCGGGCCAGGCCGACATCGTGATCGCCTGCGGGGTCGAGTCCATGAGCCGGGTGCCGCTCGGCTCGAGCGCCGCGGGCGCCGACCCGTACGGCTCGCGCATCCGCACCCGCTACCCCGAGGGGCTCGTGAACCAGGGCGTCTCCGCCGAGCTCATCGCGGCCAAGTGGGGCTTCTCGCGCGACGAGCTCGACGCCTTCGCCGCACGCTCGCACGAGCTCGCGGCCGCGGCGCACGAGTCGGGTGCCTTCGCGAGCGAGCTCGTGCCGGTGCCCGGCGTCGACGGGCTCGCCGACGAGACGGTGCGCCCGGGCACCTCGGTCGAGTCGCTCGCGGGCCTGAACCCGGCGTTCCGCACCGACGCGCTCGCGGCCCGCTTCCCCGAGCTCGACTGGCGGATCACGCCCGGCAACTCGTCGCCGCTCACCGACGGGGCCTCCGCCGCGCTCATCATGAGCGCCGAGCGCGCCTCGCAGCTGGGGCTCACCCCGCGGGCGCGCTTCCGCTCGTTCTCGGTGGTCGGCAGCGACCCGCTCTACATGCTCACGGGCGTCATCCCGGCGACGGCGAAGGTGCTCGAGCGGGCCGGGCTCACGCACGACGACATCGACGCGTACGAGGTCAACGAGGCATTCGCCTCGGTTCCGCTGGCCTGGCTCGCCGACACCGGTGCGGACGCCGCGAAGCTCAACCCGCGCGGCGGGGCGATCGCGCTCGGGCACGCCCTCGGCTCGTCGGGTACGCGCCTGCTCACGACCCTCGTCAACCAGCTCGAGGCGACGGGCGGCCGCTACGGCCTGCAGACGATGTGCGAGGGCGGCGGCATGGCGAACGCCACCGTCATCGAACGCATCTGACCGACCTCCCACCCGCTCGATCTCGTCGAGTGCCGCCGTCCGGCCGAGCGTCGCCGCGGCAGCGGGAACCTCCGGTTCGAACGGAGACGCACGGCGACCACACCAATCGAAAGGACAGCAGATGGAACTCAACGGAGCATCCGCGATCGTCACGGGCGGCGCCTCGGGCCTCGGCCGGGCGACGGCGCGCGCACTCGTCGAGGGCGGCGCCGCCGTCGTCCTCGTCGACCTGCCCGGGCCGCGCGGCGAGGAGGCGGCGGCCGAACTCGGCGATCGCGCCCGCTTCGTCGCGGCCGACGTCGCGAACGAGGCCGAGGTGCAGGCCGCGGTCGATGCGGCCTCGTCCCTCGCGCCCCTCCGCGTCGCGGTGAACTGCGCCGGCATCGTGACGGCGAACCGCACCGTCGGCCGTGACGGCGCCGGCCCGCTCGACGCCTTCGAGCGGACCATTCGGGTGAACCTCATCGGCACGTTCAACGTCACCCGCCTCGCGGCCGCGGCGATGGCCGCGACCGAGCCCGTGACCTCGGCCCTGGCGGGCGGCCCGGCGACTGCGGAGCGCGGCGTCATCGTGAACACGGCCTCGGTCGCCGCCTTCGACGGGCAGATCGGCCAGGCCGCCTACTCGGCGTCGAAGGCGGGTGTCGCGGGCATGACCCTGCCGATCGCACGCGACCTGTCGAAGCTGCTCATCCGCGTCATGACGATCGCGCCGGGCATCTTCGAGACGCCGATGATGGCGGGCATGCCCGACGAGGTGCGGGGCTCGCTCGAGGCCCAGGTGCCCCACCCCTCGCGGCTCGGCCACCCCAGCGAGTACGCCGCGCTCGTGCGCTCGATCATCGCCAACCCGATGCTGAACGGCGAGACGATCCGCCTCGACGGCGCGATCCGGATGCAGCCGAAGTAGCCGACCCGACGCAGCGGGGCCGTCACCCGTCGACGGGTCGCAGGAGGATTCGCGCGACACGCGGGCGCCCGCGCGTCCGAGGGCGGTCTGCTCCTGCGACCCGTCGTCGGCTCGGTCGCCGGCTGCACGAACGGATGCCTCGGGGCCGACGATCGCGCGATCGCCGGCCCCGAGGCATCCCGCCTGCCGCCGGACTCAGACCGAGGTGCGCCGCGGGCTGCGGTTTCCCGGGAAGTCGAGCGTGCCGCGCCCGCCGCCACGGGCCGCCTTGACGATGCCGTCGATCGAGTCCCAGGTGCAGACCGCCGCGACGCCGCCGACGAACAGCACCGAGAGCACCCGTACGGCGTCGGCGTCGAGGTGCGGGTCGACGAGCGCGACGAACTCGGGGCTGAGCAGCATGCCCTCGACGAAGAGCCAGATGACCGGGATCGCGAACGCGGCGTTCAGCACGACGTTCACGATCGCGTTGGCCCAGTTCCAGTCGCTGCGGTAGATCCACACGGCGAACGCCGCCTCGAGCGCGATGAGCACGAAGAGGTACGGCAGCCAGAACGACCACAGCTCGGGCGCGAGCAGCGGCACCGCGGAGCGCTCGCCGCCGATCCACACGATGCCGAACTGCTGCCACACGAGGAACGCCGCGGCGATCGCGAGCCAGACGAGGCTGGCGATGAGGTCGCCCCGCCGGTGCGGGCGACGCACCTCGGGCAGCTGCGGGAGCTGGTCGGGCGTCCACCCGAGCAGCTTGTCCGTGCTGCCGACGGCACCCGTGTCGTAGCGCTCGATGAGGGCGAAGACGAGCGTCAGCCAGAAGGCGAGGTGCACGGCGACGGCGAGGCCCGTGGAGACCACCGTGCCGATGATCTCCCAGCCGCCGCCCGCGAGCACGAGGCCGAGCGCGGTCGCAGCCGCGACCGTCGCGGGGACGAACGACTCGAGGAAGATCAGCAGGCGCCTCCAGACGAGGAAGTAGCGCGGCCCGATCAGCATGAGCGGGCGGTCGCTGTAGCTCGCAGCGAGCACGGCGGGGTGACCGAGTTCCACGAGCGCGTCGCGCTCGGCGGTCTCGGGCGTCGAGGCCCCCGATTCGACCCGCGCGTCGATCGTGTCGGCGATGCGCTCGGCGAGGTCGCGGGAGAGCTCCTCGCGCTGCATCTGGGGAAGGCTCCGTGTCGCCGCGAAGAGATAGCGGTCGGTGAGCTCGGTCATGATTCGTCTCCGTCGGTGAGGCCGGCGAGCGCGTCGTCGATGCGCCGCCAGTCGGTCATGAGGGCGTCGGCGAGCAGCTCGCCGCCGGGGCTGGTGCGGTAGAACTTGCGGGGCCGGGCCTCGTCGGTGTTCCACTCGCTCGTGAGGAGGCCCTGCTTCTCGAGCCGGCGCAGCAGCGGGTAGAGCGTGTTGGCGTCGACGAGGATGCCGAGCGTGTTCAGCGACTCGAGCAGGGCGTAGCCGTAGTCGGGCGTGCGCAGCCGGATCAGGCACGCGAGCACGACGGTGCCGCGGCGCAGCTCCTGCAGGTGCCCGGCGGTCGTCTCATCGGTGTCCATGGATCACACGATAGTGTGTCTCGCACAGTAATGCAATAGACGCGATAAAGGGCGTCTCGAGTATCCGTCGCCGCGCACGGCCTCGGCTATGCTGAGCGCGTGCTCCCGCGACTCGGTTGGGCCGATGTCGCAAGGGCCGCGGCGATCGCCCTGGTGGTGCTGTACCACGTCGGTGGTGCCTGGATCGATGCCGTGCTCGCCGAGACCGGCCGGGTGGGCGCGATGATCGGCGCCGTCAACGAGCTGCTGCTGACGGTGCGCATGCCCCTGTTCTTCCTCGTCTCGGGCATGCTCGCGACGCGCGCGCTCGATCGACCGTTCGCCGCCGTCCGTCGATCGCGCATCCTCGACCTGCTCTGGCCGTACGCGATCTGGTCGCTCGCATTCGCGCCGTGCTGGGCGTTCGCCTACGGCGCGGGCTTGGCCGACCTCCCGCGGGCACTCGGCTGGATCCCGGAACTCTCGGGAGCCTACTGGTACCTGCCGGCGCTTGTCGTGTTCTTCCTCGCCGCGCGCGCGGCGGGCCGGCACCGCGCCGCGCTCCTCGGCGTCGCAGTGCTGCTGTGGCTGTGCGCACCCGTGTTGGCGCCGTTCGTCACCACGCTTCCGGCCGGCCTCACCCTGTACCGGCTCATGACGTTCTTCGTGTGGTTCGTGGCGGGCGCGACGCTCCGTTCGGTGCTCGATCGGATGGCCGGGGCCCCGCCGGCCCTCGGGCTCGTCCTCGCCGTCTCGTGGACGGTGCTCTCGCTCCTCGACCGATCGTCCGCCTGGTCCATCACGCCCGCGCTGAGCCTGCTCGGCGTGACCGCGGCCGTGATGCTGTGCGGCGCCGCCGCCAGGATCCCGCGGGTCGCGAGCGCGGGTCGCTTCCTCGGGGGCCGCACGCTCGCCATCTACCTCATGCACCCGGTGGCGCTCACGGTGCTCGTGATCGTGATCCCGCCGATTCCGGGCGGCGATCTCGCCGCGCTCGTGCTCGTCGTCGGCGCGACGACCCTCCTCACGGCGGGGCCCGCCGTCCTGCGTCCGCACCTTCCCGACGGGTTGTTCCGCCTCCCGCTGCCGTCCCGTCGCGCCGAAGGCGAACGGGAGGCACTCGCCCCCGTCGCCTGATCGGGCCGCGCCGGAGGAGCGGAACGGACTCGGCGATGCCCGCGGGGAGGGCTACTCGCCCTCGTGCGCCTCGAGGAACTCGTAGACCGAGGCGTCGTCGACCCCGGGGAACGTGCCCGACGGCAGCGGCGAGAGCACGTGCGCGTGCAGGCGCGCACTCGGCCAGGCCCGGCCCGCCCAGCGCTCGGCGAGATCGGACGGGGCGCTGCGGCAGCACGACTCGTCGGGACAGGTGGAGACCGCCCGGAGCGTGGTCTCGCGCCCGCGGAACCACTTCGCCTGCGCGAAGGGCACGCCGACCGTGATCGAGAACTCCGCGGCATCCGTGCGGCCGGTCTGGGTCGCGCACCAGAAGGTGCCCGCCGGGGTGTCGGTGTACTGGTAGTTCTCCGTCGTGCGGTTGGTGTGCGCGAACGCGGTGCGGGCACTCCACTTCTTGCACACCCATTGGCCCTCGATCGACCCGGTCACGTCGGTCGGCAGCGGCAGCCCGTCGTTCTCGTAGCCCTTGAGGAGGGCTCCATCGCCCGCCACCCGGAGGAAGTGCAGGGTCATGTCGAGGTGCGAGGTCGCGAGGTTCGTGAAGCGCAGCGCCGCGGCCTCGTGGGTGACGCCGAACGCGTCGCGGAAGTCCTCGATCGCGAGCCGCTTCTCCTTCTTCGCCTCCTGGAGGAACGCGATCGAGGCGTCCTGCGGCATGAGGCAGGCGGCGGCGAAGTAGTTGATCTCGAGTCGCTGCCAGAGGAACTCGGTGTAACTGGCCGGGGGAGTGTGTCCCAGCAGTCGGTGCGCCATCGCCTGGAGGGCCATCGACCGCAGGCCGTGGCCGCCGGGGATCGATGCGGGCGGCAGGTAGATGCGGCCGTTCGAGAGGTCGCTGATCGACCGCGTCGAGTCGGGCAGGTCGTCGACGTAGAAGAGCTGGAACCCGAGCCGCTCGGCCATGACGCTCACCTCGCGGTGCGTCAACGCGCCGGAGCGGTGCCCCGAGGAGCGGACCTGCTCCTCGGCGAGGGTCTCGATCTCGGGCAGGTAGTTCGCGCGCTCGCGCATGCGCTCGCGGAGCTCGGTGTTGGCGCGCCGCGCCTCCTCGGGGGTCGCGATCGCCTCGGTCGCCCGGCGCTGGAGCTCGCGGTGGAGCCCCACGACCGCCTCGAGCGTCTCGTCGGTGATGCCGCGCGTGGCCTTGATCGGCGGCAGGCCGAGGCTCGCGTAGAGGTGGCCCGCCTGGGCCCGGCCGAGCTCGAGCTCGAGCGCGGCGCGCCGGCTCGGCGCCTCGCGCGAGAGCAGTTCGGCGAGTTCGACGTCGAGCGCGGCGGCCAAGGCGTCGAGCGTCGAGAGCTTCGGCTCGCGCTTGCCGTTCTCGATGAGCGAGAGCTGGCTGCCGGCCATGCCGACGGCCTCGCCGAGCTGGTCGAGGGTGAGCCCGCGCTCGCCGCGGAAGTGGCGGATGCGGTGGCCGAGCGTCGCGAGGTCGGGGGAGCCTGCCTTCATGCCTTAAGAATATCGAAAGATCAACAGTTCTTAACTACCGATTTGGTCACGCGGATGCCACGAAACGGCGCATTCTGGAAACACGACCACTCCGGCGCACGCCGGGAACCCACTGGAAGGGACGACGATGACCATCTCCGAGTTCTCGATCGGCACCGAGGCATCCGACTCTGCATCGCCCGCACGGCGCGGGACGACCGACGCGGCCCTGCGCGCGTGGGTCGACGAGATCGCGGGCCTCACCAAGCCCGACGAGATCGTCTGGTGCGATGGCTCGCAGCACGAGGCCGACCTGCTCGAGAAGCAGCTCGTCGCCGAAGGCAAGCTCATCAAGCTGAACCCCGAGTGGCGTCCCAACAGCTACCTCGCGCGCACCGACCCCTCGGACGTCGCGCGCGTCGAGGACCGCACCTTCATCTGCTCGACCTACGAGGAGGACGCGGGCCCGACGAACAATTGGCGCGACCCGCGCGAGATGCGCACCGAGCTCACCGAGGTCTTCGACGGCTCGATGAAGGGCCGCACGATGTACGTCGTGCCGTTCTCGATGGGCCCGCTCGGCGGCCCCATCTCGCAGCTCGGCGTCGAGATCACCGATTCGCCCTACGTCGTGCTCTCGATGGGCATCATGACCCGGATGGGCGAGCAGGTCTACCGCCTCATCGAGGCCGGCGAGCCGTGGGTGCGCACGGTGCACTCGGTCGGCTACCCGCTCGTCGACGGCGTCGGCCACCGCCGTGCCGAGATCGAGTGGCCCTGCAACGACGAGAAGTACATCGTGCAGTTCCCCGACTCGCGCGAGATCTGGTCGTTCGGCTCGGGCTACGGCGGCAACGCGCTCCTCGCGAAGAAGTGCTTCGCGCTGCGCATCGCGAGCGTCATGGCCCGCGACGAGGGCTGGCTCGCCGAGCACATGCTGCTCATCAAGGTCACCTCGCCCGAGGGCAAGTCGTACCACGTGGCGGCCGCCTTCCCGTCGGCGTGCGGTAAGACGAACCTCGCGATGCTGCGTCCGACCATCCCCGGCTGGACGGTCGAGACGATCGGCGACGACATCGCCTGGATGCGCCCCGGCGACGACGGCCGCCTCTACGCGATCAACCCCGAGGCCGGCTTCTTCGGCGTCGCGCCGGGCACCGGCGAGACCACCAACCCGACGGCCGTGCAGACCCTCTGGGGCAACACGATCTTCACGAACGTGGCGCTCCGCCCCGACGGCGACGTCTGGTGGGAGGGCCTGACCGACGAGATCCCCGAGGAGCTCACGGACTGGCAGGGCAACCACTGGACGCCCGCCTCGGGCCGCCCCGCCGCGCACCCGAACTCGCGCTTCACCGTCGCCGCCGCGCAGTGCCCGCAGATCTCCGACGACTGGGACGCCCACGAGGGCGTGCCGATCGACGCGATCCTCTTCGGCGGTCGCCGCGCGACGAACGTGCCGCTCGTCGCGGAGGCCCGCTCGTGGAAGCACGGCGTCTTCATGGGGGCGACCATCTCCTCCGAGAAGACCGCGGCCGCCGAGGGCACCGTCGGCGAGCTGCGCCGCGACCCCTTCGCGATGCTGCCGTTCTGCGGCTACAACATGGCCGACTACTGGGGTCACTGGGTGAAGATGGGCCGCGTGCTCGGCACGAACGCGCCGAAGATCTTCCAGGTCAACTGGTTTCGCAAGGGCGCCGACGGCTCGTTCCTCTGGCCCGGCTTCGGCGAGAACTCGCGCGTGCTCGAGTGGATCGTCGGCCGCATCGAGGGCACCGCCGACACGGTGGAGACGCCGATCGGCCTGCTCCCGGCTGCCGACTCGCTCGACCTCGACGGACTCGACATCACGGAGGCGGCGCTCGAGCAGCTCTTCGACGTCGACCGCGACTCGTGGCTCGCCGAGTGCGCGCTCACCGACGAGTACTTCGCCCAGTTCGGCGACCGGGTGCCCGCGGCGCTCAAGGCCGAGCTCGCGAGCCTGCGGTACCACCTCGAGCACGCCTCGGCCCCGGTCGCCGAGTAGCGCAGCACGTCGAGACCGCTCGGGAGGGGCGGATGCCTCAGGGCATCCGCCCCTCCGTCGTCTCCGGGGCGCGCCACGCGGGCCGCATCGGCCGCAGTGCGCGGCATCAGGGCTAGCGTGTGCGGCAGGAGGACCCCATGGAGTTCGGCCAGATCATCACGCGGGCGGGCGAGGTCATCGACGTCATCGGCGTCGTCGCGATCGTCGTCGGCGTGCTCTACGCGATGGTGGATGCCGCGATCCGGCGGATCCGCCGCACCGGGCCGGTCTACGAGCAGTTCCGCCGGGTGCTCGGCCGGGGCATCCTCATCGGCCTCGAGCTGCTCGTCGCGGCCGACATCATCCGCACGGTGGCCGTGACCCCGACCCTCGAGTCGGTGGGCGTCCTCGGCATCATCGTGCTGATCCGGACCTTCCTCAGCTGGTCGCTCGCCGTCGAGATCACCGGGCGGTGGCCATGGCAGCGACCGGGCGCCCGGGAGGGTGACGGCGAGGTCGACGTCGGCGGCGCCGAGCGTGCGGCCGCGCGGCCGCAGTAGCCCCGCGAGCCGCCCGCACCGTCGCGTGACGGGGCCCGGATAGACTCGCCGGATGGCGCGCTTCGTCGTCGTGCTCCCGCTCTCGCCGCTCACCGTCGGCGACGAGTTCACGGTCGCGCAATGGCCGCTGCACGTGACCCTCGTCGAACCGTTCGAGACCGAGCTCGACGCCGACGTCCTCTGCGAGACGCTCGGCGCGCTCGCGAGCGAGACGGACGAGCGGCCGATCTCGGTGGCCGTCGGCGAGGATGCGATGTTCGGGCCGCGCCGCGACATCCTCGTCTCGCTCGTGCGCGACGGCGGCGAGATCGCCGCCCTCCGCAGCGGGGCGATCTCGAGACTCCACGATGCGGGGGTCGAGCGCGTCCGACCGCGCCTCGACTTCCGTCCGCACGTCACGGCGAAGCGACACGGGCGGGTGCACCCCGGCGACCGTCTCGAGCTCGGCACGCTCGCGCTCGTCCGGCTCAGGCCGCCGGAGACCTCGCACCACGGCCGGATCCTCGGATCCTGGCCGCTCGGCGGGCTTCCGGCGGTCTGAGCCGTCCGATGCGTCGCACCCACGCGGCCGGGTCGGGGTTCGGCCGCGAGGGCGCGGGCGGGACTCAGTCGACGGTGTGCGGGTCGTCGAGGTGCCCGAGCAGGCGCAGCAGCGCCGCCGGGGCGTAGCGGAACTCGATCGTGCCGCTCGCGCCGGCCTCGCTCGGGCCGATCCAGGTGCTCGAGCCCTCGTGCATGCGCACCCAGCCGTGCTCGAAGAGGAGGTCGGTGCCGATGACGAAGGCCATCGCCGGGGTGTCGCCCTGGCGCACGGCGATCGAGCCCTCGAAGGTCTGCGATGACGTGGCGTCGACGTCGGCGCGGCACTGCACGCCGACGAGCGGACGCACGATCGGGGTGGCGAACCCCGGCGTCTGGAACGGGCTCTGCTTCGCGGCGTCGGCGACGACGCCGAAGTTGACGCTCGTCGAGACGAGGCTGAGGTCGGCCTGGCCGTCGAGCACGAGTCGGCTCGCGGCGCTGAACCGGTAGAACAGGCGTCCGGCCTCCCTGGCCGGCGGCAGCACTGCGAGGCTCGCCCAGTTGCGCGACCAGGCGAGGGGCCCGCCCGAGCGGTTGGGCCGGTCGTAGACGCTCGCGGTGAGGCGCACCGCGCCGTCGGGCCGCGTCGGGGCGGCGTGCAACGAGCTGCGACCGCGGTCGTCGTCCGGCATCACGTCGCGCACGGCGGTGAACGCCGGCAGCTGCAGCGGCTCCCAGTGGCGCAGCCACCCCTGGATGCCGGACTGCACCCGGTCGAAGGAGTTGCCGAGGCCCGAGCGACGCGTCGTGGTGGCGTCGCCCGCCTCGGGCAGTTCGTCGATGAGCTCGACCGGCAGTTCGTCGAAGCGGCTGAGGTCGCGCGCGTCCGTCATGGTCGCGATGGTCATGGTGGGTCCTCCGTGGGGCATGGGCCTGGGGCATCCATTGCCGGATGCGGGTTCCCACGCTAAGGACGACGCGTCGCGGATCCATCCGAGCGAGCACTGAGGTTCGCTCGGGTCAGCACTGAGCGGCGGATGCCCCGTGGCGGCCGCCACGGGACACCTCGCCGTGAGGTCAGCTGGAGCTCAGACGAGCAGCTGGTGCTCGGCGAGCTCCCGGTAGAGGGGCACCGAGTCGACGAGCTCGCCGTGCGTGCCCTCGCCGACGACACGCCCGTCGTCGAGCACGACGATGCGGTCGGAGTCGATGACGGTCGAGAGCCGGTGCGCGATCACGATGAGCGTGCGGCCCGCGGCGACGGCGTCGATCGCCTCGCGCATCATTCGTTCGTTGACGCCGTCGAGCGAGGACGTCGACTCGTCGAGCAGCAGGATCGGGGGTGCGGCGAGCAGCGCCCGCGCGATCGCGAGCCGCTGGCGTTCGCCGCCCGACAGCATGATGCCGTCGTCGCCGACCGCGGCGCCGAGGCCGGCCGGGTCGCGGTCGAGCACCGCGCCGAGATTGACGGCGCGCAGCACGTGCTCGCACTCGGCGTCGGTCGCGTCGGGCGAGCCGAGCAGCAGGTTGTCGCGCAGGGTGCCGGCGAGCACCGGGGCGTCCTGCTCGACGTAGCCGATCTGGGCGCGCAGTTCGGTGCGGTCGAGCGCGCGCAGGTCGAGCCCGCCCATGCGGACCGCGCCGACCGAGGGGTCGTAGAACCGCTCGATGAGCGCGAGGATCGTCGACTTGCCGGCGCCCGACGGCCCGACGAGTGCGATGCGGCGGCCTCGCGGCACGTCGAACGAGACGCCGCGCAGCACGGGCTGGCGCTCGGTGACGTCGGGCTCGGGCAGGTGCTCGTCGGGGGAGTCGTTGGCGGGGTCCGCCGGGTCCTGGCGGGTCGACGCGTACGCGAAGTGCACGTCGTCGAAGGCGATGGCGGGTGCGTCGGGCAGCAGGCCCTCGTTCGCATCGCCGACGATGAGGGCGCGGGGGGCGAGCTCGCGGTCGTGCGCGTCCTCGTCGGGGAGGTCGAGGATCTCCTGGATGCGCCCGAGGGCGCCGAGCGCCTGGTTGACCGAGGTGATCGCGCCGAACGCCTGCCCGAGCGGCAGGATCATCATGAAGAGGAACAGGATGAACGCGACGAGGTTCGCCACGGTGATCGCCCCGGAGGCCACGCGGTAGCCGCCGACGCCGAGCACCACGAGGAACGACACCTGCATCGCGATGCCGGCGATCGGCACGATCAGCGCCGAGATCTTCGCCACCTGCACGCCCATGCGCCAGGCGCCCTCGGCCTCGGCCTCGACGGCCGTGACCTCGCGCTCGGTGGCGCCGGCGGCGCGGATGGTGCGCACGGCGCCGATGGCACGCTCGACCGAGGCGGCGACGTCGCCGACCTTCGCCTGCGCCGCATGCGACGCCTCGCGCACCCGCTGCGAGAGCAGCGTCACGGTCGTGATCGCGACGGCGACGACGAGCACGGTGAGCCCGAGCAGCACCGGGTCGATGATGAGCATGGCGATGAGGGCGCCGATGAAGGTGACGGTGCCGCCGACCGCTTCGACGAGGCCCTGCGTGAGCACGGCGCGCAGCATCGTCGTGTCGCTGCCGACGCGCGAGACGAGGTCGCCGGTGCGGCGGGTGTCGAACTCGGCGATCGGCAGGTGGAGCAGCTTGTGGATGAGCCGCTTGCGGCTCGAGAGCACGACGCCCTCACCGGTGCGTTGCAGCAGGTAGTGCTGGTAGCCCGAGATCACGCCGCTCACGACGACGAGCGCGATGAGCGCCCAGACGATGCCGCCGAGCGGGTCGCCCGCCTCGACGACGTTGATGACCTGGCTGACGAGCAGCGGCTGGGCGAGGCTCGCGAACGCGCCGACGATCGAGAGCACGGCGACCCAGATGAGCACCGGCCGGTGCTCGAAGATGAACGGCAGCAGCTGCCGGAAGGTGGCGCGGGGGCCGGTCGGCTGCTCGCCGCCGCCACGGCGGGCGAAGGGGGAGGTGCGACGGCTGGACGGGGTGCGACGTGCCGTGCGCGCGTTGCGCGCGGCGCGTTCGTCGCGGCGGGTTCGGGGCTCGCTGGTGCTCATGCTCACTTTCCTGACGAGAAGAGCGATCGGATGCCTCGCGCCCCCGCCGCTCGCATCATCGCCGCATTGCAGCCTACGCGTCTCAGCTGCGCCCGTACTTCTTGTGCACCGCCTGCTTCGACACTCCGAGGGCGAGCGCGATGAGCTGCCAGCTCGATCCGGCCGCGCGGGCGCGGCGGACGGCGAGGGATTCGGCTCGGTCGAGGTCGCGGGTGAGCTCGACCCTCGCGCGGTGGAGTTCGCGGAGCGCCCGGTACGGGTCGTCGCCGTCAGCCGCGGCGATGGCGGTGCGGAGGTTGCGGTCGTCCATGGCGTCAACCGTAGTTGACGTTCGCCATCCCGTCAATCTTGGTTGACGTGGCTGCGGCCATCGACCTCGGTGGCGGCGCCCGCCGTCGTGATGACCCGGGCCGCCGCGGCATGCCCGGTGAGCACGGCCTCGACGACACCGCTGCGCGCGAGGCGGGCCGCGAGGAATCCGGCTGCGAAGGCGTCGCCGGCACCCGTGAGGTCGCGTGCGCCGAGCACGGATTCGACCGGGACGGTCCTGACGAGCCGGCCGTCCTCGAACACGTGCGTCGGCAGCGGCCCGTGCTTGACGACGACCGTCGCGGCCACCGGTGCGCTGCGCCGCTCGTCGGTGCCGAGACCGAGCAGCGCGGCCTCGGTCTCGTTCGCGAAGAGCACGTCGGGTCCGAGGGATCGGTAGAGCGCGAGCACCTGCTCGACGCCGAGCGCCGAGAGCAAGCCGGTCGACGAGGCGTCGATCGAGAGGCCAGCACCCCGGCGCCGGGCCTCGGCGACGAGCGCGAGCACCGCCGATCGCGCCGGTTCGCGTTCGAAGCCGTAGCTCGGCACGTGCAACCACGCGACGCCGTCGAGCCAGGCCGGATCGACCGCCCCGAGCAGCGCGCTCGCGCCGCGGTCGGGGAACATCGTGCGCTCGCCGTCGGGATCGACGACGAGCACCACCGCGCCCGTCGTGCCGCGCCGCTGCACCCGCACGTCCACGCCGCGGCCCTCGAGCTCCGTGACGAGCGCGTCACCCGCGGCATCGGGTCCGACGCAGCCGATGAATCGCGTGGCGACGAGCGGGGCCGCGAGCGCCGCGACGTTCGCCGCGCTGCCGCCGCGCGTGCGGAACACCCGTGCCGCGGTGTCGGTGCCGTGCCGCACCGGCTCGGACGCCCACACGACGACGTCCTCGACGAGATCGCCGACGACCGCGAGGAGGGGCGGGCGCGGGGCATCCATCGCGGGATCAGCCGGCGAGCTCACGCGCGATCTCCGCCCCGAGCGACACGTTGCCGCGATAGACCTCGAGGTTCACCTCGAGGCTCGCGCCGCCCGTCTCGCGCTGGAACCGCTCGAGCAGGAACGGCGTCGTGTCGTGTCCGGTCACCCCGGCGGCGGCGGCGGCCGCGAGCGACTCGGCGAGCACCCGGTCGTGCAGCGCCGGGTCGAGCTGGCGCTCGGGCGCGACCGGATTCGCGACGAGCACCGCGGCGCGCAGCCCGAGCTCGTCGCGCGCCCGGGCGAGCGCCGCCGCCTCGGCGGGGGACTCGACCCGGTAGTCGAGCGCGAAGCCCGAATCGGTGACCGTGAACGCCGGAAACCGGTTCGTGCGGTAGCCGACGACGGGGATCGAGAGGGTCTCGAGGCGTTCGAGCGTCGCCGCGATGTCGAGGATCGACTTGACGCCGGCGCTCACGAGGGTGATCGGGGTCTCGGCGAGCAGCGGCAGGTCGGCCGACTCGTCGAAGCTCTCGCCGGCGCCCCGGTGCACCCCGCCGAGGCCGCCGGTCGACATCACCCGGATTCGGGCCCGGTGGGCGAGCCAGGCCGTCGCGGCGACCGTCGTGCCGGCATCGAGGCGCTTCGCCCGGGCGATCGGCAGGTCGCGCACGCTCGCCTTGACCACGCCCTCCGCGGTGCAGAGGTGCTCGATCTCGGCGGCGGCGAGCCCGACGACCGGGACGCCCGCGACGACGCCGATCGTGGCCGGCACGACCCCCGCCGCCCGCACCTCGGCCTCGCTGCGGAGCGCGACCTCGAGGTTGCGGGGCCGGGGCAGCCCGTGCGTGAGGATCGTCGACTCGAGCGCGAGCACGGGCCGCCCGTCGTCGAGGGCGGCGCGCACCTCCTCGGTGACGCGGATCGCAGGGTGGGCGGAGCCGGGCGGCACGTCGACGGGCATGCCGCCATGTTAGAGGTCGGCGCGCACGAACCCCGGCGGGCGCGACGAAGGGCGGATGCCCGGGCCCGCCCGCCGGAGGCTCCGCGCATCGCGAGGCGATGTGCGGAGCGGCGGGGGGAGGCATCCGCCCTTCGTGGGGAACCGCCGGTTACAGCACCGCCGAGGACTCGAGCCCCGCCTCGTCGAAGTCGACGTCGCGGGTCTCCTTCGAGACGAGCAGCGCGATGAGCGTCAGGACGCCCATGACCGAGAGGTAGACGCCCACCCAGAACGGGCTGCCGCCGCCGGCCTGCCACAGCGCGACCGCGATGAAGGGGGCGACCGCGGCGCCGAGGATCGACGACACGTTGTACGAGATGCCCGAGCCCGTGTAGCGCACGTTCGTCGGGAACAGCTCGGGCAGCAGCGCGCCCATCGGCCCGAAGGTCATGCCCATGAGCGAGAAGCCGACCACGAGCCACGCCATCACGCCGACGAAGCCGGCGCCGAGCAGCGGCACCCACGCGAGGCCGAACAGGATGATCGCCACGGTGACCCAGATGAGCGTCTTGCGGCGGCCCCAGCGGTCGGCCCAGGGGCCCGACAGGAGGGTGAAGACACCGAAGAACACGACCCCGCCGATGAGCATCAGCACGAAGGTGTTGTACGAGTAGCCGAGGCCGGGGAGCGCGCCGTCGGCCGGCTCGACCGCCGCGCGGCCGTAGCTCAGCGAGAACGTCGTCATCAGGTAGAAGAGCACGTACGTCGCGAGCATGAAGAAGGTGCCGAGGATGAGCTGCTTCCAGTAGTGCTTGAAGACGCTCGCGAGAGGCAGGCGCGTGAGCTTGCCGCGCTTCGACGCCGACTGGAACGCGGTGGACTCGACCAGGCGCAGACGCACCCAGAGGCCGACGGCGACCATCACGATCGAGAAGAGGAACGGGATGCGCCAGCCCCAGTCGAGGAACGCCTGCGAGGGCATCGTCGGGTCGTCCGAGGGCAGCAGCGCCGCGATGACGAGGAACAGGCCGTTCGCGATGATGAAGCCGATCGGCGCGCCGAGCTGCGGGAAGGTGCCGTACCAGGCGCGCTTGCCGGCCGGCGCGTTCTCGGTCGCGACGAGCGCCGCACCCGACCACTCGCCGCCGAGGGCGAAGCCCTGCGCGATGCGCAGCACGACGAGGAGGAGCGGTGCCAGCCAGCCGACCGCCTCGTACGTCGGCAGCGCGCCGATGAGGAAGGTCGCGATGCCCATCGTGAGGAGGGCGCCGACGAGGGTCGCCTTGCGGCCGTGCTTGTCGCCGAGGTGGCCGAACACGATCGCGCCGAGCGGGCGCGCGACCATCGCCGCGCCGAACACGGCGAACGACGAGAGGAGGGCGGTCGTCGGGTCGCCCGTCGGGAAGAACAGGTGCGGGAAGACGAGCACCGCCGCGGTCGCGTAGACGTAGAAGTCGTAGAACTCGATCGTCGTGCCGATGAGGCTCGCGAGGATCACGCGGCTGCGGGGATTGGCCGGGGCGGCCGTGGTGGTGGGTGCGGACGGGGCCGCGGGTGATGCTGACATCGCTGGCGAAGACTCCAGGGGTTGCGTGACGACGCTGCGCTCGGGGCACGTCGGTCTGGCGTCTTGCCCGTGAGGCAGCGGGTGGAATCGTCGCTTGTGGCAACCCACCTACACTACGCCTGCGCTGCGGCGCGACCCCGCGAGCGGGGGCCGTGCGTGCGACGAACGGTGGCGATCGTGCGGCGAACGGCGCGCGCCCGAGAACGCGGATGCCCCGAGCCGGTGTCGGCTCGGGGCATCCGTTCGTTCGTGGACGGACTACCGCCAGATGACCGCGATGGCGGCGTTGAGGGCCGTCAGCACGCCGATCGACCAGAAGACGGCGGGCGGGACGGAGCCGTTCTTGCGCTGGCGTGCCGAGCCGATGCCGAGCAGTGCGCCGATCGCGATGAGCACGATGAGCTTGATGCCGATCTTCATGTAGTTCATGTCGTACTCGATGCCCCACGGGGCCGCGAGCGCGAGGCCGGCGACGCCCGCGATGAGGAGCCCGTAGTTCATGAGGCGGGTCACCTGGTAGCGGCGGTTCACCGCCTCGACGACCCAGGCGCCGAACAGCACGGCGAAGCCGATGAGGTGAACGAACACGACGATGTGGCGCAGGGTCTCCATGGTGCCGAGTGTAGTCGGTTCTACGACGCGTCGAAGTCGAAACCTGAACGTCGGACGGTTCTCCGCCGGCAGGGCATGGTCAGCGCCCGGTCAGTGCCCGTCAGAGCGCGCGGAGCGCCCTGGCCGTCGCGATCGCGGCCTCGGCGGCCTCGCGCCCCTTGTCCTCCTTCGAGCCGGGCAGGCCGGCACGGTCGAGGCCCTGCTGCTCGTCGTCGAGGGTGAGCACGCCGAACCCGACGGGCTTGCCCGTGTCGAGCGCGACCCGGGTGAGCCCGTCGGTCGCCGCGGCCGACACGTACTCGAAGTGCGGCGTGCCGCCGCGGATGATGACGCCGAGCGCCACGACCGCGTCGGCGCCGGCCTCGAGCGCGGCCTTCGAGACGACCGGCAGCTCGAAGCTGCCGGGCACGCGCACGAGCTCGAACTCGGCGCCCGCCGTCTCGAGCGTGCGGGTCGCGCCCGCGATGAGGCCGTTCGAGATCTCGTCGTGCCAGCTGCCGGCGACGATGACGACGCGGAGGCCGGAGCCGTCGATGTCGAGGGTGGGCGAGCCGTGACCGCTCATGATGCGTGTCCTTCCAGGAGGGTTTCCGCCGCCGCGTCGGCGAGCTGTTGGTCTTCGATGGCGTGGCCCATGCGGCGACGCTTGGTGTCGAGATAGCCGGTGTTGACGGTGCCGACGCCGACCACGAGCGGCATGCGCTCGACGACCTCGATGCCGTGCGCCTCGAGCTGGCGCACCTTGTCGGGGTTGTTCGTGAGCAGGCGCACCCGCTCGACGCCGAGGTCGGCGAGGATCGCCGACGCCGCCGTGTAGTCGCGGGCGTCGATCGGCAGGCCGAGCGCGACGTTCGCGTCGAGGGTGTCGAGGCCGTCCTCCTGCAGGCGGTACGCGCGCAGCTTGTTGATGAGTCCGATGCCGCGGCCCTCGTGGCCCCGCAGGTAGATCACGACGCCGCCGCGGCGCTGGATCTCCTCGAGCGCGGCGGCGAGCTGCGGCCCGCACTCGCACTTCAGCGAGCCGAACGCCTCGCCGGTCAGGCACTCGGAGTGCACCCGCACGACCGCGCCCAGCTCGTCGGCGCCCGGGTCGCCGACGATGATCGCGACGTGGTCGGCCCCGGTGCCGCGGTCGCGGTACGCCCGCACGCGGAAGTCGCCGTGCTCGGTGGGCAGCGTGGTCTCGACCTCGAAGGCGACCGGCGACGACTCGGGCACCGCGGCGGCGGCGTCGAGGTCGTCGTCCTCGTGCCACTCGCGCAGCCATTCGATGAGTGCGGCGACCGTCGTCACCGGCAGGCCCTCGCGCTCGCCGAGCGCGATGAGGCCCGGCAGGCGCATCATCTCGCCGTCGTCCTCGACGAGCTCGCCGATGACGCCGACGGGGGAGAGGCCCGCGAGGCGCATGAGGTCGACCGCGGCCTCGGTGTGCCCGGCGCGCTCGCGCACGCCGCCGTCGACCGCGCGCAGCGGGATCACGTGACCGGGCCGGATCAGCCGCTCGGGCGTCGACGCGGGGTCGGCGAGCACCCGCAGGGTGTGTGCGCGCTCGGTGGCCGAGATGCCGGTCGAGTTGCGGTCGGCCGCGTCGACCGAGATCGTGTACGCCGTCGAGCGCGCGTCTTCATTGCGCTCGACCATGAGGGGCAGCTCGAGGCGGTCGGCGATCGCGTTCGGCATGGGCGCGCAGAGGTAGCCGCTCGTGTTGCGGACCATCCAGGCGATCCACTCCTGCGTGGCGAACTCGGCGGCCATGATCGCGTCGCCCTCGTTCTCGCGGGCTTCGTCGTCGGCGACGATGACGGGCTTGCCGGCGCGGAGCGCGTCGAGCACCTCGGGGATCGTGGCGAGGCTCATGCGAGACCCCCGCTCGTCGCGGGCACGGATGACGGCAGCGTGCGGTGCTCGCCGAAGCGCAGCATCCTGGCGACCTGCCGCGCGAGGATGTCGGTCTCGAGGTTCACCCGGTCGCCGACGACGCGCTCGCCGAGGGTCGTCGCCACGAGCGTCTCGGGGATGAGCGACACCTCGAACCAGTCGCCGGCGTCATCGGCGCCGACCTCGCTCACCGTGAGCGAGACGCCGTCGACCGCGATCGAGCCCTTGTCGACGACGAGCGGCGCGTGCTCGGGGTCGAGTGAGAAGCGGATGACCCGCCAGGCCTCGCCCGGCCGGATCTCGAGCACCTCCGAGGTGCCGTCGATGTGGCCCTGCACGATGTGCCCGCCGATGCGGTCGCCGACCTTCGCGGCCCGCTCGAGGTTCACCGCGAGGCCCTCGCGCGCCGCGTCGAGCGTCGACATCGCGAGGGTCTGCGCCATGACGTCGGCGGTGAAGCCCTGCGCGTCGAACTCGACCACCGTGAGGCAGACGCCCGATACCGAGATCGAGTCGCCGTGCTTCACGCCCTCGACCGCGAGCGGCCCGTGCACCGTCAGCCGCGCGGCGTCGGCGTTGCGCTCGACGCCCGCGATGCGGCCGAGTTCCTCGATGATTCCGGTGAACATGTCAGTTGCCTTCCTGTGGGCCGGCCGGGGCCGGGTGGGCGACGAGCAGGAGATCGTCGCCGAGCCGCTCGACGGCGGCGAAATCGAAGCGGCGGGCGTCGGCGATCGTCGTGATGCCGAGGTCGCCGAGGGCGAGCATCGGACCGCCGATGAGGGCGGGGGCGAGGTAGACGAGCAGTTCGTCGACGAGGCCGGCGGCGATGAACGCACTCGCGAGCGTCGGGCCGCCCTCGACGAAGAGCGAGCGGATGCCCCGCCGCTGCAGCTCTTCGAGGTCGCTCGCGAGGTCGGCGCCCGTGACGAACAGGGGCGTCTGCGGATGGGCGTGCAGCGTCGCGCCGGTCGGCACGGGGCGGCGCCCGAAGACGACGGGCACCGGCTGGCGTTCGAGCAGCCGGCCGGCGTCGTCGCGTGCCGTGAGCGCGGGGTCGTCCGCGAGCACGGTGCCCGTGCCGACGGCGATGGCCTCGGCGGCGGAACGGCGGCGGTGCACGTCGTGCCGGGCGGCCGGGCCGGTGATCCACTGGCTCGTGCCGTCGGCCGCGGCCGCGCGACCGTCGAGGCTCGACGCCCACTTGACGATCACGCGGGGGCGACGATGGCGGGCGGCGAACAGCCAGTCGTCGAGGAGCGCCTCGACCTCGTCGGCGAGCACGCCGCCGGTGACGTCGACGCCCGCCGCGCGCAGGCGCGCGGCGCCGCCCGAGGAGTCGTCGCCCGGGTCGCCGACCGCGTAGACGACGCGGGCGATGCCGGCCTCGACGAGGGCGAGGGCGCACGGCCCGGTGCGGCCGGTGTGGTTGCAGGGCTCGAGCGTGACGACGGCCGTCGCACCGGCGGCGGTGCCCGGGGCGAGCTTCGAGAGGGCGTCGACCTCGGCGTGCGCGGTGCCGGCGCCCCGGTGCCAGCCCTCGGCGAGCACCTCGCCCGCGGGCGAGAGGATGACGCAGCCGACGCGCGGGTTCACGCCCGTGGCGGGGCCCCGGTCGGCGAGTTCGAGCGCGCGGCGCATCGCCGTGGCATCCGCAGCGTGTTGCGCAGCCGCCTGGTCGTCAGCGCTCGCCATTCCTCGTCCTCGTGTCCAAGGCTCCGGGAATGCTCGGCTGGTTCCGCGGTGTCGCCACCGCGTCGTCGGCGGCGCGCAGCGCAGCCGACACGTGCCGCCTCCCATCCGGACTTTCACCGTCGGTACCGGAATTCCACCGGTTCAACCGTGCACATTCGACCTTGCGATCGAACGCGCCCGGCTCGCGGACTGTCACCGCCGGCTCGGAATTACACCGACCCCGGAGCACGTTTCTCGTGTCGATTGTAGGTCAACGCACGGGACGCCGTCCTATTCCCGCCTCGCCTCGCGACCGGCCGCGCCGATCTCCACCCCATTGAGTGGGCGGAGCTGAACCTCCAGAACCCTGGGAAGGTGCTTATCTGCCCACTCGATGGATCGACGGGTCAGGCGGCGGGCTGCTCGACGAGCGCCCGGGCGGTGCCCTCGTCGACGATGAGGTCGGTGATGAGCCCGGCGGCGAGCGCTCCGCGGAGGCCGGCGAGCTTCGCGCGGCCGGAGACGACGCAGATGCGTCGCGGCGCGCGTCGCAGGGTGGCGAAGTCGGGACCGGTCGCGCGGGCGTTCAGCGCGATGTCGTCGGTCGAGCCGTCGGCGCGGTAGAACACCGTCGCGACGTCGCCGACCGCACCGTCGCGGCTCAGGTCCTCGTAGTCGGCGCGCTCGAGGTAGCCGCCCTGGTAGACGTGGCTCGGCACCTCGGCGAACGGCGAGCCGATGCCGAAGAGCGCGAGGTCGAGCCGGCCTTGGAGGTCGAGCAGGCGCTGCGTGGAGCGTTCGCGCCAGAACGCCTGCTTCGTGGCCGGCTCGTCGAAGAACGCCGGCACCGGGAACTGCTGCACCCGAGCCCCGAACGCGTCGCCGAATCGGCGCAGCAGCTCGCTCGCGTAGACGATGCCGGTCGTGCGCAGGTTGCCGGCGCCGTTCAGCTGCACGATCTCGGAGTTGTGCGTCGCCTTCGGCACGAGGTGCCGGCTCATCGCGCCCATGGTCGATCCCCAGGCGAGGCCGACGGTGAGGTTCGAGTCGATGAAGCGGCCGAGAATCCGTGCAGCCGAGAGCGCGACGCGGTCGAGCCGGTCGACATCGCTCGCGTGGTCGGGCACCGGGATGACGTGCGCCTGCACCTCGAAGCGCTCGAGGATCTCCTGCTCGATGCGGCTCGGGAGGTCGAGCGGGGAATGGATCGAGATCTCGACGAGCCCGCTCGCGCGGGCGTGGCTCAGCAGCCGCGACACCGAGGAACGCGAGGTGTGCAGCTCGTGCGCGATGGCGTCCATCGTGAGGTCCTGCATGTAGTACAGGTGCGCTGCCCGCAGCGCGTCACGGGTCTTTCCCGGCACCGCCTCGTCGACGTCGATCGTCGCGAGGATCTCCTTGTCGATCATGGCCCCCACTCTGCACATATGTTCACGCGGCTTGCAAGTTCGTGCTGCCGTGTTCACGATGTATTCATCCACACGCGGCAGGCTCATGCAAGCCCGCCTTCTCCGAGAGGACAGCGATGTCAACGCATTCGACGAACCAGCACCGCCAGGAGCACCACGGCGGAGCACCGTCGACCCGGGAGGAGATCGCAGCCCTCCGCGCCCGCCCCGAGGCATCCGTGCTCGTGATCGGCGCCGGCATCAACGGCATCGCGACCTTCCGCGACCTCGCCCTGCAGGGCGTCGACGTCGTGCTCGTCGAGCGCGGCGACTTCGTCTCCGGCGCCTCCTCGGCGTCGTCGCACATGATCCACGGCGGCATCCGCTACCTCGAGAACGGCGAGTTCCGCCTCGTGAAGGAGTCGGTGGAGGAGCGCAACAGCCTCATCCGCATCGCGCCGCACTACGTGAAGCCGCTCGAGACGACCGTGCCGATCTTCTCGACCTTCTCCGGCATCCTCTCCGCGCCCCTGCGCTTCCTGACGCACAAGTCGGGCAAGCCGACCGAGCGCGGCGCCGCGCTCATCAAGGCGGGCCTCACGATCTACGACGCCTTCTCGCGCGACGGCGGCTCGGTGCCGCGACACCGGTTCCACGGCCGGAAGCGCTCGCTCGCCGAGCTCCCCGCCCTGAACCCGGGCGTGAAGTACACGGCCACCTACTACGACGCGAGCATGCACGACCCCGAGCGACTCGCCCTCG
The DNA here is from genome assembly GCF_042799635.1 of Agromyces sp. NPDC057679. NCBI lineage: Bacteria > Bacillati > Actinomycetota > Actinomycetes > Micrococcales > Microbacteriaceae > Agromyces > Agromyces sp. NPDC057679. Next base: position 482,670 of record NZ_JBHVIK010000001.1, on the reverse strand, counting down.
ACGTGCTCTTCGACGGGCTCGCGGCCGGCCCGCACGCCCGGGCCGCGAACTACCTCGAGGCGATCGGCCACGACGCCGCCGGCGTGCGCGTCCGCGACACGACCACGGGCGAGGAGTTCTCGATCGCGGCCGACGTCGTCGTGAACACCTCGGGCCCCTGGACCGACCTCACGAACGCCGAGCTCGGCCACGAGACGCGCTTCATGGGCGGCACCAAGGGCTCGCACATCGTGCTCGACCACCCCGAGCTGCACGCCGCCACCGCCGGACGCGAGATCTTCTTCGAGCACGAGGACGGGCGCATCGTGCTGATCTACCCGCTCAAGGGCAAGGTCATGGTCGGCACCACCGACCTCGAGCACGACATGCGCGAGCCCGCGATCTGCACCGAGGAGGAGGTCGACTACTTCTTCGACCTCATCGCGCACGTTTTCCCAAGCGTCGCCGTCGACCGTTCGCAGATCGTCTACCGCTTCTCGGGCGTGCGCCCGCTGCCGCACCACGACGAGACGCAGCCGGGCTTCGTCTCCCGCGACTACCGCATCGAACGGGCGGATGCCACGGGCCGCCCCGGCACCACGGTGCTGAGCCTCGTCGGGGGCAAGTGGACCACGTTCCGGGCGCTCGCCGAGCACCTCTCGGACGAGGTGCTCGCGCTCATCGGAGCGGAGCGCACCGTGACGACGAAGGGGCTCGCGATCGGCGGCGGCGCCGGCTACCCCGCGAACGACGACGCCCGCCGCGTGTGGCTCGTGTCGCACGGCGACGAGGTCGGCCGCCTCCGCACCGACGAGCTGCTCGAGCGCTACGGCACCCGCGCCGCCGCCTTCCTCGCCGAGGTCGAGGGCGAGCAGGACGAACCGCTCGCGCACCACACCGGCTACAGCCGCCGCGAGATCGCCTGGCTCGTGCGGGGCGAGCGCGTCGTGCACCTGCAGGACCTGGTGCTGCGGCGCACGAGCATCGCGTTCACGGGCGCCCTGACCGCCGAGCTCCTCGCCGAGCTCGGCGAGCTCGCGGGCGCCGTGCTCGGGTGGAGCGCAGGCCGTCGCGCCGAGGAGATCGCGGCGACCCGCACGCTGCTGGCCGAGCGCCACGGGGTCGCGATCGGCGAGCTCGCCGGCCTCTCGCCGGTCGAGTAGCTCGGCGTCTCGGGCCCACCCGTCGGTCGCGGCACGGTGCCGTCGCGCCCGTGCGGCGACCGATGGGGGCGGATCGAATCTGCACGGATGTGCACCCGGAAACGCCGTGCACCGGCCATTTCGGCGGATACGTTTCATCGGGGCCGATCGGCTCGCTCTCTCAGAAAGAAGGTCAACGTGGACAATCTCGGTCTCGTGTTCCTGTCGGAAGTCGTCGGCACGGCGATGCTGGTCCTGCTCGGCTGCGGCGTCGTCGCGAACGTCGCCCTCGCGAAGAACAAGGGCTTCGGCGGCGGGTTCCTCATGGTCAACATCGGCTGGGGCCTCGCGGTCTTCGCCGGCGTGATCGTGTCGTACGCCTCGGGCGCCCACCTCAACCCGGCCGTCACCCTCGGCCTCGTCGCGAACGGCGCCACCGAGTTCGGCAACGCCGCGGCGGGCATCCAGGTGCCTGTCGGCGCCGTCTCGGTGCTCACCTACATCGGAGCCCAGATGATCGGTGCCTTCCTCGGCGCGATCTTCTGCTGGCTCGCGTACAAGCAGCACTTCGACGCCGAGCCCGAGGCCGCCAACAAGCTCGGCGTGTTCTCGACCGGCCCCGCCATCCGCTCGTACGGCTGGAACCTCGTCACCGAGATCATCGGCACCTTCGTGCTCGTGTTCGTCATCATCGGCTTCACGAACGGCGGCACCCCCGCCGAGCTCGGCGCGATCCCCGTGGCCTTCCTCGTGATCGCGATCGGCGCCTCCCTCGGCGGCCCGACCGGCTATGCGATCAACCCGGCCCGTGACCTCGGCCCGCGCATCGCGCACGCCATCCTGCCGATCAAGGGCAAGGGCGGCAGCGACTGGTCGTACTCGTGGGTGCCGGTCGTCGGCCCCATCATCGGCGGCGTGCTCGCCGGCCTCGCCGCGGTTCCCCTGCTCCCGATCCTCGGCTGAGCCCGAGGCATCCGCCCCTCACCCCTCACCATTCACTGACAGCAACGGAGTTCTCAGATGGCTGACTACGTACTCGCGATCGACCAGGGCACGACCTCGTCGCGCGCGATCATCTTCGACAAGGCCGGATCGATCGTCTCGACCGGGCAGCTCGAGCACGAGCAGATCTTCCCCAAGGCCGGCTGGGTCGAGCACGACGCCGCCGAGATCTGGCGCAACACGGGCGAGGTGATCGGCCAGGCCCTCGGCAAGGCGAACCTCACGCGCCACGACATCGCCGCAGTGGGCATCACCAACCAGCGCGAGACCACGGTCGTGTGGGACAAGACGACCGGCGAGCCGGTCTACAACGCGATCGTCTGGCAGGACACCCGCACGCAGCCCATCGTCGACCGCCTCGCGGCCGACGGCGGCGTCGAGCGCTTCAAGGCGAAGGTCGGACTGCCCCTCGCGACCTACTTCTCGGGCACCAAGGTCGTCTGGATCCTCGAGAACGTGCCCGGCGCGCGTGAGAAGGCCGAGTCCGGCGACCTCCTGTTCGGCACCACCGACAGCTGGGTGCTGTGGAACCTGACCGGCGGTGTCGACGGCGGCGTGCACGCGACGGATGTCACGAACGCGAGCCGCACGATGTTCATGGACCTCGAGACCCTGCAATGGGACGACGAGATCCTCGGCATCTTCGGGGTTCCCCGCTCGATGCTTCCCGAGATCAAGTCGTCGTCGGAGGTCTACGGCACCGCGAACGAGCACTCGCTGCTGCGGGAGACCCCCATCTCCGGCATCCTCGGCGACCAGCAGGCCGCGACCTTCGGGCAGGCGGCGTTCGCGACCGGCGAGGCGAAGAACACGTACGGCACGGGCAACTTCCTCATCTTCAACACGGGCGAGGAGATCGTCCACTCGAAGAACGGCCTGCTCACGACCGTCGGCTACAAGCTCGGCGACCAGCCGGTGCACTACGCCCTCGAGGGCTCGATCGCCGTCACCGGTTCGCTGATCCAGTGGCTGCGCGACAACCTCGGGCTCATCACGTCGGCCGCCGAGGTCGAGGAGCTGGCGAAGTCGGTGGAGGACAACGGCGGCGCGTACTTCGTGCCGGCGTTCTCGGGCCTGTTCGCACCGTACTGGCGCCCCGACGCCCGCGGTGCGCTCGTCGGCCTCACGCGCTTCGTGAACAAGGGCCACATCGCCCGTGCCGCGCTCGAGGCGATCGCCTTCCAGACGCGCGACGTGATCGAGGCCGTGAACGCCGATGCGGGCGTCGACCTGACCGAGCTGCGCGTCGACGGCGGTGCCACCGCGAACGACACCCTGCTGCAGTTCCAGGCCGACATCCTCGGTGTGCCGGTCGTGCGCCCGGTCGTCGCCGAGACGACGGCGCTCGGCGCAGCCTACGCCGCGGGCCTCGCGGTCGGCTTCTGGTCGAGCCTCGACGAGCTCGCCCAGAACTGGCAGGAGGACAAGCGCTGGACCCCGTCGATGGACGAGGCCGAGCGTGCACGACTCGACCGCAACTGGAAGAAGGCCGTCTCGAAGACCCTCGACTGGGTCGACGCGGACGTCGTCTGATCTGCAGCACGTCCACCGCGGGTTACGGTGGATTCACGGGCCGGGCGCATGGGGGTGCGCTCGGCCCGTCTTCGTCGTGCGGGTCGGGGTCGGGGTCGGCTGGCCGGGACCTGGGCCCGCAGCGGGCGTGACCGGGCGGGTCGCCCCCTCGGGCGTCAGCGTCGCAGGCGCGGCGTGAGCGCAGCGGGGAGTTCGTCGAGCGAGGCGATCTCGATGACGCCGGCTGCCGCGGCCTCGTCGGCCTCGTCGGCGCTCGGCTCCACGCCGAACCGGTTCAGCCAGACACCGACGAGTCCGGCGCGCGCCGCGCCGATCGCGTCGGTCGCCAGGCGATCGCCGACGTAGGCGGCCCAGGAGACCGGACGCTCCGCCGCGAACCTGGCGACCGCGAGCTCGAAGATCTCGGAGTCGGGCTTCGTGACGCCGACCGTGCCGGAGGCGATCACGTGCCCGAAGCGGTCGCGGATGCCGAGGCGGTCGAGCTTGGCCAGCTGGAAGTCGAGTTCGCCGTTCGTGATGATGCCGATGCGCACTTCGGGGATCTCGTCGCCGAGGCGATCGATGGCCGGCAGCGCGTCGGCGTGCAGGGTCCACGACTCGCGGTAGCGCTCGAAGTAGCGGTCGAACCACGCCCCGGCCGCGAGCTCGTCGAGCTCGTCGCCGTGCGCGAGGGCGAAGTCGCGGGCGCGGGCTCGCCGCTGCCCCTCGAAGGTCAGGCGCCCGGCGAGGTACTCGTGGTAGTGCTCTTCTTCGAGCTCGTGCCAGAGCTGCTGCGCGGGTGCATCGTCGCCCACGTATGCGCGCTCGCGCATGTGGAGGGCGATGCCGGCCGCGACCGCCTCGCGATGGGCCATCAGCGTGTCGTCGAGGTCGAACAGCACGAGCGGCGACGCGGGGCTCACGGTCGACGACGAGGCCGTCTGCGCAGGGTCGGCGGGGCCGTCGACCGAGGTCATGCCGCGCCGCCGAGGAGCGGCGCCCAACTGGCGACGGCATCGGCTGCGGGGGTGCGGCCGCGCTCGGCGGACCAGCCCTCGAGATCGGTTCCGTCACGCCCGGGCACGGTCGTAGTCGCCGTCGTCGTGTTGAGGAACCCGGCGGCCCGGGCGACCATCGCCGAGGCGACGTTGCCCGCGTTCGCGCGCCAGGTGACCGTCTCGGTGCCGGGCAGCTCGACGAAGGCCCACTCGCACACGGCGAGCAGCGCCTCGGTCATGTACGCCGAACCGCGGTGCTCGGCGCCGAGCCAGTAACCGACCTCGCAGGCATCGGTGCGCAGGCTGATCACCCCGAGCAGCGGGCCGCCCGTCTCGGTGCGGACCGCCCACGTGAGCTCCTCGCCCGATGACCACGCCGACGGTACATGCTCGGTGAGGAATCCGCGTGCGTGCGCCTCGGTGTACGGCCACGGCGTGGTGAGGAACTGCTCGAAGAGCGGGTCGGTGCAGTACTCGGCGACGCGCGCGACATCGCCCTCGACCGGGAGGTCGAGCACGAGTCGTGCGGTACGCAGGGCGACAGGCTGCATGGTCAGCGCGCGCGCCGGAGGAAGCCGATGCGGTCGTAGACCGTCGCGAGCGTGGCCTCGGCGACCTCGCTCGCGCGGTCGGCATTGACGCCGAGCAGGCGGTCGAGCTCGGCGGGGTCGTCGAGCAGTTCGAGCGCCCGTGCCCGGATGGGTTCGAACTCGTCGACGACGACCTCGGCGAGCGCCTTCTTGAAGTCGCCGTAGCCGCGGCCCGCGAACTCCTGCTCGAGCTCGGGGATGCTGCGGCCCGAGAGCACGGAGAAGATCGTGAGCAGATTCGAGACGCCGGGCTTGTGCTCGCGGTCGAAGCGGACCTCGCCGTCGGTGTCGGTGACGGCGCGCATGATCTTCTTCGCGGTGACCGAGGGCTCGTCGAGCATCCACAGGATGCCCGCCGGCGTGTCGCCCGACTTCGACATCTTCGACGTCGGGTTCTGCAGGTCGTAGATGCGTGCGGTCTCGCGCTGGATCGCCGGCTCGGGCAGCACGAAGGTGCCGGCGCCGAAGCGGGCGTTGAACCGGGTCGCGAGGTCTCGGGTGAGTTCGACGTGCTGCTTCTGGTCGTCGCCGACCGGGACGATCTCGGTCTGGTACAGGAGGATGTCGGCCGCCATGAGGACGGGGTAGGCGAAGAGGCCGACGCTGGTCGCGTCAGCACCCTGCTTCTGCGACTTGTCCTTGAACTGGGTCATGCGCCCGGCCTCGCCGAAGCCCGTGATGGTGTTGAGCACCCATGCCAGCTCGGCATGCGCGGGCACGTGCGACTGCACGTACAGGGTCGAGCTCGACGGGTCGATGCCGGCGGCGATGTACTGCGCCGCGGTGCGGCGGGTCTTCTCGCGGAGCTCGTCAGGGTCTTGCGCCACGGTGATGGCGTGCATGTCGACGACCGAGAAGAAGGCGTCGTGCGTGGACTGCAACTCCTTCCACTGGAGGAGGGCGCCGATGTAGTTGCCGGCGTGCAGCGAGTCGGCGGAAGGCTGCATGCCCGAGTAGAGGCGGGGCTTCTGCGTCATGGGGAGTTCCTTCGAAGTGTGCGGCCGCGGTGCGGCAGGGTCAGATGGCGTAGTCGACGACGACGGGGGCGTGGTCGGACCATCGCTGGTCGTAGGCGGCCGCCCGGTCGATCGTGTAGCGCTGCACCGTCGCCGCGAGCGCGGGCGTCGCGAGCTGGTAGTCGATGCGCCAGCCGGTGTCGGTGTCGAACGCCTTGCCTCGCTGCGACCACCAGGTGTACGGCCCCGGCACCTCGCCCGCGTCGCGGCGGCCGAGATCGACCCAGCCGAGCCCGGCGCCCGCGTTGTAGGCCTCGTCGCCCTCGGCGCCGACGAAGCGGTCGAAGTACGCGCGCTCCTCGGGCAGGAAGCCGGCGCGCTTGACGTTGCCCTTCCAGTTCTTGATGTCGAGGGCGCGGTGACCGACGTTGAGGTCGCCCACGACGACCGCGAGCTCGGAGTGCTCGGCGAGCTTCGGCAGGCGCTCGACCATCGCGTCGAGGAACTTGAACTTCTCGACCTGCTTCGGCGTGTCGACCTCGCCCGAGTGCACGTAGGCCGAGACGACGGTGATGACGCGGTCGCCGACCTCGTAGTCGGCCTCGAGCCAGCGCCCGGCGGTGTCGAAATCGGCGGCGCCGAGCTCGACGCGGTGGATGTGGGCGCGGCGCCGGCTGGCGATCGCGACGCCTGCGCGACCCTTCGCGGTCGCCGGGTCGTGCAGGATGTCCCATTCGTCGCCGAGCAGGCCCTGCAGGTCTTCGGTCGAGGCGCGCACCTCTTGGAGGGCGAGGATGTCGACGTCGCGGCCGGCGAGCCACTCGCCCATGCCCTTGCGGAATGCGGCTCGCACTCCGTTCACGTTGACGCTGGCGAGACGGAGGGGCTTCGCGGAGGGCATGCCCTCGATCCTACGGGAGCCCCCCGTCACCGTTCGCCGCCCGGGGGCCGCCGTCCGCTTCGAGCTCGGCGAGCTCCTGCTCGGCCCGCGCCAGCCGGCGCTTGGCCGGCAGGCGGTCGAACCAGTTCGCCGCGGCGAGCTCGTTGCGGGCCTCCCGCACCCGCACGCGCGCCGCGGTCAGGATCGCCTCGTGCTCGCGCTCCCTGGCCTCCTGGGCGAGCTGCTCGGGAGTCACCTTCCGAAGCGTCTCGTGCGCATCCGCGGCCTCGACGGCGATCCAGCTCGCGGCGACGAGGATCACGATGCTCGCGAGGTGGAACCAGAGGAGCAGCGCGATGAAGACGGCGAACGTCGCGAGCAGCGGGTTGCGGCTCGCGCTCGACACGAGCAGCCCGCTGAGCATCTGCATCGCGGAGAGCGCACCGGAGCCGAGGAGCGAGCCGACCCACATCCGGCGCCACGGCATCGCCGCACCGGAGAGGAACCGGAACATCACCGCGAGGGCGAGCGTGTCGATCACGAACACGACGACGATCGCGCCCGCCTGCACGAGGAACGCCTCCCAGCCGCCCGCGTCCTCGATGCCGAGCGAACTGAACACCCATGAGATGAACGAGGTGGTCGCCACCGACAGCACGGAGGCGAAGATGAGCACTGCGCCGAAGCCGAATCCGGCCAGGAAGTCCCTCGCCTTGAGCAGCACGTACGCCCGGGTGTCCTTCGGCAGCCCGAAGATCGAGCGCACCGAGAGCCTGGCGTAGGTGATCCAGCCGATGGCCGTCCAGATGAGGCCGATGACGGCGATGGCACCGGTCCACCCGAGCACTCCCGCGCTCGCCTGCGCGATCTGGGTGAGCTCGTCGTCGGAGATGACGGCCTCGTCGCCGGAGCCGACGAGCCCGGGCGCATAGGTGTTCACCAGCGTGATGAACGCATCCATCGTCTCCTGGTTGCTCGTGAGCCAGATGCCGGCGACGGCGAACACGACGTAGATCGCGGCGAAGCTCGCGAACAGCGCCTGGTAGCTCAGCCCGGCCGAGAGGATGAAGCCGTTCCGCGCGAGGAAGTGCCGCCACACCCGGACCGGGAAGAGCGCCATGGTCTTCTGGGTGAGCGTGTTGACCCTGCTGATCGGCTCCTCGAAGCGTTCGAGGATGGGCTGGCTCACGGCGTCGAAGCGCTCCTTCGCGGAGGGCGGGCGGCCGTCGAGATCGAGCGGGTCGGCAGCCGACCGCACGTCGGACTTCGCCGCCCCGTGTGGAGGTCTCGACCCGCGCTCGCTCACGCTCCAACCCTAGCGATCGAGGCCGGGACCGAGGCGGAGGCGCTCGAGCGTCGGTCCGCGCGTGGAAGCCCTCGCCCCGGGCGACGGTCTTCGCCCGTCGTCACGGCCCCGAGCCCCAGTCGCCGGATCGCCGGTTCACGGGCGAAGCATGTCGGCCTTTCGGGGGACATCGCCACTGCGCTCGTCTCGGTGCGCGACCGCCGAGAACGCTGCTGAGAAGCGGGACGGAGCGGACCGGGGGAGTGCTGCGCGGCTCGCCCGTACCCCGCGAACTGGGGGACACCAGGTGGTGAGAATTCCTTGAAATCGGCCGAAGCGTGCGAGAAGACTGGGGCCGTCGACCTGAGAAATTCTCGATTCGGCCTGACCGCACCCGAACGTGGAGTCTGAAATGCACCGCAAACTGCGCACTCGTTCCGCTGCTCGAACCGAAGAATCGGCGGCCCCGCCGCCACCGCGGATCAGGGCGATGCTCGCGGCGCTGACGGTGGGTGCGCTGGTCGTCTTCAGTGCTCCGACGCTCGCCGCGGCCGACGAACTCGCGACGCCGCCGGCGGCGGGCGACGAGGCCGTCGTCCAGGCCGAGGAGGCGACAGCGGAACCCGAGACCCCGCCCGCGGAGACCGCGCCGCCGACGGAGGAGGCGCCCCCTGCCGAGGAGCCCGCGCCGCCCGCCGAGGAAGCCGCGCCCCCCGCTGAAGAGGCCGCCCCGCCCGAGGAGCAGCCCGCGGAGGAGCCGCCCGTCGAGCAACCGCTCGCAGCCCCCGAGGCCCCGGCGCCCGCGCCCGTCGACTGCATGGCGATCCCGATCGGGAACGACGACCGCAGCGCGCGCGACGCGTGCCTGGCCGAACAGCAGGCGGGCCTGCGAAGCCTCGCCGCCACGGACTCGCCGGAGCCGTCGTCCAACCCGGATCTGCCCGACAGTTGCGGACTCGACTTCGCCCTCGTGCTCGACAAGTCGGGCTCGATCGGCGACGGCGGCATCGCGGACTTGAAGGCCGCCGCCGACGCGTTCACCGAGGCGTTGAAGGACACCGGCTCCGAGGTCTCGGTCACCGAGTTCGACCAGGACGCGAGCCTGCTGCAGTCGGCGATCGCGCTCACGAGCGCGAACCTCGCGACGATCCAGGGCTCCTACAGCGGACTGGGCTCCGACGGCTGGACGAACTGGAAGCGCGGCCTCGAGGTCGGTCTCGGCTCGTTCGGCGGGTTCAGCGACCCGCCCGTCGAGCTCACCATCGTGATCACGGACGGCAATCCGAACACGGTCGACCCCGACGACGGGGGCGAGTTCCCCGACGGCTCCCCGGGGGCGCTCGACCCGGCGATCCTCCAGGCCAACGCGATCAAGGGCATCCCGTCGCACGTCTTCGTCGTCGCGGTCGGGCCCAACGTCTCGCTCGGTCCGATCGAGTCGATCTCGGGTGGAACCGAGTTCGACGGGTCGAACATCGCGACGGCCGACTACATGACGTCGACGAACTACTCGAGCCTCGCCGATGACCTCCAACTCGTCGCCAAGGCGCTCTGCGGCGGCAACGTGATCATCCACAAGCAGGTCGGGGCGGCGTTCCCCGGCGTCGCAGGCGGGGCAGGCTGGGAGTTCTCGACCGCGACCTCCGACGTCGACCCGACGAGCGACACCACGGATGCCTCCAGCCAGACCGACCCCTACGAGGTGACCGGCTTCGCGGTGCAGCCCGACCCGCCGGCACGCCAGGTCGTGTTCTCCGAGACGGCGGACGGCGGCAGCATGCTGACGGGTGCCCGATGCGGCACCTCGCCGGACCTCGAAGACGCGGTCGCGGTGCCGTTCGACACGGACGCCCGCACCTTCACGGCCACCGTCGAGAGGGAGGAGACGACCCACTGCTGGGTGCTGAACACCTTCGCGCCGAGGTGGCTCGCGTGGAAGACGGTCGATCCGGCCGACGGTTCGACCGTCGAACCGGGGCAGGACGTCACCTACACCCTGCACGCGCAGAACGACGGCGTCGTGCCGGTGACGGGCGCGGAGCTCGTCGACGACCTGAGCGACGTGCTCGACGACGCGACCATCCAGCTGCCCCTCCCGGCGGGTGCCGACCTCGTGGGGACGGAGCTGACCTGGTCGATCCCGGATCTCGGTCCGGGCGACACCGCCACCCTCTCGTTCACCGTGCAGGTCGACGACGACGCCTTCAACGAGGTGCTCGCGAACGTGGTCACTCCCGGCGACAACGGGCGATGCCCCGAGGACGTGAAGTCGGCGGCGCCCGTCGACGACTGCACCACGCACAACCCGACGCCCGACATCGCGATCGACAAGAACGTCGTGCAGACCGACCTCGACGTGGCGACCGGCGAGTGGACGCTCGGCTACACGCTCGACGTCGAGAACACGGGGCACGTCGACACGGCCTACGACCTGTCGGATGCCACGGACTTCGGCGCCGGCATGACGATCTCGGCAATCGAGTACTGGGAGCCGGGTGAGGACCCGAGCCTTCCGGGGCATTCGCTGACCGGCCCGTTCGATCCGGTCGCCGAGTACCTGCTGGCCACGGACGTGCCGATCGCGGTCGGCGCCACCGACAGCTGGCTCATCCGGGTCACCGCGACCATCGACGACGACGGCATGCCCGAGTACGGCTGCGACGGCGAAGACGGCGGCGGCTTCTCGAACACCGGCATCGTGACGATCGGCACGGGAGTGCGCGAGGACGAGGCCTGCGACGCCCCCGGGCGCCTGACGCTCATCAAGACCGTCGACAACGAGCAGGTCCAGGACATCCCCGACTTCCCGCTCGCGGTGCCGAGCGACTGGCTGCTGAAGGCCGAGGGCCCGGTCACGGTCGAGGATCCCGGCGCGGACGACCCCGGCACGAGCTACCCTGTTCCGAGCGGCTGGTACGGCCTGAGCGAGCGGCCGGCCCCCGAGTCCGACAACCCGTACGTCGACGACGGCACGTACGTGCCCGGCGAGTGGGTGTGCGATGACGAGGGGGAGGATCCCGAGAAGCTGGTCGATCCCCAGCACGAGGTATACGTGCCGGCGGGCGGCGAGGCGACGTGCGGCATCGTGAACACCGCGGATCCGGCTGACCTCGGCATCGTGAAGGACTACGAGCTGCCGGAAGGCGTCGAGGCGATCGACAACACCGACCCCGAGGCATCCGAGTTCTGGTTCACCCTGACGGTGACGAACCACGGACCCGACGTGCCGGGCGCGCTCGTGACCGACACGCTGCCCGACACGCTCGAGGTGATCAGCGGCATCGAGATCGACCCCGTCGATCCGAACTGGACCGCGTCCTTCACGGGCAACGAGTTCTCGGCCGAGTACAGCGGCGTCTACGAGGCCGGCTCGGTCACCGAGTTCCGGTTCCAGGTGCGGTTCCTCGGCGATCCGCTCGGGCCGCTGCCCGAGAACCCCGAGGTGCCGCCCGAGCCGGTGCCGGCCGAGCCCGTCGAGAACGAGGCGTGCGTCGCGATCGTCGTGCCGGACACCGAGCCGCCGACGGCCGCCGCCGCGCTCGCCGCGGTCGACGACCCGGTGCTGCCCGTCACCGACGCGAACCCCGCCAACGACTGCGACGACACCACGGTGCCGACGAAGGCGATCGAGGCGAACGCCTACGTGCAGTGCATCAACGACGTGCCGTGGCTCTACCACAACGTCATGACGGCCGGACCCGTGACCCCGTCGGACATCACCGTCACCTGGACGCCCGACCCGGTGTTCTACCCCGACGCGGAGCCGATCGTCATGACGATCCCGTGGGAGGAGCGCAACGGCCGGCTGCTCTGGCCGTACGGCGAAGTGAACGACGAGGGCATCTCGATCGGCTGGCCGGGATGGCGCCTGGCCGAGCCGGGGGACGTCGTCGGAGAAGGCACGATCGTCGACTCGTGGGAGAACATGGTGAAGGACTCGTCGCTGCCGAGCTACGCGTTCGCCGACCAGCTCCACCCGATGACGATCACCTTCGAGATCAACCCGAGCCAGTCGGTGCTCGCGGTCTACCCGCAGGCGACCCCCGCCTGCGCGGTGACCCGTGAGGCCGGACCGCTGATCGAGAAGACCTCGAGCGTGACCACGGCGGAGCCGGGCGACACGTTCGACTACACCCTGTCGGTCACCAACCCCGGCCTCGGCTCGACCAAGGCGATGGAGCTCTTCGACGAGATCCCGGCCGATCTCAGGGTGAACTCGATCACCACGCCGCCGGCCCCCGCGTTCCCCCGTTGGGACGACTGCGAGGTCACCGGCAAGGACTCGGCCGGCTACGGCGGCACGCTGCACTGCATCCTGAACGGGCAGATCGGCGGCACGAGGCCGGATGCCCCGGATGTGGTGCTCTCCGTCACGCTGAATCCGCAGTCGAACTCGTCGAGCATCGTCAACACCGGTGAGATCTGCTGGAACGACCTGCCCGACGACCAGACGGCGGCCGCAGCCGAGGGTGCGATCCCGCTCGATCCGGCGGAGCCGATCCTCTGCGACGACTCCTCGGTCACGGTGACCGTGCCCGGCTCGTCGATCGCGAGCACCGGCTTCGCGGGCGGCCCGTTCGTCTGGATCGCGGCCGGAATGCTCCTCGTGGGCGGCGTCGCCGTCGCCTGGGTCGTGATCCGGCGCCGCCGCATCGGGGGTGTGTAGGCGGTTCGGGTCGAGCGGGGGATGCCGCGGCGCGACGAGCGCCGCGGCATCACCGGTGTTCACGTCGGAGTCCTCGGGGAGCGGGGTACCCCGCATTCAGGGGTGATACCTGAGAATTCCTTGTTTCATGCCCGCGGCGCGGCGCAGACTGGCAGTGCTGACCCGGTTTCTCACCCGAGCCGGCTCCCACCTCGAGGTCTGGAGCTCGTCATGCACCGTCACCATCCTGCCCATCGCGCCGAACGTCCGGCGCATGGCATCCGCGCCGGGCTCGCCGGAATCACGGTCGGCGCACTCGTGCTCTTCGGGGCGCCCGTGCTCGCCGCGGCGGACGAGTTGCCGCCGAGCGCGGAGGTCACGGCCACCGAGCCGGCGGCCGAACCCGCGGCAGAACCCGCGGCGGAGCCCGCAGCCGAGCCGGTCGCTGAACCTCCCGCCGAGCCGGTCGCCGAGCCCGAGCCGGTCGCCGAGCCCGAGCCGGTCGAGGAGCCCGCAGCCGAGCCCGCCGAGCCGACGACGCCAGCACCCGAGCCCGCTGCGGCGGCCGAGCCGCCCGCAGCCGAGGCGGCGGCACCCGCACCGGCCGCGCGAACGGTGGCGCCGACGGGTGACGAGGAGAACGGCGGACCGCCGGTCACCACCATCCCCGAGTGGAAGGATCACGTGGCGATCTGCCACGCGACGAGCAGCGAGTCGAACCCGTACGTGTTCATCTCGCCGAGCGTGCGCTCGATCATCGACCCGAACGGCGACCCCGACGACCCGACCGACCCGACGCACGCGCACTCCGAGCATCAGGACGGTCGCGACATCATCCCGGTGTTCGACTACTTCGACAAGGACGGGGTCCAGCATCACTTCCCGGGCCTCAACACCACGAAGACCGAGATCACCGAGGAGGACTGCAACCCGGCACCTCCGACGATGAAGCTGACCGCCGAGATCTGCACCGAGCCCGGGGGCACGCCGCCGCCGGTCAAGGTCGCGCTCCTCGGCCTGCTGCTCGGCTTCGAGTACACGCTCAGCGTCTACAAGTCCGGCACCGACGAGCTCATCGACTCGGTCACGTTCGAGGACGTCCTCGACCACGACTTCGAGCTCGAGCCCGGCAGTTACGACGTCGTCCTCCATCGCACGGGCGACGACCCCGAGAACGATCTCGAGAAGACGATCACCGTCCAGCCGTGCCCGCGGGTGCCCGTGCCGCACTGGCTCCTCCAGAAGTGGTCGATGCCGACCGACGGCGCGATCGTCGAACCCGGCGACCTCATCACCTACACGCTCCAGGCCTACAACGACTCGGACGCCACGGTGACGGGGGCGAAGGCGTTCGACGACGTGAGCGACGTGCTCGACAACGGCACCATCGTCGACCTCGGAGCCGGGCTCTCCGGTCCCGTGGGCGACGTGCTCACGTGGGACGTCCCCGACCTCGAGCCCGGTGACTCGGCGACGGTCTCGTACACCGTCGAGGTGGGCGAGGACGTGTTCGGCGAACTGCTGCACAACGTCGTCGTGCCCGGGCCCGGCGGCGAGTGCCCGAGCGAGGAGGAACCCGCGCTCGCCCAGCGCACCGCGAACGCGGTCGCCGTGGACGACGACGTCTGCGTCGTCGACCACCCGGTCGTCGACATCGATCTCGTGCTCGAGAAGGACGAGGCGACCGAGGGCGACGAGCCCGTCGACTCCGGCGAGGACGACGTCATCACCTACACGCTGACGATCACGAACAAGGGCACCGACCCGGCGTACCGCAGCCTCGTCACCGATGTCCTGCCCGACGGGGTGACGTACGTCGACGGTTCGGCGGTGATCTCGCCGAACCCGGGCGAGTGGGACCCGGTCGAGGTGGCGGACGGTGTGCTCACCGTCCAGCACAACGGCTGGATCTTCCCGGGGGACCAGATCACGATCACGTTCGAGGTCACGGTCGGCGAGCTCGCGCAACCCGCGCCCGACCAGCCGATCCCCGATCTCGTGAACGGCGCCTGCGTCGCGAGCGAGGCGTACCCCGAACCCGAGGCGCCGTCGATCGCCGCTGCCGAGGTCGAGGCGGGCGAGCCCGGGTTCGACTCGAATCCCGACGACAATTGCGACGACGCCGAGACCCCGGTGAAGGCGATCGGACTCGTCGGACTCGCGCAGTGCGTCAACGACACCCCGTGGTTCACCTACTCGATCACGCCGTTCAACATCAGCGACCCGGGAGCCAATCCCATCTCGCTGATCTGGTGGACGCCCGAGGCCTTCGCGAATCGCGACCCCTCGATCCCGGCCGATGACGTCGCGGCGCTCCTCGCCGACGGTGCCTCCCAGGTCGATCCGATCGCCTACCCGGCCGGGTGGGTGAGCGGCGACACCATCTCCGGACAGCAGCTCTGGCCGGGGGCGGAGGTCGACGCGGACGGCAACCCGACCGACTGGCCGGGGTGGACGCTGCTGCCCGACGGCACCTGGATCCTCGATCCGAGTGCACCGTTCTACGACCTGCGGGCCGAGGCGGTCGTCGAGATCCGGATCAACCCGTCGAACGACGCCGACGTGGTGTACCCGCCGCCGACGCCGAACTGCAACGCGGCGCCGGACCAGCCGTCGCCGCCGTCGACGCCGTCGTCGACGCCGGCGGGCCTCGCCGAGAGCGGAGTCCGGACCTCCGCGATGCTGCCCCTCGGTGCGATGCTCGTGCTCCTCGGAGCCGCGGCGATCGTTCGCGGGGTTCGTCGTCCTCGCGAGAACTGAGCGATGAGTCGGATGCCCCGCCGGGAGCGATCCCGGCGGGGCATCCGTCATGCCGGCGGTCGGGTGTTCCGGCCGAGGGCGTGAACGGCTTCGAGCACAGGACCATTCGAACGCATCGGCTTTGTCCCCCATTTCGCGCCCATCAGGGGAAAGATCTGTCCCCCAAAACTGAGGATCCCCCCGTTTTGGTGCCAGTGGGCCCCTGTTTCGGGCCGGTGCCCCGATGCGAGGATGAGCGCGAACTCGTACCCGCGGGTTCACCGGTCCGCGGAAGCGGACCACCGGGGAATGCGTGCCCGCGCACCCCCAGGCCCGGTCGCCCGGGCCGGAACAGCCGGAAGCTCACCCGCTTCCGAAACCCGAAGGCTGATGATGAACGTCACGCGATCCCACCGCACCCGTTCCACCGACCAGGCGACCGGACGTCGCTCGTTGAGGCTCCAGGCGAGGCGGGCGAGACAGCGTCTCATCAGCGCGCTCGCGATCACCGGGCTGCTCGCGACGGGCGGTGCCGTCTTCATGGCGGTCGCGCCGGCGACCTCGGCCGCGGCGGCCACGCTCGGATCGGTCTCGACGAGCTTCGAGATCGACGGCAACACCTCCGGCGCGAACGACTGGGGCGGGGTCGTGGGATCGACGCCGAAGCCCGCGTACACGACCGCATCCGGGCACCAGTCGAGTGGGATCCTCGCCGCGCAGCGCTCCGCGGACAGCGGGGCGACCCTCGGCTCGCCCGGCACCTGCGGCGCCACCGAGACGCTGAGCGTGTTCCCGGGCGGCGCGAAGATCGACGACAACCCGTGGAAGAACCTCATCACGAACTCGGCGAACGCGAAGGGCGATGCCTGCACCGGCGGCTCGGCGTACGAGGTCGTCACGGTCAACGGGGTTCAGCACACCATCTTCTACGCCTACTGGACGCGCCTCTCGGGCAACGGCGACATGACCTCCTACGAGGTCTTCCAGGGGCCGGCCGCCGGACGGTCCGACGACTACCTGGTCGAGTTCAACTACGACCCCTCGGGCAGCCCGACCACCTCCATCCGCGTGCTCTCGTGGGACGGCAACAGCTGGGAGCCCATCGGCAGCCCGGTCGTCTACCAGGCCGCGGTCGGCGGCAACACCGACACCAACACGAGCGGCACCGACGCGACCTTCGGTGAGATGGCGGTCGACCTCACGGCCTCCGGGCTGCTGCCGCCCGACGGCACCTGTCGTTCGTTCCTCGACTCGGGCTTCATCACCCGCACCGGCAACAGCGACACCGCCACCCTGCAGGACCAGCTCGTGTCGTCGAACCCGATCACCCTCACGAACTGCGGCAGCCTCGTCGTGAAGAAGGTCGGCACCCCGCAGGGGGCGCCGAACGCCTCCTTCAACTACGCGGTCACCCGCACCGGGGGCGGGCAGGTGCACGACGCCACGCTGACCGGTCCGACCGACACGGTCGCCGGCAACAACGGGCTCGGCGCTGCCATCGGCCTGGGCGACACCCACAATTGGGGCAACGTGTTCGCGGGCAACGACTACAAGCTCACCGAGGCGACGCCGCCGTCGCCGTGGGCGTTCAAGCAGACCACGTGTTCGGTCACCAACCCCGCGAACGGGCAGGTCGAGTCGACGACCGACGGCAGCTTCAAGCTGTACATCGGCGCGACCACCACCTGCACCATCGAGAACGTCACCTCGGGCGTGAAGATCACGAAGGCCGCCGCGGGCGACCCGGCGACCTTCGACTTCACCGTGACCGGGCAGCAGGGCAACGTGCAGGTTCCGGGCGGGCAGAGCTCGCAGGTCTTCTACTACACGCCCGGCAGCAACGTCGACATCACGGAGATCGCCGAGCCGGGCACGCCCCAGTGGAACCTCACGTCGATCGTCTGCGACGCCGACGGCGACGGTGACGGCGACGTGTTCCTCGCGACCGCGACCGCGAAGCTGAAGACGATCGCCGGCCAGGTGCTCAACTGCACGTTCACCAACGAGCAGGACGGCCAGATCAAGATCATCAAGAACGTCGCCGGCGACAACGGCACGTTCAGCTTCACGACGACCGGCGCCGACCTCTCGGGCTTCGACCTCACCACCGTCGGCGGCACCGCGACGAAGCTCTTCGACAGCGTCGCTCCCGGCGCCTACACCGTCACCGAGACCACCCCGGCTCCGTTCTACGACCTCACCAACCTGACGTGCGTCGAGGACGTCACTGGCGACTCGGTCGTCTCGATCGCCCAGGGCAAGGCCACGATCACGGTGCAGCCGGGTGAGCTCGTGACCTGCACCTACACGAACACCCAGCGCGGCAACATCATCGTCACGAAGCAGACGAACCCCGACGGCTCCGCCCAGGAGTTCGACTTCACCCTCACGGGGCAGAGCGGCTTCGTGCTCAAGGACGGCCAGTCGAAGGCGTTCAACAACATCGTCCCCGGCGCGTACACGCTCGCCGAGCTCGCCGAGGCCGGCTGGGACGTCACGAGCATGACCTGCTCGGGCGAGACGCCCACCGCCGACTCGCCGATCGGCATCACGCTCTCGCCGGGTGAGACCGTCGAGTGCACGGTGCTCAACACGGCGACGAAGGGCAGCGTGACCGTCGAGAAGAAGGTCGACGGCGTGCCCGACGGCTACGACTGGTCGTTCCCCATCTCGATCAGCCCGGTGCCCGGCGGCCAGCAGGGAACCATCAACGCCACGGACGACGACCCGATCGTCGAGTGGAAGGACCTCGACGTCGGCACGACGTACACCCTCACCGAGGGCGACCTCGCCGGCTGGGACGAGGGGACGATCACCTGCGAGGGCATCGACGACGAGTCGGATGACCCGGGCTTCCAGTTCACCGTCACCCCGGGCCTCTCGCTCGAGTGCGAGGTGAAGAACGTCGCCGAACCTGGCGAGGTGAAGGTCACGAAGACGGTCGACGGCGTCGCCGACGACACCGAATGGGAGTTCGACCTCACGATCGACCCCGCCGACGGCGTGAAGCCGAGCGCGACGCAGACCGTGTCGGGCACCGGCAACACGAGCGACACCGTCACCTGGACCGACCTCGTCGTCGGCGAGGAGTACACGATCACCGAGGACCTGCCCGCTGGCTGGACCGGCGGCGTCGTCGAGTGCGGCCCCGACTCGAACCCCGGCAAGCCGGGCGACCAGTTCGTGGTCACGCCGGGCTTCTCGCTCGAGTGCACGGTGAAGAACGAGGCGGAGCCCGCCTCGGCGAAGGTCACGAAGACCTCGGTCGGCGCGGCCGGCAGCTTCACCTTCGTGCTGACCCCGATCGACCCGGCCGGCGCCCCGATCGAGCAGATCGTCACCACCCCCGCCGGCGGCGGCGTCGGCGACACGACGTTCACCGACCTCGTGCCCGGCACCACCTACTCGCTCGCCGAGAAGGACCCGGGCGCCGGATGGGTCGTGGGCGAGCTCGTCTGCGAGGTCACCCACGCTGGCGACGACACCGCGGAGTCCGTCGACGAGTCGGGCTTCACGGTCGAGCCGGGCGACGTGTTCGAGTGCGACATCACGAACACGGCCAAGGGCAAGATCATCATCGTCAAGAACATCGACGGCGCCGACGGCACCTTCCAGTTCACGGGCACGTGGCCGTGGGCCGGCAACCCGTCGATCGGATCCTTCGGCGTGACCACCGCGAACGGCACCGGCGCCAACAGCTACGACAACGTCGTGGCGGGCAGCTACAGCGTGACCGAGCTGCTGACGAACACGCACGTGGGCGAACTCGTCGGCTGCGTCGAGTCCCGTGTCGGGGGCGCCGACAACGGCTCGTCGATCGACCAGGTGAACCCGCTCAAGGGTCGCATCGACCTCGATCCGGGCGAGACCGTCGTCTGCACCTACTCGAACACCGAGCTGTCGACCATTATCGTCGACAAGGTGGTGCCGGGCGTCGGAGAGATCCCGGGCGGCGCGACCCAGGCGTTCCCCTTCACCTTCGCGGGTGACGGCGACGACCAGGAGTTCTCGCTCACCGACGGCGACGCCCCGCAGGCCTTCGGCTCGCTCCTCCCCGGCAGCTACACGGTCACCGAGGGCGACACGGCGAACTGGGACCTCACCGGTCTCGAGTGCACGCCGCCCGACGGCGTCGACACCGAGGGCGCGACGGCGAGCATCGAGCTCGCAGCAGGTCAGACCGTGGTCTGCACGTACACGAACGCCCCGGAGACTGGCGACGTGACCGTGCGCAAGATCGTGAAGGGCGTGCCGCAGGGCTACCCCTTCGACTTCGAGATCACGATCTCGCCCGCGGTCGGCGCGCAGCCGACGACGCAGCACGTGACCGAGGCCGACGCCAGCGTGAGCTGGACCGACCTCGTGGTCGGCGAGACCTACACGCTCACGGAGGGTGACGAGTCGGGCTGGAACGAGGGCGACTTCATCTGCAACGGCGGCGACCTCGAGGATGCCGACGACGAGCTCGCCGGCTTCCAGTTCGAGGTCACGCCCGGCCTGTCGATCAGCTGCACGATCACGAACGAGGCGGTGCCCGGCGAGGTCACCGTGACCAAGCACGTGACCGGCGTCCCCGACGGCTTCGAGTGGTCGTTCCCGCTCACGATCTCGCCCGCCGACGGCGTGCTGCCGCAGGCCGAGCAGACGGTGACCGGAGTGGGCAACGTGACCGACAGCGTCACGTGGACGAACCTGAAGATCGGCACCGTCTACACGGTGACCGAGGGCGAACTGCCGGCGGGCTGGTCGGGCGGCACGGTGACGTGCACCGACTCCGACCCGCAGACGGCGGGCAACCAGTTCGTCGCGACGCCGGGCGCCACGCTCAGCTGCGACGTGACGAACGACGTGGTCCCGCCGACCGGACTCATCACGAAGGAGCTCGTCTCCATCGGGCAGAACGCCGAGGGCACGTGGGACCTCGTCTACGAGGTGAAGGTGACCAACCAGAGCCCGGTCGCGCCGCTCGTCTACGACCTGCAGGACCAGCCGTTCTTCGGGGTCGGCATCGTGATCAACGACGCCGAGGCCGAGGGGCCGAGCGACGAGGCCGCCGACTGGGATCCGACGGCATCGAACTCCGTGCTCGCCGATGACGAGTCGGTGCCGGCCTCCGGGACGGACACCTACACGATCACGATCAACGCGACTGCGGGCGAGGAGGTCTACGAGACCTCGCAGGACCAGTGCCAGGAGGGCGAGACCACCCAGGGCGGCTTCCGCAACACCGCGTTCCTGATCGTCGGCGACGGCGAACCGCAGCCGGCCACCGACTGCGACGAGCCCGGCCGCACGACGGTCACGAAGGAGCTCGTCGGCAGCCCGGTGCGCGGCGACGACGGCGACTGGACCGTGACCTACGAGGTGGTCGTCACCAACGAGAGCGCCACGCAGGACCAGTACTACGACCTCGAGGACGACCTCGGGTTCCCGGCTGGCGTCGAGATCGTCTCGGCGACCGCGACGAACGACGCGGGCTTCGACACGTCGGCCTGGAACGGCGACTCCGAGACGACGCTCGCCGAGGACGCGGTGATCCTGAAGTCGGCGGTCCACACCTACACGATCGTGGTGGTGGCCGACGTCGACGAGATCACGGTGATCGATCACGTCACCTGCGAGGCGTCGACCAGCGGTCGCGGCTTCTTCAACGAGGCGGTGCTCGACAACGGCACGATCGTGACGAAGGTCGACGACTGCGACACCATCCCGGTCGGCCGGCTCACGCTCGAGAAGCACGTCGACCTCTCGGCGTTCGAGGGCATCGACCTCGCCGACCTCGGGCTCGGCGACCTCGAGCAGCTCGCACCGAAGGACTGGCTGCTCACGGGCACCGGCGCCGACGAGAGCGTCGCGGTGCTCGGGCACGTCGGCACCGTGTTCACCCTTCCCACGGGCGAGTACGGCCTCTCGGAGGAGCCGACGGCCGAGGCATCCACCCACCCGCTGCTGAAGTACTTCTTCAGCCAGGGCTGGATCTGCGACCGCGACGGCGAGGGAGACGACACGGCGCTCGTCGAGGTCGGCGAGCTCACGAGCTGCGACCTCACCAACAAGGCCGAACTCGTGGACGTCGGGATCGAGAAGAACTACGACCTCAGCGGTCTGCCCGACGACGCGATCGAGGGCGGTGACGAGTTCGACTACGTGCTCACCGTGACCAACCACTCGAGCATCGATGTGGAGGAGCTCGACGTCACCGACCTGGTCGACCCCGAGCTCGAGGTCACGGGCCCGGCGACCTTCGAGGGGGTCGGCACCTGGACCGAGCAGCCGACGGTCGGCGACAACGAGTTCGCCGCCCACGGCGTCGGACCGTTCGAGCCGGGCGATGTGGCCACGATCACGATCCCGGTGCGGCTGCCCGAGCCCGAGCCGGTGGAGACCGACATCGTCGACCCCGACGACCCCGTGCCGCCGCTGCCCGAGATCGAGATCGGCGACGTCCCGAACCAGGCGTGCGTCGCGATCACGAGCGGCGAGGGCGTGCTCGAGGACCTGATCGAGGCGAACGACTGCGACGAGGTCGACGTGCCCCGCAAGGCGATCGACCCGGCCGCGTTCGTGCGCTGCATCGCGGATGTCCCGTGGCTGTACTTCAACGTCGCGGCGAGCGAGCACGTCGAACCCGGCGAGATCACCGTCACCTGGACGAGCGCCGACGGCACGCTGACGAAGGAGCAGAAGGTTCCCTGGGACGAGCGCAACGGCCGGCTGCTCTGGCCGGGCGCAGCGGTCGACGAGAATGGCGTGCCGTTCGAGTTCCCGGGCTGGCGCCCGATCACCGAGGAGGACCTCACGAACCCGCCCACGCCGGGCACCCGGTTCGGCGACCTGATCCTCGACGAGACGGTGCCGACCTACCCCTGGCGCGACATGGAGAACCCGGCGACGATCACGTTCTCGGTGAATCCCTCGCAGTCGGTGCTCGCGGTGTACCCGCAGGCGCTGCCCACCTGCGCGATCGATCGCGAGCCCGAGGTCGACATCCTGAAGACCGCGAGCGTCGAGGAGGCGAAGCCCGGCACGAACTTCGAGTACACGCTCGAGGTCACGGCGACGGGCGTCGGCTCGGCGGAGCCGGTGGAGATCTTCGACGAGATCCCGTCGCACCTCCGGGTGGACGACATCACGACGGCACCCGCTCCCGCCTTCCCGCGCTGGGAGGACTGCCAGGTGACCGGTCAGGACGCCGAGGGCTACGGCGGACTGCTGCACTGCGACCTGCTCGGGGTGCTCGGTCCGAACTACCCCGAAGCCCCGCCCATCGTGCTCGACGTGCACGTCGACCCGGCGACGAAGGCGACGAGCGTCGTGAACACGGGCGAGGTGTGCTGGCAGAACGCCGACGACACCTCCGAGGATCCGGTGGTCGTCTGCGACGACTCGACGGTGACCGTGCGGATCCCGCAGCCCATGGCCGCCACCGGCTTCGGCGGTGAGCCCGTCGTCTGGGGCGCTGCAGGACTCGTGCTCCTCGGCGGACTGCTCGTCGCGGCCGGCATGGTGATCCGCCGGCGCAGGCAGGGCGAACACGCCGCGTGAGTCGGTGAGGGCGCGCTGAGGCCCTGGCGAACGGGGGTCGGACCATCGAGGTCCGACCCCCGTCGGCGTGTCCCCCGAAGGGGGGAAGTCGAGTGATTGTCGAGTACCCCGCTTTCGGGTGACACGATCTCATGAATCCCTGATCAATACTGATTTGAGAGCGGAGCATGCCCCCCGTTTTGGTGTCACCGCCCCCCTGTTTGTCCCCCGAATCCTCTGGTTGACTCGGCGCAATTGCGCGATCTGTGCCACCGTGCGCATCACCCGATCACGAAGGTTCGACAACCATGGACAGCTTGTTCGACCCGTTCCGCTCCGACCGCAAGCCTGAGGGACGTCGCGCTCGACGCCGCCGCCAGGAGCGACGAAGCCGATCGCTCCGCGCGACCATCGCCGCGATCACCGCCGGCGCGATGCTCGCGATCGGGCTGCCCACGATGGCCTTCGCCGCAGGCGAGGCGTCGGACGGGACGACGCCCGAGTCGGCGCAGGTCGCGAGCGAGTCGGTCGAACCCGGGACGGGGGAGAGCGCGGCACCGAGCGAGGAGCCTGCGGCGGAGGAGCCGCCGGCGGAGGAGCCGCCGGCGGAGGAGCCGCCGGCGGAGGAACCGCCCGCAGAGGAGCCGCCGGCCGAGGCGCCGCCCGCCGAGCGGGCGCCCGCCGAGCCGGCGCCGGCTCCCGAGGCCACTGAACAGCTCGTCGCGCCGATGGCGGTCTTCCCGGCCGACACAGCGGACTGTACGTCGAACTGCGGCAGCCTCACCATCACCAACGTCGTCTCCGGCGGACCGGCGACGGCGAGCCAGTGGACGCTGCACGCCGTCCGCTCGAGCAACAGCGACAACTACAACTTCACCTCCGGGCAGACCCGGCCGGTGCCGCGCAACAACACCTACACGCTGTTCGCCGACAACGGGCCGGCGAACTACACGACGACGTTCGAGTGCACCACGGGCGGTCCGGGCGGCGGCGACCCCACTTGGAATCAGGCAGCCCGAACGGTCACCTTCCCCGACAGCAACAACAAGACCGCGAACTGCACCTTCACCCAGACCTACACGGGTCCCGCGACCATCAACGTCCAGGTCGGCGGGGCACGTACCGGCATCTCGAGCGTCGGCGGTCTCGGCGGAGTGACCCTGCAGCTCTACACCGACAATGCCGGCAGCTTCGGCTCCATCATCAACCAGCCGTGGGCGACCTGCACGTCGACCGCCGCCGGCGTCTGCAGCTTCGTCGTGCCGAACGCCAACAACTCCAACTTCTGGGTCGCGCAGGCGACTCCCGGCGTCCCGGCCGGCTGGTTCTCGAACGACACGCTCGCGACCGGCACCTCGCCCACCTCCGCGGACTACCGATTCCGCATCGCCGACGTCGACGCCGGCGAGACCCTCAGCTCGCTGAGCGACTTCATGATCGCCACGGGCAACACCGCGAACAACGCCTCCGGCGGCATCTGGCAGAACTCGCTCGCGAATCCGACCAGGGCCCAGCAGTGCGGCGTGCGAATCGCGCTCGTCATCGACCTCTCCGGCTCCGTGGAACCCAACTTCGACGACCTGAAGGACGCCGCCAAGGGCTTCGTCACCGCACTGCAGGGCACGCCGTCGCAGGTCGGCATCTTCACCTTCAACAACGTCGCGCCCGCGAGCGTCGGCGGCAACCTGGGCATCACGCCGGTCTCGACGGTCGGCGGTGCGAACACGGTGCGCAACCACATCGACAGCTTCGGCACCCCCAGCGGGGCGACGAACTGGGACCGCGGCATCTACCAGGTCGCGACGAGCGGCACGCAGTACGACATCGCACTCGTGCTCACCGACGGCAACCCCACGGTCTACGCGAACAACGAGGGCCCGGGCAACCGCACTCGATTCCGCGAGGTCGAGAACGGCGTCTTCTCGGCCAATGCCGTGAAAGCGCTCGGCACCCGTGTCATCGCCTTCGGCGTCGGCAGCGGCGTCGGGGGCTCGCCCGACAACCTCGTGGCCATTTCCGGCAGCCAGCTGAACTCCGACTACTTCCAGTCCGCGAGCTACGACCAGGCCGGGACGATCCTGCGCAACCTCGCGCTCGGTGCCTGCCAGGGATCGGTCTCGGTCGTGAAGCAGGTCGTGTCGAACACGAGCACGGGCGAGCAGAAGACGGGCCAGACTCCGGCGGGCGGCTGGACCTTCACCGCGGAGCCCACGACCGGCGGCATCACTCCCGCATCGCAGTCGGGCGTGACGGCGGCCGGCACCGGCGCCGTGAACCTCCCGCTCACCTTCGCGGGCGGCACCACCTCGGGCACCGTCAAGGTCACCGAGGATCCGCAGGGCCACAGCATCGTCACGACGAGCGGCAAGAACGCCGTCTGCACCGACGTCGCGACAGGTAACGCGATCACGGTGACGAACGAGACGAACGGCTTCTCGATCCCGGTCAGCTCCACGCAGGCCGTCACCTGTACGGTCTGGAACCGGCCACCGCTGCCGCAGTCGACCTACAGCGTCAACAAGGTCTGGGTCGTGAACGGCGTGACCTACCAGAACGGCCAGCAGCCGATCGGCCTGACGGCGCAGCTCACCGTCGGCGGCGCGAACGCGCCGTGGGTGACGCCGCAGGGCCCGGTCCCGGCCAACACCGTCGTGTCGCTGAACGAGACGACGAGCGTCGGCTCGCGTGACCTCTGCCGCATCACCGACAGCAAGGTGACGCTCGCGAACGGCAGCGCACCGGCCAACGGGGCCTTGCCGTACAGTGCCACGCTGCAACCGGGTGACAACACGTACACGATCACCAACACCGTCGCCTGCGACTCCCAGCTCACGCTGAAGAAGACCGTCTCGAACGGTCCCGTCGCACCGGGCGAGTGGAATCTCGACGCAGTGGCTCCCGGCGGGGCGCTCGCCGGACCGAACGGCGCCACCGGCACCCCGAACGCGACGGCACTCGTGACCCCGAACGTCACCTACCCGCTCGTGGAGACGGGTGACCCGCGATACGTACAGACCCTCGGCCTGAATGCCGTTCCGGTGCCGCCCGCCACGGGCAGCTGGGACTGCGTGCAGGTGAACGCGGGCGGCACGGTCGTCCCCGGCTTCGCCGACGGCCTCAACGGCGGCGTCACGGTGCCGCTGGGCTTCCGGGTCCAGTGCACCGCGGTCAACCAGACCGCGTCGCTCACGCTCATCAAGAACGTCGACAACGACCTCGGCATCGATGCCGAACCGAGCGACTGGACGCTCACCGCGACGCCGAACGCGCCCGCGATCCCGGGTCTCGACGCCCAGGACGCGACCACGGGCGAGACCGTGTACGTCCGCCCCGGCAAGGCGTACACGGTGTCGGAGAGCGGCGGGCCCGACGGCTGGACCCAGACGAGCGTCATGTGCCGCACGTCGCCGAACGGCCAGTTCGTCGAGACCGACCAGATCACGCTGCCCGCGCTCGGGCAGGGCACCTGCGTCATCTCCAACGACCCGATCGCCCCGACGCTCGAGCTCACGAAGGTCGTGACCGGCGACGTCGCCGCCGCGAACGAGTGGACGCTGAGCGCGAGCCGCACCGACGACGACCAGGTCGTCGCGAGCGGTGACGGCACCACGGGAGTCGTGACCGTTCCGGCAGGCGTCGCCTTCGAACTCTCGGAGAGCACCGATCTGCCGAATGCCGACCAATTCGCCCCCGGCGCGTGGCTCTGCTCGCTGAACGGCGGCCCGGAGGTGCCCGGCCCGAACGTGGCCGCGCTCGGCGCCGGCGACGCGGTCGAGTGCACGGTCACCAACACGCTCAAGCCGTTCACCCCGTCGATCTCGAAGACGGCGGCCGTGCCGACGCCCAACGCGGACGGCTCGTGGACGATCGCCTACGACATCGTCGTGACGAACCCGAGCGCCTTCCAGCCGCTCGACTACATCCTCTCCGACCAGCTCGACTTCGGCTCGGAGGTGACGGTGAACAGCGCGAGCTACCAGCGCGTGCAACCGCTGCCCGCCGGTTCCGCCGAGGCCTGGACCGTCGGATTCGACGCGGTGCAGCCGTTCGATGGCGAACCGCAGCTCGCCGCGGGGACCTCGCACACATGGCGGGTCACCGTGAACGCGACGGTCGACGCCGACGCGGACTTCACCGGATCGACCCAGGGCGCATGCGACGACCAGGAGCCCGGCACCGTCGGCTTCCTCAACACGGCGACGATGTACGTCGGACAGGTCCCCTACGAGGCATCCGACTGCGAGCTGCCCGTGAAGCCGACCATCGCCAAGCAGGGCGGCACCGCCGTCGACAACGGCGACGGAACCTGGACGCTCCCGTACACGATCACCGTGACGAACCCGTCCGCGACGACGAGCGTCGTCTACGACCTCGTCGACGAGCTCGACCTGCCGACGGGCGTCACCGCCACCGGGCCTGCGACGGTCGTCGCCCAGCCCGTGCCGACCGAGGCCTCGTGGACCGGATTCGCGCCGAACACCCTCCTCGCCGACGATGTGACCCTCGCGGGCACGGCGGGCGTCGACCAGCACGTCTACCAGGTGCAGGTCATCGTCGAGATCGGTGCCGACCAGGCCGGCTTCCGGTGTCCGAGCGACGGCGGACTCAACAACGTCGCGACGGTCGAGTCGGGCAACCAGTCCGACGACGCCACCGGCTGCGTCACGGTCGACCCGCCGGTCATCGTGCACGACAAGACGGTCGTGCCCGGCTCGGTGAGCCAGGGCGTCGACGGACTCTGGACGATCCAGTACCGCATCGACGTCGACAACACCGGCGCCGTCGGCGGTACCTACTCGCTCGAGGACGAGCTGCACTTCGGTGCCGGCGTCGACCTCTCGGGTGCGAGCTACACGGTCACCCGTGACGGGTCGCCGGCCGCGGCCGGCTGGGCCGGCGCCGGAGCACTCGTCGCCGACGCCTACCTCGCGGGCGGGGCATCCGACGTCTGGATCATCACCGTCTCGGGCATCGCGCTCGACGGACCGACCCTGACGCCCGCGCAGACCGCGTGCCCGCAGGACGACAGCGACGGTGCGTTCAACAACGCCGCCGTGCTCACGGTCGGCGGGAACCCCGAGACGGACACGGCGTGCGACAGCCCCAGCGCCCCCAAGGTGCTGAAGAGCGGCGCGACCGCACTGCAGCAGCTCGACGCGACCTGGGACGTCAGCTACCTGCTGACGGTCTCGAACACCGCGCCGGGCGCGAAGGCGGGCTACTACTCGCTCGACGACGTTCCGGGCTTCCCGGCGTCGGTGACGTTGAACTCGTACACCGTCGAGGAGGTCTCGCCGGTGGCGGGTCCGATCACGACCGACGCGTCGCCGGTTCCGGCGACCATCCCGGTCGTGGCCGATGAGCCGATCGCGGCCGGAGCGGTGCACGTCTACCGCATCACCCTCAACGCGACCGTTCCCTCGGGCCTGCCCGAGAACGAGCGGCTCTGCGTCGACGGGCAGTCGGGCGCCGGCTTCTTCAACGAGGTCGAGCTCACGAGCGGCGAGATCGTCGACACCTCCGACGACTGCACCCCGGTTGAGCCGGGCGGCCGTCCCACGGTGGAGAAGTCCGACCCGACCGTCACCCAGGACGGCGAGGGCGTCTGGACCGTCGAGTACGACGTGACGGTGACCGGCAACGGCGACTACATCTCGACGTACACGCTCGAGGACACGCTGCACTTCGGCCCCTCGGTCGAGATCCTCACCGCCGAGTGGGCGGGCCAGGGCACCGACGGCGAGTGGGAGGACCCCGAGGCGAACCCCACCGAGACGATCGTCGGCACCCCCGAGGTGATCGACATCGACGAGGTGCACAGCTACACGGTCACGGTGACCGCGAAGGTCGACGAGGCGGCGTTCACCGACCCGACGACGAACACCTGCGACCCGAGCGATGAGGAGCCGAACGTCGGATTCCTCAACACCGCGACGCTGACGAGCGACGGCGTGCCCCAGTCGGACGACGGCTGCGGCCTGCCCGCCGAGCCCGAGGTGACGAAGACCGCGGTCGGCACCGAGGCGGTCAAGGTGGGCGACCACTGGGAGGCCACGTACGAGATCACGGTCGAGAACCTGAGCGCGAGCCAGTCGCTCGTCTACGACCTCGCCGACACCCCCGACTTCGCCGACGGCGTCACGATCACCGATCGTGAGGTCACCAGCGCGGATGTCACGGTGAACCCCGCGTGGAACGGCGCGAGCCCGGCGACCGACGTGATCGTCGAGGACCAGGAACTCGCCGGCGGCGCGACCCACACCTTCACCGTCACGGTGTCGTTCACGGTCGACGGCGTCGACGGCTCCCCGGCGCTCCTCTGCGAGGGCGACGACGGGCAGGGACTCCTGAACGGCGCGGTCGTCACCTCCGGCGGCACGTGGACCGACGACGGCTGCCTCGACGTGCCCGTGATCGTGATCGTCGACAAGGCGTGGGTGATCGACGGCGGCGAGCCGATCGCATGGGACAGCGACGAACTGCCCGACGGCTTCACCGCACAGGGCCAGCTCGACGGCACCGACGTCGACTGGGATGCCGAGAGCGGCCCGTACTCGCTCGGCGACGAGGTCGCCGTCGGTGAGACCGACGTGGTCGTGCCCGAGGGCTGCGAGATCGTCGACGCCGTCGAGAACGGCACGGGGGACTACACGCTCGACGCCACGGTGAACAGCTATCTCGTGACCAACGAGGTCGACTGCGTGCAGACGGTCAACCTCGAGAAGATCGTGACGAATGCGCACGGCGGCGACGCCGTGGCATCCGACTGGACCGTGTCGGCGAGCACGCCCGAGGACGGCTTCGGGGGACCGGGCACCGCCTCGGGACCCGTCGACCTCGAGGTCGGGTACACGCTCAACGAGGTGTCGGTGATCTGGGAGGACGGCGTCGAGTACGAGGTCCTCGCGACCTGGAGCTGCACCTCGGAGCAGGGTGAGGACGCGTTCACGCTCACCGCCGCCGACGGCGCGACGAGCGCGACGCTGACGGTCCACGAGCTCGGCGCCACCGTCGACTGCGAGATCGAGAACACCGACCTCGCGCCGACGCTGACGCTCGTGAAGGACGTCGCCCCCGATTCGGTCGAGGCGGACTTCCCGCCGACGCTGTGGACGGTCTCGGCGACCGAAGAGGGTGAAGCGGCCGTCATCACCGGCGACGGCACCGCGACCGGCGCGGTCGAGTCGAACGTCGACTACGTGCTCACCGAGCTCGCGAGCGACTTCGAGGGCGCCGACGAGTTCGAGGCCGGCACGTGGAGCTGCGACGTGCCGGGTGTGCTCACCGGCGACACGGCGAACCTCTCACCGGGCGACGACGTGACGTGCACCATCGTCAACACGGCGAAGCCCGCGAGCTACCTGCTCGACAAGGAGGTCACCGGGGTCGTGCAGGAGGACGACGGCACCTGGACGATCGACTACACCGTGACGGTGACGAACGAGAGCGTCGTCTCGCCCGTCACCTACGACCTGGTCGACTCGCTCGCCGACTTCGGCGAGGGCATCGAGATCGACGAGGCCTCGTGGACCGGCCCCGACGGTTCGGGCGACGTCTGGGAGGACCCGGCGACCCAGCCGGTCGAGGAACTCGCGAACGACGTCGTCCTGACGGCCGCCGTCGGCACCCACGAGTACCTCGTGACGGTGCACGCCACCGTCACCGGTGACGCGGTCTGGGACGAGGGCGAAGGCGAGGGCGACGGCTCGACGAACTGCGTGCCCGGTGAGCAGGGCGGCTTCGCGAACTCGGCGACGCTGACCGTCGCGGGGCTCCCGACCGACGACGAGGCCTGCGCCGAGCCCGGCCGCACCACCGCGGTCAAGGTCGCGCACCCCGCGACCGACCTCGGCGGCGGCGACTACGAGATCGTCTACGAGATCACCGTCGACACGGTCGGCGACCACGATCTCGTCTACGACCTCAGCGACACGCTCGCCTTCCCCGACGGCGTGACGATCGAATCGGCGACGGCGACGGATCCTGACGGCGGCGACGTCGCCGGCTGGAACGGCGAGGATGCCACGACGCTCGCGACGGCGCATCCGATCACCGCCGGCGACACCCACGTCTGGACGATCACCGTCCGCGCGAACGCCGCCTCGATCGAGACGATCGACCACGCGAAGTGCGCGGCGACCGAGACCGGCGGCGGGTTCCTCAACACCGCGGAGATGGTGAACGGCACCGTCACGACCGAGCTCGAGGGATGCACCGACATCCCGATCGTCGACGTCGGCATCGTGAAGGCTGCGGTGCTTCCCGACGGCGTGGATGCGGTCGAGGCCGGCACCGACGACAACACCTTCGACTGGGTGCTGACGGTGACGAACAACGGGCCGACACCGGTCGACGGCGTCGTCGTCACCGACACGCTGCCCGACTCGCTCGAGTTCGACCCGGCCGACATCACGCTCGACCCGATCGGTTCGTGGACGTTCCTCCAGAACGGCAACGAGCTGACCTGGACGACCGATGCGACCTTCGGCCCCGGTCCGATCGTGGAGATCACGATCCCCGTGACGCTGAAGGACCCGGTGGTCGGACCCGAGCTGCCCGAGAACCCGTCGGAGGAGCCGCCGCTCGTCCCTGCGGAGGACATCGAGAACACGGCGTGCGTCGAGGTCTCGGAGTTCGACGTCGACCCGACGAACGACTGCGACACGGCCGAGGTGCCGACGAAGGCCATGCAGGCGAACGCCTTCGTGCAGTGCGAGAACGACGTGCCCTACCTGCACTACAACGTGCAGACGACCGGATCGGTCGCTCCTGGGCCGATCACGGTCACCTGGACCCCCGACGCCTCGGTCTACCCCGACGCGGAGCCGGTCGTGACGGAGATCCCGTGGGACGAGCGCAATGGCCGCACCCTGTGGCCGTACGGCGTCGTGAACGACGAGGGCATCTCGATCGGATGGCCCGGATGGCGCCTCATCCAGGAGGGCGACGTCGTGGGCGAGAACGGCATCGTCGACATCTGGGAGAACATGGTCAAGGACTCGAAGCTCGAGAGCTACGCGTTCGCCGACCAGGTGAACCCGATGACGATCACGTTCCAGGTCAACCCGAGCGAGTCCGTGCTCGCGGTGTATCCGCAGGCCACCCCGGCATGCGAGGTCCAGCGCGACCCGAGCGTCACGATCGAGAAGACGTCGAGCGTGACCGAGGCGAAGCCGGGAAGCTCGTTCGACTACACGCTGGCGGTCACCAACTCGGGGCTCGGCGCGGTCGAGGCTATGGAGCTCTTCGACGAGATCCCCGGCGACCTCAAGGTGAACACGATCACGACGGATCCTGCCCCCGCCTTCCCGCGCTGGGACGACTGCGAGGTCACCGGCAAGGATTCGTCGGGGTACGGCGGCACCCTGCACTGCGTGCTCAACGGCATGATCGGCGGTACCGAGCCCGATGCCCCCGATGTGGTGCTCGGCGTCACATTGAACCCCGCGTCGAAGAAGTCGAGCATCGACAACACCGGTGAGGTCTGCTGGAACGACCTGCCCGATCAGGGCGAGATCAACGGCGAACCCGGGGAAGAGATCGCCCCGCTCGCGGTAATCGATCCCGAACTGCCCATCCTCTGCGACGACTCGACCGTCACGGTCCGAGTGCCGCAGCCGCCGGTTCCTGGCATCGCCTCGACCGGCTTCGCAGGCGGGCCCCTCCTCTGGGGTGCTGCCGGGCTCCTGCTGATCGGTGCGCTGCTGGTGTCGGTGACGATCGTCCGTCGCCGCCGCCCGGGTGAACGGCACACCGCCTAGGAACCACGCGAGCGAGGGGCCGGTGCTTCGGATGCACCGGCCCCTCGTGCGTGCCGTGGTTCTCCCGCAACGCGAACGGGGCCGGTGCCGCCCGGCACCGGCCCCGTTCGGGGTTGATCTCTGCTTACGGCTTGCCGCGCATGATCGCCTGCTTGACCTCGGCGATGGCCTTCGTGACCTCGATGCCGCGGGGGCAGGCCTCGGTGCAGTTGAAGGTCGTGCGGCAGCGCCACACGCCCTCCTTGTCGTTGAGGATGTCGAGGCGGGTCTGCGCGTTGTCGTCGCGGGAGTCGAAGATGAAGCGGTGGGCGTTCACGATCGCCGCGGGGCCGAAGTACTGGCCGTCGGTCCAGAACACCGGGCACGACGAGGTGCACGCGGCGCAGAGGATGCACTTCGTGGTGTCGTCGAAGATCGCGCGGTTCGCGACCGACTGCACGCGCTCCTTGCCCGGCTCGGGCGTGGAGTTCGCCACGAGGAACGGCTGCACCTCGCGGTAGCTCGCGAAGAACGGCTCCATGTCGACGATGAGGTCCTTCTCGAGGGGCAGGCCCTTGATCGCCTCGACGTAGATCGGCTTCGAGATGTCGAGATCCTTGATCAGGGTCTTGCACGCGAGCCGGTTGCGGCCGTTGATGCGCATCGCGTCCGAGCCGCAGATGCCGTGGGCGCACGAGCGACGGAAGGTCAGCGAGCCGTCCTGCTCCCACTTGATCTTGTGCAGCGCGTCGAGCACGCGGTCGGTCGCGTACATCTCGACGTCGAAGTCCTGCCAGCGCGGCTCGGTGTCCACGTCGGGGTCGAAGCGGCGGATCAGGAAGGTGACGGTGAACGACTGGATGGGGGCCTCAGCGGCGGGCGCCTGTTCGAGCGTGGCGGTGCTCACGATCAGTACTTCCTTTCCATCGGCTGGTAGCGCGTGACGGTGACGGGCTTCCAGTCGAGCCGGATGTGGTCGGCCGCGTCGGCCGAGTGCGCGTCGCCCGACAGGTACGCCATGGTGTGCTGCATGTAGTTCTCGTCGTCGCGGTTCGGGAAGTCGTCGCGCATGTGGCCGCCGCGGCTCTCCTTGCGGTTGCGTGCGGAGAAGACGACGACCTCGGCGAGGTCGAGCAGGAACCCGAGCTCGACGGCCTCGAGCAGGTCGGTGTTGAACCGCTTGCCCTTGTCCTGGACGGCGATGTTCTTGTACCGCTCGCGGAGGCCCGCGATGACGTTCGTGACGTGGGCGAGCGACTCGTCGGTGCGGAACACCTGCGCGCCCTTGTCCATCTCGTCCTGGAGCTCCTTGCGGATGGCGGCGATGCGCTCGGTGCCGTTCGAGTCGCGCAGCTGCGCGAGCAGCTCGCGGATGCCGCGTGCCGGGTCGTCGGGCAGCGGGGTGAACTCGACGCCGGAGTTCACGTACTCGACCGCGTTGCGGCCGGCGCGCTTGCCGAAGACGTTGATGTCGAGCAGCGAGTTCGTGCCGAGGCGGTTCGAGCCGTGCACCGAGACGCACGCGCACTCGCCGGCGGCGTAGAGGCCGGGCACGACGGTGGTGTTGTCGCGCAGCACCTCGGCGGCGACGTTCGTCGGGATGCCGCCCATCGCGTAGTGCGCGGTCGGCATCACGGGCACCGGCTCGTACACCGGGTCGACGCCGAGGTAGGTGCGGGCGAACTCGGTGATGTCGGGGAGCTTGGTCTCGAGCACCTCGGCACCCAGGTGCGTGCAGTCGAGCAGCACGTAGTCCTTGTGGGGGCCGGCGCCGCGGCCCTCGGCCACCTCCTGCACCATGCAGCGCGCGACGATGTCGCGGGGCGCGAGGTCCTTGATGGTCGGGGCGTAGCGCTCCATGAAGCGTTCGCCCGAGGCGTTGCGGAGGATCGCACCCTCACCGCGGGCGCCCTCGGTGAGGAGGATGCCGAGGCCGGCGAGGCCGGTCGGGTGGAACTGGAAGAACTCCATATCCTCGAGGGGGAGGCCCTTGCGCCAGACGATGCCGACGCCGTCGCCGGTCAGCGTGTGCGCGTTCGAGGTCGTCTTGTAGATCTTGCCGAAGCCGCCGGTGGCGAAGATCACGGCCTTCGCCTGGAAGACGTGCAGCTCGCCGCTCGCGAGGTCGTACGCGACGACGCCCGAGGGCTGCTCGACGCCGTCGACCTCGGTCATCACGAGGTCGAGCACGTAGTACTCGTTGAAGAAGTTGATGCCGAGCTTGACGCAGTTCTGGAACAGCGTCTGGAGGATCATGTGACCCGTGCGGTCGGCCGCGTAGCAGGCGCGACGCACCGGCGCCTTGCCGTGGTCGCGCGTGTGCCCGCCGAAGCGCCGCTGGTCGATCTTGCCCTCGGGCGTGCGGTTGAACGGCAGGCCCATGTTCTCGAGGTCGATGACCGCGTCGATCGCCTCCTTGGCGAGGATCTCGGCCGCGTCCTGGTCGACGAGGTAGTCGCCGCCCTTGACGGTGTCGAAGGTGTGCCACTCCCACGAGTCCTCTTCGACGTTCGCGAGCGCCGCGGCCATGCCGCCCTGCGCCGCGCCCGTGTGCGAGCGGGTGGGGTAGAGCTTCGAGATCACGGCGGTCTTCGCACCGGGCCCGGCCTCGATGGCCGCGCGCATGCCGGCGCCGCCGGCGCCCACGATGACGATGTCGAACTGGTGGTAGTGGACGCCGTCGACGATCTTGGTCTCGGCGTCGGAGGTCTGGGTGTTCACGAATCTCCTATGCGGCGCAGAACGAGGGGAGCAGGTCGGCCGGGGCGCCCGCGGGGCACGGCTCGAAGGTGAAGACGACGAGGGTGCCGAGGATGATCAGCACGGCCGCGGCGGCGAACAGGGCGCCCTTGAGCAGCTTCTGCACGGTGCCGGGGTTCGTGTAGTCGTTCACGAGGGTGCGCATGCCGTTGGCGCCGTGGATGAGGGCGAGCCAGAGCATCAGGACGTCCCACCACTGCCAGAACGGGTCGGCCCACTTGCCGCCCACGAAGCCGAAGTCGATGGCCTGGATGCCGTCGCCGACCATGAGGTTCATGAAGAGGTGGCCGAAGATCAGCACGAGGAGCACGACGCCGGAGGCGCGCATGTAGATCCAGCCCCACTTCTCGAGGTTGGAGCCGCGCCGGCGGGGTTCGCCGGGGAATTCGATCGCAGTCATGTCGGAGGACCCCTAGTGGCTGAAGACGTTGATGAGGTGACGCGGGGTGAACGCGAGCATCGTGACGACCCAGAGGGCGATGACGACCCAGAAGAGCACCTTCTGGTGACGCGTGGCCCAGGCCCAGAAGTCCACGAGGATGATGCGCAGCCCGTTGAACGCGTGGAACACGATCGCACCCACGAGGGCGACCTCGCCGAGGCCCATGATCGGGGTCTGATAGGCGCCGATGACCGCGTTGTACGCCTCGGGGCTCACCCGCACGAGCGCCGTGTCGAGGATGTGCACGAGAAGGAAGAAGAAAATCGCGACACCCGTGATGCGGTGCAGCACCCATGACCACATACCCTCGTGGCCGCGATAGAGCGTGCCGCCCGGCTTCTGCTTCGCCGGCTTCTCGGGTGTGGTCAGGGTTCCTGCCGAGGTCTCTGGCATGAACAACCCTCCCTGGCTGTGTGTTTCCGGCCCGGACATGCGGGCGCACGGGCGCGACGGCCCGATCAGAGTCTAGACCCGGCCCGGTCGACGTGCAGGTGAGGTGTGCCTTATCCACTCGCCGCCGCGGCGAATACCGCCCGGGTCCGGGATGCGCCGACTATCCTGAGCGGATGACCTCCGCAGCCCTCGATGGCTTCTACAGCATCATTCCCGCCGGCGGCGTCGGTTCGCGGCTCTGGCCGCTCTCGCGCGCCGATGCGCCGAAGTTCCTGCACGACCTCACCGGCTCAGGACAGACGCTCCTCAAGGACACCTGGGACCGCCTCGCCCCGCTCTCGGGCGAACAGCGCATCATGGTGGTCACCGGGCGCGCCCACCGCGCCGCGGTCGAGGCGCAGTTGCCGCTGCTCGCCGACGAGAACATCGTGCTCGAATCCGAGCCGCGCGACTCGACGGCCGCGATCGGCCTCGCCGCGGCCATCCTCGAGCGCCGCGAACCCGGGGTGGTCATCGGCTCCTTCGCGGCCGACCACGTGATCTCCGGCGATGCGTTGTTCCGGGGCGCCGTCGCCGAGGCGGTCGCGGCCGCGCGGGCCGGGTACATCGCCACGATCGGCATCACCCCCACCGAGCCCGCCGTGGGATTCGGCTACATCGAGTGCGGCGAGCCCCTCGACGTGCCCGGCGCGAAGCACAGCGAGCTCGTCTCGAGCTTCGTCGAGAAGCCCGACCTCGCCACCGCCAAGCGGTACCTCGCCGGCGGCCGCCATCTCTGGAACGCGGGCATGTTCATCGCCCGAGCCGACCAGCTGCTCGCCGAGATCGCCCGGAACAAGCCCGAGCTGCACGCCGGGCTCCTCGAGCTCGCCGAGGCCTGGGACGACCCGTCCACCCGCGGCCCCGCGGTCGACCGCATCTGGCCGCGCCTCGAGAAGATCGCGATCGACTACTCGGTCGCCGAGCCCGCGGCGGCCGCCGGCCGGCTCGCGGTGATCCGCGGCCACTTCCAGTGGGACGACGTCGGCGACTTCGCCTCGCTCGCGAAGCTGAACACGGCGGGGCGCTCCGGCGAGCTCGCCATCCTCGGCGAGAACGCCCGCGTGCTCGCCGACGCGTCGAGCGGCATCGTGGTGAGCCGGTCGAAGCGGGTCATCAGCCTCATCGGGGTGCACGATATCGTCGTGGTCGACACGCCCGATGCGCTCCTCGTCACCACGAGCGAGCACGCGCAGCGGGTGAAAGCGGTCGTCGACGCCCTCCGGCTCGGCGGTTCGAGCGACGTGCTCTAGGCACGAGAAGGCAGGTTCAAGATGCCCAGGGCAACGCGCAGTCTCCTCGTCGCCGCGGTCGCCGCGGCATCCCTCGCGCTCGTCTCGTGCGCCTCCGCCCCCGACGCCGGCGGCACGGACGCCGCGGGGGAGGGCTGCGTGCGCATGGTCACGAACTCGGGCGGCCTCGAGGACCGCTCCTTCAACCAGTCGACCTGGGAGGGCCTGCAGCAGGCCGAGGAGGAGTACGGCATCGAGGCCCAGGCGCTCGTCTCGACCGGCGAGACCGACCTCGCCCCGAACGTGGCCCAGGCGGTCGCCTCGGGCTGCGGGCTCGTCGTGACCGTCGGCTGGGAGCTCGCGGAGTCGACGCTCGAGGAGGCCGGGGCGAATCCCGACACGGCGTTCGCGATCGTCGACGAGACCGTCGAGGCCGACAACGTGAAGCCCGTCGTGTTCGACACGGCGCAGGCCTCGTTCCTCGCGGGCTACCTGGCCGCGGGCGTGTCGAAGACCGGCGTCGTCGCGACGTTCGGCGGCGGCAACCAGCCGCCCGTCACCCTCTTCATGGACGGCTTCGTCGACGGCGTCGCGAAGTACAACGAGGTGCACGGCACGCAGGTGCGGGCGCTCGGCTGGGACAAGGCCAAGCAGGACGGCTCGTTCACCGGGGACTTCGAGGACGTCAACAAGGGCAAGGTCATGACCGAGGGTTTCATCGACCAGGGGGCCGACGTGATCCTGCCGGTCGCCGGCCAGGTCGGGGAGGGCGCCGCAGCGGCCGCCGTGGAGCGGGGCGTCTCGATCATCTGGGTCGACAGCGACGGGTACGAGACGCTCTCGGCGGAGTTCCGGCCCGTGATCCTCACGAGCGTGCTGAAGCGGACGCAGGACGCGATGGTCGACATCGTCGGCGACGTGGAGGCCGACGAGTTCACGAACGAGCCGTTCGTCGGCACGCTCGAGAACGGCGGCGTCGAGATCGCGCCGTACCACGAGCTCGAGGCCCTGGTCTCGCCCGAACTCGACGCCGAGATCGAGGGGCTGCGACAGGCGATCATCGCCGGCGACCTCGTCGTGGAGTCGCCGAGCGCGCCGTAGTCGGCCGCCACGACCCCCGAGTGCGGGGCATCCGTGCTGCTCATATGAGCAGAATGTCGCGTATTCATAACCATTGCCCGATGCGGGCCCGGCGGACGATCCCGCGCGCCGCAACATTGGGTAACGTGACTGCACGTGCCCCGCGAAGGTCGGGGTCTTGCGTCTTTTGGAGGACACAGTGAAGGTCACCACCAAGAAGGCCGCGCTCGGCGGTTTCGCGCTGCTCGGCAGTGTCGCACTGCTCGCCGGCTGCGCATCGGCGCCTGAAGAGGGCGGCGGCGACGGCGGGGGCGAAGCCCTCGACTTCATCCCCTGCATGGTCTCCGACGCGGGCGGATTCGACGACAAGTCCTTCAACCAGCTCGGCGCCCAGGGCCTCGAGGCGGCGTCCGAGGAGCTCGGCGTCGAGCCGATCATGGTCGAGTCGGCGGCTGAGACCGACTACGCCTCGAACCTCACGAGCCTCGTCGACCAGGGCTGCAACGCGATCGTCACGGTCGGCTTCCTGCTCGCCCCTGCGGCGCTCGAGTCGGCCACGGCGAACCCTGACATCGACTACATCTCGATCGACGACACGGTCGACACCGACTTCGACGGCACGACCGACGCCGACAACATCAAGCCGATCATCTTCGACACCGCCCAGGCCGCGTTCCTCGCGGGCTACCTGTCGGCCGGCATCTCGCAGACCGGCGCCGTCGGTACCTTCGGCGGCATGAACATCCCGACCGTCTCGATCTTCATGGACGGCTTCGCCCAGGGTGTCGAGTACTACAACGAGGAGAACAGCGCCGCGGTCAAGGTCATCGGCTGGGACCGCGCCGCACAGGACGGCTCGTTCACCGGTGGCTTCGAGGCCAACGACGGCGCTCGCCAGCTCGCGCAGGGCATCATCGACCAGAACGTCGACGTGCTGCTGCCGGTCGGCGGCCCGATCTACCAGTCGGCCGCGGTCGCGATCGAGGACTCGGGTCGCGAGATCGCACTGATCGGCGTCGACGCCGACGTGTACGAGACCGACCCCTCGGTCGCTCCGCTCCTGCTCACCTCGATCCGCAAGGGCATCGACGTGGGTGTCCAGGAGGCCGTGATCGAGTCGGGCAACGGCGAGTTCGACACCACGCCGTTCATCGGCACGCTCGAGAACGAGGGTGTCGGCCTCGCCGACTACCACGACTGGGCCGACAAGGTTCCGGCCGAGCTCGACGCCAAGATCCAGGAGCTGCGCGACGCGATCATCGCCGGCGACATCACGGTCGAGTCCTACCTCGCCAAGTAAGCGGGAGATCGTGCGGCGGGGAGGGCGGCTGCGGCCGGCCTCCCCGCCGTCGTTCGACCCATGCGCAATGTCTGCAACATCTGAGCAAGTCGGTTCGAGCCCTGCCGACATCTGCGCAGAACCTGCTGCATCTGCAGCCTGATCACTAGGATCGGTGACATGAAACTCGAGCTCCGAGGCATCACGAAGACGTTCGGAACGCTCGTGGCCAACGACCACATCGACCTCACCGTCGAGGCGGGCGAGATCCACTGCCTGCTCGGTGAGAACGGCGCGGGCAAGTCCACGCTGATGAACGTGCTCTACGGCCTGTACCAGGCCGACGGCGGCGAGATCCTGCTCGATGACGAGATCCAGCATTTCGCGGGTCCCGGCGACGCGATGCGCGCCGGCATCGGCATGGTTCACCAGCACTTCATGCTCATCCCGGTGTTCACTGTCGCCGAGAACGTCATGCTCGGCCATGAGTCGACGAAGGCCGGTGGCCTCCTCGACCTCCAGACCGCCCGCGAGAAGGTCCGCGAGATCTCCGACCGCTTCGGGTTCGACGTCGACCCCGATGCACTCGTCGACGACCTCCCGGTGGGAGTGCAGCAGCGGGTCGAGATCATCAAGGCGCTCTCCCGCGACGCGCGGGTGCTGGTCTTCGACGAGCCGACCGCCGTGCTCACGCCGCAGGAGACCGACGAACTCATGGCGATCATGCGTCAGCTGAAAGACAGCGGCACCTCGATCGTCTTCATCACCCACAAGCTCCGCGAAGTCCGCGAGGTCGCCGACCGCATCACGGTCATCCGGCTCGGCAAGGTGGTCGGCGAGGCCTCGCCCACGGCGACCAACGCCGAGCTCGCCTCGCTCATGGTCGGCCGCGCCGTCGAACTCACGGTGCACAAGAACCCGCCGACGCTCGGCGACGCCGCGCTCGTCGTGAACGGGCTCACCGTGATCGACCCGATCGGCCAGCTCGTCGTCAACGACGTGTCGTTCGAGGTGCGCCGGGGCGAGGTGCTCGCGGTCGCCGGCGTACAGGGCAACGGGCAGACCGAGCTCACCGAGGCGCTGGTCGGCCTGCAGCCGCGCGTGCGCGGGTCGATCATGCTCGACGGCGATGAGCTGAACGGCGACAGCGTGCGTTCGATCCTGAAGGCGGGCGTCGGCTTCGTGCCCGAAGACCGGAAGGAAGACGGCCTGGTCGCCGAGTTCACGATCGCTGAGAATCTCATGCTCGACCGCGCCGACTCCGCCCCCTTCGTCAAGGCGGGCAGCCTGCAGCTCTCGACGCTCGCCGAGTTCGCCCGGGAGAAGGTCGCCGAGTTCGACGTGCGCACGCCGTCGATCGAGACGAAGGTCGGGCGCCTGTCGGGCGGCAACCAGCAGAAGGTCGTCCTCGCCCGCGAACTCAGTCGCGAGCTGCGGTTGTTCGTCGCCGCGCAGCCGACACGCGGTGTCGACGTCGGGTCGATCGAGTTCATCCACAAGCGCATCATCGAGACCCGCGACTCGGGTGTTCCCGTCGTCGTCGTCTCGACCGAACTCGATGAGGTCACGGCCCTCGCCGACCGCATCATGGTCATGTACCGGGGCCGCATCGTCGGCATCGTCCCGGGCGACACCCCCCGCGACGTCCTCGGCCTCATGATGGCCGGCGAGGTCCCTGCAGAAGGAGCCGCCGCATGAGCGACCCCAAAGACCCGCAGGCCGAGCCGACGGTGACGCCGTCGGGCGACTCAGGGCCCATCGACCCGGCGGCTGCGGCCGACCAGGCCGCCGACACGTCGCCGTCGCCGGCCGACTCCACCGCGAAGGCGACCGCCACTGCCACCGCCGGCGGCACCGCAGCAGCGCCCGACGAGGTCGAACCGCCGTCTCGCTGGCAGACCGCCTTGCGCGAGATCGCCACCGGCAACGCGATCATCTCCGTGCTCGCCGTGCTGCTCGCCCTGGTCGTCGGCGCGATCATGATCGCCTTCACCGACGAAGACGTGCAGGCGGCCGCGGGCTACTTCTTCGCCCGCCCCGGCGACACCTTCGTCGCGATCTGGGATTCGGTCTCGGGCGCGTACTCGGCGTTCTTCCAGGGGTCGATCTACAACTTCCGCAGGCCGGGCTTCGTCACCGGCATCAAGCCGCTCACCGAGACGCTGAACTTCGCCACCCCGCTGATCGCCGCCGGCCTCGGCGTCGCGCTCGCGTTCCGGGTCGGCATGTTCAACATCGGTGGTCGCGGCCAGATGCTGATGGCCGCGTCGGCCGCGGGGTGGGTCGCCTTCTCATTCGATCTGCCGGTCGGCCTGCACATGCTCGTCGCACTGCTCGCGGGTCTCCTCGCCGGCGCGCTGTGGGCGGGCATCGCGGGTCTCCTGAAGGCGCGCACCGGTGCGCACGAGGTGATCGTGACGATCATGCTGAACTACGTCGCGCTCTACCTCGTGACCTGGATGCTCCGCACACCCGGCCTGCTCCAGGCGCCCGGCTCGAACAATCCGAAGACGCCGCCGATGAAGGACACCGCGGTGTTCTTCCCGCTGCTCGGCGAGCAGTACAACCTCCACTTCGGGTTCGTCCTGGCGATCGCCGCGGTGGTGCTCGTCTGGTGGATCCTCGACCGGTCCGCGCTCGGCTTCCAGTTCCGTGCCGTCGGCGAGAACCCGAACGCGGCGCGGGTCGCGGGCATCAACGTCAAGTCGATGTACGTGTACGCGATGCTCATCTCCGGTGCTCTGGTCGGGCTCGCCGGGGTGAGCCAGGTGCTCGGCACCGTCACGACCGGCTTCTCGAGCGGCATCGACGCCGGAATCGGCTTCGACGCGATCACGGTCGCCCTGCTCGGGCGCTCGACCCCATGGGGCGTGCTCGCTGCCGGCATCCTCTTCGGTGCTTTCAAGGCCGGTGGCTTCTCGATGCAGGCGGCCGAGGGCGTGCCGATCGACATCGTGCTCGTCGTGCAGTCGCTCATCGTGCTGTTCATCGCTGCGCCGCCCCTCGTGCGCGCGATCTTCCGGCTGCCGGCCCCCGGCAGCGCCCCGCGACGACCTCGCCCGATCGTGACGAAGGAGGTGGCGGCGAAATGACCGCTGTGACGCAGCATCACGCGACCGCTCCGCAGGAGCCGGCCCTCGCGAAGACCACCGTCGTCACCTGGAAGGCGCCGATCGCCTTCGGTGTCATCACGGCGCTCGCGGCGGTCCTCTTCTTCGTGGCGAGCAACGACGGCCAGGCCGTCTTCCGCATCTCGGGGGCGAGCGACTTCCTGCAGCTGCCCGAGGTCGTGCTCGACTCGACGGTCACGAGCGTCGTCGGCGTCATCCTCCTCGCGGCGATCACGGTCGTGAGCTTCGTGATGGTGCGCGCGAAGCGACGGGTGCCGGTCTGGCTCATGGTGGTGTTCGCGGTCGTGTTCCTGATCGCATTCCTCACCTGGGCCGCGGCGGGTGCGTCGACCCACGTCATCCCGCTCGCCGGCCTCTTCGCAGGTGCGCTGAGCCTGTCGGTCCCGCTCATCTTCGGGTCGCTCTGCGGCGTCATCTCCGAGCGCGTCGGTGTCGTGAACATCGCGATCGAGGGGCAGCTGCTCGGCGGGGCCTTCACCTCCGCGGTCGTCGCGAGCGCGACCGGCAACCCCTACATCGGACTGCTCGCCGCGGCCGTTGCGGGCGTCCTGGTCTCGTTCGTGCTCGCGGCGTTCTCGATCAAGTACTTCGTCGACCAGGTGATCGTCGGTGTCGTGCTCAACGTGCTGGTGCTCGGCCTCACGAGCTTCCTGTTCTCGCAGGTGCTCGCACCCAACGCGGCGACGCTCAACACGCCGCCGCGCTTCGAGCGCATCAACATTCCGATCCTGTCCGAGATCCCGATCATCGGGCCGACGTTCTTCCGGCAGACGATCATCGTCTACATCATGTACGTCGCGGTCGCGGCGGTCTACATCGGGCTCTTCCACACCAAGTGGGGTCTCCGGCTGCGGGCGGTCGGCGAGCACCCGCAGGCCGCCGACACCGTCGGCATCAACGTCGGACGCACCCGCTTCTGGAACGTCTCGCTCGGCGGCGCGATCGCCGGTCTCGGCGGCGCGTTCTTCACGCTGAGCCAGGTCGGCGCGTTCAACAAGGACATGACCGCCGGCG
This sequence comes from Agromyces sp. NPDC057679, assembly GCF_042799635.1. Classification (NCBI taxonomy): domain Bacteria; kingdom Bacillati; phylum Actinomycetota; class Actinomycetes; order Micrococcales; family Microbacteriaceae; genus Agromyces; species Agromyces sp. NPDC057679. The sequence goes on along the minus strand of NZ_JBHVIK010000001.1, from coordinate 438,308 downwards.
CCGGATTCATCGCGCTCGCGGCAGTGATCTTCGGCCAGTGGGATCCGATCAAGGCGACCCTGGCGGCCCTGCTGTTCGGCTTCGCATCGAACCTGCAGAACGTGCTCGGTGTCATCGGCTCGTCGGTGCCGAGCGAGTTCATGCTGATGCTGCCCTACGTCGTCACGATCATCGCGGTCGCCGGGTTCGTCGGCAAGGTCCGCGGCCCGGCCGCGGCAGGCAAGCCATACATCAAGGCGTGACCGATGTCCCGGGGCCGCCCCGGGACATCCGACACCTCATCTGCAACGGGAGAGCAACATGACCGCGACGGATGCGATCGACTGGCAGGGGCTGCGCGAGCGCGCCCGCGAGGCGATGGCGAAGGCCTACGTGCCGTACTCCGAGTTCCCCGTGGGCGCTGCGGCGATCGTCGACGACGGTCGCATCGTGAGCGGCTGCAACGTCGAGAACGCCTCCTACGGCGTCACCCTCTGCGCCGAGTGCTCGCTCGTGTCGGCACTCGTCATGTCGGGCGGCGGCAAGCTCGTCGCCTTCACCTGCGTCGACGGCCACGGGGCGACGCTCATGCCCTGCGGGCGGTGCCGCCAGCTGCTGTACGAGCACTCGGCCGAGGGCATGGTGCTCGACACCGTGTCGGGCCTGAAGACCATCGACGAGGTGCTGCCCGACGCGTTCGGCCCACGCCAGCTCGCAGAATTCCGAGGAGAAGCATGACCACCGCCATCGAGCCCTTCGACGCCGTCGACCTCATCCGCGCGAAGCGCGACCGGCGCGAGCTCACCTCGCCCGAGATCGCCTGGCTCGTCGACGCCTACACGCGCGGCTACGTGGCCGACGAGCAGATGTCGGCCATGACCATGGCGATCTTCCTCAACGGCATGACGCGCCGCGAGATCCGCGACCTCACGATGGCGATGATCGCCTCGGGCGAGCGCATGGACTTCTCCGGGCTCGGCAAGCCGACGAGCGACAAGCACTCGACGGGCGGCGTGGGCGACAAGATCACCCTGCCGCTGATGCCGCTGGTCGCGACCTTCGGCGTCGCGGTGCCGCAGCTCTCGGGGCGCGGGCTCGGCCACACGGGCGGCACGCTCGACAAGCTCGAGTCGATCCCGGGATGGCGGGCCGACCTCACGAACGACGAGATGTTCGCGCAGCTGCGCGACGTCGGCGGCGTGATCTGCGCCGCGGGCGCGGGCCTCGCGCCGGCCGACAAGAAGCTCTACGCGCTCCGCGACATCACCGGCACGGTCGAGGCGATCCCGCTCATCGCCTCGTCGATCATGTCGAAGAAGATCGCCGAGGGCACCGGCGCGCTCGTGCTCGACGTGAAGTTCGGCTCGGGCGCGTTCCTGCAGGACATCGAGCGCTCGCGCGAGCTCGCCCGCACCATGGTCGAGCTCGGCGAGGACGCCGGGGTCGCGACGAGCGCCCTCATCACGAACATGAACGTGCCGCTCGGCCTCACGATCGGCAACGCCAACGAGGTTCGCGAGTCGGTCGAGGTGCTCGCCGGCGGCGGCCCCGCCGACGTGCGCGAGCTCACGGTCGAGCTCGCCCGCGAGATGCTCGCCCTCGCCGGCCGGCCCGACGTCGACGTCGAGGCCGCCCTCGACGACGGTCGCGCGATGGACACCTGGCGACGCTCGGTCATCGCGCAGGGCGGCGACCCCGACGCAGCGCTGCCCGTCGCCCGTGAGCAGCACGTCGTGACCGCCGAGCGCGACGGCGTGCTCGTCGAGCAGCAGGCGCTGCCGTTCGGCATCGCCGCCTGGCGCCTCGGCGCCGGCCGCGCCCGCAAGCAGGATCCGGTGCAGCACGCGGCGGGCATCGAGCTGCACGCGAAGCCCGGCGACGCGGTACGTGCCGGCCAGCCGCTGTTCACGCTGCATGCCGACGAACCGGCTCGCTTCGAGCGGGCGCTCGAGGCCGTCGCGGGCGCCTGGCGCATCGGCGACGAGGGCGACCCCGTCGAGGACGGCGGCCCGCTCATCGCCGACCGCATCGGTCGCTGAGCGCCGCGGCGGCGGGCGTGTAGCGCGTCTCAGGACGCGCCCGGCTTCGAGATTGCCGAGACTTCGCGGCAGTCGCGCCGCTATCGTTGTCACGTGAACACGATTCCGACGGAGTACCGGCTCGAGGGCGACGGCACGAGCATCCAGTCCCTGCCCAAGATCTCGCTGCACGACCACCTCGACGGCGGCCTGCGCCCGCAGACCCTCATCGAGCTCGCCGACGAGCAGGGGCTCGAGGTGCCGGCGGCCGATGCCGACGGCCTCGCCGCCTGGTTCACCGAGCAGTCGAACTCGGGCTCGCTCGTCGAGTACCTGAAGACGTTCGACCTCACCACGGCGGTCATGCAGACCCGCGCGGGCCTCTCGCGCGTCGCGCGCGAGTTCGTGCAGGACCTCGCCGCCGACGGCGTCATCTACGGCGAGATCCGTTGGGCGCCCGAGCAGCACCTCACGCGCGGGCTCACGCTCGACGAGGCGGTCGAGGCCGTGCAGGAGGGCCTCGAGCAGGGCGCCGACGACGTGCGGCACCAGGGCGGAGGCATCCGCACCGGGCAGCTGATCACCGCGATGCGCCACGCCGACCGCGGGCTCGAGATCGCCGAGCTGGCCGTGCGCCACCGCGACCGCGGCGTCGTCGGCTTCGACATCGCGGGCGCCGAGGCCGGGTTCCCGGCGAGCCGCCACCGCACCGCGTTCGACTACCTCGCGAGCCAGTTCATGCCGGTCACGGTGCACGCGGGCGAGGCCGACGGCCTCGAGTCGATCCGCAGCGCGCTGTTCGACGGCCGTGCACTCCGGCTCGGCCACGGCGTCCGCATCGCCGAGGACCTGCTGATCGAACGCCAGGACGACGAGAACACCTACGTCTCGCTCGGCCCGGTCGCCCAGTGGGTCCGCGACCGCGAGATCGCCCTCGAGACGAGCCCGTCGTCGAACCTCCAGACCGGCGCGATCACGGCGTGGGGCGACGAACTCGTCGACCACCCCTTCGACCTGCTCTACCAGCTGGGCTTCCGCGTGACGGTGAACACCGACAACCGACTCCAGTCGGGCACGAGCCTCACCCGCGAACTGGCGCTGCTCAGCGACGCCTTCGGCTACGACCTCGACGACCTCGAGACGTTCCAGCTCAATGCGGCTGCCGCGGCGTTCCTGCCGCTCGACGACCGTGACGAGCTCGCCGAGCTCATTCAAGACGGCTTCGACGAAGCCTGACGACGCTGCCGACGGCGGATGCCACGGGCCTCCGCCGTCCGCGCCGCCGCCCCTGAACGGACCGTGATGAACCTCCCTCCCCTTCCCGACGAGGCCGTCGTCCTCGGCGCGCACGCCGCCGACTGGCGCGGTGCCGTGCGCGAGGCCGGGCGGGCGCTGACCCGCTCGGGTGCGACCCGCTCGGACTACGCCGACCGCATGATCGCGGTCATCGAGGAGTTCGGCGCGTACGTCGTGATCGCCCCCGGGCTCGCGCTCGCGCACGCCCGGCCCGGGCGCGACGTGCTGCACGAGGGGCTCGCGGTCGTGACGCTCGCCGAGCCGGTCGCCTTCGGGCACCCGCACAACGACCCGGTGAACGTCGTCCTCGGCCTCGCGGTCGCGAACGCGGAGGAGCACGTCGCCTCGGTCGCGAACCTCGCCAACGTCTTCAACGACGCCGGCGCGGTCGACCGGCTCGCCCGGGCGCGCGACGCGGGGGAGGTCCGGGCTCTCCTCGGCACCGACGGGGGCGCAGCGTGAAGATCATCGCCGTGTGCGGTGTCGGCATCGGCACCTCCGCGATCCTCAAGGTCAACGCCGAACGCGCCCTCGAGCGCCTCGAGCTCGCCGCCGACGTCGACGCGAGCGATCTCGCGGGCATCGTCGCGGCCGCAGCCGACGCGCAGGTGATCCTCACCTCGAGCGAGCTGGCGCCCGCCGTGCGCGAGGCCATCGGGCGGAGCTTCGCCGAGGTGGTCGAGGTGACGAACTACTTCGACGTCGACGAGATCTCGCGGCTCCTCGAGCGCTCGCTCGGCTGACGCCCGCGCCCGGGCGGGGCTACGCGACGAGCTCGCGCATGCCCGCCTCGAGCGCGGCGATGGTGGCCGTCGCCGCGGCCCGCCGCTCGGCGACCGTGCCCTGCTCCGAGACGGCGTCGAGGTAGACCTTGAGCTTCGGCTCGGTGCCGCTCGGGCGCACCATCACACGGGAGCCGCCCTCGAGCACGATGCGGAGGACGTCCGACGGGGGGAGCGAGCCGAATCCGTCGGCGAGGTCCTCGATGCGCTCGACCCGGATGCCGCCGACCGAGGCGGGCGGCTCGGCGCGCAGCCGTGCCATCACCGCGCCGATCTTCGAGAGGTCGGTGACGCGGATGGAGACCTGGCCGGAGGCGTGGCATCCGAACTTCTCGACGAACTCGTCGAGGTGGTCGGCGACCGTCCGGCCCTCGGCCTTCAGCTCGGCCGCGAGCGAGAGGAACGCGGCCGCGGCCGAGATCCCGTCTTTGTCGCGGACGACGCCGGGGTTCACGAGATAGCCGAGCGCCTCCTCGAAGCCGAAGACGAGGCCGGGCGCGCGCGAGATCCACTTGAACCCGGTGAGCGTCGCCTCGAAGTCGAGCCCGTAGGCGCGGGCGACGGCCTCGAGCCCGGGGGAGGAGACGATCGAGCAGGCGAGCGCGCCGTTCGGTCCGCCGTCGCCGGTCGCGGCGTCGGCGGCGCGGCGCGCGGCGAGCCAGCCGAGGGTCAGGCCGACCTCGTTGCCGGTGAGGCGGCGGTACCCTGCGCCGTCGGGCGCGGCCGCGTCGGGGATCGCGATGGCGAGCCGGTCGGCGTCGGGATCGTTCGCGACGATCAGTTCGGCGTCGATCTCGCGGGCGCGGGCGAACGACAGGTCCATCGCCCCCGGCTCCTCGGGGTTCGGGAACGAGACCGTCGGGAACGCGGCGTCGGGGGCGATCTGCGCCTCGACGAGCGCGGGCGCGTCGAATCCGGCGGTCTCGAGCACGCGGGCCGCCGTCTCCCAGCCGACGCCGTGCATCGCCGTGTAGACGACCCGGGGCTGCGCCGCCGGGGTGCCGGGAGCGGCGCTCTCGGCGGTGCGGCGCACGTACTCGTCGACGACCTCCTCGCCGGCGGTCTCGAACTCCGCGCGCGGCAGCGAGGGCACGGCGGCGGTCGACGCGATGTGCAGGATGTGCGCCGCGATCTCGGCGTCGGCGGGGGCGACGATCTGCGAACCGTGGTGCTCGCCGCCGAGGTACACCTTGTAGCCGTTGTCGTTCGGCGGGTTGTGCGAGGCGGTCACCATGACGCCCGCCGAGGTGTCGAAGTGGCGCACGGCGAACGCCAGCACCGGCGTCGGCAGCAGGCGCGGGAGCAGGATGGCGCGGACGCCGGCGCCGGCCATGAGTTCGGCCGAGTCGCGGGCGAAGACCGCAGAGTTCTTGCGCCCGTCGTAGCCGATGACGACCGAGGGCGTTGCGCCCGGCGCGGCGTGCTCGAGGAGGTACGCCGCGAGCCCGGCCGCCGCCTGGGCGACGAGCACCCGGTTCATGCGGTTCGGGCCGGCCGCGATCTCGCCGCGGAGCCCGGCGGTGCCGAAGGCGAGCCGCGAGTCGAAGCGGTCGGCGAGATCGGCGGACGCCTCGGCGTCGCCGCCGCGCACGGACTCGACGATCGCGGCGAGCTCGTCGCGGGTCTCGGGGTCGGGGTCCTGCGCGATCCAGGCCTCGGCGAGGGCGACGCGCTCGGCGTCGCGGGCATCGAGTTCGTGCGACATCCGTCGGTCCTTCCTGCGGCGTGCGCTCAGAGCGCGGCGACGATCTTCGCGAGCAGCGCGCTGATCACGGGCTCGGCGGCCTGGCCGGCCTCGATCACCTCGGCGTGGCTCAGCGGGGTCTGCTGGATGCCGGCGGCGAGGTTGGTGATGAGCGACATGCCGAGCACCTCCATGCCGGCCTGACGGGCGGCGATCGCCTCGAGCGCGGTCGACATGCCGACGATGTGCCCGCCGATGGTCTTCGCCATCTGCACCTCGGCCGGGGTCTCGTAGTGCGGGCCGCGGAACTGGCAGTACACGCCCTCGTCGAGCCCGGGATCGATCGTGTGTGCGAGGTCGCGCAGCCGCTGCGAGTACAGGTCGGTGAGGTCGATGAAGGTGGCGCCCTCGAGCGGCGAATCGGCCGTGAGGTTGATGTGGTCGCTGATCAGCACGGGCGTGCCGGGCGTCCAGTGCTCCTTGATGCCGCCGGCGCCGTTCGTGAGGATCATCGTCGTCGCCCCCGCGGCGGCCGCGGTGCGCACCGAGTGCACGACGCGGCGCACGCCGTGGCCCTCGTAGTAATGGGTGCGGGCGCCGATCACGAGCGCGCGCTTGCCCGAGGGCAGGAGCACCGAGCGGAGGGTGCCCACGTGGCCCTCGAGGGCGGGCTTGGAGAACCCGGGCACGTCGGTCGCGGCGAGGGTGTGGGTCGTCTCGCCGATGAGCTCGGCGGCGCGGCCCCAGCCGCTGCCGAGCGTCAGTGCGACGTCGTGGCGGGGAACGCCGGTGAGCTCGGCGATCTTCGCGGCGGCGGCGGCGGCCACCTCGAACGGGTCGGCGGTGGGGTCGTCCAGCGGGTTCGCATCGTGCATCCCACCACTCTAGAACGCACCGGATGCTTCGGCACGAAGCTGCTCATGTGCTGGCCGAGCCCATGGGACTGGCAGAATATGAGCATGTCCTACGAGTTCGAGCGCACGCAACGGATCGCCGTCCTCGGAGGAGGCCCCGGCGGGTACGAGGCCGCCCTCGCCGCCGCTCAGCTCGGCGCCGAGGTCACCCTGATCGAGCGCGCCGGCGTCGGCGGTTCGGCCGTGCTCACCGACGTGGTGCCCTCGAAGTCGCTCATCGCGACCGCCGAGGCCTCGAACGCCGTGAAGGAGGCCGCCGATCTCGGCGTGCAGTTCTACGCGAAGGGCGACTCCGAGAAGGCCGTCAAGCCGAGCGTCGCGATCAACCTCGCGGCCGTGAACAAGCGGCTCCTCGGCCTCGCGGCGCAGCAGTCGGAGGACATGCGCTCGAACCTCATCGAGGCCGGGGTGCACCTCGTGCACGGCGAGGGACGCCTCGACGGACCGAACGCCGTCATCGTCGCCACCGCGAAGGGCGGCACCGACTTCGACCGCATCGAGGCCGACACGCTCGTGCTCTCGGTCGGTGCGACCCCTCGGGTGCTGCCGACCGCCGTGCCCGACGGCGAGCGCATCCTCACCTGGACCCAGCTCTACTCGCTCCAGCAGGTGCCCGAGCACCTCATCGTCGTCGGCTCGGGCGTCACCGGCGCCGAGTTCGCCTCGGCGTACCGCGCGCTCGGCGCCAAGGTCACCCTCATCTCGAGCCGCGACCAGGTGCTTCCGGGTGAGGACGCGGATGCGGCATCCGTGATCGAGAAGGTCTTCAAGCGCAACGGCATGAAGGTCCTCAACAAGTCGCGCGCCGAATCCGTCGTGCGCGACGGCGACTCCGTCGTCGCGACGCTCGGCGACGGCCGCGAGGTGCGGGGCTCGCACTGCCTGATGGCGGTCGGCTCGGTGCCGAACACCCGCGAGCTCGGCCTCGAGGAGGCCGGCGTCCAGCTGGCGGAGTCGGGTCACATCCGGGTCAACCGGGTCGCCCGCACCTCGATCCCGAACATCTACGCCGCAGGCGACTGCACGACCTTCATGCCGCTCGCCTCGGTCGCCTCGATGCAGGGGCGCACGGCCGTGTTCCACGCGATGGGCGACATCGTGAACCCGCCCGAGAACCGCAACATCACCTCGAACATCTTCACGCAGCCCGAGATCGCGACCGTCGGGTGGACGCAGAAGGAGATCGAGGAGGGCGTCGTGCCCGGCGTCGTCTACAAGCTGCCGCTCTCGTCGAACCCCCGGGCCAAGATGATGGGCATCCGCGAGGGCTTCGTGAAGCTCTTCGCCTCGAGCGGTTCGGGGTCGATCATCGGCGGCGTCATCGTCGCGCCGAAGGCCTCCGAGCTCATCTTCCCGCTCGCGCTCGCGGTCGAGCATCGGCTCACCGTCGACCAGTTCGCCGAGGCGTTCCCGGTGTATCCGTCGCTCAGCGGTTCGCTGACGGATGCCGCGAGGGCCATGCACGTCGTACGCTGAGGTGATCGAGTGCCGCGGGGGCGGCGCCGAACCCAGGGGGTAGCGATGAAGCTGCGAGTGAAGTCCGTCGAGGCGTCGATCGCCGACTCCCACGACGAGGAGCGCAGCCTCAAGCGCTCGCTCGGCACGTGGGACCTCGCCCTCATGGGCATCGCGGTCGCCGTGGGCGCCGGCATCTTCTCGGTCGGGGCGCAGGCGGCCGCCAACTTCGCCGGGCCGAGCGTGATCATCTCGTTCGTGCTCGCGGCCGTCACGTGCGGGCTCGCCATCATGTGCTACGCCGAGTTCGCCTCGACCGTGCCGGTCGCCGGCAGCGCGTACACCTTCACCTACGCGACGATGGGCGAGCTCCTCGCCTGGATCATCGGGTGGGACCTCATCCTCGAGCTCTTCACCGCGGCGGCGGTGCTCGCGAAGTACTGGGGCGTCTACCTGGGCGAGGCGCTGCTCGCCTTCGGGCTGCCGTTCCCCGCGACGTTCGACATCGGCGGGCTCGAAGTGAGCTGGCCGGCGTTCCTGATCGTCGCGGTCTTCACGGCGCTCCTCGTCGCCGGGACGAAGCTCACCGCCCGCGTCGGCGCCGTCTTCACGATCATCAAGGTCGCGATCGTGCTGTTCGTGATCGTCGTCGGCTTCTTCTTCGTGAAGGCCGCGAACTTCACCCCCTTCATCCCCGAGGCCGTGCCGACCGAGGGCGGCGCGACCGACGTGTGGACGCAGTCGCTGTTCTCGTGGGCGACCGGCGCCGCGCCCGCGCAGTACGGCGTGTTCGGCATGCTGGCGGCGGCTGCGCTCGTGTTCTTCGCCTTCATCGGCTTCGACGTCGTCGCCACCAGCGCGGAGGAGGTGCGGGAACCCCAGCGGACCCTGCCCCGCGGCATCTTCATCGGCCTCGGCATCGTGACGCTGCTCTACGTGCTCGTCTCGATCGTGATGACCGGCATGGTGTCGTACCGCGAGCTCGCCGAGGAGGAGACGCCGTCGCTCGCGACCGCCTTCCGTCTCGTCGGCCAGGACTGGGCGTCGGCCGTAATCTCGCTCGGCGCGCTGGCGGGCCTCACGACGGTGATCATGATCATCCTGCTCGGGCTCTCGCGGATCGTCTTCGCGCTGAGCCGCGACGGCCTCCTGCCGCGGTGGCTGTCGAAGACGACCGAGCACACGAAGACGCCCGCCCGGGTGCAGATCATCGCGGGCACCGTGGTGGCGTTCGTCGCCGCGTTCACCGATGTCGGGTTGCTGGAGGAGATGATCAACATCGGCACGCTCTCGGCGTTCGTGCTCGTGTCGATCGGCATCGTCGTGCTGCGACGCACCCGGCCCGATCTGCCGCGCGGGTTCCGGGTGCCGTTCTCACCGGTGCTGCCGATCATCTCGGCCGCGCTCTGCCTCTGGCTGATGTTCAACCTGACGACGCTCACCTGGGTGCGGTTCCTCGTGTGGCTCGTGATCGGCGTCCTCATCTACCTGCTCTACGGCCGCCGTCACTCGCGCATGGCCGGCAGCGTCAGCGAGGTCGAGGTGCCGACCGCGCAGGGCAGCACCGGGCCCTGACCCGCCCTCCACCCTCCGCCCTCCACGCTCCGCTGCCCCTGTCGTTTCTCAGGAGGAATACGGCCACGCAGTCTGCGGGCGCGGTGTTTCATCCTGAGAAAGCGGCGCGGGCGGCGCGGGCGTCCTGAGAAACGCGAATCGGTGGATGTCTCGAGCACTCGTCCTCCACAGCCCATCGTCGTCTCGACTGCGCCACTTGGACTGCGGCGGCGAAGCTCCGCGCCTCAGGTCGCGGGCAGACTCCCGCCATGCCGCGACTCCTGGAACTCGTCGACGCGTTCGGCGGGATCGTCGAACGATCCCAGCTGCTCGATCGGGGCATCCGTTCGGGAACGATCTCGCGTGCCCTCGCCACGGGCGAGATCCGTCGCGTGAGACGGTCGCATTACGCGAGGCCCGACGCATCGACCGCCGCGATGGCCGCTGTGCGTGTCGGAGGCCGTCTCGGTTGCGTGAGCGCCGCCGAACGACTCGGGCTCTGGTGCCGCAAGCCAGGACCGGTGCACGTCTCGCTGCCGGCGAATGCCGCGCGCCTCCGCACGAACCGCGTGTTGATTCCCGATCCGCAACCGCTCACCCCGGATCGATCCTCGACCGAGCTCGTGCTGCACTGGACGGATGTGCCGTTCGGGGCTCGTGCACGCGACGAGCGCGCCTGGTGCGTGCCGGTGACGACCGCACTCAGCGAACTCGCGCGCTGCGCGGCTCGCATCGACGTGCTCGCCGCATTCGAGTCGGCCGTCGCCGCTCGACTGGTGCCGCTCGCCGCGGCGACCGAGTTGCTCGCTGCTCGAACGCCGCCCGGATTCGGGCTGTGGCAGCTCACGGGGCTCGACGGTTCGGGAGCCGAGACCTACCTCGCCGACGCCCTGCGTCGTGCGCGCGTCTCCTTCGCGCAACAGGTGCCGTTCGACCGCGTCGGTTTCGTCGACTTCCTGGTCGGAGGCAGGCTGGTCGTCGAGGTCGACGGCTACGCGCATCATTCGAGTCGGGATGCGTTCGCCCGCGATCGCCGTAGGGACGTCGCGTTGCTCGAACGCGGAGTGCGGGTGCTGCGGTTCACCGCGCTCGAGGTGCTCGCAGAGCCCGACCTCGTGGTCGCGACCATCCTGCGAGTGCTCGCTCAGTGCTGACCCGCCCCGGCTGCGCGCGAGTTCCCACGAGCTTCGCGTCGCCTTTCTCAGGACCGACCCATCCGATCCAGTCGCTACTCAGGACGAAGGCTCGGCGTTTCGACGGAAGATCGCTCGGAACTCCTGAGAAGCGCTCGGGCCAGTCCTGAGAAGGGTCCCGGATGGTCGAGGGAGGGAAAAAAGAGAGAGGGGGGATCAGGCGTCGGCGATCGACAGCAGCAGGTGCCCGCTCGAGACGGTCGCGCCGGCCTCGGCGTTCACCGCGCCGATCACGCCGTCCTTGTGCGCGACGATCGGCTGCTCCATCTTCATGGCCTCGAGCACGAGCACGAGGTCGCCCTTGACGACCTTGTCGCCCTCGGCGACGGCGACCTTCACGACCGTCGCCTGCATCGGGGCCTTCACGGCGTCGCCGGTGCCGGTGTCGACGGCGTGCGATCCGGTGCGGCGGCGCGGCGCGGGGCCCGCGGTGCGCGACGCGGTGGATGCCCCGCCGGCGAGCCGCTTCGGGAGGCTGACCTCGATGCGGCGACCGGCGACCTCGACGACGACGTTCGTGCGCGCCGCAGGGCCCGTGGTCTCCTCGAGCTCGCCCGACCACGGCTCGAGCCGGTTGTCGTACTCGGTCTCGATCCAGCGCGTGTAGATCGAGAACGGCGCATCGCCCTCGGGCGCGAACGCGGGGTTGTTCACGATGTCGCGGTGGAAGGGCAGCACGGTCGGAAGGCCCGCGACCTCGAACTCGTCGAGGGCGCGACGTGCGCGCGAGAGCGCCTCCTCGCGGTCCTTGCCGGTGACGATGAGCTTCGCGAGGAGCGAGTCGAACGCACCCGAGATCTCGTCGCCGCTCGTCACGCCGGAGTCGACGCGGATGCCGGGGCCGCCGGGGAAGCGGAGCTGGTGGATCGGGCCCGGCGCGGGGAGGAAGCCTCGGCCCGGGTCCTCACCGTTGATGCGGAACTCGATCGAGTGGCCGACCGTCTCGGGGTCGGCGTAGTCGAGCACGCCGCCCTCGGCGAGACGGAACTGCTCGCGCACGAGGTCGAGGCCGGTGACCTCCTCGGAGACGGGGTGCTCGACCTGGAGGCGCGTGTTCACCTCGAGGAAGGAGACCGTGCCGTCCTGGCCGATGAGGAACTCGCAGGTGCCGGCGCCGACGTAGCCGACCTCCTTGAGGATCGCTTTCGACGACTCGTAGAGGGCGGTGCGCTGCGCATCGCTGAGGAACGGCGCCGGGGCCTCCTCGACGAGCTTCTGGTGGCGGCGCTGCAGCGAGCAGTCGCGGGTCGAGACGACGACGACGTTGCCGTGCTGGTCGGCGAGGCACTGGGTCTCGACGTGGCGGGGCTTGTCGAGGTACTTCTCGACGAAGCACTCCCCGCGGCCGAAGGCGGCGACCGCCTCGCGGGTGGCCGACTCGAAGAGCTCGGGCACCTCTTCGCGGGTGCGGGCGACCTTGAGGCCGCGGCCGCCGCCGCCGAAGGCGGCCTTGATCGCCACGGGCAGGCCGTGGACGTCGACGAAGTCGAGCACCTCCGAGGCATCCGCGACGGGGTTGAGGGTGCCGGGCGCGAGCGGGGCGCCGACCTTCTCGGCGACGTGGCGGGCCGAGACCTTGTCGCCGAGGCGCTCGATCGCCTCGGGCGAGGGGCCGATCCAGATGAGGCCGGCGTCGATGACGGCGCGAGCGAAGTCGGGGTTCTCGGCGAGGAAGCCGTAGCCGGGGTGCACCGCGTCGGCGCCGGAGCGGCGGGCGACCGAGAGGATCTTGTCGATGACGAGGTAGGTCTCGGCGCTCGTGGTGCCGTCGAGGGCGTACGCCTCGTCGGCGAGCTTCACGTGGCGGGCGTCGCGGTCCTGGTCGGCGTAGACGGCGACCGAGCCGATGCCGGCGTCGCGAGCGGCGCGGATCACGCGGACGGCGATCTCTCCACGGTTGGCGATGAGGACCTTGGTGATACGCGGCATAGTTCCCAAGCCTATTGCGCACGGCGGCGCTGACTTTGGACGACCTCCACAAAATGAATGGATGTCTCTTGCGGCAGACGACAATCGCGGGGTCACCCCGCGGCGGCACCGCCCCGATTCCAGAGCGAGGTCCAGTCGACGCCGAGCTCGCGCACGAGGTCGCGCAGGGTGGAGAGCGAGAGCCCGACGACGGTCGAGGGGTCGCCCTCGACACGGCGGATGAACGGACCGCCGAGGCTGTCGACCGTGAACGCGCCGGCCACGAGCAGCGGCTCGCCCGTCGCGATGTACGCGTCGATCTCGGTCTCGTCGAGGGCGGCGAAGCGCACCGTCGCCATGTCGGCGCGGCCGACGGCGCCGCGCACCTCGCCGCCGCGGTGGTCGATCAGCCAGTGCCCCGACCAGAGGTCGCCGTGGCCGCCGTTCTGCGCGAGCCACCGCGTCTTCGCCACGTCGGGCGTGTGCGGCTTGCCGTGGATCGCCCCGCCCGTGAGGAAGGCCGAGTCGCCCCCGAGGATGAGTCCGTCGATCTCCTCGCCGCCCGGTCGGGAGCCGACGAGCGCCTCGGCCTTGGCCCGTGCGAGCAGCTGCACCATCTCGGGCGCCTCGAGCGGGCCGGACTCCGCCTCGTGCGCGGCGACCGCGGCCGCCTCGTCGACGCCCGGCGGCACCGCGATCGGTTCGATGCCCGCTGCGCGCAGGGTCTGGAGCCGTGCCGGGGAGGTCGAGGCGAGGTAGAGGCGCATCACCCCATCCTGCCCGCACTCAGGGCTGCTGTGGAATGCTCGAGGCATGGTGAATCCCGATCGTCGACGCCGCAGTACCGCGCGCCGTCCCTCGCGTGCGCAGGGCGCCGCACCCCGCCCGGCCCGCCCCGCACCCGCAGAACCGCGGCTCGACGGCCCCGTGCTCGAACTCGACGTCGAACGGATCGCCCACGGCGGCGTGGCCGTCGCCCGCCACGAGGGGCGAGTCGTCTTCGTCGCCGACGCCATCCCGGGCGAGCGCGTGCGCGCCCGTGTCACCGACACCGGCAAGGCCAAGTTCTGGCGCGCCGAGACGCTCGAGGTGCTCGACGCCTCGCCCGACCGCCGCGAGCACCCCTGGGCCGAGGCCGGCGTCGACCGCGCCCCCGAGCACCGCGCGGGCGGCGCCGAGTTCGGCCACATCGCCATGGCGCGCCAGCGCGACCTGAAGCGCGAGGTGCTCGTCGACGCGCTCGCGCGCTTCGGCGGCGTCGAGCAGGCCGTCGAGGTCGAGGCGGTCGACCCGGTGCTCGCACCCGGTGCCGACCCCGAGCTCGGCACCGGATGGCGCACCAGGCTCCGGCTGCAGGTGGACGCCGAGGGCCGCGTCGGCCCGTACGCGGCACGCAGCCACCGGGTCGTGCCCGTGGCATCCGTGCCGCTCGCCGTGCCCGAGCTGGCGCACCTCGCGCCGCTCGACGAACGCTTCGCCGGCGCCCGGTCGGTCGACCTCGTCGCCCCGTCGCTCGGCAACCCCTGGGTCGTCGTCGACACCGGCGAGGCGACGCGGGGCGGTCGCACGCAACGCATCGAGGAGCAGGTCGGCGACCGCGTCTTCCGGCTCGACCGCGGGGGATTCTGGCAGGTGCACCGCGGTGCGGCCGCGACGCTGAGCGCCGCCGTGCAGGACCTCGTCGACGACGAGCGATTCGACCCCCGGGCCGCCAACCACGACCTCTACGGCGGGGTGGGCCTGCTCGCCGCCGCGATCGGCGATCGCTTCGGCGACACGGTGCGCATCACCTCCGTCGAGTCCGACGCGCGCGCCACCGAGCACGCGGGCACGAACCTCGCCGACTGGGTCGGCGCGCGAGCGGTCACCGGCCGGGTCGATCGCTACCTCGACGAGCTCGCCGCCGCCGCGAGCCCGTCCGAGCGCGAGCGGCTGCGCGCCGCGACCATCGTGCTCGACCCGCCCCGCTCGGGCGCCGGGCGCCAGGTCGTCGAACGACTCGCCGCCCTCGCCCCGCGGCAGCTCGTCTACGTCGCGTGCGACCCGGTCGCGCTCGCCCGCGACGTCGGCATCTTCGCCGAGCACGGCTACCGGCTCGACGCCGTCCGCGCCTTCGATCTCTTCCCGAACACCCATCACGTCGAGGCGGTCGCGCGTCTGACCGCTATCGTGTGATTCGACGGGAAGGGGGGCCTGTGGCGGAGGACGCGCAGACGACGGAGCCGGCGGCGACGGTCGCGATCGTCGACGACCACGAGGCGGTGCGCATCGGCCTGCGCGCCGCGTGCGAGGCCGCGGGCTACGAGGTCATGGCCGACACGGCCGACGTGGCCGAGCTGCTCCCCGTGATCGAGGCGCGGCACTGCGACGTCGTCGTGCTCGACCTCTCGCTCGGCGACGGCACCACCGTGACCGAGAACGTGCGGGCCGTGCTCGCGACCGGGAGCGCCGTGCTCGTGCACAGCATCGCCGATCGCGTCGCCGCCGTCCGCGAGTCGCTCGCCGCGGGCGCCGCGGGGGTGATCCCGAAGGCCTCGCCGATGTCCGCCGTGATCGGCGCGATCGCGACCGTCGCCGGCGGCGGCGTGCTCACCAACGTCGAATGGGCGAGCGCGATCGAGGCCGACCGGGAGTTCGCGAAGGCGCAGCTCGGGCGGCGCGAGCGCGACGTCCTGCACCTCTACGCCTCCGGGCTGCCATTGAAGGCGGTCGCGATGCAGCTCGGCATCGCCCACTCCACGGCGCGCGAGTACCTCGACCGGATCCGCGCGAAGTACGTCGAGATCGGCCGCCCGGCGCCGACGAAGGTCGACCTGCTGCGGCGCGCCGTCGAAGACGGCATCCTCCCGGGCCTCGACGCCGAGAGCGGAGATGGCCGCCGCTGAGTGGCGGGTGCCCCGCCTCCCGCAGCGCAAGCCCGCGGTCACCCGCGCGCAGATCGAGACGATCATCGCGCGGGCGCTCGGGGTGGTGGGGCTCGTCTTCGGGGCGCAGTCGCTGCCGCTCGCGCTCGACCAGGCCGATGCCCTCGGCGTCGGTGCGGGAGCAGCGCTCATGGCGGCGCTGTTCGGCGGGATCGCCGCGCTCGCGGTCGCCACGGTCGCGAAGGTCGCGGTGCGCACCGCGTGCCTCGTCTTCGCCGGGTTCTACGTCGCGGCGCTCGTCGTCTGGCCGCTGCTCGTCAGCGACCCCGAGGCGCTCGACGGCGCGGTGCCCTGGCTCTACTACCTCTGCACCGTCGCCACGACCTGCGCCGTGGTGGCGCTTCCGCCGGTCTGGGCAGCCGCCTACACCTTCATCGTGCCGGCGCTCTACGGGGTCATCCGCGCCACCCCGTCGGGCGGGCAGGCTCCGCCACTGCTCGCGGTGCTCGACGCCCTCTACGCCGTCGTGCTCGGCGTCGTCGTGCTCGCGATCATCACGATGCTGCGCGAGGCGGCCTCGGCGGTCGACGCCGCCCAGGAGGCCGCGCTCGAACGGTACGACCTCGTCGCCCGGCAGCACGCGACCGAGACCGAACGCGTCAAGGTCGACGCGCTCGTGCACGACAGCGTGCTGACGACGCTGCTCTCGGCCGCCTCGGCGAGGAGCGAGGGCGAGGAGAAGCTCGCCGCCAGGATGGCGAGGGACGCGCTGGAGCGGCTCGACGAGGCCGGGGCGAGCGGCCCGCGGGCCTTCGACCGGGTGGGGTTGTCGGTGCTCGTGCGGCGCCTCCGCGCCGCCCTGACCACGTTCAACACGAACTTCGCGGTCCGGGTCGTGAACGCCGGCGGCGTCGAGCTGCCCGTCGAGGTCGTCGACGCGCTCTACACCGCGTCGGTCCAGGCGATGGTCAACAGCGTGCAGCACGCGGAGGAGCCCGGGCGCCGCGCGCGGCGCGAGATCCGCATCAGGGGCGTGCGCGCGGGCGGCTGCGTCATCGAGATCGCCGACAACGGCATCGGATTCGAGCCGGACCGGGTGCCGAGCGAGCGGTTGGGGCTCCGCGTGTCGATCGAGGAGCGGATCGCGAACGTGGGCGGCGCCTCCGAGATCGCGTCGCGCCCGGGGCACGGCACGACCGTGACGCTCGCGTGGCCGGCGGGTGCGCTCGGCGGCGACCCCGGGGCATCCGGCGGTGTGCCGGGCGCCGCACCCGCGACGGGAGCCGGCGCATGATCACGATCCCGCGGTGGCTCCTGCTCGTGCTCGGGGCGCTCTTCTCCGCGTACCACGTCGTGCTCGGCATCTACTCGCTCGAGGTCCCCGACTCGCCGTGGCCGACCGTCGTCGCCCTCGTGCTCTACACCGCGGCGACCGTCGCGAGCCTCTGGCCGGCCCGCCGGGTGCGGATGCCCGACTGGCTCGCCGCCTTCGACCTCGCCGTGAGCATCGTGCTGCCGCTCCTCGTGACGAGCCAGCTCGACCCCGCCGTCGACAACGGCTACGCGACCTGGTACGTCGCGGCGGTCGGCACGCTCATGACGATCGCCGCCGCCCGACGCCGGCTCATCACGGCCTGGATCGGCGTGATCGCGCTCGCCGTGCAGACGATGCTGTGGGCCGGGCCGCTCGCGCTCGGCGCGCTCGGGGTCATCGGCAGCCTCGTCTGGGTCGCGATCGCCCACATGCTCACCAGCGCCCTCACGAACGCCGGACGCGAGACGCGACGATACGCCCAGGCCGAGCGGGAGGCCGCCGCCTGGCAGGCGGCGCAGGACGCCCACCTCTTCGAGGGCCGCATGCGGCTCGCGCACACGAACCGGGTCGCCGCGCCGATGCTCCGCCGCATCGCCGACCGGGACGGCCGGCTCGACGAGATGCAGCGGGCGGAGTGCCGGCTGCTCGAGGCGACGATCCGCGACGAGATCCGGGGGCGGATGCTCCTCACCGACGTCGTGCGCGCCGAGGTGCAGCGAGCCCGTCAGCGCGGCGTGATCGTCACCCTGCTCGATGAGGGCGGCATCGACGACCTCGACGAGGCCGCCCGCGACCGCGTGCTCTCCCAGCTGGCCGAGGCGATCGCCTCGTCGACCGCCGACCGTCTGATCGCGCGCACGGCGGCCGAGGGGTCGCCGACCGCGGTGACGGTCGTGGGGCTCGTCGACGCGGCGGACGACGAGGAGCACGCGGCGTCGGGCGACACCGAGGACCTCGAGGTCGAGCTCTGGCTGGAGATCCCGCGCGAGCGGGCGTGACGCGCGACACGGACGTGTGACGCCGCGGTTCCCGGCCGGGTCAGGTGGGGCACTTCCGGGGCGGCTCGATGGCGCCCACGCAGCGGACATGAGGAAGGGGGACCGATCCCCGACCGGTCCCCCTTCAAGCCCGAGCCACGGCGACAACCCGAATATCGCCCTGGCTCGCCCCCAACAGTCACCGGTTACCCGACCGATGACAGTGGCGACTCCTGTGGAGCCTGCAAGATCAATACTGCTCGTTTGAGCACCGTCCGCATAGTCAGCATTTCGGGGGACATCCGTGTCCCCCACTGGGTCCCCCCGCGCCGCGCGCGGCGCGTGCGGGGTCGCCGAGCGACGGCATGGCGCGGTGAAACGGGGGACAGCGGCGCGGATCGCCTCAACGGACCGAGCCGACCCAGCGGCCCGGCCCGACCTCGACCGGGCGGCGGATCGCGCCGCCGCTGCGCACCCACGCGTTGCGGCCGGGCGCGACCTCGTCGGCCTCGGGCACCTCGGCGTCGGCGGCGGCGAGCAGCACCGCGGTCACCGCGGCGGTCTCCTCGTCGGTCACCGAACGCGTCAGGATGCGCAGCTCAGCGGCGCGCGGGTCGCCGGCGGCGTCGTTCGCGGCCACGGCGGGATCTTCGTGTGCAGACATGGTCGCCGCCCTACAGCGGGATGTTCCCGTGCTTCTTCGCGGGCAGGCTCGCCCGCTTGGTGCGGAGCGCCCGCAACGCCTTCACGACGGCGACGCGGGTCGCGGCGGGCTCGATGACGCCGTCGAGCTCACCGCGCTCGGCCGCGAGGAACGGCGAGGCCACGTTGTACGTGTACTCGTTCGCGAGCTTCGTGCGCACGGCGGCCACGTCTTCACCGGCCTCCTCGGCGCGCTTGATCTCGCCGCGGTAGAGGATGTTCACGGCGCCCTGGCCGCCCATGACCGCGATCTCGGCCGTCGGCCAGGCGAGGTTGATGTCGGCGCCGAGCTGCTTCGAGCCCATGACGATGTAGGCGCCGCCGTACGCCTTCCGGGTGATGACGGTGACGAGCGGCACCGTCGCCTCGGCGTAGGCGTAGAGCAGCTTCGCGCCGCGGCGGATCACGCCCGTCCACTCCTGGTCGGTGCCGGGCAGGTAGCCGGGCACGTCGACGAGCGTGAGGATCGGGATGGAGAACGCGTCGCAGAAGCGCACGAACCGCGAGGCCTTCTCGCCGGCGGCGATGTTCAGCGTGCCGGCCATCTGCGAGGGCTGGTTCGCGATGATGCCGACCGTGCGGCCCTCGACGCGGGCGAAGCCGACGACGATGTTCGGGGCGTAGAGCGGCTGCACCTCGAGGAAGTCGCCGTGGTCGACGATGCCCTCGATGACGGTGTGCATGTCGTACGGCTGGTTCGGGGAGTCGGGGATGACCGTGTTCAGGCGCTTGTCGTCGTCGGTGATCTCGAGCTCGACCTCGGCGTCGTACACCGGGGCATCCGTCATGTTGTTGTCGGGGAGGAACGAGACGAGGGTGCGCGCGTAGTCGAGCGCGTCGGACTCGTCGCTCGCGAGGTAGTGCGCCACGCCAGAGACGGTGTTGTGGGTGAGCGCGCCGCCGAGCTCCTCCATGCCGACGTCCTCGCCCGTGACGGTCTTGATGACGTCGGGGCCGGTGACGAACATCTGGCTCGTCTTGTCGACCATGATGACGAAGTCGGTGAGCGCGGGGGAGTAGACCGCGCCGCCCGCGGCCGGGCCGCAGATGATCGAGATCTGCGGGATCACGCCGGAGGCCTGCGTGTTGCGGCGGAAGATCTCGCCGTACTTGCCGAGGGCGACGACGCCCTCCTGGATACGGGCGCCGCCCGAGTCGAGGATGCCGATGATGGGCACGCCCGTCTTCAGCGCGAGCTCCATGACCTTGATGATCTTCTCGCCCGCGACCTCGCCGAGCGAGCCGCCGAAGATCGTGAAGTCCTGCGAGTACACGGCGACCTGCCGGCCGTGGATCGTGCCGGTGCCCGTGACGACCGCGTCGCCGTAGGGGCGCTTCGCGTCCATGCCGAACGCGTGCGTGCGGTGGCGCACGAACTCGTCGAGCTCGACGAAGGAGCCCGGATCGAGGAGCTCGGCGATGCGCTCGCGCGCCGTCATCTTGCCCTTGGCATGCTGCTTCTCGATCGCCGCCTCACCCGACGCGGTCACCGCTTCGTGGTAGCGCAGCTTGAGGTCGGCCAGCTTGCCGGCGGTGGTGGAGAGGTCGGGGCCGTCAGTCGCTTCGGTCACGCCGTTCACTCTACCGGCGAGCATCCGGCCGACTTCGTTGACGGTTTCCTACAAATCCACTCGCGAGTTGGCCGACTTCGTACAAAGCCGTCCGTGGCTAGTGTGGTCGGCATGGAATGGGAGCGATCGCGCGCGGCCGTGCCGCGCTTCGAGTTCCTCGCCGAGGCGGGGTCGACGAACGACGAGCTGCGCGAGGCGGCCACCGGCGCGGATGCCCCGGGCTGGCCCCACGGCGCGGTCATCGTGACCGACAACCAGACGAAGGGGCGCGGCCGGCTCGGACGCACCTGGCTCGCCCCCACCGGCAAGACCCTCGCGATCTCGATGCTGCTCCGGCCCGAGCTGCCCGGCGGGCGGCCGTTCCCGGTCTCGGGCTACGGGTGGATCCCGCTCATCGCGGGCGCCGCGATGACCGAGGCCGTGCGCGGCGCGGTCGACGCGGCCGCCGCCGTCCGCGCGGCGGCCGACCCCGAGCACGACGACGAGGACCGGAGCGGCGTCGTCGACGTCGAGCTGAAGTGGCCGAACGACGTGCTCGTGTCGGGATACAAGATCTGCGGCATCCTCTCCGAGCTGCTGCAGGCGCCCGAGGGCGAGGCACCGGGCGCGGTCGTCGTCGGCGCCGGGCTCAACCTCACCCTCGACGAGCACGACCTGCCGACGCTCACCTCGACCTCGCTGCTGCTCGCCACCGGGGTCCGGCCCGACGGCGACGCGGTGCTCGCCGACTACCTCACGCGATTCATCGCCCTGTTCGACGACTTCTGCGCCGCGGGTGCCGACCCCGTGGCATCCGGGGTCGACCGCCGGGTCGCCGCGCTCTGCGGCACCCTCGGCAGCGAGGTGCGCGTCGAACTGCCGGGCGACCGCGAACTGCTCGGGCGCGCCGAACGCCTCGACGGCGACGGCCGGCTCGTCGTCATCGATCGGGAGAACGGCGAACCCTGGTCTGTCGCCGCGGGCGACGTGACGCACCTGCGGTATTAATGGGCGTATGACGAGAGCCGACGCGTCTGCCGCCGCGCCGACCGCACCGCCGGCCGAGCGCGTGGTCGCGAGGCTGCGACGCCATGCGCGCGTGCTCATCCTGCCGGTGATCGTGCTCGTCGCGGTCGCCGCGGGCACCGGGTACGCGCTGGGGTTCGTGGGCGAGCTCTGGCAGCTGCTCGCGCTCCTCGGGGGAGCGCTGCTCGTCGTCGTCCTCGCCTGCCTCCTGCCGTACCTGGCCTGGCTCACCGGCCGCACGACGATCACGACGCGGCGCATCATCATGCGCCGAGGCGTCTTCGTGCGCGTGCGCAACGAGGTCGTGCACGCCAGGGTCCGCGAGGTCAGCGTCCGCAAGACCCCGGGCCAGAGCCTCTTCGGCTCGGGCGACGTCCGGATCGACGTCGGCCAGGAGCGCCCCGTCGTCCTCCGCGACCTGCCGAAGCCGCAGCTCGTGCAGGCCGCGCTCCACGAGCTCATGGAGACCGCCCACGGTCCGGCGACGCGCGGGCCCGCCGCCGCGACCCTGCTCGACGGCGACACCGTCGCCTGGGGCGGGCGCTGACCGATCCCGGCGCCGACCGAACCGGACGCCCATCCCGACCCGGCCGCGGAACCCCGCCGGAGCGCGTAAAGTTGTCCGTCGGTTCTCGCACGCCCCCGAGTGCGAGCCGCGCGACGAGAGGTTCCCCTTTGGGCGACGAATGCATCCACGGTTTCGATGACGGCCTCTGCGCCACGTGCTTCCCCCCGAAGGAGCCCGAGCAGAAGGTCACGGCGACCGCACCGGTCCGCGGATCGACCCGCGGCAGCGCACGGACTGCCACGGCCTCCACGCGCACCGCCTCCTCGGGCGCCGGCCGCGCCGCACCGACGCTCACGGGCCGTCCCCTCACGGCGCCGCCCGTCGAGGTCGGCACGATCCGCATCTACCACGTCACGCACCTCGACAACCTCGGCCGCATCCTCGGCGCCGGGGCGATCCTCTCCGACGCGGGCGGGGCCAACCCCGCCGTCGACGTCGCGGCGCCCGCCGTCCGCGAGTTCCGCCGGCAGCAGTCCGTCCCCGGCGTCGACGCGACCCTCGCCGACTACGTGCCCTTCCTGCTCACGCCCGATGCGCTCGTCTGGGACGCCGTGCGCACCGCCAGCCCCGACCCGCGCCTCCGCGACGACGCCGTGCTCCGCCCTGCGGCCGACCACGTCATCCTCGTCGGATCGGTCGCCGCCGCCCGCGGCGCGCTCACCGAGCCCGGCGCCGTCATCGTCAGCGACACCGACGCGGCGCTGCCCGGCGCCGAGCTCGCGATCGAGTGGCCCGACGTCGAGCGGCTGCTGCGGCGCCTCGTGCACGCCGACGAGACCGCGCGCCTCCGCACGGCCGAGTTCCTCGCCCGCGGCGAGGTGCCGCTCGAGCGCATCGCGCTCATCGCCGTCGGCAACGACAAGGTGCGCGACCGGGTGCGGGCGGCACTCGCCGCGGTCGGCGTCCGCGCCAAGGTCGCGGTCTACCCGCCGTGGTTCCAGCCGGCCGAGATCGAGCTCGACGGAGACTGACCCGCTACGGTCGGCCGTGGTTCCAGGCTGCGCGATGCGAGATCGAGCTCGACGGAGACTGACCCGCTACGGTCGGCCCGCCTTCGTCGAGTGGGCGGGCCGGCGCGGGCGCGCGACCGCGTCGGGCTCCGGTGCGGATGCCTCGGCCACGACGTCCGCGGCATCCGCCGGCGCCGGGGCATCCGGCTCCTCGAAGAGGGTGCGCTGGGCCTCCTCGACGCGCGCGAGCGTCGAGAGGCCGTCGGCGCGATGGTGCCCGAACACCCAGTACCGGTACAGCACGAAGCGGAACGCCGTGCCGAGCCCGAGGCCGACGACGTTCGTGGCGATGTTGTCGGCGAGCAGCGTGGTGTAGCCGAGCAGGTGGTGGCTGACCCACAGGCAGGCGAGCGAGATCGCCATGCCGCCGAGCGAGACGATGACGTACTCGGCGAACTCGCGCAGGTAGTTGCGGCGCCGGTGCCTCCGGAAGGTCCAGTAGCGGTTGCCGAGCCAGTTGAACACGATCGCGACGCTCGTCGAGATCGTCTTCGCGCCGATCGCCGACTGCGCCCACGTGTCGTCGCCCGCGAGGCCGAGCCGGAGGGCGTTGAAGAGCGCCACGTCGATGACGAGCCCGATGAGGCCGACGACGCCGAACTTCACCGCGTACGCCAGGAGCCCGTGCCACAGGCGGGCGGCGACGTCGGCGATGCTGGTGGACACCGACACATCCTATTCCGCGCCGCCTAGACTGGACTGGGCGCCGTTCGGGCGCACGACGACGAATGGAGTGCACGGGGTGCGGGTCGGAGTGATCGGCGGCGGACAGCTGGCCCGAATGATGGTTCCCGCGGCGATCGAACTCGGAGTCGACCTCCGAGTGCTCGCCGAACACGACGGGATGGCGGCCGAGATCGCCGCGGAGCGTGTCGGCGACTACACCGACACGGCGACCGTGCTCGAGTTCGCGAAGACCGTCGACGTCGTGACCTTCGACCACGAGCACGTCCCCCAGGACGTGCTCCGGGCCATGGTCGACGCCGGCATCGCGGTGCACCCCGGCCCCGAGGCGCTGGCCGTCGCGCAGGACAAGCTCGTCATGCGGGAGCGGCTCTCCGAGCTCGGCCTCCCGGTGCCCGACTGGGCGCGCGTCGAGACGGCGGAGGAGCTCGACGAGTTCATCGCCGAGCACGGCGGCGCCGCGGTCGTGAAGACGCCGCGCGGCGGGTACGACGGCAAGGGCGTCCGCGTGGTGCGCAGCGCCGCCGAGGTCGCCGAATGGTTCACGACGATCGTCGAGGACGGCCGGCAGGGCGCGCTGCTCGTCGAGGAGCTCGTCGACTTCCGCCGAGAGCTCGCGCAGCTCGTCGCACGCCGACCGAGCGGCGAGATCGCGGCCTGGCCGGTCGTCGAGACGGTGCAGGTCGGAGGTGTCTGCAGCGAGGTCATCGCGCCAGCGCCCCGCTCGGCGGGCCGCCTCGCCGACGTCGCTGCCGAGGTCGCCATCACGATCGCCGAGGGGCTCGGCGTCACCGGGGTGCTCGCCGTCGAGCTCTTCGAGACCACCGACGACCGCATCCTCGTGAACGAGCTCGCCATGCGCCCGCACAACAGCGGCCACTGGTCGATGGACGGATCGACGACCGGGCAGTTCGAGCAGCACCTGCGCGCGGTCCTCGACCTGCCGCTCGGCGCCACCGGCAGCCACGGCGACTGGTCGGTCATGGTCAACGTGCTCGGCGGCCCGGCCGAGGGTGCGCTGACCGACCGCTACGCGGAGGCGCTCGCCGGTCACCCCACGGTCAAGGTGCACAACTACGGCAAGGCGCCCCGCCCCGGCCGGAAGAT
This sequence comes from Agromyces sp. NPDC057679, assembly GCF_042799635.1. Lineage (NCBI taxonomy): Bacteria > Bacillati > Actinomycetota > Actinomycetes > Micrococcales > Microbacteriaceae > Agromyces > Agromyces sp. NPDC057679. The sequence goes on along the minus strand of NZ_JBHVIK010000001.1, from coordinate 413,722 downwards.
CGGCCACGTCACGGCGACGGGCGACGATCTGGACTCGGTCGTGTACGAGGCGCGCGCCGCGGCCGCGTTCTTCCAGGACTGATCCGGCCGACGGCGGCCCGTGCGGGTCGCGCCGCGGTGTCGTTGCGGGCATCTCCCAGCACGCGGCCGTACACTCGATCAAGTGACTGAGACGAACACCAGCCCCCTCGTGGGCGTCGTGATGGGTTCCGATTCCGACTGGAACGTCATGCGCGAGGCCTCCGCAGTGCTCGACGAGTTCGGCATCGCCCACGAGGTCGAGGTCGTCTCGGCGCACCGCACGCCCGAGAAGATGATCGCCTACGGCAAGGAGGCGGCCGCCCGCGGCCTGAAGGTCATCATCGCCGGCGCCGGCGGCGCAGCGCACCTGCCCGGCATGCTCGCCTCGGTCACGACGCTGCCCGTCATCGGCGTGCCCGTGCCGCTCGCGAAGCTCGACGGCCTCGACTCGCTGCTCTCGATCGTGCAGATGCCCGGCGGCATCCCCGTCGCGACCATGGCGATCGGCGGAGCGAAGAACGCCGGACTCTACGCCGCACGCGTGCTCGGGGCATCCGACCCCACGATCGCCGAAGCCCTCGACCGCTACGCGCGCGACCTCGCCGCGCTCGTCGAGGAGAAGAACGAACGGTTGAAGCAGTCGCGATGAGCCTCGCAGCAAGCCCCATCCGGTACCCGGATGTCGCCTCGCGCACCGTGATGACCCGTCGCGGCTGGTGGCTCGTCGTGCTCAACTTCCTCATCCCCGGGGCGCCGCAGGTGCTCGCCGGCAACCGGCGGCTCGGACGCTTCGGGCTGGGCGCGACCCTCGTGCTGTGGGTGCTCGCCGTGCTCGCCCTGCTGTCGTGGCTGTTCTGGCGCATCGCGCTGTTCACGATCGCCTCGACGCCGTGGACCCTGTGGCTCGTCGCCCTCGTGCTCGCCTTCTACGCCGTGCTGTGGGTGGTGCTCACGCTCGACACGCTGCGGCTCGTGCGGATCGTGAAGACCTCGCCGTCGGCGCGCGGCTGGATCGCGGGGCTCACCACGGTCGTCATGGTGCTGGTCTCGGGCACCGCGGCCTACGGCGCCTACCTCGCCACGACGACCGGCGGCGTGATCTCGTCGATGTTCGTCGCCGGCCCGACCGAGCCGCCCGACGAGAACGGGCGCTACAACATCCTGCTGCTCGGCGGCGACTCGGGTCCCGACCGCGAGGGAATGCGCCCCGACAGCATGTCGATCGTCTCGATCGACGCCGAGACCGGCTCGGCCGTCACGATCGGCCTGCCCCGCGACCTCGAGTACTTCCCGTTCCCCGAGGGTTCGCCGCTCGCCGAGGTCTACCCCGAGGGCTATGGCGCGATCGACGGCTGCGAGGTCGACGTCTGCCAGCTGAACTCGGTGTACACCGAGGTCGAGCTGAAGAGCCCCGAGATGTATCCGAACGCCGTCGCCGAGGGGTCCGAGCCCGGCATCGAGGGCGTGCGCGACGCGGCGTCCGGCATCACCGGACTCGACATCCAGTACTACGCGCTCATCGACATGCAGGGCTTCGAGGCCCTCATCAACGCGCTCGGCGGGGTGGACATCAACGTCGAGACCCGCATCCCGATCGGCGGCGACGAGGACAACAACGGCGTCGACGGCTGGATCGAGCCGGGCCAGCAGCACCTCAACGGCTATCACGCGCTCTGGTACGGCCGCGCGCGCTACGGCGTCGCCGGCGGCGACTACGAGCGGATGGCGCGTCAGCGGGTGCTGCAGGAGGCGATCCTGCGGCAGTTCACGCCGACCAACGTGCTCGCGAAGTTCCAGGAGGTCGCCTCGGCCGGTGCCGAGACCGTGAAGACCGACGTGCCGCAGTCGATGCTCGGCTACTTCGTCGGCCTCGCGATGAAGACCAAGGAGCTGCCGATGGGGCACGTCGAGCTGACGCCCGAGAACGGCATCGACCCGGCCGACCCCGACTACGAGTACATCCGCCAGCTCGTCGCCGAGGCGATCGCACCGCCCGCGACGGAGGAGCCGGCGGAGTAGTCGCGAGCGCGGTCGCGCCGGCGCGCACTGCGGTGCGCCGGCGCACGGCCGTGCGCGGGATGCAGGACGCGCGCCGTCGCCCGCGGCCCCGCTCGACGAGTCGCCGGCCCCGACCGCTCAGAGGTCGGCGTGCAGCTGCCAGACGCGTTCGGCCGAGTCGCGCCAGGTGAAGGCCTGCGCCCGGTCGGTTCCGGCGATCGAGAGGCGATCGGCGAGCGCTGAGTCCTCGACGACCGCGGTGATCGCCGCCGCGAGGCGCTCGGCGTAGCCCGCACCGCCGCCGACGGCGACGGCGCGCCCGGCCTCCGCGCCGACCTCGACGTATGCGGGGGTGTCGGAGTGGATCACGGGGACGCCCAGGCTGAACGCCTCGATGAGCGAGGTGCCCGAGCCCTCGTCGTGGCTCGGCGCGACGAACGCGGTGGCGCCCGAGAGCACCGTGGCGAGATCGGCGGGGTCGTCGAGCTCGAGCGCTCTGACCCGGCCGCGCGGGACCCCGGCCTCCTCGGCGACCGTCGCGAGATGCAGCTCGCCCCAGTTCTCGGGACCGAGCACGATGACCGGGATGTCGGGGGAGTCGGGGCGACCGAGTGCCTCGAGCAGGTCGACGACGCCGTTGCGCGGGTCGAGCGACCCGGCCGTGACGAGGTAGTCGCGCGGCAGCGCGAAGCGTGCCGCGCGGTCCGCGGCGTCGCGGGGGAGCTTCAGGCCGACGCGCGGGGCGGTGCCGATGACCCGCACCCGGTCGCCGAAGTCGGCGACCATCGCGAGCCGCTCCGCGAGGGCGTGCGTCGGCACCACGATCGCATCGGCGTGCTTGCGCGCGCGCTTCATCATGGCCTTGTTCCACGCGACCGTGGTCGTCGTGAGCGACTCGGGGTGGGTCCACGCGAGGAGGTCGTGCACGGTGACGACCGTCTGGTCGACCCCCGCAGCGGCGTCGTGCCGGCGCAGCGGCGCGAAGAGGCTCGGCGCGTGGATCATGCCGCCGCCCGGCGAGGTCGTGAGCCCGAACTGCCACGCGGCGACCAGCTCGCGTCGCGCGAGGCTCGACTTGTAGAGCCCGGACAGGCCCGGGAAGCGCTCGAGCACCAGCTCGTAGTCGCTCGGCAGCGACGACGAGACGACCCCCTCGACCTCGCACCCCGGAGGGGCGGTGTCGATGAGCCAGGTCGTGAGTGCCTGCGTGTAGCGGCCGAGCGCGCCGGGTACCGGTGCGACCACCTGGTCGACGATCATCCGAAGCGTCGTGGGCATGCCCCTCCTTCGAGTGTCGTACGGTCGAATCACCCAATCTATCGTCCGCTCCCCGAGAATCGGGCGTGAGGGCCGCCGCTGTGGAAAGCTCGCGGCCGGGGACAGGGCAAGATAGTGGGGAGCCTTCCCGAGAGTCCGGGGCGCCTTCCCGAGATCAGCGAGAGTCGATGAGTCCGTCACCAGTGCCACCGCGCGTCGTCGCCGTCGTCGTCGCCTACAACCGGGCGGAGCTCCTCGCCGAGGTCCTCGACGCGCTCGGCGCGCAGCGCGCAGCGCTCGCGAAGGTCGTCGTCGTCGACAACGCCTCCACGGATGCCTCGGCCGACGTCGCACGCGCCGCGGGCGACCTCGTCGATCTCGTCACCCTGCCGCGCAACACCGGCGGCGCCGGCGGCTTCGCCGCGGGCATGGCGGTCGCCCTCGCCGACCACGAGCCCGACTGGCTCTGGCTGATGGACGACGACACCGTGCCGACGGAGGGGGCGCTCGCCGAGCTCCTGAACGCCGTCGACGGCACCGACCACGTCGTGGCGGGGTCCCGTGTGGTCTGGCACGACGGCACCGAGCACCCGATGAACACCCCCCGCGAGAAGCCCTTCGTCGGCAAGGACGAGCGCGTCGCCGCGGCGCGCCGCGGCGGCATCCCGATTCGCAGCACCTCGTTCGTCTCGATGCTCGTGCGCGCCGACGTGGTGCGCGAGATCGGCCTGCCCATCGCCGACTACTTCATCTGGAACGACGACTTCGAGTACTCGACGCGGGCCCTGCGCGGGCGGCGCGGCCTGCACGTGCCCGCCTCCGTCGTCGTGCACAAGACGAAGGTGCTCGGCGCCACCGACGCCGACCCGGGGCCGCGCTTCTACTACGAGGTGCGCAACAAGCTGTGGATGTTCCGGCGATCGCAGAGCCTCGGCCCGTTCGAGAAGGCGGTGTACGGCGCGTCGAGCGTCCGTCGCTGGATCCGCACCTTCGCGCGCTCCGAGGATCGCACGGTGCTCCGCGACGGCTGGCGCCGGGGCTACCGCGACGGCACCCGCACCCGGCCGCGACCCAACGCGACGGCGCTCGCCGGCCTCGGTCGCGCGAGCGACGCCGTGGTGCAGGTGGAGCCTGCATGAGCGCGGACTTCTCGCTGCTCATGCCCGTCTACCGCGGCGACGACGCCGCGCACTTCGCCAAGGCGTTCACCTCGAGCGTCGGGGAGCAGTCCGTCAAGCCGTCGCAGGTCGTCCTCGTGCAGGACGGCCCGGTCGGCGACGAGCTCGCCGCCGCGATCGACCGGGTCGTCGACGCGAGCCCGGTACCCGTCACCCGGCATGTCATCGACGAGAACGTCGGACTCGCCCGTGCGCTCGACCTCGGGCTCGGCCTCTGCGAGCACGAGATCGTCGCCCGCATCGACGCCGACGACATCTCGCTGCCCGAGCGCTTCGCCCGCCAGCTCCCGGTCGTCGAGGGCGGCGTCGACCTGCTCGGCACCGGCATGTTCGAGTTCCTCGACGACGGCGGCGCCATCGTGGGCCGGCGCACCCCGCGCACCGGGCACGACGAGATCGCCCGCTACGCCCGCTTCCACGACCCGTTCAGCCACCCGACGGTCATGTACCGGCGGAGCGCGGTCGAACGGGCGGGCGGCTACCAGCCCCTCGGGCTGATGGAGGACTACTGGCTGTTCGCGAGGATGATCGACGCCGGGGCATCCGTCGAGAACCTCGTCGAACCGCTCGTGATGTACCGCGTCGGCGCGGGCGCCTACGCGCGCCGCGGCGGGAAGGCGCAGTGGCGCAGCGAGCTGCAGCTGCAGCGTGCCCTGCGGAGGATCCGCTTCACGAGCCGGTGGGAGTACCTGCGGAACGTGACCGTGCGGGGCGTCTACCGGTTCGTCCCCGAAGGGGTCCGGAAGGTCGCGTACCGCAAGCTGATCGCCGGCGGCGGGTCGATCGACTGAGCGGGGTCTCCCGCGCACCCGGCGAGGGGACCGGCCGGACCGCGGCATCCGATCCGCCCGCCGCTGCGAGACGTTCAGGAGCGGCCGTCTAGGATATCCGGGGACCCACGGACGGGGTTCCGGAGGAGTCGCAGTGAGTGTCATGGTCACCGGAGGTGCCGGGTACATCGGCGCCCACATCGTTCGGCTGCTGCAGGAGCGCGGAGATCGCGTCGTCGTCCTCGACGACCTGTCCTCCGGCGACGCCGGACGGATCGGCGATGCCGCGATCGAGCCGATCGACCTGGCCGCGCACGATGCGGTCGACGCGATCGCCGCGGCGATCGCCCGGCACGACGTCGAGGCCGTCTTCCACCTCGCTGCCAAGAAGAAGGTGCCCGAGTCGGTCGAGCAGCCGATCCGGTACTACCGGGAGAACGTGGGCGGCACGGCCAACCTGCTCGAGGCGATGGGCCGCGCGGGGGTCGAACGTCTCGTCTTCTCCTCGACCGCCGCGGTCTACGGCGAGCAGGCGGCGCCACTCGTCACCGAACGGTCGGCCGTCCATCCGATCAACCCGTACGGCGAGTCGAAGCTCGTCTCCGAATGGCTCATCGCCGACGTCGCACGGGCGACCCCGCTGCGCGCCACGAGCCTGCGGTACTTCAACGTCGCGGGCGCCGGATGGCCCGACCTCGGCGACCGAGCCGTCGCCAACCTGCTGACGATCGTGCTCGACCGCATCGAACGCGGCCTGACGCCGCAGGTCTACGGCACCGGCTTCGACACCGCGGACGGCACCGGCGTGCGCGACTACGTGCACGTGCTCGACCTCGCGCAGGCGCACCTCGTCGCACTCGACCGGCTGCACGCGGTCCCACCCGGGCACACCGTCTACAACGTCGGTCGCGGCGTCGGCACCTCGGTGATCGAGATACTCGACGAGGTCTCCGCCGCGCTCGGCAGGCCGGTCCCCGCCGAGGTCGTGGCTGCGCGTGCAGGCGACCCCGCCCACGTCGTCGCGGATGTCACGCGCATCGCCGACGAGCTCGGCTGGCGTGCGGGCCTCGGCCTCGATCAGATCGTGACCTCGGCCGTCGCCGCCCGGGCCGGTGCCGCGTGAACGCCGCCTGGATCGACCTCGTCCCCGCGCTCCTCGCCGCCGCCGGCTGGATCGTGCTCCCCGGCGTCGCGATGACGTACGCGCTCGGCGCTCGCGGGCTCGTCGCCTGGGGCATCGGTCCCGCCGCGTCGATCGGCGCGATCGCGAGCCTGGCCGTGCTGCTCGAGCGCGTCGGGCTGCCCTGGAACCCCTGGACCGTCGGCATCGCCCTCGTCGGCATCACGCTCCTCGTGGGCGTGCTGACGCGGGTGCTCCGTCGAGCGCCGAGCGCGCCGCCGCGCGACCACGGCGCCCGCCACGTCGTGATCGCCTGGGTCATCGCCGGCGTGACGTGCGCCGGCCTGTTCGCCTGGGCGCTCGTGCACCCGGCCGCGATCTCGCAGACGTTCGACAACGGCTTCCACATGAACGCCGTCCGCCACATCCTGGACACCGCCGACGGCTCGACCCTCACGCTCGCCGGTGTCATCGACAGTACGGGCGTGTATCCCGCGGCGTGGCACGACCTCGTCTCCCTCGTGGTCGCGACCACCGGGGCGTCGATCCCGGTCGGCGTGAACGCCACGAACCTGGTCGTGCTGGCACTGGTGTGGCCGGGCGCGGTGCTGCTGCTCTCACGAACGGTCTTCGGCGGCAACCTGGCCGCGACCTACAGCGCGGCGATCATCGCGTCGCTGCTCCCGTGGTTCCCGATGCTCATGCTGACGTTCGGGGTGCTGTACCCGTTCTTCCTCGCGCTCGCACTGCTGCCGATCGCGGTCGCCCTCCAGCTGTCGCTCCTCGGCGCGGGCAGCGCACTCGGCCTGAGTCGCCCCCGTCGCATCATCCTGCTCCTCGTCGTGTGGCTCGCCATCGCCCTGGCACAGCCGGCCATCGTCTTCGCGGCCATCGCCGTCACCGTCCCGGCGGCGATCGGCGTGGTCGTGCGACGTGCGTTCCGCTCGCCCGGGACGCCGCTGCGCCGACGGGTCGTGCTCGCCGTCGTCGCGTCGCTCGCGCTGGTGGCATTCGTGGTCGCCTGGGTCGTCGTCGGCCGGATGGGCCAGTACGCGCCGTGGGACCCGATCGTGGGCCCCCGTGCCGGGGCGCTGCAGGTCGCCCTGCACTTCAGGTACGGAGCCCCGGCCTCGATCGGCGTCGCGCTGCTCGCCGCACTGGGGCTCGTGTTCGCGCTCATCCGCCGTCGTCGCCTCGCGCTGGTCGGGATGTGGGCGACGGGTGCAGTGCTCTACTACGTCGCCGACGCCATCCAGCACCCGCTCGTGCGCGACTCGCTGCTCGGGCTGTTCTACAAGGACCCGCCGCGACTCGCCGCCGTGTTCGCAGTGACCTGCATCCCGCTCGCGAGCTACGGCGCCGTGACCGTCTGGCGGTTCGTCCGGAGCCGCGTCGCCAAGCCGCACGTGCGGGTGCTCATCGCCGTCGTGGCGCTGGCGTCGCTCGTCGCCGTGCAGGTGCCGGCGATGGGCACGGCACGGAACTCCGCCGAGCGCGCATTCCGCATGACCGAGGACGCGCCGATCCTCACGAACTCCGAGCGGCGCCTCATCGAGCGGCTCCCGGAGCACACCGGACTCGAAGGCACCCTGGTGGGGAACCCGTGGACGGGAACGAACCTGGCGTACGCACTCGCCGATCAGCGGGTGCTCAACCCGCACTTCAACTCTCCCAAGTCGCCCGAGCAGCTTCTCGTGAACGCCCGACTGCGCGATGCGGCGAGCGACCCCGCCGTCTGCGACGCCGTGCGCGATCTCGACGTTCGATGGGCACTCGACTTCGGCGACTTCATCAGGAACGACGAGAAGAAGCTCACCGTCGACAGCCGGGTCGGCATGGAGGGCCTGCTCGATCTCGACACCGCACCGGGCTTCGAGGAGGTCGACCGCGAGGGCGACCTCGTGCTCTACCGGATCACCGCCTGCGACTGAGCAGAAGGGTCACTCCGGACGCCCGGCGCGCTCCGTGCCGGGCGCCTGCTCCCCGGCGTCGCGATCCTCCGCAGCGGCGCGCGAGAGCGTGATCTCGCGAGCGAGCTGCGTGATGCGGCGGTTCGTCGCGACGTTCCGGCGGTAGCTCGTCGCCACCGTGATGAGGAAGGCGAGCACGAGCGCGTAGAGGAGCAGGTCTGCGCCGCGTCCGACGCCGATCGTGTTCGCGAGCCAGCTGAGCCACTGGGGGAACAGGATCGAGATGACGGCGACGAGCACGAACAGGGCCATGAAGAGGCGACGGAGGGCCAGGTGGCGGTCGCCGCCCGTGGGGCGCGCGAGGAACAGGCCCACGGCGATGACGCCGATGACGAGGAGGATCTGGATGATCATGGTCAGCGCACCAGCAGGTCGACGAGGATGTTCACGGAGTTGAGCACGGACTGGCCCTTCGCCTTCGAGTAGTCGGTGTAGAGGAGTTCGACCGGATACTCGCGCCACGGGAGGCCGGTGCGGCCGAGCTTCAGCACGATCTCGGTCGCGTGGGCCATGCGGTCCTGTTCGAGAGTGATCTTCGATGCGGCATCGGCACGGATGACGCGGAGACCGTTGTGCGCATCGGTGAGGCGCAGCCCGGTGGTCATGTTGGTCACCCAGACGGCCGTCTTCAGGATGACGCGCTTGATGATGCCCGGGTTCGTGCGCTTGTCGAGGAAGCGCGAGCCGAAGACGATCGCGACGTCGTCGCGGTCGGCGAGATCGAGCATCTCGAGGACGTCCTGGACGCGGTGCTGCCCATCGGCGTCGAAGGTCACGATGAACCTCGTGTGCGGGAGCGTCAGCGCGTACGAGATGCCCGTCTGGAGCGCGGCCCCCTGCCCGAGGTTGAACGGATGGTGGAGCACGCGGGCGCCCGCTGCGCGAGCCGCCTCGGCCGACCCGTCGCTCGAGCCGTCGTCGATGCAGACGATGTGGTCGAAGTGCGCCTGGAGCCCCTCGATCACGCCGCCGATGACCGGAGCCTCGTTGTAGAGGGGGATCACGATCGTGGTGTCGGAGGCGTGTCGTCGGGGGCTCTCGGGGGGGTGCACCGAGGAAGAGTCCATCAGGCCATTCTGTCAGAAGGCGTTACGCTTGATCTTCGGTCCCGGCAGTCGAACGGAATGAGGAGCCCGTGAAGAGAACCCCCGATGTGCGGGTGGTCGATTCGGCCGACGTCGCCGACACCGCGGTGATCGGGTCGGGCAGCTCGATCTGGCATCTCGCCCAGGTGCGCGAAGGCGCCGTGCTCGGCGAGAACTGCGTCGTCGGCCGCGGCGCCTACATCGGCACCGGCGTGCGATTGGGCGACAACTGCAAGGTGCAGAACTACGCGCTCGTCTACGAGCCGGCGCAGCTCGCCGACGGCGTCTTCATCGGGCCCGCGGTCGTGCTGACCAACGACACCTACCCGCGCGCGATCAACCCCGACGGCTCGCAGAAGAGCGCCGACGACTGGGAGGCCGTCGGCGTCACCGTGGAGCGCGGTGCGGCGATCGGAGCCCGCGCCGTGTGCGTCGCCCCGGTCACGATCGGGGCGTGGTCGACGATCGCCGCGGGCGCGGTCGTGACGAAGGACGTCCCGCCGCACGCGCTCATGGCCGGCGTCCCTGCACGACAGATCGGGTGGGTCGGCCGGTCGGGTCGGCGGCTCGAAGAGACTTCAGACGGATTCACGTGCCCCGCCACCGGGGAACGCTATCGACTGATCGACGGCAATCTCAGAGGAGAATCAGACGCATGACCGAGGCTTTCATCCCACCGGCGAAGCCCATCATCGGCGACGAGGAGCGGGAGGCCGTCGATCGCGTGCTCCGGTCCGGCATGGTCGCCCAGGGCCCTGAGGTGGCCGCTTTCGAGGCCGAGTTCGCCGAGGTCATCGCCGGCGGACGCGTGAGCGTCGCCGTGAACTCGGGCACCTCCGGCCTCCATCTCGGGCTCCTCGCTGCGGGCATCGGCCCGGGCGACGAGGTCATCGTGCCGTCGTTCACGTTCGCCGCGACCGCGAACTCGGTCGCGCTGTCCGGCGCCACGCCCGTCTTCGCCGACATCGAGCCCGAGCAGTTCACGCTGAGCGCGGAGGCCGTCGAGGCGGCCATCACCCCGCGCACCGCCGCGGTCATGCCCGTGCACCTGTACGGGCACCCCGCCGCGATGCACGAGCTCGGAGCCGTCGCCGACAAGCACGGCATCGCCGTCTTCGAGGACGCGGCGCAGGCGCATGCCGCCGAGCTCGACGGCCGGCGCGTCGGCACGTTCGGCAGCTTCGCGATGTTCAGCCTCTACCCGACGAAGAACATGACGAGCGGCGAGGGCGGCATGGTGTCGTGCGCGACGCCGGAGATCGAGCGCATGATGCGTCTCCTGCGGAACCAGGGCATGGAGCGCCAGTACGCGAACGAGGTGATCGGGTTCAACGCCCGGATGACCGACATCCACGCGGCGATCGGCCGCGTGCAGCTCACCAAGATCGACGGGTGGACGGAGGCTCGACGTGCGAACGCGGCATTCCTCGACCGCGAGCTGCGCGGCGTGACGGTGCCCCCGGTCGCGCCCGGCGCGAAGCACGTCTACCACCAGTACACGATCCGCGTCGCCGACGACCGCGACGGCTTCGCGGCGGCGCTCCGCGAGGAGCACAACGTCGGATCCGGCGTGTACTACCCGATTCCGAACCATCGGCTCGCGTCGCTCGAACGGTACGCCCCGGGCCTCGACCTGCCCGAGACCGAGCGCGCGGCTGCCGAGGTCGTCTCCCTGCCCGTGCATCCCTCGCTCGGCCAGGCGGAGCTCGACCGGATCGTGAACGCCGTCAACGCCGTGGCCGGGGCGGGCGCCTGATGGCCGCGCTGCGAGCGGGCCTCCTCGGCGTCGGCATGATGGGTCGGCACCACGCGCGCGTCATGCGCGACGTCGACGGCATCGACCTCGTCGCGATCGCCGATCCCGGTGGCGACCCCCACGGCGTCGCGGGCGAACTGCCGATCCTCCCCGACATCGAGTCGCTCATCGATGCGGGCGTCGACCTCGCGGTCGTCGCGGTTCCGACGCAGTTCCACGAGGATGCCGCGCTGAAGCTCGCGGCCGCCGGCGTGCACACGCTCGTCGAGAAGCCCATCGCCCACTCGGTCGAGGCCGGGCGCCGGATGACCGCTGCGTTCACCGACGCGGGGCTCGTCGGCGCGGTCGGACACATCGAGCGCTTCAACCCCGCGCTCCAGGAGCTGCGTCGCCGTATCGCCCAGGGCGACGCCGGCGAGGTGTTCCAGATCGCCACACGTCGCCAGGGGCCGTTCCCCGCCCGGATCGCGGACGTCGGCGTCGGCAAGGACCTCGCCTCGCACGACATCGACCTCACGGCGTGGGTCGCGCAGAGCGACTACGTCTCCGTCTCGGCGCAGACCACGTACCGCAGCGGACGCGAGCACGAGGACATGATCGCCGCGACCGGCAGGCTCGCGAACGGCGTGATCACGAACCACCTCGTGAACTGGCTGAGCCCGATGAAGGAGCGGCTGACGATCGTGACCGGTGAGAAGGGCGCCTTCGTGGCCGACACCGCGACCGGCGACCTGACCTTCCACGCGAACGGCACCTTCCCGCTCGAATGGGAGTCGATCTCGGCATTCCGCGGGGTCTCCGAGGGCGATGTCACCCGGTTCGCGTTCGCCAAGCGGGAGCCGCTCCGGGTCGAGCACGAGGCGTTCCGCGACGCCGTGCTCGGGCGGCCGAGCGAAGTCGTCACGATGGAACAGGGACTGCGCACGCTCATGGTCGTCGAGGCCGCGCTCGAATCCGCCCGCACGGCGGAGACCGTCGTCATCTGACGATGCGCGTCTCGGTCGTCACCCGCATCTACGAGCCCGAACCTGCGGCCGCATCGTTCCGTCTCGCCGCGCTCGTCGAGGCGTTCGCCCGCGGCGGCGATGAGGTCGACGTGGTCACGGTGCGCCCGCCGCGCGGCCTCGAGGCCGATTCGCCGACGGACCCGCGTGTCCGGGTCCGACGTGCACCGGTGCTCCGCGATCGAGCGGGATACGTGCGCGGCTACCTCCAGTACCTGAGCTTCGACGTCCCGGCCTTCTTCAGACTCCTGTTCGCCCGTCGCTCGGATGCGGTGGTGATCGAGCCCCCGCCGACGACGGGGTTCTTCATGCGCATCGCCTGCGCGATGCGCCGCACGCCGTACGTGTACTACGCGGCCGACGTCTGGTCGGACGCCACGGAGTCGACGAACGCCCCTGCCGCCGTGGTCGGCGCGGTGCGCTGGCTGGAACGGCGCGCTCTCCGCGGCGCCTCGGCGGTCATCGCGGTGACCGACGGCGTCGCGGCGAAGGTTCGCGAACTCGCACCGCGGGCCGACGTCACGGTCGTGCCGAACGGGATCGACACGCGTGTCTTCACCCCCGACGGCCCGCGTCGCGACGAGCCGGCATGGGGCGTCTACGCCGGAACGACGAGTGAATGGCAGGGAGCCGACGTGTTCATCCGCGCGATGCCGCGGGTGCTCGAGGCGATGCCGGATGCGACGATCGCCTTCGTGGGACAGGGCAGCGCCTGGTCCGCGCTCAAGGGGCTCGCGGCGGAGATCGCACCCGATGCCGTCCGATTCGTCGAATCCGTCCCGCCGCACGAGGCGGCGGCCTGGCTGCGCTCGGCGCGCGCCGGTCTCGTGAGCCTGAAGCCGGGTCAGGGCTACGACTTCGCCCTCCCCACGAAGGTGCTCGCCTCCGCGGCGTCGGGGACGCCGGTGATCTTCGCCGGAGTCGGGACGGGCGCCGAATACGTCGAGGCCGAGCGGATCGGGACGTCGGTCGTCTACGACGCCGAGACCGTGGCCGCCGCGATGCTCGAGGCGTTCGCGCACGACCCGTCGGACGAGGCGCGGCGGGCACTCGGCACCTGGGCGCGCGAGCGCGCGTCGTCCGAGGCCAGGGCGGGATCCGCCGCCGAGGTCGTGCGCGGCGCCGCCCGGCGGGCGGACGATGCCTAGTCCCGTCGCCGCGGCGCGACGACTGGCCGGTCGAGCGGTGCTCGCGCTGCCCGATACGGTCGCCGAGCGCGCGTTCTCCAGGGTGATCGGGTACGGTCCGGGCGATGTGCCGCGCCCCATCCAGGCACCCGAGGGAGCGGTGCGCCTGCTCATCGCCCCGGCCAACTACGCGGCGCAGGGCCGTCGCTGGGCCCGGGCGGCCGGGAGGATCCCCGGCGTGGCTGCGATGAACCTGCAGTTCACCGGACCGAACGGCGGGTTCGCCGCCGACGCATCCGTGCCCGCGGGCGTCGTCGCACGCTCGCGACGCTGGAGCGACGGGCAGTGGCGCGCGGTGCGCGGCTTCACGCACGTGCTCGTCGAGGCCGAGCGGCCGATCCTCGGGCGCCGGTTCTCGGGCGACGTGCGACGAGAGGTGCGGTCGATGCTCGACGCCGGCATCTCGGTCGGCTTCATCTCGCACGGCAGCGACCTGCGCCTCCCGAGCCGGCACGTCGCCGACAGCGAGTGGTCGCCGTTCGGCGACGAGAGCTGGGAGTTGCGCGAGACGCTCGAAGCGGTCGCGGCGGAGAACGCCCGGATCATCGACGAGTTCGACCTCCCGGTCTTCGTGGCGACGCCCGAGTTGCTCGCCGACGCGCCCGGCGCCCGCTGGCTGCCGAACCTCGTCGAGCCCGACGACTGGGCGACCGACGCGCCCGTCCTCGAGGCGGCACGAGTGCGCGTGCTGCACGCCCCGACCAACGCGGTCATCAAGGGCAGCGCACTCGTGGAGCCGGCGCTCGAGCGACTCCAGGCCGAGGGACTCGTGGACTACGCGCGCGTCGAGGGGGTGCCGGCGGGCGAGATGCGCGATCGCTACGCGGCCGCCGACGTCGTCCTCGACCAGTTCCGGCTCGGCATCTACTCGACGACGTCGATCGAGGCGATGGCGGCCGGGCGTCTCGTCGTCGCCCGGTTGAGCGATGACGTGCGCGAGCACGTCGCATCCGTGGTCGGGGAGGAACCGCCCATCGTCCAGGCCGATCCCGACTCGCTGGAAGACGTGTTGCGCGACATCGCCGATCGGCGCGCGCACTACGCGGCGATCGCCGCCGCGGGCCCCTCGTTCGTGCGTCGGGCGCACGGCGACGAGGCGGCCGCCGCGGTGCTGCGCGAGTTCCTCGTCGGCGGCGTCACAGGCGCCCGGTACTAGGCTGGCTTCGCCACCCGCTCGGGTCGGCGAGAATCCGGAGGGACCCGTTTGCTGTCGATGTTCGCCGTCGCGAGACGGGTCTTGCGGCTCATGCCGCACGGCGCCTACGGCTTCTACTTCGCCTACATCGTCGCGACGAGTTCGCTCAGCGCGCTCGACATCGTGTCGATGGGCCTGCTGTCGCTCGTCCTGGCGCCGACGCTCTCGGGCTCGCCCGTCGTGCTGCCGCTGTTCGGGGAGTTCCCGCCGGAGTCGGCGGTCTGGTTCATCCTCATCGCGTGCGCGCTCATCGTCGTCAAGGGCGTGATCGCCGTGTTCCTGCACTGGCGCGCGACGCGGCGCTTCGCCAGGTACGAGCTCGAGGTCGGCGACCGGCTGCTCGCCGGGTACACCGAACTCGCCTGGACGGAGCGTTCGGCGAAGACGACGTCGGACATCACGCGCGTCGCCGACTCTGGCATCGCGAACACCATCATGGGCTTCCTCCTCCCGCTCTCGGGCATCCCCGCGAACATCCTCACCTTCGCGGCGGTGAGCCTCGTGCTCGTCGTCTCCGAGCCGATCGGCGCGATCGTCGTCACGGTGTACCTCGGGATCATCGCCTACCTGCTCTTCGCGGTCATCTCGCGCAAGGCACTCGTCGCCGGACGGGTCAACCGCGAGTACGCCTACCGCGCCGCCGCCGTCATCACCGAGCTGGTCGAAGCGCTCAAGGAGGTCACCCTCCGCGGCCGACTCGGCGAGGTCCGCGACATGGTGCGCGGGCTCCGCTCGCACGCCACCCGGGCGCGTGCGAACATCTCGTTCCTCGCCATCGTGCCGAAGTACGTGATCGAGGCGGCGCTCATCGGCGGGCTCCTGCTGATCGGGGGCGTCTCCTACCTCACCGGCGGCCTCGACTCGGCGGTCGCCGCGGTCGCGCTGTTCGCAGTGACCGGGTTCCGGCTGATTCCGGCGATCACCGGTGTGCAGGGCGCGCTGACGCAGGCCGCCGCCAACGTGGTGCACGCCGAGAACGTGATCGACGACATCGGCTCGGCCGCGCACGCCGTGCACGAGAAGGAGCCGGCCGACACCGCGGTGCTGCCCGAGTCCCCTTCGAAGCTCGTGCTCGACGACGTGCACTTCGCGTATCCGGGCGCCGAGCGCCCCGCACTCGACGGCGTCTCGCTCGAGATCCCGTTCGGGTCGACCTTCGGCGTCGCGGGGCCGTCGGGCGCCGGCAAGTCGACGCTCATCGACATCCTGCTCGGGCTCGCCGCGCCGTCGTCGGGCTCGGTTCGCATCGACGGTGTGGACGTCTCTGCCGCCACCCGCGCGTGGCGATCCTCGGTCGCGTACGTTCCCCAGCACGTCGCGCTCTTCGCCGGCAGCGTCGCGCAGAACGTGGCGCTCACCTGGGGCGATGACATCGACGACGAGCGGGTCGACGCCGCGCTCGAGCGGGCGCAGCTCGCCGAGTTCATCGCCCAGCGGGGCGGAATCCACACGGCGGTCGGCGAACGCGGTCTCGATCTCTCCGGCGGCCAGCGGCAGCGACTCGGCATCGCGCGCGCCCTCTACGCGGCGCCGCGGGTGCTCGTGCTCGACGAGGCCACGAGCGCCCTCGACGGCCGCACGGAGGAGTCGGTCGCCAAGGCCATCCGCGGCCTGCGGGGCGAGGTGACCGTGATCTCGGTCGCCCACCGGCTCTCGACGATCCGCACCTTCGATCGCATCGCCTACCTCGCTGACGGTCGCGTGGTCGACACGGGTGCCTTCGACGAGTTGCAGCGGCGCGTCCCCGAGTTCCGTCAGCAGGCGCGACTCGCCGGACTGGAGGTCAACGATGCCTGAGCGGCCCCGGATGCTGATCCTGTCGCTCTCACCGCTCGCGAGCGACGCACGGGTCCTGAAGCAGATCCGCGGTTTCGCGCGCGAGTACGAGGTCACGACGTGCGGATTCGGTCCTTCGCCGCATCCCCACGTCGAGCACCTCGAGATCACGCGGGCGTCGGCGCCGCGGCCCACGCGAGCCGGTCGCCTCCTCGGCGAGGTGCGCACGGTGCTCCGTCGCTACCGGCGTCTGTACTGGTCCAACAGCGACGTCCGCGAAGCGGACGCGCTCCTCGAGGGGCGCGCGTTCGACGTCGTGCTCGCGAACGACCTCGACACCGCACCGCTGGCGATGAAGCACTTCCCGCCGTCGCGGGTCCATCTCGACCTGCATGAGTACTGGCCGCGGCTTCGCGACGAGGACCGCAAGTGGATGTTGTTCAGAGGCCCGTACTACTCGTGGCTCTGCCGGCGGTACGCCGCCCGCGCCGCATCGACGACGACCGTCGGCCGGCGCATCGCCGCCGAGTACGCGCGACGCTTCGGCTTCGAACCCGAGCTCGTGCTGAACGCGAGTCCCGGCAAGGACCTGCGCCCCGGACCGGTGACCGAGCCCGTGCGACTCGTCTTCAGCGGGGTCGCCGATCGGACGCGCGGGCTCGAGACGATCATCGGGGCGGTCGCGGCGACGAGCTCCGACCTCACGCTCGACCTGTTCCTCGTGCCGGGCCCGCCCGCGTACATGGACGAGCTCCGCGCGCTGGCCGGGCGCAGCGGCTCGAGGGTCGTGATTCGCGAGCCGCTGCCGTACGACGAGCTGGTCGAGGCGCTGAACGGCTACGACCTCGGCGTGTACATGCCGGTCATGCGCGGCTTCAACTCGGTCAACGCCCTCCCGAACAAGCTGTTCGACTTCGCGCAGGCCCGCCTCGGCATCCTGGTCGGGCCCGCGCCCGAGATGTCCGCGATGGTCCGCGAAGAGGGGATCGGCGAGGTCGTGCCGGGCACGGAGGTCGCCGATCTCGTGAAGATCCTCGACCGGCTCGCCGTCGACGAGGTCGCCGCGTGGAAGCAGCACGCCGACGCCGCCGCCGGTCGGCTCTCGGCGGAACGGCAGCAGCACGTCTGGGAGGCCGCGGTGCGGCGCATCGTCGACGCCGGCCGCACGGCACCGGTGACGGAGCGATGAGAAGGGGATCGGTGTGGGCCTGCAGTCGATGATGGGTGCGGTACTGCGCGACCGCCACCGCCTTCCGCGATTCGTCAACCTCGCGATCGACCACGTCGCCGACCACCCCGACGGCTTCTGGGGTCGGCTCGCGGTGCGTGCGACGGGGCCCGTGAACGCCGCCGACATCCCGGCGCCGACTCCCGCCCCCGACGCGCCGGTCCGCGTCTACATCGGGCCCACGAACTACGCCGGCCAGGGGCACGAGTGGGCGCAGGCACTCACCCGCTCGAGTGAGCGCATCGGCGCCGCGAACATGGCCGTCGACGTGCCGGGCGGGTTCAGCTTCGAGGCCGACACCGTCGTGCCGACAGGCGTCTACGCGCGATCGGCCGAGTGGCAGCGGGCCGAGCTCGACGCCGTCACCCGGTTCAGCCATGTGCTGTTCGAGGCGGAGCGACCGCTCTTCGGACGGCTCTTCGGGCGCGACGTCCGCCGCGAGGCGGCCGAGCTCCGTTCGCGGGGGCTCTCGATCGCGATGATCGGGCACGGCACCGATGTGCGCGTGCCGTCGCGGCATGCCGCTGCCACGCCGTGGTCGCCGTTCCTCGACGACGACCTCTACACCGACAAGCTCGAGCGGGACGCGATCGCGAACATCGCGCTCCTCCGCGAGCTCGGTGCATCGGTGTTCGTGTCGACCCCCGACCTGCTCGACGACGTGCCGTGGGCCGACTGGTGCCCGGTCGTCGTCGACCTCGACCGGTGGTCCCTGCCGCGCGCGTCGCACGACGGACCGCTGCGCGTCGTGCATGCGCCGTCGAAGACGAAGATCAAGGGCACGCACCTCATCGAGCCGGTGCTCGAACGTCTGCACGCCGAGGGCGTCATCGCCTATCGCCGCATCGAAGGCGTGCCCCATGCCGAGATGCCGGGGTTCTTCAGCGAGGCCGATGTCGTGCTCGACCAGTTCCGCCTCGGCTCCTACGGCGTCGCGGCGTGCGAGGCGATGGCAGCGGGCTGCGTGACCGTCGCCCACCTCCTGCCCCACGTCCGCGAGCACATCGAACGCGCGACCGGCGGGCCCGCCCCGCTCGTCGAGGCGACGCCCGACTCGCTCGAGACCGTGCTGCGGGGCCTTGCCGCCGACGGCGATCGACGGGCCGCCCTCGTGAGCGCGGGCCGGGACTTCGTGCGACTCGTGCACGACGGGCGGATGAGCGCAGAGGTGCTGCGAGCGGGTTGGATCGATCGGGCCGACGGATAGGGTCGTCGTCATGCCCGCCCCCTCCGTCGACGTCGTCATCGCCGTGCATTCGCCCGAGCGAGCCATCGAGCGCGCCGTCGCCTCGGTCATCGACGCCCAGTCGCCGACGGCGCGCGCGCTCGTCGTGATCCACAACACCGAGCCCGGTCCGGTCCTCGAACGGCTGCGACCGTGGTCGGGGCATCCCCGGCTCGCTGTGCACGAACTGCACGACGGCATTCCGAGCCCTGCGGGCCCGTTCAATCACGGCATCGCCGCGTCCACCGCCGACTTCTTCGCCGTGATGGGCTCCGACGACGAGCTCGCGCCCGGGGCGATCGATTCGTGGCTCGCGCTGCAGTCGCGCACCCGAGCCGACGTCGTGATCGCCCGCATCCGCAACGACGCCCGGCCGCCGGTCACCGTGCCGTCGCCGCCGGTACGGCTCGGACGCCGGGTCGGCCTCGAGGTGGTCGCGGACCGCCTCGCGTACCGCAACGCACCGCTGGGACTCATCTCGCGCGCCCGGTTCGGGGAGCTGCGATTCACGACCGGGCTGCGGTCGGGGGAGGACATCGCGTTCAGCACCGCCCTGTGGTGCTCGGGCGCCGCCGTCGCCTACGACGCATCGGGGCCGGCGTACATCGTGCACGACGACGCGGAGGTCCGCGTCACCTCGACCGCCCGCCCGGTGCGCGAGGATGTCGCGTTCCTCGCGCCGCTCGTCGGGGGGCCGGTGTTCCGCGCACTGCCCGGGCGGACCCGGATCGCGGTCGCCTGCAAGCTCTTCCGCCTGCATGTCATCGGACTCGTGCTGAACCGCACGTCGTCGTCGTGGACGGAGACCGACCGCCGGGACCTCGCCGACGCCGTCGCGATCGTGACGGCGGCGGCACCCCGGGCGCTCCAGCGGCTCTCGCGCATCGACCGTCGTCTCGTCGAGCTCGCCGCCGACCCGGACTCGCCGGTCGACTCCCTCCTCGCCGCGGCGGCCGCCCGTGGGAGCCAGCGCAGCCTCGGGTCCCTCCTGCCCCGGAATCCGCTGTGGGCGCTCGCCAGGGAGGCGCCGCTCCGTTGGGGACTCGCCTCGATCGCGGTGAGCCGCCGGGGGAGCGCCGCGGATCGCTGATCCCGCGATCCGTCTTCCGTTCACGGATGCCCCGGGTGTCGGCGCTAGGATGGCACCCCGTGAAGATCCTCAGCGTGGTCGGCGCCCGACCGCAGTTCGTGAAACTCGCCCCGATCCACAAGGCGACCGTCGCCGCATCGGTGGAGCACGTCATCGTGCACACCGGCCAGCACTACGACCCGATGCTCTCCGACGTGTTCTTCGACGACCTCGGCATCGGCGCGCCCGATGTGCACCTCGGCGTGGGGTCGGGATCGCACGGCGTGCAGACCGGGGCGATGCTCGGTGCGCTCGACGCCGTGTTCGA
Source organism: Agromyces sp. NPDC057679 (assembly GCF_042799635.1). Classification (NCBI taxonomy): domain Bacteria; kingdom Bacillati; phylum Actinomycetota; class Actinomycetes; order Micrococcales; family Microbacteriaceae; genus Agromyces; species Agromyces sp. NPDC057679. Next base: position 393,555 of record NZ_JBHVIK010000001.1, on the reverse strand, counting down.
CGAGCACCGGCCCGACTGGGTGCTCGTGTACGGCGACACGAACTCGACGATCGCGGCGGCTCTGAGCGCCGTGAAGCTGCACATCCCCGTCGCCCACCTCGAGGCCGGGCTCCGTTCGTTCAACCGCCGCATGCCGGAGGAGCACAACCGCGTGCTGACCGACCATGCCGCCGATCTCCTGCTCGCCCCGACCGAGGTCGCCGTCGGGCACCTCGCGAACGAGGGGCTCGCCGACCGCACGGTGCTCGTCGGCGACGTCATGACCGATGTGCTCTATGAGGTGCGGGACGCCGTCGCCTCGACGCCGTCGCCGCTCGTGGCCGGGTCGGGCCTCGAGCCGGGCGGCTACTACGTCTCGACGATCCACCGTGCCGAGAACACCGACGACCCCGCCCGCCTCGCGCAGGTCGTCGCCGGCCTCGCGGCGCTCGACAAGCCCGTGGTGCTGCTCGCGCATCCGCGCGTCGTGGCGAAGGCCGCCGCTGCCGGGATCTCGCTGACCCAGGGCGCGCTCGTCCAGCACGCACCGCTCGCCTACCCCGACCTGATCGCGTCGGTCATGGCGAGCGCCGGCGTCGTGACCGACTCGGGCGGGCTGCAGAAGGAGGCGTTCCTCCTGCGGGTCCCCTGCACCACCGTGCGACCCGAGACCGAGTGGGTCGAGACGGTCGATCTCGGCTGGAACGTCCTCGTCGACACCGCCGAGGAGATCGCGGCGGGCGTCACCCGACCCGCACCGCAGCCGACGGACGTCGCGCCCTACGGCGACGGCCGCGCCGCGGCCCGTGTGATCGAGGTGCTGGCGGACCGCGCACGCTGAGGGCGGTCCTCGGGCATCCGCTCACGCCATAGACTGGAGTTCATGCGTATCGCCGTCGTGGCCCTCGGAAAGATCGGCCTCCCTCTTGCTGTGCAGTTCGCCGACCGGGGCCACGAGGTCATCGGCGTCGACGTCAACCAGGCCGTCGTCGACCTCGTCAACGCCGGCACCGAGCCGTTCCCCGGCGAGGCGCACCTGCAGGAGAAGCTCGGCGCACTCGTGCCGGGCGGCCGTCTCCGGGCCACGACCGACTACGCCGACGCCGTGCCGGGTGCCGACGCCGTCGTCATCGTCGTGCCGCTCTTCGTCGACGACGCCACCTGGGAGCCCGACTTCGCCTGGATGGACGCGGCGACCCGCTCGCTCGCCGAGCACCTCACGCCGGGCACCCTCGTCTCGTACGAGACGACCCTTCCCGTCGGCACGACGCGCGGCCGATGGAAGCCGATGATCGAGGAGATCTCGGGGCTCACCGAGGGGGAGGACTTCCACCTCGTGTTCTCGCCCGAGCGCGTGCTCACCGGGCGCGTCTTCGAAGACCTCCGCAAGTACCCGAAGCTCGTCGGCGGGCTGAGCCCCGAGGGCGGTCGGCGCGCGATCGAGTTCTACGAGGCGGTGCTCGAGTTCGACGAGCGTCCCGACCTCGCCCGCGCCAACGGCGTGTGGGACATGGGTTCGCCCGAGGCATCCGAGATGGCGAAGCTCGCCGAGACGACCTACCGCGACGTGAACATCGGGCTCGCGAACCAGTTCGCGCTCTACGCCGACGAGGTCGGCGTCGACGTGTACTCCGTCATCGAGGCGTGCAACTCGCAGCCGTTCAGCCACATCCACCGGCCCGGCATCGCCGTCGGCGGCCACTGCATCCCGGTGTACCCGCGCCTCTACCTCTCGACCGACCGCGACGCCGAGATCGTGCGCACCGCGCGCGTGCTCAACGCCTCGATGCCCGAGCGACTCGTCGCCCAGGCGGCCGGCATCCTCGGCGACCTCAGCGGGCTCACCGCGGTCGTGTTCGGCGCCGCGTACCGCGGCGGCGTCAAGGAGACGGCGTTCTCGGGCGTCTTCGCGACGGTCGAGGCCCTGGAGTCACGGGGCGCGAAGGTGCTCGTGCACGACCCGCTCTACACCGATGACGAACTCGCCCGCTACGGATGGGCGCCGTACCACCTCGGCGAACCCGCCGATCTCGCGATCGTGCAGGCCGACCACAGTGACTACCGAACGCTCGGAACCGGCGAGGTCCCCGGCGTTCGGCTCCTCGTCGACGGCCGCAACGTGACCGCGGCCGACCGTTGGGTGGGCACACCCCGGCTCGTCATCGGAAACGGAGGTGCACGATGACCGATCTCGTCGTCGTCGGTTCAGGATTCTTCGGGCTCACGATCGCGGAACGCGCGGCGAACGAGCTGGGCCTCACCGTGCAGGTCATCGACCGGCGCGACCACATCGGCGGCAACGCCTACAGCGAGGACGACCCGGCCACGGGCATCGAGGTGCACAAGTACGGCGCGCACCTGTTCCACACCTCGAACGAGAAGGTGTGGGAGTACGTCAACCGCTTCACCGCATTCACCTCGTACCAGCACAAGGTGTACACGAACCACAACGGCGTCGTGTACCCGCTGCCGGTGAACCTCGGCACGATCAACCAGTTCTTCGGCGCGGCCTACTCGCCCGAAGAGGCTCGCGCCCTCATCGCCTCGCAGGCCGACGAGTTCGACACGAAGGCCGCGGCGAACCTCGAGGAGAAGGCGATCTCGCTGATCGGCCGCCCGCTCTACGAGGCGTTCATCCGCGACTACACCGCGAAGCAGTGGCAGACCGACCCGACCGAGCTTCCCGCCGAGGTCATCAGCCGCCTGCCGGTGCGTTACAACTACGACAACCGCTACTTCAACGACACCCACGAGGGCCTGCCGGTCGACGGCTACACGGCGTGGATCGAGCGCATGGCCGACCACCCGAAGATCGACGTCAAGCTCTCGACCGACTTCTTCGACGCGTCGCAGCCGATCAACAAGGCGGCCGTGGTCGGCAACGTGCCCGTGATCTACACGGGTCCCGTCGACCGCTACTTCGACTCGTCGGCCGGTCACCTGAGCTGGCGCACCCTCGACTTCGAGCGCGAGGTCATGCCGGTGGGCGACTACCAGGGCACGTCGGTCATGAACTACGCGGACGCCTCGGTGCCGTTCACCCGCATCCACGAGTTCCGCCACTTCCACCCCGAGCGCGAGTACCCGGCCGACAAGACCATCATCATGCGGGAGTTCTCGCGCTTCGCCGAGCAGGGCGACGAGCCGTACTACCCGGTGAACACGCCCGAAGACCGCGCGGCGCTCCTCGCGTACCGCGAACTGCAGGACGGCGAGCCCGACGTCTACTTCGGCGGCCGACTCGGCACCTACCAGTACCTCGACATGCACATGGCGATCGGTTCGGCGCTCAGCATGTTCCAGAACAAGCTGGTCGAGCGCTTCGCACGATGACCCGGCGGCACTAGGCTCGGTCGCACGGATCCCTGCGTCCGCACAGTTCCACCGGCCCGAACCCGGCGCCGCCGCGGGGTCTCGTCCCGAAGGTGGTGCCGCAGTGAAGCAGCTCGCGATCGCAGTACTCGCCGGCGTGTTCGCCGGGCTCGTCGGCCTCTCGCCGGCGCAGGCCGCCGACTCGCCCGGCCACGACCCCGGCTCGACCGCGACCGAGCAGGCGCTCTACGCCCGGCACATCGCCGGCCAGTCGGCGATCGCCGGTGACCCGATTCCGGGGGAGGCGAGTGGCGAAGCCGACGCCGAGGCCCGCGTCGAGCTCGATCGCTCGCTCTCCGAGGCATCCGGCTCGGCCACCTTCGCCCCGGCCGCCGCGACCGGATTCACCGCAGGCAACCTCATCGCCGATGCCAACTTCTACGACGGCGATGCGATGAGCGAGGCCGCGATCCAGGCGTTCCTCGTCAAGATGGGCGCTGGGTGCACGAGCAGCTCATGCCTCCCGAACTACCGCGAGACGACCCAGGACATCGCCTGGAGCTACGGCGGCTGCGTCGACTACGTGGGCGCGGCGAACGAGTCCGCCGCCCGCATCATCTACAAGGTGCAGCAGGCGTGCCAGCTGAGCGCGAGGGTCATCCTCGTGACGCTCCAGAAAGAGCAGTCGCTGCTCACCAACCGCGAGCCGTCGGCCGCGACGCTCGCGAAGGCGATGGGGTACGGATGCCCCGACGAGAGCTCGTGCGACCCCGAGTACGCCGGGTTCTTCGAGCAGGTCGCGTTCGCGTCGCGGCAGTTGACGTACTACGGCACGGCAGGCAGTACCTTCACCTACTTGAAGGTCGGCGAGTCGAACCGCATCGACTACCACCCGACGGACGCGTGCGGGGCGTCCGGCGTCGTCATCGCCAACCGGGCCACCGCCGCGCTCTACTACTACACGCCGTTCCAGCCCAACGCCGCGGCCATCAAGAACGTCTACGGCTCGGGTGACGCGTGCTCGTCGTACGGCAACCGCAACTTCTGGCGGATGTACACCGACTGGTTCGGCGATCCGCGCGGCGGCGCCGCCATGACGGTCTCGCGCCTGCAGGGTGCGGACCGCTACGCGACCGCAGCGGCGATCTCGAAGGCGTCCTATCCGACGCCCGGTGTTCCGGTCGTCTACGTCGCCGCCGGGCTCGAGTTCGCCGACGCCCTCGCGGCCGCGCCCGCCGCCGCCCACAAGGGCGGCCCGCTGCTGCTCTCGGCGACGTCATCGCTGCCCGCGTCGACGCTCGCCGAGCTCAAGCGGCTCGCGCCGAAGCAGATCGTGATCGTCGGCGGGACCGGGGCGATCGGCGGCGCCGTCGCGACTGCGCTCGGCAAGGTGGCCCCGACGAAGCGCATCGGAGGAGCCGATCGCTACGACACCTCCCGCCGGATCGCCGCGGACGCCTTCGGATCGGCGAAGACCGCCTACGTCGCGACGGGCCGCGACTTCCCCGACGGACTGAGCGCCGGTGCCGCAGCCGGGGCCCTCGATGTGCCGATCGTGCTCGTCGACGGGAAGGCGCGCACCGCCGGCACCGCGACCGTGTCGCTGCTGAAGAAGCTCGGCGTCGCGGAGGTGCGTATCGCCGGCGGCACGGGTGTCGTCTCGTCGGGCGTGCAGTCGTCCCTCGCCGCCGCGTTCACGGTCAAGCGGTACGCGGGCGCAGACCGCTATTCGACGAGCGCGGCCGTCAACTCCGTCTTCGGCACGACCGCGAACGCGTACCTCGCGACGGGTGCCGCGTTCCCCGACGCGCTGTCGGGGGCCGCGGCGGCGGGCGCCGCAGCCGACCCGCTGCTGCTGACGCAGCCGTCCTGCGTGCCGCCGGTGATCCGGACGGCGATCTACGCCAAGGGCACGACCGCGATCACGCTGATCGGCGGCATGGGAGCCCTGGGCGATCGCGTGGCCAAGCTAGTGTCGTGTTGAGTCGCCGGTTCGGGCGGCGCCTCGGGGGAGTGCACCATGTTGAAGACAACCATCGTCGGGATCATCACAGGGGCGGTGCTGGCCGCGTCGTTCACATTGCCGGCCGCGGCCGAGGAGGTGGCGGCTGAGCCGACCGCTCAGGCCGTCGGAGCAGCGACGCTTCCGGCGTCGGTTCCGGAAGCCGGTGACGACACCGTCGACGAGCGAAGTCTGTACGAGGCGCACCTGGCCGAACAGGCGGCAAAGGCGGGCGACGAGGCTCCGGGCGATGCTGCGGCGGCGGCCGAGCGGCAGGTCGAGCTCGATGCGACGGCCTCGGATGCCGCCGTGGACGGGCAATTCTCGGCGACCGCGGCCTCGCCGTTCACCGCGGGCAACCTCATCTCCAACGCGAACTTCCGCAACGGTGCGGCGATGACCGAGGCCGAGATCCAGGCGTTCCTCCAGCGAATGGTCGGCACCTGCGCGAGTTCGTCCTGCCTCGCACGGCTCAAGATGGACACGCCCACGCGCACCTGGAGCTTCGGCACCTGCGCGACCTATCCGGGCGCGCGAGGCGAGTCGGCGGCGCGGGTGATCTACAAGGTGCAGCGCGCCTGCGGGCTCAGCGCCAAGGTCATCCTCGTCACCCTGCAGAAGGAGCAGTCGCTGCTCACCGACCCCGCTCCGACGTCCGGGGTGCTGCGCAAGGCGATGGGCTACGGGTGCCCCGACACCGCGTCGTGCGACTCCACGTACTACGGCTTCTTCAACCAGGTGTTCGCTGCAGCGCGCCAACTCACCTGGTACGGAAATCCCGGGGGTTCGTTCACGTGGATCAAGGTCGGCCAAGCCAACCGGATCCAGTACAACCCCGCCACGAGCTGCGGATCGTCGCTCGTCACGGTCAAGAACGCCGCGACCGCCGCCCTCTACTACTACACGCCGTACCAGCCGAACGCGGCGGCGCTCGCCAATCTGTACGGCACGGGTGACGGTTGCTCGGCCTACGGAAACCGCAACTTCTGGCGCATGTACCGCGACTGGTTCGGCGACCCGCGGGTCGATACGGCCATCCCGGTCACGCGGCTCGAAGGCGAAGACCGCTACCAGACCGCGGCATCCATCTCGAGGGCGAGCTTCCCCACAGCGGGCGTGCCCGTCGCCTACCTCGCGTCGGGCGGCGACTTCGCCGACGCGCTCTCGGCCGCGCCCGCGGCCGCGAAGCAGGGCGGTCCGCTGCTGCTGACGCTGAAGTCGTCGGTGCCGGCCTCGACCCTCGCCGAGCTGAAGCGCCTGAAACCGAAGCAGATCGTCGTCGTCGGAGGCACCGGTGTCATCTCGAACGGGGTCGCGAGCGCGGTCGGCGCGGTCGCGCCGGTCAGCCGCATCGGCGGCACCGATCGCTACGACACGTCGCGGCGGCTCGCGGACCACGCCTTCGACACTGCGGCCGTCGCGTACATCGCCACGGGACGCGACTACCCCGACGGGCTGACCGCCGGGGCGGCCGCGGGTTCGATCGGTGCGCCCGTCGTGCTCCTCGACGGGCGCTCGAGCACGGTCGACGCTGCGACGAGATCGCTCCTCGACGCGCTCGGCGTCGGCGAGGTCCGCATCGCCGGCGGCACGGGAGTCGTGTCGTCGGGCGTGCAGTCGAAGCTCGCCGAGCAACGCACGGTGAAGCGGTACGCGGGTGCCGATCGGTACGCGACCGGCGTGGCCGTGAACTCGATCTTCGCGACGAGTGCGAACGCGTTCGTGGCGACCGGGCTCTCCTACCCCGACGCCCTCAGCGGCGCGGCCGCGGCGGGGCGCGCGAAGCAACCGCTGTACCTCACCCGTGGTACCTGCGTGCCGAGCGCGGTTCGCGCCGCACTGCTCAAGCAGCAGGCGACCTCGCTCACGCTCCTCGGCGGGCCGGGTGCGTTGAGCGATCGAGTGGCGCGGCTCGTGCTCTGCTGAACGGCGCACCGGGCACGGCGGATCATCGCCGTGCCCGGTGCGAGCGCACTACTTCTTCGTCGTGAAGTGGGGCGCCCACGCCTCGGGCGAGGTGATCTCGGGGAGTGCGGAACGGTACTCCCGAGCCAGTTCGGGCCAGCGCTTGCGCAGTTCGCGGTGGAGACGGCGGCTCTCACGCAGCAGTCGCCGGAAGGTCTTCGGATCGCGCGTGTAGCGCACCTTGCCGGATCCATCGGCGGTCGACACGAGCGCACTGTCGAGGTGCGGCATCCGGTACCAGGTGCTGTCACGCTTGGAGAGCTCCACCTGGGGCTCGGCGACGTTCTTCGGCGCCGGGCGAGTGAACCACTGGCGCAGCGTCATCTGCACCGTGAACACGACCAGGGGGATGCCGCGGGGGCCGGCGGGCCCGGCCGAGATCGCCGGAATGGGATAGACCCGCTTGCCCTCGACCGTCATCGGGATCTCCGATTCGTGCCGCAGCACGGTCTTCTCGGGGAAGTCGGCTGCCGCCGCCCGGAGTTCGCCGAGGATGGTCGGCATTCCGCGCTGCATGTGCGCGGGACCCGACAGGATGTCGCGGAGGGCGCGGTGCCGCAGCGTCACGGGGTAGTACTGCATCGAGAGCAGATGCTTGAGATCCCAGCGTTCGCTATCGCGGGGGAGGAGGCCCCCGTTCGCGTGGGGCGAATGCAGGAGGCCGGCGACGATGCGGTTGCGGGCGTGGAAGTACGCCTGCCAGTCGATTGAGTCGTCCTTGTCGAGCCATGAGACGTGCCAGAGTGCCATACCCGGCAGGGTCACCGTCGGATAGCCGGCGTCTCGGGCGCGCAGGCAGTATTCGGCGTCGTCCCACTTGATGAAGGCCGGCAGCGAGAGGCCGATCGACCGGATGACCTCGGTGGGGATGAGGCAGAACCACCAGCCGTTGTAGTCCGCGTCCATGCGCGCGTGCATCCACCTCGTCTGCCGCAGGTTCGAGAAGCGGAAGTCGTGCGGCGTCTCGTCACGGGGAAGTGCTCGCCAGACGAAGGGCTTGAGCTCGACCGTCTCGGCGAAGGCGTGCAGCACGGGCCGATTGAGCAGGTCGAACATGTGGCCGCCGACCACGATCGGCCGGGTGGCGTGCCGAGCGAACCGCACGGCACGCGCGATCGACTCGGGTTCGACGGTGACATCGTCGTCGAGCAGGATGAGGAAGTCGCTGGAGCCCGCCGCGACGGTCTCCGCCATGGAGCGGGCGAAACCTCCCGAGCCGCCGAGGTTCGGCTGCTCGATCATCGAGAGCGTGTCGCCGAGGCGCTCGGCGACCGCGTCGTACCCGGGTTCGTCGGCGACGCGCTGGCCGCCCTGGTCGACGATGTAGATGCGGTCGATGACCGACCGGACGGTCTCGTCGTCGGCGAGGGCCTCGAGGGTGCGCACGCAGTAGTCCGGCTTGTTGAAGGTCGTGGTGCCGATCGATGCCCCGCCCGAGCGCAGCTCGGCGGCGTCGGTCAGCCAGCGGCCGTCGGCGACGACGACCTCGGCGTCGCCGGCGACGATGTCGAACCAGTACCAGCCGCCGTCACCGAACGTCGTGACCGGCAGGTCGATCTCGTGTCGCACGGTACCCGAGAACGGCTCGGAGGCGACGCGCTGCGGCACGCCCTGCGCGGTCGAGCGGTAGACGAGGAGGTTGCCCTCGCCGCTGGTCTCGACCGAGAGGCGCACGCGGTCGACGTTCGTCCACTGCTGCCAGTACGAGGCGGGGAAGGCATTGAAGTAGCTCGCGAACGACACCCGCTCGCCGACGCCGACGCGGTAGCGGTCGCGCCCGAGCACGTCGTCGAGGTGGGCCCGGTCGCTCATGCGGACCTCGCGGTCGCCGACCTTCGCCCAGACGTCGGCATCGACATACAGGGAGATGACGTCGGGGTCGGCATCCTGGGGGAAGACGACGCGTTGGATCTCGTTCCAGGTCAAGCTCACGCTGCAATGCTCCGTGTGTGTCGGTGGATCTCGCCGTGGCCCCCGGGCGAGACTACGAGCCTAGCGTCTCGTGCCTGCGAAGTCGGGGTGTGCCAGTGCTGGCGCGCTCGCTTGTCGAGATCGCCCCGGCGGCGGCGGCGACGATGACGGTGACGGCGACACTGACGTGCTGACGTCGGTGTCCCGGTCGGGCGGCGATCATCGGCGGTGCCGGCGATCAGTTCGCGTCGTCGAACCCGTAGACGTGAACCGGCGTGTCCTTCCATTGGATCACGTCCTGCTCGACGAGGCAGTTCTGGGTGAGCACATCGCGGGACATCACCGTGGTGAGCTCGGGGATGCGTTCATGAAGGCTGCACGGGTCGGCGGTGATCGTGATCACGTTGTAGCTCGTGGCCTCGATGTCGACGCCGGGCTCCTCGCTCCACACGATGCGAATGCGACTGCCGCCGCGATTCCAGCTCTCCTCAGCCGAACCATCCGGATCGAGTCGCTTCCATTCATCGGCGTCGGGCCCTGACGGCTGGGGGCCGGAGAGCGACGGCAGGCCGTTGGCGAGCATGATCGCGTCCATCGCACGGAAGTCGCTGGCCCACACCTCGCCCGACTCGCGCACATCGTCCGCCGCGGCGGCGAAGTAACGGGCCGGGTCCGAGTCGCGGTATGCACCGAGGCCGACCGTGATCGGATTCGCCGTCGCGGATGAGGCGGCTGCGATGACCGCGACCAGTGCGATCGCCCAGATCCTGTTGCCCCATCGGACCGCGAGGAAGGCGGCGATGCCCGATCCGATGCCCGCAACCCAGACCGCGAGCGTCGACATGTCGAGGATGATGAACCGCTGCAGGAGGGACGCCGCATACAAGCCGACCGCCGCGACCACGAGGGCGATGCCGGCCGAGCGCGGAACACTCGGCCGAATGCGGGAGAGCATCAGGCACAGCGTGATCACGCCGATGATGCCGACGACCTGGGCTGCGCGCTGGGACGGAACCTGGCTGAAGAGGGGGAGGCCGGCGCTCGCGTCACCGAACGACAACGACGCCCATGCGAGCCAGACGAGTCCCCACCCGAGGAGGACGCCGACCGGCAGCCAGACTCGCCATTCGCGCTTCACGAGGCGTACGACCGCCCCGGTGATGAGCAGGGCGACCATGACGAACGCCACAGTCCATGAAGCCGAGAGCTCGCTCTTGTTGGTGACCCCGCCGGAGGGTGTCAGTTCGCCACGATCGACCGCGAGGCCGGACGGAGCGCCGAACAGCAGCTCGAAGATCGTCGGGGTCGAGGGGAGCCGGCGGTCACCGGGATAGAGGGTCCCGAACAGCGCTTCGAGCCCACCCCGCACATCGGCGAGCATTCCGATCGTCAAGACGATCGTGAGCACGCCGACGCCGATGAGGTAGCCCCACCGGACCGTCGCCCTCGGATGATTCGAGAGCAGGATCCGCACAGCGCTGGCCAGGAGCAGCGGCGCGCCCAGGATGAGCGACCAGATCAGGTACCCCGACGGCATGCCGGCGAGGAGGATCGCGGCGATCACGCCGAACACCCCGGCCAGCCAGAAACGTCGTTCGGAGAGCCGCGAGAAACCGGCGAGCAGCGCCACGCACCCGGCGAGGGTGAATCCCATGCTGTTGGCGGGCAGGAGCGACCACCACGCGACTGCGGGCGAGGCGGCGACGACCAGGCCGGCCAGCCAGCCGAGTCTGCTGTCGAACCCGAGCTGACGGAACCAGATGGGCATGCACGCGAGGAGGAGGATCGTCGGGAGCCACCACCGCAGGCTGAAGAGGATCGGCTCGGGAATGACGCCCGAGAGGTGGAGCAGCGTGCTCTCGAAGAAGACGATCGAGGCGATCGGCCCGCTCTCGCTGTAGCGCATCGCAAGACCGGACTGCTCGGCGAGCGGGGGGAACGACGGGGTCCCTCCGGTGGCCATCATGGAGAGGTAGGTCGGTGTCGCGTTGAGATACTCGTCCCAGCGGATCTCCTGCGGAGTGCCCAACAGGATCCCGTCCCGGCCGCCGACCGTCGATTGGAGGTAGTCCTGCGTGAGATTCGAGGTCGTCGTGCCGGTGAGGACGAGCACGGCGAAGACGATGAACAGCAGCACGTACGCCCAGCGATCGTTCGTGTTCACCCACGCGACCGCGCGCTGCAGACCTTGTCGCGATCGGGACCGAGCAGGTGCAGCGTCGGTCGTCATCGCGCCGCCGCCGTGAGGTAGCGCGCGAGCGAATCCGCCGCCGAGGAGACCGTGAACTCCGTCGCCTCGATCTTCGTGAGGTCGAGCACGCTGTTGCGCGGTCGAGGTGCCACAGGTTCGGTCGCCGCCGCGAAGTACTCGTCAGTCGCGACATCGGTCACGTTCGCCGGATCGTTGCCCAGCAGCGCGAACACGCGTCGCGCGATGTCGGCCCACGACATCGGCTCGCCGCCGCCCGTCAGGTTGTACACGCCGAATGCGGGTCGCGCCTCGAGGAGGTGGCGGATGCCGCGGGCGAGGTCGTCAGTGAAGGTGAGTCGGCCGATCTGGTCGGACACGACGCTCGGCCGGACGCCGCGCTCGGCGAGCGAGGCCATCGTCGACACGAAGTTCCTGCCCTCGCCGATGACCCACGAGGTGCGCAGGATGTAGTGACGGGGAACAGCGGAGACCACGGAATCACCGGCGGCCTTCGTCTGCCCGTACACGCCGAGCGGGCTGATCGCGTCGTCTTCACGGTACGGACGCTCGAGCGCGCCGTCGAACACGTAGTCACTCGAAACGTGCACGAGCGTGATGCCGTGTTCGGCGGAGATCTTCGCCAGGGCGGCGACACCCGTGACGTTGGCGGCCCAGGCGTCGCGTCGGCCCGCCGGCGTCTCCGCGAGGTCGACTGAGGTGAAGGCGGCGGCATTGACGATCGCGTCGTAGTCGCGCCAGCGGCGGGCCTCGTGAAGCTCCGGGGAGGCGAGGTCGAGGTCTTCCCGCGCCGCGAACTCCACATGGTCGGAGTCGCCGTACTCGGCGCGGAGCGCCTTGCCGAGCTGGCCGTCGGCGCCGAGCACGAGGATCTTGCGCGGCGGCACCGGCGTGATGTCGGCGAGACGCGGGTGCGCGAGGTCCTTCGCCGACAGCTCTGCCTCCGAGAGCGGGATCGGCCACGGAACGGCGGCGGTCTCGTCGGCGAGGTTGAGGAAGGTGTACTCGGCGTCGGGCGACCAATGATCGTTGACGAGGTAGGTGTACGCGGTGTCGGGCTCGAGCGACTGGTAAGCGTTGCCGACCCCCCGCGGCACGAAGATCGCCCGCGACGGATCGATCTCCGTCGTGAACACCGTGCCGAACGTCGGCCCCTCGCGCAGATCGACCCACGCGCCGAAGATGCGCCCGGTCGCGACCGAGACCCACTTGTCCCACGGCTCGGCGTGGATGCCACGGGTCGAGCCCACGGCGTCGTTGAACGAGATGTTGTTCTGCACGGGCTCGAAGTCCTCGAGCCCATGCGCGATCATCTTCTCGCGCTGCCAGTTCTCCTTGAACCATCCACGATTGTCACCGTGGACCGGCAGCTCCCACACCGTGAGCCCGGGGATCGGCGTCTCGGTGCGGCGAAGCGGCTTGCTGTACTCCGTCACTCACTGCCCCTTCGACGCGTAGAACGCTTCGGTGGAGTCCTTCGCCGGCGCCCACCACGATTCGTTGGTGCGATACCAGTCGATCGTCGCGGTGAGCCCGGACTCGAAATCGCCGAACTGCGGGCGCCAGCCGAGTTCGTCGCGCAGCTTCGTCGAATCGATCGCGTACCGCAGGTCGTGGCCGGCACGGTCGGTGACGTGGTCGTACGCGTCGCGCGGCTCGCCCATGAGCTCGAGGATCAGTTCGACGACCGCCTTGTTGTTCCGCTCGCCGTCGGCGCCGATCAGGTAGGTCTCACCGATGACGCCGCGGTCGAGGATCGTGAGCACCGCGGACGAGTGGTCGTCTGCGTGGATCCAGTCGCGGACGTTCTCGCCCGCGCCGTAGAGCTTCGGGCGGATGCCGCGGATGACGTTCGTGATCTGGCGTGGGATGAATTTCTCCACGTGCTGGTAGGGGCCGTAGTTGTTCGAGCAGTTCGAGATCGTCGCCTGGAGCCCGAACGAGCGCACCCACGCGCGCACGAGCAGGTCGCTCCCCGCCTTCGTCGAGGAGTACGGCGACGACGGGTTGTACGGCGTCGCCTCGGTGAACCGCTCGGGATCGTCGAGTTCGAGGTCGCCGTACACCTCGTCGGTCGAGATGTGGTGGAAGCGTGTGCCGTGTTTGCGCGCCGCCTCGAGCAGGGTGAACGTGCCGATGATGTTCGTGTCGAGGAAGGGGCGCGGGTCGTGCAATGAGTTGTCGTTGTGCGACTCCGCCGCGTAGTGCACGACGGCGTCCGCGCGGGCGACGAGGTCGTCGACCACGGTGGCATCCGTGATGTCGCCGTGAACGAATGCGAACCGGTCGTCGGGGAGGCCGTTCAGCGACGCGAGGTTGCCGGCATACGTCAGCTTGTCGAGGACCGTCACCTGATAGTCGGTGTGGTCGATGACATGGTGCACGAAGTTGGAGCCGATGAAGCCGGCACCGCCCGTCACGAGTAGGTGGGTCATCAGTGGCCTCTCATCAGCGTGTCGAGCAGGTAGGCGCCATACCCCGACTTCACGAGCTTCTCGGCGCGTTCACGCAGTTCGTCGTCGCTCAGGAACCCCTGACGCCACGCGACCTCCTCGGGCACACCGATCGACAGTCCCGTGCGTCGCTGCATCGTGCGCACGTATTCCGCGGCATCCGTCATCTGGTCGAAGGTGCCGGTGTCGAGCCACGCCGTGCCGCGGGGGAGGACCTCGACCTGCAGCTTGCCCCGCTCGAGGTAGGCGCGATTGACATCGGTGATCTCGTACTCGCCGCGCGGGCTCGGCTTCAGGTTCCGGGCGATCTCGACGACGTCGTTGTCGTAGAAGTACAGACCCGGTACCGCGTAGTTGCTGCGCGGCTGGGCCGGCTTCTCCTCGAGCGAGACCGCTCGGCCGTCGGGACCGAACTCCACGACGCCGTAGGCCTCCGGGTGCGCGACCCAATACGCGAAGACGGCGCCGCCGTCGACGTCGGTGTAGCGCTTGAGCTGGGTGCCGAGGCCCGGGCCGTACAGCAGGTTGTCGCCGAGGACGAGGGCGACCTTGTCGTCGCCGATGAATCCGGCCCCGATCGTGAACGCCTGCGCGAGACCGTCGGGTGAGGGCTGCTGCGCGAACGTCAATGAGATGCCGAACTGAGACCCGTCGCCCAGGAGGCGCTCGAAGAACGCGGCATCGTGCGGCGTCGTGATGACGAGGATCTCGCGGACCCCCGCGAGCATGAGCGTCGACAACGGGTAGTACACCATCGGCTTGTCGTAGACCGGGATCAGCTGCTTCGACACGCCCAGCGTTATGGGGTGCAGCCGCGTGCCCGAGCCGCCGGCGAGGATGATCCCTTTCACAACCGTCTATCCTGCCATGTGGTCGCTCGTTGGGCTGAATCCGGCTGAGTCGTCGCGGTCCGCGAGGCAGCGTCGAAATGGCGGGGCGCGACGCACGTCCTGCATCGCACCGAGCCGCGTGCGCATGGGCGGCGGGCGCCGCCCATGGGAGCGGCCGCGTGGCCGCTGCTCGACACCCCACCGTCACGGGGGTTCCGCGCCCGTGACGCGCACTCTGGGCCCGCAGAATTCTCGGCTAGGATGCCGTGGGGCTTCGGGTCGAACGGGGCCCTGTCGATATGGAGAGCACGATCACATGACATCTGGTGACCTGACGGGATTCGAGACCCCGGGACGTGGTCGCGGCATCCTCGACGTCTTCACCCACAGCTATCTGCTCCGCCTGCTCATCAGGAAGGGCACCGCCACCCGCTATCGCAACTCGGTGCTCGGGTGGACCTGGTCGTACGTGAAGCCGGCGGCGCAATTCTTCATCTACTACTTCGTGATGGGTGTCGTCCTGCAGTTCCATCGCGATGTCGAGAACTTCGCGGTGTACCTCTTCGCAGGCGTCGTCGCGATCAACCTCTTCAACGAGGGCTTCGGCAACGCCACGAGCTCGATCGTCGACAATCGGGCGCTGGTGCGCAAGATCTACCTCCCCCGCGAGCTCTTCCCGATCGCCTCGATCGTGGTGGCGCTCATCCACTTCCTGCCGCAGGTGGCGATCCTGCTGCTCGCGTGCATCCTGCTGGGGTGGACGCCGACGCTGATCTCGCTCGGGGCGTTCCTGTTGGGGCTGTTCATCATCCTCCTGACGAGCCTCGGTCTCGGGCTCCTGTTCGGTGCGCTCAACGTCCGATTCCGCGATGCGCAGAACATCGTCGAGATCCTGCGGATGCTCTCCACGTGGGCGTCCCCCGTGCTGTACACGATCACGATGGTCGAGGCGGCCCTGCCCGAATGGGCGCTCCGCATCTACATGCTGAACCCACTCACGACCGCGGTCGAGCTCTTCCATCTCGCGTTCTGGGCTCCGACGACGAGCACGCCGAGCGTCGAAGACGTTCTCGTCCCGACGATCGGCACCGACATCCTGACGACGCTCGGCATCTGCATCATCACGATCGTGATCGGGCAGCTCGTCTTCCGCCGGTTCGAACGGAGCTTTGCACAAGACCTATGAATGAGTTCAACGCGCAACGTCGTCCGAGCATCATCGTCGACCAGGTTCGCAAGACGTTCCAGATCCGGCACACGCACTCCATGAAGGAGGCGTTCGTCTCGTGGGTGCAGCGGAAGAAGGTCGGCTCGTCAGCCTTCCAAGCGCTCGATGACGTCAGTTTCACCGTCGCCGAGGGTGAGAGCGTCGCGGTGCTCGGCTACAACGGCTCGGGCAAGTCGACGCTCTTGAAGCTCGTCTCAGGGGTGCTCGAGCCCGACGCGGGCCGCATCCTCACTCGTGGACGAGTGGCCGGCCTCATCGAGGTCGGGGCCGGGTTCCACCCCGACCTCTCCGGACGCGAGAACGTCTACCTCAACGCGGCGATCCTCGGCATGAACAAGGCCGAGGTCGATGAGCGGTTCGACGAGATCGTCGCGTTCTCCGAGATCGGCGAGTTCATCGACCAAGAGGTCAAGCACTACTCGTCGGGCATGTTCCTGCGCCTCGCGTTCTCGGTGGCGATCCATGTCGAACTCGATGTCCTCCTCGTCGACGAGATCCTCTCGGTGGGCGACGCCCCGTTCCGCAAGAAGTGCACGGAGAAGATCCACGAACTCGCCCGAGCGGGCAAGACGATGCTCATCGTCAGTCACAACATGGCGATGGTGCAGGAGCTCTGCGAACGAGGCGTCGTCATCAAGAAGGGCAAGAAGGTCTTCGACGGGCCGATCGCGGAGGCCGTCGAAGCGATGAACGCCGCATGAGCTCATCCAAGAGGTTCCTTCGTATCGGGTCCGGGCTCCTTCGCGGTGTCAACACGATCGACGTCCTCTTCGATGGTCGCCGAGTCTGGTCGGTTGCCGCAGACGAAGTGACCGGCGGCCGCCTGCCTTGGCCCAAGGCGATGCGTCCCTATCTCGACGGCCGCACCACGGTGAGCATCCGGAACTCGGCCAACGGCGATGAACTGATGCAGGCCGACCTGCAGTTCGGACGCTCGACCCGGAGTGTCGATCTGCGCGACACGGCGGGCCGTCCGCTCGCCATGAACAAGTGGGCACGCCTCGGGCCGGTGTTCGAAGGCGGTGACGAGACGCTGCGCGAACGGCTGCTCGAGAACGCCAGGTCGCTCGTCGAGTTGCTCGAGGCACATGACTTCGACGTGTACATCGTCGGCGGGAGCCTGCTCGGCTACATGCGCAATGGCGCGCTGATGCCGCACGACGACGACATCGACCTCGCCTTCCTCAGCAAGCATTGGCATCCTGCCGACATCGCCCTCGACGGATACCGACTGGAGCGGGTGCTCCGCTCGGCCGGAATGATCGTCGTCCGGCACAGCCTCGCTCATCTCGAGATCGACTTCCTCGACGACGACGGTCACGTCGAGCACTACGTCGACATCTTCACCGGGTTCTTCCGCGACGGGCTCTACTGCCAGCCGTTCGCGCTTCGTGGCTCCGAGGTCGTGCACAGCGACCTCCTGCCGGTGCAGCGGGTCGAAGTCGACGGAGTCACGCTGCCGGCTCCGAACCGGCCCGAGGCCTGGCTCGAGTACGCCTACGGTCCGAACTGGATCGTCCCCGACCCGTCGTTCGTGTTCGAGACGTCTCAATGGACCAGGCGCCGGTTCGAGAACAACTTCGGTGTCTACAATCGCGCGCGGGTGTTCTGGGAGAAGCACTATCTCGCCCTCGACGGCGTGCAGCCGCAGCCGGCCGACCCCGCCGCGATCGTCGCGTGGGCGAAGAACCTGCCCGACGGCGTCCCGGTGCTCGACTTCGGCTGCGGGACCGGCGAAGCGGCGAATGTCATCGCGTCGACGGGGCACCGCGTGGTGGGTGTCGACTTCAGCCATGAGGCGCTCTCGATCGCCGCGGCGAACGCGGCTCCGGGTACGCAGTTCGCCTACGTCAACGCGAATGACCGGCATGATCTCCTGGCACTCGGCGCCCGGCTCCTGGCGACCGGTGAGGTGTGGCATGTCAGGATCGCGGATGTCATCCACGGACTCACGATGACGAACCGTCACGGCCTCTTCCACCTGCTCGAACTCCTGCTGCGCGGGGGAGCGGTCGCATGGGGGACGACGTACACGAATCTTCCGGCGTCGCACCGGCGCGACGATCCGACGAGCTGGCACTACCCGCGGGAGTGGTTCGAGACCGAGATCGCCGAACATGCGCTCAGTCTCGAGCTTCGTGAGCTCGGAGCTGCCTCGACACCGCACGGACGCCGCGATGAGGTGGAGTTCGTGATCAGAGCGACCGCGACCCGACCGACAACCGATGATGGAGACCAACGATGAAGCAGTTCTTCGGCCGCCTGGCGGAACGGGCCATGCCGGTGACCTACAACAACCTGAAGTTGCTTGCGCGCGTCGACCCGACTGACGATTCGCTGACCGGCCGCATGCTCGCCTACGAACTCGAGGTTCGGGAGCTTCGCGCCGAGCTCAACGAGGTCCGAGGCGAGAACCGTCGCGTGGTCGAATTGTACGACCTGGTCTTCGAGCGGCTCCGCGAGGACATGCCGCTGCGGGCCACGCCGATGCCGACGTCGCCCGAAGACTGAACTCTCCCGGCGTCCCGAGACGCAGGATCCGTCGAGTTCTCGGGGTTCAGCTGATCTGCAGGCTCAGCTTGTCGTGCACGTTCTGATAGACGCGGAGGTTTCGCGAACGCTGCGCCCGACCGTTGACGCCGACTGCCCGGATCGCACGGTGGTTCACGACGCCGAAGAGCTCGTTCCGGGCGTTGAAATCCCAATAGCCGTCGGCCATCGGGAGGCCGTAGCGGAGTGAATCGGGGTCGATGAGCGCGGTCGACCGAGCAGTGACATCGGGATAGAACGGATCGTCGCTGACGCCGACCGTCGTCTCGGTCGGTACGAGCCACGTCATGCGCGAATCGCGTGAACGAAGGCCGATCCGACTCGACGCAGCGGCGAGGTCGTCGTCGAGCAGGAGATAGCTCGGGTCGAGCGCCTCCTCGAGATCCGGAGACAGCGCGCGACGGACCTGCCCGCCTGCGACGACCAGGTCGAGGAACCCGCCGCGATTCGCGAACCACTTGGTGGTGGTCTCCAGCCGGATCGTGGCGTCGACCACGACGGAGCGGGCGAACGTGATTCCGGCGATGCCGTCGTCGTATCGCGCCAGCGCCAGGACGAGGTCAGGACGCCCCAGACGCAGCAGTTGGGCGCGAGCGGCGAGGTGCCGGGGAAGCGACTGCTGCACCTCGTCGTCGAGGAAGTCCACGACGAGGTGCCGTGCCCGGGCGAGGATCTCGGTCCGCTCCGCCTCCGTGCGACGCAGCAGGGACGGACCGAGAGCCGGAAGCACCCGGTCGCGGAACTGCAGCCCGACGAGCAGGCGGCGCTGGAGTTCGTTGCCGTCCCCGCTGAGGGCGCCGTCGACGTGCTCGACGACTCGGGTGAGCGCGCTCCACCACTCGTCGGCGTCCTCGCCGAAGCTCGTCGAGGTCGTGCGACCTTCCCGTACCCAGTGGTAGAAGGGTTCGTCCGATCGGATGCTGACGCGCGGCGAGTGTCGAGCGACATCGGCGTTGAACAGCACGTCCTCCCAGAGCTGGCGTCCTCCCTCGGGGAATCGGATGCCGTGCTCTCGCAGCATGCGGGTGCGGTAGAGCTTGTGCGGGTTCGTCGGGACGAGCGGGTGGACATCGGTGCGCAGTTCGGCAGCATCGTGATTGCCGTCGAACGCGTCGAGCCCCCACTTCGCCTGGTCGGTCCGGGCCTCCTTGCCCGCGAAGACATCGGCACCCGTTCTCGCGAGCGTGTCGAGGGCGATCGCCAGCGAGTCGGGGTAGAGCTCGTCGTCGTGGTCGACGAAGAGGATGTAGTCGCCGATGGCGAGATCGATGCCGACGTTCCGCGGACGGCTGGGCCAGCCCGAGTGCTCGATGCGATGGAAGCGCGCGTTCGGCAGACCACTGACCAGATCGGCGATCACCGCGGCGTCTTCCGCGGGCGATCCGTCGTCGATGACGAGGATCTCGATGCGATCGGACCCGAGCGTCTGCGCGCGCAGGGAGTCGAGTGGCCGCCGGAGCCGTTCGCCCGACCGGAAGGTCGGAATCACGACCGTGACGCTCGGCGGGGTCGCGCCGTGATCAGCCATGGTGCACCTCCAGACGCACGTCGTCGCCTCGGAGGATGACGTCCCATCCTGGGAGGCCCGGTGAGCGCTCCGAAGGGCGCCAACGGTATCGACCGGGCCGGCTCGGCAGCTCGATTCGCGCGGTCGCACCGGACTCGGAGGGAAGATAGCGCACGGGGAACCGAGCGGGGGGATGACTCCTGCGGATGACCTTGCGCACGGTTCGCGCGAGTCGTGCGCGGAGACCGGAGCCTCGCTCGCTCAGAGCCACCCAGCCTTCGCCTTCGCCGGACCCGCTGACCGGAAGGCCGGGGAGTGCGAGCACGACGGTGGTGTTCGCGGCTCCGGGCTCGGAACCGACCACTGCCGACGGTGTTGCGCCGTCGAAGACCGACGTGATCTCGCCGCCCACGTCGATGCTGAGGAATCCGTCACGATTCGCGTACGCGGTCACCGGTCGCCCGTCGATCAGCGCCGGGAGCGCCGCGATGCTCGCGCGCACACGCGGCTGCTGCACGCGGCCTGCGCGGTTCACTCGTTCGAAGACATCCCACACCTGCGAGTCGAGGGGTGCACCGAATGCGTCTGAACGGACATCGACGGCCCCCTCGAGCTCGAGTCCGAAGGTCGCCTCCGTGCCCTCGGCCGTCGAGACCAGGGACTGCGAGGTCACGTTGCCGCCGGTGTCCCAGGCGATGCGAGACGAGCGGCCGCGGACCACGAGTGAGGCCGTGGTCGAGTCGAGCTCGGCTCTGACGTCGAACTCGTCGATCGTGCCGAGCCTCGCGATGGTCGCCCCGGGAATTGCGAGCACACGGGTGCCGTCGAGGAGGAACGTCCCTCCGCCGGCGTGGCGCTCGACCGTCGACATCGCGGTCGAGATGAGCAGCTTGCCGTCGCTCCAGCTCGCAGAACCGAGCTGCGCCTCGGCGAATCGGTCGGTGCCGTTGGTGGTCGAGACGAGCGCGAGCAACGCGGAGTCGCCTGAGCGGAGGGCTCGCGCGACCGCCAGCGCGCCGCGGTCGAGTGACTCGTCGTCGGTCGCGTCCATGAACTGGTCTTGGAGTTCGCGGGCGCGTGTCTCGATGAGTTCGCGTTCGGCGAGTGGACGCCGCCCGTACGCCGGGTTGAACGAGGCCAGGAGGCGACTCCGATACTGATGGCGGCGCAGTTGGGCGCCCTGCAATGAGTCGTGCCCGAGATGACGCTCGATGGAATCGATGACCTGTGAGAGGTAGTCCCACCACACCGGATCGGAGCGCTTGAAGGTCGTCGACCCGCTGCCGGCGGTCTGCACCCAGTGGTAGAACGGCACAGAGGAGAGCGTCGAGATCGTGGCCGCATGCTCGGCGACCTCGACATTGAAGAAGATGTCCTCCCACAGGACCCGGCGGCCCTCGGGGAATCGGATTCCATGTTCTCGGACGAACGCCGTGCGGTAGAGCTTGTGGGGGTTGGTCGGCACGAGGG
This sequence comes from Agromyces sp. NPDC057679, assembly GCF_042799635.1. Lineage (NCBI taxonomy): Bacteria > Bacillati > Actinomycetota > Actinomycetes > Micrococcales > Microbacteriaceae > Agromyces > Agromyces sp. NPDC057679. The sequence goes on along the minus strand of NZ_JBHVIK010000001.1, from coordinate 372,139 downwards.
GGTGCGCGTCGACTCGGCCGCGATCCTGGCCACGGTCGCCGGAATAGGTGTCGAGTGCCCAACCGGCGTCGTGGGTGCGGGACTCCTTGCCGTTCAGTACGTCGGCATGGTGTTCGCGCGCGAACGCGCTCGCCGCGCGCAGGGCGTCGGGGTAGAGCTCGTCATCGTGGTCCATGAACAGGAGGTACTCGCCGACGGCGAGGTCGGCCCCGATGTTGCGGGGGCGCGACGCCCAGCCCGAGTTCTCGATGCGCTCGACTCGCACATTCGGTCGGGTCGCCTGGATCGACTTCAGCCGATCGAGGGTGTCATCGGGTGATCCGTCATCGACGAAGATCACCTCGAAGTCGTCGGCAGCAAGGGTCTGCGCGTCGAGCGAAGCGACCAGGCGATCGAGGCCGGTACCGGGGGAGTATGTCGCCACGACGACGCTGACCTTGAGCACCACGCAATCCTATCGGCGCGCGTCACGCCGGACGGACTGCGTCAGGCGTTCTCTCACTCGGCGTCGACGAGATGTTCGGCGATGAGCCTCGCAGTGCCGAGGTCCTGCGGCGTCGTGATCTTGATGTTGTTCACGTGACCCTCGACGATTCGCGCAGCGACGCCGGAGAACTCGGCGACGAGATCCGCGTCGTCGCTGACACGGGCGTACTGCAACTCGACGGCGCGGCGGTAGGCGTGATCGAGGAGGTCGCGCCGGAAGACCTGCGGGGTCTGTCCGAGCCACGAGTGCGAGCGATCGAGCGATCCCTGAATGAAGCCGTCGTCACCGACGAGTTTCACCTGTACGGTACTCGGCATGCCGAGCATCGCGGCACCGTGCTCGACGGCTGCGGAGACGACGCGTTCGATGAGCTCGGGTGTCGCGAACGGCCGCACACCGTCATGCGTGAGCACGATGTCGCCCGTCGTCGCCTCGAGGCCGTTCATCGCGGAGATGTGGCGCTCGGCGCCACCGATGACGAACGTCACGTCGAGGCCCGCCTCCTCGACGAGGATCCGGCGGTACTCGGCCTCATTCTCGGCGCTGACCGTCACGATGACCTCATCGACGATCGGCAGCAGCATGGAGCGCACCGTGCGTTCGATGACCGTCATGCCGTCGATCGTGACGAGGAGCTTGTTCGAACCGAAGCGGGTGCCCTTGCCCGCGCAGGTGACGATGGCGGAGACGCGGTGTCCGGCGTACATCAGGCCACCTCGCGAATCGAACGGGCGAACTCGCGGATGCCGTCGAGCTCGGTGTCGGCATCGAGGAGGTAGTCGCCCGATCCGCCGAAGAGCGCGGCGTGCTCGGTTCGCATGTCGCGGGTGTACATCGTCGAGAACGGATCGGCAGGTCCGGGATCGTTCATGGTGACGTCGACGCCGAATCCGTCGCGCGCGACGACGTCGTTGCGAAGGGCGGGGGTGGCCAGGTTCATGGACTCGAGCCCGGCGCCGAGCGCGATGCCGATGTCATTCCAGAGGCGGCGCACGTCGTAGTACTGGAACTCGCCGTCGGGACGGATGAACTCAACGCGGTAGTCGTTCGCGAGATCGTGGATGACGCCCTTCTTCAGCCCGTCGCCGTACAGCTGCGGAAGACGCAGGATCAGCGTGTCGTGCTGCCCGGCCAGCCGCTCCTCTTGATGCAGCCGGTTGGCGCCGTACGGGGTCAGGTCGCGCGGGCTGCGGCTCGTCGACTCGGTCGGGCTCGATCCACCCGGGTAGACGCACACGGTCGAGACGAGAACGAGCTTGCCGATCTGCGCGGTGCCGAGGCGGTCGGCGAGCGCGTCGATCTCGGCGCGGTCTTCGTCGCCGTGGCGGTTGATGCGGTGCGAATCAGCGCGGTTGCCCGCGGTCACGACGAGGTCGAACGATTCGCCCGCGATCTTGTCGATGCTGCTGCTGTTGTACACCGAGTCGAATGGGTGCCTCGATGCGAGGTTCGATCCGACGAAGCCGGTATAGCCGATGAGTGCGGTTCTCACATCTGCCTTCCTGGGGGAGCTACCAGAGCGAGTGTAGTGGGCGTCACTGTACGGTCGCATGTCGGAGGTTCGCGGACAGGCGGCGGAGCGACCGGTCGAGCTCAGCGTCGGACGCCCGCCCACTCATGGTGCCGGCCGACGGTCGACAGGATGAAGCTGACGACGCGACGCGAGGTGTCGGCGATCTGGTAGTCCGCCGGAGCGACGCGCGCGGTGCCGTAGCGGCGAGAGGTCGCCTCCTCGATGCCGGCGACGATCTCGGGTGCGCGCAGGCCGGTCATGACGACGATGCCCGCTTCGAGGGCCTCGGGGCGTTCCATCGAGTCACGGATGGTGATCGCGTCGAATCCGAGCATCGCGGACTCCTCGCTGATCGTCCCGCTGTCGGACAGGACGCAGCGCGCGTTGATCTGGAGCTTGCAGTAGTCGAGGAACCCGAAGGGCTCGTGGAAGCGCACCCCGGGGATCTCTTCGGCCTGGAGCGCCTTCAGGCGCACACGTGTGCGGGGATGGGTCGAGACGAGGATCGGGAGACCCCAGCGCTCATGCACGGCCCGCAGCGAGTCGAGCAGTGCGCCGAGGCGCTCGGGCGAGTCGACGTTCTCCTGTCGGTGCGCGCTCACGAGGAAGTAGCCGTTCGGCTCCACCTCGAGCCGCGCCAGTACGTCCGAGCCGTCGATCGCGTCGCGGTAGTGGTCGATGACCTCGCGCATCGGCGAGCCGGTCACCGCGATGCGCCGCGGCGAGAGCCCTTCTGCGAGGAGGTTGCGACGGGCGTGCTCGGTATACGGGAGGTTGAAGTCGGCGACGTGGTCGACGAGACGACGGTTGGTCTCTTCGGGCACGTTCTCATCGAACGAGCGGTTGCCTGCCTCCATGTGATAGCTCGGGATGTGCATCCGCTTCGCCATCACGACCGAGATCGCGCTGTTGGTGTCGCCCAGCACGAGTACGGCGTCGGGCTTGACCTCGTTGAAGCAGGTCTCGCTCTTGCGCAGGACATCGCCCATCGTCGCGCCGAGGCTCGACGTGTCGACGCCCAGGTAGTGGTCGGGGGAGCGGATACCCAGTTCCTCGAAGAACACCTCGTTGAGCTGACGATCGTAGTTCTGGCCCGTGTGGACCAGGACATGGTCGGTCGCGTCGTCGAGGTGGGCGATGACCCGCGACAGGCGGATGATCTCGGGGCGCGTCCCGACGACGGTGAGGACTCTCGGCTTGGTCACAGTATTACCGCGCAGCCAGGTAGGCCTGGATCTCGGGCAGCGTGTGCAGCAGCGCCTCGACCTCGTCGACGTCGAGTCGCTGCGTGTTGTGCGACGTGTATGCCTCGATCTCGCTCGCGCTGTCGTCGCCGAGGTCGAGACCCTCCTCGAAGTACGGCTTGTAGTCGAGCGAACGGGTGTCGAGCGGGACCCGGTAGTACCCGCCGAGGTCTTCGGCCGTGGCGCGCTCCTCCGAGCTCAGGAGCGACTCGTAGAGCTTTTCGCCGTGGCGCACGCCGATGATGTCGACGCCGGGGTTCTCCACCCCGGCGATGCGCGCGACCGCCTGGAGCAGCACCTCGACCGTGCTCGCGGGCGCCTTGCGCACGAACAGGTCGCCCGTCTCGGCTTGGGTGAATGCGTACTTCACGAGGTCGACCGACTCCGCCAGCGACATCAGGAAGCGCGTCATCTTCGGGTCGGTCACCGTCACGCCGCCGGTATCGGACAGCTGCTTCAGGAAGAGCGGGATGACCGAGCCGCGCGAATACATGACATTGCCGTAGCGCGTGACCGAGATGGAGGTGTCGGAGTCGATGAACTCGCGCGCCATCGCCATCGCGGTCTTCTCCATGAGCGCCTTCGTCATGCCCATCGCGTTGATGGGGTAGACGGCCTTGTCGGTGCTGAGGCAGACGATCGACTTGACCTGGTGTTCGACCGAAGCGCGGATCACGTTCGCGCTGCCGTGGATGTTCGTCGCCACCGTCTCCATCGGGAAGAACTCGCCGGACGGGACCTGCTTGAGCGCGGCTGCGTGGAAGACGAGATCGCTGCCGCGGATGGCTCGGATCACGCTCTGCTCGTTGCGCACATCGCCGAGGTGGAAGCGCATGCGCGAATCGCCGATGGCGTGGCGCATCGCGTCCTGCTTCGCCTCGTCGCGGCTGAAGATGCGCACCTCACCGACGCCCTGCGTCAGCAGGTGCTTCGCCATGGTGGATCCGAAGGAGCCGGTGCCTCCGGTGATGGTGACGACGGCGTCCTTGATGCTTCGGGTCATTGAGTGTTTCCGATCGAAGTGGCGTTGGTGTGTGCGGCCAGGCGGTTCACCATGTCGGCGATGGTCGGGCGCTCCGAGAAGCCGCCCGCCGCCCAGAACGCATCGTTGGCGTCGGGGTACGAGGTCGAGAGGGTGCGGTCGACGCGGTGACCGGTCTCGTGAGCGTCGACGGTGACGTCGGTGCGGCCGAAGGCGGCGAGGATCATCCGAACGAGTTCGTCTTTCGTCACGACGTCGGCGGGAACCAGGTGCCGGGTGCCGCTCGGTCGTTCTCCGGAGGTGACGAGGCCGGCGACGATACGCGCGAACGTCTCGGTGGTGACGCCGTTCCAGACGTGGTCGGTGAACCCCTTGATCGACGCGCCGGCAGGCTGTGCGAGCGTCCATTCGAGCAGCGACGTCGCGGTGCGGACCTCGGGGCCGATGATCGAGGCCCGGAGGTTCAGGAAGTTCGGGCTCGGAACCTCTCCGAGGCTCTTGCTGTGCCCGTAGACATCGGTCGCGTCGTGCAGGGCAGCCTCGTCGTAGCCGCCACGGGCACCCGAGTAGACGCAGTCGGTGGCGATCTGGATGACGTGGAAACCCTGGGCCGTGGCGGCCGCGGACAACTCATACGGGAAGAGCGAGTTGATGCGCACGGCATTGAGACGGTCGGACTCGTCGTCGTCTCTCATGAGGTGGCGGATCACGCCGATGCAGTTCACGACGTAGTCGCCCGGCCCCAGTCCTGCGACGACGCCGTCGACGGCGTCGACGCCTGCCTCGAACGGCGCGACGTGCGCTTGCAGCGCCTCGGGGGCGTTCGAGACGGCTCGGACGGTGCCGGTTGCCGGGACTCCCATGTCGAGGAGCGTCGAGAGGACGGTGTGGCCGAGCATCCCGGTCGCGCCGAGGACGAGGACCCGCGAAGACATGACTGCCATGCTAGCCCACCTCCGTCAGCGATCGTTCGAGCGCGGCGACCGCACCATCGATCGAGAATGTCCGTGCCACGAAGTCCTCCTGTGCCGTGGTGATGCTGCGTCGCTCGGCGAGCGGCAGGTGCGCGATGCGCACGGCCTCGGCGGCGACGCCGGCGGGTCCATCCGCCCACGTGACGCCGGATGCATCGCCCAGGACGCCGCGCAGTCCGGTCAGCGACGTCGACACCGCGGGCACCCCGGCGGCCATGTACTGCAGCACCTTGTGGGGGAACGCGACATTCGTGACCAGTTCGGACCGGAAGGGGTTGATCGCGACGTCCGCCGCCTTCAGGTACGACGGGAGATCGAGATACGGCACGACACCGGTGAAGATCACCCGATCGTCGATGCCGAGTTCGACCGCGAGTTCTCGCAGCGACTCGTCGATCGTGCCGCCGCCCACGAGCATCAGGCGCAGCATGGGATCCCGCTCGAACTCGCCGACCATCGATCGAAGCACGTCATCCAGACCCGAGAACTCGAAGAAGCTCCCCATGTACAGGATCACGCGGTGTTCGTCGGTGAGATCGAACTCGGGGCGCACCTTCCGGTCGCCGACCGCGAAGTGCGAGACATCCACCGGAGGCAGGTGCACCTCCGAAGGGCCCGTCCGCCCTGACGCCTCGACGCAGTAGGCGGCCATCGCCGGATTGTTGGCGGAGAGCAGGTCGGCGTTGCGGTAGATGTACCGCTCGGCGAGGCGGATGAGCGGCGCGAACGGCGTCCGGCGGATGCGGTGAGAGACGTCGAGCGCGCGGAAGATCACCGGCACGCCGGCACGCTTCGCGATGCGCACCGTCTGCCAGCCCGTGGTCGGCACGGCGTAGAGGACGATCGCGTCGAAGCCGCCGGTGCGGATGAGTCGGGAGAGGGTCGGGATGTTGACGATCGGCGCGGTGAGGCGTCCGATGGCTCCGCCGCCCCAGGTCGGCGGCGTGACGAGTTCGAGGGCGGCCTCGGGGTACGCGCGACCGTGGATCCGGTGGGTGCTCGCGCGGTGATTCCGTCGCTGCCCCACCGCGGACTCGGGATAGTGGAAGAACGTCACGTCATGACCGCGCAGCGCGAGCAGTTCGGGGAACTCGTGCATCTCGAAGATGACCTTCATCAGGTAGTTCACCTCGTGGATGAAGAGAATCCGCACACTCTGCCTTTCGTTCCGGTCGCTGCCAGCCGCCAAGCCTACGTCATCGGCACGGCGCACCGTTCGGGAGGATCGCGCGCGATTGCTAGGATCATCTGGTGAACGCTGCCATCGAGCGGACCCTGATCGTCCTCCCTGCCTACAACGAGCAAGAGTCCGTGGGCGATGTCGTCCGCGAGGTTCGTGCGCTGCTTCCCGCTGCAGGGATCCTCGTCGTCGATGACGGCTCGCGGGATCGCACCTTCGAGGCAGCGGCCGGGGCGGGCGCGAACGTGATCCGGCTGCCCTTCAACCTCGGCGTCGGGGGCGCCATGCGGGCGGGGTTCAAGTACGCGATCGAGAACGACTACGCGAACGTCGTCCAGATCGACGCCGACGGACAGCACGATCCCGCCGGTGTCCCCTCCCTGCTCGAGGCACTCGACTCCGCCGACGTCGTCATGGGGGCGCGGTTCGCGGGAACCGGCGACTACAGCGTCCGCGGCCCGCGCAAGTGGGCGATGCGCGTGCTCGCCGTGGTGCTCAGCCGCGTCGCCTCCACGACACTGACCGACACGACGTCGGGGTTCCGTGCGTCGGGTCCGAAGGCGGTTCGCCTGTTCGCCGAGCACTATCCCGCCGAATACCTCGGCGACACGATCGAGGCGCTCGTCATCGCCGCGCGGGCAGGATGCGCCATCCGCCAGGTCCCGGTCGCCATGCGCGCCAGGACGGGCGGGGTCCCCTCCCATAATCCGGTGAAGTCCGCTGCGTACCTCGGACGCGCGGTGATGGCGCTCGGATTCGCCATGGTTCGGCCGGCCGAGAGCTTCGCCGTCGGGACGGCCCGACCGTGAGCGCCACCAGTTACATCTTCGGGATCGCCGCTGCGGTCCTCGCTCTCGTCGTCGTCATCGAGATGCTGCGGCGCCGCAGGCTGAGAGAGCGTCACGCGCTCTGGTGGCTGATCGCCGGCGTCCTCGCGCTCATCGTCGGGATCTTTCCGAGCACGCTCGAGTGGGCGGCGGGTGTCATCGGCATCGAGGTGCCGACCAACCTCGTCTTCTTCGTGAGCATCGGGATCCTCTTCCTCGTCTGCCTCCAGCACAGTGCCGAGCTGACCCGGCTCGAGTCCAAGACCAGGGTCCTCGCCGAGCGCGCCGCGATCCAGGACCTGAGGATACGGAAACTCGAGGAGATCCTTCGGCCCGACGACTCGCGGTCAGAGTAGGCGGTCACCCTCGGCCGTGTCGATGCGCTCGCGCGAGAACGCGAGGAACACGACGTGGACGGTAAGCCCTGCCGCAGGCCCCACGAGCAACGCGAGCATCGTGCGTGCCTCGAGGCCGATCGGCAGCAGCAGGCAGGCGACCGTGGCCAGTGCGGCGGTCACCCATCCGGCGGTGAAGATGGAATGGCGGGCTCGGGAGAGCACCGCCGGCGCCGTGACGCAGAGGGCTCCGACGAGCGCTGACGACGCAGCGAGGACGGCGATGAGGGCACCCGACGGCACCGGCTCACCGGGGAAGAGGACCTCGAACACCGCCGGGCCGAAGAGCCAGCCGAGCAGGGCCAGCAGCGCCCCGGCGGCGATGACGAGGCCTTCGAGCGCCAGCAGGATGCGCCAGAAGCGCGCCAGGTTGTTGCGGAAGAGCACGACGAGGTAGCTCTGCATGGCCATCCCGACGACGATCAACGGGGCGCGCACCAGGGTGGTCGCCAGAATGAGCAGGCCGAGCTCCGCGGGATCGGCGTCGGGCGAGGTGAGCTTGAGGATGAGCGGGAACCCGCTCACGAGGACGCCCATGGCGGTCGCGGCGACGACGGTGCGGGCGACGTTCCAGGTGAGAGCACGGTAGCCGACGTCGAGGTCGGTCCGACCGGCGATGCTCCCGCGCGCCGCGGGCCAGATGATCGCGATCGTCGCGCCGAAGGGGATGACGATCGCCCAACCGAGCACGACGGGGTCGTGCGTGAACATCAGCGCGACCCCGATGAGCGCGAGCCTGAGGACGCCCTCGGTGAGGATGACCCAGAAGAGGACCCCCCACGACGAGATGCCGTAGAGCGTGCCCGTGAGGACGGCGAGCAGCACGAATGCCGCCCCGCCGCAGGCGAGCGGCCACACGAGGTCGTACCCGCCCTCGGGAAAGACGCTGCCGACCCAGAACGGCGCACTGGCCACGACGACGACGAAGACCAGTGCGGCCGACACGAGCCCGAATCGAGCCGCGCGGTGACGGGTGCCCGCCGCGGTCGTCTCGGCGAGCCGCGTCGCTCTCGTGATCTCCTGCTGGATACCCGAGAGCCCGGCGACGAGGAGGAACACGAAGGACCAGAAGACCGCGAAGACCGCGTAGTCCTCCACGCCGGTGATGCGGGGAACGAGCCAGGTGATCACGTACCCGGCGACGCCGACGACCGCGGTCGCGAGGAGGACGAGCACGAAGCTCCCGCGAGGGCTGCGGCTCGCGGCCGGAATCGGAATCGCGCCTGTCTCGACCACGGCGTCAGGCACCGTCGGCAGAGAAACCGACGATCGCCTCGCGGGTGTCGCCCTCGAATACTGTCCTGCCGCGCCGGAACGCGCACGATTCTGCCCTGACGACCATCGCACGATTCTACGGGGCTCTTCCGGAGGGCGACGAATGGCCGAGCACCCGCTCGTCGGCGATCCTGCACCGGTGGCGGCAGCAGCCGCGAGAACGGCGCACGGAACTCCGCAGCGGGAGAGGCCGACGGGGAGGCAGGTCCGCGATCTTCGCGAAGATCACCCGGCGGAGGCCGCTCGCCTCGCCAGCGCGTCGCGCCAGCTCATGTCGCGCGCGGCCTTCACCGCGCAGATGACGACGAGCATCCATCCGCCCTCGTAGAGGGCGAAGCTCTCGGCCGCGCTCGTCACCGCGACCGCGACCAGGACGAGGGCGGGCCACAGGTACACGACGCTGCGCCGGTTCGACGCGAGGAGCCAGGCCCGCACGAGCGCGACGCCGATCAGCGCGGCGAAGGCGAACGCGCCGATGACGCCGACCTGGAAGTAGGCGTCGAGGTACGCGTTCAGCGCGGACTCGTGCGGCCGCCCGGCGCCCGCCTCGAGCCAGGTGTACGGCGGCGCATCGGGCCAGCGGCCGACCCAGCCCCAGCCCTGCAGCGGGTTGAGGCTCAGGTAGCGGGAGAGTTCGCGCCAGAGGTCGAGCCGCACGTCGAACTCGGCCCGCGCATCGAGCAGTTCGATGATGCGGATGCGCAGGATCCACCCGGTGACGAGCGCGGCCGCGCCGGTGACGAGCAGCGCGAGCTGCCAGCGCCAGCGGCTCACCGTGGGCACCCGCCGCAGTCCGTAGAGCGCTGCGAGGGCCACGAGTGCCGCACCGAGGGCGATCCAGGCGGTGGGGGAGCCCGAGAGCACGATGGAGCCGAGCGCGAGGGCGACCGAGCCGATCGCGCGAGTGCGCGAGATGATGTGCATCCGCCACTCGACGATGAAGGTGATGAACCCGATGAGCGCGACGAAGCCGAGCATGTTGCGGGAGCCGAAGATGCCCTGGATCGGGCCGAGCGCGGCGAGATCGCCCTGGATCCCGAGGAACGGGATCGGCGAGTCGATGAGGATGCCGGCGAGCAGCTCGAGCGCGAGCGAGACGCCGAGGAGGAGCCGGAAGGCGTCGCCGAAGGCGCGGACGATCTGGATGGTGTCGCGCATGAGCGCCACGTAGACGCCGAGCACGGCGAAGGCGACGAGGTAGACGACCCGGGCCGCCGAGGCGCCGGGCGTCGTGCTCCAGATGACCGACGCGGCGCACCAGCCGACGAAGACGAGGATGGTCAGCGGCAGGATGCCGTACCACTCGATCGCCCGCCAGCGCGTCACGAGCGAGGCGGCGCAGAGCACGAGCAGTCCCGCGAGCGCTGCGAGCAGGCCGGGCCAGCCGATCAGGGCGCGGATCGCGTGCGTGCTGAACGCCAGCCCGATCGCGAGGAGCGAGACCGCCTGCGCGAACCGTGCCGAACCCACGAACTCGCGGATCATCTCGGCGCGCGCCGGCGCCCCGCCCGAGGTCATCGCGCCCCGTCGCGCACGCTCTGCGCGTCGTGACCGCCGAAGCGCTTCGCCCCGGGAGCGGCGGGCAGGGGCTCGTGCTCCCACTGGCGGCGCTTCGTCGCCCAGGCGATCGCGATGAGCAGTACCCAGCCGCTCTCGACGAGGAGGCGGCTCTCGGCGAGGCTCTGGCCGATGAGCGCCACGAGCACGAGGAGGGGGAGGAGTGCGGCGGAGGAGTACGGGATCGGCCGGCCCGAGGCATCCATCGGCCGGTCGACGGCGAGGAACCACGAGCGCCACAGCGCGCCGATGACGATGGAGGCGAAGGCGAGGAGGCCGATGATGCCGAGCTGCATCCACACGTCGAGCCAGGCGTTGTGCGCCTGCAGGTAGACGACGCCCTTGCGGACGGCGAGGTCGCTGAACGGCTCGACGAACGGGTTCCAGTAGCCGACCCAGCCCCAGCCCGCGATCGGGCGCTCGCCGATCATGCCGATCACCGCGTCCCAGATGTCGAGTCGACCGGTCAGGTCTTCACCCTTGCCGAAGAGCTCGAGCAGTTGATTCCAGAACACGGCGAGCAGGGTGACGGATGCCACGAGCGCACCGCCGGCCGCCCAGTACACCCCGCGACGACGCTCAGGGCCCATGCGGCGCGCCCACAGCGCGAAGCCGAGGGCGACGAGGACGACCACCGCCACGAGGATGACGGTCGCCGATCGGGTGAGCGCGAAGACCGCACCGGCGACGGCGAGCCAGAAGATGCCGCTCACTCGACGCATCGTGCCCGCCGCGAGCATCGTGCCGAAGACGATGAGCCCGAGCAGCGCGGTCATCGCGAGGAGGTTGCGGCTGGCCACGATGCCCTCGATCGGACCGCCGTCGAAGAGCAGCGCCCGCGACCAGTAGAAGGCCATCGGGATCTTCTCGGCGTTCGGGTCGAAGTCGGGGAAGTTCGGCAGCAGCGGTTCGCGGACGAACACCGCGATCCAGAGTTCGAAGAGCAGCGAGAGCGCGAGCACCCACTTGATCGCGGCGCCGAGCGAGCGGACGATGCCGGACCAGGGCAGGCACAGCGCGAGCGCGACGGCGACGAAGGTCGTGACGAGGGTGAGCCCGACGCCGAGCGCCGAGGCGCCCGGATAGTAGGACCAGGCGATCGAGAGGGTCGCGAAGACGAGGAACACGAGCGTCGACTTCGGCACCCGTCGCCAGTTCCACTTCGGACGCGTCGCGACGACGAGCCAGATCGCGCCGCCGAGCACGAGGGCCGCGACGATGCCGAAGCCCCACCAACCGAGCAGATTGCGCCAGAACTGGCCTGCCAGCAACGTGAACAGCGCGAACGTCGCGTACGCGCCGATGAGCGCGCTGCGCCGGGCCGTGGTCATGGAGTAAGGCTAGACGAACGGAGCCTCGCGCGTGATCCTCCCCGCGAGGAGGGCCATGCCCGCAGTGGCACGATCGGCGAGCGCCGCGGACTCGCGGACCGCCGGGAGCCGCCGGCGCGGTGATCGGCGGGCACAGCCGCTCGACGAGGCCGGATGCCTCTCCCCGGCTGCGTCCGTTGGTAGCGTGGTGCCACGCCGAAGAAAGGGACCAGCACGCATGTTCGTGGCGATCGACAACACCCCCCGCGACTACGCCTGGGGCTCGAGGAGCGCGATCGCCGCGTACCGCGGCAGGCCCGCGTCGGGCGAGCCCGAGGCCGAACTCTGGCTCGGCGCGCACGCCGGTTCGCCCGCGCGGATCGTCGACGGCGCGTCCGTCGGCCACGCCGACCTCGCCGAGTGGATCGCGGCCGACCCGGTTGCGGCGCTCGGTCCCGACCTCGCATCCAAGGGGGCGCGACTGCCGTTCCTCCTGAAGGTCCTCGCTGCCGGCGCGCCGCTCTCGCTCCAGGCCCACCCGACCCCCGAGCAGGCACGAGCGGGCTTCGCGCTCGAGGAGGCCGACGGCGTCCCGATCGACGCGTACGACCGCAACTACAAGGACGAGTTCCACAAGCCCGAGCTCATCGTGGCGGTGAGCGAGACCTTCGACGCGCTCTCGGGGTTCCGGCCGATGGAGGAGGTGCGCGGCGTCCTGGCCGCGCTCCGCGCCGCCGACGAGGCATCCGACTCACCCGAACCCGGAGCGATCGAGCTGCTCGAGTCGCATCTCTCGGGTGCCGAGCCGCTGCGCGCGACCGTCGAGTGGCTGCTGACCGACGGCCGCGGCGGCGACACCGGCGAGGCGAGCTGGGTGATCGAGCGGGTGACCGCGCTCGCCGCCTCGCCCGAGGCGGCCGCCTCGCCGTACGCCGTCTCGTTCGAGACCGTCGGCGCGCTCGCCGAGGCCTACCCCGGCGACCCCGGCATCGTGATCTCGCTGCTGCTCAACCGGGTCCGTCTCACCGCGGGGGAGTCGCTCTACCTCGCCGCGGGCAACATCCACGCGTACCTCGACGGGCTCGGCATCGAGCTGATGGCCGCGAGCGACAACGTGCTGCGCGGCGGGCTCACCCCGAAGCACGTCGATGTCGACGAGCTCGCGCGCGTGCTGGACTTCACCCCCATGCCGCCGCCGCGGCTCGAACCGGTCGAGGTCGCGCCGGGCGTGCGGGCGTTCCGCCCGGGGGTGCCCGACTTCCAGCTGTACCGCGTCGAGCCGTCGACGGCCGGGGAAGCGGTTCGGGTCGCGCTCGGCGGGCCGGCGATCGTCGTGGCGGAGCGCGCGCGGATCGAGCTTCGCGGCGGCGCCTCGACGGAGCCGTTCATGCTCGAGCGCGGCGAGGCCGCGTTCGTCACGCCCGAGGAGCGGGAGCTGGTCGTCGCCGGCGACGGGGACGCGTGGATCGCGACCGTCGACGGCTCGTGGTCGCCCGCCGCCTGATCAGCTCGCGACGCGGAGCCCGAACAGCCGCCGGTAGGCCGTCGGCGTCGTCTGCAGCACCTTGACGAAGTGGTGCCGCATGACGGCGGCGGCGCCGAACCCGGTGTCGCGGGCGATCTGCTCGAGGTTGAGGTCGGTCTCCTCGAGGAGCTGCTGGGCGCGCAGCAGCCGCTGACGGTTGAGCCAGGCGTTCGGCGTCGTGCCCGTCTCGGCGCGGAACCGGCGGGCGAAGGTGCGCGGCGACATGAGTGCGGTGCGGGCGAGCCGGTCGACGGTGAGCTCTTCGTCGAGGTGCTCGAGCATCCAGGCGGTGATCGTCGCGAACGAGTCGCTGTGGCACTCGCCCACGGGCGTCTGGATGAACTGGGACTGGCCGCCGTCGCGCTGCGGGGGCACCACCATTCGACGGGCGATGATGTTGGCGGCGCTCGCGCCGAGTTCTGAGCGCACGATGTGGAGCGCCGCGTCGATGCCTGCGGCGGTGCCTGCGCCGGTGACGACCTTGTCGTCCTGCACGAAGAGCACGTCGGGGTCGACGTCGGTGGTCGGGAATTCCGCGGCGAGGCGGTCCGTGTACATCCAGTGGGTGGTGGCGCGCCGGCCGTCGAGCACGCCGGCGCGGCCGAGCGTGAAGGCGCCCGAGCAGACGCTGAGCACCCAGGCGCCGCGTGCGACGGCGTCGCGGAGCACCTCGGCGACGCGCCCGTCGAGCGGTTCGTCGATGAGGGCGGCCGGCACCGCGACGAGGTCGGCGGTGCGGGCGAACTCGAGCCCCTCGTGCACGACGATGTCGAACCCGAGCTTCGTCGAGATGGGGCCGGGGTCGGCGGCGACGACGTGGAAGTCGAAGTTCGGCCCGCCCTGCTCGGAGCGGTCGATGCCGAACACCTCGCAGATCACGCCGAATTCGAACGGCGCCATCTGGGGGATGGCGAGACAGGCGATGGAGTGGAGCACGGTGCCCTCCGCTTGGCAGAAATCGATCGATTAGTGTCCACTCTGCCACTTTCGGCAGTATCTGGCAATACGTAGATTTACTGCCATGACCACCATCATGCTCCTCGTGCTCGCGGGGCTCGCCGTCTGGGGAGTCCTCGCCACCGTGCTCCGGCTCGACGACGACGGCTACGGTCGTCCCGAGATCCGCGACCGCACGCGCCACATCGAACGACTCAGCTGACCACCGACGCGGACCGAGCCCGCCGACGCTCCTTGGAGAGCGCCGGCGGGCTCGCGCTCGCCCGGTTCGTTACGATCGGGTGGGCGCCGGAGACACCGCCGTCAGGAGAGGTCGAACATGAGCTGGCTGGTCACCGGGGGAGCGGGTTACATCGGGTCGCACGTCGTGCGGGCATTCGCGGCGAAGGGCATCGACACCGTCGTCGTCGATGACCTCTCCTCGGGCCGACGCGGCTTCGTCCCCGACGGCATCCCCTTCGTGCAGGGCTCCATCCTCGACGGGCGCGTCCTCGAGTCGGCGTTCGAGCGGTACGGCATCCGCGGCGTCGTCCATCTCGCCGGGTACAAGTACGCGGGCGTCTCGGTGCAGCGGCCGCTGCACACCTACCAGCAGAACGTCACGGGCACCGCGACCCTCCTCGCCGCGATGGAGGCCAAGGGGGTCTCGAACCTCGTCTTCTCGTCGAGCGCGGCCGTGTACGGCACGCCCGACGTCGACCTCGTCACCGAGACGACCGCGAAGCATCCTGAATCGCCCTACGGCGAGTCGAAGCTCATCGGCGAGTGGCTCCTCGCCGACCAGGCGCGCGCGACGGACCTCTCGCACACGAGCCTGCGGTACTTCAACGTCGTCGGATCGGGCACGCCCGAGGTGTTCGACCCGAGCCCGCACAACCTCTTCCCCCTCGTCTTCGACGCGCTGCTCGACGGACGCACGCCGCGCATCAACGGCGACGACTACGCGACGCCCGACGGCACCTGCGTGCGCGACTACATCCACGTCGCCGATCTCGCCGAGGCGCACGTCGTCGCGGCGCAGCGGCTCGAGGCCGGCGAACCGGTCGAGGCCGTCTACAACCTCGGATCCGGCGCGGGGGTCTCGGTCGGCGAGATCATGACCGCGGTCGCCGAGGTCACCGGTATCGCGTTCGAACCCGAGGTCGCGCCTCGTCGCGCCGGCGATCCCGCCCGCATCGTCGCCTCCGGCGAGCTCGCGGCGCGCGACCTCGACTGGCGTATGCGCCACTCGCTCACCGACATGGTGCGCAGCGCCTGGGAGGCCCGCCGCGCCGCGAGCTGAGCGCGAGTCATCCGCGCCCGATTCATAACGTCTGCTCAACACCCGGCGTGTCGTGACCCTCGTGAAGCCTCGACGGCGAATCGAGGGTTTACGATCTACGACTTGACTCTCACGAACTACACCGGTGTAATTGGTCGTGACACACCCTCTGGGTGGTCGGTACAACTGGGTGGGAGACGATATGGGAAGTCCTGAATATCGTTCTGGAGTACCTGACGATTGGTTCATCGATCCGGTCAGGCTGGGAGTTCCCGGCGTGCGACCGACGGTCGACGACGACAATCCGTTGGCGTGGCAGAGCGACGCATTGTGCGCGCAGACCGATCCCGAGGCGTTCTTCCCTGAAAAGGGCGGATCGACGAGGGACGCGAAGAAGATCTGCACCGGTTGCGAGGTTCGGGGCGAATGCCTCGAATACGCGCTCGGCAACGACGAGCGCTTCGGAATCTGGGGCGGACTCTCCGAACGCGAGCGGCGCAAGCTCCGCAAGCGGGCGGTGTGAGGCGCGGAGCCTGCTTCGGCAGGCTCCGCGCTCGGCTTTCCGGCCGCCGTTTTCGAGGCGCGCCCGCCTCGCTTGCGGATGCCGCGGGGTGCGCCGCTTAGGCTGACCCCGATGTTCCCCAGAGTCACCGCCGTCCTCGTCGTGCACCACGGCGGCGACCACCTCCGCCAGACGCTCGATGCCATCCGCTCCCAGGAGCGGACGCCTGACGCGCTCGTCGTCGTCCTCACCGAGGCCGACGACGTCGCACGGGAACAGGTCGCCTCGGCCTCGCCCTCCCACCTCATCGACCTCTCGCAGCACCTCTCGTTCGGTGCGGCGATCCGAGCGGCCGACCGCGTGCTCGAGGCGCCGGACGGCGACGGCGACGCGCTCTGGTTGCTCGCGGAGGACAGCGCCCCCGCGCCCGATGCCCTCGCCCAGCTCGTCGCCGCCTTCGAGACCGCGAAGTCGGTCGCCGTCGCCGGACCGAAGCTCGTCGACTGGGACGAGCCCGAGCGCATCGCCCGATTCGGCCGCTCGATCACCCGCCTCGGACGCAGTGTCGCGATCGTCGCCGACGAACTCGACCAGGGCCAGCACGACGGGCTCAGCGACGTCCTCGGGCTCGACCCGGCGGCGATCCTCGTGCGGCACACCGTCTGGCGGGCGCTCGACGGATTCGACCCGGGGCTCCCCACCGTCGACGACGCGCTCGACCTCTCGGTCCGCGCCCGCCTGGCCGGGCACCGGGTCGCAGTCGTCCCCGGGGCGAAGGCGCGATTCGCGGGCGTCGGCGTCGCCGGCCCCGAAACCGGCCCGCGAGCACGCACGACGCGCCGTCGCGTGCGTGCGACCCGTGCGGCGCAGCTGCACCGGCGACTCGTCTACGCTCCGCTGCCGTTCGTGCCGCTGCACTGGCTCAGCTTCCTGCTGCTCGCCGTCGTCCGCTCGGTCCGGCTCCTGCTCGTGAAGGCGCCCGGGGCGATCCCGGGCGAGTTCGCGGCGGCGTTCACGACGATGTTCTCGGGCGCACGGGTGCCGCGGGCCCGGCGCGCGCTGAAATCCGCGCGCACGGTCGGATGGTCGGCGATCGCCCCGCTTCGCATGCAGCCCGACGAGATGCGCCGCCGGCGGCAGCACTCCGCCGAAGCCCGGCGTGAGCGGGCGCGCGGGCGCAAGCACGAGCTCCAGTTCATCGGCACGGGCGGGGGATGGATCCTCCTCGCGACGGCGGCCGCCTCCGTGGGACTCTTCTCCTGGCTGCTCGGCTCGGGCGGGGTCGGCGGAGGGGCGCTCCAGCCGCTCTCGAACGACGTCGCCGAGCTCTGGCGGAACGCCGCCTACGGATGGCGCGACCTCGGCACCGGATTCGTCGGCGCGGCCGACCCGTTCGCCGGCGTCCTCGCCGTCCTCGGCTCGGCGGCGTTCTGGGCGCCGTCGTTCGCGCTCCTGCTGCTCTGGCTCCTCGCGATCCCCGCCGCCGCCGTCGGCGCCTGGTTCGCCGCCTCGCGACTGAGCGAACGCGCCTCGGTGCGCGCCGTCGCGGCGCTCCTCTGGGCGTTCGCGCCGCCGTTCCTCATCGCGCTCGGCGACGGCCGCCCCGGAGCCGTGCTCGCGCACGTGCTGCTGGCGTGGTTCGCGTTCGCCGCCTTCGGCGCCGCCACCTCGTGGGCGGCGGCGGCGACCGCCTCGCTGCTGCTCGCCGCGCTCGTCGGCGCGGCCCCGAGCCTCGCACCAGCGCTGCTCGTCGCGTGGATCGTCGCGCTCGCGGTGAGCGGGCGCGCCTGGGTGCGCCTCATCGGCCTGCCGATCCCCGCGCTCGTGCTCGCGCTGCCGCTCGTCGTCGATCAGCTCCGTCGCGGCACGCCGCTCGGGCTCGTCGCCGATCCTGGGCTCCCGACCGGGAGCGGCATCCCGTCGACCTGGCAGCTCGCCCTCGGACTCCCCGACGGCTCCTGGGGCGGGTGGGAGGACTTCTTCTCCGGGTCAGGCTCGGTCGACTTCCGCATCGCCCTCAGTGCGCTCGTGCTGCCGCTCGTGCTCGTCGCGCTCGCCGCGGTGCTCACCCGCTCGCTCCGGGCCGCCGCGCTGTCCCTCGGCATCGCGCTCCTCGGCTTCGCGACCGCGGTCGCCGCGGCGCACCTCTCGGTCGCCTCGGCCGGATCGCACGCCATCCCGGTCTGGACGGGCGCGGGCCTCAGCCTCGCCTGGCTCGGCCTCGTGCTCGCCGCCGTGCTCGCGCTCGACGCGATGCGACGCGGCCGCGCGCTGCTCGGATGGGTGGTGTTCGCCGCGATCGCCGCCGCGATGCTGCCGACCGGGATCGCGCTCGCGACCGGCTCGGTCGCCGTGCAGCCCGCGACCGCTCGCACCCTGCCCGCGTTCGTGGGCGCGGAGGCCGAGACCGACCCGCGGGTCACCACGCTCCGGCTGACGCCGGAAGCCGACGGGAGCCTGCGCGCGACCCTCGAGCGCGGCACCGGGACGACGCTCGACGAGCAGTCGACGCTCGCGGCGACCGCGCGGACGCTGTCGTCCGAGGAGGAGGAGCTCGCGCTCGTCGCCGGCAACCTCGCCTCGCGCAGCGGCACGGGAGCGGAGGCGGCGGTCGAGGAGTTCGGCGCCTCGTTCGTGCTGCTCGACGAACCGGTCGATGCCGACGACAGCGCCGCCGTCGCGGTGGCCGACCGCGCGCGCACCGCGCTCGACGCCAACTCGTCGCTCGTCGCCGTCGGCGAGACGGACTTCGGCACGCTCTGGCGCTTCACCGCGGCGGAGGCCGACGCCCCGGCCGCGCAGATCCCGGCCGACGCCGGAGGATGGATCGCCGGCGTCGTCACCGCCGTGCAGCTCCTCGTGCTCGGAGCGACGCTGCTGCTCTCGATCCCGACCGGCGCCGGGAGGGAGGCGGATCGCCGACCCGAGCGGCGCCGCCCGGTGACGCCACGGCGGAAGGAGCGGGCCGCCGCGGCGGCCGCGGGTACCGCGGTCGCGGAGCCCGAGGCCGACGCGCAGCGGGATGAGGCCGTCGACGCCGCCGCCGATGCCGACGAGATCGGCCCCGACGACGGGGCGGTCGATGCGGGGGATGCCCCGGCGCAGGACGCGCGCCCGGAGTCGGGTCCGGAGCCCGACGCCGGTCCGGAGCCCGACGCCGGTCCGGAGGCCGATGCCGGCCCGGAGGCCGACGCCGGAACCGAGTCGGGCGCCGAGGCATCCGAGCCGGAGCCCCAGCCCGAGCCCGAGCGCCCGGCGGAACCCACCCCCACGAGCGAAGGAGACGACGATGCCCGATAGGCGCGAACTCGCCCGCAACGTCGCCCGCGCGGGTGGTCGCGGCCTCGCCCTCGTCCTGGCCGGCGGGATCGCGGCGGCCGCACTCGCGGCGGCGGCCCTCGTCCCGTGGCCCGAATTCCGCGTCGAACCGCCGTCGACGGTGGTGGAGCCCGCGGAGACCGGACAGCTGCGGGTCTGCCCCGGGCCGCTGCTCTCGCTCGGCGACGACGCCGCCGACGCGACGACCGCGGTGTCGGTCGGCTCGACCTCGGTCACGACCGGCGTCTCGCCCGACGACGTCGAGATCACCGAGACGCCGCTCGGCGCCCCCGAGAACCCGAACGCCGATCGCGACGGCACCCCGCTCGCCATCACCACCGAGGCCGGCGCCGCCGGGGCCGGTGAACTCGCGGGCGCGCAGGGGCAGCGCAGCGAGCGCGAGACGATCGCCGGATTCGCCGCCGCCGCGTGCGACGAAGCGGTCGCCGAGGCCTGGCTCGTCGGCGGTGCCACCGATGTCGGCCGGAGCAGCATCGTGCTGCTGTCGAACCCCAGCGAGGTCGCCGCGACGGTGGACGTGCGCGTCAGCGGCGAGAACGGCCCGGTCGAGGCCCCGTCGGCGCTCGGCATCACGGTGCCGGCCGGCGAGCAGCGCGTGCTCTCGCTCGCGGGGCTGGCGCCGAACCTCCGCTCACCGGTGGTGCACGTGACCAGCACGGGCGGTGCGATCGCGGTGACGCTCGAGCACTCGGTCATCGAGGGGCTGACGCCCGCGGGGGTCGAGCTCGTCGGCCCGACGGCGATGCCGGCGACGAAGCAGTCGATCCCCGGCTTCGTGGTGCCGACCGCCGGCGGCGTCGACCCGGCCGACGACCATGCCGAGGGTGACGACCACCCGGCGGTGCGGCTCTTCGCACCGGGCGACGAGCAGGTCGAGGTCTCGATCGGCGTCGCCTCCGAGTCGGGCGGCGGCGGGGCGGGCATCGACGTCACGCTCGAACCCGGCCAGATGACCGACGTGCCCCTCGGCGAGCTCGACGAGGGCGACTACACGATCACGCTCGAGGCCGACGGGCCGATCGTCGCCGCAGCCCGCGCGACCACCGGCACGCCGCAGGCGCAGACCGCCCCCGGCGGCGACGACGAGGAGTCCTCCGTCGACCTCGCCTGGACGGTCGCCACGGCACCGCTGCTCGATGACGCCGTCGTGGCCGTTCCGGCCGGGCCCGGCCCGGTGCTGCACCTGCTGAACCCGGGCGACGAGGAGCTCGAGGTGCTGGCCGTCGTCGACGGCGAGGAGCGCGCCGTCCGGCTCGCACCCGAGGAGGCGGCGTCGATCGAGCTCCCGCAGCGCAGCGTCGTCGAGCTCGCCGGGGCCGACGGGGTGCACGCCACCGTCTCGTTCTCGGGCGAGCGCGCCCTGTCGTCGTTCCCGGTCCGGCCGCCCGGGCCGCTCGACTCGCCCATCGTCGTCACCCCGCGCTGAGCGGGACGCGGCGCTGCGCGGCGTCGTTCGTCGCTGCGCGGCGCCGCCGCACGCCGTGCAGGCCGCGTGTCAGAAGTGGCGGTAGCGTCCCGGCGCGAGCTCCCACGGATCGCGGCCCAGGAAGTCGGCCACGGCGCGGAAGACGCAGCTCTCGACGAGCAGCTTCTCGTCGCGGTCCTCGCCCTCCTGCAGCCGGAGGAAGCGCACGATCGGGAGCCGGAAGAAGACGATGCGACGCTCGTCGTGGTAGACCTTCCAACGGTCGATGTGGTCCTCGTGGATGGCCTCGGCGGGAGCCTGTGCGACCTCGAACACGACCCCGTCGAGCTCGGGCCAGAGTCCGCGCAGGTACGACACGGTCGTGCCGATGGTGAGCTCGAACTCGTCGAGCCGGGTCGAGAGCAGCGGAAGGTGCGGACCGGTCACCGGGGAGCGCATGCCGCGGCCGTGGCGGTCACGTGCCAGCCGTCTCGGAGAGCGGGGCGCGACACGACGGGAACGGGGCATGCATTCCATCCTATTGTCGGCACCGATCGCTACTCTTGATCTGCCATGAGACGTTGTTCGCGAACCGCATGCGCCGCCGAAGCGGTTGCGACGTTGACCTTCGACTACGCCGAGTCCACCGCGGTGCTGGGTCCGCTCGCCGTCGTGCGCGAGCCCCACGGCTACGACCTCTGCGCCCGGCACGCCGAGCGAACCTCGGCGCCCGTGGGCTGGCAGGTCGTGCGGCACACGGCGCTCGGTGGGGTAGGTTTCAAGGCATGAATCCCGCTGCCTCATCCGACGCACGCGCGCGCCTCGACGCGGTCGTGAAGGCGTACGACGTGCGCGGAATCGTGGGCGAGGGGCTCACCGCCGAGACCGTCGAGGCACTCGGCGCGGCCTTCGTCGACGAGGTCGGCGCGGCCGGCGGGCGGGTCGTCGTCGGACACGACATGCGCGACTCGTCGCCCGCGTTCGCGGCCGCGTTCGCGGCCGGGGCGGCCGCGCGCGGCGCCGTCGTCGTGTCGATCGGCCTGTGCTCCACCGACGAGAGCTACTTCGCGTCGGGCTCGATGGATGCCCCGGCGGCGATGTTCACCGCCAGCCACAACCCCGCGGCCTACAACGGCATCAAGTTCTCGCGGGCGGGCGCCCAGGGCATCTCGCTCGACACGGGCCTCGCGGCGATCCGCGACCGGGCGGCCGACTTCCTCGAGCAGGGCATCACCCCCGTCGAGATGCCGGGTGCGGTGCTCGAGGCCGACGTCCTCGCCGACTATGCGGCCTACCTCCGCAGGCTCGTCGACCTCAGCGGCATCCGCCCGCTCAAGATCGTCGTCGACGCGGGCAACGGCATGGGCGGCCTCACCGTCCCCGCCGTCCTCGGCGAGGCCGCGGGCCTTCCCGCACTGCCCCTCGAGATCGTGCCGCTCTACTTCGAGCTCGACGGCACCTTCCCGAACCACGAGGCCAACCCGCTCGAGCCGGCGAACCTCGTCGACCTGCAGCGCGCGGTCGTCGAGCACGGCGCCGACCTCGGTCTCGCGTTCGACGGCGACGCCGACCGCTGCTTCGTCGTCGACGAGCGGGGCGGGGCGGTCACGCCCTCGGCGGTGGCCGCGATCGTCGCCCTCCGCGAGATCGCCCGCGTCGGCGCAGCGGGCGAGACGAACGTCAACGTGATCCACAACCTCATCACCTCGCGCTTCGTGCCCGAGACCATCGAGGAGGCGGGCGCCGTGCCGGTGCGCACCCGCGTCGGCCACTCGCTCATCAAAGACCAGATGAAGGCGACGGGCGCGGTCTTCGGCGGCGAGCACTCGGCCCACTACTACTTCCGCGACTTCTGGGGTGCCGACAACGGCATGCTCGCGGCGATGCACGTGCTCGCCGAGTTCGGTGCGCAGGATGCCCCGCTCTCAGAGTTCGGCGCACGGTTCGACCCGTACGCGCTCTCGGGCGAGATCAACTCGGTCGTCGACGACGTCCCGGCCGCGTACACGCGGATCGTGGAGGCGTTCACGGGCCGCGGCGAGTTCGACGAACTCGACGGTCTGACGGTCATCGGCCAGACCGCCGGCGACGAGCCGTTCTGGTGGTTCAACGTGCGCCCCTCGAACACCGAGCCGCTGCTGCGCCTGAACGTCGAGGGCGGAGACGAGCCCACGATGGCCGCCGTCCGCGACGAGGTCCTGGCGCTCATCCGCAGCTGAGGGCCCGCCGCTCGGTGCCCCCCGAAAGGGGGGAGGGATTCCCGACCACGCGTCGCTATTGTCGGGATTCGAACACGGTCCGGCCCAGCGACAGCATTGCCGCGCACACGGTTCTTCCCGACCGGAACCCTACAGCCGGAGACCACGTGCGTCCTCGATCCTTCTCGTCATCCCTGGGCGCCGTCGCGCGTCTCGTCATCACCGCGCTCCTCGCAGGCGCACTCGCGCTGGGCGCTGCCGCGCCGGCATCGGCGGAGTCGCTCTCTCCGACCACGCCGGCCGTCGAGGAGACGGCTCCGCCGTCTCCCGAGGCTCAGGAGGCCGAGCCCCTCGCCGCCGAGGTCGAGGAGTCACCGGCGACCGAGGAGATCGCGAGCGGGTCGCTCCGCGGCGTCGTGTCCGCGGAGGACGGTTCGCCCGCCGCCGAGGTCAGCGTGAACCTCCATCGCTTCAACGGCGAGTACTTCGAGTACGCGGCCGGCATGCAGAGCGGCGGCGACGGGGCGTACGCGTTCGAGTCGCTCGAGCCCGGCACGTACACGCTCGAGTTCGCGTCGTCCTACGGCTCCGCCTTCGTCGGCGAGTGGTGGAACGACCAGCGCGAGCAGTGGTCGGCCGACTCCTTCGAGATCGCCGAGGGCGACGAGCTCTCCGGCATGGATGCGACGCTGGCGACCGGCGGCATCGTCGAGGGCGTCGTCACGGGGACGGACGGCGCGCCGTTGTCCGACGTCGGCGTCACGGCGTTCGCCGTCGTCGACGGCTCGGTCGAGCACCGGGCCAGCGCGTGGACCGGTCCCGACGGGACGTTCCGGTTCAGTGGCCTGCTCGCGGGCGCGTACACGCTCGAGTTCAGCGCTCCGTGGGGCTCGGCGTTCGCCGGCGAATGGTGGAACGACCAGCTCGACCAGTTCTCCGCTGACACCTTCGAGGTCGTCGGCGGGCAGACCCTCTCGGGGCTCGTCACGGAACTTTCGGCAGGCGGCTCCATCAGCGGCATCGTGACCGGCACCGACGACCTTCCGCTCGCAGGAGTCTCGGTCTCCGCGAACGGCCCCGGCTGGGTCTCCGCCACGACCGATGCCGACGGGAGGTACGAGCTCGTCGGCCTCGCCGCCGGAAGCTACACGGTGTCGTTCGAAGCCGACGCGTTCGACCCGGAGGCCGTCTCGGGATATCTCCGCGAGTACTGGGACGATGCCGCCGAGATGTTCGATGCGACTCCGGTGGACGTCGACAGCGGTGAGAGCGTGACCGGCATCGACGCGAAGCTCGGCCGAGCCGGTTCCATCTCCGGCGTCGTCGCCGTCGACGGCCAGCCGATCGCGGGAGTCGACGTCTCGGTGAGCGGCGCTGGGTGGGGCTCCGCGACGACCGATGCAGACGGGCGATACGAGGTGGTCGGGCTGCGGGCGGGTGCGTACGACGTCTGGTTCTCGATGCCGAGTGGTGTGCCGTACTTCGGCGGCGGCGCAAGTACCGAGGTCTCGGACGGTGCCACTGCGGTCCTCGACTACGCTCCCGTGCGGGCCGCGTCCGTCAGCGGGCGCATCACGGTCGACGGTTCGGGAGCCGGCGTGGCCGGCGCGGCGGTGACCCTCCACGCGTTCGGCGGCGCGACCGCGGGCGCCGCCATCACCGACGACGATGGTCGATACGTGATCGCACCGCTCGACGGCGGACGCTACCTCGTCGAGGTCACCGGCCCCGGCATCACCGCGACCTGGTCAGGCGGCTCGCCCACGCGCGCCGGTGCCGACATCGTCTCGGTCGCCGCGTCGAACGAGGCCGTGCTCGATCTCGCGGCACCGGCCGCGGGGTCTGGAGGGATCGCCGGGCGCGTGGCGGTCGAGACCATCGACGGCCCGGTCGCGGCGCAGGGCGCTATCGTCGAGCTCCACGATGAGGGCGGGCTGCTGCGCACGATCTCGACCGATCCCGACGGCGGCTACCGGTTCGAGGGCCTCGACGTCGGCCGATATGCGGTGCGGTTCGCCGAGAGCTCGTGGTCGTCGACGTCGTGGTGGTGGGACGGCTCCACCCGCATGACGGCGCGGTACTTCGACGTGGGCGCGGAGGCCGTGACGCGCGACTACACGCTGCCGGGACTCGGCTGGATCACGTCGGCTGTCGAGACCGACGGGCCGTACTCCGGGTACATCCGGATGGAGGCATTCGACCCCGCCACCGGTGAGATGCTCGCCGCGGGCAGCTCCTGGGACGGCGACACGATCAGCCTGTACGACGTACCGGCGGGCGAGGTCAAGCTGCGCTTCACCGGGCCGATCCACGACACTTGGTGGGGCGGCGGCTCGTTCGCCGATTCGCAGACGATCACGGTGCCGATCGGTGGCGAAGCACGCGCCGATGCGACACTGTCGCTCGACACCGTGCTGACCGGCACGGTCTACGCGCCCGAGGGTGCGCCGATTCCCGGCGCGTACGTCACCATCAGCGGCGACGGCGGGAGGAGCTTCTCCGCCGTTGCGGATGACACGGGTGTCTACCGAGTCACCGGCCTCGAACCCGACACGTACGCCGTGGAAGTGCAGCACGCCGGAACGGGCACGCCCGATCCCGTCATCGTCGAGGTCATCGACGGCGTCGGCGAGGTGAACCAGGACATCCGACTCGCTCAGGCCGCGCGACTGCGGACCTCGGTGAGCTATCTCGGCCAGCCGGTGGAGACCTGCATCGGTGTCCGTGAGATCAGCGGGCCCTATCGCGACACGATGTGCGACGAGCCGGGCTCGGCGAACGCCCACTGGCTGCACCCCGGTACCTACCGCGTCTCCGTCCGGACGAAGACGGACATGGGTGCCGCGGCGCACATCGAGCAGGTGACCGTCGAGCCCGGGCAGACCGGCGAACTCGAGCTCGACGTGGAGCTTGAGACCGGTGGCGTCGTCGAGGGCCGCGTCACGGCCGATCTCGGCGACGGGCGCGAGTCCATCGGGGCGCACTGGGTGACCGCTCACGACGGATTCGGCCCCGCGGGCTCTGCTGAGACCACCGCCGACGGCTCGTACCGCATCTGGGGTCTCCAGAACGGCGTGCCGTACACCGTCCGCTTCGGCGACGTCTGGCGCGACCTCGGCATGGAGTGGTGGAACGACGCCTCGACGCCTGGCGCCGCGACGGCCGTCACTCCCGGGCGAGAAGCGGTCACGGGCATCGACGCCGAGCTCGAGCGCGGTGCAGGCCTCAGCGGGCGGGTCACCGACGCCGACGGTCTCGGCGCTTCGTTCGCCACGGTCGAGGCGTATTCGGCCGACGGTGACCTCATCGGCGAGAACCGGGCCGACGTGCAGGGCGGCTACCGGTTCGAGGGACTCCCGACGGGCGACGTCAAGCTGCGGTTCGTGCCGTCGCCCGAATGGGTGCCGGGGTATCTCGCAGAATGGTGGCAGGATGCCGGCTCAGCCGCATCGGCCTCGGGGATCGCAGTAGCAGCCGGGACGGAGACCGCGGGGATCGACGCCGAGCTGAACCGGGTCGGGACCGTCTCGGTCGAGCTGCCCACGCCCGAGCTGTCGGGTGCCGCGCGCGTCGGCGAGACGCTCACCGCACTTGCGCAGGCGACGACCGACGGCGTGTCACTCGGCTACGAGTGGCTCGCCGACGATGCCGCGATCGCGGGGGCGGCGGGCGCGAAGCTCGTGCTGGGTCCCGAGCACCTCGGCAAGCGGATCTCCGTCCGGGTGACGGCGACCGCGGACGGATACCTGCCGACGACGTCGAGCTCCGTTCCCAGCGAGCCGGTCGGGCCGGCTGGCGTCGACCCGACGCTGCCGCGGATCTGGGGAGCGCCGGTCGTCCGCGAGCGGTTGACGGTCGATGCGGGCCCGAAGCCGCCCGGATCGAGGTTCGCCTACCGGTGGTTCGCCGATGGCGCCCCGATCGCGGGGCCGCCGACGTCGACGCTGCGACTCACCGACGCGCACGTCGGTGCCCGCATCACCGTGCTCGTGACGACGCTCAGGGGCCGGGTCGTGGTCGAGCAGCGGATGTCGGAGCCCACCCTCCCGGTGCAGGCGGCCGCCGCCGTGCGTCCGCGGGATCCCGGCGCGCAGGGGTAGGGTTCACGGCTCGCGCCCGACGGCGACGCAGTGCGTCGCCGTCGGGCGCGGCCTGCGAGAATGGACGGCATGACGACGCTGCCCGCCACCACCGCACTCCCGTACAAGGTCGCTGACCTCTCGCTCGCCGAGGCGGGGCGTCACCAGCTCCGGCTCGCCGAGAACGAGATGCCGGGCCTCATGGCGCTGCGGGCCGAGTTCGCCGAGGCGCAGCCGCTCGCCGGAGCGCGCATCGCGGGCAGCCTCCACATGACGGTGCAGACGGCGGTGCTCATCGAGACGCTCGTCGCGCTCGGCGCGCAGGTGCGCTGGGCGAGCTGCAACATCTTCTCCACGCAGGACGAGGCGGCCGCCGCGATCGTCGTCGGACCCGAGGGCACGGTCGACGAGCCCAAGGGCGTGCCCGTCTTCGCGTGGAAGGGCGAGACGCTCGACGAGTACTGGTGGTGCACCGACCGCATCTTCGACTGGTCGGCCGAGGCCGCCGAGGCGGGCGCCGACTGGATCGGCCCGAACCTGATCCTCGACGACGGCGGCGACGCCACGCTGCTCGTGCACCGCGGACGCGACTTCGAGGCCGCCGGCGTCGTGCCCGAGGCCTCCGCCGCCGACAGCGGCGAGTACCGCGTCATCCTCGACACCCTGCGTCGCTCGCTCGCGACGAGTCCCGACCGCTGGACCCGCATCGCCGAGGAGCTCACGGGCGTGACGGAGGAGACCACGACCGGCGTGCACCGCCTCTACGAGCTGCACGCCGAGGGCGGGCTGCTCTTCCCGGCGATCAACGTCAACGACTCGGTGACGAAGTCGAAGTTCGACAACAAGTACGGCATCCGCCACTCGCTGCCCGACGGCCTGAATCGCGCCACCGACGTGCTCATGGGCGGCAAGGTCGCGTTCGTCGTCGGCTACGGCGATGTCGGCAAGGGGGCCGCGGAGGCGCTGCGCGGCCAGGGCGCCCGCGTCATCGTCAGCGAGGTCGACCCGATCTGCGCGCTCCAGGCCGCGATGGACGGCTACCAGGTCGCCCGCGTCGAGGACGTCGTCGGCGAGGTCGACATCTTCGTCACCTGCACGGGCAACAAGGACGTGCTGCGGCTCGAGCACATGCTCGAGATGAAGCACCTCGCGATCGTCTCGAATGTCGGCCACTTCGACAACGAGATCGACATGGCTGCGCTCGAGGCGCTCGAGGGCGCCGAGAAGGTCGAGATCAAGCCGCAGGTGCACGAGTGGCGCCTGCCGACCGGCCGCTCGATCCTGGTGCTGAGCGAGGGCCGGCTCATGAACCTCGGCAACGCGACGGGCCACCCGTCGTTCGTCATGTCGAACTCGTTCACCAACCAGGTGCTCGCGCAGATCGAGCTGTGGACCCGCATCGACGAGTACCCGATCGGCGTCTACGTGCTGCCGAAGCACCTCGACGAGAAGGTCGCCCGCCTCCACCTCGACGCGCTCGGCGTGCAGCTCACCGAGCTGAGCCCCGAGCAGGCGGCCTACATCGGCGTGCCCGTCGAAGGGCCCTACAAGGTCGACCACTACCGCTACTGAGCGGCCGGATGCCGCGGCCCCCGCGTCAACGCTCGGGGAAGCCGGGCGGGCTCGCGGTGAGCACGGGGGCGAGTGCGGCCATGCGCTCGGTCTCGAGGCCGAGCGCGACGAGGTCGCGTTCGCGCCGGAGCGCGGCGACCCCGGCGAGGAACCGCTCGGCCGGGGCGTCGGGGACCGGCGAGACGTAGGGGGCGACCTCAGCGGCCAGCGACGCCGCCACTCGCTCGCGACTCGCCGGCGCGAGGTGCGGGGCGTTCTGGAAGAACGACGCCACCCGGCGCGCGAGCGGGTCGGGAAGTCGTCCGAGGTCGGCGACGGAGGCCCACGCGGCGAGCTCGACCGGGACTCCGAACGCGGTCGAGGGCGGCACCGGCACGCGCTCGACCTGGCCGTGCGTGCCGGCGAGCAGGTCGCCGAGCCGCTTCGACGAGGGGTTCAGGAAGCCGACGAGCACCGCGAGCCCGCCGAAGGTCATGTAGATCTCGACGACGCCCACGAGCGCGCGGATGAAGGCGTGCCGGAAGCCGATCGCGCCGCCGTCGTCGCGCACCACCCGGAGCCCGAGGGCGAGCTTGCCGAGCGAACGGCCCCGCGAGGCCGTCTCGACGGTCGTCGGCAGTACGACGAGGACCGCCACGAGACCGGTGATCAGCACCGCCCGGAACGCCGCCTCGTCGACGCCGAGGCCCGCGAGCAGGAAGACGAGGCCGATGAGGAGCGCGAGGTTCACGAGCACGTCGATCGCGGCGCCGCCGGCGCGGATGAGCGCGCTCGCGGGCCGGAGATCGAGGCTGACCGCCTCGCCGGTGACCACTCCGTCGTCGTCGAAGCGGGCGAGCCGGACGGGCTCGGCGGTCGATTCGGCCATGGGTAGTATTCAAGCAGATGGACCTCGAAGCGCTCGCCTCAGCCCGCCGTGACGACTGGCAGCGACTCGACGCGCTCGCGCGCAGCCCGCGCCTCAGCGGGCCCGAGACCGACGAGCTCATCGAGCGGTATCAAGCCGGGGCATCCGACCTCTCGCTCGTGAAGTCGACGGCCGGCTCGACCGCCCTCGGCGACCGCCTCTCGCTCTCGCTCGCGCGAGCGCGGCTGCGGTTCACGGGCGCGCCCGAGAACCCGCTGCGCCAGCTCGCGCGGTTCGTCGCACTCGACCTCCCCGCGGCGCTCCACCGCATCCGCTGGCTCACGCTCGCGGTGGCCGTGGCCACGTTCGTCATCGCGGCGCTGTACGCCTGGTGGATCCTCGGCGATCCGCGGGCGCTCGCCTCGATCGGCTCGGAGCGGGAGCTCCGGCAGATCGCCGAGGAGGGCTTCGCCGCCTACTACTCGGAGCACCCGGCCGGCTCCTTCGCCGGCTCCGTGTGGACGAACAACGCGTGGATCGCCGCCCAGTGCGTCGCCTTCGGCGTGCTCGGCGTCTGGGTGCCGTGGGTGATCATGCAGAACGCGCAGAACCTCGGCGTGAACGCCGCGGTCATGTTCGCGTACGACGAGGCCGACACCTTCTTCCTCTACATCGCCCCCCACGGCCTCCTCGAGCTCACCTGCGTGTTCGTCGCGGCGGCGGCGGGCCTGCGCATCTTCTGGGCCTGGGTCGCCCCGGGTCCGAGGCCGCGCGGGGTCGCGCTCGCCGCCGACGCGCGGGCCCTCTTCACCGTGGCCATCGGACTCGTGTTCTTCCTCTTCATCGCGGGCCTCATCGAGGGCTTCGTGACGCCCGCCCCGTGGCCGTGGGCCGTGAAGATCGGCATCGGGGCGCTCGCGCTCGGCGGGTTCCTCTTCTACATGCTCGTGGTCGGCGGGCGGGCGCGGCGCGCAGGGGCGACGGGCGACCTCGCGGCGTTCGACGCCGGGGCCACGCGGGTCGTCTCGGGCTGAGGCGACGAGAGCGCTCCGGGTGCGCGTCTCGCGCTCTTCCGCACCGCCGCGTACCTGCGGTGAGACGACGAAAGGCGGATGCCCCGTGGGGCATCCGCCTTCGTCAGTCGCAGCGTCGACTACGCGGTGAGCTTCGCGGGGCGGTCGAAGACCGCCTTGTAGATCACGCCGGCGAGCAGCGCACCCACGATCGGGGCGACGATCGACGCCCAGAGCTCGGTGAGGGCGAGCTGGCCGCCGAAGATCGCCGTCGCGATCGAGCGGGCCGGGTTGAACGAGCCGTTCGAGACCGGGCCGGCGACGAGCACGAGCACGGTGAGCGTGAGGCCGATCGCGAGCGGGGCGAGGTTCGACGCCGCGCGGCCGGCGGAGGTCACGCCGAGGATCACGAAGAGGAAGATCGCGGTGGCGACGATCTCGACGATGAGGAAGGAGCCGAGGCCGAAGCCGGCCGGCGAGAGCTCGTCGTAGCCGGTCGACACGCTGCGGAAGATCGCGATGTCGAACTTGGGGCCGGTCGAGAGGACGCCGAGCAGCACCACCGAGCCGAGGATGCCGCCGACGACCTGGGCGGCGATGTAGCCGAGCACGTCCTTCCAGGCGAAGCGACCGGCGATCGCGAGCCCGAGCGTGACGGCCGGGTTGAAGTGGCCGCCCGAGATCGGGCCGAAGGCGTAGATGCCGACGACGACCGACAGGCCGAGTGCGAAGGCCACGCCGAGCAGGCCGGTGTTCGCGGAGGAGAAGATCGCCGCGCCGATGACGCCGAAGACGAGGATGAACGTGCCGAGGAGTTCGGCGACGAGCTTCTGAGCGGTCGACGGAGCGGCGACAGCAGGTGCGGTGCCGGCAGGTGCGGTGTCAGCAGGTGCGGTGTCAGACATTGAGTCCCTTTCGTAGGGTGGGCGGGCGCGGACGGCGACCGCTCGAGCGTGGCGCTGCCTCATCGGCGCCTTCCAGAGCGTAGCGAGACTGCGGTTCTGCAGCGGTGAACCCCGCGCGAATGTTCGAAAACTGCGTCGTGTGACGCTGCGAGTCGCCGTCGGCGCGCGGCGGCGGCGGCGGTGGGGTCAGAGGCGCCCGGCGGCCTTGAGCTCGAGGTAGCGATCGGCGAGGGCCGGGGGCAGCTCGTGCGGCGCGGCCGTGACCGTCTGGGCGCCGAGACGGCGGATCGCCGCGCCGACCCGTTCGCCGTCGAGGAGGCCCCGCTCCGCAGCGGCGGCGCCGTAGACCTCGTCGAGGTCGCCGCGCAGCCGGCTGGTCTCGATGAGGGTCGGGTCGGCGACCGAGGCGACGACGACCGTGTGCCGGGCGGTGAGCTGCGGCAGCACGGAGAGCAGACCTCGGGCGGAGCCGGGGGAGTCGGCCGCGGTCAGCAGGACGACGAAGGCGTGGCGGCTCGTCACCGCGCGCACCTGGCCGGGCACGAGCGCCCAGTCGGCTTCGACGAGCTCGGCGTCGATGCCCGCCATCGTGTCGACCATGCGGGCGAGGAGGTCGGCCCCGCTCGCACCGTGCACGCGCCCGCGCAGGCGTCGGTCGGTCGCGAGGAAGTCGACGCGGTCGCCCGCGTGCGACGCGAGCGCCGCGAGGAGCAGCGAGGCCTCGTAACTCGTGTCGAGGCGGGGTTCATCGGCGATGCGCGCCGCCGCGGTGCGCGAGGTGTCGGCGACGATGACGATGCGACGGTCGCGTTCGGGGCGCCAGGTGCGGACCATGAGCCGCGTGTTGCCGGGGACCTCGGGGTCGATGTGGCGCGCGGTCGCCCGCCAGTCGACGGAACGCACGTCGTCACCGCGGACGTACTCGCGGATCGAGTCGAACTCGGTGCCCTGGCCGCGGATGAGGAGCGGCGTCCGTCCGTCGAGCTCGCGCAGCCGGGTCAGCCGCGAGGGCAGGTGCACCCGCGAATGGAACGGCGGCAGCACCCGCACTCGCCCCGGCGCCGCCAAGGTCGCCTGCCGCGCCCACAGCCCGAGCGGCCCGGCCGAGCGGATCGTCACCTGTCCGGTGCGGCGATCGCCACGGCGGGTCGGCACCAGGTGCAGCGTCATCCGCCGGCGCTCGCCCGGCGGGATCGAGAGCCGGGTGCGGTTCGGTCCGGCGACCCCGGCGGAGGGCTCCCATCCGTCGCGGACGGTGGCGCGGAGCATCCGGCCGCCGAGGTTCTGCACCGTGAGCCGGGAGGCGACGTGCTCGCCGAGGCGCACGCGGTCGGGCAGTTCACGGCGGAAGGCGACCGTGCGGGGCGAGGCGGCGAGCGAGAGGTCGACGATGCCGGCACCGGTGACGACGAGAAGCCACCCGACGAGCGCGAGCCAGGCCAGCGGCGCGCTCGAGAGGCCCGCCACGACCACGGGGACGACCCCGAGGGCGACGAGCAGCGCGAATCGACCGGTCAGCGCCATCTCAGAGCGGAACCTGCACCTGCTGCACGATGCCGCGCAGCACCTGGTCGACCGAGACGCCCTCGAGCTCGGCCTCGGGCCGCAGCTGCACCCGGTGGCGCCAGACCGGCAGCAGCATCGCCTGCACGTGGTCGGGGGTGAGGGACTCGAAGCCCGTGAGCCAGGCCCAGGCCTTCGCCGCGGCGAGGAGCCCGGTCGTGCCTCGAGGGCTCACGCCGAGTCGCATCGAGGGGCTGCGCCGGGTCGCACGGGCGAGGTCGACGAGGTAGCCGAGCACGTCGTCCTCGACGCGCACCGCGGCCGCCGCCCGGCGCGCGGCCGCGAGCTCGTCGGCGCCGAGCACCGGCGTGACACCCGCGGCGGCGAGGTCGTGGGGGTCGAAGCCGTCGGCGTGGCGGCGCAGCAGCGAGACCTCGGCCTCGCGCTCGGGCACGTCGAGGACGAGCTTCAGGAGGAAGCGGTCGAGCTGCGCCTCGGGCAGCGCGTAGGTGCCCTCGTACTCGATCGGGTTCTGGGTCGCCGCGACCATGAACGGGTCGGGGAGCGGCCGGGTCACGCCGTCGGCAGAGACCTGGCGTTCCTCCATCGCCTCGAGGAGCGCCGACTGGGTCTTCGGCGGCGTGCGGTTGATCTCGTCGGCGAGCAGGATGTTGGTGAACACCGGGCCCTCGCGGAAGGCGAACTCCCCGGAGCGCGGGTCGTAGGCGAGGGAGCCGGTGACGTCGCCGGGCATGAGGTCGGGCGTGAACTGCAGTCGCCGAGTGTCGAGCTGCAGGGTCCGGCTGAGGGTGCGCACGAGCAGGGTCTTCGCCACGCCGGGCACGCCCTCGAGGAGCACGTGCCCGCGGGTCAGCAGGGCGATGATGAGGCCGGTCACCGCGCCGTCCTGGCCGACGACCGCCTTGCCGACCTCGGTGCGGACGCGGTTCAGCGCGCGCCGCAGTTCGTCGTCGGGCGTGGCGGGCGCCGGCGCAGCGGTCGTCTCGTTCGCGATCGGGTCGGTCATGGTCGCCTTCCTGGGTGTTCCGCATCGTGCGGGGTGGAGGTCTCTGGTGCGAGTGTCGCACGCACGGCGTGCTCGAGGTCGTCGAGCTCGTTCGCGAGCCGCACGAGGTCGCGGTCGCCGACGGGCAGCGCCTCGACGAGCACGGCGCGCACCTGCCACGGGTCACGTCCGGTCGCGGCGGCCGCGGCGGCGGCGATCTCGGAGACGTCGGCGGTGCGAGGCAGTCGCAGCGCCGTGGCGATGCGGGCGATCGCGCCGAGGCGCAACTGGTCGAGCGCGTGCGTGCGGGCGGCGTTCCTGGCGTACAGGCGGGCGCGGCCCACGGCGGTCTCGCCAGCAGGGACGTGCACGGGGAGGTTCTCGACGACGAGCGGACCGAAGCGGCGCCCCCGCCAGATCCCGGCGACGACGGTCACCACGATCGCGAGCGCGAGCACCGGGCTGACCCAGCCGGGCGTGAGCTCGCCGAGCGTGGGCGCCTGGTCGGGGTCGGCGTCGAGCGGGCCGGGCAGGTACCACACGAGTTCATCGGATGCCCCGGCGAGCCCGATGGCGAGCGCCGCATTGCCGCGCTCCGTGATGCGGCCGTTCTCGAACGGGGTCGACGCCCCGACGAGGACGATCCGGCCGTCGCCCGATGAGGGCCCCTCGGCGACGGCGAAGCCGTACTCGCCGTCGCGGAAGCATCCCTGCCAGCCGTCGGCGGTCGCCTCGTCGTCGAGGGTGAACAGACGCTGGCCCGTCGAGAGCGCCCCGGCGTTCTCGGCGGCGGGGAGCTCGCACGCGACGTCGTCGAGCGCGCCGGACGCCGCCCCCGCCATCCGCACGCCGGGTGCGAGCGCCTCGAGTGCGGTGAATCCCGGCTCGACGACGACGAGGCGATCGGAGAACAACGCGAGCCGGCTGAGCCGCTGCTCGTCGAGCAGGCCGAACTCGTCGAACACGAGCACCGTGGCACCGGACTTCGCCGCGGTGAGCGCGGTGTCGAAGTCGGCGGCGGCCTCGACCTCGACGCCGTGGGAGCCGAGCACCTCGACCAGGGCCTTGGCCCCGAGCGGGGCCGGGTTGTCGGCGCCGAGGCGCTGCCCCGCGCCCGCGGCCCCGCCGCGGAGGACGAGCAGCGCGATCGCGCCGAGCACGAGCACGACCGCGAAGACGATCCAGATGCGTCGGCGGCGGACGCCGGCGCGGAACGTCGGCGTGATGGCGTCGGCGGGCACCGCATCGGCGGTGCCGGAGGGTGCCGCCGCGGAGGGCGGTGCCGCCGTCACCGGACGGCCCCCGCCGCCTCGGCGTCGGCGGCGGCGTCGGCGTCGCCGGCCGGTCGCGTCCGGGCGAGCTCCGCCTCGAGTTCGCTCATGCGCTCGTACGCCGCCGCGCTGCCGGTCCCGCCCAGGTAGCGGACCCCGTCGAACTCGGCGGCGGCGGACGCGAGATCCTGATCGCGACCGGGGAACGGACGCGCGGCCGCGATCGCGAAGGCATGGGCGGTGGTGCCGGGGTGCACCTGCACGAGGTCCCGGTCGACCGCACCCCTGACGAGTGCGCGGAAGCGCTCCTCGATGGCGAGCGGCCAGTCGCCGTCCGACGCGGCGAGCTCTGCGGCGCGCCGGAGCGCCGCGAGGTCGCGACGGTCATCGTCGTCGAAGAGCGGGACGGCGGCGGACCGTCGCCGACGGAGACGAGGGGCGCCGAAGACCAGGAAGGCGACGACGACGATCGCGGCGACGACGAGGACGACGATGAGCGTCACGACCGGCGCGGGCACGCCGCCGGCGCCGCCCAGGAGGTCGGCGAACCAGTCGCGGACGGCCTGCATCGCGAGGTCGAAGGCAGTGGGCTTCGAGTTCTGGTATTCGGGCTTCGCGAGTTCGTCCTCGAGCCACCGACGCGCTTCGGGTGCGTCGGGGTCGAGCGGGGTCAGGACGAGCACCGTCAGTGCCGCGGCTGCCCGGGCTCGCCCGCCTCGGGCGGCGTCGGCCAGGCCGTCTCGGGCGGGGTCGGTGCCGGGGCGTGCGGCGTCCAGGCGGGGGCAGCGGGCGGCGGCGCGTACGGGTCGCCCGTCGGGGCCGCGCCCGCATCGCGCTGCTCGACGTGGCGGGCGAGCTCGAGGTCGAGCCCCTCGGTGCGCATGCGGAGGTCGATGTAGATGACGGCGACGAGCGCGCTCTGCACGACCGCCGTGATCGCACCGATGAGCACCGACAGCACGAGGGTGACCACGCTCGTCGCGATCGTGATGCCGATCGCGGCCCCCGAACCGGTCGGGTCGATGATCGCGGCGAGGATGGTGCCGACGAGCGACACCGGCTGCACGACGATCTGCGCGGCCACGTTCAGGATGAGCCCGACGAGCAGCAGGGTGCCGAAGGTGCGCCAGAAGTACCCGTTC
This sequence comes from Agromyces sp. NPDC057679, assembly GCF_042799635.1. Classification (NCBI taxonomy): domain Bacteria; kingdom Bacillati; phylum Actinomycetota; class Actinomycetes; order Micrococcales; family Microbacteriaceae; genus Agromyces; species Agromyces sp. NPDC057679. The sequence continues at coordinate 335,870 of NZ_JBHVIK010000001.1, read as the reverse complement.
GTGAGCCGCCACGACCGCCGTACGGCCGGCCCGATCCCGGCGTGCTCGAGCACGATGATGCTCGGCACGATCGAGAGCTTCGTGCCGAGCCAGGCGCCGAGGACGGCGAGCCCGAGCACTCCGATGATGGTGACGAGCACCGCACCGATCAGGGCGCCGGGCGAGGTGAGCGCGGCGACGACGATGATGCCGGTGAACACGGCCACGACGATGAGCAGCGCGAGGGTGACGAGCGCCGTCCACCCGAGCAACGGCCAGATGCGGCGTGCGGCGCGCCGCCAGAGCGCCCCGAATCCGAGGCGCTCGCCGAGGGTCCCGGTGGCGACCTCGACCACCATGACGCCCTGGAGGAAGGCGCCGGCGACGAGCGTGAGGGCGACCGGGACGAGCATGAGCAGGAGGAAGGCGCCCACCCCGCCCGACATGACCGCGTCCATGTCTTCAGTGGCGGCGTTCTCGACGCGGGTGAAGATGAACACCATGAACGGCACGACGACGGCGAGCGTCGCGAGCGCCGAGACGAGCTGCACCACGAGCCCGCTGCCGAAGGTCGCGGCCGGGTTGCGGCGCAGCGCCTGGAACGGCGCCCAGAGCAGCGTGCCGAAGCTCAGCGGCCGCAGCGGCAGGAGTCCGGGCTTCGGCGGCGGCGCCCAGGCCCCGGGCGGCGGCTGGACCCAGGGCTGCTGCTGCGGCGGGGGCGGGCCGTAACCCGGGACGGGCGGAGCCGGGGGTGCGCCGTAGGGCGGCGGAGCCGGGGGTGCGCCGTAGGGCGGCGGAGCCGGGGCATCCGGAGCCGAACCGCTCGCCGGACTGCCGGGCGCCTGCCAGTCGTGATCCGACACCTGTACGCACTCCTTCCGGCGGGGTGCCCCCATGCTCGCACATTCGGCCGACCCGCACGCCGACCGACTACGCTGGAGCGCACCAGACCGCGCCGCGTCGCACGGCACCGACACGGGCCGCGCCGCGTCGCACGGCACCGACAGGAATGAACGGCATGACTTCACGCGTACTCGTCGTCGACGACGACACGGCCCTCGCCGAGATGATCGGCATCGTGCTGCGCACCGAGGGCTTCGAGCCGGTCTTCTGCGCCGACGGCGCCGGCGCGCTCGCCGCGTTCCGCGAGTCGAAGCCCGACCTCGTCCTGCTCGACCTGATGCTCCCCGGCATGGACGGCATCGAGGTGTGCGGTCGCATCCGCGCCGAGTCGGGCACGCCGATCATCATGCTGACGGCGAAGTCCGACACGGCCGACGTCGTGAAGGGCCTCGAATCCGGCGCCGACGACTACATGGTCAAGCCCTTCAACCCGAAGGAGCTGGTCGCCCGCATCCGCACCCGGCTCCGGCCGACCCCCGACCCGGTCGTCGCGACGCTCGGCATCGGCGACCTCGTGATCGACGCGGCCGGGCACGAGGTGCGTCGCGGCGAGACCCGCATCAACCTCACCCCGCTCGAGTTCGACCTGCTCCTCACCCTCGCCTCGAAGCCGCAGCAGGTGTTCACCCGCGAGATGCTGCTCGAACAGGTCTGGGGCTATCACTACAAGGCCGACACGCGGCTCGTGAACGTGCACGTGCAGCGGCTGCGGGCGAAGGTCGAGCACGACCCCGACAACCCGCGCATCGTCATGACGGTGCGCGGCGTCGGCTATCGCGCCGGCGCGACGACCTAGGCGACGGGCCGGATGACCGAGACCTCCGCCACGGCGATCCCGTTCACGGGTTCGTGGCGCGAGCTGCCGAGGCGGCTGAACGCGCTCTGGCGGCGGTCGCTGCAGTTCCGCACGGTCCTCATCACCATCGCGCTCTCCTCGCTCGCGATCTTCGTGATCGGCCTGTACATCTCCTTCAGCGTGGCGTCGAACCTGTTCCAGAGCCAGCTCGACCAGTCCCTCGCCGCCGCGAACAACGCGACGGTGGCGGCGCAGCGCATCCTCAACTCCTCCGACGCCGCCGACCGCGGTGCGCTGCAGAGCCTCATGGCCTCGACGGTGCGCACGGTGCAGACGACGTCGGGATCCAACTCGATCGTCTACTTCCGGGTGCCGACCGAGACGGCCGTGCGCGATGCACCGCCCGACCGCGGCGATCCGCAGGTGAGCGCGGTCATCACCGACGAGCTGCGCGAGCGGGTGCAGGCCAACCCCGACGGACAGTTCTGGCAGTCGGTCGCGCTCGAGAACGCCGACGGAGGCACCGACCCGGGCGTGGTGGTCGGCAGCACCCTCGAGGTGCCGAGAGTGGGCGACTACGAGCTCTACATCGGCTACGACTTCGCCGATGCCCAGCAGACCCTCGGCTTCATGCAGGCGGTCGGCGTGCTCGGCGCGATCGCGCTCATCGTGCTGCTCAGCGCGATCACGCTGCTCGTCGTGCGCTGGGTGATCGAGCCGATCCGATCGGCGGCCGCGACGAGCCGGCGCCTGGCCGCGGGCGACCTCGGCGTGCGCATGCCCTCGAAGGGAGAAGACGAGCTGGCGACCCTCGCCGCCTCGTTCAACGGCATGGCCGACAGCCTGCAGGCCCGCATCCGCGAGCTCGCCGAGCTCTCGGTCATGCAGCAGCGCTTCGTCTCCGACGTCTCGCACGAGCTGCGCACCCCGCTCACGACCATCAGGCTCGCAGGCGACGTGCTGTACGGGCAGCGCGAGGACTTCCCCGGACCGACGTCGCGCACGGTCGAGCTGCTGCACACGCAGACCGAGCGCTTCGAGACGCTGCTCGCCGACCTGCTCGAGATCAGCCGCTACGACGCCGGTTCGGTCGAGCTCACGACCGAGCCCACGAACCTCGTGCACCTCGCGGGCGACGCGATCGAGTCGATGCACGAGCTGGCGCGCGAGCGCGGCAGCGAGCTGCGGCTCGTCGCGCCGGGCGGCCATCTCGACGCCGACGTCGACCCCCGCCGCATCCGCCGCATCGTGCGCAATCTCCTCGGCAACGCGATCGAGCATGGCGAGGGGCGCCCGATCGTCGTGTCGGTCGACAGCAACCCCTCGGCGATCGCCCTGTCGGTGCGCGACTACGGGCTCGGCATGACCGAGGAGGAGAGCGCTCGCGTGTTCGACCGGTTCTGGCGCGCCGACCCGAGCCGAACCCGAACGATCGGCGGAACCGGCCTCGGCCTCGCGATCTCGCTCGAGGACGCGGTCGCCCACCGGGGCACGCTCGACGTGTGGTCGCGGCAGGGCACCGGCACCGTGTTCCGGCTCACGCTCCCGCGCGGCGTCGACGCCGAGGCGGTCGTCTCGCCGCTGCCGCTCGAGCCCGACGACGCGCACGCGAGCGGGCCGCCGCCGACGGGCGTCGTCGCCGCGGTCGACGTCGACGCGGGAGCCGAGCGCGGGGCGGCCGCCGGTCGTCCCTCGGATGCCACGGAGAAGGGGGTCCGCGATGCGTAGACGTGCGCTCGGGGCATCCCTCGCGCTCGCGATGGCGGCGCTGCTCAGCGGCTGCGTCGCGCTGCCGACTTCGGGGCCCGTCGGAGTCGGCAACCCCGACCCGGTGGAGGAGTCGGCGGAGCTCGACACCTTCATCCGCCCACCGCAGGCCGGGGCGACGCCCGATCAGATCGTGCAGGGGTTCATCGAGGCCGCTGCGAGCCCGCGCGGCAACTACGCTGCCGCCAGGCAGTTCCTCACCGACGAGTTCTCGGCCGAGTGGGTGCCGGGCGCGGGTGCGACGATCGACGTGCTCGCCGACCGTTCGATCGAGGAGCCCGTGGTCGCCGACGACGCCGCCGAGACCCAGCTCTCGGTGGGGGCGACCCCGGCGGCCGAGCTCATGTCGAACGGCCAGTACGAGCTGCCGGACTCGACGGCGGAGGTCACGCTGCCCTATCGCCTCGAACGGGTGGACGGCGAGTGGCGCATCTCGGAGGCCCCGGACGGCATCCTCATCGACGAGCTGACCTTCGGCGACGTGTTCCAGCCGTACGAGCTCGCCTTCTTCGATCCGACCTTCCGCTACCTGGTGCCCGACCTGCGCTGGTTCGCGGGCCGCGACTCCGCCCAGACGAGCATCGTGCGGGCCCTGCTCGCCGGGCCGGCCGAGTGGCTCGCGCCCGGGGTCGAGACGGCCTTCCCCGAGGGCGTCTCGCTCGAGACGAGCTCGGTGCCGATCGCCAACGGCATCGCGAGCGTCGAGCTCTCGGGGGCGTCGTTCGACGACGTCCTGACCGTGCAGCGCATGCAGGAGCAGCTCGACGAGAGCCTCGTGGGCGTCGTGCGCAACGTCGACGAGGTCGTGCTCGCGATCGACGGGGCGGTGCAGGACGTGCCGCCGCTCGACGACGCGCCGATCCACGACCCGCCCGTCGATCCGCGCCCGGTCGTCTACGACGGCGCCGCCTTCGGCCATCTCGCCGCCTCGGGCGACGAGATCGAGCCGATCCAGGACATCTCGCCGCAGATCGAGGGGCTCTCCCCGACGGCGGCCGCGGTCGGCCCTCGCGGCGACTCGGTCGCGGTGCGCAACCCGGCCGGCGTCTCGGTCGTCCTGCCCGGCGAGCCCGCCGAGGTGCGCGATCCGCGACAGGGGCTGATCACGCCGGCCATCGATCCCGAGGGGGTCGTCTGGTCGGTGCCGGCCACGGCGCCGGGCGAGCTCGTCGCGTACCTGCCGAGCGGCGAGGAGCGCGAGCGCCCCATCCCGGTGCCGTGGTCGGGGTCGACGATCGCGGCGCTCGAGGTCTCGCGCGACGGCACCCGGATCATCGCCCTCCTGGGCGAAGGGGTCGGCACCCGCTTCGTCGCGGCGTCGATCGAGCGTGACGCCGACGGCATGCCGGTCGCCCTCGGCCCCGTGGTGCTCGACCTGTCGGGGCTCGCCGGGACGCCGCGCGACGTGGCGTGGCTCGACGCCAACACGGTCGCGTCGCTGACCTCGCTGCCCGGCGGCGACACGCGTCTCGTCGTGGAGGAGCTCGGCGGAGTGCCCGACACCATCGCAGGGCCCGAGGGCGGCGTCCAGCTCGACGCCGGCAACGGGGAGCGCGATCTCCGCGTGCTCACCTCGGCCGGAACCCTCGACGTGCAGAGCGGCGTGGGCTGGCAGGTCCGGGCGGAGGGCATCGAGTTCGTCGCGGCCCAGATGCCCGGCTGAACCGTCGGACGCGCGCTCGGCGGCGCCGACCGCTCCTCCCCAGCGCGCTCGGCCGGTCGCTGCGTCGCCCGACCGCGCTCGCCGCGACCGGTTCGGCGCGGGGGGAGCCAGACTCCGTCGGGTGAATCCGTCTCCGGCCCGGCTCCTCGCCCGCGTCACGGCGACCGCCCGCGACGCCGCCCTCGACGGCCTGGCGGTGCTCGCCCCGGTCGCCTGCGCGGGCTGCGGCGCCCACGACCGTGCCGTGTGCACCGGATGCCTCGAGGCCCTCGCCCCGACGCCCCGAACGGTGACCCGGCCGATTCCGAGCCCCGCCGCACCGATCGTCGTGCACGCCTCGCTGGAGTACGCGGGCCCCGTCGCCGCGATCCTCGCCGCGTTCAAGGACGGCGGGCGCACGGACGCCGTGCGGCCCCTCGCCTGCGCCATGCGAGCGGCGGTCGTCGCCGCGCTCGCCGACGCCGCGCCGGGCGCCCCCGTCGAGCTGTGCACGGTGCCCTCGACCCGCCGTGCGCTGCGCGAGCGGGGCTACGCACCCGTTGAACTGCTGCTCGCACGCAGCGGCGTCCGTCCCTCCCGAGTCCTCCGCCTCGCGCGCGACCGCGCCGACCAGGCCGGACTCGACCAGGCGGCGCGGCGGGCGAACGCCGCAGGGGGACTCGTCGCCGCCCGCCGGCTCGACGGGCGGCGATTCCTGCTGGTCGACGACATCCTCACGACCGGGTCGACGCTCGCCGAGGCGGCACGCGCCGTGCGGTCCGCGGGCGGCTCGGTCGCCGGTTCGGCGGTGCTCGCCGAGACCCCGTTGCGTCACATTCGGCTCTCGGCGAACTCTGGGGAAGCGCCCCGTGACAATGACGGTCAAGCGGGCTACGGTGGCAGGACAGGCGTGGTCGATCCACCCTTCAGAACCGGGTGACACGCCGGTGAACGGAGGTCGTCATGGAACTGAACATCGTCGGACGAAACCTGGGGATCACGGACCGCTTCCGCGCCTACGCGACGGAGAAGTCCGAGAAGGTCACGCACCTCAACGACCGGGCCATCTCCCTCGACGTGAAGCTCAGCCGTCACAACGAGAAGAACGGCAACCCGGGTCTCGACCGCGTCGAGCTGACCCTGTTCGGCAAGGGGCCGGTGGTGCGGGCGGAGGCCGACGGCACCGACAAGTACGCGGCGTTCGACGTCGCGCTCGGGCGATTGCTCGAACGCATCAGGAGGGCGAAGGACCGGCGGAAGGTCCATCGAGGAGGCAACCACCGCCACACCTCCCTCCGCGAGGCCACCGACGCCGGCTTCGCCGACGTGGGCGTGCAGGCCGCGGCACCCGAGGTGCTCGAGCGAGTGCGCACCGGGGCCATCCCCGTCGTGTCCGAGGCCGACGGGATGGAGGAGGACGAGGTCTACAGCCCCGTCGTGATCAGGCGCAAGGTCTTCGCGTCGACGCCCATGACCGTCGACGACGCGCTCTACTTCATGGAACTCGTGGGGCACGACTTCTACCTCTTCGTCGACGCCGAGTCGAACCGCCCGAGCGTGGTCTACCGCCGCAAGGGCTGGGACTACGGGCTCATCGGCCTCGACGAGAACTCCGACGCCGTGCTCGACAGCCCCGTGACGAAGGGGCGCGAGCCCGTGGCATCCTGACCCGACGCATGCTCTGAACCGGCGACCCCGCTCCGTATCGCACGATGCCGAGCGGGGTCGCTCAGGCTGCGGCCCACTAGCATGGCTATGATGACCGCTGGACAGGCGGCAGTGGGCGCCGCCGCCACCCGAGGCGGGCACCGACGACGCAGCGCCCGATGAAACACAGGAGAACATTCGTGGCTTCGATTCTTGAAAAGGTCCTCCGCGTCGGCGAGGGCCGAACCCTCAAGCGGCTCGAGAACTACGCGTCGGCGATCAACGCCCTCGAAGAGGGCTTCCAGGCGCTCAGCGACGAGGAGCTGAAGCACGAGACCGTCGAGCTTCGCGAGCGCTACGCGAGCGGCGAGTCGCTCGACGACCTGCTGCCCGAGGCGTTCGCCGCGGTCCGCGAGGCGTCGCGCCGCACCCTCGGCCTCCGGCACTTCGACGTGCAGCTCATGGGCGGCGCGGCCCTCCACCTCGGCAACATCGCCGAGATGAAGACCGGTGAGGGCAAGACCCTCGTCGCGACGACCGCCGCGTACCTCAACGCGCTCACGAGCCGCGGCGTGCACGTGATCACGGTGAACGACTTCCTCGCGAGCTACCAGTCGGAGCTGATGGGCCGCGTCTTCCGCGCGCTCGGCATGACGACCGGATGCATCGTGGCGGGCCAGACGCCGCAGGTCCGCCGCGAGCAGTACGCGGCCGACATCACCTACGGCACGAACAACGAGTTCGGATTCGACTACCTGCGCGACAACATGGCGTGGCAGGCCTCCGACATGGTGCAGCGCGGCCACTACTTCGCGATCGTCGACGAGGTCGACTCGATCCTCATCGACGAGGCGCGCACCCCGCTCATCATCTCGGGCCCCGCCTCGGGCGAGGCGAACCGCTGGTTCGCCGAGTTCGCGCGTCTCGCCGACCGGCTCGTTCCCGGCGAGGACTTCGAGGTCGACGAGAAGAAGCGCACGGTCGGCGTGCTCGAGCCCGGCATCGAGAAGGTCGAAGACTACCTGGGCATCGACAACCTCTACGAGTCGGCGAACACCCCGCTCATCTCGTTCCTCAACAACTCGATCAAGGCCAACGCGCTGTTCAAGCGCGACAAGGACTACGTCGTGATGAACGGCGAGGTGCTGATCGTCGACGAGCACACCGGTCGCATCCTCGTGGGCCGCCGCTACAACGAGGGCATCCACCAGGCGATCGAGGCGAAGGAGGGCGTGCAGGTCAAGGCCGAGAACCAGACCCTCGCCACCGTCACGCTCCAGAACTACTTCCGCCTCTACTCGAAGCTCTCCGGCATGACGGGTACCGCCGAGACCGAGGCGGCCGAGTTCATGTCGACCTACAAGCTCGGCGTCGTGCCCATCCCGACGAACAAGCCGATGGTCCGCATCGACCAGTCCGACCTCGTGTACAAGAACGAAGAGGTCAAGTTCGCCCAGGTCGTGGAGGACATCGTCGAGCGCCACAAGCAGGGCCAGCCCGTGCTCGTCGGCACGACGAGCGTCGAGAAGAGCGAGTACCTTTCGCGCCTGCTCGCGAAGAAGGGCGTGCGGCACGAGGTGCTGAACGCGAAGAACCACGCCCGCGAGGCCGCGATCGTGTCGCAGGCGGGCCGCCTCGGCGCGGTCACCGTCGCCACGAACATGGCCGGCCGCGGCACCGACATCATGCTCGGCGGCAACGCCGAGTTCATCGCCGTGCAGCAGATGCACGAGCGGGGCCTCTCGCCGGCCGAGACGCCCGAGGAGTACGAGGCCGCGTGGGACGGCGTGTTCGAGGCCGTCAAGGCCGAGGTCGACGTCGAGGCCGAGAAGGTGCTCGCCGCCGGCGGCCTCTACGTGCTCGGCACCGAGCGTCACGAGTCGCGGCGCATCGACAACCAGCTGCGCGGCCGCTCGGGCCGTCAGGGCGACCCCGGTGAGAGTCGCTTCTACCTGTCGCTGACCGACGACCTCATGCGCCTCTTCAACGCCGGTGCGGCCGAGAACCTGATGGCGCGCGGCGTGCCCGACGACGTCGCGATCGAGTCGAAGGTCGTCTCGCGGGCGATCCGCTCGGCGCAGTCGCAGGTCGAGGCCCGCAACGCCGAGATCCGCAAGAACGTGCTGAAGTACGACGACGTCCTCAACCGCCAGCGCGAGGCGATCTACGGCGACCGCCGTCACATCCTCGAGGGCGACGACCTGCACGAGCGCACGCAGAAGTTCCTCGAGGACGTGATCGACGAGGTGCTCGCGCAGCACACCGCCGAGGGCAACCCCGACGAGTGGGACTTCGACGCCCTCTGGACCGAGCTGAAGACCCTCTACCCGGTCGGCATCACGATCGACGAGGTCGTCGCCGAGGCGGGCGAGAAGGGCCGCGTCAACCGCGAGTTCGTGCGCCGCGAGATCCTCTCCGACGCGAAGCTCGCCTACCAGCGCCGCGAGGAGCAGCTCGGCAGTCCGGCGATGCGCGAGCTCGAGCGCCGCGTGGTGCTCTCGGTCATCGACCGTCGCTGGCGCGACCACCTCTACGAGATGGACTACCTGAAGGACGGCATCGGCCTGCGCGCGATGGCCCAGCGCGACCCGCTGGTCGAGTACCAGCGCGAGGGATTCGCGATGTTCCAGCAGATGATGGGCTCGATCCGCGAGGAGACGGTCGGCTTCCTCTTCAACCTCGAGGTCGAGGTCGCACCGCAGGGCGGTACGGGCCCGACGATCGAGGCGAAGGGCCTCGGCCGGCAGGGCGCCTCCGACGACAAGCTCAGCTACACCGCGCCGAGCGACTCGGGCGGCGTCGAGGTGCGCAACCAGCGCGGCCAGGTGCAGCAGGCCGCGACCCAGCGCGCGCGTCGTGCGGTCGCCGAGAGCCAGGCACCCGCCGCCGAGCCCGAGCGCGGCGCCTTCGGCCAGCGTGCGGGCGGCGAAGTCGCCCCGCAGAACCGTTCGGAGCGTCGCGCCCAGGAGCGCAAGGGGCGCTGAGTCCCCGTCGACGTCCGCGGCCCGCGAGTTCCTCCGAACTCGCGGGCCGCGCTCGTTCCCGGGTACGGTGCCCACGAGCGCCGCGCGCCCCGTACGATCGGAGGATCGCCCACTCGAGGAGGAGCCATGGCGTCACGACCCGATGATGCGTCCGCGCTGCGTTCGGACACGATCGACGAGTCCGGCGAGGCGGTGATCACCAGGGTCGGCGGCGGGATGCTCCGCGGCTCGCGCTCAGGCGGCATCGTCCGGTTCCTCGGGGTGCCCTACGCCGCGGCACCGTTCGGGCCCCTGCGGTTCGCCGCACCCGCGCCGCACCCCGGTTGGTCCGGCGAGCGGGATGCCACACGACCCGGTGCCACCGCGCCGCAGGCGCCGTACGGCGGCGGTCTCGAGCGGGTGCTGCCGAGCGTCGAGGTGGCGGGCGACGAGATCCTGAACGTGAACGTCTGGGCGCCCGAGCCCGGGCAGGCCGATCCGACGCCCGAGTTCGACGGCGTCGGCGGGCCGCAGGCTCCGGCCGGCGGGCGGGCGCTGCAGCCCGTGCTCGTCTGGGTGCACGGGGGCGCGCTGTCGCGCGGCGCGAACGCCCTCGACAGCTACGACGGCAGCTCGTTCGCCCGCGACGGCGTCGTCTTCGTGGCGATCAACTACCGGCTCGGCTCAGAGGGATTCTCGGTGCTCGAGGGAGCGCCACTGAACCTCGGACTCCTCGACGTCATCGCGGCCCTCCGCTGGGTACGGCGCGAGATCGGCGCGTTCGGCGGCGACCCCGGGCAGATCACCGTCGCCGGGCAGTCCGCCGGAGCCTCGCTCATCGCCGCGGCGCTCGCCCACCCCGACGGGAAGGGCCTCGCCGACCGGGCGATCCTGCAGAGCGGACCGCTCGCCGCGCGACCGCGCGAGCGGGCGGGACGCATCACCCGGCTGATCGCCAAGGACCTCGGCATCGCCGCCGACCGCGACGCCTTCGCCTCGGTCGCGCCCGACGAGCTCGTCGCCGCGCAACTTCGGGTCACCGCCGGCACGACGCCGGTCACCGGAGGCCCGGGCTTCGCGCTCGCCGTCGGCGAGGGGCTCGCCGACCCCGAGGACGTGCTCGGAGCGGGAGCCGCCGACGCGATCCCCGTGCTCATCGGCTCGACCCGCGAGGAGGCGCGGCTCTGGCTCGAACCGACCGGCCTCACGGCGCGCATCAGCGCCCTGCACCTCGCCGCGGCCCGGCTCAGCTTCAAGATCCGCGGCGCCACCATGCGCGTCTACCGGCGGAACAGGCCCGGCGCGAGTCGTGGCGAGCTGTTCGGGGCGCTCGCCACGGACCTCCTGCTCCGGCTTCCGATCAACCGGTTCGCCGACGCCCGCCTCGGGCGCGGCGCCGCGACGTGGGTGTACGAGTTCGGCTGGTCGAGCCCGCGCCTCGGTCTCGGCGCTGCGCACTGCATGGAGCTGCCCGCGGTCTTCGACCGGCTCGACGCCGCCGACGCGCTCGCGCTCACCGGGGGAGCCGCGCCCGAGTCGCTCGCCGGCGAGATGCACGGCGCGTGGGTCGCGTTCGCCACGCAGGGCGACCCGGGATGGGAACGATGGACGGCCGAGCGGCCGGTGCGCACCTTCGACGCGCAGACGCGCACCGTGCTCGCCCCCAGGGAGGACGAGCGAGCCTGCTGGGACTGAGCTTCAGGCCCGGTCAGAGCACGCTGACGGCGCTCGCGCGCCAGCGCCGGTCGAAGCCCTCGAGGCGGATCGCCACCGCCCGGGAGCGCGCACGCTGATGCACCAGCACGACCGCCTCGACGACGCCCTCGGCGGGCTCGTGGAGGTGCACCCGACCGATCGCGAACGTGGGGCGCTGCGCCTGCTGGCCCTTGACCCGGCGAGCCCTGGCCGCGAGCACGGCCCGCTTCGACAGCGCTCGGTAGACGTCGTCGGTGACCCAGCGTGCGAGCTGCTCGAGGTCGCGAGCCCCGGCGAGCGACTCGAGGACGCAGTGGGTGAGGTTGCGCAGCAACGGCTCGGGGTCGGGGAGCTCCGAGCTCCGCGTCGGCTGGCGTGCGAAGTAGTCGTCGTCCAGCTCGAGGTGGCGGGCGGCACTGCCCTGCACCGCGGCCGTTCGGGCGGCAGCGGCATCGCGTACGGTCATCTTTGCTCCAGTAGGGCTGGGAGTCGCCGTTCGGGGCAGCGACGAGGCTCACCCCCCGAGAGGGGGACAGAAGTGACTCACTGGAGTGAAATTTAGGCAGGGCGTCGGACCGTGTCAAGAGATTTCTCCGCCTGTGGAGAATTCGGGCGTCACCGAGCGTCACCCGGTAGCGTCGCTGCATGCGATGGGACCTGCTGTTCGACGACCTCGAGTCGCAGCTCGATCGCGAGCAGCACGACGAGCAGCGAGCCCTCGCGCTCGAGGAGGAGCGCCTCCGGCTCGGCCGGCTGACGTTGCGCGATCGATTGGCCGCCATCGCGCGTGCGCGCGACGTCGGGGGAGCGGGCGACGAGCTCGTTCGCCTCGAGCTGCAGGGCGGAACGGTGCTGGGCGTCCGTCCGCTCGGGTTCGGCCGCGACTGGATGAGCGCCGAGATCCGCCATCACGGCCGGCCGGTCGAGCAGTGCATCGTGCCGCTCTCGGCGGTCGCCGCGATCCTGCCCGGCCGCGGGCAGCTCGACCCGAGCCTCGCGGTGCTGCCCGAGGCATCCGTTCGACTGGCCGAACGCATCGGGCTGCCCTTCGTGCTGCGCGACCTCTGCCGTCGCCGCACCGCCGTGCAGCTCACCACGATCGACGGCCCCGCGCACGGCACGATCGACCGGGTCGCGCGCGACCACCTCGACCTCGCCCTCCACGAGCGGGGCAGCGCGCGCCGCGAGCGCGAGGTGTTCGGCTACCGCATCGTCCCGCTCGCGCGCCTGCTCCTCGTTCGGTTCGACTGAGTCGCCCGGTCAGTCGACGGGGCGGACGCGACCGCTTCGGACCCCGGAGAGCTCGGTGACGTTCGCGAACTCGCCCTCGTTCCACGCCACCCCCACGCGGGTCTCCTCGTACTGCAGCTCGATCCAGACCTCGAGCTGGGCGCGCTCGATGCGCCACGGCCCGGACGTGCCGACCCGGATCGCCGGCAGCTCGCCGCTGCGGATCAGCTCGTCGACGGTCGCGACGTCGACGGCGAGGATCTCGGCCGCGTCGGCGATCGTGAGGAAGCGGCCGATCTCGCCGCCCGAACCGGGTGAGGTCATGTCTCGATTATCGACCCGATGGCGGTGCCCATCGCTGAGCCCGAGCCACTGTGGATAACTTCGGGACGTTCGTCGCGGTTCGGGCGACCATGGGGGCAGCGCACCCGCGCCGACGACAGGAGGCAGGACCGATGACCGCTCGCAGCCGGGCCGAACGCGGAGCCCTGAGGCTCGACCCCAGGCTCCTCATCGGGCTCGTGCTCGTCGCCGGGTCGACGTTCGGCGTCTGGGCGCTCGTCTCGGGCCTCGACGACACGGTCGAGGTCTACGTCGCACGCGACACGCTCACGCCGGGCGCGGCGCTCGAGCTCGAGACGCTCGACGTCGCCTCGGTGCGCCTGGGTGCGAGCGAACAGCACTACCTCCTCGTCCAGGGGGCACCTGAGTCGGGGCTCGTCGTCGCGCGCACCGTGCGGGCAGGGGAGCTCGTGCCGGTGGCCGCCGTCGACGACGCCGACCGCACGGGCCTGTCCACCGTCGTGGTGCCGAGCCGCGGCCCGCTGCCGAGCGGGCTCGAGGCCGGGTCTCGGGTCGACGTCTGGTCGGCGAAGGCGACCGAGCGCGGCGGGTTCGAGGCCCCGAGGGTGCTCGTCGGCGGCGCCGAGATCGCCGCACTCGTCGAGGAGACGGGCATGATGGCCTCCGAGGGCACCTCGGTCGAACTCCTGATCCCGCGCGAGAAGGTCGCCGCGCTGCTCGAGGCGCTCGCCGCGGGCGACGCGATCGACCTCGTGGCGACGCGATCGGCGGGCGACTGAGATGGCGCGCCTCGCGCTCGCACTCGACGCCGCCACAGAAGACCGCCTGCTGCCCGACCTCGTCGAACACGGGCACACCGTGGTCGCCCGGCTCGTCGGGTGGCGCGATGTCGTCGAGAGCCTCGACGTGCTGGCGCCCGACGTCGTGCTCGTCGGAGCCGGGCGGGGCACGCTGAGCGCGGAGCTGCTCGCCGCCTGCGACGAACGCGGAATCCGCCTCGTGGGGGTCGCGGCGAACGATGCCGAGCGCGGGCACGCCGGTGCACTCGGGGTGCACGAACTCGTCGACGCCGAAGCCGAGTGGGCCGCCTTCGAGGCGCTCGTGAGCGGCGGGGTCTCCGTGCCATCCCGCCTCGGCGGGCCGGGGGACGGCGCATCGTCGAAGGCCGCGGTCATCGCCGTCTGGGGCGCGGCGGGGGCGCCCGGCCGCACCACGGTGGCGGTCAACGTCGCCGCCGAGCTCGCTGCGGCGGGGCACCGCGTCGCCCTCGTCGACGCCGACCCGTACGGCGGCAGCATCGCCCCCGTGCTCGGGCTCCTCGACGAGACGCCCGGATTCGCCGCGGCGTGCCGGCTCGCGGGCGCCGGCGCACTCGACCGCGCCGAACTCGAACGCATCTCGCAGCGCTATTCGTCGCCGCGCGCCTCCTTCGACGTCTTCACCGGGCTCGTCGGGCCGAGCCGGTGGCCCGAGCTCTCGCATGAGCGCGTGACGAGCGCGCTCGCGACGATGCGCGAGCACGTCGAATACCTTGTGATCGACACCGGGTTCAGCCTCGAACGCGATGAGGAGCTCACGAGCGACCAGTTCGCGCCCCGGCGCAACGCGGCGACCTTCGCCGCGCTCGACTCCGCCGACCGTGTGATCGCGGTCGGCCTCGCAGACCCGGTCGGGCTCTCGCGCCTGCTCCGAGGTCACGACGAGCTCGGGTCGCTCGTCGACGCCGAGCGCATCGACGTGGTCGTCAACCGGGTACGGCAGAGCGCGCTCGGCATCGACGCGCACGCGCAGGTCCGCCAGACCCTGCGCCGATTCGCCGGGATCACCGACGCAGTGCTGCTGCCGCACGACGGGCGGGCCGCCGACGCCGCGATCCTCCGCGCGCGAACCCTGCGGGACGCCGCGGGGCGTGCGCCCCTCCGCTCGGCGCTCCGCGCATACGTGCTCGGCTCGATCCTGCCCGCACCCGAGCCGGCCCCGCGTCGTCCCCTCTCGATGCCCGTGCTCCGCCGTGCTGCGGCAGGCTGACGCATCCGCGCACTACGCTGGATGGGTGTCGACCCTCAGTGAACTCGTCCTCGCCCAGGGCCGCAGCAGTCAGGCCGACGTCGACTGGCTGCACATGCTCGTCGGCGACCTCCAACTGCTCGCCGATCTCGCCTTCGCCGACATCGTGCTGTGGGTGCCCTCCGGCGACGACGACTTCGTCGCGGTCGCGCACTCCCGCCCGTCGAGCGCGGCGACGCTCTTCTACCGCGACTTCGTCGGACAGGGCATCAAGCCCCAGTGGCGCGACCTCGTGACCGAGGCGTTCGGCACGGCCCGCATCGCCGACTCCTCGGCTCCCGACTGGTACGAGGAGATGCCGACGCGCGTGCGTGCGGTGCCGGTGATGCGCCGCCTGAACGCGACCGGCACGGCGATCGCGGCCGAACCGGTCGCCGTGATCACCCGGCACACGAACCTCGGGGCGACCCGCACGCCGAGCCGGCAGGAGCTCACCTTCAACGAGTGCGCCGAGGAGCTCTTCCAGATGATCGCCTCGGGCGACTTCCCCGACCTCGGCGCGCCGACCGGACCCCGGCGCGGTGCGCCGCGCGCGTCCGACGGCCTGATCCGACTCGACGTCGACGGCATCACGACCTTCGCGAGCCCCAACGCCCTCTCGGCGTTCAACCGGATGGGCTTCGACGACGAGCTCGAGGGCGAGTCGCTCGCCGAGGTGACGACTGCGCTCCTCGGCGGCAAGCTCGTGGTCGACGAGTCGCTGCCGCTCGTCGTGACCGGGCGCGCGCCGTGGCGCACCGACGTCGAGTCCCGCGGTGTGACCGTGTCGCTCCGTGCGATCCCGATCCGCCGGCACGGCGACCGCACCGGGGCGATCGTGCTGACCCGCGACGTCACCGAGCTCCGCCACCAGGAGCAGGAGCTCATCACCAAGGACGCGACGATCCGCGAGATCCACCACCGGGTGAAGAACAACCTGCAGACCGTCGCGTCGCTGCTGCGCATCCAGGCACGGCGCACGCACTCCGACGAGGCGCGCGACGCGCTGACGCAGGCGATGCGCCGCGTCGGTGCGATCGCCGTCGTGCACGACACGCTCTCGACCGGGCTCTCGCAGAACGTCGACTTCGACGAGGTGTTCGACCGGGCGCTGCTGCTCGTCGCCGAGGTCGCCTCGGCGCACAACACGACGGCGCACCCGAAGCGCACGGGCTCGTTCGGCGTGCTGCCGAGCGAGTACGCGACGCCGCTCGCGCTCGCGCTCACCGAGCTCGTCACGAACGCGGTCGAGCACGGCCTCGCCGGTCAGGAGGGCGACGTCGAGATCATCGCCGACCGCTCGCAGACCGAGCTCACCGTCCAGGTGCGCGACACCGGCGCGGGCCTGCCCGAGGGCAAGGTCGGCGAGGGGCTCGGCACGCAGATCGTGCGCACGCTCATCCAGGGCGAGCTCGGCGGCACGATCGACTGGCACACGGTGGTCGGTCGGGGTACCGAGGTGACGATCGAGATCCCGCTGCGCTGGATCACCCAGCCCTAGGGGGTGCCGGCGACGGCGGGAGCGTGCCCGACCGGGAGTCGCGCTGCAGCGGGGCGCGCCCTGGAGCCCGACTCACGAGGAGTGACGTCAGCCGATCGCGTCGGGCCGGTCGAGCCGGGCCGGCGGTCGGCGACCTCCGGGCACGGCGCCCGAGGCTGAAGGGCCCGCCGCGGACGCTCCGCTGGAGCGGGCGACCGCCCCGAGCAGCGAAAGATGCTCCGGTGCCCGCTCGACGCGGGCCCCGGAGCATCCGAAGCTCTGGCTCAGCCCGCGCGACGGGCGCGAGCGGCGCGGCGCTTGAGGGCGCGGCGCTCGTCTTCCGAGAGGCCTCCCCAGACGCCCGAGTCCTGACCGGTCTCGAGGGCGTACTGCAGGCAGATCTCGGTGACGGTGCAACGGGCGCAGACCGTCTTCGCCTTCTCGATCTGGTCGACGGCGGGGCCGGTGTTGCCGACCGGGAAGAAGAGTTCCGGGTCTGCGGTGAGGCAGGCGGCCTTGTCGCGCCAATCCATGGAGATGCTCCTTGCGTGTACTTCGTTCGCAGACGCGCACGATTGCGCTTGCCCGTGAGGGCTGCTGCAGGGGGAAAGTCGAATCTCGGGAAGTAGGATCATGACTGATCGGCTCACGTCCCTGTGAGCATCAATTCGACCTCATAAATGGTCGCATAGTGGAGAGATCGAATCAATAGCCATGTATGGGACAACGCTGTGAATCGACGCGACGAGACCCGGCCCGAGGCATCCGATCAGGGGGCGAACGCATCGGCGGGAGCCGGCCGGCCCGCCGAGCCGGCGCAGGACGGCGGCGTGCGCGCCGCCCTCGTCGTCGTGAGCGCCGTGCTCTTCGCCGAGGCCCTGCTCATGGTGGGGCTCGTGATCTGGCTGATCGTCGACCTGTTCGCGCTCGAGCCCTCCTCGATGGCGACGGCGATCGCGCTCCTCGTGCTCGTCGTGATCGGCGCCGTCTGGGTGTCCGCCGTCGCGTTCGCGTCGTTGCGGCGCGCCCCGTGGTCGCGTGCGGCGGCGATCGTCTGGCAGATCCTGCAGGTCTCCGTCGCCGTCGGCGCCTTCCAGGGGCTCTTCGCGCGCCCCGACCTCGGGTGGGCGCTGCTCGTGCCCGCCATCACCGTCATCGGCCTCCTGCTCTGGACACCCGTGCGGATCGCGTACTCGCGCCCCGAGGACCAACCCGCCGCCTGACAGTGCGGCGCTGCCGAGGCAACGCGATCGGGCCCGGCCGCAGGTGCGGCCGGGCCCGATCGGCCGTCATCGGTGCGCGTCGCTCCGACGCGCGGCTCAGGCGTCGAGGCCGAGCTCGCGTCGCACCCGCGCGACGTGGCCGGTGGCCTTCACGTTGTACATCGCCCGTGCGATGCGGCCCTCCTCGTCGATGATGAAGGTCGAGCGGATCGAGCCGACGACGATCTTGCCGTAGAGCGACTTCTCGCCCCAGACGCCGTACTGCTGCTGCACGGCGAGGTCGGGATCGGCGAGGAGGGTGAAGTTCAGGCGGTCGCGCTCGGCGAACCGGGCGAGCTTGTCGACCTCGTCCTTCGAGACGCCGAGCACGCGGATGCCGGCGCTCTTGAACGAGTTGAGGCTGTCGCGGAAGTCGCAGGCCTCGGTGGTGCAGCCCGGGGTCATCGCCTCGGGGTAGAAGTAGAGGACGACCTTCGTCCCGCGCAGCGACGAGAGCGTCAGGGGGACGCCGTTCTGGTCGTCGAGCGTGAAGTCGGGGGCGAGGTCGCCTGGGCCAAGTCGTGCATCGGTCATGCCACCCATCGTAGGCACGCTTCGATGTGCGGATGCTCCGTCGAGGGACGCCTGGGACGCCCGCCGCGGGCTCAGGCGAAGGTCGCGAGCAGCCGCTGCAGCGAGTCGAGGCGGGCGCGCCCCGTCTCGCCGAGCTCGCCCGCGTCGACCGCTTCGACGATCGCGCAGTCGGGGGAGTCGGGGAGGTGCGTGCAGCCGCGCGGGCAGTCCTCGGCGATGCGGGCGAGGTCGGTGTATGCGCCGAGGATGTTCGCGGGGTCGACGTGGCCGAGCCCGAACGAGCGCACGCCCGGGGTGTCGATCACCCAGCCGGTGCGGCCGTCGTGGTCGATGCGCAGCGACACCGTCGACGAGGAGGTGTGCCGGCCCCGGCCGGTCACGACGTTGACGTGCCCCGTCGCCCGGTGGGCGCTCGGCACGAGGGCGTTGACGAGCGTCGACTTGCCGACGCCCGAGTGGCCGACGAACACGGTGCGGTGGCCGAGCAGCGCCTCGGTGATCTCGGCGAGCGGCATGTCGTCGCTGCGCGAGCGGAAGACGGGCAGCTCGAGGCCGGGGAAGTTGCCGAGGAACTCCTCGGGGTCGGCGAGGTCGGTCTTCGTCATGCAGAGCAGGGGACGGATGCCGGCGTCGAACGCGGCCACGAGGTAGCGGTCGATGAGCCGGACCCGCGGCTCGGGGTTCGCCGCCGCCACGACGATGAGCATCTGGTCGGCGTTCGCGACGATGACCCGCTCGACCGCGTCGGTGTCGTCGGCGCTGCGCCGCAGGAGCGTCGTGCGCTCCTGCACCCGCACGATGCGCGCGAGGCTGCCCGCATCGCCCGAGACGTCGCCCACGAGGTCGACCCGGTCGCCCGTCACGACCGACTTGCGACGCAGTTCGCTCGCGCGGGCCGCCGTGAGCTCGTGCTCGTCGGCTCCGCCTTCGTCGACGAGCACGGAGTAGCGGCCGCGGTCGACGCCGAGCACGATGCCGGTGATCGCGTCGGCGTGCTCGGGGCGCGTCTTCGTGCGGGGGCGGGAGCCGCGCCGGTTGGGACGCACCCTGACGGCGGACTCGTCGAACTCGGGCTCGTCGTCCTCGTCGTCGTCGGTGCTCCACCAGGTCATGCGAGCAGCCGCTCCCAGAGCGCGGTGAACTGCGGCAGCGTCTTGCCCGTCGAGGCGATGTCGTCGACGACGACGCCCGGCACCGCGAGTCCGATGATCGCCCCGCTCGTCGCCATCCGGTGGTCGGCGTACGCGCGCCACGGGCCGCCGTGCAGCGGTGCGGGCTCGATGCGGAGTCCGTCGGGAAGCTCGGCGACCCGCCCGCCCAGGCCGTTCAGCTCGGTCGCGAGCGCGGCGAGCCGGTCGGTCTCGTGGTGGCGGATGTGCCCGATGCCCGTGATCGTCGAGGGCTCGTCGGCGAGGGCCGCGAGGGCGACGAGGTTCGGCGCGAGCTCTCCGGCCTCCGAGAGGTCGAGCTCGACGCCCCGGATGCCGCGCCCGCCGTCGGCCGAGCGCGGTGGTGCGTGCACGGTGAGACGGTCGCCGTCGAGCTCGACGCGGGCGCCGAAGCGGGGGAGGAGCTCGGCCAGCTGCGCACCCACCTGCGTGGTGGTCTCGGGCCATCCGACGATCGTGACCGAGCCGCCGGCGACGAGCGCGGCGACGAGGAACGGGGCCGCGTTCGAGAGGTCGGGCTCGAGCTCGACGTCGATCGCGCGGATCGGCCCCGGCGCGACCACCCAGCGACCGGTCTCAGGAGTCTCGACCTCGACGCCGCGAGCGGCGAGGGTCTCGATGGTCATCTCGATGTGGGGCAGGCTCGGCAGCCGTTCGCCGACGTGGCGGAGGTCGAGCCCTTGTTCGAAACGGGGTGCCGAGAGCAGCAGGCCGGAGACGAACTGACTCGAGGCCGAGGCGTCGATCTCGAGCGCGCCGCCCGCGACCCGTCCGGTGCCGTGCACCGTGAAGGGGAGGGTTCCGCGGCGGTCGTCGTCGAGGTCGACGCCGAGGCCCTTGAGGCCCTCGATGACCCCCGACATCGGGCGATTGCGCGCGTACTCGTCGCCGTCGAAGGTCGTCGGCCCGAGCGCGAGCGCGGCCACCGCCGGCATGAACCGCATGACGGTGCCCGCGAGGCCGCAGTCGATCGTCGTCGAGCCGAGCAGCTCGTCGGCCGGGGTGACCCGCAGATCGTCGCCGAACTCGCCGCGGCCGGGCAGTCGCTCGAACCCCGTGCCGAGGGCGCGCAGCGCCTCGACCATGAGTTCGCTGTCGCGCGACCAGAGCGGCGCGCGGAGGGTCGACGGCCCGTCGGCGAGTGCGGCGAGCACGAGCTCGCGATTGGTCAGCGATTTCGACCCCGGGAGCGACACGACCGCGGACAGCGGCGACGTCGCGAGCGGCGCGCGCCACCCGGCATCCGTCTCGGTCGTCTTGTTGTCGCCGTACGGATCGAACTCGGGTTCGGAATACCTCGAAATCTGCATCGGTTATCAACAGTAGCGTCAGGGACGCGGAAGGAGATGGTGCGGATGTCGCTTGCGGTACTCGAACGGCCGGCGGAGCAGCTCGGAGCCCCTCGCAGGGTTCTCGACGGAACCGACGATCTAAGCTTGACGGTGATGACTGCCGACGAGATCGACCAGGCGCCGACCGAAGCCGAGACCCCCGACGAGGCCCGGCCTCTCGGCGAACTCTTCGAGGAGCAGGCGCTGCCGTTCCTCGACCAGCTCTACGCCGCCGCGCTCCGCATGACGAAGAACCCGGCCGATGCGCAGGACCTCGTGCAGGAGACCTTCGTGAAGGCGTTCGCCGCGTTCGGGCAGTTCACGCAGGGCACGAACCTGAAGGCGTGGCTCTACCGGATCCTGACCAACACCTTCATCAACAGCTACCGCAAGAAGCAGCGCGAGCCCTATCAGGGCACGATCGACGAGCTCGAGGACTGGCAGCTCGGCGGCGCCGAGTCGACGACCGCCCGGTCGAGCCGCTCGGCCGAGGCCGAGGCGATCGACCACCTGCCCGACAGCGCCGTGAAGGACGCCCTCCAGGCGCTGCCCGAGGACTTCCGGCTTGCCGTGTACTTCGCCGACGTCGAGGGCTTCTCCTACCAGGAGATCGCCGACATGATGAACACCCCCATCGGGACCGTGATGAGCCGTCTGCACCGTGGCCGGCGACTGCTGCGCGAGTCCCTCGCCGACTACGCCCGCGAACAGGGGTTCGCCGCGGCCGAGAAGGCGCCGAAACCCGCGAGGAGCAAGAAATGACCGACTGCGGCTGCGAGAAGGCGCGAGCCGAACTCGAGGAGTACCTGCACAACGAGCTGCAGGCCGTCGACGCCTCGGACATCCGCGAGCACGTCGAGAACTGCGTCGACTGCCAGGCCGAGCTCCGCGTTGGTGTCGCGATCACCGAGGTCGTGCAGCGGGCCTGCCGCGAGAGCGCCCCCGAGCAGCTGCGCGTGCAGGTGCTCGCGCAGATCCGCCTCTACCAGTCGACGCACACCGTCGCCTGACCGGTCCCGATCCGCCGACTCAATCGTTCGTTCGATGCGCGCCCGGCCGGTGCGCCCGTAGCGTCGACGGTGTGATCGACACCCCTGCTCAGAAGCACTCGCGCGTCCCGACGTGGCTGCGCGTGCTGATCCCCGCCGTCCTCATCCTCATCTGGTTCGCCGCGTTCGGCGCGGGCGGCGCGTCGTTCGGCTCGCTGAGCAAGCTGTCGGTGAACGACCAGAGCCAGTTCCTGCCCGCGTCGGCCGAGGCGACCGAGGTCGCCGCCCTGCAGGAGGAGTTCCGCGACGCCGAGACGATCCCGGCGATCGTCGTCGTCGCGACCGACGACGGCACCGACCTCGACGACGCGCAGCTCGCCGCCGTCGACGAACTGCGATCGGCGTTCGCCGACGTGCCGGGCGTCGTCGACGACGAGGTGTCGCCGGCGATCGCCTCCGAGGACGGCGAGGCGGTCGAGATCGTCGTGCCCATCGAGTCGGGCGACGGGGCCGAGCGGGCGTCGGTCGTCGTGGGCGAGCTCCGGGCCGCCGTCGACGACGCGCCGATCGAGGGGGCGACGGTCGCCGTCGCCGGGCCGGCCGGCTTCAGTGCCGACATCGCGGGCGCCTTCAGCGGCATCGACGGACTGCTGCTCGCCGTCGCGCTCGCCGCCGTGTTCGTCATCCTCATCGTCGTCTACCGATCGCCGCTCCTGCCGCTCATCGTGCTGTTCACGAGCATGTCGGCGCTCTGCGCGGCCGTGCTCACGGTCGTCTCGCTCGCGAGGGCCGACGTGATCGTGCTCTCGGGGCAGACGCAGGGCATCCTCTTCATCCTCGTGATCGGCGCCGCGACCGACTACGCGCTGCTGTACATTGCGCGGTATCGCGAGACGCTCGCCCGGTACGAGCGCAAGTGGGATGCCACGTGGGCCGCGCTGCGCGGATCGTGGGAGCCCATCGTGGCGAGCGGCGGAACCGTCATCGTCGGATTGCTCATCCTGCTCGTGAGCGAGCTGAACTCGAACAAGACGCTCGGCCCCATCGCCGCGATCGGCATCGTGTTCGCCCTCCTGTCGGCGCTCACCCTGCTGCCCGCGCTGCTCCTCTGGGCGGGGCGTGCCGCGTTCTGGCCCCGCAGGATCGCGCACGGCGGCGACGCCGCCGAGCCCGCGCACGGCGTGCACGCGGCAGGGGTGCTGCACGAGGCATCCGCTCCCGACGAGCGCGACCTGCCCGACCGCGGCCTCTGGGCCGGTGTCGGCCGCCTCGTCTCGCGGCGCCCCCGTACCGTGTGGATCGTCTCCGTCCTCGCGCTCGCCGGCATGTCGCTCGGCCTCGCCCAGCTCGACGCCGACGGCGTGCCCTCGAGCGAGTTCGTGCTCGGCGAATCGCAGGCGCGCGACGGTCAGGCGATGATCGGCGAGCACTTCCCGGCGGGCTCCGGCACCCCCGCGGTCATCGTGGGACCAGAGGACGAGCTGCAGGAGATGGCCGACGTCGCGCTCGCGACCCCGGGCGTCGACTCGGTGTCGGTGGTCTCCGCCGATTCGCCGTCGGGCTCGGCCCCCGTCACCGAGGACGGCGTGCAGGCGTTCGGCCCGCCCGGAACCCCGGCGCCGGCGCCCACGGTCGTGGACGGCCGGGTCCTGCTGCAGGCCACCCTGTCGGACGCGTCGGACTCGCTCGAGGCCGAAGCGACCGTCGCCGCCCTGCGCACCGCGCTCGACGAGGTCGGCTCCGACGTCCTCGTCGGCGGCCAGACGGCGGTCGCGCTCGACACGAACGATGCGGCGATCGCCGATCGCAACCTCGTCATCCCGCTCGTGCTCGCGGCGATCCTCGTGATCCTCATGCTGCTGCTGCGCTCGATCGTGGCGCCGCTCATCCTCATCGGCAGCGTCGTGCTGTCGTTCACGGCCGCACTCGGCGTCTCGGCGCTCGTGTTCGAGCACGTCTTCCACTTCCCGGGGGCCGACCCGTCGGTGCCGCTGTTCGGATTCGTCTTCCTCGTCGCGCTCGGCGTCGATTACAACATCTTCCTCATGACGCGCGTCCGCGAGGAATCGATGCAGTTCGGCACGCGCACGGGCATCATCCGCGGCCTCCGGCTCACCGGCGGGGTGATCACCTCGGCGGGGCTCGTGCTCGCGGCGACCTTCGCGGCGCTCGGCGTGCTGCCGATCCTCTTCCTCGTGCAGATCTCGTTCATCGTCGCGTTCGGCGTGCTGCTCGACACCTTCCTCGTGCGCACCCTGCTCGTGCCGGCGCTCGCCTACGACCTCGGCCGGGTCATCTGGTGGCCGAGCAAGCTGGCCCGCAGGGCGGAGTAGGGGAGGAGGGTGCGGCGCCCCGTCGGCGCCGCACCGCACCCGCAACGACGAAGCGAGCGGATGCCGATGGCATCCGCTCGCTTCGTTCGTTCGTTCGAGCGCTAGAGCGTCGTCGCGCGACGCACCAGCTCGGCCTGCTCGGTCGCGTGGCGCTTCGCCGAACCCGTCGCGGGCGACGCCGCCGCCTGGCGGGCGACGACCGTGACCTCGCGCGGCCCGAGCTTGTTCGTCTCGATGATGAAGTACGGCCAGGCGCCCTGGTTCTCGGGTTCGTCCTGGGCCCACATCAGCTCGGCCTCGGGGTAGGCGTCGACGACGGCCTTGAGCTCGGTCGCGGGCAGCGGGTAGAGCTGCTCGAGACGCACGACCGCGATGTCGGTGTTCTGCTGCTTGTCGAGCTCGGCGATCAGGTCGTAGTAGATCTTGCCCGACACGAACACGACGCGCTTGACCGCGGCCCGGTCGCTGATCCGGGGGTCGTCGAGCACCGGCTCGAACCTGCCCTCGGTGAAGTCGGCGACCTCGCTCGTGGCGCCGCGCAGTCGCAGCATCGCCTTCGGCGTGAAGACGACGAGCGGGCGACGCGGCCGGGCGTAGGCCTGACGGCGCAGCAGGTGGAAGTACGACGCGGGCGTCGAAGGGCGGGCCACCGTCATGTTGTTCTCGGCGCAGAGCTGCAGGTAGCGCTCGATGCGGGCGCTCGAGTGGTCGGGGCCCTGGCCCTCGTAGCCGTGGGGGAGCAGCAGCACGACGCTCGAGCGCTGGCCCCACTTCTGCTCGGCCGAGGAGATGAACTCGTCGATGATGGTCTGCGCGCCGTTGGCGAAGTCGCCGAACTGCGCCTCCCACATGACGAGCGCGTCGGCGCGCTCGACCGAGTAGCCGTACTCGAAGCCCATCGCGGCGTACTCGCTGAGGAGCGAGTCGTAGATCCAGAACTTCGCCTGGTTCTCCGACAGGTTCTGCAGCGGCAGCCACTCCTGGCCGTTCGCGCGGTCGTGGAGCACCGCGTGGCGCTGCACGAAGGTGCCGCGGCGGGCGTCCTGGCCGGCCAGGCGCACCGGGGTGCCCTCGAGCAGCAGCGAGCCGAGCGCGAGCAGCTCGCCGAAGCCCCAGTCGACCTTGCCGTTGCGGCTCATGTCGAGGCGCTTCTGCAGCAGCTGCTGGATCTTCGGGTGCACCGTGAAGCCGGCGGGCTTGTTGTTGAACGCGTCGCCGATGGCGTGCACGACCTCGACGCCGACGCCGGTGGTCTCCATCTCGCCGGTGGGCTGCTCGGGGACGTGGGTCTGCTCGGTCGCCCCGATCACGGCGATCGCGCCGGTCTGCACGGCGTGGGTCTCGGCGAAGGCGCGCTCGAGGCGGTCCTGGAAGTCGCGGTGCGCTTCTTCGTACTCGGCCTCGGTGATGTCGCCGCGGCCGACGAGGGCCTCGGTGTAGAGCTTGCGCACGCTGCGCTTCTGCTCGATGAGGTTGTACATGAGCGGCTGCGTCATCGAGGGGTCGTCGCCCTCGTTGTGGCCGCGGCGGCGGTAGCAGACGAGGTCGATGACGACGTCGCGCTTGAACTCCTGGCGGTAGCGGAACGCGAGCTCGGCCACGCGGACGACGGCCTCGGGGTCGTCGCCGTTCACGTGGAAGATCGGCGCCTGGATCGTCTTCGCGACATCGGTCGAGTAGATCGAGGAGCGGGCGTCGCCCGGCACCGTCGTGAAGCCGACCTGGTTGTTGATGTTCACGTGGATCGTGCCGCCCGTGCGGTACGCGCGCAGCTGCGACATCTGCATCGTCTCGACGACGATGCCCTGTCCGGCCATGGCGGCGTCGCCGTGCACGAGGATCGGCAGGGTCGAGAACGTGCCGATGGGCTTGCGGTCCTGCTTCGCGCGCACGATGCCCTCGAGCACGCCGTCGACGGCCTCGAGGTGCGAGGGGTTCGCGGCGAGCGAGACGGGCACCTGGTGGCCGTCGTCGGCCGTGAAGGTGCCCTCGGTGCCGAGGTGGTACTTCACGTCGCCCGAGCCCTGCCCGGCGGTGGCGCCCTCGAACTCGCGGAACACCTGGCCGTAGGTCTTGCCGGCGATGTTCGTGAGCACGTTCAGACGGCCGCGGTGCGCCATGCCGATGGCGACCTCGTCGAGGCCCTCCTTCGCGGCGCCCTGCAGGATCTCGTCGAGGAGCGCGATGACCGACTCGCCGCCCTCGAGGCTGAAGCGCTTCTGGCCGACGTACTTCGTCTGCAGGAAGGTCTCGAACGCCTCGGCCTCGTTGAGCTTGCCGAGGATGCGCATCTGCTCGTCGTGGGTCGGCTTCTCGTAGGGGCGCTCGACCTCGTTCTGGATCCACTGGCGCTGCACCGGGTCCTGGATGTGCATGTACTCGATGCCGATGGTGCGGCAGTAGGAGTCGCGGAGCACGCCGAGGATGTCGCGGAGGAGCGCCGTGCGCTTGTTGCCGAAGCCGCCCGTGACGAACTCGCGGTCGAGGTCCCAGAAGGTGAGGCCGTGGCTCGCGATGTCGAGGTCGGGGTGCGAGCGCTGCACGTACTCGAGCGGGTCGGTGTCGGCCATCATGTGGCCGCGCACGCGGAAGGAGTTGATGAGCTCCTGCACGCGGGCCGTCTTGTCGATCGCGCTCGCGATGTCGACGGCGATGTCGGGAGCCCAGCGGATCGGCTCGTACGGCAGGCGCAGGGCCGCGAAGATGCCCTCGTAGAAGCCGCGCTGGCCGATGAGGAGCTCGTGCACCTTCTTCAGGAACTCGCCCGAGCCCGCGCCCTGGATGACGCGGTGGTCGTAGGTCGAGGTGAGGGTGATGGTCTTGCCGATGGCGAGGTTCGCGAGGGTCTTGTCGCTCGCGCCCTGGAACTCGGCCGGGTACTCGAGGGCGCCCGCGCCGATGATGCAGCCCTGGCCCTTCATGAGGCGGGGCACCGAGTGGACGGTGCCGATGCCGCCGGGGTTCGTCAGCGAGATCGTCGCGCCCGAGAAGTCGTCGGCCTTGAGCTTGTTCTGACGGGCCCGGGACACCAGGTCTTCGTAGGCGCTCAGGTACTCGTTGAACGACATGGTCTCGGCGCGCTTGATCGCGGGCACGAGGAGGGCGCGGGTGCCGTCGGGCTTCGGGATGTCGATCGCGATGCCGAGGCCGATGTGCGCGGGCTTCACGAGGCTCGGCTTGCCGTCGACCTCGGAGTAGAAGACGTTCTGGCTCGGGAACTCCTTCAGCGCCTGGATGAGCGCCCAGCCGATGAGGTGGGTGAAGCTGATCTTGCCGCCGCGGGTGCGCCGCAGGTGGTTGTTGATCACGATGCGGTTGTCGATCATGAGCTTCGCCGGCACGGTGCGCACGCTCGTCGCGGTCGGCACGGTGAGCGAGGCGTCCATGTTCGCGGCGAGGGCCTTCGGCATGCCCTTCAGCGCGACGACCTCGTCTTCGGCGGGGGCGTCGGCGACGACCGGCTGCGGGCTCGTGACGGGCACGTCGGCCGGCACCGGCTGGGTGCGCGGCGCCACCGAGGTGGTGCGTGCGGCCGGGGTCTGCCCGATCACGGGCACCGGTGCGGTCGCAGGGGAGGCGGGTGCCGCGGCGTCGGCGGCCGGCGCGGCCTGCTGCGGGGCGGCGGATGCCTCGGCGCGAGCCTCAGCGGCCGGCGCGGCCGCGGGCGCCTGGCCCTGCGGGGCGGCGCCGTTCGTCGCGGGGGCCGCTGCGCCCTGTTCGCTCTGCGCGCGGCGTCGCTCGAGCACCGGCCTCCAGGTCTGGTCGACCGAGTCGGGATCGGCGAGGAACTTCTCGTACATCTCGTCGACGAGCCATTCGTTGGCTCCGTATTCGCCCGACGCCGTTTCGTCGGATCCCGCTCCGGTCAATTGGCTCGACACAGCCGCTCGCCCACTCTCTCCGTTGATGCTGGATTCTCGGAGATCGACCCGGCCGCGAACGCGTCGTGGCCGATCACCCACACAAGCCTAAACCCCGCGCGAGGCGCCTCGTGCACGCCGCAGGGGCGCGGCCTACGCTGAGGGCATGGAGTTCTACCGGACGGCCCCGACCCACGACCTGACCTACTCCGACGTGTTCCTCGTTCCGAGTCGCTCCGGCGTGACGAGCCGGCTCGACGTGTCGCTCGCCCCCGACGACGGCTCGGGGGCGTCCGTGCCGATCGTCTCGGCGAACATGAACTCGATCACGGGGCCCCGGCTGGCCGCGACGCTCGCCCGCCGCGGCGGCATCGGCGTGCTCCCGCAGGACCTGCACCTGCAGGACCTGGCCGAGTCGATCCGCTCGGTGAAGTCGCAGTCGCCGCGCTTCGACACCCCGCACGCGTTCCACCCCGACGCGACCGTCGCCGACGCGCTCGAGTCGCTGCCGCCGTTCGAGGGGCACGGCATCGTGCTCCACGACACGAAGGGGCGCTACGTCGGATGCCTCCCCGCGACGCGGCTCGCGAGCGCGCTGCCCGACGCCCGGCTCGGCGACCTCGTGCACGGCGGCATCGCCTCGCTCGACGCCGACGACGTCGACAGCCCGCGCCGCGCGTTCGACCTCATGGTCGAGGCCGAGCTCGACTTCGCGCCCGTGCTCGAGCACGGCCACGTCGTCGGCACGCTGAGCCGGCGGAGCGCCCTGCGCGGCACGATCTACGAGCCGAACGTCGACCGGGACGGACGACTGCGGGTGGCCGCGGCGGTCGGCATCAACGGGGACGTGGCCGCGAAGGCGCGGGCGCTCGCGGCGGCGGGCGTCGACATGCTCGTCCTCGACACGGCGCACGGGCACCAGGAGGGCATGATCCGGGCCGTGTCGACCGTGCGCGACCTCGACCTCGGCATCCCGATCGTGGCGGGCAACATCGTGACCGCGGCGGCCGTCGGCGACCTCGTCGACGCGGGCGCCGACGTGCTGAAGGTCGGCGTCGGCCCCGGCGCGATGTGCACGACGCGCATGATGACGGCGGTCGGCCGCCCCCAGTTCTCGGCGGTGCTCGAGACGGCCGAGGCCGCGCGCGAGCTCGGCGCCAGGGTGTGGGCCGACGGCGGGGTGCGGTACCCGCGCGACGTCGCGCTCGCGCTCGCGGCCGGCGCCGCCTCGGTCATGATCGGCTCCTGGTTCGCCGGCACGATCGAGGCGCCCGGAACACTGCGGCGCGATGCATCCGGCCGTCTCTTCAAGGAGAGCTGGGGCATGGCGTCGACCAAGGCGGTGCGCGAGCGCTTCGACCGGCTCTCGCCGTACGAGCTCGCCCGCAAGGAGCTCTTCGCCGAGGGCATCTCGTCGTCGTCGATCTACCTCGACCCGCTGCGTCCCTCGCTCGAGGACCTGCTCGACATGATCACCTCCGGCGTGCGCAGCTCGTTCACCTACGCCGGTGCGCGGACGCTCGCCGAGTTCCGCGAGCGCGCGCTCGTCGGCATCCAGTCCGCCGCGGGCTACGAGGAGGGCAAGGCGCTCCCGGTCAGCTGGTGATCGCGCCCGGTGATCGCCGGGATCGCCCGCATATACTTGAACGACCATGGATGATCCTCCCTCTGCGAAGAACCCCGGCCATAGACCCTCGCCCGTGACCGTTCGGGGAGGCAGCGTTGTCTGAGTGGATACTGCTCGGCTTCGGACTCCTCCTCACGATCGGCACGGGCTTGTTCGTTGCGAGCGAGTTCGCGCTCGTCAATCTCGACCGCGCCGATCTCGAGGCGCGACGCGAGCGGGGTGAGACCCGCCTCGGCATGACGATCGCCGCGTTGAAGATCACCTCGACGCACCTCTCGAGCGCGCAGCTCGGCATCACGCTGACGACGCTGCTCACCGGGTACACGATGGAGCCGGCGATCTCCTCGCTCCTCGCCGAGCCGCTCGCCGCGATCGGGATCCCCGACTCGCTCGTCCGCCCGGTCGGCGCCACGACGGCGATCGTCGTCGCGACCCTCCTCTCGATGATCATCGGCGAGCTCGTGCCGAAGAACTTCGCGCTCGCACTGCCGCTCGCGACGGCGAAGCTCGTGATCCCGTTCCAGACGGCGTTCACGTGGGTGTTCCGGCCCGCGATCGTCGTGCTCAACGGCAGCGCGAACGCCATCCTGCGCGCCGTCGGCATCGAGCCGAAGGAGGAGCTGTCTGGCGCGCGTTCGGCCGAGGAGCTCTCCTCGCTCGTGCGTCGCTCCGCGAGCGCCGGTCTCCTCGAGAAGGACACGGCCACCCTCCTCGGACGCACGCTGCGCTTCTCCGACCACGACGCCTCCGACGTCATGACCCCGCGCCCGCGGGTCGCGGCCGTGCAGCGGCTCGAACCGGCCGAGGCCGTGCTCGAGCTCGCACGCCAGACCGGCTTCTCGAGGTTCCCGGTCTACGACGAGAACCTCGACGACGTCGTCGGCGTCGTGCACGTGAAGCAGGCCGTGGCCGTGCCGCGGGAGCGCCGGGCCGAGGTGCCGGCGTCGGCGCTCCAGTCCGACGCGCTGCGCGTGCCCGAGACGATCAAGCTCGACGCGCTGCTCGGCGAGCTGCGCGGCCGCGGGTTCCAGATGGCGGTGGTCGTCGACGAGTACGGCGGCACCGCGGGGGTCGCGACGCTCGAGGACCTCGTCGAGGAGCTCGTGGGCGAGGTCGCCGACGAGCACGACCGCACGCGGGCCGGCATCGTCCGCCGCGGCGACAACGTGAGCTTCCCCGGAATGCTGCGACCCGACGAGCTCGTCGAGCGCACCGGCATCCACGTGCCCGAGAACGGCGACTACGAGACCGTCGCCGGCTACGTGATGTCCGAGCTCGGGCGCCTGCCCGTCGTCGGCGACGAGGTCGCGATCGACGAGGGCACCCTCAGCGTGCAGCGCCTCGACGGCCGCCGCATCGACCGGCTGCGCTTCGTGCCGAGACCCCTGTCGGCCGATGCGGCCGCCGATGACGAGGAGGCGGGCCGATGAGGGCAGTGAAGCACGGTCCGGCCGTCTGGTTCGCCGATGACGAGGAGGCGGGCCGATGAGCGACTGGGCCGGCATCGCCTGGCTGTTCGTGCTGCTCGCCGCGAACGCCTTCTTCGTGGGCGCGGAGTTCGCCGTCATCTCGGCCAGGCGCTCGCAGATCGAGCCGCTCGCCGAGCAGGGCAAGCGCAGTGCGAAGACCGCGCTCTGGGCGATGGAGCACGCGACGCTCATGCTGGCGACGAGCCAGCTCGGCATCACGGTGTGCTCGCTGCTCATCCTGAACGTCTCCGAGCCGGCGATCCACCACCTGCTCGAGGTGCCGCTGCACCTCACGGGCTGGTCGGTCGAGGTCGTCTCGACGGTCGCGTTCATCGTGACGCTCGTGCTCGTCTCGTACCTCCACGTCGTGTTCGGCGAGATGGTGCCGAAGAACCTCTCGTTCTCGGTGCCCGACCGGGCGGTGCTGCTGCTCGCACCTCCGCTCGTGTTCGTCGCGCGGGTGTTCAAGCCGATCATCGGCGCGCTGAACGCGACGGCGAACGGCGTGCTGCGCCTGTTCGGCGTCGAGCCGAAGAACGAGGCGACCTCGACGTTCACGCTCGAGGAGGTGCAGACGATCGTCGACCAGTCGCGCCGCGAGGGCGTGCTCGACGACGCGAGCGGCACGCTCACGGCGGCGTTCGAGTTCACCACGAAGCGCGTGAAGGATGTCGCGGTGCCGATGTCGGGCCTCGTGAGCCTGCCGCCGGGGGCGACGCCGGGCGATGTCGAGCGGGCGGTCGCCCGTCGCGGCTTCTCGCGCTACCCGATCCTCGGCGAGGGCGGCGAGCCCGACGGCTACGTGCACCTGAAGGACGTGATCGACCTCGACGACGACGAGTTCGACGACCCGATCCCCGCGAAGCGGGTGCGCCGGCTCGTGTCGATCTTCGACGGCACCGACCTCGAGGACGCGCTCGCCACGATGCGCCGCCTCGGCACGCACGTGGCGCGCACCTTCGAGGAGGACGGCTCGACGAGCGGGGTGATCTTCCTCGAGGACATCATCGAGGAGCTCGTCGGCGAGGTGCAGGACGCGACCCGTCGCGGGTAGTCCGTCGGCGCGGGAGGCGGCGTAGACTTTCCACGACCCGAGGAACTCGAGGAATGATCATGTTCGAGAAACTCACGGCGTGCGCCGTCCTCCCTGCCGCCGACATCGACCGGGCGCGCAGCTGGTGGCACGACGTGCTCGGCCGCGACCCGGTGTACGAGGAGACCGAGGGAGGGATGCTGTTCTACGACGTCGGCGGGACGGCGGTCATGGTGTACCGCACCGACTACGCCGGCACCGCGCAGAACACCGCGTTCAACCTCTTCAGCGACGACCTCGACCGCGACATGACGGCCCTCCGCACGCACGGGGTCGTGTTCCACGACTACGACCTGCCCGGCCTCACGACCGTCGACGGCGTGGCCGAGATCGGCGACGAGCGCAGCGCCTGGTTCAGCGACAGCGAGGGCAACATCTTCGCGATCGGGCAGATGTCGGCCGAGTCGATGGAGCGCATGGCGCGCATGCGGTCGGACTCCGCGGGCTAGTCGCCCCGACCGGTCGTCACCACTCGCCGTCGTTGTGCTCGGGCCTGGCCCGGAGGTACTGCGCCGGCCACATCGACGTGTCGGCGCCGAGTTCGTGCGCGGCGCGCATCGCGAAGTGCGGGTCGCGCATCATCGCCTTGCCGAACATGACGGCGTCGGCGCGCCCCTCCGCGACGAGGTCCTCGGCGTGACGGGCGTCGGTGATGCGGCCGACGGCCGACACCGGCGCCTCCGAACGCTCGCCGACGTACTCGGCGAAGTGCGCCTGATAGCCGGGCGCGACGGGGATGTCGGCGACGGCCACGAGCCCGCCCGTCGAGATGTCGAAGAAGTCGGCGCCCGCGTCCTCCGCCCAGGCCGCGACGACGGAGGTCTGCGCCTCGTCCCACCCGCCCGGCACCCAGTCGGTCGCCGAGAACCGCACGAACAGCGGCATCTCCTCGCCGATCTCCGCACGCACCGCACGGACGATCTCGAGGAGGAGCCGGGCCCGGTTCTCGAGGCTGCCGCCCCACCGGTCGTCGCGCGTGTTCGAAAGCGGCGAGAGGAACTGGTGCACGAGGTAGCCGTGCGCGGCGTGGACCTCGACGAGGTCGAACCCCGCCGCGACCGCACGGCGCGCCGACATGCGGAAGTCGTCGATCACCCCGGCGATGCCGGCCTCGTCGAGGGCGAGCGGCTCGCGGTAGCCGTCGAAGGCGACGGCCGACGCCGACACGGTCGGCCACCCGCCCTCCTCGAGCGGCTGGGATCCGCGCCGCCGCATCGGCTCGGGCCACACCGAGGCCTTGCGCCCCGCATGCGCGAGCTGGATGCCCGCGGCAGCCCCCTGCGACCGGATGAACCGGGTGATGCGGGACCAGGCCGCCGCCTGCTCGTCGTTCCAGAGGCCGGTGTCGTGGTCGGAGATGCGGCCCTCGGGATTCACCGCGGTCGCCTCGGCGATCACGAGCCCCGCGCCGCCCGCGGCCATCGCACCGAGGTGCACGAGGTGCCAGTCGTGCGGCACGCCGTCGCGCGCCGTCACCGAGTACTGGCAGAGCGGCGGCACCCAGACGCGGTTGCGGATCTCGAGCCCGCGGATCGTGATCGGGCGGAACAGCGCTGGACCCTCGTGCGCCGCCACGCTCACGCGAGGCTCCGGAGCCAGCGCTCGAGCCCCGCGGCATCCGTGAAGACGTGCCCGTCGCCGCCGACGGCGCGCGCGCCGTCGACGTTCTCGGCCCGGTTGTCGACGAAGAGGAACTGCGCAGGCTCGATGTCGAGCTCGTCGATGACGTGCTCGTAGATCGCGGCCTCGGGCTTCACGAGCTCGAGCTCGCCGCTCACGAACACCCGCTCGAAGAGCGGGGCGAACGACCCGTGGCGGAGCCAGCCCGAGAAGTCGGCGCCCGCGTTTGAGAGGAGCGCGAGGCGCGTGCCGCCGTCGACCAGCGCGTGCAGCACCGCGAGCGTGCCCGGATCGACCGAGAGCCAGCCGCGATGGTCGATCGCCCAGAGCTCGTGCACGTCGAGCGGGCCCCACGCGGCGCCCATGTCGCGGGCGACCGCCTGCCAGTACCCGGCGATCGAGGTCGTGCCGCGGTCGAGCCCCTCGCGATGGGCCCAGTACGAGGCCCAGAACGCCTCGGCCGGCACGCCGGCGCGCGCGACCAGCGCGACCCGGTCGGCGTCGGTCGGCTCGCGCGAGATGACCTCGCCGTAGTCGAAGACGACGACCGAGGGCGAGAGGCTGATCGGGGCGAGGGCTGTCGGAGTCATCCCACTCAACCTATCGTTGGTACATGGGCGAACCGTGGCAGGAATGGACCGCCGATGAGGCGGCCGGCTGGGTGAAGGCCCCCCATGCCGGGGACGACAAGTACTCGCGCGGCGTGCTCGGCGTGATCACCGGATCGACCGACTACCCCGGGGCCGCCGTGCTCGGGGTCGAGGCCGCCACGCGGACCGGCGTCGGCATGGTGCGCTACACCGGTCCGCGCGGGGTGCGCGCCGCCGTGCTGCTGCGCCGGCCCGAGACCGTGACGGTGTCGGGACGCGTGCAGGCCTGGCTCATCGGCTCGGGCATCGAACCCGGCCGGCGCTCCTTCATGCTGCAGGGCGACCTCCAGCACGCGCTCGCCTCGCGCCTGCCGGTCGTGCTCGACGCCGGCGCGCTCGACCTCGTCGGCACCCACACGGCGCCGACGGTGATCACCCCCCACGCCCGCGAGCTCGCGAACCTGCTCGTCACCCGCGAGGTCGACGTGACCCTCGACGAGGTCCGGGCCGATCCCGCCGGCTGGGCCGACCGCGCTGCGCGAGAACTCGGCGTCGCGGTGCTGCTGAAGGGAGCGGTCACCCACATCGCCGATCCCGACGGGGACCGCTACACCGTGACGGCCGACACGCACTGGCTCGCGAGCGCCGGCACCGGCGACGTGCTCGGCGGCATCCTCGGGGCCCTCGCCGCCACGCATCACGAGGAGCTCGCGCTCAACGCCGAGGTGCTGACGAGGCTCGCGGCGACCGCCGCGTGGATCCACGGCGAGGCCGCGCGCCGCGCCAGCGCGGCGGTCGACGGCGGGCCCGTCGCCGCGCTCGAGATCGCCGCCGCGGTGCCCCAGGTGATCGGCGGCCTGCTGCAGCGCTGAGGGACCGGGTCGGCGTGACGCCGGCGCGCAGCGCCGCCGAGCATCAGCCGTCGAGGAAGCGCGCCAGGAACTCGCGCGTGCGCGGCTCGCGCGGCGACGCGAAGAACTCGGCGGCCGGCGCCTGCTCGAGGATGCGCCCGCCGTCGAGGAGCACAACGCGGTCGGCGACGTCGCGCGCGAAGGCCATCTCGTGGGTCGCCATCACGATCGTCGTGCCGCGTTCGGCGAGCGAGCGCACGAGCGCGAGGACCTCGCCCACGAGCGCGGGGTCGAGGGCGCTCGTCACCTCGTCGAGGAGGAGGAGCTCGGGGTCGGTCGCGATCGCCCTGACGATCGCCGCCCGCTGCTGCTGGCCGCCCGAGAGCCGATCGGGGAACGCGCCCGCGAAGCCGGCGAGACCCACCGAGTCGAGCAGCTCGAGACCTCGACGCTCGGCCTCCCGCCGAGGCATCCGATGCACGAGCCGGGAGGCGAGGGTGACGTTGTCGAGCACGCTGAGGTGCGGGAAGAGGTTGTAGTGCTGGAACACGACGCCGATGCGTGCGCGCACGCCGTCGGCGTCGACGCGCGGGTCGCTGATGTCGTCGCCGCGGAGCAGGATGACGCCGTCGTCGATCGGCTCGAGGAGGTTGATCGAGCGCAGCAGGGTGGACTTGCCCGAGCCGCTCGCCCCGATGAGCGCGACGACCTCGTGGGCGCCGACCTCGAGGTCGATGCCGTCGAGCACGACCTTGTCGCCGAAGGCCCGCCGGATGCCCTCGAGCCGGAGCAGCGGCTCGGTGGTCGCGGTCATACGATGCTGCCGATCTGCTCGCGCTCGCGCATGCGCGCGGTCACCCAGTCGGTGAGGCGGATCATCGGCCAGGCGAGCAGCACGAACAGCAGCCCCGCGACGACGTAGGGCGTGAAGTTGAAGTAGTGGGCCGTCTCGATCTGGGCGGCGCGCACGGCATCGACGGCGCCGAGCACCGAGATGAGCCCGACGTCCTTCTGCATGGCGACGAAGTCGTTCATGAGCGCCGGCGTCACCTTGCGCATCGCCTGCGGCAGCACCACGCGGCGCATCGTCTGCCCGTGGCTGAGCCCGAGCGAACGGGCGGCGAGGCGCTGCGAGGGGTGCACCGCCTCGATGCCGGCGCGGAACACCTCGGAGACGTACGCCGAGTACGTCAGGACGAGGGCGATCGTGCCCCAGAACGCGACGGGCATCGCCGGGAAGAAGTCGAGCCCCGGCACGCCGTAACCCACGAGGTAGAGCACGATGAGCAGCGGCACGCCCCGGAACAGGTCGGTGTAGCCGGCCGCGAGGGCGCGGAGCGGGAAGAACACCGGACCGCGGAGCGTGCGGATCGTGGCGAGCAGCAGTGCGAAGACCATCACGCCGATGCTCGCCGCGACGAGCACCTGGATGTTGAGCCAGAGCCCTTCGAGGATGCGAGGGAGCGAGGCGATCGCCACCTCGGGGTCGAAGAACGACTGCTGCACCGCCGCCCACCCGGGGGAGCCGATGAGCGCCCACGCGAGCAGGGCGGCGAACACGACGGTCGAGCCCGCGCTCACGAGCACCGAGCGGCGGGTCTGCCGTCGACGGAACGCCCGCCGGTCGAGTTCGACGGCGCTCGGCCGCCACGTGGCGGCGCCGGTGTCGTCGCGGTCGGTCGTGGTCACGACGACCACGCTAGCGGCAGCACGAGGATGCCTCGCCGGCCGGCGTTCGGCCGGGCGTCACTCGAGGACCGGGGCCGCGCCCTCGCCCCCGAGCCACTCGGCCGCGAGGGCGTCGAGCGTGCCGTCGGCGCGGAGCGCGTCGACCGCTGCGGTGACCTCGTCGGTGAGCGGGGAGTCCTTCGCGAGCACGAAGCCGAACTCGTCGCCGCCCGCCGAGGTCTCGGGCAGCTGGCCGATGATCTCGCCGCCGTCGAGCTCGGCGCCGGTCAGGTAGAACGCCGTCGGCAGGTCGACGACGATGGCGTCGACGGTGCCGTTCTGCAGCGCGAACTTCGCGTCGTCGTTCGTGTTGAACACGCTCGCGCCGGCCGTCGGCCGGATGACCTCCTCGACCGCGTCGAGGCTCGTCGTGCCCGTCTGCGCGCCGACGTTGAGCTTCTGCAGCTCGGCGATCGAGGTGGCGCCCGAGGCGGGGGAGCCGGCGACCGTGATGACCACCTGCGTCGTCGCGTAGTACGGCGAGGAGAAGTCGACGTTCGCCGCGCGCTCCTCGGTGATCGAGAACTGCTGGAGGTTGAGGTCGAAGCTCTTCGGGCCCGGGGCGATCGCCTGGTCGAAGGTCGTGCGCACCCACACGACGTCGTCGTCGCCGAAGCCGAGCTGCTCGGCGACGGCGTAGGCGACGGCCGCCTCGAAGCCGTCGCCGCTCTCGGGGGCGTCGTCGACGACCCACGGGAAGTAGGCGGGCTCGCCCGTGCCGATCGTGAGCTTGCCCGCGGTGACGTGGCCGTCGCCGGCGGCCTCGTCGCTCGCACCGTCGCCCGAGCCCGCAGCAGCGCAGCCGACGAGCGCGAGCGTCGCGGACGCGACGAGGGCGAGTGCGGCGAGCGTGCGTCGGGTGTTCGTGCGTCGAGTCATGGCGGCCTCCGGTTGCGTCGGACTCCAGCATCCCCGATCCCGCCGACGCGGCGCGTGCGCGTGGCGGAATATGACGCTCGGCTAGGCTCGTCGCGTGACCGGGGGAGGCGAGCGCGAGACATCCGCTGCCCGGTTGCGGCACGCCCTCGGCGGCCGCGCCGCACTCTGGACCGCCTTCGCCGCCGTGCACCTGCTGCTCGCCTGGCTGAACCTCTCCGCGCCCGGGTACCCGATGGGCGACGTCACCGGCGTCTACCGGGTGTGGGCCGAGAACGCCTCGCAGGGCTGGCTCCGCATGGGCATCGACGCGCCCTGGGTGTATCCCATCCTCGCGTTCGCGCCGATGGCGGCGGCCTTCGCCTTCGGCGAGGCGTACATCGCCCAGTCGTGGCTCGCCATCGTCATCGTCCTCGACGCCCTCGCCTTCTCGATCCTGCTCGGCCGTGCGGCGCTCTCCCGCCCGCGGCGGGCGGCCGCCTGGTGGTGGCTCGGATTCCTGGCGCTCCTCGGACCGATCGCGCTCGGCCGCATCGACGCGGTGACGGTGCCCTTCGCGATCGCCGGCCTGCTGTGGGCGGCGGGTCGCCCTCGGGTCGCGGCCACGCTGCTCACGATCGGCGCCTGGATCAAGGTGTGGCCCGCCGCCCTCGTGGCCGCGCTCGTGATCGCCTCGCGCCGGCGCGGCGAGGTCGTGACGATCGCGCTCTCGCTGAGCGCCGCGATCGTCGGCGTGAGCCTGCTCGCCGGCGCTGGGACGAACGCGTTCGGGTTCATCGCCGAGCAGGCGGGCCGCGGCCTGCAGATCGAGGCTCCCGCCGCGGTGTTCTGGCTGTGGCAGATCGTGGCGGGCGCGAAGGACGTCACGATCGAGTACTCCCAGGACATCCTCACCTTCCAGATCGTGGGGCCCGGCGCCGACGCCGCGGCCGCGCTCACGACGCCGCTCATGCTCGTCGCCGCGCTCGTCGTCACGGCCTTCGGCGTGCGGGCTGCGCGTCGCGGGGCGCCGTTCGTCGTGCTCATGGCGCCGCTCTCGCTCGCCTTCGTCGTCGTGCTCATGCTCGCCAACAAGGTCGGATCGCCCCAGTTCGCGACCTGGCTCGCGGCGCCCGTCGTGCTCGGCCTCGTGCTGCGTCCCGTCCGATTCGCCGCGCCGGCGCTGCTCGCCGCCGCCGTGGC
The DNA here is from genome assembly GCF_042799635.1 of Agromyces sp. NPDC057679. Classification (NCBI taxonomy): domain Bacteria; kingdom Bacillati; phylum Actinomycetota; class Actinomycetes; order Micrococcales; family Microbacteriaceae; genus Agromyces; species Agromyces sp. NPDC057679. Next base: position 296,905 of record NZ_JBHVIK010000001.1, on the reverse strand, counting down.
GCTGCTCACGCAGATCATCTACCCGTACTGGTACGGCTGGCTCCTCATCGCGAACCCCGCGTTCGTGTTCCTGCTCACGATGAAGGTCGCCCTGCTCGGCGCACTCCTGGTCTGGTCGCTCATCGTCGTATGGCAGGCTGGCACCAGGCGGGATGCCGCGTTCGCGACGCAGTGAGCGACGGCACCGACCCCACCCGCCGAGGAGGCAGCATGCTGGTGGCGTTCTCCGTCGCGCCGAGCGGAACGGGCCGCGCGGACGGATCCGTCCACGACGCCGTCGCGGCGGCCGTGAAGATCGTCCGCGAGTCGGGGCTCCCGAACCGCACGACCTCGATGTTCACCGAGATCGAGGGCGAGTGGGACGAGGTGTTCGACGTCGTGCGTCGCGCGACCGAGGCGGTCGGCGCGTACGGCTCGCGGGTCTCGCTCGTGCTGAAGGCCGACATCCGCCCGGGCTGGTCGGGCGAGCTCGAGGCGAAGGTCGACCGGCTCGAGTCGGCGATCGACGAGGCGGGCGAGGACTCCGGGAGCTCGAGGGGCTGAGCCCGCCGGTCGGGATCCGACGACCACGTCGTCGGTCGCCCCGTCCGGCGACCGACTTCTCGAATCGATTCGATCCGTGAGAGAATCGCTCGGTGACCCACAGCCCCGATGCATCGACGACCCTGTCGCCGGCCCGTACCCGCCTCGCGCTCCTCGCGCTCGCCCTCGGCGGATTCGGCATCGGCTCGACCGAGTTCGTCGCCATGGGCCTGCTGCCGAACATCGCGGCCGACCTGCTGCCCGGCACCTACGCGGCCTCGCCCGACGCGGCCAACGCGACCGCCGGGTGGGTCATCTCCGCGTACGCGCTCGGCGTCGTCGTCGGCGCCCCGACGATCGCCGCCGTCGCCGCGCGCTGGCCCCGCAAGCGGCTCCTGCTCGTCCTCGTCGCGGCGTTCACGATCGGCACGATCGCCTCGGCGCTCCTTCCGAGCTTCGAGCTCGTGCTCGTCGCCCGCTTCCTGTCGGCGCTGCCGCACGGCGCCTACTTCGGCATCGCCTCGCTCGTCGCCGCGAGCCTCATGGGCCCGGGCAAGCGCGCCCGCGGCGTCGCCCTCGTGCTCTCGGGCCTCACCATCGCGAACGTCATCGGCGTGCCCGCGATCACGTGGCTCGGCCAGGCGGCCGGATGGCGCGTCGCCTACCTCGCGGTCGCCGCGATCTTCGCGCTCACGTTCGTGGCCGTGCTCGCCGCGGTGCCGTGGCAACCCGGCGACCCGTCCGCGAGCGTCCGTCGCGAGCTCGGCGCCTTCTCGCGGCCGCAGGTGTGGTTCGCGATCGCGATCGGGGCGATCGGCTTCGGCGGCTTCTTCGCGATGTACAGCTACGTGGCGCCGCTCGCGACCGAGGTCACCGGGCTCGAGGCCGCGGCCGTGCCGCTCGTGCTCGTCGCCACCGGCCTCGGCATGACCGTCGGCAACCTCGTCGGCGGCCGCCTCGCCGACTGGAGCGTGCGGCGCACGATGTACGCCGCCTTCGGGGCGCTCGCCCTCTCGCTCGCACTCCTCGCGCTCACGGCGCAGTTCGTCGCCGGGCTCTTCATCGGCGCGTTCCTCATCGGCGCGACCTCCTCGGCGCTCGCGCCGACCGTGCAGACCCGCCTCATGGACGTCGCCCGCGACAGCCAGTCGATCGCCGCGGCGCTGAACCACTCGGCGCTGAACATCGGCAACAGCCTCGGTGCGCTCCTCGGCGGCACCGTGATCGCCGCGGGGCTCGGCTACGTCGCCCCGATCTGGGTCGGCCTGCTGCTGACCCTCGCCGGCATCGGGCTCGCCATCGCGAGCTTCGCGCTCGACCGTTCGCGTCAGCGGCGCGGCCACGCGGTGCCGTACGCGACGGGTGCGACGCCCGCGATCGACTGATCGGCGAGGCCTCCGCCCGCGCCCGCCGTCAGTCGGACTGCAGCAGGATGCCGTCGGCGATCGCCCGCTTGCGCAGCGCCACCTTGGTGCCGACGTCGTAGCCGGAGGCGCGGTACTTCTCACGGATGCGCTTGAGGTAGCTCTTCGCCGTCTCCTCGGAGATGCCGAGCTGGAAGGCGACGGCCTTCACGGGCTGACCGGCGCCGTAGAGCGCCATGACCCGGCGCTCCTGCGCGGAGAGCTTCGGCAGCGTGCCGTCGTCGAGCAGCGTCGCCTCGAGCTCGGGGGTCAGATACGACACGCCCTGCTGGGCGGCGCGGATCGCCTCGATGATCGACTCGACCGGCTCGCTCTTCACGAGGTAGCCCATCGCACCCGCGCTCAGCGCTTCGCGCACCACGGCGGGTTCGGAGTAGTTGCTCATGAGCATCGTCTGCACCTCGGCCGACTTCAGCATCGACAGCTTCAGCGAGATGGGGATGTTGTCGCGGAGGTCGAGGTCGAGCAGCACCACGTCGACCGGGAAGTCGGGATGGGCGAGCAGTTCGGACCAGGAGGGGACGGCGGCGACGAGTTCGATCTCGGACGACGCGCCGCGCAGCCACTCGGTCAGGGCGCCGAGCAGCATGCGATGGTCGTCGACGATCGCCAGGCGGATCGGTGGAGCGTTGTCGGGCATTCAGCTTCCCCTCGGACGGGCCGCCTCGGCGGCCGACGCACTCACCGGAACGGTCGGGTCCGTCCGGCATTCGATTTCGATGCGGAAGGAATCGGACCCCGCGACGACGTCGTGTGATCCGACACTACCGACAGCATCCCACGTCGCGGGGTCGAGACGTCGTTGGACGACGCCGGAGACCTCGATCGCGAGATGCACCACGGGGGAGTGGTGATCGCCGTCGTCGTCGCCGTCGGGTGCGGAGACGGTGACCTCGATCGGCCGGGGCTGCCCCTTGCGGAGCTCGCCCACGAGCAGCCACAGCGCGAGCAGCAGGTTGTCGCGCTGCTCCTGCGCGAGGAGGCCCGCCGAACCCTCGGGGTCGTCGACCACGACCCGATCGCTGAGGTAGGCCGACTCGGTCACCGCGTGGCGGAGCCAGGTGTCGGTCCGCCCGGCGATGAGGCGCAGGCGCAGCGCGGCGGCCAGGCGACCCGCGCGCTCGGCGTCGGCGGCGGGCAGCGGGATCGCGATGCGCCCCGAGCCGACGTCGTCGAGCAGCGTCTCGGCGTCGAAGTCGAGCTGCGCGAGCTCTTCGGAGGCGCGCATGCCGAAGGCCGAACGCGGCGTCGACACGGTGCTCTGCACGATCGAGAGGTCGAGTTCGCGCCCGACGAGGCGCCGGAACCCGCGGGTCGCGACGACGGCGAGGACGAGCGGCAGCACGGCGGAGGCGGCGACCGAGATGCCCGTCGCGATGTACGGGCCGGCCGAGGCGGCCTGCAGGAGCGTCGCGACGAGGAGCACCAGCCCGATCGCGGAGGCGACGACGAGGGAGACCCGCGTGCCGCGGATCGCGGCGACCGGCATGAGCACGGCGCCCGTCGCCGCGGCGGCGGTCGGCGTGACGCCGAGGTGGAGCAGGCCCCAGCTCGCCGAGACGTCGAGCCACACGGGCACCGCGAGGGCGACGAGCAGCACGACGTACAGCGGGTCGGGCAGCGGCTGGGCGCGCGAGAAGATGCGCGAGACGACGCCGACCGCGAGGATCGCGAGGACGGCCAGCCACGCGCCCCACGGGCCGGCCCCCGGCGGGAAGACGGGGGCGAGGAGCACCGCGCGGGCCAGGTGCCAGAGGATGACGATGGCGGCGGCGATCGTGATGCCGGTCGCCAGCCGTCGCCCGCCATGACGCTCCCGCACGTCGCCGACGGCGTGCGCCGTGCGCCTCGGGCGGCGGAAGCCCGCCAGACCCCCGGTCTCGATCGATCCGGTGCTCATGGCTTCGGCACCTCGAGCATCACGGTCGTGCCCGATCCGGGCGAGGAGAAGATGCGGGCGCGCCCGCCGACGGTGTTCAGGCGCCCCACGACCGACTCGGCGTAGCCGAGGCGCGCGGTGCCGATCGACTCGGGCTCGAACCCGTGCCCCGCGTCGGTCACCATCGCGCGCACCGTGCGGTCGTCGTCGCTCACCGTGACATCCGCCTCGTTGACACCGGAGTGCCGACGCACGTTCTCGAGGCACTCGCCGAGCGCGCCGAGGAGGGCATCGAGGGTCTCGCGCGGGAGCGCGAGCTGCCCCGCCCCGTGCCAGTTCACGTCGAGCCCCATCCGGGCGAATCGCTGCCTGACCGACTCGAAGGTCGTGCTGAGGATGTCGTCGTCGGAGTCGGGGGAGAAGATCGCGTTCGAGGCGTTGTCGAGCGGTGCGCCGAGCCGCAGCTGCTTGAGCAGGCGCGCATCGTCGCCCGCCTGCTGGCGCAGCGCCGCCGATCCGACGCCGACGCCCGAGTGCGCGAGCAGGCTGAGCGTGGCGAGCACCGTGTCGTGCAGCACCCGGGCGTCCTGCCGCTGGCGCGCTTCGAACTCGCTCGCGTGGCGCTCCGCCTCGTGCGCGCGCCCGACCTCGCCGATGCGTTCGGCGGCCCCGGCGATCGCGTGGTCGACGACCGAGCCGAGGGTGGCGCCGACCGCCCATCCCGCGACGGTCGCGAGGGCCACGGTGGTCATCGGATGCCCGGCGAGGGCGATGAGGCCGACGGCGATGAGGAAGAGCGCGGCGAGACCGCCGACGAGCGGCACCCCGTCGCGGCGGACGACGAGCGTGATCGCGACGGACGGGGCGGTGACCGCCGCAGCGAGGGAGATCGCCGCGACCGCCACCGGGTCGATGACCGGCCCGCTGCCGAGCACCGCGACGATGCCGAGCGCTGCGGCGACCACGCCGAGCGCGGCCGTCACGCTGCCGTGCATCGAGTGCACGGCGACGAGCACGGCGGCGGCGAGCGAGAGCAGCACCACGAGCGCGAACTCGAGCGTCGACGGGGAGCCGGGGATGAACATGCAGGCGCACGTGCCGAGTGCGCCGGTGAGGCCGGCGATGCGTGCGAGCCTGCGAAGCAAGCGGTCGCGCTCCTTGTGGATGCGCTTCATGTCACCCCCTCGGCGACGACGGCCCCGGCGCGGCGCCCGTCATTCGAACTGTAGCCCAGTCGGGCCCCGTCGGCGCGGATCGCCTCGATTCGAGGGGCCGCGATCACGCCGCCAGCAGGCGGGCGAGTTCGGCGCCGACCACCGCGTCCTCGATGAGGAAGGCGTCGTGGCCGAACTCCGAGGCGATGACGACCGGCTCGGCACCGTGCACGCTGTTCGGCAGGAGCGCGGCGATCTCGCGCTGCCCGGCGAGCGGGAAGTAGCGGTCGCTGTCGATGCCGAGCACGAGGCTCTTCGCCCGGACGCGGGCGAGCGCCGCCGCCACTCCGCCGCGCCCGCGCCCGACGTCGTGGGAGTTCATCGACTCGGTGAGCACGATGTAGCTGTTCGCGTCGAAGCGCCGGGTGAACTTGTTGCCGTGGAAGTCGAGGTAGGACTCGACCGCGAAGCGGCCGTCGCCGCCGAGCGGGTCGAGCTCGGACTGCCAGCTGCGCTCGAATCGGTCGTTGAGCTCGGCCGCGGTGCGGTAGTTGAGCATCGCCATGCGGCGGGCGAGCGCGAGCCCGCGCGAGGGACCCTCGCCGTCGGGCGCGTCGTAGAAGGCCCCCGCCGCGAACGCCGGATCCGTGCGGATGGCCTCGATCTGCACCGAGTTCAGTGCGATCTGGTCGGCGGTGGTCGCCGCCGGCGCGGCCAGCACGGCGATGCGCTCGACCGCCTCGGGAGCCTCGACGGCCCACTCGAGCACGTGCATCGCACCCATCGAGCCGCCGATGACCGCGGCGAAGCGTTCGATGCCGATCGCCCGCGCGAACGCGACCTGCGCCCGCACCTGGTCTCGGATCGTGAGGAAGGGGAATCGGGCGCCCCACTCGGCGCGGTCGGGGGCGAGCGAGGCCGGACCGGTCGAACCCTGGCAGCCGCCGAGCACGTTCGGCGCCACCACGAAGTAGCGCTCGGTGTCGATCGCGAGGCCGGGGCCGACGACGCCGCGCCACCAGCCCGCACTCGGGTGCCCGGGGCCGGCCTGGCCGATCACGTGGCTGTCACCGGTGAGGGCGTGCAGCACGAGCACCGCGTTGTCGCGCTCGGGCGAGAGCGTGCCCCACTGCTCGTACGCGATGCGCACGCCCGGCAGCTCGCGCCCCGACTCGAGGGAGAGGTCGCCGATGCCGACGAAGCGGCGGTCGCCGACGGCGTCGCCCTCCCGCCAGGCGCCCGTCGCGGGCGCCCGCCCGAGCAGTGCGAGCGCGCCCGCCGCGGGCACGATGCTCGCGGGGACCGCGTCGGCCGTCGTCTGCCAATCCATGTGTCGATTCTCCCGCGTCCGCGCGGCCCCTCGCCCGTTTGTTACGCGCACCGCATCGCGGCGCGGACCCCGAAGACGGCGGATGCCGCGAGCCCGGTCGGGCTCGCGGCATCCGCCGTTCGATCGGGGCGTGTCAGACGCGCGCCGCCTCCGTGGCCGCGCGGGCGGCCGCGAAACCGGCCTCGAGGTCGGCCTTCAGGTCGTCGATGTTCTCGATGCCGACCGAGAGGCGCACGAGGCCGGGCGTGACGCCGGTCGTGAGCTGCTGCTCGGGGGTCAGCTGCGAGTGCGTCGTCGACGCGGGGTGGATGACGAGCGAGCGGACGTCGCCGATGTTCGCGAGGTGCGAGAACAGCGAGAGGTTGTCGACGAGCGCGCGGCCGGCGTCGACGCCGCCCTTGAGCTCGAACGAGAGCACCGCGCCGACGCCCTTCGGGGCGTAGGCGTTCGCGGCGGCGTACCAGGGGCTCGAGGGCAGGCCCGAGTAGTTGACGCTCGCGACGTCGGCGTGGTTGTCGAGCCACTCGGCGATCTCCTGCGCGTTCTGCACGTGCCGCTCGATGCGGAGCGAGAGGGTCTCGATGCCCTGGATGAGCTGCCAGGCGTTGTTCGGGGCGATCGCCGCGCCGAGGTCGCGGAGGAGCTGGACGCGCGCCTTGATGATGTAGGCGAGTCCGTCGCCGACCGCGGCCGTGTAGCTCGCGCCGTGGTACGAGGGGTCGGGCTCGGTGAGGCCCGGGAACTTCTCGACGTTCTTCGACCACTCGAAGCGGCCGCCGTCGACGATGACGCCGCCGACCACGGTGCCGTGGCCGCCCAGGAACTTCGTCGCCGAGTGCACGACGATGTCGGCCCCGTGCTCGAACGGGCGGATGAGGTACGGCGTCGCGATCGTGTTGTCGACGATGAGGGGAAGCCCCGCCTCGTGGGCGATGCCCGAGACGAGCCCGATGTCGAGCACGTTGATCTTCGGGTTGCCGATCGTCTCGGCGAAGAAGAGCTTCGTGTTCGGGCGGACCGCGCGGCGCCACTCCTCGGCGTCGTCCTGGTTCTCGACGAAGGTCGTCTCGATGCCGAGCTTCGCGAGCGTGTACTTGAACAGGTTGTACGTGCCGCCGTAGATCGAGGACGACGAGACGATGTGGTCGCCGGCCTGCGCGATGTTCAGCACGGCGAAGGTCTCGGCCGCCTGGCCCGAGGCGACGAGCAGCGCGCCCGTGCCGCCCTCGAGCGCCGCGATGCGCTCTTCGGCGACCGCCTGGGTCGGGTTCTGGATGCGGGTGTAGATGTTGCCGAACTCGGCGAGCGCGAAGAGGTTCTGCGCGTGCTCGGCGCTGTCGAACACGTAGGAGGTGGTCTGGTAGATCGGGGTCGCCCGTGCCTTCGTGACGGGGTCGGGGGCGGCGCCCGAGTGGACCTGCTTGGTCTCGAAACGCCAGGCGGCGGTGTCGCTCATGGGTGGCTCCTCAGAAGTCGGGTGGCGGCGGGGCCGCGGGTGTTGCAGTCACGTTAGGCGGGCGCGGCGGTGCGGGCAACGGACCCCGCAACACGGCGTCACGGGCGCAGGGGGCGGGCTCAGTGCCGCTCGGGGTCGGGCGGCAGCACGAGCGTGCCGGTCGCAGTCGACGGCTCGGGGCGGAACAGCCAGCGCGCCCGCGGTTCGACGAGCGGCCGGAACACCCGGCGCACGGGTTTCAGCGAGAGCACGATCGAGATGCCGATGCAGAACAGGATCATCGCGGGCAGCACCCAGAACGGCTGGTCGCCCGCGAGGAGCTCGGTCTCGCGGAAGGGGAAGAGCACGAAGGTGTGCAGCAGGTAGATGTACATCGTCGCGCCGCCGAAGGGGGTGAACCAGTGCGCGCTCCGCGGCATCAGCACGAGGAATGCGACGGCCAGCACCATGGCCGAGAGGAGCAGGACGAGGCGGATGCCGCCGGACCAGGGCTCGTCGTAGCCGATCGCCTCGTACGACTCGTCGTAGAGCATGAAGCGGCGCAGCTTCAGGTCGCGCAGCGTCTCGATCGTCATCGGCATGAACGCGAGCACGAGCGCGAAGAGCGCGATCGCACCGGCCCGCCAGCGCCAGGCGGCGGCGGCCCGCAGCTCGAGCCAGCGCCCGGTGAGCTGCCACTGCCGGAGCTTCCACCCGAAGACGAAGAAGGGCAGCATGCCGAAGGTGCGCGTCAGGGCGAAGGTCGAGTCGATCGTCTCGGTGTACCCGGCGCCGATCGAGATGACGATCGCGATGATGAGCGGGAACCGCAGGAGCACGAGGTAGGGCAGGACGATGCGCCAGATCGCGAGGGCGATGAGGAACCACAGCGTCCACGACGCGGTCGTGTAGTCGAGGGAGAACTCCCCGCCGAGGACCCAGCGGATCACCGTCCAGATCGTCTCGAAGATCAGGAACGGGAAGACGATGTCGGTGAGGACCTGCTTGAGCGCCCTGGCGTTCGGCGGTCCCGACTTCGCGAAGTAGCCGCTCACGGTGACGAAGACGGCGACGTGGAACGAGTAGATGAACAGGTAGACGCTGTACGCCGAATCCGACTCGGCGATGAGCGGGAGGATGCCGTGGCCGATCACGACGAGCGTGATCGCGATCCACCTGGCGTTGTCCCAGAGGGGAACGCGTCTGCGCGTCGGCTTCCGGGGTTCGAGCCTCGTGTGCATCAGTCCATTCAACCGCACGGCGTCCTGGGCGCCGTGCTGCGGCGGTCGATCGGTCGGCGGTGATTCCCCTCCGCGGGGCGGAGATTCGCCGAATCGCTTGACATCGCGGCGGGTTGGCGTGAGTGTGGTCGCGTTAGTTGGATGAAATCCAATTAATGCCCGGATGTCGGGCTCGACCTCCACGATGACGTGGACGAGGGAAGGAACCAAGCGTGACCGAACACGGAAGCAACGACCGCACGACGACCGGCCATCCGCGACGGCAGTTCCTGGCCGGTGCCGGGTTCGCGGCACTCGGGGTGATGGCGGCGGCGACGAGCGCCAGGCTCATGACGGCCGCCGACCCCGCGCAGGCGCTCGGCTCGTTCGCGGTGTCCGGCGAAGCCGGCCCGCTCAAGCGGATCTGGATGGCCTGGCCGTCGAGCACCTCGATCTGGGGCAGCCTCCTCTCCGGCATCCAGGGCGACATCGCGAAGATCGCCGACGAGATCGTGAAGACCACCCCCGTCGTCATGCTCGCCGACGGCGCGACCGCCGCGACCGCCGCACGCAGCCGGGTGAGCGCCGCGGTCACGGTGATCAGCTCCATCCCGGTGAACGACTGCTGGATGCGCGACTCGGGCGCGGTGTTCCGCACCGACGGCGCGGGCGGCCTCGACGCGGTCGGCCTGAACTTCAACGGCTGGGGCAACGAGCAGACGCACGCCAAGGACGCGCTCGTCGCGCAGCGGATGGCGGCCTACAACGGCATCGCGTTCACCGCCGCGAGCGTCGTCGGCGAGGGCGGCGGCGTCATCGCCGACGGCGACGGCACCCTCATCGCCAACCGGAGCTCCTGGGTCGACTCGGCGAGGAATCCCGGCAAGTCGGCGGCGCAGATCGAGGCCGAGCTCCTCCGCGTGTACGGCGCGACGAAGATGATCTGGTGCCAGGGCATCTCGGGGCAGGACATCACCGACGACCACATCGACGCGACGGTGCTGTTCACCGGGCCGGGCAAGGTGATCGTCCAGCTCAGCAACCCGGCGCGGCCGACGAGCATCTGGTCGCAGTCGGCGATCGCGACGCGCAACCTCCTCGCGGCCTCGACCGACGCCAAGGGGCGGCAGCTCCAGGTCACCACCATCTACGGGCCGGCCTCGCTCCCGCGCATCCCGCAGGCTCAGCAGTCGACGTTCTTCGACGGGTACCTGAACTGCATCGTGACGTCGGGTTCGGTCATCACCGCGCAGTTCGGCGACCCGACGACCGACGCGGCGGCGCGCGACGCGCTCGCCGCGGCGTTCGGCCGCCCGTGCGTGCAGCTCAACCTCGACGTCCTCATGGGCGAGGGAGGGGGTGGGGCGCACTGCGTCACGATGGAGGAGCCCATGAGCTCGGGCGGGCCGACGCCCACCCCGACGCCGACGCCGCCGGCGGGCGCCGCCGTCACCGCGGACCGCACCTCGGTCGCGCGCGGGGGCACGATCCGGGCGACCGTGACGGGCGGCCCAGGCGGTCGGCGCGACTGGGTGGGGCTGTACCGCGCGAGCGACTCCGACCAGGCCGGCGGCGTCGTCGAGAAGTACCTCAACGGGCAGGACACCCCGCCCGCGACGGGGCTCACCACCGCGACGATCGCCTTCACGGCACCGTCCACGCGCGGAACCTACGAGTTCCGCTTCTTCGCGAACGACGGCTACACGCGGCTCGCGAAGAGCGCCGCCTTCCAGGTCACCTGAGCCCGGCCGGATCGGCGGGCGCGCCGGCGCCGCTCGGGACCCCGCCGCTCGAAGCGGGGTTCCGAGCCGGCGTTCCCGCACCCGCACCCCGAAGTTCGGCAGAATAGGCCGCATGGCGAATCTGCGGGCAGTCGTGACGGGTGCGAGTTCGGGGATCGGTCGTGCGACCGTCACGGCGCTGCGCGACGCCGGATGGGACGTGGTGGGCGTCGCCCGCCGCGAGGACCGGCTGCGCGCCCTCGAGGCCGAGACCGGGGCATCCGTGTTCGTCGCCGACCTCACGAAGCAGGGCGACGTCGACGCGCTGCGCGACCACCTCGCCGCGACGGGGCCCGTCCATGCGCTCGTGAACAACGCGGGCGGGGCGAAGGGCCTCGACTCGGTCGAGGCCTCGTCGATCGACGACTGGGCGTGGATGCTCGAGGTCAACGTGCTCGCGCTCAAGCGCGTGACGAGCGCACTGCTGCCGCTGCTCCGCCGCGGTGCCGCCCTGCGCGGGGTCGCCGACATCGTCAACATCACCTCGATCGCCGGACACGTCGCCTACGTCGGGGGCGGCGGCTACAACGCGGCGAAGTTCGCCGCCCACGCCCTCACCGAGGTGCTGCGGCTCGAACTGAACGGCGAGCCGCTCCGGGTCATCGAGGTGGCGCCGGGCATGGTCAAGACCGACGAGTTCGCCCTCGTGCGATTCGGCGGCGACCGGGCGCGCGCCGAGGCCGTGTACGACGGTGTGCCCGAGCCGCTCACCGCCGAGGACATCGCCGGGGTCGTCGTCGACGCGGTGCTGAAGCCCCGGCACATCGACCTCGACCTCATCGTCGTGAAGCCGGTCGCGCAGTCGGCGCCGCACCTCGTGGCCAAGGGGCCGCTCGTCGTGCGCGAGACGGACGGGGACTGAGCATGGCCGCGGAGGAGCGGCCCGCACCCCGCCGCGAGGCCTGGGAGCGTCGCACCACCGTGCCGCTCGTGGTGCTCGGCGTCGTCTTCATCGTCGCCTACACGATCTACGTGCTCGCGCCCTGGATCCCTCGCGGACCGGGTTCGCCGCTCTTCATCGCGCTGCTCGTGGCCTGGCTCGTCTTCGTCGTCGACGTCGTGGTGCGGATCTCCCTCACGCCGCGCGGCGGCAGGTGGGCGTTCATCCGGACGCATCCGATCGACGTGCTCTCGGCGATCGTGCCGCTGTTCCGCGCCTTCCGCGTGCTGGCACTCCTGCGGAACGTCCCGTACCTGCAGCGGCGCAGCGGCGCGGCCGTCCGCGCGAACATCATCATCTACGGCTCGACCTACGCCGTCGTCTTCGTCTACTTCATCGCCCTGGCGACCCTGCAGGCCGAGCGCAACGCCCCGGGTGCGACCATCACGACGTTCGGCGACGCGATCTGGTGGGCGATCGTCACGATCGCGACGGTCGGCTACGGCGACATGTACCCGATCACGGCCGAGGGGCGCTTCTACGCCGTCTTCCTGATGTTCGGCGGCGTCGCCATCGTCGGCACGGCCTCGGCGACGATCATCTCGTACATCGGCGAGCGGGTCGGCCGGGCGCATTCGCGCCACGACGGCGCGCAGTCCGAAGCCGCCGAAGCGGCCGAGGCCGCCATCGAGGCGCCCGGACGCGCGATCCAGGACGCGATCGAGGACGCCGGGCAGCCGCCGGAGGACGAGCCCGGTCGGTGATCCGCCGTGCGCCGTCGGCGCGGTGCGCGGACTAGCCTTGCCTCATGACGTTCGATGCGAATGACGCGGCGACCGGAGACCCCGGCATCCGTCGCGAGATCCTCGATTGGGACCAGTTCGGCGAGGCCGCGCGCTCGCTCGCGGGGGAGGTGCTCCTCTCCGGGTTCCGTCCCGACGTGGTCATCGCGATCGCCCGCGGCGGCCTGCTGCTCGCCGGAGCGATCTCGTACGCGCTCGGCACGAAGCAGTGCGGCTCGATCAACGTCGAGTTCTACACCGACATCGAGAAGGTGCTGCCCGAGCCCATCGTGCACCCGCCGATGCTCGACGCGCCCGCGCTCGCCGGCAAGCGGGTGCTCCTCGTCGACGACGTCTCCGACTCGGGGCGCACCCTCGCGAAGGTGCTCGACCTCCTCACCGAGGTCGGCGCCGAGGTGCGCACCGCCACGCTCTACACGAAGTCGCGCACGATCCTCGTGCCCGACTTCAGCTACCGCGCCACCGACGACTGGATCGTGTTCCCCTGGTCGTCGAAGCCGCCGGTGCGGGTCGACGCATGAGCGTCCACCTCGTCGGGGGCGGCGCCCTCGCGCGCTCGGATGCCGCGCTGTACGCGCCGTTCGTCGGCGAGGCCGCCGCACGGGCACGAGCGGCCGGCCGCTCGCGCCCGCGCATCGCGGTGATCTCGATCCACCCCGAAGCCGATGAGCGCGCGGGCATGCTCGTCGACGTCCTCACCGCGGCGGGCGAGTTCGAGCCGCGGGTGACGGCGCTGTCCGGCCCCGAGCCGGTCACGCCGGCCGCGCTCGCCGACGTCGACGCCATCGCCGTCGGCGGCGGCATCGTCGAGCACGTTCGGGCGGGGCTCGAGCCGGTGTTCGGCGAACTGCGCCGGCAGGTCGCCGGCGGGGTGCCGTACCTCGGCGTCTCGGCCGGCGCGATGGTCGCTGCCGAGGGATCGCTCGGCGGCGGAACCCGGATCGACGGCGTGCAGCTCGCGCCCGAGGTTCCGGGGGATCCGGAGGTCGAGTTCGAGGTCGAGCAGGGCATCGGGCTCGTCGACGTGTCGATCGACGCCCACGTCGCGCAGCGCGGCACGTTGTCGCGCCTCGTCGCGGCCGTCGAGTCGGGCCTCGTCGAAGGGGCGCTCGGCATCGACGAGCGCACGGCCCTCATCGTCGGCGAAGGCGGACTGCGGGTCGAGGGCTCGGGCAGCGTCTGGCGCGTCCTGCCCGCCGACGGCGGGGTGCTGGTCTCGACGATCGGCGCCTGATGCCGGCGACGGGGGCGGGCGAGCTCGCCGCCGCGGGTCGCATCGACCCGGCGTGGGCGGAGGCCCTCGGCCCGGTCGCCCCGCAGCTGTCCCGCATGGGCGAGTTCGTGCGCGCCGAGCGGGCGGCGGGCCGCGACGTCCTGCCTGCCGACGAGCACGTGCTGCGCGCCTTCGCCGCCCCGCTCGCCGACGTGCGGGTGCTGATCGTCGGGCAGGACCCGTACCCCACGCCGGGGCATCCGATCGGGCTCTCGTTCGCCGTCGACCCGCACGTGCGCCCGCTGCCGCGGAGCCTCGCGAACATCTACCGCGAGCTGCGCGACGACCTCGGCATCGAGACGCCCGCGCACGGCGACCTGACCCACTGGAGCCAGGGCGGCGTGCTGCTGCTGAACCGCGTGCTCACGGTGCGCCCGGGCGAGGCGGGGTCGCACCGCCGCAAGGGCTGGGAGCCGGTCACCGATCACGCGATCCGTGCGCTCGCCGGGCGCGGCACGCCCCTCGTCGCGATCCTGTGGGGGCGCGACGCGCAGCAGCTGCGACCGCTCCTCGGCGAGACCCCCGTGATCGAGTCGGCCCACCCGAGCCCGCTGTCGGCGTCGCGCGGCTTCTTCGGCTCGCGCCCCTTCAGCCGGGCGAACGCCCTCCTCGTGGAGCAGGGCGCCGAGCCGGTCGACTGGAGCCTGCCCGGCTGAGGCGGTGCCGAGGCATCCGGTCCCCGAAACATGCGCGTGATCTGGGCGTCGTAGGCTGACGGAATGCTCGAAGAGGAATACCAGGAACGGCGGGTGCTGCCGCGGCACCTGCGACCGCAGCCGCCGGCCGAGGCGCCGTTCGAGTACACGATCCGCGATGCGACGGCGGCCGACCTGCCCTCGGTCCGCGAGATCTACAACTACTACGTCGCGAACTCGACCGTCACCTTCGACGAGGACGCGATGACTCTGGCCGAGTGGCGGGCGAAGTACGCCCAGCTCACCGAGTTCGGCATGCCGTTCCTCGTCGCCGAGTCGCCCTCGGGGCAGCTGCTCGGCTACGCCCTCGTCACGCCGTGGAAGCCGAAGCGGGCCTACCGGTTCACCGTCGAGAACTCGATCTACCTGGGCCCGGCCGCGTCGGGCAAGGGGCTCGGCCGGGTGCTGCTCGGCGAGCTCATCGAACGCTCGAAGGCCGCCGGGCTGAAGGAGATGATCGCCGTCATCGCCGATCAGGGCGCCGAGGCGTCGATCGCGCTGCACGAGAAGTTCGGCTTCACCGAGATCGGGCGCATGGGGCGGGTCGGGTTCAAGTTCGACCGCTGGCTCGGCACGGTGCTGCTGCAGCGTTCGCTCAAGTAGGGCGGATGCCGCGGGCCGCAGCCGGCGGTCGGGTGCCCGGGTCGCCGTAGGCTCGAGCACATGACCGAGCTGCACGACCACACCGCCCTCGAGCTCCATCAACTGCTGCAGCGGGGCACGGTGTCGCCGGTCGAGCTCGCGACGCACTACCTCGAACGCGTCGAGCGGCTGAACCCCGAGGTCGGCGCGTTCACGACCGTCACCGGCGAGGCGGCGCTCGATCGGGCCCGGCTCGTCGAGCGCGAGGTGCCGCGCTCGCGGCCGCTCTGGGGCCTGCCGCTCGCCGACAAGGACCTGCAGGAGCGCGCGGGGGTGCCGGCCGGCTTCGGTTCGCGCGCCTTCGCCGGGTACGTGCCCGAGGAGTCGGACGAGCTCGTGCAGGCGGTCGACGCGGCCGGTGCGGTGAGCCTCGGCAAGACCGCGACGCCCGAGTTCGGCCTGCCGTCGTACACCGAGGGGCTCGCAGGTCCGCCCGCGCGCAACCCGTGGGATCCCGCGCTCGGCGCCGGCGGCTCGAGCGGGGGAGCGGCGGCGGCCGTCGCCGCCGGCATGCTGCCGTTCGCGCCCGGATCCGACGGGGGCGGCTCGATCCGCATCCCCGCCGCGGTGTGCGGACTCGTCGGGGTGAAGCCCTCGCGCGGGCGCGTCCCGGGCGGTTCGGGGCTCACGAGCCTCGCCGGGCTCCCCGTCGCCGGGCCGATTGCGCGCACCGTCGCCGACGCGGCGCTGCTGCTCGACGGGCTCATCGCGCCCGAGGGGTACCCGCCGCGCCACCGCTCGGCGGTGCGGGCGCCCGGCGACGACGGACCGTACCTCGGGGCGGCCGTGCGCGGGGAGGGGCGGTTCCAGATCGGGGTCATGCTCGACAGCCCGTGGGACACGGCGTACGAGATCGTGATCGACGAGCCGTCGCGGGCGGCGCTCGACCTCGCGGTCGGGGTGCTCGACGGGATCGGCCACGGCATCGAGCAGGTGGCGCCCGCTCCTGAGCCCGGGTACGCCGACGCGTTCCGCACGATCTGGCAGGCGGGGGCCGCGACCATCCCGGTCGACGGGGAGCGCGAGGCGCTGCTCGAGCCGCTCACGCAGTGGCTGCTCGGGCGGGGGCGCGCCGTGCCGGCGCGCCGGCTCGCTGAGGCGCTCGGGTGGCTCGCGCGCTTCGAGCAGCGGGTGATCCGGCGATTCGCGGGCTACGACGCGGTGCTGACCCCGGCGCTCGCCCTCGAGCCGCGGCCGGTCGGCTGGTACGACGCGGAGGACGGGGAGCGGAACTTCGCCCAGCAGGTGCAGTTCACCCCGTTCACCTCCTTCGTGAACGTCTCGGGTCTGCCGGCGATCACCGTCCCGGTGTCGTTCACCGACGGGGGAGTGCCGATGGGCGTGCAGCTGATCGGCCGCCCCGGCGGAGAGGCGACGCTGTTCTCGCTCGCCGCGCAGCTCGAGCGCCGCGTGCGGCGTGCGCCGAGGCATCCGGTCGTCTGGTGACGTTCGAGTTCTGAGGTCGCGGGGCGGTGTGTCAGACTTAGGTAATGCTTACCTCAGTGGCCGAGGCCCCGCAGCGCCCGCGATCCGCCTATCGCAACTTCCGCGCGACGGTCGCGCGCGTCGAACGGCTGTCGCCGACGTTCGTGAACGTGACGTTCACGGGCGACGAGCTCGCCGACTTCGGCACCGCGGGGCTCGACCAGCGCGTGAAGGTCGTGCTGCCCCTCGACGGCAACGGCTTCGCGTCGTTCCCCGACGGCGAGGACTGGTACACCGCGTGGCGCGAGCTGCCCGCCGAGCTGCGCAACCCGTTCCGCACGTACACGGTGCGCGCGGTGCGCCCCGAGCTCCGCGAGGTCGACATCGTGTTCGCCGGCCACGGCGACGCCGGCCCCGCCTCGGCCTGGGCCGGGCGCGCGGAGCCCGGCGACGAGATCGTGCTCATCGGGCCCGACGAGTTCGGTCCCGGCCGCACCCTCGGCATCGACTGGCGTCCTGGCGAGGTCGACACCCTGCTGCTCGCGGGCGACGAGACCGCGACCCCGGCGATCTGCGCGATCCTCGAGTCGCTCCCGGCCGACGCGACGGGCGCGGCGTTCCTCGAGGTGCCCGAGGCGGGCGACCGGCTCGCGGTGCGGGCTCCGCGGGGCGTCGAGGTGCGCTGGCTCTCGCGCGCGTCCGCAGCGCACGGGGAACTCCTCGCACCGGCCGTGCGCGACTGGGTCGTGCGCCACCTCGCCGACCTCGGCGTCACGAGGGCGGCCGGCGACGAGTCGGCCGCGGCGCTCGCCGCCGCCGAACGGGCCGACCTGCCCGACACCCCCCTCTGGGACGTCCCCGCCGGGCAGAGCCTCGACGGCGCCTGCTACGCCTGGCTCGCCGGCGAGGCCTCCGTCATCACCGGCCTCCGCCGGTTCCTCGTTCGCGAGGCGGGACTCGACCGACGACAGGTGGCGTTCATGGGGTACTGGCGCCGCGGGCGCGCAGAACTCGAGTGAACGCACCGCAGGCGGTGCCGCGCGCCGCGGTCGCCGGACCGGGCGGTGCCTCCGACACCGCGGTCCTCCCGCGCACGCCGCGCAGGGTCGGGGCCGCCCGCGCGATCGCGGTCCTCGTGATCGCGGCGATCGTCCTCGTCGCGATCGTCGGTGCGAGCCTCGTCCTCGGGGTCCGCGCCATCGACCCCGCGGTCGCCTGGCAGGCGCTCGTCGCACCCGACGCCGCGAACGCGGACCACAACGTCATCTGGCAGCTGCGCGTCCCGCGCACCGTGATCGGCCTGCTCGCGGGCCTCGCGCTCGGGCTCGGGGGCACGCTCATCCAGGGCGTCACCCGCAACCCCATCGCCGACCCGGGCCTGCTCGGCCTGAACGCGGGCGCCTCGCTCGCGGTGGTGCTCTGCATCTCGCTGCTCGGCGTCGCCGACCCGCTCGTCTTCGTCTGGTTCGCCTTCGCCGGGTGCGCGGCCGCGGCGGCCGTGGTCTTCTCGATCGGGCGCGGCAGACCGGTGCGACTCGCGCTCGTCGGCGCCGCCGTGACCTCCTTCGTCACGCCGCTCGTGGCACTCGTGCTCCTGCGCGATCCCGAGACGTTCAACCAGTACCGCTTCTGGGCGGTCGGCTCGCTCACCGGTCGCGGACTCGACACCGCGGCGGTCCTGTGGCCGTTCATCCTGCTCGGCACGGTCGTCGCGATCGCGCTCGCCAACCGGCTCAACCTGATCGCGCTCGGCGACGACGTCGCGAACGCGCTCGGCCAACGGGTGGGCACGACCCGGGTGTTCGCCGGCATCGCCCTGGTGCTGCTCTGCGGCACGGCGACCGCGCTCGCCGGGCCGATCGCGCTCGTCGGACTCGTGGTGCCGCATGCCGCGCGACGGCTCGTCGGCACCGACTACCGCTGGATCGTCGCCGCGGCGCTCCTGCTCGGGCCGATCATGCTCCTCGCCGCCGACGTCATCGGCCGCCTCATCGTCCCGAACGCCGAGCTCGAGGCCGGCGTCGTCGCCGCGTTCATCGGCGCCCCCGTGCTCATCGCGATCGCGCGCAGCCGAACGGTGGCGGGGCTGTGACCGCGACGACGGATGCCGCGATGCGTCCGACCCCGGTCGATCCCGCCGTCGTCGCCGCGGTCGCCGGGGTGCGTGCGCGCAACCGGCGCCGGCTCGGCGTGGTCCTCGGCGCAGGTTTCGCGCTCATCCTCGTGATCGCGGTGATCGCCCTCTCCTCGGGGGCGGCGAGCCTGTCGCCCGACCGCGTGATCGCGACGCTCCTCGGACAGGGCGAGCGCACCGAGCAGCTCGTGGTGTTCACGCTCCGCCTGCCGCGCATCCTCGCGGCCGTGCTCGTCGGCGCCGCCTTCGGCCTCGCCGGCGCGGTCTTCCAGTCGGTGCTCCGCAATCCGCTCGCGAGTCCCGACATCCTCGGTGTCTCGACGGGGGCGAGTCTCGGCGCGGTGTGGGCGATCCTCGGCCTCGGCATCACGGGCGCGGCCGTCGCGGGCTTCGCGCTCGCGGGCGGGCTCGCCGTCGCGGCGATCATCTGGGCGTCCGCGTGGCGCCAGGGCCTCCACGGCATCCGATTCGTGCTCGTCGGCGTCGGGCTCGCCTACGTGTGCGCGTCGCTCATCGCCTGGCTGCTCGCGCGCGCCGACGTGCGCCAGGCCCAGACCGCGCTGCTCTGGACGGTCGGCAGCGTGTCGGATGTGCGGGGCGACGAGCTCTGGCTGCTCGCGGCCGGGCTCGCGCTCGGCTGCCTGCTCGTCGCGCTGTCCGCCCGGGGGATCGCGGTGCTCGGCCTGGGCGACGAGCGCGCGGCGTCGCTCGGGATGCGGGCGAACGCGAACCGCGGCCTGCTGCTGCTCGCGGCGGTGCTGCTCATCGCCCTCGGGACCTCGGTCGCCGGGCCGATCGCCTTCGTCGCCCTCATCGCCCCGGCGATCGCGCGCCGCCTCGTCGACGACGGCAGCGCGGCGCTCACCGCCTCGGCGGTCTCGGGGGCGGCGCTGACGCTCGGCGCCGACGTCCTGGGCCAGTTCGCCATGCCGGGGCTCACCGCCCCGGTCGGCATCGTGACCGGGCTCATCGGAGCCCCCTACCTGCTGTGGCTGCTGTCGCGCAGCGAGAGGAAGTCCCGCCCATGAGCGACTCATCCGCTCCCGCCCCCTCCGCCGGCGCCGCGACCGGGCTCGCCGCCCACGGCGTGCGTCTCGGCTACGACGGCCGCGTCGTCATCGACGGACTCGACCTCGTGATCCCGCAGGGTCGCGTCACGGCGATCGTCGGACCGAACGCGTGCGGCAAGTCGACCCTCCTGCGGGGCCTCGCACGCCTGCACCCGCTCGGCGGCGGGAGCATCACGCTCGACGGGCGCGACGTGTCGACGATGCCACGGCGCCAGCTCGCGCGTCGCGTCGGCGTGCTCCCGCAGTCCTCCATCGCGCCCGACGGGGTGCGCGTGGCCGAACTCGTCGGTCGTGGCCGGTCCCCGCACCAGGGCTGGTTCGGCCGGCACTCGAGCGACGACGACCGCGTGGTCGCCGAGGCGCTGGCGGCGACCGGGATCGCGGACCTCGCCGAACGGCGGGTGGAGGAGCTGTCGGGCGGGCAGCGCCAGCGCGTCTGGATCGCGATGGTGCTGGCGCAGCAGACCGACATCGTGCTGCTCGACGAACCCACGACCTTCCTCGACGTGACCCACCAGCTGGAGCTGCTCGACCTGCTCACCGAGCTCAACCGCGACCGCGGCACGACCGTCGTGATGGTGCTCCACGAGCTGAACCTCGCCGCCCGGTACGCCGACCATCTCGTCGTCATGTCGTCGGGCGCCGTCATCGCGGAGGGGCGGCCCGGCGACATCCTGACCGAGGAGATCGTGCGGGACGCCTTCGCGCTCGAGTCCTCGGTGATCCCCGACCCGGTGTCCGGCAGCCCGATGATCGTGCCGGTCGGGCGGTTCCACAGCGGTGCCGGTGCCGGTGACGCAGACGGTGCGCCGCGCGCGGCCGAACCGTCGGCACCGGGCAGCCCGGCGGCCCCGCCCGCCACGGCATCGTGACGCGTCCGTGACGTCGCGATGCGGCATACATGCCCGATTTAGGTTAGCCTTCCCTTATCCCCACCCCTTGAACCGAGGAGAGATCCGTGCGTCTTCGACGTCCGCTCATCGCGGCGGCCGGCCTCGCTGCCGCCGCCCTGACCCTGACCGCCTGCGCCACCGGCACGACCGAGGAGCCGAGCGCGGCGCCCACCGCGGCCGCGGGCGAAGGGTTCCCGATCACCGTCGAGCACGCCTTCGGCGAGACCGTCGTCGAGGCGGCTCCCGAGCGGGTCGCGACGTGGGGCTGGGGCTCGACCGAGGCCGCGATCTCGGTCGGCGTCTTCCCGGTCGCCATCGCCGAGCAGTCCTGGACCGTCGGCGAGGGCAACCTCCTGCCCTGGGTCGAGGACGCGTACGACGACGCCGGGGTCGAGCACCCGGTCGTCCTCAACGACGACGAGGGCGGCGCGACGGTGCCGTACGAGGAGTTCATCGCCGCCGAGCCCGACCTGATCCTCGCGCCCTACTCGGGGCTCACGCAGGAGCAGTACGACACCCTCAGCGAGATCGCGCCCGTCGTCGCGTACCCGGAGTCGCCGTGGACGACGCCGTGGGACGAGAACATCCGCATCTCGACGACCGCGCTCGGCCTGGAGGCCGAAGGCGAGGCGGTGCTCGACGAGATCGACGGCTACTTCGCCGAGCAGGCCGAGGCCCACCCCGAGTTCGCGGGCAAGACCTTCGCCGGCATCTGGGACGGCGACGGCTTCGTCTACGTCTACACCGCAGCCGACTCGCGCATCGAGGTGCTGACCGAGCTCGGCCTCGAGGTGGCCCCGAGCGTCTCCGAACTCGACACGAGCGACGGCGGCTTCTTCTACGAGCTCAGCTACGAGCAGCTCGACAAGCTCGACGCCGACTTCATCGTCAGCTACCACGCGGACAAGGCCGAGGCCGACGCGTTCCTCACCAAGCCCGAGATGCAGGCGATCCCCGCCGTGGCGGCCGGCAAGGTCGCGCAGGTCTACGACCCGGTGACGGTCTCGTCGGTCTCGCCGCCCACCGCGCTCAGCGTGCAGTGGGAGGGCGGCATGCCCGCGCTCATCGAGGCCATCTCGGGCGCCGTCTCCGAGTAGTCCACGCGCAGCGACGGCCGGCGACCCGCGACGGGTCGCCGGCCGTCGTCGTCCCGGCGGCGGGCTCGGCCGAGCCGAGTTGACGCACTTAGGTAAGCCTCACCTATAGTTGGAGTCATGCTCGGTCTCGACCTCACGATCTCCTACAACGGCACGCCCGTCGTGCACGGCGCGGAGCTCCACCTCGAACCGGGCAAGGTCACCGCGCTCGTCGGCCCGAACGGCAGCGGCAAGTCGACGCTGCTGCGGGCGCTCGCCCGGCTCCACCAGCCCGACTCCGGGCGGGTGCTGCTCGCCGACGGCGACGTGCACACGGTCTCCGACGGCGCGGCCGCCGGCGCCCGCCAGCTCGCCGAGCACGGGGTCGACGCGGCCACGCTCAGCGCTCGCGAGTTCGCGCGCCGCGTCACGCTCCTCGCGCAGAGCCGCCCGACGCCCGGCGGCCTGACGGTGCGCGAGCTCGTGGAGTTCGGCCGTCATCCGCACCGCGGCCGGTTCATCACCGGCGACGCCGGCGGCGCCGCGATCGTCGATCGCGCCATGGAGCTGACCGGCGTCGAGAGCCTCGCCGGCAACGCGGTCGACCAGCTCTCCGGCGGGCAGCTGCAGCGGGTCTGGCTCGCCGCGTGCCTCGCCCAGGACACGGGGGTGCTGCTGCTCGACGAGCCCACCACCTACCTCGACCTCCGCTACCAGGTCGAGCTCCTCGACCTCATCCGCGAGCTCGCCGACGAGCACGGCGTGACGATCGGCGTCGTGCTGCACGACCTCGACCAGGCCGCCGCGATCGCCGACCGCATCGTGCTGCTCGAGTCGGGCCGCGTGCGCGCCGTCGGCAGGCCCGCCGAGGTGCTCGTCAGCGACGTGCTGAGCTCGGCCTACGGCATCCGCGTCGACGTCGACATCGACGAGCGCGGCTGCATCACCACCTGTCCCATCGGGCGCTACAACACGCGTCAGCGCACCGAACGACTCGTCGTCGCCTAGCGACGTCTCCACCCACCCCCCCTCGCGCGGTCAGTCCTGCCCGCGCGCCGATCCGTGAGGACAACCACTCCCATGAGAACACCCGTCATCACCCTGGGCGCGGTCGCCGCGGCGTCCCTCCTGCTGCTCACCGGCTGCGGCACGACCGAGGCCCCCGCGGCCGCCGGCGGCGCCGAGGGTGCGATCACCGTGACGGACGATCGCGGCGAGGAGATCTCGCTCGACGCACCGGCCGAGAAGGTCGTCGCGCTCGAGTGGAACACCGCCGAGAACCTCGTCGCGCTCGGCGTGATGCCGACCGGCGTGGCCGATGTCGCCGGGTACAGCGCGTGGGTCCAGTCGGAGCCGCTCGACGAGGGCGTCACCGATGTCGGCATGCGCGGCGAGCCTTCCGTCGACGCGATCGCGGGCCTCGCGCCCGACCTCGTCGTGACGACCACCGACCTGCCCGAGACCGTGATCTCGCAGATCGAGGAGTTCGCCCCCGTGATCGTGGTGCGCGGCGCCGACGCCTCGAACCCCATCGGCCAGATGGAGTCGAACCTCGAGCGCATCGCCACCGCCACCGGCACCGAGGACGAGGGCGAGGCCCTGCTCGACGGCTTCCACGCGAAGATCGACGAGGGATCGGCCGCACTGGAGGAGGCCGGCCTCGCCGGCACTCCGTTCATGATGAGTGACTCGTGGGCGAGCGGCGGCCAGGTCTCGATCCGCCCGTTCACCGAGGGCGCGCTGCTCACCGCGGTCACCGAGGAGCTCGGTCTCGAGAACGCCTGGATGGGCGAGGGCGACGCCGACTACGGCCTCGGCTCGACCGACGTCGAGGGCCTGACCGGGCTCGACGACCTCGAGTTCCTCTACATCACGAACGGCGAAGCCGACGCCTACGCGGTCGACCTGGCCGACAACGCGGTCTGGAAGTCGCTGCCGTTCGTCGCGAACGGCAACGTGCACCGCCTCCCCGACGGCATCTGGATGTTCGGCGGCCCGTCGTCGATGAACGACTACATCGATGCGGTCGTCAGCACCCTCGCGGGCTGAGACCGGCACGGCGCCGGCCGGGGGCGATCGCCGCCCCCGGCTCGGCGCAGTGCTGCTCATCGCCCTGGGACTCGTGGTCGCGACGCTGCTCGCCGCGGTCCACGTCACCCAGGGATCGGCCGACGTCGGGCTTCCCGAGCTCCTCGGCCTCATCACCGGCACCGGGGGCGACGAGCAGTCGGCCGCGGTGTTCCTCGCCTCGCGCATGCCGCGCGTGGTCGCGGGCGTCGTCGTCGGCATCGCGCTCGGCGTCGCGGGACTCGTGCTGCAGTCGGTGTCGCGCAACGTGCTCGCGTCGCCCGACACCCTAGCGGTGAATGCCGGCTCGTACCTCGCGGTCGTCGTGGTCGCGGCCTTCGGCATCTCGCTGCCCGTCCTCGGCGGCGGTGCGGTCGCCTTCCTCGGCGGGCTCGCCGCGGCCGGGCTCGTGCTCGCGTTGTCCGCGGGCGGCTCGCGGTCATCGGGCTCGGGCGGAGGCGGCACCGTCCGGCTCGTGCTCGCCGGCTCGGCGATCGCGCTCGCACTCACCGCGCTGACCACCATGCTCCTGCTGCTCTTCCCCGAGCGCACCAACGGCCTCTACGCCTGGAGCCAGGGCACCCTCGCGCAGACCGGCATCGGACCGGCCGCCCAGCTCGCGCCGGTCGTGCTCGTCGCCGTCGTGGTGCTCCTCGTCTTCGCCCGCCAGTTCGATCTCGTCGCCCTCGGCGACGATACGGCGACCGTGCTCGGCGTCGACGTGCGACGCACCCGGCTCATCGGCGTCCTGATCGCCGTGCTGCTCTCGGCGGCCGCCGTCGCGCTCGTCGGTCCCATCGGCTTCGTCGGTCTCTCTGCGCCGGCGATCGTCCGACTGATCGCAGTACGGGTGCCCGGCATGCAGAAGCACGTGCTCCTCATCCCGGCCGCCGCCGTGATGGGCGTCATCGTCGTGCTCGGGGCCGACGTGCTGCTGCGGCTCGCCTTCGGCGGGCAGGCCGGCGTCGAGGTCCCCACCGGCATCGTCACCACGATCTTCGGCGCGGTGTTCCTCGTGGCGCTCGCGCTGCGGTCGCGCGCGACCTCCGAGGCGGCCAGCGGCTTCGTGATCGGCGCCGGGCTCTCGCGGCGCGGACGACGCCTCGTCATGGGCGGCTCGGTCGCGCTCCTCCTCGTGCTCGCGTTCGTCTCGCTGCTCCTCGGCGACGCGAAGCTGCTCGGCGGCGACGTGCTCAACTGGATCACCGGCCAGGCCGGTCCGCTCGTCGAGTTCGTCATGAACACCCGCGCGCCGCGCGTGGCCGCCGCGATCCTCGCCGGCGCCGCCCTCGCCGTCGCCGGCACGGTGGTGCAGGCGGTCTCGCGCAACCCGCTCGCCGAGCCGGCGATCCTCGGCGTGACCGGCGGCGCCGGCGTCGGCGCCGTGCTCGTCATCACGTTCTGGCCGCTCGCGAGCTTCGTCGCCGTCACGACCGGCGGCTTCGCCGGCGCCGCCGTCGCCGCGCTCGTCGTGTTCGGGCTGTCGCTGCGCGGCGGGCTCGCCACCAGCCGGTTGATCCTCGTCGGCCTCGGTGTCTCCGCCGCGGCGTCGGCGGTCGTCGCGATGCTGATCATCGCGACCGACCCGTACAACGCGGCGAAGGCGCTGACGTGGATGTCGGGGTCGACCTACGGTCGCACCTTCCCGCAGCTCATCCCGCTCCTCGTCGTGTTCGCGGTCTCGTTGCCGGTGCTCGCCGGCATGCGCCGAGAGCTCGACCTGCTCGCCTTCGACGACGACACCCCGCGGGTGCTCGGCGTCCGGCTCGGACGCGCCCGCCTCGGACTGCTCGCGATCGCGGTCGCACTCACCGCGACCGCCGTGTCGGCCGTGGGCGTCGTCGGCTTCGTCGGTCTCGTGGCGCCCCACGCCGCGCGCGCACTCGTCGGCGCCCGACACGGACTCGTGCTGCCGCTCGCCGCAGTGCTCGGTGCACTGCTCGTCACGGTGGCCGACACCATCGGTCGCACCGTGATCGCGCCCGGACAGCTGCCCGCGGGACTCGTCACCGCGGTCGTCGGCGCTCCGTACTTCGTCTGGCTGCTCTGGCGTTCGCGCCGCACGGCCTGAAGGGTCCCGGCGTCGAGCGCACGCGCGCGGCGCTACGGGGTACCGGTGGCTCGGCCGCGCCGAGGGGCGGTTCGGCGCGGCAGGTACCCGCCCGCCTCGAGGCCTGCCTCGATCTCGAAGCGATTCCGCAGCGGATCGCGGCCTGCGATGAAGTACAGCAGCGGGAAGAGCATGCCGTACCTGCGCCACTGCTC
This sequence comes from Agromyces sp. NPDC057679, assembly GCF_042799635.1. Classification (NCBI taxonomy): domain Bacteria; kingdom Bacillati; phylum Actinomycetota; class Actinomycetes; order Micrococcales; family Microbacteriaceae; genus Agromyces; species Agromyces sp. NPDC057679. The sequence continues at coordinate 270,937 of NZ_JBHVIK010000001.1, read as the reverse complement.
GCGGTGGACGACCTCGTGGCCGAGCACCCGGTCGCCGTCGTTCGCGCCCGTGAGGTAGCAGCCGCCGACGCAGGAACCGCCCCGCCCGTACGTCCAGTTCGGCATGCCGGTGAACACGATGAGGCCGTGTCGGCGGCGGATCGGCCCGGTGCTCCAGATGAATCCCCAGGTGAAGCCCACGGCGGTCGCCCACCAGTAGCCGAGTCGGCTGATGGGCGAATCCGTGAGGCGGATGCGCAGGGTCGTGTTCGGTTCGGCGTCGCTCACGCGGCGGGCTCCTCGTCGTCGTCATCGGTGGTCCCGGTCGAGGGGGAGTCGGGCTGTTCGCCGGCCGCGGCGCCCTCGGCGGCGCCCGGCCGGCCGAGGGCCTCGAGGAGTCGCAGCCACACCTCGCTCATCGTCGGGAAGGCGGGCACCGCGTGCCAGAGCCGATCCACGGGCACCTCGCCGACGATCGCGATGGTCGCCGCATGCACGAGCTCGGAGACATCCGGGCCGACGAACGTGGCGCCGATCACCGTGCCGAGCCCGCCGTCGACGACGAGCCGCGCCCGCCCGGCGAAGCGGTCGGCGTGGATGCCCGCCCCGCTCACCGAGCCGAAGTCGACGTCGGCGACGCGCACCGCGCGACCCTCGCGACGTGCCGACTCGGCCGTCAGCCCGACCGCGGCGCACTCGGGCTCGGCGAACACGATCTCGGGCACGGCGGAGTGGTCGGCGGTCGCCGTGTGCGCGCCCCACGGTGCGAGCTCGAGCGGGCGGCCGGTCGCGCGCGCGCCGATGAGGTCGCCGGCCGCGCGCGCCTGGTACTTGCCCTGGTGGGTGAGGAGCGCGCGGTGGTTGATGTCGCCGACGGCGTAGAGCCACGGGGCCTCGTCGTTCGTCGAGGCGCGCACGAGCAGGCTGTCGTCGACGTCGAGCCAATCGCCCGGCGCGAGATCGACCGTCTCGAGGCCGAGCCCGTCGGTGCGGGGGCGCCGTCCGGTCGCGACGAGCACCTCGTCGGCGACGAGCGTCTCGCCGTCGTCGAGCTCGAGGCGGACCTCGTCGGTCGGCGTGCGCTCGACTCGCACGACCTCGACGCCGAGGCGAACGGATGCCCCGAGCCCGCGCAGTCCGTCGGCGACGGCCTCGCCCGCGAAGGGCTCCATGCCGCCGAGCAGGGCGTGACGGGCGAGCACGGTCACCTCGGTGCCGAAGCCCGCGAAGACGGTCGCCATCTCGAGGGCGACCGCGCCGCCGCCGATCACCGCGAGCCGGCGCGGCGGGGTCGTGACGCTCGTCGCCTCGCGGCTCGCCCACGGACGGGAGAGCGCGAGTCCGTCGATGGGCGGGATCACCGGGTCGGAACCGGTCGAGAGCACGACGGCATGACGCGCGACGAGTGTCAGCGTGTCGCCGTCGGCGCGCTCGACGACGACGCGACGCGTCCCGTCGAGCCGGCCGTGTCCGCGTTCGAGTTCGATGCCGACGCTGTCGAGCCAATCGACCGCGCCCTGGTCGTTCCAGTTCGAGACCCAGTCGTCGCGGCGCCGCAGCACCGCGTCGACGTCGAGCTCGCCGGTCGCCGCCTCGGCGGCGCCGGGCACGCGTCGGGCCGCTCGCAGCGCCGCCGCGCTGCGAAGGAGCGTCTTGGACGGAACGCAGGCCCAGTAGGAGCATTCGCCGCCGACGAGCTCGTGCTCGACGACCACGACCTCGAGCCCGGCCGCCCGTGCCCGGTCGGCGACGTTCTCGCCGACCGGCCCCGCGCCGATCACGACCACATCGGTCTCGCGCTGCATCGCCGCCCCCTGTCGTGAGGTTCTCGTGACGGGCCGCCGAGGCGCCCGTCCCATGTCGCGGACGTCCCGCGCCGCACCCGGTCCCACCAGCCTAGGGGCGGGCACCGGCGCGAGGGTCAGCCGCGCGTGCGCGCGCCCGAGGTGAGCGCCCCGACGAGCCGGAGGATCGTCGGCAGGTCGTCGACGGCGGACTCGGGGTTCGACGGCGTGAAGCCCGTGATCGCGGCACCCGCGACCGTGAATCGAGCCACCACCTCGCGGACGAGCGACGCGAGCTCGCCCGCGCCGATGCCGAACGGCATCGGATACGACAGCCCCGCGAGCGCCGACGGGTCGAGCACGTCGAGGTCGATGTGCACGAAGACGTTCGACGCGCCCGTCGCCTCGAGCTCGGCGACCACCGCCGCCGGGTCGGAGAGGTCCTCGACGGTGAGCACCGAGATGCCGTGCTCCTCGATGAAGCGGTGCTCCTCCGCGTCGATCGCCCGGATGCCGCCGAGCACGAGCCGCGCCGGCGCGACCCTCGTCGCCTCGTCGAGGGCGAGCCCCTCGGCTCCGTCGCCGGTGATCGCGCGGAGCGTCATGCCGCCGAATCCGCCCGACGGCGAGGTCTCGGGGGTGTTGAGGTCGGGATGGGCGTCGAGCCAGAGCACCGCGAGGTCGCCGTGGGTCCGCTCCGCGGCGTGCGCGACGGCGGCGAGCGAACTGCCGCAGTCGCCGCCGATCGTCAGCGCCCAGTCGGGCACCTGCGCGAGCGCGTGCGCGGTCGACTCCCGCACCCGCCGGATCGTGCTGTACCGCCGGACGCCCGTGCCGAGCGACTCGCCGGCCTCGACCGGCACGTCGACGACGACGGTCGAGGAGGAGGGCAGGTCGCCGCGGATGGCCTCGGCGCCGTCGGCGAGGCTCATGGCGCGCGAGGAGACCGATCCCTGCCAGAGCGGCACGACGACGAAGGTGGCGGGCATGACACCAGTATGCGCCACCGCTGTCGCTCGACCACCGGAGACGGCGGATGCCGCGACCGACATGCGGTCGCGGCATCCGATTCGTGCCCTGCAGCTGCGTTCAGCCGCCGATCGCGCCCTGCGAGCCGCCCGCCTTCAGCGCGGCGAGCCGGGCGTCGACCTCGGTCAGCTCGCCGAGGTCGTCGAGCTCGTTGAACTGGGCGTCGAGGCTCGACGCGGCGAGCTCGGCCTGACCGCGCACGACGGCCTCCTCGCGACGGATCTTCTCCTCGAAGCGGCCGATGTCGCTCGTCGGGTCGAGGATGTCGATCGACTTGACCGCGTCCTGCACCTGCTTCTGCGCCTGGGCGGTCTTCGCCCGCGCCACGAGCTCGGAGCGCTTGTTCTGCAGCTGGACGAGCTTCTCCTTCATGCCGTTGAGGCCGGCCTTCAGCTTGTCGACGACCTCGGTCTGCGCGGCGATCTGCGGCTCGGCGGCCTTCGCCTCGTTCTCGGCCGAGATCTGGCGGCTGAGCGCCACCTTCGCGAGGTTGTCGAACTTGTCGCCGCCCGAGGCGTCGCCCGCCGCGCGCATCTCGTCGCCCTTGCGGCTCGCCGCGATCGCCTTCTCGCCCCATTCGCGGGCCGCCTCGACGTCTTCGCGGTGGTCGTCCTCGAGGAGGCGCAGGTTGCCGATCGTCTCGGCGATCGCCGCCTCGGCGTCGGCGATCGAGTTGGTGTAGTCGCGCACCATCTGGTCGAGCATGAGCTGCGGGTCCTCGGCCTGGTCGATGAGGGCGTTGATGTTGGCTCGGACGAGCTGCGAGATCCGCCCGAAGATGGACTGCTTGGTCATGGTTGCTCCCTGTTCGTGGTTCTGAGGTCGGTCGATGGTCGTTGGAGATGGGGTCTCGAGCGGTGGTGGTCGTCGTCGGTCAGAATCGGCCCCCGCTTCCGCGCCGCGAGCGCGTCGCCGAGCCGCCGAAGCTGCCGGGGGAGCGGCGACCGCCTCCGCCGAAGCCGCCGCCTCCGCCGCCGAAGCCCCCGCCGCCGCCGAAGCCCCCGCCGCCCCCGCCGCCGAGGACCGAGTTGATGAGGATGCCGCCGAGCACCGCGCCGAAGAGATCGCCGCCCGAGCCGCCGGCCGTGCCGCCCTGCGGGGCACCCGCACCGCCGCCGTAGCCGCCGAACCCGCCGACGTCCTGCTGCGCGAGCTGCATCGCCGAGCGGGCGAGCTGCTCGGCGCGCTGGGCCGTCGCGAGTGCGCCCGTCGCATCGCCCGCGGCGGTCTGCTCGGCCTGCACGAGCAGCCGCCCGGCCTCGGCGAGGCGGGTCCTCGCCTCCGCGCCGACGGCGCCGCGTCGTGCGACGAGGTAGTCCTCGGCCGCCTGGACCTGGCTGCGCGCCGCCTGCAGGCTCCGCCCGAGCTGCGCCTGCGTGCGTGCGGCCTGCTCGGCGGCGTCGCGGGCGCCCTGGATCGCGGCGTCGATCTCGCCGTCGACCTGTTCGAGGCGCGCCTGCAGCGCGAGCGGGTCGCGGCCGGGTGCGGCGATCGCGCTGCGCAGTTCGGATGCCTCGGCGGCGACCCGGTCGGCGAGGGCGCTCGCGCCGGGGTCGTCGAGGCCGCGCGCGGTCTGCACGTCGCGGTCGAGCTCGTCGGCCCCGGCGGCGACGGCGCGGTCGGCCCCGGTGAGCTCGGCGGCGAGCCGCTCGATCGACACCGAGAGCAGTTGCGCCTGGTCGACCGCCTCCTCCGCCGCGCGGATCTCGACGGCGGCGGCGCCGCCTTCACCGCGGCCGACGGCGGCGCCGGCTTCGGTGAGCGCCTCGCGGGCGAAGCCCATCCGGGTCTGGGCCTGCGCCGGGTTGTCGGCGACCGGGGCGAGCGCGGAGGCGGCGTACTGCGACTGCAGCGCGGCGAGACGCTGGGCCGCCGGGGCGATGCCCCGCTCGACGGTCGCGGCGAGCGCCTCGACGCGGGCGAGCGCCTCGGGGGCGTTGCGTTCGAGGTCGCGGAGCTCGTCGAACCGCGCGGCCTGCTCGTCGAGCAGCGCATCGGCCTCGCCGGTCAGCGAGATGATGCCGCCGTACCAGGCGCGGCGCTCCTCGTCGGTGTCGGGATCGGCGTCGTCGAGCCGCTGCTGCAGCGCGAAGGCCTCGGCGATCTTCGCCTTCGCGCCCTCGAGGGCGGCGCGGAAGTCGGCGGTGGCCTCGTCGCCGTAGGAGGCGACGGCGAACCCGAGCTCCTCCTCGCTCGTCTTCAGCGCATCGTCGGCCTGGACGAGTGCGCTTCCGGCCTGGCGCCGGAGGTCGTCGATCGACGGCTGCGGGGCGCCCCCGCCCGCGGCGGGGCTGCGCTTCTTGCGGCGGGCGAGCACGATCCAGACGATCACGACGATGATCGCGGCGATCACGAGGAACCAGATGAAACCGGCCCCCCAGCCGCCGCCCGAGCCGCCGTCGCCCGCGATCGCGGCGGAACCGGCGATCGCGGCGCCCGCCCAGTCCTCGTCGCGCAGCTCGGGCTCGATGATCTCGAGGCTGATGCGGTCGAGCTCCTCGTCGGAGAGCGAGGCGTCGCTCGCTGCGGAGAGGAAGTACTGCCGGCCCTCGACGGCGACCGCGAGCAGGTAGTCCTCGTTGCCGAGGCCGTTGTCGATCGCCGTCTGCTCGGCCCACGCGTCGGCCGCCGACGGGTTCTCGAACTCGTCGACGTAGGCGACGAAGAGCTGGCGACCGCTGCGGTCGGCGTCGGCCTCGAGCGCCTGCTCGACTTCCGCGGTGCGAGCGCCGAGGACTCCCGCCGTGTCGACGACGGGGGAGGAGCCGAAGGAGACGGGATCGTCAGCCCAGGCCGCGCCTGCCGCTCCGACACCGATCAACCCCGTGATCATCGCCACCGTCACGAGCCATCTGCGTCCTGCGCGCATGCACCAGTGCCTTTCCCCCGTCCGGACGGACGTTCCCGAGTCTACGGTGGGGCCGTGGCGATCGTCCACGACCGGGTCGGCCGTCGGTGGATTCAGCAGAACTCGGAGACATGCCCGGGCTCCCCGGCCGGACGCAACGCCCGATCCCGGAGCACGAGCGAGTCGGGCGAGTCGCGATCGGCGCACGCCTGCGCGAACGAGCCGCGCAGCTCGTCGGGATACTCGATGCCGAGCACGTGTTCGCCGTAGACCTCCCGGTAGGCGCCGCACTCGTCCCAGGCGTGGCACGACTCCGCGATCGCGAAGTCGAAACCGGCCCGTTCCCGCAGCACGCCCGCCGACTCCGCGGTGTTCTTCTGCGCGATCGCGAGGCCGTTCGCGTGGGCCCGATCGGCGAACTCGCCGGCGAGCGCGAGGCTGTCGGCGAATTCGAGCCGTCCGTGCGAGCGGGTGAACGAATCGAGGTTGTCGATCTCGACCGCGTCGTAGCCCGCTCGTGCGCAGTCGTCGATCATCGCCCCGACGATGCGTGCGATCCCCGAGCGCCGCTCGGGCGTCGAGGTGTCGAGGAGCAGTTCGTCGGGCCAGGCGGGGTCGACGACCGCCTCGCCGTCGACGGTGAGCAGGAGGTTGCTCGGGTCGCTCCGCCACCGGGCCGCGTCGCCGGGCTGCGTCTGGAAGCCGTTCACGTAGCAGATGGAGTACCGTGCGGCGTCGGGTGCCTCGGTGCGGTCCCGCACGACGATCTCGACGTCGTCATCGGGCGGGTACGCCCCGCCGAGCTGGTAGTCGAAGGCTCCGCCGACGGGCGGCAGGGAGGATGCGGGCCGGCCGGTCGACGCGGGATCGGCCGCCGACCCTTGCGGCGCGGCAGCGCACGCCGTGAGGCCGCCGATCATCGTCGCGATCAGCGACGCGCCGATCGATCCGCGTCGCAGGAGACGGCGAGCAGCGGATCGCGAGGCGAGGGCCGGACGGCCCTCGACCCGCTCATTCATACGTGCCCCCGGAGGGATTCGAACCCCCGACCTACGGTACCGGAAACCGGCGCTCTATCCCCTGAGCTACGGAGGCGCACAGTTGAAAACCCTACCATCCCCGGAGGTGCTCGAGCGCCGGGGCACGACGCGGATCGAGGCCCGTGGACGCGGTGCGGGTCGGCTCAGGGCATGGCGAGGCGGGCGACCCGGCCGAGGAGCTCCTCGCGCACCTTCGCCGTGAGGAAGGCGTGCGCGCCCTCCAGGACCGCGTCGCCGACGATGTGCGTCGCGACGACCTCGGGGTACCAGCGGCTGAGGCGTCGGATGTCGCGCTCGACCGCCTCGGCGAGCCGGGCGCCGCCCACCGCGGCGGTGGGGCCCGCCAGCACGAGCAGCCCCGGGTCGAGGGTCGCGAGCAGCGGCAGCGAGATGTGCGCGATGCGCAGTCCGATCTCGTCGATGATCGCGTCGCGGTCGTCGCTCGCCGCGATCGACTCGAGCACCGCGGTGAAGTCGGCGCCGCCGATCCCTCGGGCCTCGGCGATACGCCTGACGGCGGCCGCTCCGACGAGATCGGTGCTCGTGCTGGCGTGCTCGTCGAGCGCGTGCGCCTCGACCGAGAGCGGCAGGAATCCGATCTCGCCTGCGCCGCCGAAGGTGCCGCGGTGCAGGTCTCCGGCCACGTCGAAGGAGGTGCCGACGCCGTTGCCGAGCCAGAGCAGGGCGAACACGTCGCGCCCGGCGCCGGCGCCGCCCTCGCGTTCGGCGAGCGCGGCGAGGTTCACGTCGTTCTCGATGAAGACGGTGATGCCGAGCGCCTGCTCGAGCACCCCGCGCAGCCCCGTGGTCGGCCATCCGGGCAGGGTCTCGCTGAACAGCTCGCCCTCACCGCCCGGGTCGACGTAGCCGGCGGTGCCGATGCACACCGTGTGCACCGTCCCGGGGTCGGTTCCGGCGGCCGCGCTCGCCTCGCGGATCGCCGCCGACACCTCGTCGACGGCGGAGCGCTCGGCGGGGTCGCGGGGCAGCACGATGGTGACCGCGGGCCGGTCGCCGCCGGCCGCGTCGACGACGCGCGCACGCAGCCGGAACGCGTCGATCGCGATCGCGACGCCAAGGGGGCGATCGGTGCGCGCCGAGTAGAGCACGGCGTTGCGCCCGGGGCTTCCCGCGAGCTGCCCGCTCTCCTCGACGACGCCCGCGGCGATGAGCCGGGTCATCATCATCGAGGCCGTCGGCTTCGAGACGCCGACGAGCTCGCAGATGCGGTTGCGGGTGAGCGGGCCGTGGTCGAGGAGGGCGGAGAGCCCGACCCGGTCGTTGACCGCGCCGAGCCAGGACGGGGTGCCCTGGGAGTGACGGGTCGTCGGGGCGTCCATCAGGCCGCCAGGTTCTCGAGGATCGCGGCGACGAGCACCTGCGCGTCGCCGGGCTCGACGAAATCGACGGAGTCGACGACGATCCAGTACTCGCCGGTGAAGACCTGCGCCTCGCCGTGCTCGCCCGTGACGGAGAAGTAGCCCTCCACCTCGGGCGGGGTGCCGTACGTCGGGACCGGCTTCGATCCGAGCGCCGCGTCGTTCTTGCGCCCCTCGAGCGCGCCCTCGGGCGGCGTCGCGACGCCGAACTCGATGAGCGCCCCGCTCGTCTGGTTGAGCAGGCCGCACGTGGTGCCCGCCTCCTCCTCGACGCCGAGGACGCCGTCGGCGGCCGGTTCGTAGTCGGGGGCGTTGCCGAAGTTCGGATTGTAGGCGTAGACGTCGTCGGCGGAGAGCAGTTCGTCGCAGGCGATCTCGAACGGCGTCGGCTCCTCGACGGGGGCCTCGCTCGCACCGGGATCGGTCGCGGCGGCCGATGGGTCGTCGGCCGGGGGAGCGGGTTCGGAGCACCCGGCGAGGGCGAACACGGATGCCGCGACGGCGAGCGCGAGCCCGGTCGATCGCAGTCGAGGCAGACGGTGGAGGCGCGGCATGTGACGAACCTTACCAATCGCCACCCGGTAGGATTTGCGGGTGACTCCCACCGACCTCTCACTCGCCCTGTACGACCTCGTCCTCGCCCTCGCCGAGCGACGTCGGGCCGCGGGCGCGGAGGTCGAACTCGCGCTGGCCCCCGGTGACGTGACGCTCGAGCGTCCGAAGCTTCGCGAGCACGGCGACTGGGCATCGAACGTCGCCATGCGCATCGCGAAGCCGTTCGGCCAGAACCCGCGCGAGCTCGCCGGCGAGCTCGCCGCGGCCATCGCCGACCTCGACGGCGTCGCGAGCGCCGAGGTCGCCGGGCCGGGCTTCATCAACATCCGCCTCGAGGCCGCCGCGGCCGGCGCGCTCGCGAAGACGATCGTCGACGCGGGCGCCGAGTACGGCCGCAGCGACTCGCTTTCGGGCAGCGTCATCAACCTCGAGTTCGTCTCGGCGAACCCGACCGGGCCGCTGCACATCGGGCACACCCGCTGGGCGGCGCTCGGCGACTCCATCAGCCGGGTGCTCCGCGCCGCCGGGGCCGAGGTCGCCAACGAGTACTACATCAACGACGCCGGCAACCAGATGGAGATCTTCGGCGCCTCCGTGCTCGCCGCCGCGAAGGGCGAGCCGACCCCCGAGGGCGGCTACCCGGGCAGCTACATCGCCGACCTCGCGGCCCGCGTGCTCGACCGCGAGCCGAACCTCGCCGAGCTCGACCGCGAGCTCGCGCTGCACACGGCCACCGAGATCGCCTACGAGCTGCAGCTCGCCGAGATCCGCGCCTCGCTCGAGCGCTTCAACGTGCACTTCGACGTGTGGACGAGCGAGCGCCGCCTGCACGCCAGGGGCGACGACGGCATCAACGACATCGACACGGCGCTCGCCCGGCTGCGCGCGCAGGGCCACGTCTACGACGCCGACGACGCCGTGTGGGTGAAGACGACCGACTTCGGCGACGACAAGGACCGGGTGTTCGTGCGCGGCAACGGCGTGCCGACCTACTTCGCCGCCGACGCCGCCCTGTACCTCGACAAGGGCGACCGCGGGTTCAAGCACAAGATCTACCTGCTCGGCGCCGATCACCACGGGTACGTCCACCGCCTCAAGGCGCTCGCCGGTGCGGCGGGCGACGATCCCGAGCGCGACATCGAGGTGCTCATCGGGCAGCTCGTGAGCGTGAACGGTGCGAAGCTCTCGAAGCGCGCCGGCAACATCATCGAGCTCGACGACCTGCAGGCCTGGCTCGGCACCGACGCGCTCCGCTACACGCTGGGCCGCTACCCGGCCGACTCGCCGCTCACGATCGACCCTGAGATCCTGCAGCGACGCACCAACGACAACCCCGTCTTCTACGTGCAGTACGCGCACGCCCGCACCTCCGCGGTCGCGCGCAACGCCGCGGCATCCGGCGTCGACCGCTCGTCGTTCGCCCCCGAGCTGCTCACCCACGAGACCGAGTCGGCGCTGCTCGGCGCTCTCCAGGAGTTCCCGCGCATCGTGGCCCAGTCGGCCGAGCTGCGCGAGCCGCACCGCGTCGCACGCTACGTCGAGGAGCTCGCGGGCCTCTACCATCGCTGGTACGACAACTGCCGCGTGCTGCCGCTCGGCGACGAGCCGGTCGGCGAGCTGCACCGCACGAGGCTCTGGCTGAACGACGCCACCGGCCAGGTCATCCGCAACGGACTCGGGCTGGTCGGCGTCTCGGCGCCCGAGCGCATGTAGGCACGCCCGAAACGATCCCGAGGGGGAACCGATGTCCGACGAGCACGCGACGGTCGAGTTGGATGTCACGGGGCCCGAGCCCGAGCCACGACGCCGGCTGTCCCGGGGCGCCCGCATCGGGCTCATCGTCGCGGGCTCCGTCGTCGGCCTCGCCGCGCTCCTCGTGGTCGCCGACGTGGTCGCGCGGGGCATCGCCGAGCAGCGCGTCGCCGACGAGGTGCGCGCGAACCTGCCCGCCGGTGTCGAGGGCGACGTGGACGTGACGATCGGCGGCCTCTCGGTGATCGCGCAATACCTCTCGGGCACGATGGAGCAGGTATCGCTCAGCGCACCCGAACTCGTCGTCGACGGTGCGCCGCTCGACGTCGCGGTCGACCTCCGCGGCGTTCCGGTCGACCTGGGCAGCCCGGTCGAGCGGCTCGAGGCGACGGTCTCGGCCGAGCAGGACGCGGTGAACAGCCTCGTCCAGGTTCCGAACTCGACCGGCTCGATCACCCTCGGCGACGCGACCGTCGGCTACGAGGGCGAACTCGAGCTGTTCGGGCAGTCGATCGCCTACCAGGTGACCGCGACGCCCACGGCGGCCGGCAACGAGGTGCTGCTCGAGCCGGTCGGCGTTGAGGTCGGCGCGGGCGGCGGCTCGCTCGACCTCTCGGGCATCGTCGAACGGGTGCTCGGCGGCGACCCGATCGCGGTCTGCGTGGCCGAGCACCTGCCCGAGGGCATCGAGGTGACCGGCATCGCCGCGGCGCCGGGTGTCGTACAGGTCGAGCTCGAGGGCTCGGAGGTCACGCTCGACGCGGCGCACCTGCAGCAGACCGGGAGCTGCGACTGACGGCTCGATTCGGCCTCGCCGTGCGGCCTCGGTAGACTCGCCGTACGCCGACCCACAAGGTCGGCACGCATCAGGCTTCAGGAACCGATCCGGGTTCGCTCGCCGCGAGCGACCGTCGATTCGTCCCCTCCGTGAGGTTTCTCCGTGGCATCCGTCTCCATCGCCGTCCCCTCGGGCCCCGCCGTGCCCGACGACGTCAACGGGCTCGTGCCGCAGGTCTGGCCCGAGTCCGCCCATCGCGACGACGCCGGACGGCTCGTGCTCGCCGGCCTCGACGCGGCGTCGCTCGCCGCCCGGTTCGGCACCCCGCTCTACGTCGTCGACGAGGACGAGGCGCGCGGGCGCGCCCGCCGAACCCGTGAGGCCTTCGAGGTCGCGGCGCGTGCCGCGGGCACCGATGTGACGGTCTATTACGCGGGCAAGGCGTTCCTCTCGGGCGCGGTCGTGCGCTGGGTCCTCGACGAGGGGCTCGCGGTCGACGTGTGCACCGGCGGCGAGCTCGCGGTCGCGCTCGGCGCGGGGGCCGATCCCGCGCGCCTCGGCTTCCACGGCAACAACAAGTCGCTCGCCGAGATCGACGCCGCGGTCGCCGCGGGCGTCGGGGCGATCGTCATCGACAGCGAGGTCGAGATCGAGCGGGTCGCGGCCGCCGCCGCCCGCGCCGGGCGACGCCAGCGGGTGCGCCTCCGGGTGAACAGCGGCGTGCACGCCTCGACGCACGAGTTCCTCGCGACCGCCCACGAAGACCAGAAGTTCGGGGTCCCGCTCGAGAGCGCGGCCGAACTGGGCGCCCGCATCCGCGCTCACGAGTCCCTCGAGTTCCTCGGCCTGCACTGCCACATCGGCTCCCAGATCTTCGACGCCGACGGTTTCGCCGAGTCGGCCTCCCGCCTGCTCGAGGCCCACGCCGAGCTCTCCGCGGCCGCACCCGTGCCCGAGCTCAACCTCGGCGGCGGCTTCGGCATCGCCTACACCGCGGCCGACTCGCCGCAGCCGATCGAGGACATCGCCCGGGGCATCCTCGACGCCGTCGTCGCCGGCTGCCGCGAACGCGGCCTGCCGCTGCCGAGGCTCGCGTTCGAGCCCGGGCGCTCGATCATCGGCCCGGCCGGCGTCACGATCTACACGGTCGGCACGATCAAGTCGGTGCCCATCGAGGGCGGGGAGCGACGCTACGTGAGCGTCGACGGCGGCATGAGCGACAACGCGCGCACCGCGCTCTACGGCGCCGAGTACTCGGCCCGCCTGGCCTCGCGCGTCTCGGCGGCGGCACCCGCGCTCTCGCGGGTCGTGGGCAAGCACTGCGAGTCGGGCGACATCGTCGTCGACGCCGAGTACCTGCCCGCCGACACCGCACCGGGCGACCTGCTCGCGGTGCCCGCCACGGGGGCCTACTGCTGGTCGCTCGCGTCGAACTACAACCACGTGCCCCGCCCGCCCGTCGTCGCGGTGCGGGGCGGCGAAGCCCGCCTCATCGTGCGCGGCGAGACGATCGACGACCTGCTCGGTCGCGATCTCGGGCTCGAGCCATCCGCTACCGAAGGGACCCCCGCATGATCGAGTACCGCTCCATCCGAGTCGGACTGCTCGGAGCCGGATCGGTGGGATCGCAGGTGGCGAGGCTCCTCCTCGAGCACGCCGACGAGCTCGAGCAGCGCGTCGGCGCCCGCCTCGAGCTCGTCGGCATCGCCGTGCGCGACACGACCGCGAAGCGCGACGTCGAGCTGCCCGCCGAGCTGCTCACGACCGACGCCGAGTCGCTCATCCTCGGTTCCGACATCGTGATCGAGCTGGTCGGCGGCATCGAGCCCGCCCGGAGCCTCGTGCTCCAGGCGATCGGCTCGGGCGCCGACGTCGTGACCGGCAACAAGGCGCTCCTCGCCTCGCACGGCCCCGAGCTCTTCGCCGCGGCCGAGCAGGTCGGCGCGCAGCTCTCCTACGAGGCCGCCGTCGCCGGGGCGATCCCGATCATCCGGCCGCTCCGCGAGAGCCTCGCCGGCGACCGGGTCGACCGCATCCTCGGCATCGTCAACGGCACCACGAACTTCATCCTCGACCGCATGGACACGACCGGGGCATCCCTCGAGGACGCGCTCGCGACCGCGACCGAGCTCGGCTACGCCGAGGCCGACCCGACCGCCGACATCGGCGGCTACGACGCCGCGCAGAAGGCGGCGATCCTCGCGAGCCTCGCCTTCCACACGAGCGTGCCCGTCGAAGCGGTGCACCGGGAGGGGATCACCGAGGTCTCGGCCGACCAGGTCGAGTCGGCGCGTCGCGCGGGCTACGTCGTGAAGCTCCTCGCGATCTGCGAGCGGCTCACCGACCCCGAGACGGGCGACGAGGGCGTCTCCGCGCGCGTGTACCCGGCGCTCGTGCCGCGCAGCCACCCGCTCGCCGCCGTGCACGGCGCGAACAACGCCGTCTTCGTCGAGGCCTCCGCCGCGGGCCCGCTCATGTTCTACGGCGCCGGCGCCGGGGGAGTGCAGACCGCCTCCGCGGTGCTCGGCGACCTCGTCGCGATCGCCCGCCGCCGCGTCTCCGGCGGCCCCGGCACCGCCGAATCGACCCAGGCCGAAGTGCCCGTGCTCGAGATCGGCCGCATCACCACGCGCTACGCGATCACCCTCGAGGTCACCGACGAACCCGGTGTGCTCGAGCAGATCGCCCGCATCTTCGCCCTGCACGGCGTCTCGGTCGAGCAACTCCAGCAGAGCGTCAGCGAAGGGAGCCAGCGGGCTACGCTGGTCATCGGGACGCATGAGGCGAAGGAGTCCGCGCTCGCCGAGACCGTCGCCGCCCTCGCCCAGAGCCCCGTCGTCGCATCCGTCGCGTCCGTCCTCCGAGTCGAAGGAGCACTGTGAACCACCCCACCCCCAAGGCCAACTCCCGCCAGTGGCGCGGAGTCATCCGCGAGTACGCGGACCGCCTCGACGTCACCGACGCCACCCCGGTCGTCACGCTCGGCGAGGGCGGCACGCCGCTCCTTCCCGCCCCGGCGCTCTCGGCCCGCACCGGCGCCGACGTCTGGGTGAAGTTCGAGGGCATGAACCCGACCGGTTCCTTCAAGGACCGCGGCATGACGATGGCGGTGACGAAGGCCGTCGAGGACGGCGCGAAGGTCGTCATCTGCGCCTCGACCGGCAACACCTCCGCCTCGGCGGCCGCGTACGCCACGCACGCCGGCATCACGGCCGCCGTGCTCGTGCCCGAGGGCAAGATCGCGATGGGCAAGCTCAGCCAGGCCATCGCGCACAACGCCGAGCTCCTGCAGGTGCAGGGCAACTTCGACGACTGCCTCGACATCGCCCGCGACCTCGCCGCGAACTACCCGGTGCACCTCGTGAACTCGGTCAACAACGACCGCATCGAGGGGCAGAAGACCGCGGCGTTCGAGGTCGTCGAGGTGCTCGGCGACGCTCCCGACTTCCACTTCATCCCGGTCGGCAACGCCGGCAACTACACCGCGTACACGCGCGGCTACCGCGAGGACATCGCGGCCGGCAACGCCACGCGCCTGCCCCGGATGTTCGGATTCCAGGCCGCTGGCTCCGCGCCGATCGTGCGCGGCGAGCCCGTGAAGGACCCCGACACGATCGCGAGCGCGATCCGCATCGGCAACCCCGCCTCGTGGGAGCTCGCCCTGCAGGCGCGCGACGAGTCCGACGGCTACTTCGGCGCCATCGACGACGACAAGATCCTCGAGGCGCAGCGCATCCTCTCGGCCGAGGTCGGCATCTTCGTCGAGCCCGCATCGGCGATCTCGGTCGCCGGCCTGCTCGAGCGCGCCGAGGCCGGCGTCGTGCCGAAGGGAGCCCGCGTCGTGCTCACCGTCACCGGGCACGGACTGAAGGACCCGCAGTGGGCCCTGCGCACGGCCGACGGCTCCGACGTGCAGCCGACCATCGTGCCGGTCGACACCGCGCAGATCGCGTCGGTGCTCGGGCTCGCCTCGTGACCGGCACCCTCGTCGCGCCGGCGACCACCGTGCTTGCGGGCCGCGCCGTGCAGGTGAAGGTGCCGGCGACCTCGGCGAACCTCGGGCCGGGCTTCGACACGCTCGGGCTCGCGCTCGCGCGCTACGACGAGCTCGAGGTCCAGGCGACCGAGGCGGCCGGCGTCGTCGTCGAGGTGCACGGCGTCGGCGAGGGCGAGGTGCCGCTGGATGCCTCGCACCTCGTCGTGCGCTCGATCGCGCACACCTTCGAACGCGCCGGCGTCGCACTGCCGGGCCTGC
Organism: Agromyces sp. NPDC057679; assembly: GCF_042799635.1. NCBI lineage: Bacteria > Bacillati > Actinomycetota > Actinomycetes > Micrococcales > Microbacteriaceae > Agromyces > Agromyces sp. NPDC057679. The sequence goes on along the minus strand of NZ_JBHVIK010000001.1, from coordinate 255,538 downwards.
GGCTCGTGGCGCACAACACGATCCCGCACGGCCGCGGGCTCGGCTCCTCGGGCGCGGCGATCGTCGCCGGCGTCATCGCCGCGAAGGGGCTGCTCGACGGCGTCGTCGACTTCACCGCCGACGAGCTGCTCGAGCTCGCGACCGAGCTCGAGGGGCATCCCGACAACGTCGCGCCCGCGCTGTTCGGCGGGCTCACGATCGCGTGGGTGACCCCCGAGGGCCCCCGGCACAAGAAGCTCATCGTGCACCGCGGCGTCTCGCCGCTCGTGCTGGTGCCCGAGCACGAGATGTCGACGGCGCTCGCACGGTCGCTGCAGCCCGAGTCGGTGCCGCACGAGGACGCGGTGTTCAACGTCTCGCGTTCGGCGCTGCTCGTCGCCGCGCTCATCCAGAGCCCCGAGCTGCTCTTCCAGGCGACCGAGGACAAGCTGCACCAGCACTACCGCGCCGCGGCCATGCCCGAGACCGATCGGCTCATCCGGGCGCTCCGCGAGGCGGGCCATCCGGCCGTCGTCTCGGGCGCCGGCCCGTCGATCCTCGTGCTCGCGAGCGACCCGAGCGAGCGCGCCGCCGCGACCGCACTCGTCGAGAGCGTCGCGGAGACCGTCTGGCAGGCGCTGCCCCTCGCCGTCGACTTCAAGGGCGCGACAGTTCAGAGCGCGTAGCGGTCTGAACTCGTCGCGAAAGGCGGCAGCCCCAGCGTCCGCGGCGCCCCGCGCCGCGACGCCTCCTCGGGAGACCGCTCGGGCTGACGCCGCCACTTGCGGGAGACCGTGGAGCGAAAGGCGGCAGCCCCAGCGGACGGAGTGACGCCGCCTTTCGCGCCGGACCGCCGAGCGAACGGCGACAGCCCGGCCTCCGCGACTCCCGGATCCACGTTCTCCACAGGGCGCGTCGCATGGCGAAGTCGAGCGCCGCACGGTGTTAGACTGACACCGCACCCGGCAGGCGACGTACTGCAGACACATGCACTGTTCGTGCTCCCGGCCGCATCGTGCAATTCCCGGCAATCTCTTGCTTTCGCTCTCGCGCATGTCTGCGCCACCGCGCGCCGACCTCGCTCGAGGACGCGATCAGCTCTCCTGCCGCGCAAATCTTGCGCCAGGGGAAAGGAAAACACTCAGTGACCAACGCATCCGACCACGCTGCAGGCGTGGCGAACAGCGCCCCTCTCACCGGCCTCAAGGTCGCCGAGCTCCAGGAGCTCGCCGTCTCGCTCGGCATCGTGGGCGCATCCAAGCTCCGCAAGGGCGAACTCGTCGAGGCGATCTCCGCCCGTCAGGCCGAGCAGGCGGGCGACGTCGCCCCGACGCTCGACCTCGACGGCGCGGCGGCCGCGGCCGACCCGGCGCCCGCCGAGACTCCCGTCGTCGAGGCGCCCGCCGCCCCGGCGGCGGACTCGGCGCCGATCGAGGCGCCTGCCGTCGAGCAGCCCGCGCCCGAGGCATCCGCCCCCGAGCAGACCGCGCCCCGTCGCGGTCGCCAGCCGCGCCGCGCGACGAGCGCGACGACGGCCGCCGCGCAGCACGTCAACGCGGGCGGCGCCGGCGTCGGCCTCGTGCCCGCGAACGACGACGAGGCCCGCGAGGCCGCCCGCGCCGCGGTGCGCGAGGAGCTCGCGGCCGCGACCGGCGAGGGCGCCCGCCCCGCCGCGACCGAGGGCGAGGGCGAGCAGGCCCAGACCGACGAGCCCCGCCAGGGTCGCGGCCGCAACCGCGGTCGCCGTGGCGGCGAGCGCGGCGGCAACGACCGCGGTGAGCGCGGCGACGACACGCAGAAGCAGGGCGGCGACCGCCGCCAGAACGGCCAGGGCGGCCAGAACGACGGCGCCCAGGGCGGCGAGCAGCGCGGCAAGCGCGACGAGGGCGGCAAGTCCTCCGAGCGCCAGGGCGACGCCGAGAAGGGCAAGCAGGGCGGCCAGGGTCGCGACGGCCAGGGTCGTGACGGTCAGGGCCGCGACGGGCAGGGTCAGGGCCGCGAGGGTCAGGGCCGCGACGGCCAGAACCAGGGCCAGGGCCGCGACGGCCAGAACCGCGACGCCCAGCAGCAGCTCGAGGGCGAGGGCGGCCGTCGCAGCCGCTACCGCGACCGCAAGCGCCGCGGCCAGGGCGGTGCCGGCGACGAGCTCGAGCCCGAGATCCTCGACGACGACGTGCTGATCCCGATCGCGGGCATCCTCGACGTGCTCGACAACTACGCGTTCGTGCGCACGACGGGGTACCTGCCCGGTCCGAGCGACGTGTACGTCTCGCTCGGCCAGGTCAAGAAGTACCACCTGCGCAAGGGCGACGCCGTCGTCGGCTCGATCAAGCAGCCGCGCGACAACGAGGCGAACAGCCGTCAGAAGTACAACGCGCTCGTCAAGGTCGACTCGGTCAACGGACAGTCGATCGACGAGGCCGCCGCGCGCGTCGAGTTCCAGAAGCTGACGCCCCTCTACCCGCAGGAGCGCCTGCGCCTCGAGACCGAGCCGACGAAGCTCACGCAGCGAATCATCGACCTCGTCGCGCCCATCGGCAAGGGCCAGCGCGGCCTCATCGTCGCGCCCCCGAAGGCGGGCAAGACGATCGTGCTGCAGCAGATCGCGAACGCCATCTCGATCAACAACCCCGAGGTCCACCTCATGGTCGTGCTCGTCGACGAGCGCCCCGAAGAGGTCACCGACATGCAGCGCACGGTGAAGGGCGAGGTCATCGCCTCGACCTTCGACCGTCCGGCCGAAGACCACACGACGGTCGCCGAGCTCGCCATCGAGCGTGCGAAGCGCCTCGTCGAGCTCGGCCACGACGTCGTCGTGCTGCTCGACTCGATCACCCGCCTCGGCCGCGCCTACAACCTGGCCGCGCCCGCGTCGGGCCGCATCCTCTCGGGCGGTGTCGACGCCTCGGCGCTGTACCCGCCGAAGCGCTTCTTCGGCGCCGCGCGCAACATCGAGAACGGCGGCTCGCTGACCATCCTCGCGACCGCGCTCGTCGAGACGGGGTCGAAGATGGACGAGGTGATCTTCGAGGAGTTCAAGGGCACCGGCAACTCCGAGCTGCGCCTCTCGCGCCAGCTCGCCGACAAGCGCATCTTCCCGGCCGTCGACGTGAACGCCTCGTCGACGCGTCGTGAAGAGATGCTGCTGAGCCCCGACGAGGTGAAGATCACCTGGAAGCTGCGTCGCGCCCTCGCCGGCCTCGACCAGCAGCCGGCCCTCGAGGCCGTGCTCGGTCGCCTGAAGGAGACGCAGTCGAACGTCGAGTTCCTCATGCTCATGCAGAAGTCGATGCCGGTCGCCGGCCACGGCAACGCGCACGGGCACGAGACCGACCACCGCTGAGGCTCCCGTGTTCGATTCGGTCCAACCGCTGCTCGCCGAGCACGCGCAGCTCCAGGAGGAGCTCGCGGACCCGGCGCTGCACGCCGACGCGGCGCGCGCGAAGAAGGTCAACCGGCGTTACGCCGAGCTGAGCCGGATCGTCGCGGCGAACACGGCGTGGCACGAGGCGCAGGACGACCTCGCGGCGGCCCGTGAGCTCGCGAAGGAGGACGAGGCCTTCGCCGAGGAGGTGCCGGCCCTCGAGGAGGGGCTCGCGCAGGCGCAGGAGAAGCTCCGGCGACTCCTGATCCCGCGCGACCCCGACGACGGCCGCGACGTGATCATGGAGATCAAGGGCGGCGAGGGCGGCGCGGAGAGCGCCCTCTTCGCCGCCGACCTCCTGCGCATGTACATCCAGTACGCGCAGTCGAAGGGCTGGAAGACCGAGCTCCTCGAGCGCAACGAGTCCGACCTCGGCGGCTACAAGGACGTCCAGGTCGCGATCAAGTCGAACGCGAGCGACCCGTCGCAGGGCGTCTGGGCGCACCTCAAGTACGAGGGCGGCGTGCACCGCGTGCAGCGCGTGCCCGTCACCGAGACCCAGGGGCGCATCCACACCTCGACGACGGGCGTGCTCGTCTTCCCCGAGGTCGACGAGCCCGAAGAAGTCGAGATCAACCAGAACGACCTCAAGATCGACGTCTACCGATCGTCGGGCCCGGGCGGCCAGTCGGTGAACACGACCGACTCGGCCGTGCGCATCACCCACCTCCCGACCGGCATCGTGGTCTCGATGCAGAACGAGAAGTCGCAGCTGCAGAACCGCGAGGCGGCGATGCGCGTGCTCCGCGCCCGCATCCTCGCGCGCCAGCAGGAGGAGCTCGACGCGGCGGCCTCCGACGCCCGCAAGTCGCAGATCCGCTCGATGGACCGCTCGGAGCGCATCCGCACGTACAACTTCCCCGAGAACCGCATCGCCGACCACCGCACGGGCTACAAGGCGTACAACCTCGACCAGGTCATGAACGGCGCGCTCGACCCGCTCATCGAGTCGGCCATCCAGGCCGACGAGGAGGCGCAGCTCGCCGGTCGCGAGGACTGACTCCGCGGGTCGCACCGCGAAACGACGAGGGGCGGATGCTCCGGGGCGCGCCCCGGGTCATCCGCCCCTCGTCATACGACGGCTCAGATGTGCCAGTCGTGCACGCCGCGCGCGGCGTCGGCGGTCTGGTGCGACAGCGGGCGCACCGTCGCGGGCACGCCGACGACGAGGGAGTGCGGGGGAGCGCTGCGCGTGACGACGGCGTTGGCGCCGACGGCGCTCCAGGCGCCGATCGTGATGTCGCCGAGGATCTTCGCCCCGGCGCCGACCGTGACGCCGTCGTCGAGGGTCGGGTGCCGCTTGGTGCCGGGCGGGGTGTTGCGCGGCGCCTTCCCGCCGAGGGTGACGCCGTGGTAGAGCATGACGTCGTCGCCGATGACGGCGGTCTCGCCGATCACGACGCCCATGCCGTGGTCGATGAAGAAGCGGCGGCCGATGGTCGCCCCCGGGTGGATCTCGATGCCCGTGAGGAATCGCGTCAGCTGCGAGATCACCCGTGCGGGGAACCGCCACCGGGCCCGCCACAGCCGATGGGCGAGGCGGTAGGCCCAGATGGCGTGAAGGCCCGAATACACGAGGAAGACCTCGAGACCGTTCCGTGCTGCGGGGTCGTGCGCACGGGCGGTCGCGAGGTCTTCTCTCAGGCGTCTGAAGATCGGCACCTGATCAGTCAAGCAGACCCTCGTACAGGACGGTCGACAGGTACCGCTCGCCGTAGCTCGCGACGATGACGACGATCGTCCTGCCGTCGTTCTCGGGGCGCTTGGCGAGCTCGAGTGCGGCGTACACGGTCGCGCCGGAGGAGATGCCGCCGAGGATGCCCTCCTCGGTGCCGAGGCGGCGCGCGGTGGCGACGGCCTGGTCGATGTTCACGTCGATGATCTCGTCGTAGACGTCGCGGTCGAGGATGTCGGGGACGAAGTTCGCGCCGATGCCCTGGATCTTGTGGGGGCCGGGTGCGCCGCCGTTGAGGATGGGGGACTCGGCGGGCTCGACGCCGACGATCTTCACGCCGGGCTTGCGCTCCTTCAGCACCTGGCCGGTGCCGGAGAGGGTGCCGCCGGTGCCGATGCCCGACACGAAGATGTCGACGCCGCCGTCGGTGTCGTTCCACACCTCTTCGGCGGTGGTGCGGCGGTGGATCTCGACATTCGCCTCGTTCTCGAACTGGCGGGCGAGGATCGCGCCGGGGGTCGCCGCGGCGATCTCCTCGGCCTTGGCGACTGCGCCCTTCATGCCCTCGGAGCCGGGAGTGAGCACGAGCTCGGCGCCGTAGGCCTTCAGCAGCGACTTGCGCTCCTTCGACATGGTCTCGGGCATCGCGAGGATGACCTTGTAGCCGCGCGCCGCCCCGATGAGGGCGAGGGCGATGCCCGTGTTGCCGCTCGTGCCCTCGACGATGGTGCCGCCGGGCTGGAGTGCGCCCGAGGCCTCGGCGGCGTCGACGATGCCGACGCCGAGGCGGTCCTTCACGCTCGCGGAGGGGTTGTAGAACTCGAGCTTCGCGAGCACGGTCGCGCCCGCGCCCTCGGTGAGGCGGTTCAGGCGCACGAGCGGGGTGCGGCCGAAGGCCTGCGTGATGTTGTCGTAGATCTGAGCCATGGGCAGGCCTTTCTGGAGGGGCGGTGCGGGCCTCATCAGCCTATTGGGGCGGCCGGAGCGGTGGGGGTGCGTTACATTCCATTGCGTGGATGCACCAGAGGACCAGGCCGCCCGACCGCTGCGCGAGGTGCGCGACGAGCTCGTGAGGACGCTCGCCGAGGCGGGGGTCCCCGACCCCGAGGTCGACGCCGAACTCCTCATCGGGCACGTGCTCGGCCTCAGCCGCGGCGGCGTGCAGGCGCGGCTCGTGATCGGCGGGGGCTTCTCCGCCGAGGATGCCGCGGCGCTGGCCTCGCTCGCCGAGCGTCGCGCCCGGCGCGAGCCCCTCCAGCACCTCACGGGTCGGGCCGCGTTCCGTTCGCTCGAGCTCGCGGTGGGGCCGGGCGTGTTCGTGCCGCGCCCCGAGACCGAGGGCGTCGCCCAGATCGGCATCGACGCGCTGCGCGCGGTGGCCGACGCCGAGCCGATCGGCATCGACCTCGGTTCGGGCAGCGGCGCGATCGCGCTGGCCCTCGCGACCGAGGTGCCGCACGCGAAGGTGTGGGCGGTCGAGAACTCGCCCGAGGCGTTCCCCTGGACGCGTCGCAACGTGGAGGAGGTCGGGGCCCCGAACCTCGAGCTCGTCTTCGGCGACCTCGCGACGGCGCTGCCCGAACTCGACGGACGGGTGTCGGTCGTCGTCTCGAACCCGCCGTACATCCCGCTGGGCGCGATTCCCCGCGACCCCGAGGTGCGGCTCTACGACCCCGAGCGGGCCCTCTACGGCGGGGCGGACGGCCTCGACGTGGTGCGGGCGCTCTCGCAGCGCGCGCGAGCGCTCCTGGTGCCGGGCGGCCTCCTCGTGATCGAGCACGGCGAGGCGCAGTCCGCCGACATCGCGGCACTGCTCGCCGCCGACGGCTGGCGCGCGATCTCGCATCACCGCGACCTCACCGGGCGCGATCGGGCGACGACCGCGCTGCGCTGAGGCGGAGCTACTTCCTCTTCTCGTGCTTCTCGCGCTCGAGGGCGTGCTTGATCGACTCGCGCTCGCGCTTCTGGGCCTCCCGCAGCGCCTTCTGCGCCTCGCGCACGGCCTTCTCGGCCTCGCGCCGCGCCTTCGCCGCCTCGCGGACCCGCGGGTCGCGGGGAAGGTCGAGCTGCGCCGGCAGCTCGGCGAGCGGCTCGGGCGCGGCGGGTGACGAGGTGCCGCCGAGGCGGTCGACGTGGTGCTCGATGCCGTCGAGGATGCGGAGGAGCCCGAAGGAGAAGTCGTCGTCGGTGTCGCCCGGGTGCGTGCCGGGTTCGGCGACGTAGCCGCCGGCGGCGAGCAGCGGGCTGAGGTACGGGAAGCGCTCGGGCGTGACGAGCTCGGTCAGCGCGACGAAGGCGCTCTCCCCGGTGACGTCGGCCGGGTCGTCGGCGGCGAGGGCGGCCGCCCGGAGGTCGCGGTCCTGCGCGCTCGTCGCACGGGCGTAGCTGGTGAGCAGGAGCAGCGCCGACATCTTCTCGCCGTCGCTCAGCGGCAGCTCGCGCACCTCGCGGAGGAACCAGTCGACGATGAGCAGGCTGTTCGGCGTGATCGGGGCTCCCGAGATCGGGATGTCGACGAGCCACGGGTGCTCGTGGTACGCCGCGCGCATGGCGAGCACCCAGGCGGTGACGCCCTCGCGCCAGCCGCGCTCGACGGACTCGTCGGGCACGGGCGGCTCGACCGCGCCCTCCTGCATGAGCAGGATCAGGTCGTCCTTGCTCGTGACGTAGCGGTAGAGCGACATCGTCGTGAATCCGAGGGATGCCGCGACGCGGCTCATCGAGACGGCGCCGAGCCCCTCGGCGTCGGCGATCTCCATCGCCGCATCGACGATGCGCTCGATCGAGAGCTCGCGCTTGGGCCCGCGCTGGGGGTGGGCGGCGACGCCCCAGGCCAGCGCGACGCCGCGGGGGAGTTCGGGGTCGGCTCGCTCGTCGCTCATCGGGCTCCAGTTCGTTCGGTGGGCTTGACCACAGTCTAGAACTGTGTATTACTTAAACAACAGTGCATCACATAAACAGTTTGCGCCATACACCGGCCGAAGGGCCGGCGGCGCGGACGCGAGACGAACGGAGCACGACCGATGGAACTCGCCATCGACGTCCGCGGCCTCCGCAAGCAGTTCGGCCGGACCGAGGTACTCGCGGGGCTCGACCTCGCCGTGCCGCAGGGGAGCGTCTTCGCCCTCCTCGGGCCGAACGGTGCGGGCAAGACCACGACGATCAACATCCTCACGACGCTCGTCGTCCCCGATGCGGGCACCGCCCGCGTGGCCGGGCACGACGTCGTCGACCACCCAGGGGAGGTGCAGCAGCGCATCGCGCTCACCGGTCAGTCGGCCGCCGTCGACGAGGTCCTCACCGCCACCGAGAACCTCGTCATGATGGGCCGGCTCTCGGGGCTCACCCGCCGCCACGCGAAGGCGCGCGCCGACGAGCTGCTGCGGCGCTTCGACCTCGAGGCGGCGGCCGGCCGCCGGGTCGGCACCTACTCGGGCGGCATGCGCCGCAGGCTCGACCTCGCGCTCAGCCTCGTCGTCGACGTGCCCGTCCTCTTCCTCGACGAGCCGACGACCGGGCTCGACACCCGCAGCCGGCAGGAGCTCTGGACCGTCATCCGCACGCTCGCCGACGCGGGCACCACGGTGTTCCTCACCACCCAGTACCTCGAGGAGGCGGATCGGCTCGCCGACCGCATCGCCGTGCTCGACCGCGGGCGCATCGCCGCCGAGGGCACCGCCGACGAGCTCAAGGCCAGGGTGGGCGGCGACGTCGTCGAACTGCGCGACGCCGACGGCGCGCTCGTCCGCGAGATCCCGACCGACGGCACCGTGCACGGCCTGCGCGCCGCGATCGACGAGCTCGACCGGGCCGCCGTCGGCGGCGACGGGGTGCAGGTCTCCATCCGCCGTCCGAGCCTCGACGACGTGTTCCTCGCGATCACGGCCGGCGCCGAGGCATCCACCCCCGAACTCGTGGAGGCGACATGACCACCGCAACCGCAACCGCCCCCGCCCGCCGGCCCCGACTGCGCGGCGTGGCGGCCGAGCGCGTCTTCATCGGCCGCAGCCTCATCCACTCCGTGCGCGACGTCGAGGCCCTGCTCATGGCGGTCGTCCTGCCGACGATGCTCATGCTGCTGTTCACGTTCATCTTCGGCAACGCGATCGACCCCTCGGGCGGCTACGTCGACTACGTCGTGCCCGGCATCATCCTGCTGTGCGCGGGATTCGGCGCCTCCGGCACCGCGATCTCGGTGTCGCGCGACATGACCACGGGCATCATCGACCGATTCCGCACGATGCCGCTGCGCAGCGGCGCGGTGCTCACCGGGCACGTCGTCGAGAGCCTCGTGCGCAACCTCGTCGCCACGGCGGTGGTGATCGGGGTCGCCCTCCTCGTCGGGTTCACGCCGAACGCGACGCCCCTCGAATGGCTCGCCGCCTTCGGCGTCGTGGCCCTCTACATCCTCGCGATCACCTACCTGTTCGCCGCGATCGGGCTCGCGGCCTCGACGCCGGAGGCGGCGAGCGGCTACGGCTTCATCCTGCTGTTCCTGCCGTACCTGTCGAGCGCCTTCGTGCCGGTCGACACCATGCCCGAGTGGCTGCAGTGGATCGCGGAGAACCAGCCGATCACCCCGGTGATCGAGACGATCCGGTCGCTCCTGCTCGGCACGCCCATGGGCGACTCGGCCTGGTGGGCGGTCGGCTGGTGCGTCGCCATCATCGCCGTCGCGGCCGTCTGGGGCGCGTGGCTGTTCCGTCGCAAGGCGGGTCGTCGCTGAGCGAGCCCGCATCTAACCCGGATGCCCCGGGCGGTACGCCGCCCGGGGCATCCGATCGTCCGGCCGCGCTGGTCTAGAATCGGCAGGTCATGACTGCCATCTACGACTGCTCGGTCGACTCCCAGTTGCTCACCGGCATGCGACTCGCCCGCGGCGCGATCGGACGCGGCGAACTCGTCGTCATCCCGACCGACACGGTCTACGGCGTCGCGGCCGACGCCTTCGACGCGAAGGCCGTCGCGAGGCTGCTCGAAGCGAAGGGCCGCGAGCGCACCTCGCCGCCGCCCGTGCTGATCCCCGGGCTGCCGACGCTCGACGCCCTCGCGAGCGAGGTGCCGCCCGTCGTGCGCGACCTCGTCGGCGAGTTCTGGCCGGGCGGGCTGACGGTCATCCTCCGTGCGCAGCCCTCGCTCCAGTGGGACCTCGGCGAGACCCGCGGAACGGTCGCATTGCGGATGCCCGCGAACCCGATCGCGCTCGAACTGCTCTCCGAGACGGGCCCGCTCGCGGTCTCCTCGGCGAACCTCTCGGGACTGCCGAGCGCGACGACCGCCGCGGCGGCCGAGGAGATGCTCGGCGAGTCGATCGCCGTCTACCTCGACGGCGGCGAGGCCGGCTCGGGTTACGAGGCGATCGGCGAGCGCCCGGGCGACACCTCCTCGACGATCGTGGATGCCACGGGGCTCGGCGAGCACGGGGGAGTGCTCCGCATCGTGCGCGCCGGGGTCATCTCGCGCGAGCGCATCGCCGCGGTCGTCGGTGAAGACCTGCTGGAGCCCGAGGGCGGCGACGCGACCGCCGAGCCGGCCGAGATCGCCCCGCCCGTCGCCGATGACTCGTCCGAACCAGGCGCGCCCGAGACATCCGATGCGGTGGACGCAGGCGCGCCCGAGGCATCCGACCCCGTCGACCGCGCCGATGAGGCGGGCACCGCCGCCTCATGACCCTCTTCCTCTCGCTCGCGCTGCTGGCCGCGCTCGTCACCTTCGGCGGCTCGATCGTCGTCTGGAAGCTCAGCCTGAAGTACCGGCTCTACCCGAAGATCCGCGAGCGCGACGTGCACACCCGGCCGACGCCGCGGCTCGGCGGCATCGCGATGTTCGTCGGCATCGTCGTCGCGATCGGGGCTGCGGCCTTCGTGTCGAGCCTCGGGGTGTCGCGGTTCTCGAACGTCTCGATCATCTTCGAGAACCCGGGGCAGATCCTCGCGATCCTGGGAGCGGCGCTCCTCATCGTCGCGATGGGCGTCGCCGACGACATCTGGGACCTCGACTGGACGACGAAGCTCGCGGGCCAGTTCATCGCCGGCGGGCTCATCGCCTGGCAGGGCGTCACGATCGTGTCGCTGCCGATCGCCGGCATCACGCTCATCCCGTCGTGGCTGAGCGCGACGCTCACGGTCTTCGTCATCGTGCTCGTGATGAACGCGGTGAACTTCATCGACGGGCTCGACGGGCTCGTCGCGGGCGTCTCGCTCATCGCCAACGGCGTCTTCTTCCTCTACACGTACCTGCTCGTGCAGCAGACCTCGCCGCTCAACTACTTCAACCTCGCGTCGCTGCTCGCCGTCATCGTGGTCGGCGCCTGCGCGGGCTTCCTGCCGCTGAACTGGCACCCGGCGAAGCTCTTCATGGGCGACGCAGGCGCCCTGCTCATCGGCCTGCTGACCGCGACCGCGGCGATCGCGGTGACGGGCACGATCAACCCGGGCAGCGTCGGCTTCGAGAACCTCTTCGCGGCGTTCATCCCGATCCTGCTGCCGTTCGTGGTGCTCGTGATCCCGCTGCTCGACTTCGGGCTCGCGGTCGTGCGGCGCCTCAGTGCGGGCAAGTCGCCCTTCGCCGCCGATCGGAAGCACCTGCACCACCGCCTGCTCGACATGGGGCACTCGCACCTGAACGCCGTGCTCATCCTCTACGGGTGGACGGCCGTCGCCAGCGTCGGGTGCCTGCTCACCTACGTGCTCCCGACGTACTTCGGCGTCGACAGTGCCTGGGCCTTCGTCTTCCTCGGCGTCGGCTTCCTCGTCTGCGCCGTGATCACGCTCGCGCCGCTCGGTCGCCGAAAGCGCCTCACGATCGCCGCCGAGGAGCGCCCGAGCGCCACCCCCGTCGCGGCCGACGAACTCGAAGGTCCGGCTCGGTAGAATCGGGCGACCCCCGACTGGAGCATGATGACCGACGCACGTCCCGCACAGCCCGCCGACCGCACGCCGACCTCGAACCCGGTGCTCCGCCGCGCCCTCCTCTGGGGCGGCGTGCTCGCCGCCGTGATCCTCGTGGTGAGCGCGGTGCTCGGCCTCGTCTTCGCGGGGCTCCCCGGCCTCTGGGGCGCCCTCATCGGCACCACGATGGCGGTGGTGTTCATGGGCATCACGGCGGCGAGCATCCTCCTCGCCAACCGCTTCTCGGGCAGCGACCTCTTCGTGGGCGCGTTCTTCGGCATCGTGCTCGGCGGATGGCTCCTGAAGTTCATCGTCTTCATCGTGCTCGTCGTGCTCCTCCGGGATGCCGCGTGGCTCGACACGACCGTGCTGTTCCTCAGCCTCGTGGCCGGCGTTCTGGCCTCGCTCGTGGTCGACGTCCTCGTCGTCGCGAAGTCGCGGCTGCCCTATGCGAGCGACGTCGAGCTGCCGAAAGCACCCGACGGCGACTGAACTCGATTCTGAATTCGTCTGCTCGTAGAAGTCTTGCTAGAGTATTCCCGATCCCCCCACGGTTCTGCCCTCATCACGCATGGGCGAACCGAGGCCCATGTTCGTCGTCGCGAGAGCCGAGCTCCACGCCCCGAAACAGGAGAAAGCGCTGCTAGCACACGCTCTGAACCTGCTGGTTCCGACTGCCACCGAAGACGGTGAGTTCCACGGTCCGTCGATCGACGAATTCTTCCCCGGGCCGCTGCTCTTCGAAGACACCCCCTTCGAGATCAACCGCATCATCCTGGTGCGCTGGGTCGCGGTCATCGCGCTCTTCCTGGTCTTCTGGCTCGCCACGCGGCGGATGAAGGTCGTCCCCGGCCGCTTCCAGAGCCTCGTCGAGATGGGTCTCGACATGGTGCGCGTGAACATCGCCGACGACCTGCTCGGCAAGAAGGACGGCAAGCGGTTCCTGCCGATCCTCACGACGATGTTCTTCATGATCCTGTTCATGAACCTGACGGGCGTCATCCCCTTCCTGAACATCGCCGGCACCTCCGTCATCGGCGTGCCGCTCGTGCTCGCGATCGTCGCGTACATCACGTTCATCTACGCGGGCGTCAAGAAGAGCCCCAAGAACTTCTTCAAGAACTCGCTGTTCCCCGCGGGCGTGCCGTGGCCGGTGTACATCATCGTCACGCCGATCGAGTTCATCTCGACCTTCATCATCCGGCCCATCACGCTGACCCTGCGACTCATGATGAACATGATCGTCGGTCACCTCCTGCTCGTGCTCTTCTTCGCAGCCACGCAGTTCTTCGTCTTCCAGCTCAGCGGCTGGTGGACCGTCGTCGGCGCCGGCACCCTGGCCTTCGGACTCGCGTTCACGCTGTTCGAGGTCCTCGTCGCCGTCCTGCAGGCCTACGTCTTCGCACTTCTCACCGCGGTCTACATCCAGCTCGCGGTCGCAGAAGAGCACTGAGCCCGGGCACCCGCCCAGAACATTCCCTAGGAAAGGAAACCCAACGTGGACGCAACCACCGTTCTCGCTGAGATCAACGGCAACATCGCGACGGTCGGCTACGGCCTCGCGGCGATCGGCCCGGCCATCGGCGTCGGCATCGTCGTCGGCAAGACGATCGAGGGCGTCGCCCGCCAGCCCGAGCTGGCCGGCCGCCTCCAGGTCCTGATGTGGATCGGTATCGCCTTCACCGAGGCGCTCGCCTTCATCGGTATCGCGACCTACTTCATCTTCGTCTGATCCACCCGCCGCAACTGAGGAGGCCAACGTGCTTCATGCAGTACTGAGCGCTGCAACCGAGGGTGGCGAGACGCACAGCCCGGTGATTCCGGAGTGGTACGACATCATCTGGTCGTCGGTCTGCTTCATCATCATCCTCGTCTTCTTCTGGAAGTACGTGCTCCCGCGCGTCCAGAAGCTGCTCGACGAGCGTGCTGAGGCGATCGAGGGCAACATCGCGAAGGCCGACGAGGCCCAGCGCAAGGCCGAGGCCGCCCTCGAGGAGTACACGGCGCAGCTCGCCGACGCCCGCACCGAGGCCGGTCGCATCCGCGAGACGGCTCGCGAGGACGGCAAGAAGATCGTCGCCGAGGCGAAGGACACCGCGACCGCCGAGGCCGCTCGCGTCACCGCGAGCGCGCAGGCGCAGATCGAGGCCGAGCGCCAGACCGCGCTCGTCTCGCTCCGCTCCGAGGTGGGCACCCTCGCCATCGACCTCGCCTCCGGCGTGATCGGCGAGTCGCTCTCCGACGACGCCAAGGCGACCGCCGTCGTCGACCGTTTCCTCGCCGACCTGGAGGCCTCCGAGGCCACCGCCGGAGGGAAGAAGTAACCCATGGGTAGCGCTACGAGAGAGGCCCTGGCCGGGTCGCGGGCTGCGCTCGCCGAGCTCGGCCGGGCCGACCTTGCCGTCGCCGAGGGTCTCCTCGCCGCCGGTCGGGTGATCGGGTCGTCGTCGCAGCTGCGCACGGCGCTCACGGACGCCGAAGCGGATGCCACGCAGAAGCGCGCGCTCGTCGAGCGCGTCTTCGGTGCGCAGCTGCCGGCTGCGGCGGTGTCGCTGGTCGTGACCGCCGCGTCGAGCCGTTGGTCGAGCGGCGGGGACTTCCTCGCCGGCATCGAGGAGCTGGGTTACCGCATCGCGGCCGACTCGGCAGCGGAGGGCGTCGACATCGACGCCGAGCTCTTCGCCTTCGACCGTGCGGTCGCGACCGACTCCGAACTCGAGCTCGCGCTCGGTTCGAAGCTCAGCGCGGTCGACGTCAAGTCGAAGCTCGTCGACCGTCTGCTCGGCGGCAAGGCCTCCCCGCAGACCGTGGCGATCGTGCAGAACCTCGTGCAGCAGCCCCGCGGCCGCCGCATCGGCGAAGCACTCCGGCACGCGGCCACCGTCGTCGCCGACCAGCGCGGCTTCGACATCGCGACCGTCACCTCGGCAGCACCGCTCTCGACTGAGCAGCTCGCCCGGCTCGAGCAGGGCCTTCAGGCCCAGTCCGGCCGACCCATCCGATTCGACACGATCGTCGATCCCGCCCTCCTCGGCGGGGTCCGCGTTCAGATCGGCGACGACGTCATCGACGGCAGCGTCGCCAGCCGCCTCAGCTCGCTGCGGCAGAAGCTTGCCGGCTGACGCCGGTTGACATCACGACCGGCGTCCAGCGCCGCCAGACAAACACACTGCATCCGGCGCCCATGAGGCTCGGCCCAGAAAAGGAAATGGCAATGGCAGAACTCTCCATCAGCCCCGACGAGATCCGTTCGGCTCTCTCGGAGTTCGTCTCGTCGTACGAGCCGGGCCAGGCGCAGAAGACCGAAGTCGGCTACGTCACCGACGCCGGCGACGGCATCGCCCACGTCGGGGGCCTGCCCTCCGTCATGGCGAACGAGCTCGTCCGCTTCGCGGACGGCACGCTCGGCCTCGCGCAGAACCTCGACGAAGACGAGATCGGCGTCGTCGTGCTCGGCGAGTTCACCGGCATCGAAGAGGGCATGGAGGTGACCCGCACGGGCGAGGTCCTCTCCGTCCCCGTCGGCGAGGGCTACCTCGGCCGCGTCGTCGACCCGCTCGGCAACCCGATCGACGGCCTCGGCGAGATCACCGGCATCGAAGGCCGTCGTGCCCTCGAGCTGCAGGCGCCCGGCGTCATGCAGCGCAAGTCGGTGCACGAGCCGCTCCAGACCGGCATCAAGGCCATCGACGCGATGATCCCCGTCGGCCGCGGCCAGCGCCAGCTCATCATCGGCGACCGCCAGACCGGCAAGACGGCCATCGCGATCGACACGATCATCAACCAGAAGGCCAACTGGGAGTCGGGCGACGTCAACAAGCAGGTTCGCTGCATCTACGTCGCGATCGGCCAGAAGGGCTCGACCATCGCTTCGGTGAAGGGCGCCCTCGAAGACGCCGGCGCGATGGAGTACACCACCATCGTCGCCGCCCCGGCCTCCGACCCGGCCGGCTTCAAGTACCTCGCGCCGTACACCGGCTCGGCCATCGGCCAGCACTGGATGTACGACTCCAAGCACGTCCTCATCATCTTCGACGACCTGTCGAAGCAGGCCGAGGCCTACCGCGCCGTGTCGCTCCTCCTCCGTCGTCCGCCGGGACGCGAGGCGTACCCCGGCGACGTCTTCTACCTGCACTCGCGTCTGCTCGAGCGTTGCGCCAAGCTCTCCGACGAGCTCGGCGCCGGTTCGATGACGGGTCTCCCGATCATCGAGACGAAGGCGAACGACGTCTCGGCGTACATCCCGACCAACGTGATCTCGATCACCGACGGCCAGATCTTCCTCCAGTCCGACCTCTTCAACGCGAACCAGCGTCCGGCCGTCGACGTCGGCATCTCGGTCTCGCGAGTCGGTGGCGACGCGCAGGTCAAGTCGATCAAGTCGGTCTCGGGCACGCTGAAGCTCGAGCTCGCCCAGTACCGTTCGCTCGAGGCCTTCGCGATGTTCGCATCCGACCTCGACGCCGCGAGCCGTCGTCAGCTGGCACGTGGTGCGCGTCTGACCGAGCTCCTCAAGCAGCCGCAGTACTCGCCGTACCCCGTCGAAGACCAGGTCGTCTCGATCTGGGCCGGCACGAAGGGCCACCTCGACGAGGTGCCCGTCGAGGACATCCTGCGCTTCGAGAGCGAGTTCCTCGACTACCTGCGCCGCAACACCGACGTGTTCGAGGTGCTGCGTTCGACGAACAAGCTCGAGGACGAGACGATCCAGAAGCTCGAGTCGTCGGTCGCGACCTTCAAGAGCGAGTTCCAGACCGGTGAGGGCAAGCCGCTCGCCTCGGTCGGCTCGGAGCAGTTCGAGGCCATCGCCGCGGAAGACGTCAACCAGGAAAAGATCGTCAAGGGTCGCCGCTAAGGCGGACCCGGCGAACTGAACCGCTGACGTAGGGATACAGGAGAGACATGGGAGCGCAACTTCGGGTCTACCGGCAGAAGATCAAGTCTGCCCAGACGACGAAGAAGATCACCAAGGCGATGGAGCTCATCGCCGCCTCGCGCATCCAGAAGGCGCAGGCTCGGGTGTCGGCTTCGACGCCGTACTCGCGGGCGATCACCCGTGCCGTCTCGGCCGTGGCGACGTACTCGAACGTCGACCACGTGCTGACGACCGAGCCCGAGAAGATCGAGCGCGCGGCGATCGTGATCCTCACGAGCGACCGCGGCCTCGCCGGCGCATTCAACTCGCAGGTCCTGCGCGAGGCGGAGGAGCTCGCCGAGCTCCTCCGCTCGCAGGGCAAGGAGGTCGTGTACTTCCTCGTCGGACGCAAGGCGGTCGGATACTTCCAGTTCCGTCACCGCGGGTCCGAGCGGCAGTGGACGGGCAGCTCCGAGAACCCCGAGTTCGAGCTGGCCAAGGAGATCGCCGACGCGGTGCTCGAGTCCTTCCTGCGCGACGCATCCGACGGCGGTGTCGACGAGATCCACGTGGTCTACAACACCTTCGTGAGCATGATGACGCAGACCCCCACGGTCGTGCGCCTGCTGCCGCTCGAGGTCGTCGAGGGCGTCGAAGAGCCCGACGCGACGGTCCAGCCGCTGTACGAGTTCGAGCCCGACGTCGAGACGGTGCTCGACGGGCTGCTACCGGTGTACATCGAGAGCCGCATCTTCAACGCCCTCCTGCAGTCGGCCGCTGCGAAGCACGCCGCCACGCAGAAGGCGATGAAGTCGGCCTCCGACAACGCCGACAAGCTCATCACCGACTACACCCGCCTGGCGAACAACGCGCGCCAGGCCGAGATCACGCAGCAGATCTCCGAGATCGTGGGCGGCGCGGACGCGCTCGTCGCCGCCAAGTAGCAACTCAGAAAAGAGAGAGCAGAATGACTGACACCGCAACCGCGCCGGTCGCCGAGCGTGCCGCCGGCGCTGTCGGACGCATCGCCCGCGTCACCGGCCCCGTCGTCGACATCGAGTTCCCGCACGACTCGATCCCCGAGATCTACAACGCACTGCAGACCGAGATCTCCCTCGGCGGCGAGACCTCCACGCTGACGCTCGAGGTCGCACAGCACCTCGGTGACGACGTCGTCCGTGCGATCGCCCTGAAGCCGACCGACGGCCTCGTCCGCGGCCAGGAGGTGCGTGACACCGGTTCGCCGATCTCGGTGCCGGTCGGCGACATCACCAAGGGCAAGGTCTTCAACGTCATCGGCGAGGTGCTGAACGGCGAGCCCGGCGAGCAGCTCGAGGTCACCGAGCGCTGGCCGATCCACCGTAAGCCCCCGGCATTCGACCAGCTCGAGTCGAAGACGCAGCTCTTCGAGACCGGCATCAAGTCGATCGACCTCCTCACGCCGTACGTGCAGGGTGGAAAGATCGGCCTCTTCGGCGGTGCGGGCGTCGGCAAGACCGTCCTCATCCAGGAGATGATCCAGCGCGTCGCGCAGGACCACGGTGGTGTGTCGGTGTTCGCCGGTGTCGGCGAGCGCACCCGTGAGGGCAACGACCTCATCCACGAGATGGAGGAGGCGGGCGTCTTCGACAAGACCGCCCTCGTCTTCGGCCAGATGGACGAGCCGCCGGGGACCCGTCTTCGCGTCGCCCTCTCGGCCCTCACCATGGCCGAGTACTTCCGCGACGTGCAGAAGCAGGACGTCCTCCTCTTCATCGACAACATCTTCCGCTTCACCCAGGCGGGTTCCGAGGTGTCGACGCTGCTCGGCCGCATGCCCTCCGCGGTGGGCTACCAGCCGAACCTCGCCGACGAGATGGGCATCCTCCAGGAGCGCATCACCTCGACGCGCGGTCACTCGATCACCTCGCTGCAGGCGATCTACGTCCCCGCCGACGACTACACCGACCCGGCGCCGGCGACCACCTTCGCGCACCTCGACGCGACGACCGAGCTCTCGCGCGAGATCGCGTCGAAGGGTCTCTACCCCGCGATCGACCCGCTGACCTCGACGTCGCGCATCATGGACCCCCGCTACCTGGGCGAGGACCACTACCGCGTCGCGACCACGGTCAAGCAGATCCTCCAGAAGAACAAGGAGCTCCAGGAGATCATCGCGATCCTCGGTGTCGACGAGCTCTCGGAAGAGGACAAGATCACCGTCGCCCGCGCGCGCCGCATCCAGCAGTTCCTCTCGCAGAACACCTATATGGCGAAGAAGTTCACCGGTGTCGAGGGCTCGACCGTCCCCCTGAAGGACACCATCGAGTCGTTCGACGCCATCGCCCGCGGTGACTTCGACCACGTGGCCGAGCAGGCCTTCTTCAACGTCGGTGGCATCTCCGACGTCGAAGAGCAGTGGGCCCGCATCCAGAAGGAGAACGGCTGAGCATGGCCGCCCTCAACGTGAGCGTCGTCTCGGCCGACCAGGAAGTCTGGTCGGGCGAGGCGGCCATGGTGGTCGCGAAGACCGTCGAAGGCGAGATCGGCATCCTGCCGGGTCACGAGCCCATGCTCGCGATCCTCGCCGGCGGCGAGGTCCGCGTCACGCTGCCCAGTGGTGAGAAGGTCACCGCGAGCGCCGAGGACGGGTTCCTCTCGGTGCAGTCCAACTCGGTGCAAGTCGTCGCGTCTCGCGCCGAACTCTCCTGAGGGGAAGCGGATGCAGGGGGAGCAGCCGTTCGACCGCCAGTTCGGTGACCTGAGCGTCACCCAACTCATCGTCATGGCCGGGCTGCCGGGTGCGGGAAAGTCGACGATCGCCCAGATCGTCGGCGCCCGCCTCGGCGCCACGGTCGTGTCGGTCGACCCGATCGAATCGGCGATTCTGCGCGCCGGGATCGACGCCGACCAGCCCACGGGGCTCGCGGCCTACCTCGTCGCCGAGGAGATCGCCGAGAAGGAGCTCGACTCGGGCCGCACGGTGATCGTCGACGCGGTGAACGCCGCTGAGGCCGCCCGCCTGCAGTGGCGGGATCTCGCCGAGCGGGCCGACGTGCGCCTGCGGGTCATCGAGGTCGTCTGCTCCGACGAGGAGCTGCACCGCGCCCGCCTCGAGAAGCGCGAGCGCAGGCTGCCGCACCTCGAGGAGACCACCTGGCGCGCCGTCGAACAGAGCCTCGAGGGGTACGCCGCCTGGACCGGCCCCTCGTCGGCGCTGCCGCGCGTCACGATCGACAGCATCGAGACGCTCGGCACGAACGTCGATGCCGCGCTCGCCTTCATCGGCTCGTAGTGCGGATCCTCCTCCCGCCGTCCGAGACGAAGCGCGACGGCGGCACTGACGCGCCCCTGGCGCTCACCGCGCTGTCGTTCCCCACGCTCTCCTCCGCCCGTGAGCAGACGCTCGCGGCGCTGGACGAGCTGTCGGTCGACGGCGACGCGATGATGCGGGCACTGAAGCTCGGGCCTCGACAGGCCGCCGAGGTCGACCGCAATCGCGAACTTCCGGGTGCTCCGACCATGGCGGCGATCGACCGCTACACCGGGGTGCTCTTCGACGCCCTCGACGCCCCGTCGCTCGACGAGGCCGCACGCGAGTTCGCGGGTCGCACCGTCGTCGTGCACTCCGCGCTCCTCGGGCTCGTCGGTGCGCTCGACCCCGTGCCGGCGTACCGCCTCTCGCACGACTCGAAGCTGCCCGGACTGCGGTTGAAGGCGCACTGGCGTGCACCGATCGCCGAGGTGCTGGGCCGCGAACCCGGTCTCCTCATCGACCTCCGATCCGAGGGCTACGCCGAGCTCGGCCCGGCGCCGGTGCGCCCCGGGAGCGTCTACGTGCGCGTCGTCTCGGTCGACGCCGGCGGCCGCAAGCGCGCGCTGAACCACTTCAACAAGCAGGCGAAGGGGCGCTTCACCCGGGCCGTGCTCGAGGCGCGGCCCGAGCTCGACACCCTCGACGAGCTGCTCGACTGGGCGCATGCTGCGGGCTTCTCGATGCACCTCGGCGAGGAGCGCGGCACAGCGTCGCCGCGCGAGGTGGAACTCGTCGCCTGAGTCGCCGCGCTGACGACTCGACGGCTGCGGTGCCGCACCGCGTGATGCTCGATGCCGGCCTCGCGACGGCAGACGCACCGCTGGGTCCGGTCGAACACGACCGGACCCAGCGGGCCCTGAAAAGGGTGTGACGTGAGCGGTGGCTCAGCCGCCGTAGAGTGCGACGACGCCCGAGCGGTCGGCGTTCGTCATCGACAGGTCATCGGACGAGCCGTTGCACTGCGGGTAGTGCATGATCGACGCCGAGTCGTACGGCGTCAGCGGACGCCAGTTGTTGTCCTCGAAGCAGGTGCCCGATTCGGGGCGCGTGTGCTCGTGCCGGAAGCCGAGGGTGTGCCCGAGTTCGTGGCCGAGGATGTTGGTCGGGGTCCACGAGCCCGAGCTCCAGATCGAGTCGTCGATGAGCACGTTCTGCTGACGGTCGGGCGAGCTCGGGAAGAACGCGCGCGCGATGTACTGCGAGGTCTGCACCGGCTCGACCGAGAACAGGACGGACTTGTTGCGCGTGGTGCACTGACCGTCGGCGCTGCTCACGTGCACGAAGTTGATCTTCGACGAGGCGGACTCCCAGAGGGCAGCGCCGCTCGCCATCGCGCTCACGACGTCGGCGTGACGTGTGCCGAACTTCGTGCTCACGCAGTAGGTGAGGTTGCCCACCTGCGAGGCCGACCACTTGTCGTCGGCGCCGTTGACCGTGTTGACGATGAGACCGTCGGTCGGCGTCTCAGGCCCGACGAGCCGGTCGTAGTACGACCGCAGCTCGCTCTTGCCCGAGATCAGCTCGTCACCGTTGACGATGTAGGCGCCGTCGACGTCTCGGTACGTCGATGCCGCGAACTCCTGGTAGGAGGGAACGTCGGAGTCATCGAGCGGGGTTGCGCCGGCGGCCGGGATTACCGTGCCGACGGCGAGCGCGGCTGCCGCGGTGGCGGCGAGCGCGAGTGTTCTCGTGATGCGCATGCAGTGTGCTCCTTCTGAAATGAGCGATCTCCGCGCGCCTGGTCGGCGCGCGCCCTCGGGTCGTGGGTCGTGCGTCGTTGCCTACCCCCCGAAGTAGGCACAACGTAGCCTGCGCGATTCGAAGGTGTCAAGGATCTCCGGGGTGCTCCGCGCCTCGGGCGCGCATCAGACGCTGCGGGACTCCTTCGCCCGGAAGCAACCGGCGACGTGGTCGTCGACCATTCCGGCCGCCTGCATGAGCGCGTACATGGTGGTCGGACCGACGAAGGCGAACCCGCGGCGACGCAGCTCGCGGCTCATCGCGCTCGACTCGGGCGTGGTCGCCGGCACCTCGGCGAACGAGCTCGGCGCGTGCGGGCGCGGCGGAGGGGCGAAGCCCCAGAGCAGCTCGTCGAGCGGCTGCTCGAGCTCGAGTGCGGCGCGCGCGTTCGTGATCGTCGCGCGGATCTTGCCGCGGTGCCGGATGATCCGCGCATCGCCGAGGAGTCGCTCGACGTCGTCATCGGTCATCGCGGCGACGAGCTGCGGGTCGAACCCGTGGAAGACCTCGCGGAACGCGGGCCGCCGGCGGAGGATCGTGATCCAGGAGAGCCCGGCCTGGAAGCCCTCGAGGCACACCTTCTCGAAGAGCCGCTGCGGGTCGTGCTGCGGGGTGCCCCACTCCTCGTCGTGATAGCGACGGTACTCGGGATCGGCCGCGCCCCAGGCGCAGCGCACGACTCCGTCGTCACCGACGACCACATCGGGCCGGGGGATCACGCTCACGCGGCGAAGCCGATGCGCTCGTGCCCCAGGAGCCAGAGCTTCGTGGGGATGCCCTCTCCGCCCGAATACCCGGTGATCCGGCCGTCGGAGGCGAGCACGCGGTGGCAGCCGACGATGATCGGAATCGGGTTCGCGCCGACGGCGCCGCCGATCGCGCGGGCCGAACCCGGGCGACCGACCGCCGCGGCGAGCGATCCGTACGACACGGCTTCGCCCCAGCCGAGTCGGCGGAGTTCGGCCCAGACGGCCTGCTGGAACTCGGTGCCCTCGAGGCGGACGGGGAGATCGAAGTCGGTGCGGGCACCGCTGAAGTACTCGTCGAGTTCGACGCGCGCGCGGTCGAGCACGGCGTTGGAGCGCTCGGGGGAGTCGTCGTGGGGGAGGACGCCGTCGCGTTCGATCGAGAGACCGGTCACGGCGTCGTCGTCGGCGACGACCTCGATGCGGCCGATGGGGCTGTCGAGACGGATGAGGAACACGTTGGTCATGCTTCGAGCGTAACCTCGGCCTCCGACACGATCTCGCGAGAATCGGACATGGCGACGCCGCCCGCGAAGGCCCCGGTGTGGAGGAGGAGTCGAGTGGGGCGCCGGCCCCACCAGGTGACTGCTCCTCCACAGCCGCGGCCTGTGGGCGGACCTCGTCGCCCGTTCGGGCGGCGGCCCGCGCCGCCTGCTGCGCGCGGCATCGTCGGGGCATGACCACCATCATCCGCGCCGGATCGGCGCACGAGTTCCTCGCCTTCGTGCCGAGCCTCGCGGGCTTCGAGCCGGTACGCTCGCTCGTCTGCGTGGCGTTCGAGGGCAGCCGAACCGTCGGGGTGCTCCGACACGACCTCCCTCGCCGCTCACGCGACCGCAGCGCGCTCGTCGCGGTCGTCGTCGCCACCCTCTGCCGGATGCCGGGCGTCGACGGAGTGGTCCCCGTCGTCTACACCGAGGCCGGGTTCGCCGATCGCGGCGAGGCTCCCGAGCGCCGACTCGTCGAACTCCTCGCGGCGCGCGCGACCGAGGCGGGCTTCGTCGTGCGCGACGGGCTCTGCGTCGCGAACGACGGCTGGGGTTCGTATCTCGACCCCGCGCTCCCCGCGACGGGGCATCCGCTCGCGCTGATCGACGCGTCGCGGCCCGCGCCTCGCGCCGACGACCGCCGGCACGACCCCGTCGCGTACGCCCTCGTCCCCGAGCGCGATCCGCGGCGCGCCGCTGCGGTCGCGCGGGCACTCGACCGTCTCGGGGCGGCCGATCCGAGCGGCGCGGAGTTCACCCGGCTCGGCGACGACCTCGATCCGGTCGAGCTCGTCGAGCACCTGCTCGAGCCGGGGTCGGTTCCTGCACGGACGGCTGCGTGGTTCCTGCACCTGGCCGCGCGACCGGCGTTCCGCGACGGGATGATGCTCCAGTTCGCGTTCGGCCCGCTGGTCGGCGCGGCCGCGCACGAGGACGCTGCGGCGAGCCTCGAACGGGCGGAGTCGCGGGGGATGACCGTCGAGGAGCTCGTGCTGGGCGAGCTCGCGGCCGAGTCCGAGGAGGCGGTCTCGGAGCTGCTCGCCCGGCTCCTCATGGGGCAGACCTCGCTGCGCCCCGAACGCGCGCGCATCGAGCGCGCGATCGACGTCCTCCGACGGGTGATCGCCGACGCTCCCGATCCGCACCGTCCGGGGCCGCTCTGCATGATGGCCTGGCTGATGTGGGCGCTCGGGCGCGGGTCGGCCGCGGGCGCGCTCCTCGACGCCGCGCTCGAACTCGACCCCGAGCACACGATGGCGACGCTGCTCGACCGGCACCTCGGCAGCGGAGCGCTCCCCGAATGGGCATTCTCGAGGCCTCGGGAGCACGGTGCGGGGTGAGGCGGTGCGTGGGACGCAGCAGGGGGCGGCGCCGGGCGAGCCCGACGCCACCCCCTGGTGGCCGTGCGCGGTCAGAGGCGGTTCGACGCCTCGGTGAGCACGCTCCGCAGGATCTGCTCGATCTCCTGGAACTCGGGCACGCCGATCGTGAGCGGCGGCGAGAGCTGGATCACGGGGTCGCCGCGGTCGTCGGCGCGGCAGTACAGGCCCGCGTCGAACAGCGCCGTCGAGAGGAAGCCGCGGAGCAGTCGCTCCGACTCGTCCTCGTTGAAGGTCTCGCGGGTCGCCTTGTCCTTCACGAGCTCGACCGCGAAGAAGTAGCCGGCGCCGCGCACGTCGCCGACGATCGGCAGGTCGCTGAGCTTCTCCAGCTCGGCGCGGAACAGCGGCGAGTTGTCGCGCACGTGCTGGAGGAGGTTCTCCTCCTCGAAGATGTCGAGGTTCTCGAGCGCGACGGCGGCCGACACCGGGTGACCGGCCCACGTGTAGCCGTGGTAGAAGGTCGTGTCGCCCTTCGAGAACGGCTCGTAGATGCGCTCGTTGATGATGGTCGCACCCATCGGGGCGTAGCCCGAGGTCATCGCCTTCGCGCAGGTGATCATGTCGGGCACGTAGCCGTACTCGTCGCACGCGAACATGTGGCCGATGCGGCCGAACGCGCAGATGACCTCGTCGGAGACGAGCAGCACGTCGTACTTGTCGCAGATCTCGCGCACGCGCTGGAAGTAGCCGGGGGGCGGCGGGAAGCAGCCGCCCGAGTTCTGCACCGGCTCGAGGAAGACGGCCGCGACGGTGTCGGGGTCCTCCATGAGGATCTGCTCCTCGATGCGGTTCGCCGCCCAGATGCCGAACTCCTCTTCGCTGCCGGTGGGGGCGCCCATGTCGGCGGCACGGTAGAAGTTCGTGTTCGGAACGCGCAGGCCGCCGGGGGTGATCGGCTCGAACGGGGCCTTGATCGGCAGGCCCGTGACGGCGAGGGCGCCCTGGGGGGTGCCGTGGTACGCGAGGGCGCGCGAGATCACCTTGTACTTGCTCGGCTTGCCCATGAGCTTCCAGTAGTTCTTCGCCAGCTTGTAGGCGGTCTCGACGGCCTCGCCGCCGCCGGTCGAGAAGAACACGTGGTTGAGGTCGCCGGGCGCGTAGTCGGCGAGGCGGTCGGCCAGTTCGATCGCCTTCGGGTGCGCGTAGGACCAGATCGGGAAGAAGGCGAGCTCCTCGGCCTGCTTCGCGCCCGCCTGTGCGAGGCGCTTGCGGCCGTGACCGGCGTTGACCACGAAGAGGCCGGCGAGGCCGTCGATGTAGCTCTTGCCGTTGATGTCGAAGACGCGGTGGCCCTCGCCCTTGGTGATGATCGGCACGCCCGAGGTCTCCATCGTGGACTGCCGGGCGAAGTGCATCCAGAGATGGTCCTTCGCCTTCTGCTGCAGTGCGGCGTTGTCGTAGACCGTGTCGGTCATGATCTTCCCTTCTTAGCGAGTGCCCCAGTTGTAGAACTGCTTCTGGAGCTTGAGGTAGACGAACGTCTCCGTCGAGTTCACGCCGTCGAGGTTCCGGATGCGCGAGTTGAGCAGGGAGATGAGCTCCTCGTCGTTCTCGCACACGACCTCGGCGAGCAGGTCGAAGCTGCCCGCGGTGAGCACGACGTAGTCGATCTCGGGGATCTCGGACAGCTGCTCCGCGAGGACCCGGGTGTCGCCGGACGCCCGGATGCCGATCATCGCCTGGCGGGTGAACCCGAGCTGCATCGGATCGGTCACCGCGACGATCTGCATCACGCCCGACTCGGTCAGGCGCTGCACTCGCTGCCTGACGGCAGCCTCGGAGAGGCCGACCGCCTTGCCGATGTCGGCATAGGAGCGTCGGCCGTCGGCCTGCAGCTGCTCGATGATCGCCTTGGAGACCTCATCGAGCTGCACCGGCCGATGCCCGTTGGAACGACTTGCGTTCGTCATGCCCTCGATTGTGACAGTGAAGGATGCCTCTGGCAAGTGATTCCGTTGAATTCCGCACGCTTCACGACGGATTCCATGCAATCTGCTCCCGTTCGCTGCTCAAATCGGGCTCGCTGGCGAGGACCCTGCAGTGCCAGACTGAACGACATGCTCCTCGGGTCGGTCACGAGTCTCGCGACCGCCGGCGCCCCGGCGTGGGATTCGATCGTCGGCGAACGCTTCATCGCGATCCTCGCCGCGCCCGCCGATCCGCGCGTGCTCGCCGCGCTCGCCGAGGCCGCCGGCGACCCGCGACCGAGTCTCGAGCGGCTCGTCTCGCTCATCCCGGCGCCGCTCGACGACCCGGGCGGCTCCTTCGCCCTCGTGTGGTGGGGCGGCGGCGACCCCGGGTCGGTGACCGCGGTCGCGCGGGGCGACGCGGTCGTCGACCTCGACTCGCCCGGGGGGAGTCGCCGTTTCGACGCGCGCGGCATCCGGCCGTGGCATCTCGCGGAGTTCCGCGAGGTGTCCGGGATCCGCCTCACTGCCGCCCTCGCGCCGCTGGCGCCGCTCGGCGGCGGTGCGGTCGTCGCGCACGCCCGCGCGAGCCTCCGGGCATCCGCGATCGAATGGCGCCGCACCGACGAGGCCCACGACGAGCGGCTCGCGCGCGAGGCCGAAACAGCCCATGCGAGGCATCCGGCCGCCGAGGTCGATACCGTGCTGACCGCCGGGGTCGCCTCGTCGGCAGGCCCGCCGAGCGGGCCGAGCACGGTCGTCGCCCTCGGAGACGCGGCGCACGCGATCCCGAGCGTGCGCATCGCGGGAGGTGCGCCGTTCACTCCGGCCGGCCAGATCTTCGTCGGACGCAGGCCCGCCGCACCGCGCATCGCCGCGTCCGAGGGCCCCGTCCCGCAGCTCGTGCGGGTCGACTCGCCGGGGCGGGTCGTGTCCTCCACCCACCTCGAGCTGCGGGTCGAGGGCGAACGCCTCGTCGCGAGCGACCTGCGCTCGACGAACGGCACCACGGTGGTCGGCCCGAACGGCACCCGACGACTGCGTGCCGGCGAATCGATCGTCGTCGTTCCGGGCATGAGGCTCGACCTCGGAGACGATACGATCATCGAGATCCTCCGACCCCCGGGAGTCGATCCGACGCTCAGAGCAGACAGCAGGCCGAACACGTGACGCAGATAGGCAACGGCAACGCCCGCCATCGGGTCATCCTGCCCGACGGCACCGAGATCACCCTCGCCTGGGCCGCGATCACCGACACCGGGCTGCGCCGCGAGGTCAACGAGGACAGCTACGTCGCCCAGGCACCCGTGTTCGCCGTCGCCGACGGGATGGGCGGTCATGCCGCCGGCGACTTCGCCAGCGCCGCGGTCGTCACCCGGCTCGCCGAGCACGGCGGCAAGCCGGCGATCGGCACCCCCGAGATCGACGCATCGCTGCACCACGCCGTGCAGGACATGGGTCGCGGGGCCGGCGTCACCGACGAGGGCAGCGGCACCACCGTCACGGGCGCCGCGCTCGGCACCATCTCGGACGAACCGGCCTGGATCGTGTTCAACATCGGCGACTCCCGGGTGTACCGGCTCGTCGGCGGGGTGCTCGAACAGCTCACCGTCGACCACTCGATCGTGCAGGAGCTCGTCGACGCGGGCCAGATCACCCGCGAAGAGGCCGACACCCACCCGCACTCGAACGTGATCACGCGGGCGGTCGGCTTCCACGAGGCGCCGATCCCCGACTACCGGGCGATCGCCGTCGAGTCCGGCATGCGGTTGCTGATCTGCTCGGACGGGCTCACCAAGGAGCTGACCTCGTACGGCATCCGTCACTTCCTCCTCGCCAACCCCAACGCCGAGAAGGCCGCGGCGCAACTCGTCGACGCCGCGCTCGGCAACGGCGGGCGCGACAACGTGACCGTCATCGTGGTCGACGTGCTGAAGGTCGTGCGCCCCGAGGCGGGCGGCGACCCCGAACTCGACGGCGAGGGCGGGGAGTCGGCGAGGGCCTGACCGGCGGAATCGGGTCGCGCGCCTGATGGCGGACGGCGGCGGAAGCCTACAATGGTGGGCACCGGGCCCCCGTCTCCACCGAACCCGCCGATGACGACCCGAGGAGAACAGGGAGGATCGTGACCCGACGTCTCCCTTCCACGCCGCCGACGCTTCCCGGATTCGAGTTCATCAGGGTGCTCGGGTCCGGCGGCTTCGCCGACGTGTTCCTCTACGAGCAGAACATGCCGCGCCGCCTCGTCGCGGTGAAAGTCCTGCTCGCGGGCGTCGTGAACGACGACCTGCGTCAGATGTTCCAGGCCGAGGCCAACCTCATGGCGCAGCTGAGCTCGCACCCCTCGATCCTCACCGTGTACCAGGCGAGCGTCGCCGCCGACGGGCGGCCGTACCTCGTCATGGAGTACTGCTCCGCCTCGATCGGCCAGCGCTATCGCGCCGTCCAACTCCCGCTCGGCGAGGTGCTGTCGATCGGGGTGCGCATCGCGAGCGCCGTCGAGACCGCCCACCGCTCGGGCGTGCTGCACCGCGACATCAAGCCCTCGAACATCCTGACCACGGCCTACGGGCACCCGGTGCTCTCGGACTTCGGCATCGCGGCCACGCTCGGTCAGGCCGAGACCGCCGACCCCGTCGGGCTCTCCATCCCGTGGTCGGCGCCCGAAGTGCTCCGCGACGAGATCTCCGGCACGGTGGCGAGCGAGGTGTGGTCGCTCGGCGCGACCGTGTACTCGCTGCTGGCGGGCCGCAGCCCCTTCGAGGTGATCGGCGGCGACAACCAGGCGCAGGCCCTCATCACCCGTATCTCCAAGGGCAAGCTGCCGCCCACGGGGCGGGTCGACGTGCCCGCGAGCCTCGAGGCGGTGCTCGCCCGAGCGATGTCGAAGCAGCCGAAGGCCAGGCAGAGCGGAGCGCTCGAGTTCATCCGCGACCTCCAGGCGGTCGAAGAGGAGCTCGGGCTCCCGCAGACGCCGATCGAGGTGGCGATGGACGACTGGGCCCTCGCCACGGCCGTCGACCTCGACGAGCGCACCCGGGTGAGTCCGGCGCGCCCGACCTCCGACGTCGTGCGACGCCGCCGGCGCGCCGCGCAGCGGCCCGCGCCGTCGTCGCGGAACGGGGCGACCGAGACGACCGGTTCGCGCGGACGCAGCGCTCCGCCGACCGCCGGACGGCTCGCCTGGGGCATCTCGATCGTGGCGGTGCTCCTGCTCGGACTGGTCGGCGCCGGCGTCGTGGCCGTCATCCAGAACACGCGATCCATCCCCGTCGTCACCGACGTCCGTGGCAGCGCCGTCGGCGCCCAGGTCACCTTCGAATGGGCCGATCCGGGTCTCCAGCCGGGTGACGCCTACATCGTCAGGGTCGACGGGGATGCCTCGCCGATGCAGCGGGAGACCAGCTACTCGATCGACGCGGGGGAGCGCGACCGCGTCTGCGCGAGCGTGACGGTCACGCGCGACGGCAAGTCGGGAGCGCCGAGCGCCGAGCGCTGCGTCGAGGTCGAAGGCGTCGGCTGATGCGGCTCGCGATCCCGCGTCGTCATCGCTCGGCGGTCCTCACCGGCGTCGCGGTGGCCGCGGTGGTCGGCGTCGTGGGCGCGATCGCGGTCACGAGCGGCGGCTACGCCTCGCAACGAGTCGATCTCGGCGACGGCGCGGTGTGGGTGGCGAACGAGAACGTCCAAGCGGTCGGCCGTGCGAGCACGGCGGCGCTCGAGCTCAACTCGGTCGTCGAGACCGGCGGCGGCGCGACGATCGTGCAACGGGGATCGACGGTGCTCGTCCTGGACTCCGATCGTTCGAGCGTCGGCATCGTCGATGCGGCGACCAGCGAGCTGACCCAGCCGGTCGCCGTGCCGCCCGAGGTCACGACGCTCGCGCTCGCCGGCTCCTACGTGGTGCTCGCCGCCGACGGCGACGTGTGGCGCACTCCGCTCGCCCAGTTCGACGAGTTCGAGGCGGGTGACGACCCGACGCTGAACTTCGGCGCCGACGCGGTGATCTCGGTCGACCCCGCGGGCCTGATGTTCGCGGTCACCCCTTCGACCGGCGAGGTGGTGGCGGTCGACGCCGCAGGCAGTGCGACGGTGTCGTCCGAGTGGCGCATCGAGCGGGCGACCGATCACGACGTGCAGATCACCTCCGTCGGCGGTCGCTGGGCGGTGCTCGACGTCGACACCGGTGTGCTCGAGCTCGACGGCCGGCAGATCGACCTCTCCCGCGAGATCGAGTCCGGGGGGCAGGTCCGGCTGCAGGCCCCCTCGTCGACCGCCGGTGAGATCTGGGTCTCCACGCGGCAGTCGCTCCTCGCCGTCGACCCCGACACCGGAGCGGTGCGCCGCGCGATCGCCGATCGCTCGGGCCGGCCCGTTCCTCCCGTGGTGCTGAACGGCTGCGTCCACGCCGCCTGGTCCGGAAACGGCGCATGGCGATCGTGCGACGGGGCGCCGGGAGAGCTGTTCCCTGTCGAGGGCGCCACCGGCGACGACCTCGGCTACCTCGCGAACGGCACTGCGCTCGTGCTCAACGATCGCGGCAACGGTCGCACCTGGGCCGCGAGTCGGGAGTACCAGCGCATCGACAACTGGGACGATCTGCTGGACGTCGAGCGCGACGACCAGCAGCTCGAGCGCAACGATCCCGAGGACCGGCCGACGATCGAGAAACGCAGCGCCGACCCTGTCGCGGAGGACGACGTCTTCGGCGCCCGCCCCGGGCGCTCGACGCTGCTGCCGGTGCTGCTCAACGACTACGACGCGAACGGCGACGTGCTGATGATCGAGCAGCCCGAGGAGCGGCTGCCCGAGTGGGCCGGCCTCGACCTCGTCTCCGAGAACCAGCAGCTCCAGCTCACCCTCTCCGAGGAGGCGACCGGGGTGCTGCGGTTCGCCTACCGGATCGGCGACGGGCACGGCGGCAGCGCCACGGCCGAGGTCGAGGTGACGGTGCGCAGCAGCGACGAGAACGCGGCGCCCGAGCAGCGCCGACGCATCCATGCCGACGTCGCCGCTGACGGCCGTCTCGCCACCCCCGTGCTCGGCGACTGGGTCGATCCCGACGGCGACCCGCTCTTCCTCGCCGAGGCGTCGGCCGACGCGCGCGACCAGGTCTCGTGGTCCGCGGAGGGGAACGTCGTGTTCCACGAGGGCGCGAGCTCGACGGGCGAGCGGGTCGTCGGGCTGACGGTCTCCGACGGCCGCGCGGCGGCGGGCGGCACGCTCGAGGTCACGGTGCATCCTGCCGGCGAGGTGCCGATCGTCGCTGAGCCGTTCATCGCCCTGGCGACCGCGGGCGAGGAGATCCGGATCGACCCGCTCCGCCACGTCCACGGCGGCACCGGGCCGGTCGCGCTGACGGCCGTCCCGGCGAAGCCCGACGTCGAGATCACCCCCGACTACGACGGCGGCACGTTCCGCTTCTCGAGCACCGCGGTGGGCACCCACCACCTCGAGTACACGGTGAGCGACGGCGGGGCTCCGGTGACCGGCGTCGTGCGGGTCGACGTGCAGCCGCCGCCCGATCGCGACCCGACCCCGATCACCGTGCCGCACACGGCCTTCCTCCGCGTCGGCGACCCGGCCGACGTCGACGTGCTCGCCACCGACATCGACCCGACGGGCGGCGTGCTCGTCATCACCGACGCCGCCCGCGATCAGGCGGGCGTGCAGATCGAGGTCATCGAGCACCGGCTGCTGCGGGTGACGCTCACGGCCCCGCTCGAGTCGGGCTCGACGAGCTTCGCCTACCGCGTGAGCAACGGCCTCGCGGAGGCGGAGGGCGAGGTCACGCTCGTGCAGATGCCCGAGCCGGCGCTCGCGCAGCCGCCGGTCGCCGCCGACGACACCGCCTCGGTGCGCACCGGCGACGTCATCGACATCCCGGTGCTCGAGAACGACGAGCACCCCGACGGCATCCCGCTGCTGCTCGCGCCCGAGCTCGCCTCGAAGCCCGACGACGGGCTGCTGTTCGCCTCGGGCGACCGGCTGCGCTACTTCGCCCCCGAGGCGCCCGGCACGTACACGGCAACCTACCGGGTCGAGGACGAGCGGGGCCAGTTCGCGAACGCCGCGGTGACGATCACGGTGCGCAAGGCCGATCCCGAGACGAACGTCGTGCCCGTGCCCGAGGCGGTCGACGCCCGGGTGATCGCCGGCGCGACCGTGCGCATCCGGATCCCGCTCGGCGGCATCGACGCCGACGGCGACTCGGTGCAGCTGCTCGGCCAGCAGTCGAACACCGAGCTCGGCACGGTGGAGGCGACCGGTCCCGACTGGCTCGACTATCGTGCGTCCGACTACTCGGCGGGCACCGACACCTTCGCCTACGCCGTCATCGATGCGCTGGGCGCACGGGCCGAGGGCACGGTGCGCGTCGGCATCGCGCCGCGCAACGAGCGCCCAGCGGCGCCCGTCGCCGTCGCGGACGTCATCACCGTGCGGCCCGACCGCACGATCACGGTGCCGGTGCTCGACAACGACTTCGACCCCGCGGGCGGCGCCCTCAGGATCGTCGGCGTCGATCCGACGGAGGAGGGAGCTGCACGCGTCGTCGGCGACCGGATCGAAATCGACGTGCCCGCGGCGGAGGGCGAGTTCGGGTTCGCCTACACGATCGCGAACGACACGCTCGGCAGCTCGTCGAACTTCGTCACGGTCATCGCGAGCGACGATGCGCCGCTCGCCCGCCCCGAGGCATCCGACACCGTGCTCACGCTGACCGACATCGTCGGCGTGGAGACGGTGGTGGTCCCGGTGCTGCGCGGGGTCTTCCTCGCCGACGGCGACGAGCGCGCGCTCGGCATCGACCTCGTCGACGGCTACCGACGCGGCGCCGAGGTGCTTCCCGACGGCTCGATCCGCGTCACGGTCGAGGACCGCCGGCGCATCATCCCGTTCGTGGTCTCGCACCCCGAGGACCCGAAGATCACCGCGTACGCGTTCGTGTGGGTGCCGGGTCGCGACGACGCGCTGCCGCAGCTCCGCGCCGACGCGCCCGACGTCGAGGTGCGCAGCGGCGAGGCCGTCGAGCTCGAGCTGGACGACTTCGTCATCGCCGCGTCGGGGCGCCCGGTGCGCATCACCGACGAGGCCAGCGTGCTCGCCTCCCACAGCGACGGCTCCCCGCTCGTCGTCGACCGCGACACCCTCCGGTTCCGGAGCGAGCCCGGTTACGTCGGGCCGGCCTCGATCTCGTTCACGGCGACCGACGGGGAGTCGGCCGAGGATCCCGACGGACGCACCGGCACGGTCGTCATCCCGATCGAGGTGCGTTCGAACGAGGACGAGCCCCCGGCGTTCACCGGCGGCGTGATCGACTTCGAGCCGGGCGAGCGGAAGACGATCGACCTGGGGCTGCTCACGCAGCAGGCGAGCTCGTCCGAGCCCGACGAGCTCGCCTACGAGGTGCTGCCGCCGGCGGCCGAGGGCTTCGACGTCGAGCTCGACGACGCCGACCTCACGATCACCGCACGCGCCGAGACCGAGCTCGGCACCGAGTCCTTCGTCTCGATCGGCGTCTCGGACGACGCGGGCGAGGGGAGCGGCGGCCGGATCGTCCTGCGGGTGGTGCCGTCGACGAAACCCGTGGCCCGCCCGGCCGACGACACCGCGATCGCCGCCCGGGGACGGACCACGTCGATCGACGTGCTGGCGAACGACGAGGCGACCAACCCCTTCCCCGACGTGCCGCTCCGCGTCGTCGACGTCGAGCTGGGCGACCTTCCGAGAGGCGTCGCGATCTCGCCCAGCGGGGACCGCTCGACGCTCACGGTCGACGTCTCCGAGTCGGCGGCGCCGATCAACACGACGGTCCGTTACCAGGTCGAGGATGCCACGGGGGAGCCGTCGCGCCGGGCCTGGGCCGCGGTGACGGTGTCGGTGCAGGACCGCCCCGAGCCCGTCATCTCGCCGCTGCTCACCGGGTTCGGCGACGGCACCCTCGACATCGCCTTCGGCGCCGGTGCGTTCAACAACTCGCCGATCACGGGCTACGAGCTCGTCCAGATCGATCCGACGTCGCGCGACGTGCTCAGGACGACCGTGTGCGAGACGACGAGCTGCACGATCCCGACGCCGGGCAACGGTCAGGCCAACGCGGTGATCGTCGAGGTCCGGGCGCGCAACGGGATCGGGCTCTCGGATCCGGTGACGGTGCCGGGGTCGGTCTGGTCGGACGTCGTCCCCCCGCCCGCGGACGGGCTTCGAGCGCTCCCGCGCGACGGGCGCCTCCGGGTCGAGTGGAGTCCCGTCTCCGCCGGGTCGGGCAGCGCCGTCGGGTCGTACGTCGTGACCGTCGCCGGCGTCGCGGCCGAGGTCTCCGCGTCGTCCGCGTGCACCGCGTCGCTCTGCAGCGTCGACTCGCAGTCGATCCCCAACGGCAGTCGGGTGCCGGTCGCGGTCAGCGCCCGCAACCAGGCGTACCCGGCGCTCGCGACGTGGACGGAGGCGACGACGGCGGGCACCCCGTTCGGCGCGCCGATCGCCGGCGCGATCGATGTGGCGGGGGATGCCGCGGCCGGCACCGTCACCGTGACGTGGGCGCCGTTCTCGGGCAACGGCGACGCGATCGCCGGCTACTTCGTGCAACGGCTCGTCGCCGGCGAGACCGCCGTGCCCGGCGGGTCGCAGGCCTGCTCGGTGACCGCCCCGGCACCCGGCACGGTGGTGCCGCCCTCGACGGGCGGCACGGTCGCCGAGACGATCGGCGTCGGCCCCGACACGTCCAGCGTCCGCTTCACCGGGACGGCGACCGAATCGGCCCGCTACTCCTTCGTCGTCTGGGGCTACAACCGGGCGGGATGCGCGCACACCGCGGTCGCCGGCACCGTCGTGCGGCCCGCGCCCGGCGACGTCGACCGCGTCGACAGCCGGATGGCGTGGAACGGCGCCGAGACCTGGGACCGCTACATCGACGGCGTCGACGTGGATGCGCCGCGCCTCGAGATCGTCGCCGTCGACGAGAACGGCGTCCAGATGCCCGGGTCGATGCGCGAGTTCCGCGGTTCCGGCTGGCTGCGCGACCTGCTCAACGGGCGATTCGACTTCGGCGAGACCGGCCGGTTCCAGGTACGCGGCTGCAGCGTGTGGGGCAGCTGCGGTGCATGGTCCCAGGTGCTGCCCTCGGGCGGATCGCCGTCGCTCACCTTCGCGCTGCCGAGCCGGCTCTGGGACGACCGCGGCACCAGCTGGTCGTGGACGAGCCCGCCCGACAACTCGGGCCTGCCCGCGACGTTCAGCTGCGGCATCGACGGCGAACGCGGTCGCCGGGCGCAGACCCCCACGAGCTGCCAGATCGCGGGCGTCAGCCCGGGCGACCGGGTCTGGTTGGATGTTGAGGTCGCCGGTGTCACAGCCCGGTACGTGGCGACGAGTAAGGAGCCGTCATGACGATGTCCGCAGATGATGCCGCGCGGTTCGCCGCGACCCTCGACCGCCTCGTCGGCGCGGTCGAGGAGGTGCTGCTCGGCAAGAACCGGGTCGTGCGGCTCGCGTTCACCGCGCTGCTCAGCGAGGGGCACCTCCTCCTCGACGACGTGCCGGGCACCGGCAAGACCTCGCTCGCGCGCGCGATGGCGCAGTCGGTCTCGGGGTCGAGCAACCGGGTGCAGTTCACCCCCGACATCCTGCCCGGCGACATCACCGGCGTGACCGTCTACGACCAGCGCTCCGGACTGTTCGAGTTCCACGCGGGGCCGGTGTTCGCGAACGTCGTGCTCGCCGACGAGATCAACCGTGCGAGCCCGAAGACCCAGTCGGCGCTGCTCGAGGTGATGGAGGAGGGGCAGGTCACCGTCGACGGGCAGTCGCACCCGGTCGGGCATCCCTTCATGGTGATCGCGACCCAGAACCCGGTCGAGCAGGCGGGCACCTACCGGCTGCCCGAGGCGCAGCTCGACCGGTTCCTCATGCGCACCTCGATCGGCTATCCCGATCACGCCTCCACCATCCGGATCCTCGAGGGGGCCGACCAGCGCGCCCACGACCACCGCGTCGAGCCGCAGGTCGATGCCGCCGAGGTGATCGAGCTCGCCGCGCTGGCCCGCACGGTCTTCGTCGACCCCACCATCCACGACTACGTGTCGAGGCTCGTCGACGCAACCCGCACCGCGCGCGAGGTGCGCCTCGGCGTGAGCGTGCGCGGCGCACTCGCCCTCATCCGCACGGCGAAGACCCACGCGGCCGGCCGCGGGCGGCACTACGTGGTGCCCGACGACGTCAAGGCGCTCGCCGAGCCCGTCCTCGCGCACCGGCTCATCCTCGATCCCGAGGCCGAGTTCGACGGCGTCACCGCCTCCAACATGATCGCCCAGGTGCTGATCGAGACGCCGCCGCCTTCGACGAGGCAGGCGATGTGACCCTCAGCCCGACGCGCACGACGATCCCCGAGGAGGCCCGCAAGGAGGGGGTGCTCGCGGTCGTCATCGGGCGTGCGGTGCGCGCGGCCGCGGCCGCCGCCGCGTTCGTCGCCGAGTCGGCACGGGCGGTGCAGGGCGTCGTGACCCCCCTCGGCTGGTGCGTGCTCGCCGCGGGCGTCGTCGCGCTCGTCGTCGGCTACGGATTCGGCCTGCTCGAGGTGGTCGCGCTCGGTTGGGCGCTCCTCGTGCTGATCGCGGCCGCCGCCCTCTGGCTCGTCGGGCGCGGTGCGGGCCAGGTGCGGCTCGTCGTGCCGACCCCCAGGGTCGTCGTCGGCGAGCACGCGGAGGCGCGCCTCGTCGCGGTGAACCCCGGCCGGCGACGGTTCGGCGGCGTGCAGCTCGAGCTGCCCGTCGGCGGCGCGGTCGTCGAACGGGTGCTGCCGGGTCTGGCCCGGGGCGGCGAGTACGAGGTGCAGTTCCGCATCCCGACCGATCGTCGCGGCATCGTCCCGATCGGCCCCGCCCGCACGGTGCGCGCCGACCCGATCGGCCTGATGCGCCGGGAGATCGTCTGGTCCGAGACCGCCGAGCTGAAGGTGCACCCCCGCACCGTCCCCATCGCAGCGCTCAGCAGCGGGTTCATCCGCGATCTCGAGGGCTCGCCGACCCGCGACCTCACGTCGAGCGACATCGCGTTCCACGCACTGCGCGAGTACGTCCCCGGCGACGACCGGCGCTACATCCACTGGAAGAGCTCGGCGAAGACCGGCACCTTCATGGTGCGCCAGTTCGAGGAGTCCCGGCGCAGCCGGCTGATGATCGTGCTCGACCTCGAGCCCGGGGCGTATGCGAGCGATGCGGAGTTCGAGCTGGCGGTGGGCGCCGCGGCATCGGTGGGTGCGCGTGCGATCCGCGACGCGCGCAGCGTCTCCTTCGTCGTCTCCGGTCGGCAGTCCGGGCGCGTCGGCTCGATGCGCGAACTCCCGACGGTGTCGCGCGACCGGCTCGTCGACGCGCTCTGCGTCGTGGAACGCGAGGAGCGCGTCGCGCTGCTGCCCGACGTGGCCCGGGCCGCCGCCGAATCGCTCCACGGG
The DNA here is from genome assembly GCF_042799635.1 of Agromyces sp. NPDC057679. Classification (NCBI taxonomy): domain Bacteria; kingdom Bacillati; phylum Actinomycetota; class Actinomycetes; order Micrococcales; family Microbacteriaceae; genus Agromyces; species Agromyces sp. NPDC057679. Next base: position 217,705 of record NZ_JBHVIK010000001.1, on the reverse strand, counting down.
CTCTCGCTCGCCGTGCTCGTCACCGGGACGGCGCGGGGCACGGGCCCGTTGCGCTCCGCCGCGAGCCGGGTGCCCGCCGGGGTCGACGTCGTCGCCGTGCGGTGCTCGCCCGAGGGCGAACCGACCGCCCGCGCCGTCGCCGGTCTCACGGTGTTCGGCATCGGCTACCTCGAGGACCTCCGTGCGATGCTCGCGAGATCGGCGTCGGTCGCATGACGGCCCGCGAGGGGAGCGCCACCGCCGCCGGGCGGGGATGGTCGACCGCGCTCAGCGTCGCACTCGTCGTCGCCATGCTCGTCGCCGCGATGATCCCCTGGTGGCCGACGTACGAGAGCCCCGCGTTCTTCACCGCGGCGGGCGCCGCGATCGTCGCCGGCGCGGCGATCGGCGTGGCGGGGGCCCGATTCCGCGCCCCCGCGTGGGTGGTCGTGCTCGCGGTCGTCGCCGCGTACCTCGTGCTCGGCGTCGCCGTCGCCGTGCCCGATCGTGCGCTGTTCGGACTGCTGCCCACACCCGAGGGCCTCGCCGAACTCGTGGCCGGGGCGGCGCTCTCCTGGAAGCAGCTCGTCACGATCGCCGTCCCGGTCGGCTCGTACCAGGCCCTCCTCGTGCCGCCCTTCCTCCTCGGCCTCGTCGCGTCGACGAGCGCCGTGACCATCGCGCTGCGGTCTCGTCGGCCGGCCTTCGCGGTGCTGCCGCCCGCGGCGCTCCTCCTCGCCGGCATCGCGCTCGGCGTCGTGCACGCGACCTTCGCCCTCGAGGCAGGACTCGCATTCTTCGTGACCGCCGTCGCGTGGCTCGCCCGGATCAGGATCGCGCAGCGACGGCGCATCCCGAGCGGCCGGCCCGTCGAGGCCACGCTCGCCGATGCGCGGCGCGTGGTCGGGGCATCCGCCCTCATCGCGGTCGCCCTCGTGGGGGCGACCGCGGCCGCCGTCGTGCTGCCGCTGCCGGCGCGCACCGTGGTGCGCTCCGAACTGCAGCCGCCCTTCGAGCCCCGGCAGCACGACAGCCCGCTCGCCGGGTTCCGCACCGCCTTCGGGGAGGAGGTCGCCGAGGAGCCGATGCTCGAGGTGCACGGCCTCCCCGCCCGGGCAGGCCTCAGGATCGCGGTGCTCGACACCTACGACGGCATCGTCTACACCGTGGGCGGCGACGACGGCAACGGCCTCTCGGGCCGGTTCAGCCGGGTGCCCTACCGGCTCGACCAGCCCGAGGACTACGGCGAGGCCGAGCGGATCGACGTCTCGATCCTGGGCTACGACGACGTCTGGGTGCCGGGCATCGGGCGGCTCGAACGCATCGACTTCGCCGGTCCCCGCAGCGATGAGCTCGCCGAGGGGTTCTTCTACAACGATGTGACCGGCACGGCCGCGGTCCAGCAAGGGCTCCGGGACGGCGACCGGTACACCGCGGTGTCGATGGTGCCGCCGCCGCCGCGCGACGTCTCGGTGCTGCGCCCGGGCACGAGCATCCTGCCGCCGATGCCCGAGCTGCCCGATGAGCTCGAGGACCTCCTCGACGAGTGGGCGCCGCCCGCCGACGCCGAGGGCCAGCGACTCGCCGCCGTCATCGAGGGCTTCCATCGCGACGGCTACGTCAGTCACGGCCTCGACGGTGAGCGGAGCCGTTCGGGGCACGCGCTCGACCGGATCGCCGAGCTCGCCGCGGAGCGGCCGATGGTCGGCGACGGCGAGCAGTACGCGGTCGCCGCCGCGCTCATGGTGCGCCGGATCGGGTTCCCGGCACGGGTGGTCGTCGGGTATCTCCGCCAGCCGGGCACCGAGTACGACGTCGAGGCCGACGTCGTGCGCTTCCGGAGCCAGGACCGCCAGGCGTGGATCGAGGTGCAGACCTCCGACGGGGAGTGGGTCGCCATCGACCCGAACCCGCCGCTCCGCCCCATCCCCGACAAGGAGCCCGATCAGCCGCAGAGCGTCTCGCGCCCGCAGTCCGCGCTCCCGCCGCCCGCGGAGTTCACGCCCGTCGACGACGACGCGAAGAAGCCGGATGCCACCGCCGACGACCCGTCCGACGGCGCGGCCGGCTGGCTCGAGGCGCTGCTCGCGGTGCTCGAGGTCTCCGGGGTGGTGCTCCTCGGCCTCGCCGCGATCCTCAGCCCGTTCCTCGCCGTGATGGTCGCGAAGCTGCGGCGGCGTCGCCTGCGCCGTCGCGCCGACACCGCCGTCGAACGCATCGAGGGCGGCTGGCGCGAGTTCGCCGACTCCGCGAGCGATTACGGCTACACGATCGTGCCGAACGCGACGCGCGCCGAGCAGGCGGCGATGGTCGGAGGGCTGGGCCCGCTCGTGCTCGCCTCGGTGGTCGACCGGGCGGTGTTCGCCCCCGACGGGCCCGACGACGGCGACGATCGACGGGTCTGGGCCACGGTCGACGAGCTGCTGCGACGGCTCGGCGAGACGCGCCGGCCGATCGACCGGCTCCGGGCCGCGATCTCGTTGCGCTCGCTCGGCGGGTACGCTGTGACGCGGAGAGGAGCACGTTCGTGAGGTGTCGGATCTGCGGAGCCGAGCTGCCCGCCGAGGCGATGTTCTGCGGCGAATGCGGCAGTTCGACGAGCGCGACGCCCGAGTCGCGGCGGCGCGCCGACCCGCGGCCCGGCGACACGACGGTCGTCGACCGGATCCGCACCTCCCAGCGCAACAGCGGCGTGATCAGCGTGCCCGTCGAGGGGTTCGCCGCCGCCGTGCCGATCCCCGATGCCGGCGCAGCCGCGCCGGCCGAGCAGGCCGCGCCGCCGGCCGCCGAACAGCCCGCCGCACCGCGGTTCACGCTGCGGTTCAGCACCGGTGAGACGCTGACGGTCTTCGGCACCGGCCTCATCGGGCGTCGGCCGCTGCCGCAGCCCGGCGAGGAGTTCGACCATCTCGTGCAGATCGCCGATCGCACCCTCTCGGTCTCGAAGACCCACCTCGAGTTCGGCGAGCACGACGGTGTGCTGTGGGTCGCCGACCGCTTCTCCGGCAACGGCACCGTCGTGCGGCGGCCCGACGACGGGGCGCTCCGCTGCGAGCCGGGGCGACGCTACCTCGTGCCGCGCGGCAGTCGGGTCGAGCTGGCCGAGCAGTCCTTCGTCGTCGCCTGACGTCAGCTCCTCCACAGACGGCGTGCGACGCCCGCCGTCCACGTGCGGCCAGGTGCCGCGCAGTCCGGGCCGGTCGGGTGATCGGATGTCCCGGTGCCCCCCTTCGACCACGCCGACCCGAGCCCCCTGCTGCTGCCGTTGACGCTGCCCCAGGCGCCTCCCCGGCCCGAACGACCGGGATTCCCGGTGCTCGCCACCCTCGCCCCGGTGGGCGCTGCGCTCGCACTGTGGGCGATCACGGGGTCGCCGTTCTCCCTCGTCTTCGCGGTGCTCGGTCCGGTCGTCGCGATCGCCTCGTTGCTCGACGCCCGCCGCCAGGCGCGACGCCGGCTCCGTCGCGACGAGGCCGAGCGGGAGGCGCGCCTCGACGAGCTCCGCGCGGAGATCTCGGCCCGCCACGACGAGGAGCGCCGTGCGGCGTGGCGGTCGACGCCGTCGCCCTCGTCGATCGTGGCGAGCCCGGCGCGGCCCGTGTGGACCGATCGGACGCCGCCGCCGTTCGTGGTGGGCTCCGGAGCCAGGCGGAGTGCCGTGCGCGTCGACGGGGTGCCGTGCGATGCGCGCGACCGTGCCGTGCTCGAGGCCGCGGCCCGGCTCACCGGGGCCCCGGTGCTCGCCGAGCCGTCGACCGGCATCGGCTACGTCGGGCCGCTCGCGCTCGCGCGGTCGGCCGCACGCGCCGCGATCGTCCAGCTCGCCGGGCGCGTCGACCCGCGAGCGGTCGCGGTGGCCGCTTCGCCCGGCCCCGAATGGGAGTGGGTTCGGCGCCTGCCGCACGGCCGGCTCGTCGCGGGGCCCGCCGAGGGTGACGGCGCGACGTGCATCGTCGTCATCGACCCGGCGGCCGAGCGGGCGGTCGCCGCGGACGGGTCGGGCGCCGGTGCGGGGGCCGTCGAGGCGACGGCGCACGCGGGCTCCGCGGCCATCGGGCGTTCGCAGCGCGCATCCCGCGCGAGATCCGCGGAACCGTTCCGACTCGTCGTCGCGGAGGAGTTGCGGCACCTGCCGCCCGGGCTGGCCACCGTCGTCCGGCTCGCCGGACCGCGCGCGGCCGTGGTGCACCGCGACGGGGTCGCGGCGCCCGCGACGATCGAGCCCGCGCTCGTCGGGCTCGTGGAGGCGAACCGGTGGAGCGACGCCGTGGCCGACGTCGCCGAGCGGATCGACCTCGTGGGCGACGACCGGATCCCGGGCCGGGTGGTGCTCGCCGAGCTGCCCGCCGCGATCGAGGGGGCGCACGCCCGCACCTCGCTCGCCGTCGCCGTCGGGGCCTCCTCGGCGGGGCCGCTCGTGCTCGACCTCGTCGAGCACGGTCCGCACGCGCTCGTCGCCGGCACCACCGGCAGCGGCAAGAGCGAGTTCCTCCTCGCATGGCTCGCGGCGCTCGCCCGGGCGTACCCGCCGTCGCTCGTCTCGTTCCTGCTCGTCGACTTCAAGGGCGGCGCGGCCTTCGAGCCGATCCGATCGCTGCCCCATGCCGTGGGCGTCGTGACCGATCTCGACGAGGCCGAGGCCCTGCGTGCCGTGGAGAGCCTGCGGGCCGAGCTGCGACATCGCGAGGCCGTGCTCGCCGGGGTCGGCGCTCGAGACCTCCGCGAGCTCGGCGAGGAGGTGCCGCTCGCCCGGCTCGTGATCGTGGTCGACGAGTTCCAGGCGATGATCGAGCGATTCCCCGAGCTCGGCGGGGTCATCGCCGACATCGCGGCCCGAGGCCGTTCGCTCGGCGTGCACCTCGTGCTCGCCTCGCAACGGCCGAACGGCGTCGTGCGCGAACAGGTCACCGCCAACTGCGCCATCCGGGTCTCGCTCCGCGTCATGCAGCGCGCCGACAGCCTCGCGATCGTCGGCACCGAGGAGGCCGCGGAGATTCCGCCGGATGCGCCGGGGCGGGCGGTCGTCGATCGCGGTGACGGTCGGCCGGTTCGGTTCCAGTCGGCGATCGCCGACGAGGCGGCCGTGCTCGGCGCCCGGGTGGCGAGTGCATCGCTGCCGCGCGCCCGCCGGCCCTGGGCCGACCCGCTTCCGCATCGCATCGCGCCCGACGAGCTCGACGGGCTCCCCGGCTCCGAGGGCCCGACGGCGGGCGCCTCGGCTCGCGCGGGTGCACGGCCCGCCGTCGGGGTCCAGGCAGGCCGCGCGTCGCGCGGCTTCGGGCTCGTCGACGAGCCCGAGCTCCAGCGACGCTCCGTGGCCGTGTGGGACTCGGCGGTCGACGGTCACCTGCTGGTGGCGGGCGCACCGGGCAGCGGCCGTTCGACCGCCCTCGAGGCGATCGCCGCCGCCGTGCGGGCCGGGCACGGCGCGTCGTCGGTCGTGCGACTCGAGGGGCCGCGGAGTGCCGTCTGGGACACCGTCGAGCGGCTCGCCCGCGGTGCGCGCGGGAGCGTTCCCGTGCCGCGGCTGCTCGTCGTCGACGAGCTCGACACGCGCTTCCGCTCGTGGCCCGACGACTACCGGGCGCTCGCACTCGAACGGCTCGAGACGGTGCTGCGGGAGGGGCGCGCACGCGGACTGGCGGTGGCCGCCGCGACGACCCAGTGGCTCGGCGTCCCGCACGGCCTCCGCGACGCCTTCGGCGTCCGCCTCCTGCTCCGCCACGCGACCCGGGCCGAGCTCGTGCAGGCCGGGGGAGCGGGCGAGCTCTGGCGGGCCGCCGAAGTGCCGGGCTCGGGCCAATGGCGGGGGCGGCGGGTGCAGGTCGTCGATGCGCCGCGCCCGCAGGCGCCGAGTCCCACTCGACCCGCGGAGCACGTGCCGATGCTCGAGATCGAGCCCGGCGCGCGCATCGCGCTCGTGACCGCGAGCCCGATGACCGACGCCGATTCGCTCCGCAGGGCGGGGCGCTCGCCGGTCGTACTCGGGCCGCACGCCGACGCAGCGACCCTCGCGGCCCTCGGTCGCCGAGACGCGCCGATCGTCGCGGTCGGCAGCGCCGAGGCGTGGGCGGCGCAGTGGTCCCTCCTCCCGACGATCCGGGAGACCGCGACGATCCTCGTGCGCGGCGGGGCATCCGAGTACCGCGCACTCATCGCCGATCGCGCGCTGCCGCCCCTGCTCGACGAAGGGGGTGCCCAGCTGTGGCTGCGGCCGCCCGGCGGTGCGACCGTGCGGAGGACGTGGCCGATCGCCGAAGCGACAACCGATTCCGCCGTGTGAGACGCGAATGAAAACGGATTCCGTGCAGAACGTTCCAAGAAATTAACGATTCGGACATCAATTGGTGCGTGATCGACCTGCAGTGTGTCAGTATCTTCCCACCCCGCATGCGCTTGCAACCGAAATGGAGTCCCTCGTGAGCACTCGGCCCCTGCCCCAAGACCCGATGATCCGCTCGCTGATCGCACAGGCGCGCCAGTCGCAGCTGAATCGTCGTACCCTCCTCGCCGGCGCCGGTGCCGGCGCGACCGCCCTCGCCCTCGCCGCCTGTTCGACCGGCGGAGGGCAGGCGAAGCCGACCGCCGCGGCCGACACGTCCGAGACCGACAAGACCCTCAACTGGGCCAACTGGGCCGCCTACATCGACGAGGATGAGGACGGCAACTACCCCACGCTGGTCCGCTTCACCGAGGAGACCGGCATCGAGGTCAACTACGAGGTCGCGGTCGACGACAACAACACCTACTACGGCAAGGTCAAGGACCAGCTCGCCCTCGGCAAGGACATCGGCGCCGACACCGTCTGCCTCACCGACTGGATGGTCGGCCGCTGGATCCGCTTCGGCTACACGCAGGAGCTGAACCACGACAACATCCCCAACCTGGCGAACCTCACGCCCGCGCTCGCCGACCCCGACTTCGACCCCGGTCGCAAGTTCTCCGTCCCGTGGCAGGGCGGCTTCGCCGGCATCGCCTGGAACAAGGAGGCCATCCCCGGCGGCCTCACGAGCGTGTCCGACCTCTGGGACGCTTCGCTCAAGGGGCGCGTCGGCGTGCTCTCCGAGATGCGCGACACCATGGGGTGCATCATGCTCGACATGGGCGTCGACATCGCCGGCGACTGGGGCGACGAGGAGTACACCGCCGCGATCGAGGTCCTGCGCCAGCAGGTCGAGGACGGCCAGGTCCGCAACATCAAGGGCAACTCGTACCTCGAAGACCTGAAGAGCGAAGACACCCTCGCCGCGATCGTCTGGTCGGGCGACATCACGGTGCTGAACGCCGAAGCCGGCGACAAGTGGGAGTTCGCCCTGCCCTCCGCGGGCGGAACGCTGTGGAACGACAACTTCCTCGTGCCGGTCGGCTCGCCCCGCAAGACGAACGCCGAGACGCTCATCAACTACTACTACGAGCCCGAGGTCGCCGCAGAGGTCGCCGCCTGGGTGAACTTCATCACCCCGGTCATCGGCGCGAAGGAGGCCGCGACGGCCATCGACCCCGAACTGGCCGAGAACCAGCTCATCTTCCCCAACGAGGAGACGCTGTCGCAGGCTCACATCTTCCGCACGCTCTCGGGCGCGGAGGAGCAGAAGTACCAGGCGGAGTTCCAGTCCATCCTGCTGGGGTCGTGACGGTGTCGATCCGAGAATTCGCCGAACGCGGCGCAGACCTCGAGCTCGTCGGCATCCAGAAGCGCTTCCCCGGCTTCACCGCGATCGAAGAGCTCGACCTCACGATCCCCGCCGGTTCGTTCTTCGCCCTGCTCGGCCCGTCGGGCTGCGGCAAGACGACGACGCTCCGGCTGGTCGCCGGCCTCGAGGAGCCCACGCAGGGCCGCATCCTCATCGGCGGCACCGACGTCACCTCGACGAAGGCGCACCAGCGCCCCGTCAACACGGTGTTCCAGAGCTACGCGCTCTTCCCGCACATGTCCATCCTCGAGAACGTGGGCTTCGGGCTGAAGCGCCGGCGCATCGCCGACGCCGAGGCCCGCGCCCACGAGGCGCTCCGGCTCGTCGAGCTCGACCACCTCGCGCAGCGCCGCCCCGCCCAGCTCTCGGGCGGCCAGCAGCAGCGCGTCGCGCTCGCACGGGCGATCGTGAACCGCCCCGCCCTGCTGCTCCTCGACGAGCCGCTCGGCGCGCTCGACCTGAAGCTGCGCCGCCAGATGCAGCTCGAGCTGAAGTCGATCCAGGAGGAGGTCGGCCTGACCTTCCTCCACGTCACCCACGACCAGGAGGAGGCCATGACCATGGCCGACACCGTCGCGGTGATGAACAAGGGCGCGATCGAGCAGATGGGCGCTCCCGAAGAGCTCTACGAGCTGCCGCGCACCGCGTTCGTCGCGAACTTCCTCGGGCAGTCGAACCTCTTCACAGGCTCCGTCGCCGGCACGACCGACACGGCGATCACGGTCGACGTGCAGGGCACCCCGGTGATCGTGCCGACGGCCCGCGCGGCGCGCCACCAGGGCGAGATCACCATCGGCGTCCGTCCCGAGAAGGTGGCGCTGCACCGCGAGGCGCCCGCCGCCTCCGCCGGGCGCAACCTGGTCGGCCCCGGTCGGGTGATCGACGTCTCGTTCTCGGGGGTGAGCACGCAGTACCTCGTCGCGGTGCCCGGCATGGGCACGCTCACGGTCTTCGCGCAGAACATCGGCTTCGGGCCGGTCGCCGCGGAGGGCGCGGAGGTCTGGATCAGCTGGGAGATCGAGCACGGCTTCGGCCTCGAGGACGAGCCCGGCGAGAGCGGCCGGTTCCCGTCCGACACCGACACCAGGTCGATCGCCGCGCAGCGGCGCGATGCGCTCGTCGCGGAGCTCGAGGAGCACTGACCATGGCCTTCGCAGCGTTCGCGACGGCGGAGGCGCAGCCGCAGGCACCCAGGAAGAAGAGCCGCATCGCGCTCTTCCTCCTGCTGCCCGGCATCCTCTACCTCGTGCTCTTCTTCCTGACGCCGCTGGTGTCGCTCGTGCTGACGTCGCTGCAGGCGCCGACCGAGTTCGGCGACATCGGCCAGTACGACTACGCGTTCAACTGGCAGAACTACGTCGACGTCGTCGAGGCGTACTGGCCGCACATCCTGCGGTCGTTCGGCTACGCCCTGGCGGCGACGGTGCTCGCGCTGGCGTTCAGCTATCCGCTCGCGTACTTCATCGGCGTGAAGGCCCGGCGCTGGCCGCTCCTCCAGAGCCTCATGCTCGTGCTCGTGATCGCCCCGTTCTTCATCAGCTTCCTCCTGCGCACCCTCGCGTGGAAGCAGCTCCTGTCGGACGAGTCGTTCGTCATCACCTCGTTGAAGGCGCTGTCGCTGATGGCGCCCGACGCGCACTTCACGGGTACGCCGTTCGCGGTCATCTTCGGTCTGACGTACAACTTCATCCCGTTCATGACCCTGCCGCTCTACACGACGCTCGAGCGCCTCGACCTGCGCTACCTCGAGGCGGGCAGCGACCTCTACGCGAACCCGTTCACGGTGTTCCGCAAGGTCACGATCCCGCTGTCGATGCCGGGCATCGTCGCCGGCACGCTGCTCACGTTCATCCCCGCCGCGGGCGACTACGTGAACGCGAGCCGCGACTTCCTCGGCGGGCCCGACACCCAGATGATGGGCAACGTGATCGAGGCGAACTTCCTCGTCCTGCTCAATTACCCGGCGGCGGCGGCCCTGTCGATCATCCTGATGTCCGCGATCCTCGTGCTCGTCGGCATCTACGTGAAGCGCTCCGGAACGGAGGACCTGCTGTGAGCGGAGAAGTCCAGGCGGCCGCAGTGCTCGGCGGCCTCAGCGAGAGCGAACAGCTCGACGATCGGCGCCCCGGCGGCCGGGTCCGCCCGCGCCGGCTCGGTCTCGGCGACTGGCTGCTGCCGGTCTACACCGTGATCGCGTTCGTGTTCCTCCTCATCCCGATCGTGTACACCTTCGTGTTCTCGTTCAACGACTCGATCAAGTCGAACATCGCCTGGCGCGGGTTCACCTTCGACAAGTGGCTGAACGTCTGCAACGTCGAGGGCGGCGCGGTCTGCCAGGCGTTCGGCAACAGCATCGTGATCGGCCTCGTCGCGACGGTCATCGCGACGACGCTCGGCACGATGATCGCGATCGCGCTCGTCCGCTACCGGTTCCGCGCCCGCTCCGCGATCAGCCTGCTGCTGTTCCTGCCGATGGCGACCCCCGAGGTCGTGCTCGGTGCCGGTCTCGCCGCGCAGTTCCTCGCGGTCGGCGTCGCGAAGGACATGACGACGATCATCCTGGCGCACACGATGTTCTGCATCAGCTTCGTGGTGGTGACGGTGAAGGCGCGCGTCGCGAGCCTCGACCCGGCGCTCGAGGAGGCGGGGCGCGACCTCTACGGTTCGCCGGCGCAGGTGTTCTGGCGGGTCACGTTCCCGCTGCTCATGCCCGGCATCCTCGCCGCGGCCCTGCTGTCGTTCGCGCTCAGCTTCGACGACTTCATCATCACGAACTTCAACTCGGGCGCCGTCTCGACGTTCCCGAAGTACATCTACATCTCGGCGTCGCGCGGCATCCCGGCTGAGGCGAACGTGATCGCGTCGGCGGTGTTCCTCTTCGCACTCGTGCTCGTCGTCGGCGCCCAGGTGTCGCGCGCGGCACGCGCGAGGCGACTCGCGAAGCTCAGCTGACCCGAACGGGTTTCGCACCGAGACGGATGCCTCGGCGGGAGTGATCCCGCCGAGGCATCCGTCGTTCGTGCCGAATGTTCAGACGGTCGCGCGGATCTCGCCGACGCGGCGCTCGCCGCCCATGACCCAGAGGTCGAGCTCGGTCTGCACCGCGTCGATCGCGGCGTCGTCGAGGGCGCCGGCCGCGGCGAGCAGGCGGAGCCCGATGATCGTCGATGCGCGCGAGGAGCCGTCGAGCACCTTGAGCGCGGTCGTCGTGCCGTCGGGCGCCGACATCACCATGACGCCCTCTGCACCGAACTTCGCGAACACGCCGAGGCGGTCGATGGCGACCGTGTCGGGCTGGCCCGGCCCCGCGATCGCCCAGGCGTGCTCGCGCGCCGCGGCGGTGAGCGCCGCGGACTCGCGGTAGAGGGCGAACGGCGAGCCGGCCTGCGCGGTCGTGATCTTGTGGATGCCGCGGGCGAGCGCCGTGAGCGTGATCGCGTGCACCGGGGCGCCGCAGCCGTCGATCGCCGAGGCGGCCGGCCGCTCGCCGGTGAGTCGCTCGAGCACATCGAGGATGCGTTTCTGCAGCGGGTGCTCGGGGTCGAGGTAGCCCTCGACCGGCCACTCGTTCGCGACGCAGGCGTTGAGCATCGCGGCGTGCTTGCCGGAGCACGTCATGTAGCCGCGGCGCTTGGGACCCCCGCGGCGGATGAGCTCGTCGCGGGCGACCCGATCGCCGGGGGCCGACGTCGGGCAGCCGAGCGCCTCGTCGGCGAGGCCGACCCGGGCGAGGAGGCCGTCGACGAGCGCCACGTGCGCGGCGGTGCCCGAGTGGCTCGCCATCGCGATCGCCGCGTCCTCGCCGCGGAGGGTGACGCCGCTCGTCATCACCGCGACCGCTTGGAACGGCTTCAGGGCCGATCGCGGGAAGACGGGCGTCGCGACGTCGCCGAGCGCGCGCACGACCTCGCCCTCGGGGGAGAGCACGACGGCGGAGCCGGCGTGCCTGGACTCGATGAAACCACTTCGTTCGACCACTGCGAGCTGGACGGAGTCTTCGACGGAGAACGTCTCGGCCACGGCTCAGCCGAGGGCCGCGAGGCCGTCGTCGAGCACGCGCAAGCCGTCGTCGATCAGCGAGTCGCTCATCGCGAGGCTCGGCAGGAACCGCAGCACGTTGCCGTAGGTGCCCGCGCTGAGGAACAGCACGCCCTGCTGCGCCGCGAAGGCGACGAGCGCGGAGACGGCCTCGGGGTTCGGCGCCTTCGTCGTGCGGCCGGTGCCGGGCTGGACGAGTTCGATCGCGATCATCGCGCCCTTGCCGCGGATCTCGCCGATGACGTCGTAGCGCTCGGCGAGCTTCTCGAGCCCAGCGAGCAGTGCGGCCTCGATGCGACGGCCCTCGGCGAGGAGGTCGTGCTCCTCGATCGACTCGAACACGGCGATCGCCGCGGCGCACGCGACCGGGTTGCCGCCGAAGGTGCCGCCGAGGCCGCCCGCGTGCGCGGCGTCCATGATCTCGGCCCGGCCGGTGACGGCCGCGAGCGGCAGGCCGCCGGCGATGCCCTTGGCGCTGAGCACGAGGTCGGGCTCCCACCCGAAGTGCTCGCTCGCGAAGTACTTGCCGGTGCGGGCGAAGCCCGACTGGATCTCGTCGGCGATCATGACGACGCCCTGCGCGGTGCACCAGGCCTGCAGCGTCTGGAGGAAGCCCTCGGCCGGCACCATGAAGCCGCCCTCGCCCTGGATGGGCTCGACGACCAGGCAGGCGAGGTCGCTCGCGCCGACGACCTTCTCGAGGTAGGCGATCGTGCGGGCCGCGGCGTCGACGCCCGAGAGGCCGTCGCGATAGGGGTAGGAGCTCGGCGCGTGGTACACGTCGCCGGCGAAGGGGCCGAAGCCCGTGCCGTAGGGCATCGCCTTGTAGTTCATCGCCATGGTGAGGTTCGTGCGACCGTGGTACGCGTGGTCGAGCACGGCGACGGCGCGGCGGCCGGTGTGCTTGCGCGCGATCTTCACGCCGTTCTCGACGGCCTCGGCGCCCGAGTTCACGAGCACCGACTTCTTCGCCCAGTTGCCGGGCGTGTGCTCGGCGAGGAGTTCGGCGACCCGCACGTACTCCTCGTAGGGCGTGACGGTGAAGAGCGTGTGGATCACGTCGCCGAGCTGCTCGGTCGCGGCGGCGACCACGCGCGCGTCGGTGTGACCGATCGTGGTGACGCCGATGCCGGCGCCGAAGTCGATGAACTGATTGCCGTCGACGTCCACGAGGATGGCGCCGTTCGCGCGCTCGATGAACACGGGCAGGGCGCTCGAGACGCCGCCCGACACGACCTCGAGGCGTCGGGCCTGCAGCGCCTGCGACTTGGGGCCGGGAACGGCGGTGACGATCTTGCGCTCCTGCGGCACGGAGTACACGGGCGCGTCGGCCCGGGCTGAAATCTGGGAGTCAGTCATGGTGCCTCCACCTTATCGCCGCGGGCGTCGTCGGCGCCGGGCCGGCGGCGGCGCGCAGGGGGCAGAATCGGAGGGTGGACGGTGCTGCGACGAGGTCGCGCCGGCACGGACGAGGAGGAGGCGGAATGCTCGGGACGCACCACTACGAGGTCGCGATCGACTGGCAGGGCGATGAGGGCACGGGCACGAGCGGCTACCGCGACTACCGTCGCCGGCATGTGGTGCGCGCGGCGGGCAAGGACCACGACATCGCGGGGTCGAGCGATCGGACCTTCCACGGCGACCGCGAGCGGTGGAACCCCGAGGAGCTGCTGCTCGCCGCGCTCGCGCAGTGCCACATGCTCTCGTACCTGCACGTCGCCACGAACCACGGCGTGATCGTGCGCGGCTACGCCGACGCGCCGCGCGGCACGATGGTCGAGGACGGTCGCGGTGGCGGCGCCTTCACCGAGGTGGTGCTGCGCCCGCGGGTCGTCGTCGCGGACGCCTCGATGGTCGAGCTCGCCGAGCGGCTGCACGCCGAGGCATCCGAGAAGTGCTTCATCGCCGCCTCGGTGGCGTTCCCGGTGCGCCACGAGGCGACCGTCGTCGTGCTGGGCGACTGAGTCAGGCGCCCGGGCGGGCGGGGAGGGTCGGCCCCGGCGGGCAGGTGTGGCCGCCGACCAGGCGACTGCACTCGGGCAGGAACCCGGGGTAGCGCTCGGCCTGCGGGTCGCCGAACCAGCGGTGCCACAGACGCCAGAAGTTGAGGTTGCCGAATGCCGAGCAGTCGTCGCCGGTCTCGGGGGCGGCGAGGGTCGCCGCGCTCGGCTGATAGGGCGTGTAGTTGTAGAGGTTCGCGGTCGCCTGGTTGCGGATCGCCACCTTCGTCGCCCCGCACGCGGCATCGGGGTGGTACTGCACCCGCACCTCGCCGATGCGGTACGGGCGCGCGGGCTCCTCGGTGTACTGCCGGAACTGCCAGGCCGCGTTGTACACCTGGTTGAAGAAGCCGAAGTACTTCGTGTCGCAGTCGGCCGTGTCGGGGCAGCCGTAGCCGGTCGCCCGCAGGTAGCCCGACTCGCTCGGACGGGTCAGCAGCGACTGCTCCTTCTGCAGGAGCACGAGCAGGGTGCGCGGGCTGATGCCGCAGGCCTCCGAGACCTTCTGGATGATGCGACTGGCCCGTTCGCGGGTGGCGCCCGCGTAGGCGGCGCAGTGCCGGCCGCCGACGGCGGGCTGCGACTCGGTCGTCTGGCGGTAGTCGGCCAGGCACGGCACGTCGTCGGCCGGACGGCAGTCGAGGCCCTCGAGGAAGTCCTGGATCTCGGCCGCGTTCATCGCGCTCGCGTCGTAGAAGGCGTCATCGCTGACGATGAGCCCCGGGTCGAACTCCGCGGTCGCCGAGGGGATCTCGAACTCGGGGGTGGGGACGGCGCGCACTGCGGCGCCGCCCTGCCACCGTGCGCCCTCGGATGCGGAATCGACGGAACCGGGGGCGCAGGCGGCGAGGCCGAGGAGCGCGGCCGTCGCGAGTGCGGCGGCGGCGGCGAGCTTCGCGGGAGTCATCGAAGCGACCATAGCGGGTGCGGATCGAGGGCTGCTGGGAACCGCGTCAGACGCGCTCGCGCGGCACGACCTTGTCGGCGAGCCGGGCGAGGGCGCTCTGCGGCGGCACCTCGTTGTACTGGCCCGCGAGCTCCTGCCCGGTGAGCGCGTGGATCGCCGACATGATCTCGTCGGTCGCGGCACGGCGGGCACGCCCGCTCGTGGCCGGGCCGTGGTGGCTGAGGTCGAGCGGCTCGCCGAAGCGGACCGTGACGGGGCGCACGCGGGGCATCTTCGCGCCGATCGGCTGGATCTCCTGGGTGCCGACGAGCCCGACCGGCACGACCTTCGCACCGGTCGTGAGAGCGAGCCACGCGACGCCGGTGCGGCCCCGGTAGAGGCGTCCGTCGGTGGACCGGGTGCCCTCGGGGTAGAGGGCGAACGCCTCGGACTGCTCGAGGATGCGGCGTCCGGCGTCGAGCGCCTCCTGCGCCGCCGCCCCCGCGCCCCGTTCGACCGGCACGGCGCCGATCGCACCGAAGAAGGTGCGCGAGAGCCATCCCGAGAATCCCGTGCCGGTGAAGTAGCTCGACTTCGCGAGGAACTGCACGGGCCGCGGGGAGGCGAGCGGGATCACGACGCTGTCGACGAACGACAGGTGGTTCGAGGCGAGGATGACGGGCCCGTGCTTCGGCACGTTCTCGCGGCCGGTGATCGTGGGCCGGTACACGAGGAGGGCGATCGGCTTCAGCATGCCGCGGAAGATGCGGTAGGCGGGACCCCGCTTGACCGCGGGGGCGGGAACGGCGTCGGCCTCGATCTCACTCACCTTCCGACCCTACGAGTGCGGGTATGCGACGGGCGGAATATCCGCGGCCTGCCGCGCACGGGCCGGATGGGGGAGGATTGACGGCATGGACGCGGTCGCCGACGGTGAGATCGTCGAGTTGCCGGGCGGGGACGCCCGGGCGGTGACGGCTGCGCGCGGGCGTCGGGGGATCGGCCCCGAGCTGCTGCTGCGTCGACTCGTCGCCGCGTCGGCGGGCGTGCCCGCGGACGACGTCGAGCTCGTGCAGGTCTGCGAGACGTGCGGCGGACGCCACGGCCGGCCGAGCGTCGGGTACCCGACGACCCCGTCCGGTGCGCCGTGGTTCGTCGACGCGGGCGCGGCGGGCGAACTCGTCGTCGCGGCGGCGGCGACGAGACGCCGAGTGGGCGTCGGGGTCGAGCTCGTGAGCGCCGCTGCGCTCGAGGGCGTCGACGAGGCGGCGCTCCACGCGAGCGAGCGTGCCGCGCTCGCCGAGCTCGAGCCGCCCGAGCGGGCCCGCGCGCGGGCGACGCTCTGGGCCCGCAAGTCCGCCCTCCTGCGCGCGATCGGGCACACCGGGTTCACCGAGCCCGCGAACCTCGCCCTGACGCTGCCGGGCGACGACGAGGGGATCGGGCGCATCGAGCGCACCGTCGCCGAGCTCGGGCCGGGCTGGCGGGGCGTCCGCTTCCACGATCTCGCCGTGCCCGGCGAGGTCGTCGCCTCGGTCGCGGTGCTCGCCTGACCGGATGCCACGGTGCTCGGCACCATACAGTGGTCTCGTGCGCAACGTCATCATCCTCGGCTCATCCGGTTCCATCGGCACGCAGGCCCTCGACGTCATCCGGGCGAACCCGAGGCGGTTCGAGGTCGTGGGGCTCGCCGTCGGCTCGAACCGCACCCTGCTCGACGAACAGGCGGCCGAGTTCGGCGTCGAGCACACGGCCGTCGGCATCGAGGAGGCCGTGCAGCTCGTGCAGAGCGTCGACGCCGACGTCGTGCTGAACGGCATCACCGGCTCGGTCGGCCTCGGGCCGACGCTCGCGACGCTCGAGCGGGGCACGACCCTCGCGCTCGCGAACAAGGAGTCGCTCATCGTCGGCGGCGACCTGGTCACCCGGCTCGCGAAGCCCGGGCAGATCGTCCCCGTCGACTCCGAGCACTCGGCGATCGCGCAGGCGCTGCGCTCGGGCACCGACGACGAGGTGCGCCGGTTGGTGCTCACCGCGTCGGGCGGGCCGTTCCGCGGCCGCACGAGGGACTCGCTCACCGGGGTCACCCCCGCCGAGGCCCTCGCCCACCCCACCTGGGACATGGGGCTCGTCGTCACCACGAACTCGGCGACGCTCGTGAACAAGGGCCTCGAGGTCATCGAGGCGCACCTGCTCTTCGACGTCGACTACGACCGCATCGACGTCGTCGTGCACCCGCAGTCGATCGTGCACTCGATGGTCGAGTTCGTCGACGGCTCGACGATCGCGCAGGCCTCGCCGCCCGACATGCGGCTGCCGATCTCGCTCGGCCTCGACTGGCCGAACCGGGTCGCGGCCGCCGGCCGCCCGCTCGACTGGACGCAGGCGCAGAGCTGGACCTTCGAACCGCTCGACGACGCCGCGTTCCCCGCCGTCGCCCTCGCCAAGCAGGTCGGCCGCGCGGGCGGCGAGTACCCCGCGGTGTTCAACGCCGCGAACGAGCAGGCGGTGGCCGCCTTCCATGCGGGGCGCATCGGGTTCCTCGACATCGTCGACACGGTGCGCGAGGTGGTCGAGCAGCACGAGGCATCCGGCCCCGTGACCCTCGAATCGCTCGCCGCCGCCGAGTCGGCGGCCCGTCGCACCGCCGATGCGCGCATCGGGCGCCGCTCAGCCGATCGATAGCCCGCACCCAGCAGGCACCGAGCGAGCGGCAGTACGCTGTCCGACGTGGAATCCGTGCTCGCATTCGTGATCGGCGTCGTCATCATCGTGATCGGCCTCGCCGTCTCGATCGGCCTGCACGAGATCGGCCACCTCGTTCCGGCGAAGCTGTTCGGCGTCAAGGTCACCCAGTACATGATCGGGTTCGGCCCGACGATCTGGTCGCGCCGAAGGGGCGAGACCGAGTACGGTCTCAAGGCGATCCCGCTCGGCGGCTACATCGCCATGATCGGCATGTTCCCGCCGGCCAAGGGCGAGCACGCGCACGAGGACTCGACGGGCTTCTTCCGCGGCCTCGTGCAGGATGCGCGCGACTCGAGCGCCGACTCGATCACCCCCGGCGACGAGGATCGCGCCTTCTACCGGCTGCCGGTGTGGAAGCGCATCATCATCATGTTCGGCGGCCCGTTCATGAACCTGCTGCTCGCCGTCGTGCTGTTCGGCGTGCTGCTCATGGGCTTCGGCACGGCGCAGGCCTCGACGACCGTCGGTTCGGTCTCGGCGTGCGCGCTGCCGGCGACGAGCGAGCGCCAGACCTGCGAGCCCGGCGACCCGGCGGCACCGGGGGCCGCGGCCGGCATCGCTCCCGGCGACCGCATCGTCTCGGTCGCGGGCGAGCCCATCGACAGTTGGAACGAGTCGACCGAGATCATCCGCGAGCACGCCGACGAGCCCGTCGCCTTCGTCGTCGAGCGCGACGGCGAGGAGCTCACGCTCAAGGTCACGCCGATGCTCAGCGAGCGGTACGTGCTCGACGAGAAGGGCCAGGTCGTCACGGATGCCTCGGGCGAGCCGCGGACCGTGCAGGCGGGCTTCGTCGGCATCGCGGCGGCGACCGAGACGGTGCAGCAGCCCGCCACGGCGGTGCTGCCGGCCGTGGGCCAGCAGATCAGCGGGGTCACGGGCATCATCTTCAACCTGCCGCAGCGCATGGTCGACATCGCGAACGCGGCGTTCGGGCCCGAGGAGCGCGACCCGAACGGCCCGATGTCGGTCGTCGGCGTGGGCCGGGTCGCGGGTGAGATCGCGAGCCTCGACGAGATCCCGATGGCGTCGAAGGCGGCCGGTCTGATCGGCCTGATCGCGAGCCTCAACATCGCCCTGTTCGTCTTCAACCTGATCCCGCTGCTGCCGCTCGACGGCGGTCACATCGCGGGCGCCCTGTGGGAGGCGATCCGCCGAGGCGTGGCGAAGCTCTTCCGCCGCCCCGACCCGGGCCCCGTCGACCTCGCGAAGCTCATGCCCATCACGCTCGGCGTGGTCGTCATCTTCGGCGCGATGAGCGCACTGCTCATCTACGCCGACATCGTGAAGCCGGTGTCGCTGTTCTGATGCCACGGGCACGGCCGTACTCCCGTGGGAGTAGGCGATGAGTCGTCGCCGGGCCGACGGCCGCGCAGTCCGCCGGGGGTACGATCGGGCCGTGCCTGATCGACGCAGTCCCGAGCCGAGCCGGTGGGGCGGACCGCCGTGGGCGGGCCCGCCCGCCTGGGCCGGTCTCGACGGGGAGGAGCGCCGCCGGCCTCCCGCGGCCTTCGTGCTGCTCGCCCCCGTCGTGATCAGCCTCATCGTGCAGGTGCCGGCCGCGATCGGGCTCGCGATCTGGCACGACGTCGGCTGGCCGGCCGGGCTCGCGCAGTTCGCGCTCGCCGCGATCGGGCCGCTCGCCCTCCTCGGCTCCCGCCGGTTCCCGGGCCCCACCGTCGCCGTGGTCGCGCTCGCGGCGCTCGCGGACTTCCTCCTCGCACCGGACGCGGGCCCGCCCTACGTCGCGCTGCTGTTCGCGATCGTGCTCGCCGTGGCGCGCGGCGCCGTCGTCTGGGCTGCGGTCTCGGTCATCGCGGCGTGGCTGGTCGCCGTCGTCGTCGGGCCCCTGGTCGGGGTCTCCTGGTCGCCGCCTCGCATCGCGTTCACGACGCTCGCGCTCGCCGTGTGCTTCGGCATCGGGTGGTTCGCGCGCTCGCGCCGGGCGCGCTTCGCCGCCGCGCGCGCCGAGGCGATGCGTCGCAGGCAGACGGCCGAGGAGCGCGAACGGGTGCGCATCGCCCGCGAGCTCCACGACGTCATCGGCCATGCGCTCTCGCAGATCAACGTGCAGGCGAGCGTCGGCCTCCACCTCATGGACCGCGATGCCGAGCAGGCGCGCACGGCCCTCGCGCACATCAAGGAGACCTCGAAGACCGCCCTCGAGGAGGTGCGGAGCGTGCTCGGCGTCATCCGCGACGGCGAGGCGCCGCTCGTCCCGCAGGCCGAGCTCGCCGAGCTCCCGCGGCTCGTGCGCGGGCTCGCGGCACCGGAGTTCGCGGTCGAGCTCGACGACCGGCTCGCGGCGCCGCCCGGCCGGGCCGTGCAGTTCGCCGCCTACCGCATCGTGCAGGAGGCGCTCACGAACGTGGTGCGGCACGCCGACGCGAGCCGCGCCGTCGTGGTGCTCGAGCGCCCCGGCGACGAGCTGCTCGTCACGATCGACGACGACGGCGGCGGGCTCGCCGGCGACGGGGCCGACGCCGCGGCGGAGGGCCGCGGCATCCTCGGCATGCGCGAGCGCGCCGCCCTGCTCGGCGGCTCCGTCGAGCTCGGCGGATCGTCGCTCGGCGGCACCCGCGTCACGGCGCGGCTCCCGTGGAGCGACGCCGTATGATCCGCGTGGCGCTCGCCGACGACCAGCTGCTCGTGCGGGCGGGGTTCCGAGCGCTCCTCGACGCCGAGGACGACCTCGAGGTCGTCGGCGAGGCGTCGACCGGTGAGGAGCTGCTCGAGCTCGTCCGCGACCGCCCGGTCGACGTCGTGCTGATGGACATCCGCATGCCGGGCGGCGACGGGCTGTGGGCGACCGAGCAGATCGCCGCCGACCCGGCGCTCGAGGGCGTGCACGTCGTCATCGTGACGACCTTCGAGCTCGACGAGTACGTTGCCCGGGCCGTGCGCGCCGGCGCCGCCGGATTCCTCGTGAAGGACACCGAGCCCGTCGACCTCCTGCGGGCCGTGCGCGTGGTCGCGGCGGGCGAGGCGCTGCTCTCGCCGGGCGTCACCAAGCGGTTGCTCGAACGGATGGCGAGCGGCCTCCGCGACGCTCCCGACGAGGCCGCGCTCGCCGCCCTCACGGAGCGCGAGCGCGAGGTGCTGCGCCTCGTCGGGCAGGGGCTCACGAACGACGAGATCGCGGGGCGGCTCGTGCTGAGCCCCCTCACCGCGAAGACGCACGTCTCGCGCATCATGCAGAAGCTGCACGCCCGCGACCGGGTGCACCTCGTCGTCGTCGCCTACGAGTCGGGCCTGGTCGCGCCCGGCTGGCAGGAGTAGGCGCAACCCGCGTCACGCGCGCCGCCCGCGCTCCCTCCGCTGTCTCCCGCTGCCCCCGCTCCTCCGCGTCGTCCTTCGGGAGGAGATCGCAGGGAGGGGAAGGCAGGTCGCCACTGCTCCCGGGGGAGCAGGCGAAGTGCCTCCGACGGGCGGATTCGCCCGCGGGAGACCCCGGCGAGACTCGATCCGACGGTCGAGACGCGACCGCACGGAACACACCGGGAGCACCTCATGTTCACGACCCTCGCCGCCACCGCGGCCACCCACGCCGGCCCCTGGGCCGCCGGATTCGGATGGGTCTTCTTCCTCATCCCGATCTTCTGGTTCCTCGTCATCGGGCTCATCGTCTTCCTCGTGAGCCGCAACCGACGCCGCTACTGGGCGAACGGCGGCCCCGAGGGCTACGGCCCGCCGTGGGCTCGGGGCGCGAGCGCCGAGCAGACGCTCGGCCAGCGCTTCGCGAACGGCGACATCGACGAGACCGAGTACCGCGCACGCCTCGAGGTGCTGCGCGCGAACCGGCCGAACGCCTGATCCGCGCCACGGTGCGGGATGCCGCGGCATGGCGCCGCGACATCCCGCACCGCCGTCGTCAGCCGAGGATCTCGTCCAGCGCGGCCTTCTGGTGCCGATGCCCGACGGTCTCGTAGCCGACCACGACGACGATCGGCGAGCAGGCGGCGATGACGATGCCGACGGGCAGGCTCGCGCCCGCCGCGACCGCCACGACCGCGAGCGCGAGCACGGCGATGCTGCCGAGGAAGAGCCCGATGTGGAACGGGTCGAAACGAGCCATCAGGAAGCTGTAGAGCGTGAAGAGCGCCGTGAGGAAGATCGCGACGGGCACGACGACCGTGCCGAGGGCGGCGACGTCGTCGATGTGCGCGTCGTCCGTGATCGCGTTCGCCGCGACGTGCAGGCCCGCCCCCGTCGCCGCGAGCGAGCCGAACACGATCATGTGCCCGTAGCCCCACACGTACGAGCGGCGGCGGAACCTGGCGAGGAGCTTGCCCGACGGCATCGTGAAGTAGGTCCACCAGAGGCCGAACGCGAGCAGCGTGCCGCCGAGCGCGACGAGGCCGGCGTCGATCGACCAGTGCTCCTCCTCGACGACCGCGGAGATCGCGAGGATGGTGCCGAGCACGACCTCGCCGAGCGTGATGATCACGAGCAGTCCGTAGCGTTCGGCGATGTGGTGCGGGTGCCACGGCGTCGTGCCGCCGCGCCGCTCGGCGAGCGGCGGCACCGCCATCTCGCAGATGCCGAGCACCAGCCAGATCCAGAGCGTGAGCGCGAACGGCAGGTTGACGAAGATGAGCACGATCCAGGCGAGCTGCACGATGCCGAGGTAGCCGGCGTAACGGAGCGCCGTTCGGCGGGACGCCGGGTCGTGCCGGGCGATGCGCAGCCAGAGGGCGATCGTCGAGAGGCGCATGATGACGTAGCCCGCGATGATGACGGCGTTGTCGACGTGCTCGCCGCCGTCGATCGAGTGGAAGAACTCGGGCATGCCGAGCGCCATCACGAGCACGCCGACCATCTGCACCATGGTGGCGACGCGCACGTAGACGTCGTCGTTGTCGTAGGCGCTCGCGAGCCACGTGTAGTTGATCCACGCCCAGCAGATCGCGAACACCGCGAGCGAGAAGGCGATCAGCGCCGAGCCGAAGTGCCCGATCTCGAGCAGGTGCGCCGCCTGGGTGCCCGCCTGGCTGAACGCGACGACGAAGGTGAGGTCGAAGAGCAGCTCGAGCGGCGTGGCCGGGCGGTGCGACTCGCTCGGGTCGCGTCCCACCATCCGGCGCAGCCGGTGGTCGAGCGGGGGGTGCGCTGACGTCGTCATGCGCATATCGTTTCAGGATTTCGCCCGCTCGTCAGGACGATTCCCTCGAGATGGTCCTGAGCCCCGTGCGTTCTCCTGAGACGGTGGCTCGATCGGATGCCTCGGCGCGGGGCCGAGGCATCCGTGAGGCCGGTCAGCGGCTGAGCAGGAGCGCCTCGCCCTGTCCGCCGCCGCCGCAGAGCGCGACCGCCGCGTTGCCGCCGCCGCGGCGGCTGAGCTCGAGGGCCGCGTGCAGCGCGAGGCGCGCGCCCGAGGCGCCGATCGGGTGGCCGAGCGCGATGGCGCCGCCGTGCGCGTTCACCCGCTCGAGGTCGAGCTCGAGGTCGCGCGCCGACTGCAGCGAGACGGCGGCGAAGGCCTCGTTGATCTCGACGACGTCGAGGGCGGATGCCTCGAGCCCGCCCTTCTGGAGGGCTGCCGCGATGGCGTTCGAGGGCTGCGAGTGCAGCGAGTTGTCGGGGCCGGCCACCTGGCCGGCAGCACCGACGAGGGCGAGCCAGGGGAGCCCGCGCGACTCGGCCCACTCGCGGCTCGCGACGACGACCGCCGCGGCGCCGTCGGAGAGCGGCGAGGAGTTGCCCGCGGTGATCGTGCCCGAGGCTTCGAACGCGGGGCGGAGCTTCGCGAGCACCTCGACGGTCGAGTCGGGGCGCACGCCCTGGTCTTCGGCGACGACGACGGGATCGCCCTTGCGCTGGGGGATCTCGACCGGGACGATCTCGTCGGCGAAGACGCCGGCGGCCTGGGCCGCTCCTGCGCGCACGTGGGAGGCGGCGGCCACTTCGTCCTGCTCGGTGCGGCCGATGCCGTAGCGGCCGTTGAACCGCTCGGTCGAGGCGCCCATCGACTCGCGGTCGAAGGCGTCGGTGAGGCCGTCGTGGGCGGCGTGGTCGAGGAGTTCGACGCTGCCGTAGACGTGGCCGGCGCGTGAGCCGGGCAGGAGGTGCGGTGCGTTGGTCATGGACTCCTGGCCGCCGGCGACGACGACGTCGGCCTCGCCGAGGCGGATGAGCCGCGCGGCGTCGGTGATCGCGACGAGGCCCGAGAGGCAGACCTTGTTGAGGGTGGTGGCGGGCACCCGCCAGGGGATGCCGGCGGCGACGGCGGACTGCTTGGCGGGGTTCTGCCCCGCGCCCGCCTGGAGGACCTGGCCCATGATGACGGCGTCGACGTCGTCGGGCGAGACGCCGGCCTTCGCGAGCGCGCCGCGGATGGCGACCGTGCCGAGTTCGACCGCGCTCTGCCCGGCGAGATTGCCGTTGATGCGGGCGAACGGGGTGCGTGCCCCCGCGATGATGACGACGTCGGGGATGCTCATGTCTCCTGGACTCCTTCGTACGGGTTGCGAGCGTTGCGCTTCGCAGCCTATTGTACTTTCCTGAGACCTGAACCAGCTGTCAGGTTTGCCGAGAAGCATCACATTCCCAGCCATTCACTGTTGAGAGGCAGAACCCATGCGGGCTACGAAGAAGTACCTCGCGACGGCCGTCATCGCCGCCGCTTCCCTCGCTCTCGTCGGCTGCGCGCCGACCGCCGGCGCCGACCCGGCCGCGAGCGACGCCGGCGCCCCGGTCAAGGTCGCCATGCTGACCTCGCAGACCGGTCCGCTCGCCGCGTACGGCGAGGCCTACACGGCCGGGTTCGAGGCGGGCCTCGACTACGCGACCGACGGCACCGGCACCGTCGACGGCCGCGAGCTCGAGATCGAGTGGGGCGACGACCAGGGCAACCCCGACACCGCCGTCGCCAAGGCGAAGGACTTCATCGGCCAGGGCTACCAGATCCTCGCGGGCACCGCCGCGTCGGGCATCGCGACCGCGCTCGCCGAGCAGGCCGCGCAGAACAAGATCCTCTACATCTCGGGCCCCGCGGCCGCCGACGCCCTCACCGGCATCAACGAGTACACGTTCCGCTCGGGCCGCCAGACCTTCCAGGACGTCGCGACCGCCGGCACCTTCATCGGCGACCCGGCCGGCAAGAAGGTCGTCGTCTTCGCGCAGGACAACGCGTTCGGGCAGGGCAACCTCGCCGGCGTCCAGGCCGTGCTCGGCAGCAAGGGCGCGACGGTCGAGGGCGTGCTCGTCGCCGAGGACGCCACCGAGTTCACGCCCTTCGCGCAGCAGCTCGTCAGCGCCTCGCCCGACCTCGTGTTCGTGGCCTGGGCGGGCGCCTCCTCGGGAGCCATGTGGACCGCGCTCTCGCAGCAGGGTGTCTTCGACGCCGTCCCGGTGGTCACCGGCCTCGGCGACGTCGCGACCTACGGCGCGTACGGCGAGGCGTCCTCCGACATCTCGTTCCTCAACCACTACTTCGGCGGAGCGGCCGGCACCGACGCCGAGGCCGCGATGATCGAGCACCTCGAGGCCGCGGGCGCGACCCCCGACCTCTTCTCGCCCGACGGCTTCGTCGCGGCGCAGATGATCGTGCAGGCCGTGCGCGAGGGCGGCGACACCGTCGACGGCATGATCGACGCCCTCGAGGGGTGGACCTTCGACTCGGTCAAGGGCGAGATCACCGTCCGCGCCGAGGACCACGCCATGATCCAGCCGATGTACCAGGCGAAGCTCGTGCAGGACGGCGACGCCTGGAAGCCCGAGCTCGTCGACACGATCGACGCGGACGAGGTCGCACCGCCGGTCGCCGGCGAGTGACACTCCGGGATCGGCGGTCGCCCGACCCGGCGGCCGCCGTTCCCACCCCTCGACCGAAACCCCGACCGAAGGCAGCAATGACCGACCACGCGATGCTCAGCCTCGAGCAGATCGGCTTCCGCATCGGCGGCGCCCGCATCCTCGAGGGCGTCTCGCTCGACGTGCCGGCCGGGCAGATGCTCGGCGTCATCGGACCGAACGGCGCCGGCAAGACGACCCTCTTCAACGTCGTCTCGGGCGTCGTCCGGCCGACGTCCGGACGCGTCCTCCTCGACGGCGCCGACGTCACCCGCGACCCGATCCACCGCCGCGCCGCGGCCGGGCTCGGGCGCACGTTCCAGACCTCGAGCCTGTTCCCCGCGCTCACCGTGCTCGAGAACGTGCGGCTCGCGGCGCAGGCGCACGCGGGCGGGGCGACGAGCCTCTTCCGCATCCCCCGGGCGAGCGACGCCGCGAGCGAGCGCGCCCTCGAGTGCCTGGCCGAGGTCGGCCTCGAGCACCGCGCCGGCGCCGAGGCATCCGGACTCGCCCACGGCGAGAAGCGCAAGGTCGAGATCGCCATGCTGCTCGCCACCGACCCGAAGGTGATCCTCCTCGACGAGCCCATGGCGGGCGTCGCCTCCGGCGACGTGCCCGCGCTCACCGAGGTCATCCGCGGGCTCCATCGCGGCGGGCGAACGGTGCTCATGGTCGAGCACCACATGGAGGTCGTCCTCGGCCTCGTCGACCGCGTCGCGGTCATGCACCACGGCGAACTCCTCGCCGTCGACACCCCGGAGGCCGTGATGGCGAACCCGACCGTGCAGTCCGCCTACCTCGGGGAGGCGATGTGAGCGAGACCACCCGCCGCGAACCCACCCGCAGCGAGCCCATCCTCGTCGTCGACCGCCTCTCGGGGCGGATCGCCGGCCAGCAGGTCATCGAGGACGTCGCCTTCGAGGTGCCCGCCACGGGCGTCACCGCCCTCCTCGGACGCAACGGCGTCGGCAAGACCTCGACGATCAAGTCGATCCTCGGGCTCATCGAGCGCACGGGCGAGGTGCGCCTCGCGGGCGAGCGGATCGAGACGCTGCCCACCCACCGCATCGTGTCGCGCGGCGTCGGCTACGTGCCCGAGGACCGCGAGGTCTTCGGCCAGCTCACCGTCGCCGAGAACCTCCGGCTCGCCGAACGCGACGCCTCGCCGCGGCGCGAGCTCGTCGAACGGCTCTTCCCCGACCTCACCGCGCGTCGCGCGCAACGGGCCGGCACCCTCTCCGGCGGCCAGCAGCAGATGGTCTCCCTGGCGCGGGCCCTCGTGAACGAGAACCGGCTGCTGCTCGTCGACGAGCCGACGAAGGGGCTCGCCCCGCGCATCGTCGACGAGGTCGCCGTCGCGCTCGCCGAGGCGGCGCAGACCGCGCCCATCCTCCTCGTCGAGCAGAACCTGCGCGTCGTCCGACGCCTCGCCGAACGCGTCGTCGTGCTCTCGGGCGGTCGCGTCGTCTTCATCGGCGGCGCCGCCGAGTTCCTCGACGACGAGGAGCTCGTCCACCGCCACCTCGGCGTCCACGACGCGAGTGAGGCCGCCTGATGTCGACGATCGTCCTGCTCCTCATCACCGGTCTCGGACTCGGCGCCCTCTACTTCCTCGTCGCGAGCGGACTCTCGCTCATCTACGGGCTCATGGGCGTCCTCAACTTCGCCCACGGCTCGTTCCTCACGATCTCGGCCTTCCTCGGCTGGGAGGTCGGCCGCCGGGTCTCCGACGGCACCTGGTGGGGGCTCGCGATCTCGGCGATCGTCGGCATGGCCGTCGGCGCGATCGTCGCCGCCCTCACCGAGTACCTGCTCATCCGCCGGCTCTACGAACGGCACATCGAGCAGGCCCTCGTCACCGTGGGCCTCTCGCTCGCGACCGTCGCCCTCTTCGAGGGCATCTGGGGCACCGATCCGATCTACACGGCCCGGCCCGACTGGCTCACGCAGACCACCGAGATCCTCGGCGCGAAGATCCCGAACGACCGGTTCCTGCTCATCGCCTGCGCCGTCATCGTGCTCGGCGGCATCGTGCTGTTCCTCAAGCGCACCCGCTACGGCCTCATCATCCGCGCAGGCGTCGAGAACCGGCAGATGGTCACCGCGCTCGGCATCGACGTGCGGCGCTCGTTCACCCTCGTGTTCGCGATCGGCGGGGCCGCAGCCGGCCTCGGCGGGGTGCTCGCCTCGGTCTACTACGGCTACGTCTCGGCGCACCTCGGCTCGGTGCTGCTCATCTTCGCGTTCATCGTGACCGTCATCGGCGGGCTCGGCTCGCTCACGGGCGCCGCCGTCGCCTCGGTGCTCGTGGCCGTGCTCCAGCAGTTCGCCAACTACTACCTCGGCGGCACCGGCGACCTCGTCGTCGTCGTCGCGCTCGCCGCGGTGCTGCTCATCCGCCCGCGAGGACTCATGGGGAAGATCGCATGACCCGGAACAAGACCCTCTGGCTCGCCGTCGGCGGCGTGCTGCTCGTGGTGCTGCTCGCGGTGCTGCCGCTCCTCGCCATCGAGATCCCGGGCGTCCTGCCCGGGCCGACCTACACGCCGGGCACGCTGCAGCTCATCGCCTACGCGATGCTCATCGCCGCCCTCGCGCTCAGCTACCGCATGATGTTCGGCCTCGCCGGGCTCCTCTCGTTCGGGCACGCCCTGTTCTTCGCGGCGGGCGCGTACGGGCTCGGCATGACCCTCGACGCCTTCGGCCCCGCCGAGTGGCCGAGCGAGCTCATCTTCCTCGGCTCGATCGTCGTCACCCTCGTCGCGGGCTTCGTGCTCGCCGCGACCGTCGGCGCGCTCGCGCTCCGGGTGACCGGCATCTCCTTCGCGATGGTGACCCTCGCCTTCGCCCAGGCCGGTTCGGTGCTCATCCGCCGCAACCCGGGTGGCGCGACCGGCGGCGACGAGGGCCTCGCGCTCGACATCGAGCACGTGCCCGACGCCCTCGTCGGCGTGCTCAACACGCGCAACCTCTACTGGGTCGCGCTCGGCGTGCTCGTGTTCGTGTACCTCGTGGTGCTCTGGGTCGAGCAGAGCCGCGCCGGCCACGTCGCCGAGGCGACCCGCGAGAACGAGCTGCGGGTGCGGGTGCTCGGCCTCCGGCCGTATAGCGTGAAGCTGCTCATCTTCATCGTCGCCTCGGTGCTCGCCGCCGTCGCCGGCATGGGCTACCTGCTGCTGCAGTCGGGGGCGGCGCCGCGCGTCGCGACGGCCGACTTCACCCTGACCCTCCTCGTCATCGTGGTGCTCGGCGGAGTGGGGTATCGCTGGGGTGCGATCGTCGGCGGTATCGTCTACACACTGCTCGACCAGCGGCTCACGGCGCTCGCGGGCTCCGACTTCATCGCGGGGCTGCCGGCCGTGCTCCGGGTTCCGCTGAGCGAGCCGCTGTTCATTCTGGGAACGCTCTTCATCCTCGTGGTGCTGTTCCTGCCCGGGGGGATCGCGGGCATCCCGCAGCGCATCCGCTCGGGGCGCGCGAGCCACCCGGCCGAGTCGGAAGAGGTCGTCGATGCCTGACGGACGGCACACACTCGGGCGCTGGACCCGCGATCGGGCGCGCGCGACCCCCGAGCGCATCGCGATCGACGATCGCGGCGTGGTCGTCCAGTACCGCGAGCTCGACGAACGGGCCGAGCGGCTGGCGGCGGCGTTCCGCGCCGGGGGCTACGCCGTCGGCGACCGGGTGGCGACGATCACCGGCAACAGCGCCGACCAGGTCGTGCTCTTCTTCGCCTGCGCGAAGGCCGGGCTCGTGCTCGTGCCGCTGTCGTGGCGGCTCGCGCCTCGCGAGCTCGCGGCCCAGCTCGAGATCGCGCAGCCCGCGCTCCTCCTCGTCGAGAACGAGTTCGACTCGCTCGGCCGGGCCACCCTCGCGCGGCTCGCGCGGCGCGTGCCGAGCACCGCGCTCGGCGCGCACGGGGTGGAGGCCGAGGTGCCCGCACCCGCCCGCGACGGCGGGCCCGCGGCATCCGACCGCGCCGAGGTGCACGACGACGACGCGCTGCTCATCATCTTCACCTCGGGCACCACCGCGACCCCGAAGGGGGCGGTGCTGACCCACGCGAACTGCTTCTGGACCAACCTCTCGTTCTCGCGCATCGCCGAGCTGCGGGCGGCCGACACGGTGCTCGCGGTGATGCCGCAGTACCACGTCGGCGGCTGGAACATCCAGCCCCTGCTCGCCTGGTGGACGGGCGCGACGGTCGTGCTCGAGCGAACCTTCGATCCGGGGCGGGTGCTCCACCTCATCCAGGAGCGGCGCATCACGACCATGATGGGCGTGCCCGCGAACTACCTCTTCCTCGCCCAGCATCCCGCCTTCGGCGACACCGACCTGTCGAGCCTCGAGCACGCGATCGTCGGCGGGGCGCCGATGCCGCCCGCACTGCTGCGGGCCTGGCACGCCCGCGGCATCGCGCTCACGCAGGGCTACGGGCTCACCGAGGCCTCGCCGAACGTGCTGTGCCTGCCCGACGACGACGCGCTCAGCCGCGCCGGGTCGGCCGGCAAACCCTACCCGCACGTCGACGTCGCGGTCGCCGACCCGGTGACGGGCGAGCACTTCGAGGGCGAGGCCGAGGGCGAGCTGCTCGTGCAGGGGCCGGGGGTCTTCGCCGGGTACTTCCGCGACGCGGCGGCCACCGCCGCAGCGCTCGGCGACGGCTGGCTGCGCACGGGCGATCTCGTGCGCCGCGACGCGGACGGCTACTTCACGATCGTCGACCGCCTGAAGGACCTCTACATCACGGGCGGCGAGGGCGTCGCGCCCGCCGAGGTCGAGGCGGCGCTCGTGGCGCACCCGGCCGTCGCCGACGTCGCGGTCGTCGGCGTCCCCGACGACCGCTGGGGCGAGGCCGGCGTCGCGTGGGTGGTCACCGCGCGCGGCCGCGTCACGGATGCCTCGGAGCTGATCGCCTTCGCCCGAGAGTCGCTCGCCCACTTCAAGGCGCCGCGCGAGGTGCGGTTCATCGACGAGCTGCCCCGCTCGGCAGCGGGCAAGGTGCTGCGGCGGTCGCTCGCCGAACGCGCGGGCCCCGACCCTGCGGCGGGGCCCGCACGACCCGAACTGGAGGAGACCCGATGAGCGCGGCACCCCGCACCGCCCGCGGCGAGAAGACGAGGCGGCGCCTCCTCGAGGCGGCCGAGCACGTGTTCGCCGCCCACGGCTACCACGAGGCATCCGTCTCGCGCATCACCGAGCGGGCCGGCGTCGGCCAGGGCACCTTCTACCTGTACTTCGACACGAAGCTCGACGTGTTCAACGAGCTCGTCGAAGACCTGAACCACCGGGTGCGGCAGGCGATGAGCGAGGGCTCGCGCGGGGCGACGAGCCGCATCGAGGCCGAGCGCGCGGGCTTCGCGGCGTTCTTCCGCTTCACCGCAGAGCACCCGGCGCTGTACCGCGTCGTGCGCGAGGCCGAGCTCGTCTCGCCCGAGGCACTCCGTCTGCACTACTCGCGCATCGTCGAGGGCTACATCGACGGGCTCCGCGACGCCGCCGAGGAGGGCGAGATCGGCGACATCGATCCGACCGTCGCCGCCTGGGCGCTCATGGGCGTCGGCGAGATGATCGGCATGCGCTGGGTGCTCTGGGGCGACGGCGACGCCGCGCCCGGCGACCCGGCCGACCCCACGGCGAGCGGCACCCGCGAGGTGCCGCAGCACGTGCTCGACGAGATGATGCGATTCATCGCGGGGGCGCTCGGGCGGCCCGCGCTCGCCGAGAGCCCGACGCCGGCGCCCCCGGCTCCGACCCCGAGCACCGCATCCGCAACCGACCCGCGCCCCGCCGCGGACGACCCAGACCACATGGAGGAATCGTGACCGACCTTTCAGGACGACGCGCGGTCGTCACCGGGGGAGCGAGCGGCATCGGCGAGGCCTGTGCCCGCGCCTTCGCCGGCGCGGGCGCGCACGTCGTCATCGCCGACCTCAACGCGGAGGCCGCCGAGCGGGTCGCCGGCGAGCTCGGCGGCGAGGCCTGGCCGGTCGACCTCGGCGACACCGCCGCGCTCGCCGAGCTCTCGCTCGACGCCGACATCCTCGTGAACAACGCCGGCATCCAGCACGTGCGACCCATCGAGGAGTTCGAGCCCGAGCGGTTCTCGCTCATCATGCGGCTCATGCTCGAGTCGCCCTTCCTCCTCATCAGGGCGGCGCTGCCCGGCATGTACGAGCGCGGCTTCGGCCGCGTCATCAACGTCTCGAGCGTGCACGGGCTGCGCGCCTCGCCGTTCAAGTCGGCCTACGTCGCCGCGAAGCACGGCCTCGAGGGGCTGTCGAAGGTGACCGCGCTCGAGGGCGGTCCGCACGGGGTCACCTCGAACTGCATCAACCCGGGCTACGTGCGCACGCCGCTCGTCGAGAGGCAGGTCGCCGACCAGGCGCGGGTGCACGGCATCCCCGAGTCGGAGGTGCTGCCGAAGATCATGCTCACCGAGTCGGCGATCAAGCGGCTCGTCGAACCCGCCGAGGTCGCGAGCCTCGCGCTCTGGCTCGCCGGGCCCGACGCGGGCATGGTGACGGGCGCGAGCTACACGATGGACGGCGGATGGAGCGCACGATGACCACCGCCTCCCTCGCCGCGTCCGCGTTCTCGGCGCCCGTCGCGGGCGGCGCGCTCGCCGGCGGCCAGTGGCATGCGGATGCCACCGGGCTGCCCGTGCTCGCGGTGCACGGCATCACCGCGAGCCACCGCAACTGGGACCTCTTCGCGGAGGCCATGCCCGAGCGCCGCATCGTCGCACCCGACCTCCGTGGGCGGGGTCGCAGCAACGGCTTGCCGGGGCCCTACGGCCTCGAACAGCACGCCGACGACCTCGCCGCGATGCTCGACGCGCTCGGCATCGAGCGGGCGTACGTCGTCGGCCACTCGATGGGCGCCTTCGTCTCGGTGCGGCTCGCCGAGCGCCACCCCGAGCGGGTCGCGGGCCTCGCGCTCGTCGACGGCGGGCTGCCCGTTCCGAGCCCCGAGGGGGTCGCCCCCGAGGAGCTGCCGAAGGTGCTGCTCGGACCCGCGCTCGAGCGGCTCTCGATGACCTTCGCCGACCGAGCGGCCTACCTCGCCTTCTGGCGGCGGCATCCGGCCCTCGGCCCGTACTGGAACGACGCGGTCGAAGCGTACGTCGACTACGACCTCGACGGGCGCGAGCCCGAACTCCGCAGCTCGGCGAACGCCGAGGCCGTCGCCGTGAACGCCGTCGAGCTCGACGGTCGCGGCGGCTACACGGCCGCCCTCGAGGCGCTGCCGGGGCCGGTCGACGTCTTCCGGGCGCCGCGCGGACTCCTCGACGCGGCGCCCCTCTACCCCGAGGCGCTCGTCGCCGAGTGGGCCGCGCGGGTGCCTGCGCTCGTCACCCACGAGGTCGCCGACGTCAACCACTACACGATCCTCATGACCGAGGGCGGCACGGGTAGCGTGATCCCTGTGATCCGCGCCCGCATCGAGGCCGCCGACACACAGGAAGGTGCAACGTGACACTCGACAAAGTCGTCGGGTCCGCCCAAGAAGCGGTCGCCGACATCCCCTCAGGAGCCAGTCTCGCCGTCGGCGGGTTCGGACTCTGCGGCATCCCGATGGTGCTCATCCAGGCACTGCTCGATGCCGGCGTCGACGGGCTCGCCGTCGTCTCGAACAACTGCGGCGTCGACGACTGGGGGCTCGGCGTGCTGCTCGCGAAGCAGCGCATCGCCAAGATGACCTCCTCGTACGTCGGCGAGAACAAGGAGTTCGAACGCCAGTACCTCACGGGTGAGCTCGAGCTCGAGCTCACCCCGCAGGGCACCCTGGCCGAGAAGCTCCGCGCCGGCGGCTCGGGCATCGCCGCGTTCTTCACTCAGACCGGCGTCGGCACCCAGGTCGCCGAAGGCGGGCTGCCCCGGCGGTACCACGCCGACGGCACGATCGCGGTCGCGAGCCCCGAGAAGCCCGTGCAGACCTTCGAGTTCGCGGGCGAGCCCCGCGAGTTCGTGCTCGAGGAGGCGATCACCACCGACTTCGCCCTCGTGCACGCCCTCCAGGGCGACCGGCACGGCAACCTCGTCTTCGACAAGTCGGCCCGCAACTTCTCGCCCCTCGCGGCGATGGCGGGGCGCGTCTGCATCGCCCAGGTCGAGGAGCTCGTCGAACCCGGTGAGCTCGACCCCGACCGCGTGCACCTGCCGGGCGTCTACGTCGACCGCGTCGTCGTCGTCGGCCGCGACATCGAGAAGCGCATCGAACGCCGCACCGTGCGAGAGGGGAACTGAGATGGCACTCACGAGACTCGAGATGGCCGCGCGCGCGGCCCGCGAACTCGCCGACGGCTCGTACGTGAACCTCGGCATCGGCCTGCCCACGCTCGTGCCGAACTACGTGCCCGACGGGGTGACCGTCGTGCTCCAGTCCGAGAACGGCATCCTCGGCGTCGGTCCGTACCCGAGCGAGGCCGAGGTCGACCCCGACCTCATCAACGCCGGCAAGGAGACGGTGACCGTGCTGCCCGGCGCCGCCTACTTCGACTCGGCGACGAGCTTCGGCATGATCCGCGGCGGCAAGATCGACGCCGCCATCCTCGGGGCGATGCAGGTGTCGGCCTCGGGCGACCTCGCCAACTGGATGATCCCCGGCAAGATGGTGAAGGGCCCCGGCGGCGCGATGGACCTCGTGCACGGCGCCCGCAAGGTCGTCGTGCTCATGGAACACGTCGCGAAGGACGGCACGCCGAAGATCGTGAACGAGTGCTCGCTGCCGCTCACCGGCCGCCGCGTCGTGCACCGCATCATCACCGACCTCGCCGTCATCGACGTCACGCCCGACGGGCTCGTGCTCGTCGAGTGCGCGCCGGGCGTCACCGTCGACGAGGTGGTCGCGGCCACCGAGCCGCCGCTCGACACCACCCGGCTCGCCTAGTCCGAGGCCCGCCCGTCACCGATCCGTCCGCTGCCCGGTACGGCCCCGAGGGCCGTGCCGGCGCGGCGCCGTCCCCGAAATGAGCCCGCAATGACCGACACCATCCTCCCGGGCATCGAGTCCGGAACCGTCGACACGCCCCGCCTGCGCGCGGGAGTGCTGCGCCGGCGGGCATCCGCCGACGTCGCGAAGACCGTCGTGTTCGTGCACGGCAACGTGTCCTCGTCGCTGTTCTGGCAGCCGATCATGCTCGCCCTGCCCGCCGACGTCGACGCGGTCGCGATCGATCTCCGCGGCTTCGGCGCGAGCGAGACGCTGCCGGTCGACGCGACCCGAGGTGTCCGCGACTTCTCCGACGACGTGTCCTCGGTGATCGATGCGCTCGGGCTCGGCGCCGTGCACCTCGTCGGCTGGAGCATGGGCGGCGGGGTCGCCATGCAGCTCCTCCTCGACCGGCCCGAGCTCGTCGCGAGCCTCACCCTGCAGTCGACGGTGTCGCCGTACGGCTTCGGCGGCACCGCGGCCGACGGCTCGCTGCTCGTCGCGGATGCCGCCGGCACCGGCGGCGGGGGAGCGAACCCCGACTTCGTGGCCCGCCTCGAGGGCGGCGACCGCACCGAGGAGGCCGGCGCCTCGCCGCTCGCCGTCTACCGCTCGAGCTACGTCGCACCCGGATTCTCGTCGCAGTACGAGGCGATCTGGGTCGAGTCGATGCTCTCGACGGCGACGGGGGTCGACAACTACCCCGGCGATGCGACCGAGTCGTCGAACTGGCCCGGGTTCGCGCCAAGCGGGCGCGGCGTGCTGAACACGATGGCGCCGACGAACTTCGACACCTCGGCCATCGTCGACCTCGATACGAAGCCGCCCGTGCTCTGGGTCCACGGCGCACAGGACGCGATCGTCGGCGACGCCTCGTTCTTCGACCTCAACCAGCTCGGCAAAGCCGGCATCATCCCCGGCTGGCCGGGCGACGAGGTCGCCCCGCCGCAGCCGATGGTCTCGCAGACCCGCGCCGTGCTCGCCCGCTACGCGGCGGGCGGCGGCGCCGTGACCGAGCTCGAGCTCGAGGACTGCGGCCACTCGCCGCACCTCGAGCACCCCGAGGCGTTCCTGAGGGCGCTCGTCGAGCTGATCGGGTGAATCGTCGGGGGCGTGCCGAGCGACGACGCCGGCTCGCTCGCGCTCGTCCGAACCGCGGTCGCCGACCGCGGGTGCCTCGAGCACCGTAGCCTGAAGGCATGGACTGGAGCCTGCGCCCGAGCACCGCGGACGACGCCGCCTGGATCGCCGAAGTGAAGGCGCAGGTCATGCGGCCCGATCTCGAGCGCCTCGGCCGATTCGACGAGGTTCGCGTGCGACGGCGGTTCCTCGACGCATTCGAGCCGGCGTTCACCCGAGTCGTCGTCGTCGACGGCGCGGCGATCGGCTCGATCGCGGTGCGTCCCGAACCCGAAGCGCGCTGGATCGAGCACTTCTACCTGGATGCGGCGTTCCACGGTCGCGGGCTCGGCGGCGCGGTGCTGCGGCACGTGCTCGACGAGCCCGACCCGCGACCCGACGGCGGCCCCAGGCCGTTCCGCCTCGACGTGGTGCAGGGCAGCCCCGCACGGCGTCTCTACGAGCGTCACGGGTTCGTGCTCGAGTCGCAGGACCCGATCGACGTGATCATGGTCCGGCCGGCTGCAGCCTGAGGCATCCCGTGATCGCAGCCGGCACCCGGCCGCGCGCAACTACACTTGAGTCGTGCCTGCTGTGAATCTCGGAATGCCGAAAATCCCCGAAGTCCTGGCCCCGCGACGCAAGTCGCGCCAGATCAAGGTGGGCAAGGTCCTGGTCGGCGGCGACGCGCAGGTGAGCGTGCAGTCGATGACGACCACGCCGACGACGAACATCAACGCGACCCTGCAGCAGATCGCCGAGCTCACGGCCTCGGGCTGCGACATCGTGCGCGTCGCCGTGCCGAGCCGCGACGACGCCGAGGCGCTGCCGATCATCGCGAAGAAGAGCCAGATCCCGGTGATCGCCGACATCCACTTCCAGCCGAACTACGTGTACGCCGCGATCGATGCGGGGTGCGCGGCGGTGCGAGTGAACCCGGGCAACATCCGCAAGTTCGACGACCAGGTCGGCGAGATCGCACGTCGCGCGAAGGAGGCCGGTGTCTCGCTCCGCATCGGCGTGAACGCCGGTTCGCTCGACCCGCGCCTGCTGCAGAAGTACGGCAAGGCGACGCCCGAGGCGCTCGTCGAGTCGGCCGTGTGGGAGGCGTCGCTCTTCGAGGAGCACGACTTCCACGACTTCAAGATCTCGGTCAAGCACAACGACCCCATCGTCATGGTGAAGGCGTACCGCATGCTCGCCGAGCGCGGCGACTGGCCCCTGCACCTCGGCGTGACCGAGGCCGGCCCCGCGTTCCAGGGCACGATCAAGTCGGCGACCGCGTTCGGCATCCTCCTCGGCGAGGGCATCGGCGACACGATCCGCGTCTCCCTGAGCGCTCCGCCGGTCGAAGAGGTGAAGGTCGGCCTCCAGATCCTGCAGTCGCTGAACCTCCGCGAACGCAAGCTCGAGATCGTCTCCTGCCCGTCGTGCGGCCGGGCGCAGGTCGACGTGTACAAGCTCGCCAACGATGTCACCGACGGGCTCGAGGGCATGAGCGTGCCGCTGCGCGTCGCCGTCATGGGCTGCGTCGTCAACGGTCCGGGCGAGGCGCGCGAGGCCGACCTCGGCGTCGCCTCGGGCAACGGCAAGGGTCAGATCTTCGTGAAGGGCGAGGTCATCAAGACGGTGCCCGAGTCCGAGATCGTCGCGACGCTCATCGCCGAGGCGAACCGCATCGCCGACGAGATGGGCGTGGACGCCCCGGTCGGCACGCCGACGGTCGTCACCCCGTAGTCGCCTCGGCCGCCCGAGCGTAGGGTGGGCGGCAGCGGGTGCCCCGAGGCATCCGATCGCGAGAGGAGACCGCGATGAGCGGCGACGGCAGCGAGTTCGAGTACCCCGACACGGCCGGCTATCCCGACGGCATGGGGACCCTGCACGAGGGCACCGACGAGGACGAGGTCGCGACGGCGGCCGAGGGCGACCTCGAGCGGTTCGCGCTCGACGACGAGGAGGACGTCGAGGGCGTCTGAGCTCTTCGCGGCGGCACGACGTCTCCGGCAGGAGGCGAAGCGCGCGTGACGTTCACACCGCGCTGAAGCGCACGGAGCCCGCCGCGATGTCGGCCGCCTCGAGCGCGACCTCGATCGTGCCCCCGGCCCGCGCACCGGCGGGCGCCGGGCAGCTCGCCGTGACGGCGGGCGTCTCGAGCTGGAACATCGCGCGTTCGCCGCGCAGCTCGAGCACCGTCGCCGTGAAGCGCTCGCCGACCCGGTCGTGGAGGAGGGCCGCCTCCACCCGGGAGATCGACCCCGAGTCGAGCTGGGACGCGCGCTGCCCGGCGACACCCATGATGCGCGGGAGCTCGCCGAGGGAGTCGCGCGCCCAGCCGGGCGCCTCGCGTCCGGCGGCGACCGCCTCGCAGATCACGAGGCCCCAGCGGTCGACGAGTCGGCGGATGGGGGCGGTGACGTGCGCGTACGGCGCGGCGAGGGCGGCCTGCACGGTCTCGGCGGGCGGCGTTCCGTCGAAGGCGACGTAGCCGGCTCCGCGGAACAGCCCGCCCGCGATCTGCAGCACGGCGAGGGCGAGCGGCTCCGTGCGGTCGAGGCCGCGAAGGTACTCGCCGTACGAGAGGCCGTCGGGCCAGGGACATCCGAGCGCCTCGGTCTGGCGTCGGAACGCGGTGAGCTGCTCGTCGTCGGGGGCGGGCATGGTGCGCAGCACCCCGACGCGCGCGTCGAGCATGATCGAGGCCGCGGCCATGCCGGTCATGAGCGACAGCTGGGCGTTCCAGTCCTCGACGGGCAGGGGCGTGCGGCGAAGCAGGTCGTAGCCGCCGTCACGCCGCACGATCTCCTCGTCGGGGGTGTTGAGGCTCGCGCCGCCGCGCAGCCGCTCCTGCTCGATGCGGGCGCGGCCGATCTCGCCGAGCAGGGCGACGGGTGCGTCGGCATCGCCGGCGTCGATGAGCGCCTGGGCGCCGGGATAGTCGAGCCGGGCGTGCGAGCGGATGAGTGCGCGCTCGAGGCGTGCGTCCGTGATCGCGCCGTCGCCGGCCAGTTCGAACCGCCAGACGAAGGCCGTTCGGTCGGCGCCCGGCAGGAGCGATGCGCGGTCGTCGCCGATGACGGCCGGGTGCAGGGGGATGCGGCCGTCGGCGGCGTAGAGCGTCTGCCCGCGCTCGCGCGCCGCGAGGTCCACGGCCCCGCCGGGGGCGACGAACGCCGGGACGTCCGCGATCGCGTAGTGCACGAGGTAGCCGTCGCCCAGCCGGGCGAGGTGCATCGCCTGGTCGAGGTCGGTCGAGCCCGCGGGATCGATCGTCGCGAACGCGAGGTCGCGGAGGTCGGTGCCGGGCGCCGCCGCCGAGGCGGCCTCGGCCGCGGCGAGCACCTCGGGCGAGAACTCCTCGGGCAGGTCGAGCGAGGCGCGGAGCGCCGCGAGCGACTCGGCCAGCTCGCTCTGCGCGACGGACTCCGTGAGGTGCGGGCGGCGGGCTGGCATGCGCCCAGCCTACGAGGCGCACCACGATGGATGCCTCGACGGCGTCGTCAGCCGTCGCGGCGGCCGAGCACCCGCACGAGGTGCCGCAGCACGGCCTCGCCCCACTCGTCGGTCTCCGACTCGTCCGCCTCGGCGAGGCAGTCCCACCAGGTGAGCGAGCGATTCACCGCCTGGGTGATCTCGGCGGCGGCGACGAGCCCGGTCCAGCGGTCGTCGTCGAGTGCGCCGGACTCGGACCACGCCTCGCGGAACACCGCCTCGACCGGCGCCGCGTCGAGCCCCGCGTACTCCATGACCGCCATCGGGATGAGGATCGCCTCGACGGGGTGCGCCCACTGGGCGTCGCCGAAGTCGAACACGCGCAGCCGTCCCGTCTCGCCCGCGGTGGTGGCGAAGACGTTGCCCGGGTGCAGGTCGCCGTGCTGGAGCGTCGTGGGCAGGCCGCTCGCAGCGAGGGTCGCGACCGCCTCGTCGACCCGGGATCGCGCGCCGCGGAGTGCCGACGCCGTCGCGTCGTCGGGGGCCGAGGGATGCCCCGGGGGAAGCCCGAGCACCCGGGCGAGCATGAGCTCGAAGCGATCGGGCACAGTCCCGGGCGAGCAGTCCGGCACCCCGAGCGCCGTGATCTCCTCGGCGCGGTCGACGAGCGCGCGCTGCACCCGCGCCCATTCGCCGACGACGGCGAGCCAGTCCTCGGCGGTGGCGCCCGCGTCGCCGCGCGCATCGCGGAGCGTGTCGCCGTGGTCGGCGGCGAGCATCCAGCCGCGCTCGCGGTCGACGGCGATCGGGCCGGTGACCGCGTCGGGCAGGGTGCTCGCGAGGAAGGCCTGGAGCCCCGGCTCGAATCTCTGGGCGCGGCAGTTCGCCTTGAACCAGAACCGCGCCGTGGCCCCGCCCTGCTCGGCGTCGATCACGAGCTGCGTCGACCACGGGCGCACTCGCGGCTGGGCGACGGCGGTGATGCGGGCGCCGAGCGGGGCGAGCGCCGACGACGCCCACGCGGTCGCGACCTCCAGCCAATCGCTCGACGTCACTTCGGCGGAGAACGGCCGGCGCTGATCCATGTCAGCACGATAGGGCAGGAGGCATCCACCGCGCTCAGTAGAATCGTCGGGTGCCCACACGCCTCTCGAACTACTTCCTCCGTACGCTCCGCGAAGACCCCGCCGACGCCGAGGTCGCGAGCCACAAGCTGCTCGTGCGCGCCGGCTACATCCGCCGCCAGGCGCCGGGCGTGTTCGCGTGGCTGCCGCTCGGCCTCCGGGTGAAGGCGAAGATCGAGCGCATCGTCCGCGAGGAGATGGAGAACGCCGGAGCGCACGAGGTGCACTTCCCGGCGCTGCTGCCGCGCGAGCCCTACGAGGTCACGAACCGCTGGACCGAGTACGGCGAGGCGCTCTTCCGCCTCCAGGACCGCAAGGGCGCCGACTACCTGCTCGCGCCGACGCACGAGGAGGTCTTCACGCTGCTCGTGAAGGACCTGTACTCGTCGTACAAGGACCTCCCGCTCTCGATCTACCAGATCCAGGACAAGTACCGCGACGAGGCGCGCCCCCGCGCGGGCCTCCTGCGCGGTCGTGAGTTCACCATGAAGGACGCGTACTCCTTCGACATCTCCGACGAAGGGCTGGATGCCTCGTACCAGGCGCAGCGCGACGCCTACGAGCGCATCTTCACGCGCCTCGGGCTCGAGTACGTCATCGTCCAGGCCGACGCCGGCGCCATGGGCGGCTCGAAGAGCGAGGAGTTCCTGCACCCGACGCCCGTCGGCGAGGACACCTTCGTGCGCTCGGCCGGCGGCTACGCCGCGAACGTCGAGGCGTTCCAGACCCTCGTGCCCGAGGCCCTGCCCATCGAGGGTCAGCCCGCGCCGATCGTGTTCGACTCGCCGAACACGCCCACGATCCTGAGCCTCGTCGACCACGTCAACGAGCACGAGGCCCGCACCGACCGCCCGTGGCACGCGGCCGACACGCTGAAGAACGTCGTGCTCGCCCTCACGCACCTCGACGGCACGCGCGAGCTCGTCGTCGTCGGCATGCCCGGCGACCGCGACGTGGAGATGAAGCGCGCCGAGGTGGCGTTCGCCCCGGCCGAGGTCGAGGCCGCCACCGAGTCCGACTTCGCGAAGCACCCCGCGCTCGTCAAGGGCTACATCGGGCCCTGGTCGCCCGAGGGCCCGGTGCTCGGGGAGCAGTCGGCGAGCGGCATCCGCTTCCTCGTCGACCCCCGCGTCGTCGACGGCACCGCGTGGGTCACCGGCGCCAACATCCACGAGAAGCATGTGCTCTCGCTCGTCGCGGGCCGCGACTTCACCGCCGACGGCGTCGTCGACCTCGCCGACGTGCGTGCCGGCGACCCCGCGCCCGACGGCTCAGGACCGGTCGAGCTCGCCCGCGGCATGGAGATCGGGCACGTGTTCCAGCTCGGCCGCAAGTACGCCGAAGCGCTCGGGCTCAAGGTGCTCGACGAGCACGGCAAGCTCGCGACCGTCACGATGGGCTCGTACGGCATCGGCATCACCCGCATCCTCGCGATCATCGCCGAGCTGCACAACGACGACAAGGGCCTCATCTGGCCGGCGTCGGTCGCCCCGTTCGACGTGCACGTCGTCGCGACCGGCAAGGACGAGGCGGTGTTCGACGCCGCCGAGCGGATCGTCGCCGAGCTCGAGGCCGCCCGCTACGAGGTGCTCTACGACGACCGCCCGAAGGTCTCGCCCGGCGTGAAGTTCGGTGACGCCGAGCTCATCGGCGTGCCGAAGATCGTGATCGCGGGCCGCGGCGTCGCCGACGGCGTCGTCGAAGTCTGGGACCGCGCGACCGGCGAGCGCACGCAGGTGCCGCTCGACGGCGTGGTCGCGGCGCTCCAGGGCTGACCGGGGTCGCGCGCGGGCCATCGTTCCCGCGCGCGACACCTCCCGTTCACCGAGGCGACCCGCGCGCTTCTCCCGGCGGCACGACGCTCGACGCGTACGCCGCCGAGAGTGAGGACGCCCCCGATGACCCTGGCCGAACCGAACCGCCGATCGCTGCCGATCGTCGACCACGCACGCGGCAAGCGCTCGCCCGTGACCTGCCGCCTGAAGTGCGCCGACGCCTGCCTCGGGCCCGAGTGCAACACCTCGGGCAACCCCGAGTTCCGCTCGCTCGCCTCGGCGGCCCTCAGCCGGCGGGCCCTCCTCGGCTTCGGCGCGGCCGGCGCGTTCACGCTCGTCGCGGCGGGCGGCGCGCTGAAGCCCGCTCCCGCGCAGGCGGCCGCGTTCGGCCCCGCGGGCGCGCGTGCCGCCGCGGCATCCGGCCTGCCGTTCGAGCCGATCGCCCCCGTCTCGCACCTCGTCGACGAGTTCACGGTGCCGGCGGGGTACCGATGGCAGGCGCTCGTGCGCTGGGGCGACCCGATCTTCGCCGACGCGCCGGCCTTCGACCTGCACCACCAGAGCGCCGCGGCGCAGGCCCGCCAGTTCGGGTACAACAACGACTACCTCGACGTGATCGCCGACCGCGGCGGGCTCACCGGTGTGCTCGTCACGAACCACGAGTACGTGAACCCCGGCATCATGTTCCCGCCGTCGAGCGACCCGGCCGAGCTCCGTCGCCGAAGCGAGATCTACAAGGTCGCGCAGGGCATGACGGTCGTCGAGGTCGCACGCGACCGCATCGGCGGACCGTGGCGCATCGTCACGGGCGGCGCACGCAACCGTCGCATCACGGTCGAGAGCGAGTTCGCCTTCACCGGACCGGCCGCAGGATCGGCGCTGCTGCAGACGGCCGGCGACCCGAGCGGCACCGTCGTCAACGGCACGCTCGGCAACTGCGCCGGCGGCACGACCCCGTGGGGCACGGTGCTGAGCGGCGAGGAGAACTTCAACGGCTACTTCCGCGCGGCGCCCGACACCGCGGCGCGCAAGCGCTACGGCTTCGCCGACGCCGCGACCTCGACCGGGTGGGAGACCTGGGACCCCCGCTTCGACGGCTCGGCGCCCGGCTACGAGAACGAGGGCAACCGGTTCGGCTACATCGTCGAGATCGACCCGCAGGACCCGACGTCGACGCCGGTCAAGCACACCGCGATGGGGCGCTTCAAGCACGAGGGCGCGAACGTGCGCATCGCCGAGGACGGCCGGGCCGTCGCCTACATGGGCGACGACGAGCGCGGCGACTACCTCTACAAGTTCGTCTCGAAGCACAAGTTCAACCCGAAGGACAACCCGGGTGCGCGCAAGCAGAACCGTCGCCTGCTGAGCGAGGGCGACCTGTTCGTCGCCCGCTTCTCGGGCAACTCGCCCGCCGCCGAGATCGACGGCACGGGCAAGCTGCCGAGCGACGGCGCCTTCGACGGTTCGGGGGAGTGGGTCGCGCTCACCCGCAAGGGAGCGAGCGTCGTGCCCGGCATGAGCATCGAGGAGGTGCTCGTGAACACCCGCCTCGCAGCCGACCTCGTCGGCGCGACGAAGATGGACCGCTGCGAGGACGTCGAGCCGCACCCGACGAGCGGGCGCGTCTACGTCGCCTGCACGAACAACACGCAGCGCGGCACGGCGGGACGGCCGCCGGTCGACGAGCCGAACCCGCGCGCGACGAACCGCGACGGGCACGTCATCGAGCTCACCGAGCTGCGCGGCCAGTCGGGCGAGCGCTTCGCGTGGAGCATCCTGCTGCTCTGCGGCGACCCCGCCTCGATCACGCAGACCTACTTCGCGGGCTACCCGAAGGACAAGGTCTCGCCGATCTCGTGCCCCGACAACGTCGCGTTCGACGCCGAGGGCAACCTGTGGATCTCGACCGACGGCCAGCCGTCGACGATCCGCAAGAACGACGGCCTCTTCAAGGTGCCGCTCGAGGGCCCCGAGCGGGGGCACGTGCAGCAGTTCCTCTCGGTGCCCCGCGACGCCGAGACCTGCGGCCCCGTGATCCGCGCCGAGGAGGGCGTCGTGTTCGTCGCCGTGCAGCACCCCGGCGAGGAGGGGGCGTTCGCCGCCCCGACGTCGTTGTTCCCCGACTACGGCTCGACCGCGCCCGGCGCGGTCGCCGCCCCGCGGCCCTCGGTCGTGCAGGTGTGGCGCGGGTAGGTGCGCCCGACTCCGCCGTCGTGCACGGCGAAGCCGTCGGATGCCGCGTGGGGGCGCGGCACCGACTCCGCCGCGTGGGGACGCGGCGATGAGAACGGATGCCGCGCGGCACGAGCCGCGCGGCATCCGCTCGCCCACGTCGATCGGATGCATGCGAGGCTGGAGCCATGACCATGCAGCCCGCTCGCCGAGTCGAAGAGACCCTCCCAGCAGAACTCCTCGAGAGCGTCGACGCCCTGCTCGACGAGGCCGGCATCCGCGAGAACCGCGGGCTCATCGAACGCATCCTGCTCACGGGGCTCCGGCTCGGCGCCGACGGCACGCGGCGACTCGACCTGAAGATCACCGCCTCGGCGCTCGAGGAGATGCGCGCCGCGTTCCGGCTGTTCGCGCCGTACGCGCGGGTGCCGAAGGTCACCGTGTTCGGATCCGCCCGCACCTCGCCGAGCGACCCGCTCTACCGGCAGGCCCAGGACGTGGCGGCCGCGCTCGCCGA
The DNA here is from genome assembly GCF_042799635.1 of Agromyces sp. NPDC057679. Lineage (NCBI taxonomy): Bacteria > Bacillati > Actinomycetota > Actinomycetes > Micrococcales > Microbacteriaceae > Agromyces > Agromyces sp. NPDC057679. Next base: position 173,499 of record NZ_JBHVIK010000001.1, on the reverse strand, counting down.
CGACGGCTGGATGGTCGTGACCGGGGCCGGGCCCGGCATCATGGAGGCCGCGACGACGGGGGCGGGCCCCGGGCGCGCGCTCGGGGTGTCGATCCGGCTGCCCTTCGAGGAAGAGCCGAACGAGGCGATCGCCGAGGCGAGCCGGGTGGCGATGAAGTACTTCTTCACCCGCAAGCTCATGCTCGTGAAGGAGTCGCGCGGCTTCGTGTGCCTGCCGGGCGGCTTCGGCACGCTCGACGAGACGTTCGAACTCCTGACGCTGCAGCAGACGGGCAAGGCCGAACCCATGCCGATCGTGCTGCTCGATGCGCCGGGTGTCGGCTTCTGGGAGGGGCTCGAGCGCTTCGTCGACGACTCGCTCGTGCCTGCGGGGCTCATCAACCGCAACGACCTGGATCGCGTGCTCATCACCGACTCCGTCGAGGCCGCCGCCGCAGAGATCACCGGCTTCTGGCGCAACTACGACTCGTTGCGCTGGGTGGGCAACCGGCTCGTGCTGCGGCTCAACGCGCAGCCGGGCGACGACGAGATCGACGAGCTGAACGACCGGTTCGGCGACCTCCTCGCCGCAGGCCGCATCGAGCGGACCGAGCCCCTCCGGCCCGAGCGCGAGACCCGCGACGCGCTCGAGCTGCCGCGCGTCATCCTCGAGCCCGACCAGCACCGGGTGGGGGAGCTGCACCGGCTCATCCGAGCGCTCAACGCGCTGCCGTCGGCGCCGGCCGATGCGACGCCGCCGGCGGTGCCGGCCGTCGGCGGCTGAACCCGCGCCCGACGGGTACTCGGAGGCCCCGGCATCCGGTACCGTAGAGTGTCCGCTCCGAGGGGTGGCGGCATGAGAGCTGAATAGAGGAGGCCGGCGATGGACATCGACCTCAGCATGCTTCGCATGGTGGAGCGCGAGAAAGAGATCCCGTTCGAAGAACTGGTGCAGATCATCGAGCAGGCGATCCTGATGGCCTACCTCAAGCACCAGAACCCGACCCTGCACGGCCACGCGAACCCCACGGGTGCGCGCGCCGAGCTCGATCGCAAGACCGGTCACGTCTCGATCTTCGTGCCCGAGCTCGACGAGGAGGGCGAGGTCATCGGCGAAGCCGAGGACACCCCGAGCGACTTCGGCCGCATCGCCGCCTTCGCGGCGAAGCAGGTCATCATGCAGCGCCTCCGCGACATCGCCGACGACGCGGTGCTCGGCGAGTTCCGAGGCCGCGAGGGCGACATCGTCGCCGGCATCATCCAGCAGGGACCGAACCCGCGCATGGTGCACGTCGACCTCGGCACGGTCGAGGCGATGCTGCCGCCCGAAGAGCAGGTCCCGGGCGAGGAGTACCCGCACGGCCAGCGCATCCGCGTGTACGTGACGAGCGTCTCGAAGGGCACGAAGGGCCCGTCGATCACGGTCTCGCGCACGCACCCCGCGCTCGTGCGCAAGCTCTTCGCGCTCGAGGTGCCCGAGATCGCGAACGGCGTGGTCGAGATCGTCTCGCTCGCTCGCGAGGCCGGCCACCGTACGAAGATCGCAGTTCGGGCGAACCAGCCCGGCGTGAACGCCAAGGGCGCCGCCATCGGCGAGCTCGGCCAGCGCGTGCGGGCGGTCACCGCCGAGCTCGGCGCCGAGAAGATCGACATCGTCGACTGGTCCGACGACCTCGCGACCTTCGTCGCGAGCGCGTTGAGCCCCGCGAAGGTGACGAGCGCCTACATCATCGACGAGGCGACGCGCGCGGTCCGTGCGCTCGTTCCCGACTACCAGCTCTCGCTCGCGATCGGCAAGGAGGGCCAGAACGCCCGTCTGGCCGCCAAGCTGACCGGGGCGAAGATCGACATCCAGCCCGATTCGATCCTCGAACAGGGCTGATCCACCGAGGGTCGTCAGCGCCCGACCGCCCGCCGCGTCGGCGGGCATGAGCGCAGAGTGTAAGATGGAACCTGTCAGAACGTGCATCGGTTGCCGTTCGCGCGCCCCGCGATCCTCGCTTCTGAGGGTCGTCTCCCAGAACTCCCACGTCGTGGCCGATGTCATGGCCGTGCTTCCGGGCAGGGGTGCGTGGCTGCATCCGACACCCGAGTGCTACCGGCTCGCCGTTCGGAAGCGCGCCTTCGGGCGAGCGCTCCGCATTCGCGGCGAGGTGGACACCGGAAACGTAGAGAACAGGCTGAACCCACAAGTGATGACCAATGAGTGACAACTAATGAGCGGCTCGAAATGAGTCCCGTCCGCCATTGATGGTCTGCCCCTGTCCGGGCGCAGGCCCGGAACAGGAGAGAAGTGGCTGCCAAACCACGCGTACACGAGATCGCATCCGAACTCGGTGTCGACAGCAAGATCGCCCTTGAGAAGCTCAAGGAGATGGGCGAGTACGTCAAGGGACCCTCGTCGTCCATCGAACCCCCCGTCGCACGTCGCCTGAAGGCGGCGCTCGAGGCCGCCGGCGCCGCCGCGCAGGCCGCGCCCGCGGCGACCCCCGCCGCGCCGGCGAAGCCCGCTGCCAAGCCCGGCCCCAAGCCGGCTCCGAAGCCCGTCGCCGAGCCCGCTCCGGCGGCTCCGACCCCCGCTCCGGCGCCCGCGGCCCCGGCCGACGCGCCGCTCACGGTCGCCGAGCGCCAGGCACAGGCCGAGGAGAAGGCGGCCCAGGCCGCCGCCGAGAAGGCCGCCGAGGCGCCCGCCGCCTCGAGCGACGCCGTCAAGCCCGGTGCCTCCGCCCCGAAGCCCGGCGGCGCGGCTCCGCGCCCCGGCGCTCCGAAGCCCGGCGCGCCGCGCCCCGGCAACAACCCGTTCTCGAGCTCGCAGGGCATGGGCTCGCGCCCCGCCCAGCCGCGCCCGGGCAACAACCCGTTCTCGAGCTCGCAGGGCATGGGCCAGCGCCCGAGCCCCGGCAACATCCCGCGCCCGCAGGCTCCGCGTCCCGGTTCGCCGCGCCCCGGCGCCCCGCGTCCGGCCGGCGCAGGCGGTCGTCCCGGCGGCGGCTTCCAGCGTCCCGGCGGCGCCGGTGCAGGCGCTCGTCCCGGCGGCGGCGGTGGCTTCCAGCGCCCCGGCGGCGCACCGGGCACCGGCTTCGGCGGCCCGCGTCCCGCGGGCGGCGGCGGCCGTGGTCGCGGCCCCGGCGGCGGCACGGCAGGTGCCTTCGGTCGCGGTGGCGGCAAGTCGAAGGCGCGCAAGTCGAAGCGGACGAAGCGGGCCGAGTTCGAGATGCGGGAGGCCCCGTCGCTCGGCGGCGTGAGCGTTCCCCGCGGCGACGGCAACACCGTCATCCGCCTGCGTCGCGGCTCCTCGATCTCCGACTTCGCCGACAAGATCGACGCGAACCCCGGTTCGCTCGTCACGGTGCTGTTCCACCTCGGTGAGATGGCGACCGCGACCGAGTCGCTCGACGAGGCGACCTTCGAGGTCCTCGGCGCAGAGCTCGGCTACAAGATCCAGGTCGTCTCGCCCGAAGACGAGGACCGCGAGCTCCTCGAGGGCTTCGACATCGACCTCGACCAGGAGCTCGAGGACGAGACCGACGAGGACCTCGCGCAGCGACCCCCGGTCGTCACCGTCATGGGCCACGTCGACCACGGTAAGACCCGACTCCTCGACGCGATCCGCAACGCGAACGTCGTCGCCGGTGAGGCCGGCGGCATCACGCAGCACATCGGTGCCTACCAGGTGCACACCGAGCACGAGGGCGTCGACCGCGCGATCACCTTCATCGACACCCCGGGCCACGAGGCGTTCACCGCCATGCGTGCCCGTGGTGCGCAGGTAACCGACATCGCGATCCTCGTGGTCGCGGCCGACGACGGCATCATGCCCCAGACGATCGAGGCGCTGAACCACGCCCAGTCGGCGAACGTGCCGATCGTGGTCGCGGTCAACAAGATCGACAAGGAGGACGCCAACCCGGCGAAGGTGCGCCAGCAGCTCACCGAGTTCGGCCTCGTCGCCGAGGAGTACGGCGGCGACGTCATGTTCGTCGACGTGTCGGCGCGCAACAACATCGGCATCCAGGAGCTGCTCGACGCGGTCCTCCTCACGGCCGACGCGGGTCTCGACCTGCGTGCGAACCCGAACAAGGCGGCTCGCGGTGTCGCGATCGAGGCGAAGCTCGACAAGGGACGCGGCGCCGTGGCGACCGTGCTCATCCAGTCGGGCACGCTGAAGGTCGGCGACGCGATCGTCGCGGGCACGGCCTACGGCCGCGTTCGTGCCATGGCCGACGAGAACGGCGACGCCGTCACCGCTGCGACCCCGTCGCGTCCGGTGCAGGTGCAGGGCCTCTCGAGCGTCCCGCGCGCCGGCGACACGTTCCTCGTCACCGACGAGGACCGCACCGCCCGCCAGATCGCCGAGAAGCGCGAGGCCGCCGAGCGCAACGCGCAGCTCGCGAAGGCACGCAAGCGCATCTCGCTCGAGGACTTCACGCGTGCCCTCGAAGAGGGCAAGGTCGAGTCGCTCAACCTCATCATCAAGGGCGACGTGTCGGGTGCCGTCGAGGCGCTCGAAGAGTCGCTCATGAAGATCGAGGTCGACGACTCGGTGCAGCTGCGCATCCTCCACCGCGGTGTGGGCGCCATCACCGAGAGCGACGTCAACCTCGCGACGATCGACAACGCGATCATCGTGGGCTTCAACGTGCGTCCCGACACGAAGGCGCGCGAGCGCGCCGCTCGCGAGGGCGTCGACATCCGCTTCTACTCGGTGATCTACAACGCGATCGACGAGATCGAGGACTCGCTGAAGGGCATGCTCAAGCCCGAGTACGAAGAGGTCCAGTCGGGCGTCGCCGAGATCCGCGAGGTGTTCCGCTCCTCGAAGTTCGGCAACATCGCCGGTGTCATCGTGCGCTCCGGCACGATCACGCGCAACGCGAAGGCTCGCGTCATCCGCGAGGGCGTCGTCGTCGGCGACAACCTCGCGATCGAGTCGCTGCGTCGCTTCAAGGACGACGTCACCGAGGTCCGTACGGACTTCGAGGCCGGCATCGGCCTCGGCAAGTTCAACGACATCCAGGTCGGCGACGAGATCGAGACCATCGAGATGCGCGAGAAGCCTCGCGCGTGACCGAACGGCCCGGGGCGGCTCGCCGCCCCGGGCTTCGCTCGGAAGGAGCACTGACTACCCATGGCTGATCCGGCACGCGCCAGGAAGATGGCCGACCGCATCAAGGAGATCGTCGCCCGGCGCCTCGACAAGGGCCTTCGCGACCCGCGTCTCGGCTTCGTGACGATCACCGATGTGCGCGTCACGGGCGACCTCCAGCACGCGAGCATCTTCTACACGGTCTACGGCACCGACGAGGAGCGTCGCGATTCGGCGCTCGCGCTCAAGGCCGCGACCGGGATGCTTCGCAGCGAGGTCGGCCGCAACATCACGGCCCGGCTCACGCCGAGCCTCGAGTTCATCGCGGACGCGGTGCCCGAGAACGCGCAGCACATCGCAGATCTGCTGCACGAGGCCCGGACGCGCGACGCGGAGACGGTCGCGCTGGCGGCGAACGCCGAGTACGCCGGCGATCCCGACCCGTACGTGAAGCCGCGCGAGCTCGACGACGACGAGGACGACTTCGACGACGTCGAGGTCCGCTGAGTCGCGAGCCGTCTCGCGAAGCACTCCGCACCAGCATCGATCGAGCAGATCGATCCACCGCTGCCCGGGGCCGTCAGGCCTCGGGCAGCGTCATTCCCTCCGGCGTCTCGACCGCGAGGCCGTCGGCGACGAGTCCTGAGATCGCGCGTTCGAGCTGACCGGCGTCGGCCCAGACGCGCACGATCTCGGCCCGGGTCACGGGGCGGTGGGCGGCTCTGAGCTCGCGCATGACGAGTCCGCGCACCTGCCGGTCGGAGCCCTCGAACCGCGCCTGCTTCGACTTGCGCGGCCCGTCGTAGGCGGGCGAGCCCGCGAGGAGCCAGGCGCACCGATCATTGACCGGGCACGCGGCGCACCGCGGGGCGCGCGCGGTGCAGACGATCGCCCCGAGCTCCATCGCACCGGCGTTGAAGACGCGCGCCTCGTGCGGCGACTCCGGCAGGAGCGCCGACATCGCGGCGAGATCCCGCGCGGTCGACGGGGGAGCGGGCTCGGCGTTGCCGTCGACCGCCCGGGCGATCACCCGCCGGGTGTTGGTGTCGACGACGGGCACGCGCGCGCCGAACGCGAATGCCGCGACGGCGCGTGCGGTGTACGGGCCGACCCCCTGCAGGGCGAGCAGTTCGTCGAGCTCGTGCGGCACCTCGCCGCCGTGACGTTCGACGATTTCGACGGCGGCGCGATGCAGCCAGAGTGCACGGCGCGGGTAGCCCAGCCGGTCCCAGGCGCGCACCGCCTCGGCGGCCGGTTCGGCAGCGAGGCTCGCCGGAGTCGGCCAGCGGCGGATCCAGGCCTCCCACCGCGGGATCACCCGATCGACCTGCGTCTGCTGCAGCATGAACTCGCTCACGAGCACCGCCCACGGCGACACCTCGGCGGCGCGCCAGGGCAGCGGCCGTGCGGCATCCGCGAACCATGCGTTGACGGCGGTGGCGAGGTCGTGAGCGGCCGGACGAGGCATCCGACCAGCCTAGGCCGCCGCGGACGGCCCGGGGTTATGCTCGCAGCATGCGCCTCGTCACGACGCCTCGGGTCACGTTCCTCCGCGAGCTCTCGGGCGAGGTCATCGCCCACTCCGGGCGCGGGCGCATGATCGTCGCGGTCGACGGACCCGTGCGGAGCGGCAAGACGGCGTTCGCCGACGATCTCGCGGCGGTGCTCGGGGAGGCGGGCTGCACGGTGTTCCGGGCGAGCATGGAGGACTTCCACCGTTCCCGCTCGGCGCAGGCGGTGTTCGGCGACGACACCGCCGAGCGCTACTACCGATACGGCTTCGACGAGTCCGCCCTCCGACGCGTGCTGGTCGAGCCGTTCCGCCTCGGCGGGTCCACCGCGTTCGTCATCCGTGTGTTCGACCCTGCGCGCGACGCATGGGTCGAGCCCAAGTGGATCACCGGCCCGGCCGATGCGATCCTCGTGCTGGACGGGCGCTTCGTGCTCCGCGAGCGCCTCGACGAGCTCTGGGACTACCGCATCGCGATCGACGGCGAGCCCGTGGACCCGGCCGATCGACTCGCCTACGCCGAGCGCGACCCGCGGAGCGTTGCCGATGCCATCGTCGACCTCGAGGATCCCTCGGCACCGCGCTGAATCCCGGCGTTTGTACCCCGGTCGGACTCCCCATTCCGAGGGTCATTTTGTACCCCATTCGGCAGAATCGCCCGGTGAGGGGCCTGATCGCTCTCCATAATTGGCTGATTGCCAGCCCCCGGCAGTAGCGACACCCGACGCATCACCCGCACCACGAACAGCCTGAAGTCGATCGACGCGGACCACCCGCCCCGCGTCCGTCGGCGACGCCCGACGGCGCCCGGTTCGAGCATCGCTCGATCGGGGGCCGCAGGTCGGTGTTCGCGTGTGCGCGCGAGCACACGGTCTCGTGCTCGACCGGCCGACCCGACCCCAGGAGACCCATCCGATGAGGACCACCCGTGCACTCCGCATCGCGGCGACCGTCGTGGGCGCGCTCGCGCTGACGCTCGGCGCCGGTGCGCTGCCCGCGCAGGCGACGCAGCCGTCGTTCATCTGCGAACCGCTCGACTCGGGCAAGATCGACACGAGCGGCAGCCCCGCCACCGTGACGGTGACGGCTCCCGAGGGCCGGCTCATCGACGGCTACTGCGTCAAGGCCGGCACGACGAAGTACTTCGTCCCGGTCGAGCCGCCCCAGGCGACCGTCGTGATCGACCACCCGACGAAGGACTCGGTGAGCCACTACTCCGTGAGCTACGTCGATGTGCCGAACGAGCCCGAGGACCCCGAGGGTCTGCCGGTCCCGGCCGAGCCCGCATGGGTCGACGAGTGCGGGGTGGAGGGCGACGGCTACGTGCTGCCCGACGACACCGCCGACGTCGTCTGGACCACGAGCGGTCGCAACGCCGAGGGGCGGGAGACGGTCACGGCGACCGCGCAGAACGAGAGGACCTTCGTCGGCGGTGGGTCGACGGTCGAGTTCTCGCACGTCTTCACGGACGAGGAGTGCGAGACCCCGCAACTCGCGCAGTGCGAGACGTTCTCGGCGAACCACTCGACCGATCTCTCGAAGTGGGATCTCGGCCAGACCCGATCGACCGGTCATAACGAGCTCGTCGCGAGCGGCCTCCGCGTCTGGACCGAGGGCGCGAGCTCGACCGACAAGGCCGCCGGCTACTACGACACCAACTTCCCGCTGAGCGCCGTCGGCGTCACCTCCATCGCCGATGCGCTCGAGTACACGGCGACCACCGGCCCCGAGCCCGGCCTGCAGCTCGTCATCGACGTCGACGGCGACGGCGAGGGCGACGGCACCCTCGTCGGTGAGGCCGTCTACGGCGAGAACTGGTGGCTGAGCGGCGGATCGACGCAGTCGCTCAAGGACGGCGCGCCGAACACGGGCGGCGGCAACGGCTCCGAGTGGTTCGGCACGGCCGCGGAATGGGTCGCGGCGTTCCCCGACGCGATCGTCGAGGCGGTCGGCTACTCGCTCGGCTCGGGCGTGCACGGCGACGGCGTCATCACCAAGATCACGCTCGGCTGCGTGGAGTACACCTTCGGCCTGAAGCCCACCGAACTGGCCCAGCCGACCCTCGACGGCAGCATCGCCGCCGGCGTCTGCCTCGCGAACGCACCGTGGATCTTCTTCCACGTCGCCTTGACCGACCCCGCAGGCACCGTCGTGTCGCGCGAGGTCTCGCTCGTCCTGAGCGACGGCGAGCACACCGAGACGATCGAGCTCGGCACGCTGAACGACGAGGGGGTGCTCGAGGACGAGGTGCTCTGGCCCGGTGCGGCGGTCGATGACGAGGGCAACGCCATCGCGTGGCCCGGTTGGAAGCAACTCGACGACGGCACGTGGGTCGAGACCGAGGAGAACTTCGCCTGGACCCGCGACCTCACGAGCGCCACGTTCGTCGTGAACCCCGAGCTCCAGGTCGAGCTGGCGTACCCGCCGGCCACGCCCGACTGCATCGCGGCGCCGCCCGCGCCCGAGACGCCTGGTGAGCCCGGCGGTGGCGGCGGCGAATCGCCGTCGGCGCCGGCCGGCGCCGGTGACGGGCTCGCGGACACCGGCTTCGCCGGCTCGACGATCGCGATCGTCGCGGGCGTCGTGGCCCTCGCAGGAATCGCGTTCCTCGTGGTCGCCCGCCTGCGTCGCAAGCAGTCCTGACGCAGCACATGAGAGGGGCCCGGTCCACCGGGCTCCTCTCGTGCTCGAGGGCTCCACTGCGGCTCGAAAAAGAGACTCTGTCCCCCATTTCGGGGGACATCTCGTACCTCGTCGCGAAAAGGGGCTGACAAGTCCCCCATTTCGAGGACATAATGGGGGACATTGCCAAAGCCCCCGGCAGTAGCGGAACCCGAAGCAACACCCGCAACACCCGAAACCCGAAGTTGATCGTCACGGACACCCGTCCGTGACGATCACCGCTGTGTGCGCTCGACCTGGCCACGCAGGTGCGCACCTGCGCACCCGTGAGGCGGGGGCGAGCGCCCCGGCGAAGTCCCGCCATCGTGCGCGCCTTCGCCGCGCGTTCGAGTTCTCCGTTCCGCCGCCGTGCCGGGCCGATCTCTGGAGAGAACCCGAATGAGCAAGCCCCGCGCCGGCCTGGCGCACGCTGCCCACGGCGATGCCCGTCCGCGCAGCCGATCATCGATTTCGAGCCCGATCCGCCGCTTCGCGGCGGCGGTCGCCGCGCTCGCGTTGGGCGCCGGTCTCGCCGTCGTCGGCATCGCGGCCCCCGCGTCGGCCCACACGGGCGACCTCAAGGCCTCCGCGGTGTGCAACGTCGAGACCGGCGAGTACGACGTCACCTACACGCTGAAGCTCTCGAACGTGCCCAAGGACAAGGCCGGCACCACGATGTGGAAGGTCGGCACCTCGAAGTTCGACGGCACGCCGACGAGCGCCGACGGCATGGACCGCGGCCCCCTCCCGTCGAAGGGCAACACGACCCTCGTGCTCGGCACCGAGAGCCTGCCCGGCGACACCGTGGGCAACGGCCCCTGGGTCTACGCCTTCACGAGCTGGGACAAGAACAACAAGAAGGGTTCCGACGGTCGCATCGAAGGCCTGAAGGGCGACTGCGGCAACGAGACCACCGTCAAGAAGATCACCTTCTGCCACGCGACGGGCAGCGCCACGAACCCGTACGTCCGGCTCACCACGTCGGTGAGTGCGTTCCTGAACGCCGGGCACATCGACCACCAGAACCGCGGTGACATCTACCCCGCCTTCACCTACAAGAAGCCCGGCAAGAACGGTCAGCTCATCTCGGTGCCCGCGCAGGGCGACCAGAGCCTGCTGGAATTCGGGGACTGCACCAAGCCGCCCACGAAGATCGCCGTCCCGACGGCCTCGTTCGCGGATGAGTGCGGTGTCGACAACTACGTGCTGAGCTACGACAAGAAGCTCGAGGGCGTCGTCTGGACCGAGTCGGTCGCGGGCGGCAAGGTCACCCTGACGGCGAAGCCGGCGAAGGGCTACGTGTTCGAGGGCGGCAAGACGGAGGTCGTGTTCGGCCCGTGGACGCTCAACCAGGCTCCGTGCGACGTGAAGATCCCGGTCCCGACCGCGTCGTTCGCGGATGAGTGCGGTGTCGACAACTACGTGCTGAGCTACGACGAGGAGCTCACCGGCGTCGTCTGGACCGAGTCGGTCGCCGACGGCAAGGTCACCCTGACGGCGAAGCCGGCGAAGGGCTACGTGTTCGAGGGCGGCAAGACGGAGGTCGTGTTCGGCCCGTGGACGCTCAACCAGACGCGGTGCGATGTCCTGATCCCGGTGCCGACCCAGGCCTCCTTCGCGGATGAGTGCGGTGTCGACAACTACGTGCTGAGCTACGACGAGGAGCTCACCGGCGTCGTGTGGACCGAGTCGGTCGCCGACGGCAAGGTCACCCTGACGGCGAAGCCGGCGAAGGGCTACGTGTTCGAGGGCGGCAAGACGGAGGTCGTGTTCGGCC
>NZ_JBHVIK010000001.1:0-162394 GCF_042799635.1 Agromyces sp. NPDC057679 | reverse complement strand
GTACGGCCCGTGGACGCTCAACCAGACGCCCTGCGACGAGAAGATCGCCGCCCCGGTCGCCACGTTCGCGGATGAGTGCGGTGTCGACAACTACGTGCTGAGCTACGACAAGGAGCTCACCGGCGTCGTGTGGTCGGAGTCGCTCGTCGACGGCGAGATCACCCTGACCGCGAAGCCGGCAGAGGGCTACGCCTTCGAGAACGGCGAGTCCGAGGTCGTCTTCGGCCCGTGGGCGCTCAACCAGACGCCGTGCGACGTCCTGATCCCGGTGCCGACCCAGGCCTCCTTCGCCGACGCGTGCGGCGTCGACAACGAGTCGGTCGCCTACGACGAGACGCTCCCGGGCGTCGTGTGGACGGAGTCGGTCGCCGACGGCAAGCTCACGCTGACCGCGAAGCCCGCGAAGGGCTACGTGTTCGAGGGCGGCAAGACGGAGGTCGTGTTCGGCCCGTGGACCCTCGATGACGAGCCCTGCATCGCGCCGGTGCTCGACGGCTCGGTCGCGACCGGCGTCTGCGAAGCGGACGCACCGTGGATCTCGTACAAGGTCACGCTGACGGACCCCGACGACCAGGCGACCAGCCGCGAGGTCTCGCTCGTGCTGAGCGACGGCGAGCACACCGAGACGATCGCGCTCGGCACGCTCAACGACGAGGGCGTGCTCGAAGACCGCGTCCTCTGGCCCGGCGCCTCCGTCGACGACGAGGGCAACGCGACCGGATGGCCGGGCTGGAAGCAGCTCGGCGACGGCACGTGGGTCCAGACCGACGACAACTTCGCCTGGACCCGCGACCTCACGAGCGCGACGTTCATCGTGAACCCCGAGCTCTCGGTCGCGCTGAGCTACCCGCCGGCCACGCCCGACTGCATCGCGGCGCCGCCCGCGCCCGAGACCCCGGGCGAGCCCGGCGGCAACGGCGCGGCACCGGCCGGTGACGGCCTCGCGGACACCGGCTTCGCCGGCACGACGATCGCGATCGTCGCGGGCGTCGTGGTCCTCGCAGGCATCGCGTTCCTCGTGATCGCACGCCTGCGTCGCAAGCAGTCCTGACGCAGCACACGAAGGGGGTCCGGTTCGCCGGGCCCCCTTCGTCGTCGGCGCCGTCGTGTCGCCGCGTTGACCGGGTGCGGGCGACGAAGAGCGCGCCGCGACGGCGCCCGCCTCGCGCGGGCGGCGCGGGCGCGAGGCATCCGACTCAGACGCGAACGGCCGTGAGCACCCGCTCGGGCGGCAACGGGGCACCGCTCGCCTCGACCTCGTGCACGAGCGCGGTGAGCGCGCGACTGACCGGGGCGTCGAGGCCCGCGAGCGCGGCCTCGCGCACGACGGCGCCGTTCAGGAAGTCGACCTCCGTGGGCTGGCCGCGGCGCAGGCTCTGCTGCGTCGAGCCGAGGTTCGGCACCCGTCCCATCCGCACGCCCATGAGCCAGGGGAGTGCCTGACCGAGTGCGAGCGGAAGCCGCGCGAAGAGCCGCAGCCGACGGTCGCCGAGACCCTGCAGCGCACCGAATCGCACCCCGCGCGCGATGCCGGTGCGCACGGCCTCGCGCATCGACGCCGCCACGATGCGACGCAGCCGTCGGTCGCCGATGACGTCCTGCACGCTCATGCCGACGATCGCGGGCACGGCGTTCAGCATGTTCACGATGAGCTTCGTCCACTGGGCGCCGCGGAACCCGGAGATCGCGACGACGGGCACCGCCTCGGAGAGGATCGCCGCGAGGCGGACCGACTCGGCGTCAGGCGCGCCGTCGCCGCGGCCGAGGTAGCTCGTCGCGGGAGTCGTCACCCGCACGACACCGGGCTCCGTGTAGTTCGCGGCGATGATCGAGAGCAGTCCGACGGCGCTCGACCCCGGCAGGAGCCGTTCGGCCGTGGCGACGCCGTCGAGCCCATTCTGCACGATGACGAGCGGCACCCCGTCGAGGAGTGCGGCGTTCGCGGTGAGCGCCGCCTCGGCGTCCTGCGCCTTCGTGCAGACGAGCGCGAGCTCGGGGCGGACGGTGAGCAGCTCGCCCGCCGCGACCCGGGCGTGGGCATCGCCGTAGCCGCCGCTCAGGCGGATCCCGTCCGCCTTGATCGCCTCGAGTCCCGCGCCGCGCGCGGTCACCTCGATCTCGTGCCCCGCGCGCGCCAGCAGCGCCGCGAACGTTCCGCCCAGCGCTCCTGCGCCGATGATGCCGATCCTCACCGCTCCAGCGTAGGGCCGCGTCGGGCGGCACCGGTTCGAGCTCCGGCGACTGTTAGCCTGTACCCCGTGAACAGCGGCATCCTCCTCGTCGACAAGCCGCAGGGGATCACGAGCCACGACGTCGTCGCCCGCATGCGGCGCCTCGCCGGGACGCGCAAGATCGGCCATGCCGGCACGCTCGATCCGATGGCGACGGGGCTGCTCGTGCTCGGCGTCGGCAACGCCACGCGTCTCCTGCACTACCTCGTCGGGCTCGACAAGGAGTACTTCGCGACGATCCGGCTCGGGTGGGGCACCACGACCGACGACGCCGAGGGCGAAGTGCTGCCCGCCACGGCCGAGATGACGGCGGCCGCGCTCGCCCAGACTGAGTCGTCGCTGCGCGAGGCCATGCTCGCCTTCACGGGCGAGATCGAGCAGGTGCCGAGCGCGGTGAGCGCGGTGAAGATCGACGGCAAGCGGGCGTACCAGCGGGTGCGCGACGGCGAAGCCGTCGAGATCGCGCCCCGCCGGGTCACCGTCTCGGCCTACGAGCTGCTCGCGGTGCGGCCCGGCGAGGGATGCCTCGACCTCGACGTGCGCGTCGAGTGCTCGTCGGGCACGTACATCCGGGCCCTCGCCCGCGACCTCGGTGCGGCGCTCGGCACTGGCGGTCATCTGACGGCCCTCCGTCGCAGCCGCATCGGCCGCTTCGGCGTCGACGAGGCCGCAGCGCTCGAGGGCTTCGACGTCGCGTCCGCCATGATGAGCCCGACCGCCGCAGCGCGACGGGCGCTGACGGTCGTCGAGTTCTCGGAGGCGGAGGCGGTCGACCTCGGGCACGGCAAGCGGGTGCCCGTGAGCGGCGCCGGCGACGAGGCATCCGCCGATCGCCGCGGCGAGCCGTTCGCGGCCGTCGCGCCCGGCGAACGCCTCATCGCGATCGTCGAGCGTCGCGGAGGGCAGTGGAAGGTCGTCACGGGGTTCCCGCAGGAGGTCGGCGCATGATCGAGTGGTTCGCCTGGGTGCAGCTCGCGGTCGCCGTCGCGGCCGGCCTGCTCTGCCTCGTGCTCGGCTTCGCCGGCCGCGTGCCGAGCGATCTCACGCTCGGGGCGCTCGCCGTCGTCGAGCTCCTCATCCTCGTGCAGATCGTGGTCGCGATCGCCGCGCCCGCGCTCGGCAACTCGCCGACGGGCAGCGCGCTCGAGTTCTGGGTGTACCTCGTCTCGGCGGCCCTGCTGCCGCCCGCCGCCGCGTTTTGGGCGCTGCTCGAACGCAACCGCTGGTCGACCGTCGTGCTCGGCGTCGCCGCGCTCTCGGTCGGCGTGATGGTGTACCGGATGCTGCAGATCTGGACCGTGCAGTCGGTCTGAGCGCCGCACTTCTGAGAGAATCGAACGACATGGAAAGCCTGCAGAGCGCCCCGGCGGAGACCCGTACGCCGACGAAGATGAGCGGCATCGGGCGCGTACTGGTCGCCGTCTACGGCGTGCTGGCCCTCGCGGCCCTCGGGCGCTCCTTCGTGCAGATCGTCTCGAAGTACGACGAGGCGCCGCTCGCGTACGCGCTGTCGGCGCTCGCCGCCGCCGTCTACGTCGTCGCGACGATCGCGCTCGTGCGGCCCGGAGTGGTCTGGTACCGCGTCGCCTGGGCGACGATCGCGTTCGAGTTCACCGGCGTGATCGTCGTGGGCACGCTGAGCATCGTCGACCCGGCGCTGTTCCCGCACGACACGGTGTGGTCGTGGTTCGGCCGCGGGTACCTCTTCATCCCGCTCGTGCTGCCCGTGCTCGGCATGTGGTGGCTCGCGACGCACCGGCCGACGGCGGGCGCCGAGTGAAGACGTACAAGGGGCTCGGCGCCGTTCCCGAGGGCTTCGGCCCCTCGGCGGTCACGATCGGCAAGTTCGACGGCGTGCACCGCGGGCACCGCGAGGTCATCGCCCGCCTCCGCGGGATCGCCGAGGCCGAGCATCTCGCGACGACGGTCGTGACGTTCGACCGCAATCCGCTCGCGCTGCTCGCGCCCGAGAAGTGCCCCGAGTCGCTCGTGAGCGTGCGCCAGAAGCTCGAGCTGCTCGCGACGACGGGGCTGGATGCCACGGTGCTGCTGCCGTTCGATCGAGCGCTCGCCTCGGTGCCGGCGACGGAGTTCGTCGAGCGGGTGCTCGTCGACACGCTGCAGGCGAAGGCCGTGCTCGTCGGCGGCGACTTCCGCTACGGCGCCCGCGGCGCCGGGGACGTGCCGCTGCTCATCGACCTCGGCGCGCGCTTCGGCTTCACCGTCGAGGTGGTCGACGACGTCGCCCCCGAGGGGGAGCGGCGGGTGTCGTCGACCTGGGTGCGCGAGCTCCTCGCCGACGGCGACGTGCGGCGCGCCACCGAACTGCTCGGCCACACGCCGACCGTGTCGGGCATCGTCGTGCACGGTGCGGCGCGCGGGCGCGAGCTCGGGTTCCCGACCGCGAACCTGACGCCCGAATCCGAGGGGCTGATCCCGGCCGACGGCGTGTACGCGGGCTGGCTCACCGACGCGGGCACGCGATACCCGGCGGCGATCTCGGTCGGCGACAACCCGACCTTCGAGGGCGTGCCGAAGAAGCAGGTCGAGGCCTACGTGCTCGACCGCGAGCTCGACCTCTACGACCACGTCGTCGACGTCGAGTTCGTCGACCGCATCCGCGGCATGGTCGCCTTCACGTCGATCCCCGCGCTCATCGACACGATCCGCGACGACGTCGAGCGCACCCGGGGCATCCTCGGCCTCTGAGCGGCGCGTCCCGCGGGCCGACCTAGACTCGTGGGAGTGACCCGACTGCCGCCTCGACCGTTGTGGGCGGGCCGATCGCTCGCGCTCGTCGGCATCGTGCTCGTCGCGTTCAACCTGCGGACCGCGGTCGCCTCGCTCTCGCCGATCCTCGCGCGACTGCAGGAGGACATCGCGCTCGGGCCGGCGGTCGTCGGCCTCCTCGGCATGCTGCCGCCGCTCTGCTACGCCGTGTTCGGCATCGCGACGCCGCGGCTGGCGAGGAGGATCGGGCTCGAGCCGATGCTCGTCGGTGCACTCGTGGTGCTCGGCGTGGGCCTCGCCTGGCGCGGACTCGCCGGCTCGGCGGTCGCCCTCGTGCTGGCGAGTGCGCTCGCCTTCGCCGCGATCGGCGTGGGCAACGTGCTGCTGCCGCCGCTCGTGAAGCGGTACTTCCCCGACCGCATCGGGCTCATGACGACGATCTACGTGACCGCGATGTCGGTGAGCACGTTCATCCCGCCGCTCGTCGCGGTGCCGGTCGCGGAGGCCTCGGGGTGGCGCGCCTCGCTCGGCGAGTGGGCGGTCGTGGCGGCGCTGTCGCTCGTGCCGTGGATCGCGCTGCTCGTGCGGTCGAAGCGGCCGCAGCAGGCCGCCGCGCCCGCGATCGAGCCCGAGGAGGCGGGCCCGGGCGGGTTCGCGCAGCTTGCGCGCTCGCCGCTCGCATGGGCGCTCACCGTGGTGTTCACGGTCTCGGGCTTCAACGCCTACGCCGCGTTCGCCTGGCTGCCGCAGATGCTGCACGACATCGCCGGGACGACGCCGGCCGAGGCGGGGGCGCTGCTCGCGCTGTACGCGGCGATGGGCCTTCCCGCAGGGCTCGTCGTGCCGATCATCGCCGCGCGGTACGGGCGGATCCGGTTGCTCGTCGGCGTCTCGGTCGCGTCGTTCGTCGTGGGCTATCTCGGGCTGCTGGTCGCCCCGTCGACCGCGACCTGGCTCTGGGTCGTGCTGATCGGCACGGGCCCGATGATCTTCCCCCTCACGCTCGTGCTCATCAACCTGCGCTCGCGCACCCACGCCGGGGCGGTCGCGCTGTCGGGGTTCGTGCAGTCGGTCGGCTACCTGATCGTCGCCGTCGGCCCGCTCGTCGTCGGCCTCCTGCACCAAGCGAGCGGAGGCTGGACGCTGCCGCTCGTGCTGTTGCTCGTCTCGGCACTGCCCGCGGCGGTCGCGGGGATCGTCGTGGCGAGGCCGCGGTTCGTCGAGGACGACCGCCGGGGGCGCTGAACGGGCCGCGCTGAGGCGCCGCCGTCGCGCCGGGCGCGGTCAGACGATGAGATCGGGCCGGTGCACGAGCGCAGCGGCGCCGATCAGCGGCCCCTCATCGGAGAGGGCGGAGGGGACGATCTCGACGCGCGTCGCGAAGGCGAAGCCGGTGCGCTCGGCGACGGCGGCGCGGGCGTGGTCGAGGAGCACGGGGGAGACCCGGGAGAACCCGCCGCCGATCGCGACGAGGTCGAGGTCGAGCAGGTTCGTCGCCGAGGCGATGGCGTGGCCGATCGCGGTGCCCGAGCGCTCGACCGCCGCGAGCGCGACGGAGTCGCCTGCCGCGTGGGCACGGGCGAGGTCTTCGCCCGTGGTGCCGGTGAAGCCCCGGGTGCGGGCCCACGCGACGGTGCGCGGACCGGACGCGATCGCCTCGAGGCAGCCGCGGCCGCCGCAGCTGCAGAGGTCGTCGAACCCGCCGACCTCGACGTGGCCGATGTGCCCGCCGTTGCCGGTGGGGCTCGCGACGGCGCGGCCACCGATCACGAGCCCGCCCCCGACGCCGGTCGAGACGACCATGCCGAGGAGATTCTCGTGGCGGGCGCCCGCACCGGCACCGACCCAGTGCTCGGCGAGCGCGATGCAGAGGCCGTCGATCCGGAGCACCACGGGGGTGTCGGGCAGGATCTCGGTGAGCCGGTCGCGAAGGGGGTGGCCGCGCCAGGCGGGGACGTTGAGCGGGGAGACGCGCCCCGTGGCGACCTCGATCGGGCCGGCCGAGCCGATGCCCGCGCCGACGAGCTCGGCGTCGGCCGGGAGCGCGGCCCTGGCGGCCTCGACGACCTCGCGCACGGACCGGTCGAGTTCGTCGGCGGTCGCGGTCGCACCGGTCGGCCGGCGGTGACGGGAGCCGGTGAGGAGGGCGCCGTGCTCGTCGACGAGTGCGGCTTCGACCTTGGTGCCGCCGAAGTCGACGGCGAGCGCGAGGGGCGTGGGCATTGCACCAGCATAGGCGCGCAGCATCCGCCGTCGACCTGCTCATATGAGCAGGATCCCCTGCGAGTGTTGCCGATGCGCACGCGGCTGCCTACGCTGGAAGTCGAGGCGGACGGAGGCGCATGGACGAGATCGACGAACTCCTCTCCATCAGGGCGGCCGAGCTCTACTACGAGGAGAACAAGACCCAGGACGAGATCGGCCAGGCGCTGAATCTCACCCGGTGGAAGGTGGGGCGCCTGCTCGCGCAGGCGAAGCACCGCGGGTTCATCCGCATCGAGATCCTGCACCCACGGGCCCGTCGGCTGCCGATCGAGCGACGCCTCCGCGAGGAGCGCGGGCTCACCGACGCCATCGTCGTCTCCTCCGCCGGCGTCGCCTCGACCGAAGAGCTCCAGGCGCGCACCGCGCAGGCCGCCGCCGACTACCTGACGGCGCTCCGCCCCGTGCCCCGCACGCTCGGCGTGAGCTGGGGTCGCACGCTCTTCGAGATCTCCCAGCACCTGCGCAACGGCTGGGCGACCGGCGTCAACGTCGTGCAGATCAACGGCGGCGTGAGCCTCAACCGACGGGCGGGCACCGCCGCGGCCACCGCCGTCGCGATCTCGCAGAAGGGCGGCGGCCAGGCGACCCTCCTGCCGAGCCCAGCGATCCTCGAGCGACTCGAGACGAAGCATGCGATCGAGTCCGACCGCGTCGTCGCCGGCGTCATCGAGCTGGCCCGCTCGGCCGACGCCTACCTGTTCAGCGCCGGCGCCGCCGACCACAGCTCGGTCCACGTCGAGAGCGGCTATCTCGCCCCCGGCGACGTCGACCTCCTCGTGGCCAAGGGCGCCGTCGGCGACGTCGTCGGCCGGTACATCGACTCCGACGGCAACATCGTCGACCCCGCCCTCGATGCCCGCACCGTCGGGCTCACTCTCGACGAGATCCGCAGCTCGCCGCTCTCGATCGCCGTCGTCGCGGGCCCCGCCAAGCACGCCGTGGCCGATGCGGTCGTGCGCAGCCGGCTCTGCACGGTGCTCGTCACCGACGAGTCCACCGCCCTCCACCTCCTCGACGGCTGATCCAGCGCCGTCGTCCACCACACGAAAGCCAGGTCCACTCATGTCAGCACCGGTCAACGCCGGCACTGCCCTCGCCACCGCGCGGGAGCGCGCGCTCGCCGTGCTCGGCGGCGAGCCCGACGACCAGACGCTCGGTCGCTACCTCCACGGCATCCCCGGGGTCGACGCCGTCGGCCTCGAGCAGCGCGCCGCGTCCCTCGGCACCCGTTCGATCAAGACGACGTCGAAGGCCTGGGCGCTCGACCGCATCATCGAGCTCATCGACCTCACGACGCTCGAGGGCGCCGACACTCCGGGCAAGGTGCGCTCGCTCGTCGCGAAGGCGCTCACCCCCGACGCGTCCGACCCGGCGACGCCGCGCGTCGCCGCCGTGTGCGTCTACGGCGACATGGTGCCGTTCGCCGTCGAGGCGCTTGGCGCCGCGCACGGCGACCCCGACGACGGCCTGATCTCGGTCGCGGCGGTCGCCACCGCGTTCCCGAGCGGTCGCTCCTCGCTCGCGATCAAGCTCGCCGACACGGCCGAGGCGGTCGCCGCGGGCGCCGACGAGATCGACATGGTCATCGACCGCGGCGCGTTCCTCGCCGGACGCTACGGCGAGGTCTTCGACCAGATCGTCGCCGTGAAGGAGGCCTGCCGCCGGCCCGACGGCACGAGCGCGAGCCTCAAGGTCATCCTCGAGACCGGCGAGCTCGTGACGTACGACAACGTGCGCCGCGCCTCGTGGCTCTCGATCCTCGCGGGCGGCGACTTCATCAAGACCTCGACCGGCAAGGTGTCGCCGGCCGCGACCCTGCCCGTGACGCTGCTGATGCTCGAGGTCGTGCGCGACTGGCACCGCCTGACGGGGCACAAGGTCGGCGTGAAGCCGGCGGGCGGCATCCGCTCCTCGAAGGACGCGATCAAGTACCTCGTCACCGTCGCCGAGACCGTCGGCGAGGAGTGGCTGGTGCCCCACCTGTTCCGCTTCGGCGCGTCGAGCCTCCTCAACGACGTGCTGCTGCAGCGGCAGAAGCTGAAGAGCGGCCACTACTCGGGCGCCGACTACGTGACGATCGACTGACTGGACTGGACATGAGCTTCCTCGACTACGCACCCGCCCCCGAATCGCGGGCGATCCTCTCGCTCCGCGACAGCTACGGCCTCTTCATCGACGGCGAGTTCGTCGACGGCCGAGGCACCCCCTTCCAGACCATCTCGCCCGCCAGTGAAGAGCGCATCGCGACGATCGCGAACGCGAACGAGGCCGACGTGGCCGACGCGGTCGCCGCGGCCCGGCGCGCCTACGACCGCGTGTGGTCGAAGATGAGCGGCCGCGACCGCGGCAAGTACCTCTTCCGGATCGCGCGTCTCGTGCAGGAGCGCGCCCGCGAGCTCGCGGTCGCCGAGTCGCTCGACAACGGCAAGCCGATCAAGGAGTCGCGCGACGTCGACGTGCCGCTCGTCGCGGCGTGGTTCTTCTACTACGCGGGCTGGGCCGACAAGCTCGACCACGCGGGCCTCGGTGCCGACCCGCGTTCGCTCGGCGTGGCCGCGCAGGTCATCCCGTGGAACTTCCCGCTGCTCATGCTCGCGTGGAAGATCGCGCCCGCGCTCGCCGCCGGCAACACCGTCGTGCTGAAGCCCGCCGAGACGACGCCGCTCACGGCGCTCATCTTCGCCGAGATCCTGCAGCAGGCCGAACTGCCCCCGGGCGTCGTGAACATCATCACGGGCGCGGGCGACACGGGGGCCGCCCTCGTCTCGCACGAGGGCGTCGACAAGGTCGCCTTCACGGGCTCGACCGCCGTGGGCCGTGCGATCGCGAAGCAGATCGCCGGCACCGACAAGCGGGCCACGCTCGAGCTCGGCGGCAAGGCGGCGAACATCGTGTTCGACGACGCGCCCGTCGACCAGGCGATCGAGGGCATCGTCAACGGCATCTTCTTCAACCAGGGCCACGTGTGCTGCGCCGGCAGCCGCCTGCTCGTGCAGGAGAACATCCACGACGAGGTCGTCGAGCGGCTGAAGACGCGCCTCTCGACGCTGCGCCTCGGCGACCCGCTCGACAAGAACACCGACATCGGCGCCATCAACTCGCGCGAGCAGCTCGACCGCATCCGCGAGCTCAGCGATGCGGGCGTCGCCGAGGGCGCCGAGCGGTGGAGCGCGCCGTGCGAGATCCCCGAGAACGGCTTCTGGTACGCCCCGACGATCTTCACCGGCGTGCAGACCTCGAGCCGCATCGCCCGCGAGGAGATCTTCGGACCGGTGCTCTCGGTGCTGACCTTCCGCACCCCGCAAGAGGCGATCGCGAAGGCGAACAACACGCCGTACGGCCTCTCGGCGGGCATCTGGACCGACAAGGGCAGCCGCATCCTCGCCGTCGCCGACCAGCTGCGCGCCGGTGTGATCTGGGCGAACACCTTCAACCGCTTCGACCCCAGCTCGCCGTTCGGCGGCTACAAGGAGTCGGGCTACGGCCGCGAGGGCGGCCGCCACGGGCTCGCCGCCTACCTCGCGCCGGCGCCCATCGGGCAGGCGGCGGTCACGCGCTCCGCTGCGAAGTCGGCGATCACGGCGGATGCCTCGGCGTCCGAGCCGGCCGCCAAGCGCACCCGCCGAACGCAGAAGGCCACCACGAAGGGATCGAAGCGATGACCCGCCTCGCCGTGCCGAAGACGTACAAGCTCTACATCGGCGGCAAGTTCCCGCGCAGCGAGTCGGGGCGCACCTACGAGGTGTCGGCGCCCGACGGTCGCTTCCTCGCGAACGCCGCACTGGCCTCCCGCAAGGACGCGCGCGACGCGGTCGTCGCCGCGCGCGCCGCGGTCTCGGGCTGGGCGGGGGCGACCGCGTACAACCGCGGCCAGGTGCTGTACCGCATCGCCGAACTCCTCGAGGGGCGCCGGGCGCAGTTCATCGCCGAGATCGAGGAGTCCGAGGGCGTCTCGCGCGCCGTCGCGGCCGCGCAGGTCGACGAGTCGATCGACCGGTGGGTCTGGTACGCCGGATGGGCCGACAAGTTCGCCCAGGTCGCGGGCAACGCGAACCCGGTGGCGGGCCCGTACTTCAACATCTCGGTGCCCGAGCCGACGGGCGTGGTCGCGATCGTGGCCCCGCAGGACACGTCCCTCCTCGGCTTCGTCTCGGCGGTCGCCCCGGCGCTCGTCGCCGGAAACTCGGTCGTCGTCGTGGCGAGCGAGCGCTTCCCGCTGTCGGCGATCAGCCTCGCCGAGGTGCTCGCGACGAGCGACGTGCCGGGCGGTGTCGTGAACGTGCTGACGGGTTCGCCGGCCGAGATCGCCCCCTGGCTCGCGAGCCACGCCGACGTGAACGCGATCGACCTGGTCGGCGCGGGCGCGCTCGACTGGATCTCGCTCGAGGTCGACGCGGCCGACACGCTGAAGCGGGTGCTGCGCCCCGAGAACGGTCCCGATGCCGCGGCGCCGGCGCTCGGGCGCATCTCGGCCTTCACCGAGACGAAGACCGTCTGGCACACGAAGAGCCTGCGGTAGGGGCGATGGTGGCGGGACGCAACGGCGCATCCGACGAACGCGGGCGGCTCGCCACCGACCCCTTCGACTACCGCATCGCGAAGGACGGTGCGGTGCTCGTGTCGCGCGGCGGCCGGGTCGTGACGACGGTCGGCGGCCGCGAGGCGATGCGGCTCGGTGCCGCGTTGCAGAGGGCCGACGAGGAGCAGGCGCAGCATCTGCTCGCGCGGGCGACGGGCAACTACCGGCGCGGCAACGAGCGGCGCTGACCACGGGTGCCCGCCGACCGGACGGCGGTGGAAATCTTCGAGAATTTCGGTAACGAAACGGTAACGGTGTTGCTAGAGTAGCGTGCACCGCGCGGGCAGAGTGGCCCGTTCGGTGGAAAGGCCCGAACCCGTGAAGCACGCCTTCCGCATGGTCGAACCCGAGACCGTGCGGCGGTGGCCGAGTGCCGCCGCAGCCACGACCCCCGTCCGTCCCAGCCTGTCCCGTGCGCTCGCGAGCCCGCCCCGCCGAACCGTTCGTGCGACGCTCGCCGCGATCGCGGTCGCGATCCTCGCCGCAGTGCTGTTCATCGCGCAGTCGCCGCCGACCGTCTACGCGATCGACGTGTTCGGTGCGCTCCGCGCTCCCGGTGAGCCGGCCTTCACCGTCGGGCACCGAGGCGACCGTGCGACGGCGCCCGAGAACACCATGCCCTCGCTCGAGCTCGCGATGGACGAACTGGCGTTCGTCGAGACCGACGTGCAGCTCACGCGCGACGGCGTGCCGGTGCTCTTCCACGACGTCACGCTCGAGCGGGTCACCGGAGATCCGCGCACCGTCGGCGAACTCGACCTCGACGAGCTCGAGCGGCTCGATGCCGGCGCCTGGTACGCGCCGGAGTTCGCGGGCACGCCGATCCCGACGCTCGAGGCGTTCCTCGTCGCCCTGGCCGAGCGCGACGACGCCCGCGCGCTCGTGGAGCTGAAGGCCGACTGGACCCGAGACGAGGTGCGCCTCGTGACGGACCTCGTCGAACGGCATGGCCTCCGCGGTCGGATCGTGCTGCAGAGCTTCAGCCTCGAGACGCTCGACTCGTTGCGGGCCGTCGCGCCGACCCTGCCGCGCATCATGCTCATCCGCGAGCTGCCGGCGGATCCGGTGCCGCTCGCCGAGCGGCTCGGGCTCATCGGCTTCGGTACCACCGTCGACTCGGTGACCGCGCAGCCCGGTGCGCTGGTCCTCGCGCACGAGGCCGGCATCGCGGTGCTCTGCTACACGCTCAACACCGACGAGCACTGGGAGACGGTGAACGCTCTCGGCGTCGACGGCATCATCACCGACGAGCCGAGCGAACTCGACGCCTGGCTCGCGGTGACCTCGCCGGGAACCTGAGCGACGCGGGTCAGCTGCGGTTGTTCGAGAGCTCGAAGATGCGCACCAGTTCGGCGACCGCCTCGTCGCGCTGCTCGCCGCCCTGCTCGTACATGTGCGAGACGTGCGTGCGCAGGTGGTTCTCGACGAGGAGCTTGTTCAGCGAACCGAGCGACTTCTGCACGGCGAGCGACAAGGTGATGATGTCGACGCAGTAGTCCTCATTCTCGATCATCTTCTCGATGCCGCGCAGCTGGCCCTCGATGATCTTCGTGCGGTGCAGTGCGCGCTTCTTGATGTCCTCGATCACCCTCACAGGATACCCCGTTTGCGCCGAATACCCCTAGGGGGTACTCTCGAACGCATGACGACGCTCGACACGCCACCGGTCCGCACGATCGATCTCGCCATCGAGGGCATGACGTGCGCGAGCTGCGTCGGCCGCGTCGAGAAGCGGCTCGGCCGACTCGACGGCGTCGAGGCGGCGGTCAATCTCGCGACCGAGCGGGCGCGGGTCACCTTCCCGCAGACCACCTCGATCGACGCGCTCGTCGACGCGGTCGGTCAGGCCGGCTACACCGCCACCCCCGTCGTGCAGCCGGATGCCGCGGCGCCCGTGCCGTTCGTCGGCGTCGCCGCGGGCGCCGAAACCGGCGTGTCGCGCGCGAATGCCGACGACTCGTCACGGGCCGGCGCCGAGAGTGCGGCCGGCGGCGGCCGCGAGGCATCCGACCCGCTCATGACCCGGCTCATCGTGTCGGCGGTGCTCACCCTGCCGGTGGTGGTGATCGCCATGATCCCGGCCTTCCAGTTCACGTACTGGCAGTGGCTCTCGCTCACGCTCGCCGCGCCGGTCGTCGTGTGGGGCGGCTGGCCGTTCCACCGGGCGGCCTGGCAGAACCTGCGCCACGGCGCCCTCACGATGGACACGCTCGTGTCGCTCGGCACCCTCACCGCGTTCGCGTGGTCGCTGTGGTCGCTGTTCTTCGGGCACGCCGGCATGCCCGGCATGACGCACGAGTGGTCGTTCGGCGTGCGCGGCACCCCCGGCGGCGATATCTACCTCGAGGTCGCGGCGGGGGTCATCACGATCCTGCTGCTCGGGCGCGTGCTCGAGGCGAAGTCGAAGCGGCGCGCGGGCCGGTCGCTGCGCACCCTGCTCGAGCTCGCGCCCCGCGAGGTCTCGGTGCTGCGTGGCGCGGGCGACGCGGTCGAGGCCGAGGTGCGCGTGCCGATCAGTTCGCTGCGCCCCGGCGACCGCTTCGTGGTGCGACCCGGTGAGCGCATCGCGGCCGACGGCGTGGTCGCCGACGGCGAGGCGAGCCTCGACGAGTCGATGCTGACCGGCGAGCCCGCGCCCGTCGACGTCGCCGCCGGCGCCGCCGTCACCGCGGCGACCATCGTGCACGGCGGCAGCATCGTCGTCACCGCGACCCGGGTCGGCGCCGACACGAGGCTCGCCCAGATCGCCCGCCTCGTGGAGGACGCCCAGCTCGGCAAGTCGCGGGCGCAGCGGCTCGCCGACCGCATCTCGGCCGTGTTCGTGCCGATCGTCATCGCGATCGCCGTCGGCACCGCGATCGTCTGGATCGCGACCGGCAGCCCCGTCGAGCAGGCCGTCACCGCCGCCGTCGCGGTGCTCGTGATCGCCTGCCCGTGCGCCCTCGGGCTCGCGACCCCGATGGCGATCCTCGTCGGCACGGGCCGCGGCGCCGAGCGCGGCATCCTGATCACGGGGCCCGAGACGCTCGACCGCACCGCCGGCATCGACACGATCCTGCTCGACAAGACCGGCACGCTGACGACGGGCCGCATGCGCCTCGCCGAGGTCACCCCGACGGCCGGCACCGAGACTGTCGTCGCGCTCGGCGTCGCCGCCGCGCTCGAGCGCCGCTCGGAGCATCCCATCGCACGGGCCGTCGTCGACGGCGCCGCCGAGCGCGGGGTGACCGTGCCCGAGGCGCAGGAGTTCCGCGCCCACGCGGGGCTCGGCGTCACCGCGACCGTCGACGGCGCCCGCGCCGCGGTCGGTCGCCCCGCCTTCCTCGAGGGGCTCGGCATGACCATGCCGGCTGCGCTCGCCGAGCGGGTCGCGGCCTCCGACGCGACCGCGGTCGCCGTCGGCTGGGACGGCGAGGTGCGCGCCCTCCTCGAGGTGGGCGACTCGATCCGCCCGGGCGCGCGCGAGGCGGTCGCCCGGCTGCGCGCCCAGGGGCTCGAGCCGATCCTGCTCACCGGCGACGCCCGCCGCCCGGCCGAACGCGTCGCCGCCGAGCTCGGCATCGAACGAGTGCACGCCGAGGTCAGCCCCGAGGGCAAGCTCGCCGCCGTCACCGAACTGCAGGCCGCCGGACGCAAGACCGCGATGGTCGGCGACGGGGTGAACGACGCCGCGGCGCTCGCCGCGGCCGACCTCGGCATCGCGATGGGCGGCGGCACCGACGCGGCCGCGAGTGCGAGCGACCTCGCCCTCACGCGCGACGAGCCCGGTGCGATCCCCGACGCGATCTCGCTCGCCCGGGCGACGCTCGGCACGATCCGCGGCAACCTCTTCTGGGCGTTCGCGTACAACGTCGCCGCGATCCCGCTCGCCGCGGCCGGGTTCCTCAACCCGATGATCGCAGGTGCGGCGATGGCGTTCTCGAGCATCTTCGTCGTGCTGAACAGCCTGCGGCTGCGTCGGGCCTGACCGGCGAACCGTCCGACGCGGGGGCGCGACGGCGGCTAGCGTTGGGGCATGCCCCGTCGCCCCGCCCGCCGCGCCCTCGCCGCGCGACTCGCCGCCGCGTTCTCGGCCGCATCGCTCGCCCTGCTCCTGGCCGGCGCCGTCGGCGCGTCGCCGGCGGTCGCGGGGGAGCGCGCGGCATCCTCGCCGGTCGCGGAGGCCGCGCCGCCGGCCGTCGCACTCCTCGCCGACGAGCCCGACACGAACGCCTTCGTGTTCGACTCCTTCGACGCGGTCTACGAGCTCTCGCTCGACGACGAGGGCCGCTCGGTGATGGAGGTCACCGAGACCCTCGTCGCCGTGTTCCCCGAGATCGACCAGAATCGCGGCATCCGGCGGGCCATCCCGCTCCACTACGACGGGCACCCGGTCGACCTCGTCGTCGAATCGGTGACGGATGCCTCGGGCGCGCCCCGCCCGTTCGAGACCGAGGCCGACGAGGACGACGAGTTCCTGCTCGTCACGAGTCGTGCCGACGACTTCGTGCACGGCGAGCAGACGTACGTGTTCCACTACCGCATGCACAACGTCACCCATGTGCCCGACGACGCGGCGATCGACGAGATCTACTGGGACGTCAACGGCACCGGCTGGGCGCAGCCCTTCGGCGTCGTGCGCAGCGAACTGCGCCTCTCGGCCGAGCTCGCCGAGGCGATGACCGGCGACATGGCCTGCTACCGCGGGTGGTCGGGGTCGACCGAGCCGTGCGACGCGATGACGAGCCAGGCCGTCGACGGCGGGGCGGTCGTCGAGGCCGAGGCCGCGGAGGTCGGGCCCTACGAGAACCTCAGCTTCGCGGTCGCGTTCGAACCGGGCACCGTCGTGCCGCGCGACGACGCATTCTGGTCGTCGCCCGCGGCGATCGGCAGCGCGGTCGCGGCGGTGGTCGCCGCGGTGATCGCGGCCGTCGCGCTCGCCTTCAGGCTCGGCCGCTGGCGCAACCATCCGGGGCGCGGCACGATCATCGCGCAGTACGAGCCCCCGACGGGCGTCTCGGCGTTCGTCGCCGCAGAGCTCGTGGGGAGCATGTCGAAGGGGGTCACCGCGACCGTGCTCGAACGCGCCGTCGCCGGCGAGCTCCGCATCGTCGAGACGGGGTCGCGTCGCTACGCCGCCGAGTTCACGGGCGGCGGGCCGGCGGGCGACGAGCACGCCCGGGCCGTCGTCGAGGCGCTGTTCGGCAGCCCGCCGCGGCCGGGCGCCGTGCGCGAGATGAAGTCGAGCGACACGGCGCTCGGCAAACGGCTGCTCGCGATCCGGCAGCGGGTGTCGAGCGGGGTCGTGGCCTCGGGGCTCCGGCGCAGCCCCGACGTCGGGCTCCGCGTCGGGATCGCGGTCGGCGCCGGCCTCGCGGCCGTCGCGAGCTTCGTGCTCGGCGTCGTCGCGCTGACCTCGGTGATGGGCGGCCCCTGGCCGGCGCTCTGCTTCATCGTGGCGATCCTCGCGGCAGTGCTCGCGATCGGGCTCGTCGTGTCCGTCCGGCCGCTCACCGAGCGCGGGCGCGAGCTGCACGACCACCTCGAGGGGCTGCGGGTCTACATCCGCCTCGCCGAGGCGGACCGCATCCGGGTGCTCCAGAGCCCGAGCGGCGCCCTCCGGGTCGACACGAACGACCTCGGCCAGGTGCTGAAGCTCAACGAGCGGCTGCTGCCCTACGCCGTGCTGTTCGGCTTCGAACGCGACTGGAGTCGCGAACTGGCCGTGCTGTACGAGCAGCTCGGCCGCCAGCCCGACTGGTACGCGGGCAGCAGCGGCTTCAACGCGGCCTACTTCTCGGCGGGCGTCGCGTCGTTCTCGAGCTCCTCGAACAGCTCGTGGTCGGGGTCGAGCGCCAGCTCGTCGTCGAGCGGCTCGAGCGGCGGCGGGTCGTCGGGCGGTGGCGGCGGTGGCGGCGGTGGCGGCGGCGTCTGAGGAGGGCGCACCCGAAACGGCGCCGTCGCGCCGCGACGTCGCTACTCGGCCTCGCCCGCTGCGGCGGCCCGTTCGTCGCTGAGGTCGACCCGACGCTCGGCGTCGAGCCCCTCGACCTCGTCGTCGAGCACGTCGTCGAGCGAGCGCTCGTCGTCGTCGTGCGCCTCGTCGGCCTCATCGAACTCGGTGTCCTGCGAGACCGTGAAATCGTCGTCCTCGGGCGCGAACTCCGCGCCCGCCCCCGCGAGCTCGTCCATAGCTCAAGGGTAGGCGCGTCGGCGCCGATCGGGTAGCCCCGGCCCTAGGCTCGCAGCATGCCCGACTGGATCCTCGCCGGAGTCGCCGGCCTCCTCGCAGGCGGCGCGCTCCTCCTCGGCGCCGTGATCGCCTGGTACGTGAAGGTGCCGACCCGCGTCGTGGCGTCGATCATGGCGTTCGGGTCGGGCGTGCTCGTGTCGGCGCTCGCCTTCGACCTCGTGCTCGAGGCGCAGCAGGAGGGCGGCTTCTGGCCGACCGTCGGCGGGTTCGCCGCGGGGGCGATCGTCTACGTCTTCGCGAACCAGCTGCTCGACCGCTTCGACCAGCGCAATCCGCGCGGCACCGGGCAGGACCCCGGCACCGGCACGGGCATCGCCGTCGGCGCGCTCCTCGACGGCATCCCCGAATCGGCGGTGCTCGGGCTCAGCATGGTCGGCGGCGGGGGAGTGAGCGTGCCGGTCTTCGTCGCCATCCTGATCTCGAACATCCCCGAGGGCCTGTCGTCGACGGCCTCGCTGAAGGAGAGCGGGCGTTCGCGCACCTACGTCTTCGTGCTGTGGGCGGGCATCGCGCTCGCGAGCGCGCTCGCGTCGCTCGCCGGGTACGTGCTGCTCGACGACGCACCGGGGGAGCTCACGGCCTTCATCACGGCCATCGCCGCCGGGGCGATCCTCGCGATGATCTGCGACACGATGATCCCCGAGGCGTTCCGCACCGCGCACGCGTTCACCGGGCTCCTCGCGACCGCGGGGTTCCTGCTCAGCTACGCGGTGCACGTCGTCGGATGACGAGACGTTTCACGGCACGGGCCTCCCGCCCGCTAGAATAGGGGGAGCGCCCGACGAATCCGTTCTTCGGCCGACCGTGCGAGCCCCGCTCGCCGCTGCTCGGTTCGGGATTCGGCGTACCGCGCCGCGCGGCATCCGAGCCGCGACGTGCGGGCTCGACCACCGCGTGGTGCCGAGGGGGCGTGCCGGGCACGGCACGAAGGAAACGGGAGGACCATGGCCCAGACGAGGCAGCGGCAGCGTACGCGTTCGCGCGACGATGAAGCACCCATCATCCCGATCCTCGCCCGCAAGGTGCGAGAGGTCGAGCAGAAGGCGCAGAAGGGCAAGCTCGGCCCGACGAACCGCACCAAGTTCCAGGTCATCGCGCTGCTCATGCGCGAGGAGCGGGCGCGGGTCAAGGCCGACGCCGAGATCGGCGACGCCGCGCGCGGCGAGCTCCTGAAGCGCCTCGACGGCATCGCGCAGATCCTCGCGAAGACCGCCGCCCGCGACACCAGCCTCATCCAGCTGCTCGAACCGGATGCCTCGATCTCGACCGTCGCGCAGCGGTTCCGCCGCGACTGGCTGCTCGAGTCGGGCGCCGAGCTCAGCCCCGACGAGCTCATCATCACCCGCGAGCCCGAGGCGAAGATCGAGGTCTCCGAGAACCAGGTGATCCCCGCGTCGGTGAAGTCGCGCCAGCTCGCGAACCCCTTCCTCGCGCCCGACTTCTCGAAGCCCGCCGCGCCCCTCGTGCCCGTGCGCCGGCTCGCGAACTGGGAGCTGCTCGGCCCCCTCTTCAAGTCGTTCGAGCAGGGCTCCGGCGGCCAGGCCGCCTCGATGGAGCTGCCCGAGGCGCCGAAGGCCGACCGGCTCTCGCCGCGCGGCCTCGAGCTCATGAAGCACCAGGCGCGCTTCATCGAGAGCGCCCGCGAGGGCCACCGCGCGTTCCTGCTCGCCGACGAGCCGGGCCTCGGCAAGACGGCGCAGTCGGTGCTCGCGGCATCCGTCGCGAACGCGTACCCGCTGCTCGCGGTCGTGCCGAACGTCGTGAAGATGAACTGGGCGCGCGAGGTCGAACGGTGGACCCCGCACCGCCGCGCCACCGTGATCCACGGCGACGGCGACACCCTCGACGCCTTCGCCGACGTCGTCATCGTGAACTACGACGTGCTCGACCGGCACATGGCGTGGCTGTCGACGCTCGGCTTCCGCGGCATGGTCGTCGACGAGGCGCACTTCATCAAGAACCTCCAGTCGCAGCGGTCGAAGAACGTGCTCGCCCTCGCCGAGCGCATCCGCAAGTCGACCCCCGGCGGCAACCCGCTGCTGCTCGCGCTCACGGGCACCCCGCTCATCAACGACGTCGACGACTTCCGCGCCATCTGGAAGTTCCTCGGCTGGATCGACGGCGACAAGCCCTCGGCCGAGCTGCTCGCGAAGCTCGAGGAGACGGGGCTCACCCCCGCCGAGCCCGGCTTCTACTCCGAGGCGCGGCGCACCGTCATCGACCTCGGCATCGTGCGTCGTCGCAAAGTGGATGTCGCGGCCGACCTGCCGGCGAAGCGCATCGCCGACCTCCCCGTCGAGCTCGACGACGAGCTCGGCCGCTCGGTGCGGGCCGCCGAGCGCGAGCTCGGCAACCGGCTCGCGTCGCGCTTCCGCGCGCTCGTCGAGGCGCGCCACCTCAAGGTCGGCGACCTCGACGAAGACACCCGCGACCAGATCATCAGGGCCGTCGCGAGCGCCGAGCTCGAGGAGTCGAAGTCGTCGAAGTCGGGCGAGAACGTCTTCACGATGGTGCGCCGCATCGGCCAGGCGAAGGCCGGGCTCGCGGCCGACTACGCGGCCCAGCTCGCCCGCTCGGTGGGCAAGGTCGTGTTCTTCGCGAAGCACATCGACGTCATGGACCAGGCCGAGGCGGCCTTCGCCGCGCGCGAGCTGCGGACGGTGTCGCTGCGCGGCGACCAGACGGCCCTCGCACGCCAGGCGGCGATCGACGCGTTCAACAAGGACCCCGAGGTCT
Organism: Agromyces sp. NPDC057679; assembly: GCF_042799635.1. Taxonomy (NCBI): domain Bacteria; kingdom Bacillati; phylum Actinomycetota; class Actinomycetes; order Micrococcales; family Microbacteriaceae; genus Agromyces; species Agromyces sp. NPDC057679. Next base: position 141,621 of record NZ_JBHVIK010000001.1, on the reverse strand, counting down.
CGGTGGCGGTCTGCTCGCTCACCGCGGCCGGCGTCGGCGTGAACCTGCAGGCCGCGTCGAACGTCGTGCTCGCCGAGCTCAGCTGGACGGCCGCCGAGCAGACGCAGGCGATCGACCGCGTGCACCGCATCGGCCAGGAGGAGCCGGTCACCGCGTGGCGCATCATCGCCGCGCACACGATCGATGCCCGCATCGCCGAGCTCATCGACTCGAAGCAGGGCCTCGCCGCCCGTGCCCTCGACGGCCAGGACGTCGAGCCGGGCTCGGCCGACTCGGTGCAGCTCGACGCGCTGCAGCACCTGCTGCGGCAGGCGCTCGACGGGGCACTGTAGCCGCAGCCGCTCGGCGGATCGATCGGGCCCTGACGCCCACGGCTGGCGCGAAGCTTGCGGCTTCTGGCGAGCTTGATTCGAGGCCCCGTCCGAGCGGCCGCACGAGAGTCGAGGTTCGCTAGACTTCCCGAAGTCGTGCCCCGATGAAGCGGCTCCAGCGACGATTTCCCACCTGCAAGGAGTCTCACGCGTCATGAAGATCGGAATGCTCACCTCTGGTGGCGACTGCCCCGGCCTCAACGCCGTCATCCGCGGTGCCGTCCTCCGAGGCGTCATCTCGTACGACACGGAGTTCGTCGGGTTCCGCAACGGCTGGCGCGGCGTCGTCGAAGAGGACATCGTTCCGATCGTGCGTCACGACGTGCGAGGCCTCGCCAAGCAGGGCGGCACGATCCTGGGTTCGAGCCGCACCAACCCCTTCGAGGGCGAGGGCGGCGGTCCCGAGAACATCCAGCGCATGCTCGACAAGCACGGCATCGACGCGATCATGGCGATCGGCGGCGAGGGCACGCTCACCGCCGCGCGCCGTCTGCACGACGAGGGCGGCATCAACGTCGTCGGCGTGCCGAAGACGATCGACAACGACCTCGCGGCCACCGACTACTCCTTCGGCTTCGACACCGCCGTCGAGATCGCGACCGAGGCCATCGACCGCCTGCGCACGACCGCCGACTCGCACGGCCGCTGCATGGTGCTCGAGGTCATGGGCCGCCACGTCGGCTGGATCGCCCTGCACTCGGGCATGGCCGGGGGAGCGCACGCGATCCTCATCCCCGAGCAGCCGCAGTCGATCGAGCAGATCTGCGAGTGGGTCGAGTCGGTGCGCGACCGAGGCCGCGCCCCGCTCGTCGTCGTCGCCGAGGGCTTCACGCTCGAGGGCATGGACGAGGCGCACTCGCACAAGGGCCTCGACGCGTTCAACCGCCCCCGCCTCGGCGGCATCGCCGACATCCTCGCCCCGATGATCGAGGAGCGCACGGGCATCGAGTCGCGTGCGACGGTGCTCGGCCACATCCAGCGCGGCGGCGCGCCCTCGGCGTACGACCGCGTGCTCGCCACCCGCCTCGGCATGGCCGCGATCGACGCCGTCTACGACCACGCGTGGGGGTCGATGGTCACGCTCCGCGGCACCGACATCAAGACGGTGTCGATCGCCGAGGCCGTCGGCACGCTCAACAGCGTGCCGCAGTCGCGATACGACGAGGCGCGCGTCCTCTTCGGCTGAACATGTACCAGGTCTGCGTCTGCTACCTCCTGCGCGAACGCGACGGGGTCACCGAGGTGCTCCTCGGGCGCAAGAAGCACGGCCTGGGCGAGGGGTACTACGTCGGGCTCGGCGGCAAGCTCGAACCGGGCGAACAGGCGGTGGATGCCGCGGTGCGCGAGGTCTTCGAGGAATCGGGTCTCGTCGTGGCCGCAGGCGACCTCGAGGCGCGCGGTCTGCTGAGCTACCACTTCCCGTTCCGCGAGTCGTGGAGCCAGGAGTCGAGCGTGTTCGTCGGCCGGCGCTTCGCGGGCGACCCCGTGGCATCCGACGAGCTCGACCCCGAGTGGTTCGCGCTCGCGGAGGTGCCCTACGAGGAGATGTGGGACGACGCCAAGCGGTGGCTTCCCGGCGTGCTCGCGGGCGGAACGGTGCGTCGTACCTTCGTGTTCGGCGAGGATCTCGCCACGGTGGTGACGGAGCGCTCATCGGTCGCGTAGGATCGTCGGGGTTCCTGAAATCCAGGTGAACTCTTCCCTCTCGCAAGAAAGACGCCGGTGGATCTCACCCTCATCGTCGTGCTGGTCATCGCGCTGGCGCTCTTCTTCGACTTCACGAACGGCTTCCACGACACGGCGAATGCGATGGCCACGCCCATCGCGACCGGTGCCCTGAAGCCGAAGACCGCGGTCGGGCTCGCAGCCCTCCTGAACCTCATCGGCGCCTTCCTCTCGACCGAGGTGGCGAAGACGATCTCGGGCGGCATCATCAAGGAGGGCGACGGCGGCGTGCTGATCACGCCCGAGCTGATCTTCGCCGGCCTCATCGGCGCGATCGTGTGGAACATGATCACGTGGCTGCTCGGCCTGCCCTCCTCGTCGAGCCACGCGCTGTTCGGCGGCCTCATCGGCGCCACGCTCGTCGGCTTCGGCGTGAGCGCGATCGACTTCTCCGTCGTCATGTCGAAGGTCATCCTGCCGGCGATCCTCGCGCCGCTCACCGCCGGCCTCATCGCGTACGCCGCGACGAAGCTCGCCTACGCGATCACGCGCCGCTACGACGGCAAGCCCGACGGCCGAGACGGCTTCCGCCACGCGCAGATCTTCTCCTCCTCGCTCGTCGCGCTCGCGCACGGCACGAACGACGCGCAGAAGACGATGGGCGTCATCACGCTCACGCTCGTCGCCGCGGGCCTGCAGCCCGCCGGCAGCGACGTGTACTGGTGGGTGATCGTGACCTGTGCGGTCGCGATCGCGCTCGGCACCTACATGGGCGGCTGGCGCATTATCAAGACGCTCGGCACGGGCCTCACCGACGTCAAGCCGGCACAGGGCTTCGCCGCCGAGACCGCGACGGCCGCGACGATCCTCGCGTCGAGCCACGTCGGCTTCGCGCTGTCGACGACGCAGGTCGCCTCGGGCTCGGTCATCGGCTCGGGTCTCGGCCGCCGCGGCTCGAAGGTGCGCTGGCGCACCGCCGGGCGCATCGGTGTCGGCTGGCTGCTCACCCTGCCCGCCGCGGGCGCCGTCGGCGCGCTCGCCGCGCTCGTCGCCCACATGGGCGTCGTCGGCATCATCATCGACACGGTCGTCGGCGTCGGCGTGATCGTCGGCATCTTCCTGTGGTCGCGCCGCAGCGAGGTCTCGCACCACAACGTGGTCAGCGAGGTCGCCCACTCGGGCCGTGCCGTGAAGATCAAGCGCAACCCCAAGCCGAAGAAGAAGGTCTCGTCGTGATCGACTGGCTCGCATTCCTCCTCGTGTTCGTGTCGGCGCTCATCGGCACCGTCACCGTGGTCTCCGCCTACTCGCTCGGGATCCGCCTGCTCACCGTCTCGGGGCGCACCCCGATCGTGACGCCGGCCGAGTTCACCGACGCGATCACCATCGTGACGCCCGCCGAGATCAAGCAGGCCGAGAAGCGCGCGAAGAAGGCCGCGAAGAAGAGCCCGCTCACCGACGGCCAGAAGCGCGCCGCGCTCGTCGGCGCCTGGGCCTGCTTCGGCGTGAGCGGCGTCGCCGTGCTCATCGGCATCTACCTGATCGTCGGCGACCACCTGATCAAGATCTTCAGCTGACCGCCCCCGCGCCAGGCTGAGCGGGCGCGCCCCGAAGCGCCTTCAACTCCATATTCGACAGTCCACCCGTCGCCCGCCCCCGCGTGCGTCCCTCATCGAAGGTTCCCGGATGACCACTGCAACCACCCCGACGACCGACCCGGCCGACCCGACCGAGCAGAAGCAGGCCGGCGCCGTCGACCGCTTCTTCGAGATCACGAAGCGCGGCTCCAACTACGCCACCGAGGTGCGCGGCGGCATCGTCACCTTCGTGACGATGGCCTACATCGTCATCCTCAACCCGATCATCCTGTCCACGCCCGACGTCGACGGCAACACGCTGAACGGCGCCGCGGTCGCCGCGGCCACCGCGCTGACCGCCGGCGTCATGACGGTGCTCTTCGGCGTCGTCACGCGCCTGCCGTTCGCGTTCGCGGCCGGTCTCGGCATCAACGCGTTCATCGCGTTCTCGGTCGTCGGCTCGGTCACGTGGCCCGAGGCGATGGCGCTCGTCGTCATCAACGGAATCGTCATCGTGCTGCTCGCGGCCACGGGCCTCCGGAAGATGATCTTCGACGCCGTGCCGGTTCAGCTGAAGCTCGCGATCACCGTCGGCATCGGCCTGTTCATCGCGTTCATCGGCTTCGTCAACGCGGGCTTCGTCACGGCCACGGGCAACCCGTCGCCGCCGGTCGACCTCGGCATCGGCGGCTCCGTCGCGAGCCTGCCCACCCTGCTCTTCATCATCACCCTGCTCGCGGGCGGCGTCCTGATCGCGCTGCGCGTGAAGGGCGCGATCCTCATCGCCCTCGTCGGCGGCACCGTGCTCGCCGCGGTCGTCAACCTCATCTGGCCGTTCGGGCTCGACTTCGGCTTCGCGGGCGGCATCGTGAGCCTGCCCGACCTGAGCCTCATCGGCGCCGTCGACTTCGGCTTCGACCTCTCCAAGGTCGGCGCCCTGGCGCTCGTCATGATCGTCTTCACCCTCGTCTTCTCGAACTTCTTCGACGCGATGGGCACGATGACCGGCCTCGCGAAGGAGGCGGACCTCGCCGACGAGAAGGGCGACTTCCCCCGCATCAAGTCGGCGCTGGTCGTCGAGGGCGTCGGCGCGATCGTGGGCGGCGGCACCTCGTCGTCGTCGGCGACGGTGTTCGTCGAGTCCGGCGCCGGCATCGGCGAGGGCGCCCGAACGGGCTTCGCCACGGTCATCACCGGCGGCCTGTTCCTGCTCGCGATGTTCTTCACGCCGCTGACCTCGCTCGTGCCCGGCGCGATCGCCGGCGCGGCCCTGGTGCTCGTCGGTGCGATGATGCTCTCGCAGATCAAGCACATCGACTTCAGCGACTACCGCGTGCTGCTGCCCGTGTTCCTCACCATCACGGTGATGCCGATGACCTACTCGATCGCGAACGGCATCGGCGCGGGCTTCGTCAGCTGGGTCGTCGTGAACGCGCTGTCCGGCAGGGCCAAGACCATCCACCCGCTGCTGTGGATCGTCGCCGCCGGCTTCGTGCTGTACTTCGCGCGCGGACCGATCGAGGCGCTCTTCGCCTGATCTCCGGTGAATGACGGATGCCCCGGGCTGCACCGCAGCCCGGGGCATCCGTCTGTTGTCGGCGCATCGTGCCCGGCTGATCGCGCAATCCCGGATGAGCCGGTGCTCGGCGCCGGACGCGGGCCCACCGGCGCGCTGATCCTGAGCTGAGCGTCGACCGGGCGTCGGCTCCCCGAGGACGTCGTGCCTGTGCGGGCGACGAGACCGCCGCAGACGACGGATGCCCCGGGCCGCAGCGGCCCGGGGCATCCGTCGTTCTCGTGGAGGCGTCAGTTCGTGCCGCGCGCCTTCGCGATGCCGTTCATGACGTGGTAGATCACGATGGCGGCGATCGTGCCGAGCGCGATGCCGTTGAACGAGACGCCGCCGATCGCGAAGGTGAAGTCGGCAATGCCGATGATGAGGGCCGTCGCGGCCGTGAACTGGTTCACGGGCTTCGAGAAGTCGACCTTGTTGTCGAGCCAGATCTTGACGCCGATGATGCCGATGAGGCCGTACAGCGCCGTGGTGACGCCGCCGAGCACCCCGGCGGGGATCGTGTTGATGACCTCGCCGAACTTCGGCGAGAGGCCGAGCAGCACGGCGACGATGCCCGCGACCCAGTACGCGGCGGTCGAGTAGACGCGCGTCGCGGCCATGACGCCGATGTTCTCGCCGTACGTCGTCGTGCCCGAACCGCCGAAGAGGCCGGCGACGGTCGTGGCGAGGCCGTCGGCGAAGAGCGCGCGGCCGGTCGACTTGTTGACCGAGGGGTCGGTCATCTGGGCGACGCCCTTGATGTGTCCGACGTTCTCGGCGATGAGCACGAGCACGACCGGCAGGAACGCGGGGAGGAAGCCCCAGATGGCGGAATCCGCGAACGGGTTCGCCGCGAGGTGGAAGGTCGGCAGGCCGATCCACGCGGCGTCCTCGATGCGCGCGAAGTCGATCTCGCCCTGGATCGCGGCCGCGATGTAGCCGATGACGACGCCGACGAGGATCGACATGCGCCCGAGGATGCCGCGGAATGCGACGCTCGCGATGATCACGGCGGCGAGCGTGATGAGGGCGGTCAGCGGGGCGAGCATGAAGTTGTTCTTCGCGGCGGGGGCGAGGTTGAAGCCGATGAGGGCCACGATCGCACCGGCGACGACGGGCGGCATGAGCGCGTCGATCCATCGGGTGCCGACCCACTGCACGAGGAGGCCCACGAGGGCGAGCAGCACGCCGACGACGACGATGCCGAAGAGCGCGGCGCCCATGGGGTCGGCGATGCCCTTCGCACCCATCGCGGCGCTGATCGGGGCGATGAACGCGAAGGAAGAGCCGAGGTAGCTCGGCACCCGGTTCTTCGTGATCACGAGGAAGAGGATCGTGCCGAGGCCCGAGAAGAACAGCGTCGTCGCGGGCGGGAAGCCCGTGAGGATCGGCACCAGGAAGGTCGCGCCGAACATGGCGACGACGTGCTGGGCGCCGAGGCCGATCGTGCGGGGCCAGCTGAGGCGTTCGCCGGGGGCGACGACCTCGCCCGGGTTGACGTTCTTGCCGTCGCCGTGCAGGGTCCAGGGCAGAGTCATGCTGCTCCGTTCAGGGGAGTCGAGGGTGGGGATCCATCAGATCGTACCGGGGGGATAGCCCCATGTCGGAGGCCGCGCCGCGTCCGTAGCGTGGAGTCATGCCCACCAACGGGCCACCACGAACAGGAGAGCATCTCATGACCACCGTCACCGACACCGCAACCCAGGCGCCGTACGCGGAGCCGCACCCCGCTGCCGCGCCGCTCGCGGAGTCGCGCGGCTTCAGCATCTCGAGCCTCGTGCTCGGCCTCGTCTCGATCGTGGCGGGCTACAGCTTCGTCGTGCCGATCGCGGGCCTCGTGCTCGGCATCATGGCGCTCAAGCGCGAGCCCGCCGCGCGCACGATGGCGATCTGGGGCATCGTGCTCAACGCGGTCATGCTCGCGGGCGCCGTGCTCGTCGGCATCGGGGCGGCGGTCTTCGGCCTCGTCATGCTGCCGTTCGCCTTCCTCTGAGCGCTGCACCGCGACGATCGGGGTCCGAGCCGAGCTCGGACCCCGAGCTCGGTTCCCGAGCTCACGCGAAGAATCCGCGCAGCAGCGCCTCGGTGCCGTCGAGGTGCTCGGCCATCGCACCCGCCGCGTCGTCGGGGCTTCCGCGAAGGATGGCCCCGACGATCGCGCGGTGCTGCTCGTTCGAGTGCGCGATGTTCGGCGCGAGCAGCGGGATGCCGTCGAGGAGCTCGTTGACCCGCATGCGCACATCGGCCACCAGCGGGATCACGCTCGGTGCGCCGAGCACCTCGGCGATGAGCAGGTGCAGGCGGGAGTCCGCCATGCGGTACTGCTCGCCGGTGGCCGTGCGGCACTCCTCGTAGGCCTGCCAGAGCCGTTCGCGGTCGTTGGCCGACAACTCGCTCTCGGCCGCGCGTCGGGTCGCGCCGACCTCGATCACCGCGCGCAGGGCGAGCATGTCCTCGAGGTGCGCGGCGGCGACCTGCGGGTCGCCGGCGGTGCTCGGACTCGCCGGAAGCGGGGCGGGCAGCTCGTCGGAGACGAAGGTGCCGCCGTAGCGCCCGCGACGCGACACCACCCAGCCCGCTTCGGCGAGTGAGCCGATCGCCTCGCGCAGCGTGTCGCGGCTCACCTCGAGCATCGCCGCGAGCTCGCGCTCGGCCGGCAGACGCTCGCCCGGCCCGATGAGGCCGAGCCGGATCGACTGCAGCAGGCGCTGCACCGTCTCCTCGAAGGCGTTCGCCGGGCGCGCGGGCGTGAACAGCAGGCTCGCCCGCAGCACCTCGGTGGGAACCGCCTCGTCGCCCGCCGGGCCGCCCGCCGTCTCGTCCATGCTTCGAGCCTAGAGCGGAGTGACGTAGGCGGAGCTGATGCCGCCGTCGACGAGGAAGGTCGAGCCGGTGATGAACGAGGCGTCGTCGCTCGCGAGGAAGGCGACCGCCGCCGCCAGCTCTTCGGGCTCGGCGAATCGGCCGACGGGGATGTGCACGAGCCGGCGCTGCGCGCGCTCGGGGTCCTTCGCGAAGAGCTCCTGGAGCAGCGGCGTGTTGACCGGGCCCGGGCAGAGGGCGTTCACGCGCACGCCCTGCCGGGCGAACTGCACGCCGAGCTCGCGGCTCATCGCGAGCACGCCGCCCTTCGAGGCCGTGTACGAGATCTGCGAGGTCGCCGAGCCGAGCACGGCGACGAACGAGGCCGTGTTGATGATCGAGCCGCCCCCCTGCGCGACCATGTGCCGGAGCGCCGCACGTGAGCAAAGGTACACCGACTTCAGGTTCACGTCCTGCACCTTCTGCCAGGCCGGGAGCTCGGTCGTCTCGATCGAGTCGTCGTCGGGCGGTGAGATGCCCGCGTTGTTGAACGCGATGTCGACCGATCCGTACACCCGGGCGGCTTCGTCGAAGAGGTGGTTCACCTGGTCCTCGTCGGTGACGTCGACCTGCACGAAGAGGCCGCCGACGAGCTCGGCCGCGGCGGGGCCGGCCGTGGCATCCATGTCGCCGATGACGACCGTCGCGCCCTCGGCGGCGAACCGCTTCGCGGTCGCGAGGCCGATGCCCGAGGCGCCGCCGGTGATGACGGCGACGCGACCGGCGAGGCGCTGGGTGAGGTCGATGCGGGGGAGTTCTGGCATGGCTGTTCCTGTCGGGTCGGGCCGTCAGTCGACGGCGATGAAGACGTTCTTGGTCTCGGTGAAGGCGAGGGGCGCGTCGGGGCCGAGCTCCCGGCCGAGTCCCGACTGCTTGAAGCCGCCGAAGGGCGTCGAGTACCGCACCGAGGAGTGCGAGTTGACCGAGAGGTTGCCCGACTCGACGGCTCGGGCGACGCGGATGCCCCGACTGATGTCGCGGGTCCAGATCGACCCCGAGAGCCCGTACTCGCCCGCGTTCGCGAAGCCGATCGCGTCGGCCTCGTCGTCGAAGGGGAACACCGAGACGACCGGGCCGAAGATCTCCTCGCGGGCCGCACGGGCGTCGCGCGCGGGGGTGAGCACCGTCGGCGGGAACCAGAATCCGGCGCCGTCGGGGGCGCTGCCGCGGAAGGCGACGTCGGCGTCGTCGGGCACGAAGGAGCGGACCCGCTCGAGGTGCGCGGCGGCGACGAGGGGCCCCATCTCGGTCGACTCGTCGGCGGGGTCGCCGACCCGGACGCCCTGCACCGCCGGTTCGAGGAGCTCCATGAAGCGCTCGTAGACGCTGCGCTCGACGAGGATGCGGCTGCGGGCGCAGCAGTCCTGCCCGGCGTTCTCGAACACGCCTGAGGGCGCCGTCGCGGCCGCCTTCTCGAGGTCGGCGTCGGCGAACACGATGTTCGCGCTCTTGCCGCCGAGTTCGAGGGTCACCCGCTTCACCTGATCCGCGCAGCCCGCCATGATGCGCTTGCCGACCTCGGTCGAGCCGGTGAACACGACCTTTCGCACGGTCTCGTTCGTGACGAAGCGCTCGCCGACGACCGAGCCTCGGCCCGGGACCACCTGGAACAGCCCCTCGGGCAGTCCCGACTCGAGCCCGAGCTCGGCGAGGCGGAGGCTCGTGAGCGGCGTCCACTCGGCGGGCTTCAGCACGACCGCGTTGCCGGCGGCGAGGGCCGGGGCGAAGCCCCACGCGGCGATCGTCATCGGGAAGTTCCACGGCGTGATCACGCCCACGACGCCGAGCGGCTCCTGGAAGGTCACGTCGAGCCCGCCCGCGACCGGGATCTGCCGGCCGAAGAGCCGCTCGGGCGCCGCCGAGTAGTACTCGAGCACATCGCGCACGTGACCCGCCTCCCACCGGGCCTGCGAGATCGGATGCCCCGAGTTCTGCACCTCGAGCGCCGCGAGCTCCTCGACGGCCAAGTCGACGGCCACGGCGAAGCGGCGCAGCGCCCGGGCGCGGTCGGCCGGGGCGAGCGCCGCCCAGCCGCGCTGCGCGCGGGCCGCGCGGGCGATCGCCAGGTCGGTCTCCTCGAGGCTCGAGGCGGTCACGGACGTGACGATCGATCCGTCGGCCGGGTTCACGATGGTGTGCGTCATGCTTCGATCCTCTTCGTGCGGTGGTCGCGGGCGGCTTCGACGAGTCCGGCGAACAGGCGGCGGTCCGCCGTGTTCTCCTCGGGATGCCACTGCACGCCGATCCCGAACGGCACCGCGTCGAGCTCGACGGCTTCGATGACGCCGTCGCCGGTGCGTGCCGTGACGGTGAGCCCGGGGGCCAGCTCGTCGAGGGCCTGGTGGTGGTAGAGATGCACCGGCAGCGCCTCCGAGGCCTCGCCGAGGGTCGCGGCGAGGCGGCTGCCCGCGTCGACGGCGACGGTGGCCTCGCCGAAGACGGCCGGCCCCGGCTGGTACGCCTCGCTGCCGACGACGTCGGGCAGGTGCTGCACGAGGGTGCCGCCGAGGGCGACGTTGAGCATCTGGGCGCCGCGGCAGATGCCGAGGAACGGCAGCTCGGCCTCGATCGCGGCAGTGAGCAGCGCGTCCTCCCAGGCGTCGCGGTCGCGGCGCGGGGCGCCCGTGCGGGGGTGCGGAGCCTGCCCGTAGCGGGCGGGGTCGACATCGGCGCCGCCCGAGACGATGAGGCCGTCGAGGGTCGACAGCACCCGGCGGGCGATCTCGGGGGAGGCGGGCTGGGGCGGGAGCAGCACGACGATGCCGCCGGCGTCGGTGACCGCATCGAGGTAGACCTTCGGGAGGAACGAGGCGGGCACGTCCCACACGCCGGTCTGCGCCTGCTCGAGGTACGTGGTGACCCCGATCACCGGTGCGGATGCCGCGACCGGCGTCGCCGCCGCGGCATCCGTACCGCCCCCCAGATTCCCCCCGGCCCCGTCGGTACGCAGTTCAGAGCCGTTCGAAGCCACGGACCCGCTCCCAATCGGTGACAGCGGCGTCGTACGCCGCGAGCTCGACCTTCGCGTTGTTGAGGTAGTGCGCGACCACCTCTTCGCCGAACGCCTCGAGCGCGACGGTCGAGCCGGCGAAGAGCTCGGCGGCGTCGCGGAGCGTCGCGGGCACCCGCTCGACGTCGCTCTCGTACGCGTTGCCGGCGAAGAGCTCGGCGGGCTCCAGCTCGTTCTCGATGCCGTGCAGCCCGGCCGCGATGAGCGCGGCGACCGCGAGGTACTGGTTGACGTCGCCGCCCGGCACCCGGTTCTCGACGCGCATGCCGTGCCCGTGACCGACGACGCGCAGCGCGCAGGTGCGGTTGTCGAGTCCCCAGGCGATCGCCGTGGGCGCGAAGCTGCCGGCGACGTAGCGCTTGTACGAGTTGATGTTCGGGGCGGAGAACAGCGTGAGCTCGCGCATGACGGCGAGCTGCCCGGCGAGGAAGTGGCGGAACAGCTTCGACATGCCGTGCGGCTCGGCGGCGTCGGCGAACACGGCCTCGCCGCCGTCGCCGCGCAGGCTGATGTGGATGTGGCAGCTGTTGCCCTCGCGCTCGTTGAACTTCGCCATGAAGGTGAGCGACTTGCCGTGCCGGTCGGCGATCTCCTTCGCCGCGTTCTTGTAGACCGAGTGGTTGTCGCAGGTGGCGAGCGCATCGGTGTAGCGGAACGCGATCTCCTGCTGGCCGAGGTTGCACTCGCCCTTCACGCCCTCGCAGTACATGCCCGCGCCGTCCATGGCGTTGCGGATGTCGCGGAGCAGCGGTTCCATGCGGGTGGAGGCGAGCAGCGCGTAGTCGATGTTGTAGTCGCTCGCCGGGGTCAGGTCGCGGTAGCCCTTCTGCCAGGCCGCGCGGTACCCGTCGTCGAACACGATGAACTCGAGCTCGGTGCCGACGAAGGCGGTGAGTCCGCGCTCGGCGAGGCGCTCGAGCTGGCGCTGCAGGATGCGCCGGGGCGATGCCTCGACCGGGGAGCCGTCGAGCCAGCGCAGGTCAGCGGTGACGAGGGCGGTGGCCTCGAGCCAGGGCGCCGCGCGCAGCGTCGCGAAGTCGGGTACGAGCACCATGTCGCCGTAGCCGCGCTCCCAGCTCGACATCGCATAGCCGTCGACCGTGTTCATCTCGACGTCGACCGCGAGGAGGTAGTTGCAGGCCTCGGCCCCGTGCTCGGCGACGTCCTCGAGGAAGAGCCTCGCCGACACGCGCTTGCCGACCAGCCGGCCCTGCATGTCGGTGAACGCGACGATCACGGTGTCGACCGCGCCCTCCGCGATCGCCCCCCGCAGCTCGTCGAGGCTCAGGTATCCGGTCGGTGTCGTCATCCGTGGCTCCGCATCGAGTCGGTGAATGGTCGCTTGTGCCGACCATTACATCACACCGATGCGCCGCTTGGGTTCGTCGGGTCCCCGCAAATCTGCGTGCATCTCATGAAGATCTGTCGAAAAAGGTCTGTACGAGCGACCATTGGGAGTCGTAGAGTCCTCACCAACGCATCGCATCCCGCGCCCGCCCCCTGCGTGCGCGATGAGAGCAAGGGAGCCCTGTGATGGCGAAAGACACCCTGAAGGTCTCGGGCGTGAAGTACACGACCGCCGAGTCGGGATACTTCGAGAAACGCAAGCTCACGCGCACCGCCGGCGTCTGGGGGCTGTGGGGCCTCGCCGTCGCGGCCGTGATCTCGGGCGACTTCTCGGGCTGGAACTTCGGCATCGACTTCGCCGGATTCGGCGGCATGCTGATCGCCTTCGCGGTGCTCGTCGTCATGTACTACGGCCTGATCTTCTCCATCGGCGAGATGAGCTCGGCGATGCCGCACACCGGCGGCGCCTACTCCTTCTCGCGCGCCGCGATGGGGCCGTGGGGCGGATTCGTGACCGGCCTCGCCGAGACGATCGAGTACGTCGCGACGACCGCGGTCATCGTGTTCTTCTCGGGGTCGTACGCCGACGCCATCACGAGCGAGCTGCTCGGCTTCTCGATGCCGCAGTGGCTGTGGTGGATCATCCTCTACGTCGTCTTCATCGGCATCAACGCCGCCGGTGCGAACATCTCGTTCAAGTTCGCGATCGTCGTCTCGATCATCTCGATCGCGATCCTGCTCGTGTTCAGCGCGATGGCGATCTTCTCCGGCCAGTTCTCATGGGACAAGCTCTTCGACATCGCACCCGACGCCGGCCAGACCGCGTTCCTGCCGCACGGCGTGCTGCCCATCCTCTTCGCGCTGCCGTTCGCGATGTGGTTCTTCCTCGGCATCGAGGAGCTGCCGCTCGCGGCCGAGGAGTCGAAGGACCCGGTGCGCGACATCCCGAAGGCCGGACTCATCGCGCGCGCCACCCTCATCGTGACCGGGCTGCTGGTGCTCTTCCTCAACACCGGTGTCGTCGGCGCCGAGGCGACAGGCACCGCGGGGGAGCCGCTGCTCGACGGGTTCCGGGCGATCGTCGGCGATGAACTCGCCGCGGTGCTCGCGCTCTTCGCCCTGATTGGGCTCCTCGCCTCGCTCCAGGGCATCATGTTCGCCTACGGTCGCAACATGTACTCGCTCTCGCGGGCGGGGTACTACCCGAAGTTCCTCTCGCTCACGGGCAAGCGGCAGACGCCGTGGGTCGCGCTCGTCGCGGGTGCCGTCATCGGCTTCGTGGCCCTCCTCGTGCTCGACGTGCTCGCGCAGATCGACGAGAAGGGCGCGGGCGCGGTCGCCGGCGCGATCGTGCTGAACATCGCGGTGTGGGGTGCGGTGCTCGCCTACCTGCTGCAGATGGTCGCGTTCGTGATCCTCCGCCGCAAGTACCCGAACGCCAAGCGGCCGTACCGCAGCCCGTGGGGCGTGGGAGGTGCCGTCGTGGCCGCGGTGATCGCCGCGCTCATCTTCCTCGGGTTCCTCCTCAACCCGACCTTCGTGCCCGCCATCATCGCGATCTTCGTGGTCTACGCCGTGATGCTCGCCATCTTCGCCCTGTGGGGTCGGCACCGGCTCATCCTGTCTCCGGAGGAGGAGTACGCCGTCTCGGGCGGCCTCCACGGCGACCCGCAGGCCGAGGGGTACGGCGGCGACGTCGAGAGCGAGCTGCTCGCCTCCGACGGGGTCGACGAGGCCGATCGCGTCTGAGGCGCGACCAGGACCGGGCGGCGGCGGGCGTGGGGGCGCCCGCCGCCGTTCCGTGCGTTCGTCGGGCCCTTGCTGCGGCCGCGGTCGCCCGGCCCGTCGATCGTCGGCGTCCCCGTCCGCGCAGTGCGTCCTGCGCGGACGCACGGTCAGGACGTCCCGGCCGCGCCGCGGGCATGCCCGACCTCGTCCCGCGGGATAGGCTCGAAGCGACGACCGCGCGGCGATCCCGCGCGAATGAGGCGATGGGGCCGGTTCCGGAGCGTCCGAACGACGACGCGCCGCACGGCTCCCTGGAGGAACGACATGCAGGTGCCCGAGACCACCCCGGCGACCCGGACCGAGACCGACTCACTCGGCTCGGTCGAGGTGCCCGCCGACGCCTACTGGGGCGTGCACACGAAGCGGGCGCTCGAGAACTTCCCGATCTCGAAGCGACCCATCTCGGTCTACCCCGAGCTCGTGGTCGCCCTCGCCTCGGTGAAGCAGGCCGCCGCGCGGGCGAACCGAGACGTCGGGGTGCTCGCACCGAAGAAGGCGGCGTGGATCGACGAGGCCTGCCAGCGCATCATCGACGGCGAGCTCCACGAGCAGTTCGTCGTCGGCGTGATCCAGGGCGGCGCGGGCACCTCGACGAACATGAACGCGAACGAGGTCATCGCGAACCTCTCGCTCGAGATCGCCGGGTACCCCAAGGGCCGCTACGACGTCATCCACCCGATCGACGACGTGAACCGCAGCCAGTCGACGAACGACACCTACCCGACCGCGGTGAAGGTCGCGATGGCGTTCTCGCTGCGCACCATGCTGGTGGAGCTCGACCAGCTCCGCATCGCGTTCAGCCGCAAGGGCCGCGAGTTCCACGAGGTGCTGAAGGTGGGGCGCACCCAGCTGCAGGACGCCGTGCCGATGACCCTCGGCCAGGAATTCCACGGCTACGCGACGACGCTCGGCGAGGACATCGACCGGCTGCGCGAGACGATCAAGCTGCTCGGCGAGGTCAACCTCGGGGCGACGGCGATCGGCACCGGCATCACGGCCGATCCCGGTTACGCGGCATCCGTCGTCGAGCACCTGAGCGCCATCACCGAGCTGCGCCTCGAGACCGCGCCCGACCTCATCGAGGCGACGAGCGACACGGGCGTGTTCATGACCTTCTCGAGCGCGCTCAAGCGCAGCGCGATCAAGCTCTCGAAGATCTGCAACGACCTTCGCCTGCTCTCCTCGGGTCCGCAGGCGGGCCTCGGCGAGATCAACCTGCCGCCGATGCAGGCGGGCTCGTCGATCATGCCCGGCAAGGTGAACCCCGTGATCCCCGAGGCCGTCAGCCAGGTCGCCTACGCGGTCGCCGGCGCCGACGTCACGGTCATGATGGCCGCCGAGAGCGGCCAGCTGCAGCTCAACGCCTTCGAGCCGGTCATCGCGCACTCGCTGCTGCAGTCGATCACGTGGATGCGCCAGGCCTGCTGGACCCTGCGCGTCAACTGCGTCGACGGCATCACCGCGAACACCGACAGGCTCGAGCAGATGGTCGCGTCGAGCGTCGGCGTGATCACCGCGCTCATCCCGTTCATCGGCTACACCGAGGCTGCGAAGCTCGCGAAGCTGGCGCTCGCGACAGGCCGTCCGGTCGCCGACCTCGTCGTCGAGGCGGGGCTGATGAGCCGCGACGAGGTCATGGCGCAGCTGCAGCCCTCGAAGCTGTCGGGCATCCGGCCGATCACGACCGTGATCCCGGTGCAGCAGCTGCACTCCGAACCGCACGAGTAGGGCGGATGCCTCGGGGTGCCGCCGCTCGCGGCGCCCCGGGGCGGGCTCAGATCACGCGGCAGTGCGTGGTGAGCGAGCCGATGCCCTCGATGGTGACGGTGACGGTGGAGCCGTCGCGGAGGAAGACCTGCGGGTTGCGCGAGTAGCCGGCGCCGCCGGGGCTGCCCGTCGAGATGAGGGTGCCGGCGGGCACGGTCGCCGAGCGCGACAGGTACTCGATGATGTCGGCGACGCTGCGCACCATCTCGTTCGTCGACGCATCCTGGAGGATGCGGCCGTCGAGGTTGGTGGTGAGCCAGAGATCCTGCGGGTCGGGGATCTCGTCGGCGGTGACGACGACGGGGCCCGTCGGGGTGAAGCCGTCGAACGACTTGCAGCGCGACCACTGCGCCTCGCTGAACTGGATGTCGCGTGCGGTGATGTCGTTGACGACGGTGTAGCCCCACACGTAGTCGAGGGCGTCGCGGGCGTGCACGCCGCGGGCGGGCTTGCCGATGATGACCCCGAGTTCGGCCTCGTAGTCGACCTGCGTGGCGAGGTCGCCCGGCCAGGTCGTGGTGGCGCCGTGCGCCGTGAGCGAGTTCGGCCAGAGCGAGAAGATCGTCATCGCCGTCTCGGAGCGGAGCTTCAGCTCGGAGGCGTGCGCGGCGTAGTTCGCACCGATCGCGATGACCTGTGCGGGGCGGAGCACCGCGGAGGAGTGCCGGAGTTCGGAGACCGGGGAGAGTTCGGCGCCGGCGGCGAGCCCCCGGTCGACGGCCTCGCGCACCGCGGCAAGGCCCTCGGGGCCCTGCTCGATGAGGTCCTGGAGGTCGCGCGGCGCGACGGGCATGATCTCGTCGAGGAACAGTGCAGCCTCTGCGACCACCACTGCGAGTCGAGGGGTCGATTGGCCTTCGGCTCTCAGGTGCGCGAACTTCACCTGTCTAGGCTATCGGGCGCATCCGACCCGGCTCTGTGCGGCATGTACAACGAATGCGTTCGCATACGCCGTGGTGTCGACAACCCGGTGCGGTGGGCCGACTACGCCCGGCCCCGGCTGACGGCGCACACCCGCGCGGCCGGCGGGATGCCCCGGCCGGCCGCGCGCGGCGGTCACTGCGCCGGGCGCAGCCGCAACTCCTGCATGCCGCCGTCGACTGCGAGCGAGACGCCCGTCGTCGAGCCGGAGGCCGGGCTCGCGAGGTAGGCGACCGCGCCGGCGACCTCGTCGGGATCGACGAGGCGGCCGTGCGGCTGGCGCGCCTCGAGCGCGGCGCGCTCGGCGACGGGGTCGTCGGCCGAGTCGAGCAGCCGTCCGACCCAGGGCGTGTCGGCGGTGCCCGGGTTCACGGCGTTCACGCGGATGCGCTCGCGCAGGTGGTCGGCCGCCATGGCACGGGTCAGGGCCGAGATCGCGCCCTTGCTCGCGCTGTAGAGCGCCCGCTGGGGCAGGCCCGCGGTCGCGGCGATCGAGGAGGTGTTCACGATCGCCGCGGCGGGGGAGACCCGCAGGTGGGGCAGTGCCGCGCGCGCCACGCGCACGGTGCCGAGCACGTTGACGTCGAGCACGCGACGCCACTCCTCGTCGTCGTTGGCCGTGACGTCGCCCTGGGCGCCGATGCCGGCGTTGTTCACGACGATGTCGAGCCGGCCGAACTCCGCGACGACCCGGTCGACGCCGGCGCGAACGCTCGCGTCGTCGGCGATGTCGACCGCCACCGCCAGGTCGGCGTGCTGGGCGGCGTCGGGCGCGAGGTCGAAGACGGCGACGCGTGCGCCGCCGCGGCGGAGCCGGGCGGCGATCGCGGCGCCGATGCCCGACGCGCCGCCCGTGACGACGGCGACGAGGCCGTCGAACTCGGCGGTCCTGGTGTGGTCCTGGCTCATGGTGTTCCTCTCGCTCGTGCGTTCAGGCATCGACGTAGCGCTGGCGCTGGCGGCCGAGCCCGTCGATCTCGATCTCGACGACGTCGCCCGCGCCGAGGTAGGGGAAGCGCCCCGAGAGGGCGACACCCTCGGGCGTGCCCGTGAGCACGAGGTCGCCGGGATCGAGGGCGAGGTACTGGCTCAGCTGCCACACGATCGTGTCGATGCCGAAGATGAGGTCGGCGGTGCGCGAGTCCTGCCGGGGGTCGCCGTTGACGAAGCTGCGCAGCCGCACGTCGTCGGCGTCGAGCTCGTCGGGTGTCGCGAGCCAGGGTCCGGTCGGGCAGAAGCCCGGTGCGCTCTTGCCCTTCGACCACTGGCCGCCCGAGACGGCGAGCTGCCAGTCGCGCTCCGAGAGGTCGTTGGCGGTGACGAAGCCGGCGATGTGCGCACGGGCGTCGGCGGGGGAGTCGAGCGCGCTCGCGCGGCGGCCGATCACGATGCCGAGCTCGACCTCCCAGTCGGTCTTCGTGCTGCCGCGGGGGATCGCCACATCGTCGTTCGGACCGACGACCGTGTTCGGCGACTTCATGAACATCACGAGGTGCTCGGGCGGCGCGGAGCCGGACTCCGCGGCGTGCGCGGCGTAGTTCATGCCGATGCAGTACACGGCGCCGGGACGCGCGATGGGGGCGCCGATGCGCAGTTCCGCGCTGCCCGGCAGCTCGGGGAGGGTGCCGGCTTCGAGGGCTGCTTGCACCTGCTCACGTCCGTCGCCGCCGAGGAACGCCGCGTCGATGTCGCGGGTCACGCCCCGGAGGTCGAGTGCGCGGCCGTCGTCGAGGAGTACGGGGATCTCGGAGCCGGGGTCGCCGAGCCGGGCGAATCTCATCGCTGGTCCTTCCGCTCGCGGCACTGCGTGAACATCGGAAGTATCCACTGGGGGCAGGCCGGATTTACGGAGATTCTTGCACATCTGTCGGAGGTTGACAGCCGAGACATCCGATGTTTATGCTCATCACGCCCCACGAAAGGACGTCATGAGCACGATCGTCAGCGTTGATACCCGGGACATCCGATTCCCGACCTCCCTCGAACTCGACGGGTCGGATGCGATGAACCCCGACCCCGACTACTCGGCCGCGTACCTCGTGATCCGCACGGACGCCGCCGACGAGCTCGCCGGGCACGCCTTCGTGTTCACCATCGGCCGGGGCAACGACGTGCAGGTCGCCGCACTCGACGCACTCCGCGGGCACCTCCTCGGCCGCGACGTCGAGGAGCTCCTCGACGACATGGGTGCGACGTGGCGCCTGCTCGCGCACGACTCGCAGCTGCGCTGGCTCGGCCCCGAGAAGGGCGTCATGCACATGGCGATCGGCGCGGCGCTGAACGCCCTGTGGGACCTCAAGGCCAAGCGCGCCGGGCTGCCCCTCTGGCAGCTGCTCGCGGGCCTCAGCCCCGAGGAGCTCGTCTCGCTCGTCGACTTCCGCTACATCTCCGACGCCGTGACGCCGGCAGAGGCGCTCGAGCTCTTCCGCGCCGCCGAGCCGGGTCGCGCCGAGCGCACCGCGAAGCTGCTCGAGGTCGGCTACCCCGCCTACACGACGACGCCGGGCTGGCTCGGCTACTCCGATGAGAAGCTCGAACGCCTCTGCCGCGAGGCCGTGGCCGACGGCTACCCGCAGATCAAGCTCAAGGTCGGCGCCTCGCTCGACGACGACGTGCGCCGGCTCGGCATCGCCCGCGCAGCCGTCGGGGCCGGCTTCCCGATCGCGATCGACGCGAACCAGCGCTGGGGCGTCGACGAGGCGATCGACTGGGTGCGCGCGCTCGCCGGGTTCGACCTCGCCTGGATCGAGGAGCCCACGAGCCCCGACGACATCCTCGGCCACGCGTCGATCGCCCGCGGCGTCGCGCCCGTGCGCGTCGCGACGGGTGAGCACGTGCAGAATCGCATCGTGTTCAAGCAGCTCCTGCAGGCCGGCGGGATGGCGGTCATGCAGATCGACGCCGCGCGCGTCGGCGGCGTCAACGAGAACCTCGCCAACCTGCTGCTGGCGGCCAAGTACGGCGTGCCCGTCTGCCCCCACGCGGGCGGCGTCGGCCTCTGCGAAGCGGTGCAGCACCTCTCGATGTTCGACTTCGTCGCCCTGTCGGGCACGATGGACGGACGCATGATCGAGTTCGTCGACCACCTCCATGAGCACTTCGTCACCCCGGCCGTCGTCGAGCGCGGCCGCTACCTCACGCCGACCGCGCCCGGCGCGGGCACCGAGATGCACGAGGCCTCGATCGAGCGCTACACCTGGCGCGGCGCGCACGTGACCGAGGTGCCGGCGTGAGTGCCGCCGCTCGCGCCGTCGGGTCGGCCGAACTCGGCCGGCTCGGCTTCGGCGCCGCATCCATCGGCAATCTCTACCGCGAGGTCGGCGACGCCAACGCCGAGGCGGCACTCGAGGCGGCGTGGGCCGGAGGCATCCGCTACTACGACACCGCGCCCCACTACGGGCTCGGGCTCTCCGAGCGACGCCTGGGCGAGTTCCTCCGCAGCCGTCCCCGCGAGGAGTACCTCGTGTCGACCAAGGTGGGCCGGGTCCTCGAGCCGAACCCCGACTACTCGGGCGGCGACGACCTCGCCTTCGAGTACGCCGTGCCGAACCGCCTGGTGCGCCGCTTCGACCCGAGCGAGGCCGGCGTGCGCCGGAGCCTCGAGGACTCGCTCGACCGGCTCGGACTCGATCGTGTCGACATCGCCTACCTCCACGACCCCGACGTGTACGACCTCGACCGGGGCCTCGCCGAGGGCCTCCCCGCGCTCGCGAAGCTGCGCGACGAGGGCGTCGTCGGCGCCATCGGCATCGGCGCGAACAGCGCGGATGCCGCGGCGCGCGCCGTCCGCGAGGGCGACCTCGACCTCGTCATGATCGCGGGCCGCTACACCCTCCTCGAGCAGCCGGCGCTCGACGAGCTGCTGCCGTTGTGCGAGGAGCGTGGCGTCGGCGTCGTCGCGGTCGGCGTCTTCAACTCGGGCCTGCTCGCGACCGCCTCGCCCGACGCGGGGGCGCGCTACGACTACACGGCGGTCCCGGCCGACGTGCTCGCCCGCGCCCGGCGCCTCGCCGAGGCCTGCGCGGCCGAGGGCGTCGAACTGCCGGTCGCCGCGATCCAGTACCCGCTGCGCCACCCCGCGGTGCGTTCGGTCGTCGTGGGCTCGGCGCGCGCGACGAGCGTCGAGCAGAATCTCGCCCGCATGGCCGAGCCCCTGCCCGAGGCGTTCTGGACGAGGCTCGCCGAACAGGGGCTCCTCCCGTGACCGGCCGGCCCCGCACGATCGACGCGCACCTGCATCTCTGGGACCGCGCGGTGAGCGAGTACGGGTGGATCACGCCGGGGCTCGGTCCGCTGTACGCCGACTTCGGGCCCGACGAGGCGCGCGCCGAACTCGACGCGGCCGGCATCGACGGGGCGATCCTCGTGCAGGCCGAGGACTCCGCGACCGACACCCGGTTCATGCTCGACGTCGCCGCCAGCAACGACTGGGTGCTGGGCGTCGTCGGCTGGGTGCCGCTCGACGACACCCGATCGGCGTTCGCCGCGCTCGACGCGCTCGCGGGCGAACGCCGCCTCCGCGGCATCCGCCACCTCGTGCACGACGATCCGCGCGACGAGTTCCTCGAGCTGCCGGCGGTACGCGCGTCGCTCGCCGAGGTCGCCGCCCGGGGCCTCGCGTTCGACGTCCCCGATGCCTGGCCGCGTCATCTCGGCGCTGCTCGGCGGCTCGCCGAGGCGCTGCCCGAGCTGACGGTCGTGATCGACCACCTCGCCAAGCCGCCCGTCGGCGGCGGCGACTTCGCGGCGTGGGAGCGCGAGTTCACCGCGGTCGCCGCACTGCCGAACACGGTCGTGAAGTTCTCGGGGCTCCACCTGCCCGGCGTCCCGTTCGGACCCGCCACGGTGCGCCCGCTCTGGGAGCTGACGATCGAGCGATTCACGCCGGATCGGGTGATGTACGGTGGCGACTGGCCGATGACGGTGCCGCACGGGGGCTATCAGCCCACCTGGCGCGTCATGCGCGAGTGCCTCGACGATCTCGACCCCGCCGAGCGCGACGCGGTACTCGGCGGCACCGCGGAGCGGGTGTATCGCCTTGAATAATCAGATGTATCGGCGCACATTCCGCCAGAACCGTCACCATCGCGCCTGACAAGGGCTGAAACATCGGATGAGTAGTACACTCATTCACATCTCAAGGAAGAGAGGCACCACGTGCTCACCGGCATCCACCCGATACTCCACGGCGAACTGCTCGCCGCGCTCGATCGGCTCGGGCACGGCGACGAACTCGTCGTCGCCGATGCGAACTTCCCGGCGCACCGGTTCGGGGCGACCGTGATCGAGCTTCCGGGCCTCGCCGCCGCGAGCATCGTCGAGGCCATCCGCACCGTCGTGCCCGCCGACCTCTACGAAGGCGCCTCGGTGCTGCTCATGACCGCCGAGGGCGGCGAGCGGCCGCCCGTCCAGCACGAGCTCGTCGCCGCGTCCGCAGTGCCGGCAGATCGGGTCGAGGAGCTCGAGCGGTTCGCGTTCTACGACCGCGCGAGCGGCGCCCGGCTGATCGTCAGGAGCGGGGAGCTGCGCCCCTACGGCAACGTGATCCTCCGCAAGGGCGTCGTGAGCGCCTCCGAGTCCCGCGAGGCGGCCCAGTGACCGCCGGCACCCCGGCGCTCCTCCAGGTCGAGGGCGTCAGCAAGGGATTCCCGGGCGTCCAGGCGCTCGACGACGTGCAGCTCGAGCTGCGCCACGGCGAGGTGCTCGCGCTCGTCGGTGAGAACGGCGCCGGCAAGTCGACGCTCATGAAGCTGCTGGCCGGCATCTACACGCCCGACGCGGGCACCTTCCGGCTCAACGGGAGCGAGCTGTCGATCGAGGGGCCGCGCCACGCGCAGGAGCTCGGCATCTCGATCATCCACCAGGAGTTCAACCTGATGCCCGACCTCACGGTCGCGCAGAACATCTTCATCGGCCGCGAACATCGCCAGGCCGGCCTGTTCCTCGACGACCGGGCGCTCAACCGTCGGGCGCAGGAGCTCTTCGACCGCCTCGGCCTCGCGCTCGACCCGGCCGAGCGCGTCGAGCAGCTGACGGTCGCCCGACAGCAGATGGTCGAGATCGCGAAGGCGCTGTCCTTCGACGCCAAGGTGCTGATCATGGACGAACCGACGGCCGCGCTGAACGACGCCGAGGTCGACGTGCTGTTCGAGCTGATCGAGCGGTTCCGCACCCCCGAGACCGGCGTCATCTACATCTCCCACCGCATGGAGGAGCTCGCCCGCATCTCCGACCGCATCAGCGTGCTGCGCGACGGCCGGTACGTCGGCACCCGGGTCACCGCCGAGACCGCACCGAGCGAGATCATCTCGCTCATGGTCGGCCGCGAGATCTCGGGCGAGCAGCGCCCCGCCCCGCGGCAGCCCGCGGGCGAGCCGGTGCTCTCGGTCCGAGGCCTCACGACCCGGCACCTGCTGCGCGACGTGAGCTTCGACGTCCACCCCGGCGAGATCCTCGGCTTCGCCGGTCTCATGGGCGCCGGCCGCACCGAGGTCGCCCGCGCGATCGTCGGCGCCGACCGGCGCGAGTCGGGCGAGGTGCTCGTGCGCGGGCGCGCCGTCTCGATCTCGAGCCCCGCCGAGGCGGCCGCGCTCGGCATCGGCTACCTCTCCGAGGACCGCAAGCAGCTCGGCGTGCTGCTCGAGCGAAGCGTGCGCGAGAACATCGTGCTCTCCTCCCTGCGCGACTACGCCTCCCGAGCCGGGTTCGTGCGCGACGGGCGCATCGAGGCGACGGGCCGCGAGTACGTCGAGAAGCTCCGCATCAAGACGCCCTCGACGGCGCAGCTCGTGCGCAACCTCTCCGGCGGCAACCAGCAGAAGGTCGTCATCGCGAAGTGGCTCGTGAAGGACTGCGACGTCCTCATCTTCGACGAGCCGACCCGCGGCATCGACGTCGGCGCGAAGGAGGAGATCTACGCGCTCCTCCGTCGGCTCGCCGACGAGGGCAAGGCGATCGTCATGATCTCGTCCGAACTGCCCGAGGTGCTGCGACTCTCCGACCGCATCGCCGTCATGGCCGAGGGGCGGCTCACCGCCGTGCTCGACAACGCCGAGGCCACCCAGGAGAACCTCATGGACTACGCAACCCGATTCTCAAGCGAAGGAACGATCGCACGATGAGCCCGACCACGACGAAGCCGGAATCCGGCAGCCCCGACGCCGCGACGACGCCGTCGACGAGCGCCTACGCCGCGATCGAGGCCGGCAAGCCCCGCTTCGCCTGGCTGCGCGGATCGCTGCAGCAGTTGCTCGCCTTCGCGAGCCTCATCGTCATCGTGGCGGTGTTCTCGTTCGCGAGCCCCCACTTCTTCACCGCGAACAACCTCGTCTCCATCCTGACGGCGGCGACCGTGACCGGCATCCTCGCACTCGGCACCACCTTCGTGATCATCACGGGCGGCATCGACCTCTCGATCGGCACGGGCATGGTGCTCTGCGGGGTCATGGCGGGCGTCTTCCTCACCTACCTGGGCTGGCCGCTCTGGCTCGGGGTGACCGCGACGATCCTCTTCGGCGCGCTCATCGGCCTCATCAACGGGGTGAACGTCTCGGTGCTCGGCATCCCGCCGTTCATCGCCACCCTGGGCATGATGCTGATCGCCGCGGGCCTCTCGCTCGTGATCTCGGGCACGAAGCCGATCTATTTCACCGAGACGCCCGACTTCCAGTCGATCATGAACCTCTCGATCATCCCCGGCATGCGGTTCCCGCTCGGGGTGGCGATCTTCATCGTCATGATCATCGTCGCCGCCGTGCTGCTCTCGAAGACGATCCTCGGCCGCTACACCTTCTCGATCGGCTCGAACGAGGCGGCCACCGCGCTCTCCGGCGTGAACGTCCGTCGCTGGAAGATCACGATCTACACCCTCGCCGGGCTCTTCGTCGGCCTCGCGGGCGTGCTCAGCGCCTCCCGGCTCTCGTCGGCCCAGCCGACCGGCGGCATGGGCCTCGAACTCGAGGCGATCGCCGCGGTCGTGATCGGCGGCACCTCGCTCCAGGGCGGCAAGGGCTCGATCGTGGGCACCGTCATCGGCGCGCTCATCATGGCCGTGCTCACGAACGGCCTGCGCATCATCTCGGTCCCGCAGGAGTGGCAGTCCGTCGCGGTCGGCGTCGTCATCCTGGTCGCCGTCTACCTCGACATGCTCCGGCGCCGCCGCGGCTGAGCGGGGTTCCGGCGCGGCATCCGCACCCCCTCTGCACCGACCCAGCACCACATCGACCCAGCACCACCCCGTCCCCAACCAGTACCACCGCACCAACAACACCAAGGAGTGAGCATGTTCAAGAAGCGCACGATGGGCGCCGTCGTCGGCGCCGTCGCCGCCGCCCTCATCCTCGCCGGCTGCGCCAGCGACGGCGGAGACCAGGGCTCGGGCGGCGACGCGAGCGGCGACAAGCCGTACGTCGCACTCGTCTCGAAGGGATTCCAGCACCAGTTCTGGCAGGCCGTGAAGACGGGCGCCGAGCAGGCGGCCGAGGAGTTCGACGTCGAGATCACCTTCGAGGGCCCCGACACCGAGGCCGACGTCGACCAGCAGATCCAGATGCTGCAGACCGCGCTCGACAAGAGCCCGGCCGCGATCGGCTTCGCCGCGCTCGACAGCCAGGCCGCGGGCCCGCTGCTGCAGCAGGCGAAGGACGCGAACATCCCGGTGATCGCGTTCGACTCCGGCGTCGACAGCGACATCCCGCTGACCACCGCGGCGACCGACAACCTCGCCGCGGCCGCCGAGGCCGCGAAGCACATGGCCGACGCCGTCGGCCACGAGGGCAAGGTCGCCCTCGTCGTGCACGACCAGACCTCGGTGACCGGCCAGCAGCGTCGCGACGGCTTCGTCGACTACATGGAGGAGAACGAGCCGAACATCGAGATCGTCGACATCCAGTACGGCGGCGGCGACCAGGCGAAGTCGGCCGACCTCGCGAAGGCGATCATCGCGGCGCACCCCGACCTCAAGGGCATCTACGGCTCGAACGAGGGCTCGGCGATCGGCGTCGTGCAGGCCGTCAAGGAGCTCGGCATCGATGCCTCGACGCTCGCCGTCGTCGGCTTCGACTCGGGCAAGGCCCAGATGGACGCGATCCGCGACGGACTCATGACCGGCGCGATCACGCAGAACCCGATCGGCATCGGCTACGAGACGGTCAAGGCCGCGGTCGAGGCGATCGACGGCAAGGAGCTGCCGAAGACGATCGACACCGGCTTCTACTGGTACGACGCGACGAACATCGACGACGAGGAGATCCAGGCCGTCCTCTACGAGTGACGGTCGGATGACTCGGGGGCGTCGGCTTCGGCCGGCGCCCCTTCGTCGTGCCCGTCCGGCGGCACCACGGGCGGGGTGCGCTCAGCGGTTCAGAGCGCCGAACGGAGCCACTGCTCGACGCCGCTGACGTGCACGACGGTGAGCGCCGACGCGAGCTCGGCGTCGCCTGCGGCGATCGCGTCGAGGATGGCGTGATGCTCCTGGAGGGTGCGTTCGACGGCACTCTCCTGGGTGATGCCGCGCCAGATGCGCGCACGCACCGTGTGGCTCGAGAGCGAGTCGATGAGGCTCGCGAGGTACCCGTTGCCGGTGGCGTCCGCGATGCCGCGGTGGAATTCGAGGTCGTGGTCGACGAGGCTCTCGACGTCGGCGGCGTGGTCGACGCCCGCGACCGACTCGCGGAGGCGTTCGAGCTCGGCCTCGCCCGCGTGGCGCGCCGCGAGCGACGCGGCGGCCGGCTCGAGGATGCGGCGGACGGCGAAGATCTCGAGGATCGAGTGGTCGTCGTGCAGGTCGACGACGAACGACATCGCCTCGAGCAGCAGTCTCGGCTCGAGACTCGTGACGTAGGTGCCGTCGCCGCGTCGCACGTCGAGCACTCGGATGACCTCGAGCGCCTTCACCGCCTCGCGCAGCGAGGAGCGCGAGAGGCCGAGCCGCTCGCTCAGCTCCTTCTCGGGCGGGAGCCGGTCGCCCGGCGCCAGTTCGCCCGAGAGGATCATCTCTTTGATGCGCAGGATCGCTTCGTCGGTGACGGCCATGCCCGCATCGTATCGCGCCGAGGCGGAGACATCAGATCTCTGCGGCGGCGGCGCGCCACAGGTGCATCGACGCGTAGCTGCGCCACGGCGCCCACCGTGCGCCGAGCTCGTCGAGTGCCGGCGCGGTGGCGGGCAGGCCGAGTCGCCCCGCGCCCGCTCGCAGCGCGAGATCGCTCGTGAGCAGCACGTCGGGGGCGCGGGTGACCCGCATGGCGACGTAGCCGGCCGTCCACGGGCCGATGCCGGGGATGAGGACGAGCTCGCGCGCCAGTTCGCCGCGATCGCGATCGGCCGAGACGACGAGCTCGCCCGAGGCGAGACGCTCGGCGACGTCGACGATGGTGCGGATGCGGGCGGCCGGGCCGCGAAGCACCTCGCCGCCGCGGGCGGCGATCGCGGCGGCGGTCGGGAACAGTCGCACGAGCCGGTCGGCGCGGCGCTCGCGGCCGGCCACGTCGCCGACGGCCGGCGCATCGCCGCCAGGCTCGCCGCTGATCGTCAGCGGTTCGCCGAGGTCGGCTGCGAGGCGGGTGAGCGCGGTGCGCGCCGCCTTCACCGAGATCTGCTGGCCGATGAGCGCCCGGAACACCAGTTCGTGGGGGTCGAGGGCGCCCGGCACGCGGATGCCCGGGGTCGCCGCGACCGAGGCGGCGAGCGCAGGGTCGGCGGCGAGCATCTCGTCGATCGCGACCGCGTCGGCGTCGAGGTCGAACAGCCGCCGCACGCGGGCGACGAGCGGCGGCAGGTCGGCGAGGGTCGTGAGCCGGGCCTCGACCTCGATCGCGGGGGAGCGGACGTCGTTGCTCGGCGAGAACGCGACGACGGCGGGACCGGCCGGCAGACGCAGCGTGCGGGCGTAGTGCTCGGGGCCGGCCGACTCGACGCCGTCGACCGCGCGGGCCGCGAGCCAACCGAAGACGCCCGATGCGTCGAACGGGGCGCGGGCGGGAAGGCGCAGGCGCACCACCCCGTCGCCGGCGCGTTCGCGCCGCTCGCCGAGGCGCGCCGCGGCGCGGAGCTCGAGGGGGCTTCGCTCGTACACCTCGCGGATGGTGTCGTTGAACTGGCGGATGCTGCCGAAGCCAGAGGCGAACGCGACGTCGGCCGCGGGCATCGACGTCGAGGTGAGCAGCGCGCGCGCGGTCTGGGCGCGGTGGGCCCTGGCGAGCGCGAGCGGACCCGCGCCGAGCTCGGCGGTGAGCACGCGGGTGAGGTGCCGGGTCGTGTAGCCGAGGTGGGCCGCGAGGCCCGGCACGCCCTCGCGCTCGACGACGCCGTCGGCGATGAGCCGCATCGCACGGGCGGCGAGGTCGTCGCGCAGGTCCCACTCGGGGGAGCCGGGCACCGCGTCGGGCAGGCATCGCTTGCAGGCGCGAAGGCCCGCCTCGTGCGCGGCGGCGGCGGTGAGGTAGAAGCTCACGTTCTGCGCCTTCGGCGAGACGGCGGGGCAGCTCGGGCGGCAGTAGATGCCGGTCGAATGGACCCCCGTGATGAACTGGCCGTCGAACCGGGCGTCGCGCGCCCGCATGGCCCGATAGCGTTCGGCGAAGACGGGGTCGGCGAGCGGATCGGTGCGGAGGGCTTCGGCGGGCATGACCCCAGCCTCGCACGCCCCGCCGACATCGACTGGCGGAAATCGGACTCGGCCCGCGTGGCTAGGGTGGAGGGATGTCGCACGTCGTCGCCCAGCTGCAAGAAGCCCTCGGGGCATCCGTCTCACTCGACCCCGACACCCTCGAGGCGACCCGCGAAGACCGCTCGGGGTGGCGGAGCGCCACGCCCCCGCTCGCGGTGGTGCACGCCGCATCGGTCGACGAGGTGCAGCAGGTCATGCGGATCGCGCACGCGAGCGGCACCCCCGTCGTGCCCCGCGGCGCGGGCACGGGCCTCGCGGGCGGGGCGATCGCGAGCCCGGGCGCGATCGTGCTCGACCTCTCGCGCATGGACCGCATCCTCGAGATCTCCGAGGCCGACGAGCTCGCGGTCGTCGAGCCCGGCGTCGTGAACGGCGACCTCAACGACGCGCTCGAGCCGCTCGGCCTCTGGTTCGCGCCAGACCCCGCCAGCCGGGCGATCGCCTCGGTCGGCGGCAACATCGCGACGAACGCCGGCGGCCTCCTCTGCGCGAAGTACGGCGTGACCCGCGAGGCCGTGCTCGGCGTCGCGGTCGTGCTCGCCGACGGCCGGCTCATCCGCCTGGGCCACCGCACGGTCAAGGGGGTGACCGGCTACGACCTCACGGCGCTCTTCACCGGCTCCGAGGGCACGCTCGGCATCATCGTCGAGGCGACCGTGCGCGTGCGCCCGATCACGTCGGGCACCACCGTCACCGTCGCGGCCGCCTTCGCCGACGTGACCGCCGCCGCCGCCGCGTGCGCCGCCGTCACCGCCGACCGTATCCGGCCCGCCATCCTCGAGCTCATGGACGCCGGCGTCGTCGCCCGGGTCGCCGCGTTCCTCGGCGACGAGGCGCTCGCCGGCACGCCGCTCGAGCAGGTGCTGCCCGGCGAGACGTTCCTCATCGCGCAGACCGACGACGCCGGCGCCGCCGCCGAGGCTGCGCGCGTCGCCGAGCTCTTCGCCGAGGCCGGGGGCCGGGTCACCCTCTCGACCGATGCGGCGACCGGCGAGCGCCTCCTCGACCTCCGGCGGGCGATGCACCCGGCGCTCGCCGCGAGCGGGCAGGTGCTCATCGAGGACGTGGCGGTGCCGCGCTCGAAGCTGCCCGAGATGTTCCGCGCCATCGACGAGATCGCGGCCCGGCACGGCGTCGAGATCCCGACGATCGCCCACGCGGGCGACGGCAACCTGCACCCGAACTTCGTGTTCACGGGCGACGAGGTGCCCGCGCACATCTGGCAGGCCGCCGACGAGATGTTCCGCGCAGCGGTCGCCCTCGGGGGCACGCTCACGGGCGAGCACGGCGTCGGGGTGCTCAAGCGGCGTTGGCTCGCCGAGGAGCTCGGCGACGACGTCTTCGAGCTGCAGCGCGGCGTCAAGGCGGTCTTCGACCCGACGGGCATCCTGAACCCGGGGGTCATGTTCGAGGCATCCGCGCCGACCGCTCGCTAGGCTGCACGCGTGAGCCACCTCGCCCCTGGGCCGTCCCCGTACCCCGTCGCGCCGCAGCCCGTCGCCGCGGCGCCCGCGTGGGCCGAGCCGGTGCGGGGCCGCAGCGGCAGCGGCAGCGTGTTCGCGATCATCGGCATCGTGATCGGCGGGCTCGTCGGCCTCCTCGTGGTCGCGTACCTCGCGCTCGCGCTCGGCGCCTCGGTGCTCGCGATCGGCTCGCTGCTCGCCCTCGTGCCGCTCGCCGGTGTCCTGCTCGCGGTGCGGTGGGTCGACCGCTGGGAGCCCGAGCCGCGCGGTGCGCTCTGGTTCGCCTTCCTCTGGGGCGCCGCGGTCTCCGTCGCGATCGCGCTCATCGTCGACCTCGGCGTCGAGCTCGCGGTGGCCTACGCGCAACCGGGCGGCGCGGCCGACGAGGTCGTGCGCACCGTCGTGCAGGCCCCCATCGTCGAGGAGCTCGCGAAGGGCCTCGGCGTGCTGCTCGTCTTCGCCTTCGCCCGCTGGCAGTTCGACGGCCCGCTCGACGGCCTCGTGTACGCGGCGGTGGTCGCGGCCGGCTTCGCCTTCACCGAGAACATCATCTACTTCGGATCGGCCCTCATCGAGGGCGGCGCCGAGAGCCTCGGCGCGACCTTCGTGGTGCGCGGCATCTTCTCGCCCTTCGCGCACGTGCTGTTCACCGCGTGCGCCGGCCTCTGCATCGGCATCGGCGCTCGGCGCGGCGGGGGAGCGGGGGTCATCGGCTGGTTCTTCCTCGGGCTGGCGGGTGCGATCGCCCTGCACGCCCTCTGGAACGGCTCGCTCGCGTTCGGCGACGACGCGATCGGGCTCTACGTCACCGTGCAGGTGCCGATCTTCGTCGCGGCCGTCCTCCTCACCCTGTACCTCCGCCGTCAGGAGGTGCGGGTCACCCGTCGTCGACTGGCCGAGTACGCGGGCGTCGGCTGGTTCAGCCACGCCGAGGTCGAGCTCCTCGCGACCCCGGCGGGTCGTCGGCAGGCGAAGGCGTGGGCGCGTGCGCAGACGCCGCCGCGCACCACGACGATGAAGCGGCTCATCGCGGATGCCACGCACCTCGCCTTCGCCCGCCAGCGCATCGCGACGGGGCAGGGCGGAGCGGTCGCGGCGGCCGACGAGCAGGCGCTGCTGGCCTCGATCGTGGCCGGACGGCAGGCGCTGCTGCGCTGATCGCGGCCGGTCGGCGCCGGCACGAAGAAACTCGCCGCCCTGTGGTGTGGCACTGCCGACATCTCTACGGGGCGACGAGTTCTCGGATTCCAGAGTGCAACGTGTTCGCAGTCAGCGCAAGAGGGGGGTGGACGGTTGTCCGCGATTGCGAGGGCGCCGCGAACCTGTTTGGCTTGACGCATGACCGATACGAACAGCAAGCCCGAGATCGACGCCCCCGAGGGCCCGGCTCCCGCAGACCTCATCATCGAGGACATCGTCGTGGGCGACGGCGCCGAGGCGACCGCCGGCTCGACGGTCGACGTGCACTACCTCGGCGTCGAGTACGACAGCGGCGAGGAGTTCGACTCCTCGTGGGGTCGCGGCCAGTCCATCAACTTCCCGCTCGCGGCGCTCATCTCCGGTTGGCAGGAGGGCATCCCCGGCATGAAGGTCGGCGGCCGTCGCAAGCTCACCGTCCCCCCGCACAAGGCCTACGGCCCCGCGGGCGGCGGGCACCAGCTCTCGGGCAAGACCCTGATCTTCGTGATCGACCTGCTCGGCGTCAGCTGACCCACCCCGATTCACCGGAGGCCGGTGGGCGCGAGCCTGCCGGCCTCCGTCGTGCGTGGGCTACGATTCGGGGGTGCTGCCCGCCTTCGCCCCCTACCTCCTGGTCTCCGCGCTCCACCTCGTGCTGCAGTACGTCGGCCCGGCCTGGAGCGTGACGGCGACGAAGTCGCTGCTGATGCCGCTCCTCGCCCTCGCGGTCCTCATCCTCGTGCCCCGGTTGCGCGCTGCGGCCCCGCTCCTCCTCCTCGGCGGCATCGCCTTCTCGTGGGGCGGCGACGTCCTCCTCACCTTCCCCGGCGACGGGTGGTTCGCGGCCGGGCTGGCGTCGTTCCTCCTCGCGCACGTCGTCTACATCGTGCTGTTCCTGCGGCTGCCGCGGGCGCGCCGCCGTCCGCCGGCCTGGTCGACCGTCTACTGGGCGTGGGTGGTCGTCATGCTCGTCGTGCTGCTGCCGCACGCCGGCATGCTTGCGGTGCCGATCGTGCTCTACGCGGTCGCGATCGGCCTGATGGCGACGACCGCGTCGATGCAGGGCGGATGGGTCACCCTCGGCGGTGCGTTCTTCGTCGTCTCCGACTCGGTGCTCGCGCTCGGCCGGTTCCTGCCGGGGTACGAGTTCGCCGCGCACGACTTCGTGGTGATGTCGACCTACCTCGCCGCGCAGGGCCTCATCGCGTGGGGGGTCGTCGCGAGGCTCCGTACGGATCGCTCCGCTTCGGATCCGTCGTCTCCTGCACTCGATCGACGAGCTGACGCCACGGCCCGGTGAGCTGCCGCTCCGCGAGGGTCGCCTCGTTCGGTTCGCAGCGGATCCGGTAGACGAACCGGTCGGGCTCGGGCGGCACCGGCATGGGCTCGTCCCAGGGGATCTCGTCGATGAGGATGTACCACTCGTCGGGGTCGGGTTGCTCGTCGACCCGCACCTCCCAGGTGAGGCGCGTGCCGGCGAGGCCGCCGCTGCGCTGCACGATGACATCCATCGTGCTGGATGCTACTCCGCTGCGCCGCCCTCCGCCTGTGCGTCGAGCACGCCGACGCTCTGCCACCCGTGCAGCACGGCGCGGGCCTCGCGCGAACCGACGCCGAACCGAGACTCGGCGCTCCGCACGGTCTCGGCCGCGAACTCGGCGAAGGTGGCGTCGCGGCCGAGCCGCCCCGAGGTGAGCGTGTCGTACCAGATGCGCCCCACGTGCTCCCAGGCGAAGCCGTCGAGCTCGCGGGCGGCGAGGGCGAAGGCCCGGTTCGGGATGCCGGAGTTCAGGTGCACGCCGCCGTTGTCGTCGTCGGTGTCGATGTAGTCGCGCATGTGCGCGGGCTGCGGGTCGCGGCCGAGCACGTCGTCGTCGTAGGCCGTGCCGGGCTCGAGCATGGAGCGAAGCGCCCGCCCCTCGACCTCCTCGGTGAAGATGCCCTCGCCGATGAGCCAGGTGGCGGCGCCCGCGTCCTGGCCGAGCGCGTACTGCTCGACGAGCGCGCCGAACGCGTCGGAGACGTGCTCGTTGAGCGCGCCGGACTGCCCCTGGTAGCGCAGCCCGGCGGTGTGCTCGGTGACGCCGTGGGCGAGTTCGTGGCCGATGACGCTCAGCGAGTCGGTGAAGCCGCGGAACACCTCGCCGTCGCCGTCGCCGAAGACCATGCGCTCGCCGTCCCAGAAGGCGTTGTCGTAGTGGCGGCCGAAGTGCACGGTCGCCTCGAGCGGCATGCCGGAGCCGTCGATCGAGTCGCGGCCGAAGACCCGGTCGAAGAGCCGGTGGGTGTCGCCGAGGCCGTCGTACGCGTCGTCGACCGAGGCGTCGCCGGTCGCGGGCTCGCCCTCGCGGCGCACGAGGCGCCCCGGCAGCGTCTCGCGGCCCCCGGCGTCGGAGATGCGGCGGTCGGGCATCGACGGGGCGTCGGGCAGCACCGCGGGCAGGTCGTCCTCGTCGTGCAGCGGCGGCATGACCGGCGGTGCGCCGCGGAGCGCTCGACGGGGCGCGTCGTGCAGCAGCGAGCGCCGGGCCGCGTCGGCGGCGAGCGGGAAGCGATCGGCGCCCGCGTCGGCGATGCGATCGAGCAGGTAGGGAGGGACGATCTGTCGCATGCCTCATGGTGGCATCCGCCGCCGACAACGTCGAGGTCCTGCTCGCGCGCCCGGAGGACCGGGAGCGCGCCCGGTCCGCCCGGATAGGCTGTTCGCGTGACCGCCGTTCCCTTCCTCGCGCTCCTGCTCGACGTCGACGGACCCATCGCGAGCCCGGTCACCCGGTCGATCGCGATCCCGTCGATCGCCCGCGATCTCGCGATGCTCGCGAACGCCGGCAACCCGGTGATCTTCAACACGGGCCGCTCCGACGCGTTCATCGCCGCCGAGGTCGTGCCGCCGCTCCTCGCGGCGGCGCTCGAGCCCGGCGCGCCGGTCTGGGCGATCTGCGAGAAGGGGGCGGTCTGGGCCGAGATCGGCGTTGGCGGACTCGGCGAGGTGTTCGTCGACCTCGACCTCGCGATGCCCGCCGACTTCGCCGCCGACATGCGCGCCTACGTCGAGTCGCACTTCGACGAGTTCGCGTTCTTCGACGACACGAAGCGGGCCATGGTCTCCGTCGAGCAGCACGTGCACGTGGCATCCGACGCGTACCTCGAGGCGCAGCCTCGATTCGACGCCCACGCGCACGAATCGCTCACCGCGCGGGGGTTCGGCACCGTGCGCGAGGGCGATGAGCGGCCCGATGACACGGGGCGCGTGCACTGGCGCATCGATCCGACGATCATCTCGACCGACGTCGAGTCGGTCAGGCTCGGCAAGGACCTCGGCGCGGCGCGGGCCGTCGAACTGCTCGAGGCACGGGGCATCCGCCCGCAGCACTGGCGCACGATGGGCGACTCGCGCGGCGACTACCGCATGGCCGACTGGCTGCACGAGCGCGGCGAGCGGGTGCGCCACGTCGACGTGCGGCCGGCCGAGGGCATCCCGGCGACCGGGTACCCGGTGCTCACCGCGGGTGAGCTGATCCACGACGAGGCCGGCGCGCTGTTCCTCGCGCGCTGGGTGCGGGCCGCCCGCCTCGGCGAACTCGGCGACGACGAGTAGGCCCCGAATGCCGGTGCCGCGAATGGACGACGGTCACGCGCCCGGCGCGGGCGCCGAGGCATCCCTCGAACCGTCGACGCCGATGACGCACCCGATCGCGCTCCTGCCGGCGCTCCTCGTCTGCGGGGCCGCGGTGGCCCTCTTCGGATTCATGGTGCCGGTCGTCGGCTACTCGATGCTCGCGGCGGGGCTCGTCGCGGCCTGGCTCTGCGACCGATCGGGGCGCACCGAGCGCCTCCTCGCCGACCTCGCGCTCATCGCCGTGGGGCAGGTCATCATCTCGACGGTCTCGCTGAGGGCCGACCTCAGCGACGCCGGCATGCTGCGCTTCGCGGTCGTGCTGGGGCTCGCCGTGCTGGTGCCCTTCCTCATCTCGCGGTTCCTGTACCGCGAGCGCACGATCCGCTTCCCGTGGCGCACAGGCCGGCGGTGGAACCGCACGCAGTGGCTCTACCTGATCTTCGTGACGCTCGCGGGCTGGCTCATCCTGCCCTTCTACTTCATCAGCTCGGGCGCCTACCTGAACTGGCCGACGGTCACCGAGCCAGACACGATCGCGCGCCTGTTCGTCGGCGTCGCCGCCGTCGGCACCTGGGACGAGCTGTTCTTCATCTGCACGGTGTTCGTGCTGCTGCGCCGGCACTTCCCGAGCTGGCAGGCGAACCTCCTGCAGTCGATCGTGTTCGTGTCGTTCCTCTGGGAGCTCGGCTACCAGTCGTGGGGTCCGCTGCTGACGATCCCGTTCGCGCTCATCCAGGGCTACACCTTCAAGCTCACGAAGTCGCTCGGCTACGTCTTCACCGTGCACATGCTCTTCGACGCGGTCGTGTTCGCCGTCATCGTGTACGCGCACACGGGGTGGCCCGCGATCTTCCCCTTCGCGCCGCAGCCGTAGGGTCTCGATGCGCTTCGCTACTCGACCGACGGTGCGGGGTCGACCGACGGTGCGGGGTCGACCGACATGGTCCACCGGTCGCCGTCGGCGTACTCGACGGTGACCACGCACTCGCGGTCGGGCAGGTCGAAGGCGTCGCGCTCGGTGTCCCATTCCGAGCGCCCGTTCGTCTCGCAGTCGGCCGTGATCGTCGGCGGGTACGTGCCGTCGACGTCGATCCGCGCGGTCGCGGCCGGGCCGCTCCAGCGGTAGACCGCGTCGAAGTCGCCGTGCACGGTGCCGGTGAGCTCGGGCGCGGCCTCGAGCGGCTCGATCTGCAACGTCCAGTCGCCGTCGGTCTCGATGCCGAGGAGCAGCTTCGTCCCGGCCAGCCATTCGGGTCCGAGCAGCACGCCCTCGTAGTCGCGGCCCGTCGCCGACCAGGTGTAGGCGACGGACGAGAGGTAGTCGCCGTCCGTCGAGAAGGCGTCGAGCTCGAGGGCGTCGCCGTCGTGGGCGAGGGTTGCGATCCAACGCTGCTCGGGCTCGGGGAGCTCGATCGCGAGGACCGCGTCGCCGTGGCCCGAACGCTCCTCGCCGAGCTCGATCGGCGATGCCGAGTCGACCGCGTGCTCGTCGAGCGGGTCGTCGTAGCTCGGCTCGCGGGGTTGCGTCGCGGCGGCCCACGCCATCCCGCCGATGACGACGGTGCCCGCGACGGCGAGGATGCCGGCGGCGAGGAGCCCGGGGCGGGAGCGGCGGCGGTGCGGCGGCGCAGCGGCGTGCGCCGGAGCGACCGGGGCGGCCGCTTCGTGCAGCGGCGGGATGCCGTTCGGTGCGGCCACCGGTTCGTCGAGCGGCTCGGGAGCGGCGGGCCCGTACGGCGAGACGAAGGCGGATGCCGACGCGGGCTCGCCGGGCGCCTCGGTCGTGCGGTCGTCGTCAGGGTTCACGGCGGCCTCTCGCTGCTCGGGTCGCGGCACCTCGCCGCCCCGTCAGCCTACGAGGCGAACGGGCGGCGGGGGCGCCGTGACATCCCGCCCGACCTCGACCGG
Organism: Agromyces sp. NPDC057679; assembly: GCF_042799635.1. NCBI lineage: Bacteria > Bacillati > Actinomycetota > Actinomycetes > Micrococcales > Microbacteriaceae > Agromyces > Agromyces sp. NPDC057679. The sequence goes on along the minus strand of NZ_JBHVIK010000001.1, from coordinate 104,921 downwards.
GTCAGTCGGTCGCGACGGATGCCCCGTGCTCGCCGAGCCACGCGAGCAGCACGGCGGCGTGGTTGGTGTGCTCGTCGCGGGCGCCGTAGAGGAGCGTCACGTGCTCGTGCTCCCGCCCCAGCGCGAGGAGCGCCTCGGCGGCCGGGCTCTCGTCGAGCTCGGCGCGGTAGCGCTCGGCGAAGTGTTCGAAGTCGCCGAGCCGGTCGGCGGCATGATGCCACTCGGTGCGCAGCTCGGGGGACGGGGCGACGTCCTTGTCCCACAGGTCGAGCTCGGCGCGCTCCTTGCTCACGCCCCGCGGCCACAAGCGGTCGACGAGCACCCGGAACCCGTCGCCCGGCTCGGCGGGCTCGTATACGCGCTTGATGACGAAGACCATGGCTCCAGTCTCGCGGGCGACGGGCGATGAGACAACGGATGCCCCGTGCGCGGGGAACTCGCACGGGGCATCCGTTCTGAGGCGGCGACGTTCAGGTCGCCGTCGTGACGGCGACGGTCAGATCGCCGACCACCCGCCGTCCGAGGCGAGCACGACGCCCGAGACGTTCGCCGAGTCGTCGGAGAGCAGCCAGGTGATGGCCGCGGCGAGCTGCTCGGGCTCGGCGGGCACGAGCGCGAGGGCGCCGAGCACCGGGCCGAGCACCTTGCCTGCGTGCTCCGACTTGAAGGGCGCCTCGATGTTCGTCTTCACGCCGCCGGGGGCGACGGCGTTCACGCGGATGCCCGAGCCCGAGTACATGACCGAGGTGTTCTTCGTGAAGCCGACGACGGCGTGCTTCGAGGTCGTGTAGGCCGCACCGGCCGAGGCGCCGCGGAGGCCCGCCTCGCTCGTGACGTTGACGATCGAGCCCGAGCCCTGCTCGAGCATCTTCGGCAGCACGGCGCGCGTGAGGCGCATGACGGCGGTGACGTTGACGTTCATGACCCGCTCCCAGGTGGCGTCGTCGACCTCGGCGGCCGGCAGGAACGCGTCCATGATGCCGGCGACGTTCGCGAGCACGTCGACCTTCTCGCCCGCGGCGGCGACGAGCGCCTGCACGTTCTCCTCGACGGTGATGTCGCCCGCGACCGCCACGATGTCGAGCTCGGGGTGCTCGGCGACGAGGGCGTCGAGCCGCTCCTTCGAGACGTCGGCGGCGATGACGCGCGCGCCCTCGGCGGCGAGCCGCACGGTGGTCGCGAGGCCGATGCCCGAGCCGGCGCCGGTCACGATCGCGGTCTTGCCGTCGAAGCGTCCGGGGGTGATGACGGTGTTCATTGCTGCTCCTCAGGGGGATGAGTGCGGCGTCGTGGCGTACGCGGCGTCGCGGTGTTTCGCCGGCCGGTTTTCGACCGTTGCACCAGTTATAACACTCGGTGCCATAAAATGTTCCCATGAGAATGGCAGCATGACCACGGATGCCCCGGCCGCGCCCGGCGCCGCCCGCGCGCCGCGCGGGCGGCCGGTCGAGGTCGACCCCGACCAGCTCGCGGCGATCGCGCTCGCGCTCTTCGACGAGCGCGGCTTCGACGAGGTGACGATGGCCGAGGTCGCCGAGGCCGCCGGGGTGAGCCGCCGCACGTTGTTCCGCTACTACCCGTCGAAGCCCGACCTCGTCTGGGGCGGATTCGAGGAGGCCACCGCGCGGTTCGAGGCCTCGCTCGTCGCGGCCCGGAGCCGCGCGGGCTCCTCGGCCTCGGCCTCGGCCGCGACCCCGACGCCGATCGCCGAGCTGCACCGCGCGTATGTCGCCATGGCCGAGTTCCCGCCCGAACTCCTGGGCGTGACCCGGCAGCGGCTGCGCATCATCGACGCGCACCCCGCGGTGCTCGCGCACGGGCTCGCGAAGTTCGGCGCCGTGCACGAGCTGCTCGAGCCCCACCTCGGCGAACCGGGGTCGCTCCGGGCGCACCTCCTCGCCGACCTCTACGTGACGACCGGCTTCAGCGCGATGCGCTGGTGGGCGCGGAGCGGCACGGGCACGCCGGCCGAGGCGGTCGACGCGGCGCTCTCGCTGCTCGAGGGGGAGTTCGAGTGAGGGGTGATGTTCAGCCGGCCCATCACCCGACCTTGCGCGACGACGTGCGATCGGAGGCGGGGGCCGGCGATGCGGGCACCGACGAGCTCGTGGCCGTGCTGCGGTCGATCGAGATCGCCGCCGATCCGGTCGAGTCGCTGCGAAGCGCCTGATCGCGGATGCCGTCGGTCGTGGACCGCAGCCTCGATCACGACGGGCGGCGCGGCCGCGACCGCAGCCGCAGCGCGCTCCGCACCGCCAGGCCGGCGAGCACGACGGCGGCTGCCACGGCCGCCGCGCACAGGGTCCACTCGAACGCGCCCGGCGGCTCGGGTGGATGCTCGAACACCGCGCCCGTTGCGCTGAGATAGACCGTCGCGGAGGCGCCGACTGCGAGGTCGTCGCTTCGGACATCGGCGCGGGCTCCGTCGGGCAGTTCCACGCTCACGACGCGGAACGTCGCGGTCCGACTCCCGGTGCGGACGGCGAACGTCTGCTCCTCGATGCGCTCGTCGACGACGGTCGCCTCGAGCGGCGTGTACGAAGCGGATGCGCGCGCGGCGGTGTCGCCGAGCGCCAGCGCCGCCAGCACGGCGAGTGCAACGGCGATGACCGCGAGCACCGCGACCGTGAGCGCGGGTGGCGGATATCCGGTGCGGTCGACGGTTCGTGGTTCGGCGCTCATCGTCGCGACCTCCCGGGTCACTCGTGACTCCGACCGCCGAACGGCGGGCTGCCGTCTCGCGACCGGCGCTACTTCAGTTGTCCGCGGATCTCTCCAGGCATGTTGTTCGCGTTGTGCACGTTGACGTAGTAGGCGCTCGGGTTCGCGGCGATCGCATCGAGCAGGGCCTCATCGGCGACGGTCGTGCAGCCACTGACCGAGAAGTCGGTCGCACTCGGAACGCCGAGCGGGATGACGACCGGACCAGGGGTGTTGCGCGGGGCGACGTGCACGTGGGCGGCCGTCGCCGGTGCGGACAGTCCCTTCACGACGAGGGTGTAGCAGAACTGGTTGAGGTCGTCGTCGATCTCGTAGCTGAACGAGCCGTGCGCGCCGAAATTGTTCGGCGTCGGCGCCTCCTGCCCGCCGTTGAGCGGAACAGCCGGAGCGGCTTGGGCGGCGCCGGCGCCGGCGAAGGTGAGTGCGGCGACGGCAGCGAGCGTCAGCGCGGCGGTTCGCGCGCGCTTCTTCGTGATCATCATCATGTCCCTCTTCCTCGGGCCATCCGGCCTGGACATTCGGCACGCTACGCCGACGCCCGGGAGGCCACAAGGGTGCCGATCACGCTTCGACGGATGCCCCGTGGGCGGCGAGCCACCGCAGCGTGCTACGCGGCAGGAGCGGCGGCCGCGCGCGCCGTGCGTTCGGCGACGATCTGCTGCACCGCGGCCCGTCCGGCGCGGTTCGCACCCACGGTCGACTGCGACGGGCCGTAGCCGATCAGGAACAACCGCGGCTCGTCGAGCGAGCGCGTCTCGGCCACGCGGAAGCCGCCCTCCGGCGTCCGCAGCTTCAGCGGCGCGAGGTGGTCGAGCGCCGGTCGGAACCCCGTCGCCCACAGGATCACGTCGGCCTCGATGAACGAGCCGTCGGGCATGCGCACGCCGCGCTCCTCGATCGAGGCGAACATCGGATGGCGCACCAGCACGCCCCGGGCCTGGGCGGCCCGCGCCCACGGCGTCCAGTGCATCCCCGTGACGGAGATCACGCTGCCGGGCGGGAGCCCTTGCCGCACCCGTGCCTCGACGCCGGCGATCGCCGCGCTGCGGGTCGCCAGGTCGAACTCCTCCTCGATCCACTCGGGCTCGCGGCGGGTCATCCAGACGGTCTCGGCGACGTGCGAGATCTCATCGAGCAGCTGCACTGCAGAGATGCCCGCGCCGACGATGATCACCCGCTCACCGGCGAGCTCATCGGCCGATACGTAGTCGGCGACGTGCAGCTGGCGCCCGCGGAACCTCTCCAAGCCGGGGTGGTACGGGCGGAACGGCCGGGTCCACGTGCCGGTGGCGTTGATGACGTGGCGGGCCGCCCACGTGCCGCGGTCGGTCTCGACGAGCAGGCGCCCATCGGGGTCGTCATCGGCACGGCGCACCGCGCGGACGCGGACCGGCCGCTGCACCTCGAGCGCGAAGCGACGCTCGTAGTCGGCGAAGTACGGCGGCAGGGCGTCGCGGCTCGGCGTCGAGGGGTCAGCCGGCGGCACCGGGAACCCGGGCAGCTCGTGGATGCCGTTCACGGTCGCCATGCGGAGCGATTCCCAACGGTGCTGCCAGGCGCCGCCCGGCGCCGCGTTCGCGTCGAGCACCACGAACGTCTGGGCCGCGCCGGGATCGCGGGTGACGGGCGTGAAGCCCCGGCGCTGCAGGTGGTACGCCGCGGAGAGTCCCGCCTGGCCGGCGCCGATGACGGCGACGTCCACCTCGATTGCATTCATATGCATGCGAACCTCACGGTGGCGTGCGCTATTCCGGCGCCTGCGGCAGGCGCCCTGGGCGAGGGCTGCGTTTCACCGCGTGGTCGGCCCCGAGGCATCCGCTCTGGTAGAGTATTCAGGTTGCCGTGAATCGGCCGCGCATCAAGAGAGCCCAGGCATTCGGCCCCGGGCAGCGCGCAACAAGGAGAAAGGGGATCCCATCTATGGCACTCGAAGCAGACGTCAAGAAGGCGATCATCGAAGAGTACGCGACGCACCCCGGTGACACTGGATCCCCCGAGGTCCAGATCGCGCTCCTCACGAAGCGGATCAAGGACCTCACCGAGCACCTGAAGGCGCACAAGCACGACCACCACTCGCGTCGTGGCCTGCTGCTCCTCGTCGGTCAGCGTCGTCGTCTCCTCGGCTACCTCGCCGATGTCGACATCGCGCGCTACCGCTCGCTCATCGAGCGTCTCGGGCTGCGCCGCTAAGCGCAGTTCCTCGCGCGGCTCTCGAAGACACCGCGAACTTCTTGCGAAGGCTCCCGCCGATCCGGTGGGGGCCTTCGTCATGTCCGGGATGCCTCGTGGTGCGCGCGAGGTCGTGTGGCGCGCGCTGCGCTCAGCTCGCGCGGGCGCGATGCGCTCGGGCCGCCATGCGGTTGCCGCAGCGGGTGCTGCAGTAGCGGCGCGAGGCGTTCTTCGAGAGGTCGACGTAGACGCCCTCGCAGTCGTCGGCGTCGCACTCGCGCAGGCGCCGGGTCTCGTCGGCGCGCACCACGTCGACGAGCGCCATCGCGGCCTCGACGAGCATGCGCTCGGCGAGCGGCGCGTCGGGCGAGGTGGCGTGGATGTGCCAGTCGGCGTCGTCGTGCCGCACCAGGTGGGGGAGGGCGTTCGCCTCGTCGAGGATGTCGTTGACGGCGCCGGCGAGCTCGTCGCGGGGCAGCGCCCACACGGTGCGGAGGCGCGTGCGTGCGGCGCGCACCTCGGCGAGTTCGGCGTCGTCGCCGTCGCGGCGGCCCGAGTACCTCCAGGTGTCGATCATGCCCTCGAGCTGCGCGATCGTCGCGAGCTCGTCGTCGCCCGATTCGGATGCCTCGGGCACCGTGTCGGCCAGTGCCGCCATGAACTCGAGCGCTGCCACCGTGTCATCGGTGAAAATCATTTGACTCCTGACGTGGTCGGGATGTACTGTCACGAGCATAACGGTTTTCACTCATGACGAGGAAGAGGTGGGGCGACCATGACGGCACGACGGGGCGGACTGACCGGCATCGCGATCGGGCTCGCGGCCGGCCTCGCCTTCGGCATCGGCGGCGTCTTCGTGAAGCCACTGCTCGAGAGCGGCTGGTCGCCCGGCGCCGCGGTGCTCGCGCGCATCTCGATCGCGGCCGTGCTGCTGGCCGTCCCCGGCCTCCTCGCGCTGAAGGGCGACTTCCGCCGGCTGTGGCGTGCCAAGTGGACGATCCTCCTCTACGGCACCGTCGCCGTCGCCGGCGTGCAGTTCTTCTTCTACGCCTCGCTCCAGCGCATCCCGGTGTCGATGACGCTGCTCATCGAGTACCTCGCCCCGATCGCGCTCGTGCTCCTCGCCTGGGTGCGCACGCGCCGGCTGCCGCAGCCGGTCGTGCTCGGCGGATCGGTGCTCGCCCTCGCCGGTCTCGTGCTCGTGATCGGCCCCGGCGGGGGCGGGCTCGACGTGCTCGGTCTCGCCTTCGCCGCCCTCGCCATGATCGGCGTCTGCGTCTACTACGCGGTCGGCGAATCGGCCGCCGATCAACTGCCCCCCGTGACGCTCATCGCGGCCGGCTTCGTCGTCGGCGCCCTCGCGCTCGGCCTCGCCGGGCTCACCGGCCTGCTGCCGATGCACGTCGTGTTCGGCGACGTCGCCTTCCTGGGGGCGGAGGTCCCGTGGTTCGTGCCGCTCCTCGCCGTCGGCGTCGTCTCCACGGCCTTCGCCTACACGGCCGGCATCGCCTCGATCCGCATGCTCGGTGCGCGACTGTCGTCGTTCCTCGGGCTCTCCGAGGTCGTGTTCGCGGCGATCGCCGGGTGGATCCTGCTCGGTGAGGTGCTGGGCCCGCTGCAGATCCTCGGCGGCCTGCTCATCCTCGGCGGCATCGTCTGCGTGAAGCTCGAGCGTGCCGATCCGGCGGGCGCGCCCGCCGTCGAGCTCGGCGCCGAACCGGTGCCCGTGACGGCGTCGACTCCCGTCGTCGTGCCCGATCCCGAGCGCGCGGCCTAGGCTGACGGCATGCGATTCGGCATCGTCATCCTGCCCCAGTTCGACTGGCCCGAGGCCGCGCGGTACTGGCGCGGAGCCGAGGAGTACGGCTTCGACCACGCCTGGACCTACGACCACCTCGCCTGGCGCAGCCTCGCGGGCGAGCGGTGGCACGCGACCGTTCCGACGCTCACGGCGGCCGCGATGGTCACCGAGCGCATCGGCCTCGGCACCTTCGTCTCGCACCCGAACTACCGGCATCCCGTGCCGTTCGCGAAGGACGTCGCGACGCTCGACCAGATCTCCGGCGGCCGGGTGCTGCTCGGGGTCGGCTCGGGCGGCACCGGCTTCGACTCGACCGTGCTGCGGCAGCCGCAGCTCACCGCCAGGCAGCGGGCCGACCGCTTCGAGGAGTTCGCGCGCGAGCTCGACACCCTGCTGCGCTACGAGGAGCCGGGCGCGGGCGGCATCTCGTTCGACGGCGAGTGGTTCGGCGCCGACGGCGCCCGCATGGTGGGCGAGCCGGCACAGCGGCCGCGCACGCCGTTCCACCTCGCGGCGAACGGCCCGCGAGGGCTCGCCCTCGTCGCCGAGCTCGCCGAGGGGTGGATCACGACGGGCGGCGACGACGACGGCACCGACGCGTGGTGGCGGCAGGTCGCCGCGCTCTCGGCGCGCCTCGACGACGCCTGCGCGGCGGCGGGCCGGGCCCCCGGCGACCTCGCACGCACCCTCTCGCTCGACTCCGAGGTGCGCACGAGCCTCGCGAGCGTCGACGCCTTCGAGGACGCGGTGGGCCGCGCACGCGAGCTCGGCTTCACCGACGTCGTCGCGCACTGGCCACGCCCCGAGGGCATCTATGCGGGCGACGAGCGCGTGCTCGACGAGGTCGCCGCGCGGCTCGACGCCCTGCGCTGACGGCGGCGTCGGGGCATCCGCCGCGATAGCCTGAACAGATGTCTGCGCCCCGCCGGAAGCCGCTCCTCGCATGGGAGCCGCTGCCGTACCTCGTCGTGCTCGTGCTGCTCATCGCGACGGGCGGCGTGCGACCTGAATCGCCGGCCTGGGTGTTCTGGCCGTTCAACGTGCTGCTCGTCGCCGCGATCGCGTGGCTCGTCGTCGGCCTCGTGCGCGGGCGTCGTCGCACCGACCCCGACCAGTGGGGCGACCTCCGGTCGCTCGACGGGCTCGAGATCGTCGAGGCACCGCACCTCGAGCGCGCGGTGCGGCAGGTCGCGCCGGTCGCCGACACGCACCGGCACCAGCCGGCGATCGACCTCGCGCTGCTGCACGGCGGCGCCGACCAGCACGCCGTGCTCGTGCCGCGCGCGAGCCGGTGGCTGTCGATGCGCTACCGCATCGGGGTGCAGCTCGTCGGCGGCGGCACGCCGAGGCACGCCGGGTTCCTCGGCGATGCGGTGGATGCCACGTGGCGCGAGCTCCTCGACGCGCTCGCCGTCGAGGGGCGCTACGTCCGGGTCCCGGCGCGCATCACGGGCGATGCACGCCCGCACGGGGTCGAGCTCGACCTCGGGGGTCTCGAGTCGCTCGGAGCGGGCGGGGTCGGGGCGGCCTGACGCCGCCCGTCCGGTTCAGACGCCGGCGGCCTGCTGCGCCTCGTCGGCGTCCTGCGCCTCCTGCGCGGCGAGCTGCGCGCGCACCTCGTCCATGTCGAGGGCGCGGACCTGCGAGACGAGCTCGTCGAGCATCGGTCGGGGGAGTGCGCCCGCCTGCGCGAACACGCCGATGCCGTCCTTGAAGGCCATGATCGTCGGGATCGAGGTGATGTTCATCGCGGCCGCGAGCTGCTGCTGGTCTTCAGTGTCGACCTTCGCGAAGGTGAGATCGGGGTTCGCCTCGGAGGCGGCCTCGTAGTTCGGTGCGAACTGGCGGCAGGGGCCGCACCACTCGGCCCAGAAGTCGACGAAGACGGTGCCCCCCTCGAGGATCGTCTTCTCGAAGGTCTCCAGGGTCAGCGCGACGGTAGCCATTCGTCCAGACTAGGCGACGCCGCTGGGAGCCCGCCCGATGTTCGCTGGCAGCGACCTCGACGCCGGCCGCCCGTCCGCCGTGACCGAAAGCCGCGCCGGACGGCAGGAGCCGCACCCAGAGCGTCCGGCGCACGCAGAAATGCTGCGCATACCGTCGAGTGTCGCGCAAGGTCTTCACTTGTGCGAGCGATCCTCATAGGCTCCCAGCCGTGGCGCCCAAACAGGGTGCCGGTTGGAGGAAGACAATGAGGTCACCTGTGACATCCCGCGGACTGGCGATCGCGACGGTCGCCGCGTTCGCGGTCGCGCTCGTCCCGGTCGGAGCGGCCACCGCCGCACCGGCCGCGAAGTGCGACAACCGCAACAACAACACGATCGCGAAGCTCGTCGAGTGCGTCGACGCCGACGGGGCGATGGAGCACCTCGAGGCGCTCCAGGAGATCGCCGACGAGAACGGCGGCAACCGCGCCGCAGGGCTCCCCGGCTACGAGGCCAGCGTCGACTACGTCGTCGAGACCCTCGAGGCCGCAGGGTGGAACGTCTCGATCGACGAGTTCGACTACGACTTCATCGGGGCGTCGACGCTGACGCAGCTCACCCCGGTGAACGCGGAGTACCCGACCGGCGCGTTCAGCGGCAGCGGCAACGGCGACGTGACCGCGAACGTGGTCCCGGTCGACATCAACCTCACGCCGCCGCGCGCCTCGACGAGCGGTTGCGAGGCAGCCGACTTCGCCGGGTTCCCCGCCGGATCCATCGCGCTCGTGCAGCGCGGCACGTGCAACTTCGGCGACAAGGCGTTCTTCGCCGAGCAGGCCGGCGCCGTCGGCGTCATCATCTTCAACCAGGGCAACACGCCCGACCGTGAGGGCCTGATCGTCGCGGACGCGTCGTCGCGAACGGACGGCACGCCCGTCTCGCACGGCATCCCGGTCGTCGGAGCGAGCTTCGCCCAGGGCGAGGCGCTCGCCCAGCCGGGCTCGAGGGCGCACGTCTTCGTGCCCGCGCCCGACCCCCGCCCGCAGAAGAACGTGATCGCGGAGCTCCCCGGCGCGAACGACGCGAACGTCGTGATGGCCGGTGCGCACCTCGACTCCGTGCAGGAGGGTCCCGGCATCAACGACAACGGCAGCGGCTCGGCGTCGCTGCTCGAGCTCGCCGAGCAGATGTCGAAGGTGAAGCCCCAGAACACCGTGCGCCTCGCATGGTGGGGCGCCGAGGAGGACGGCCTGCTCGGATCCGCCGCCTACGTCGACGGGCTCAGCCAAGCCGAGAAGGACCGCATCGCGCTGTACCTGAACTTCGACATGGTCGCCTCGCCGAACTACATGTTCATGGTGTACGACGGCGACGAGTCGGGCTTCCCGGCGCCGGTGACGGTGCCCGAGGGCTCGGTCGCGATCGAGAAGCTGTTCGAGAGCTACTTCACGAGCGTCGGCGAGCCGTACGACGACGCGGAGTTCAGCGGCCGCAGCGACTACGAGGCGTTCATCCTCAACGACATCCCCGCAGGCGGCCTGTTCACGGGCGCCGAGGTCGTGAAGAGCGCCGAGCAGCAGGCGATCTGGGGCGGGACGGCCGGCGAGTCGTTCGACCAGTGCTACCACCAGGCGTGCGACACGATCGACAACGTGAACGAGCACGCGCTCGACGTGAACATCGACGCGATCGCGCTCACGGTGCTCGCCTACTCCTACTCGACCGAGTCGGTCAACGGCGTGGTCGGCAAGAAGGTGCCGGGCGGGCTCGTCCTCCCGGCCCCGGCCGGCCCCGAGGGCACTGTCGGCAGCGACGGCGGCCACTCGCACGGCGACGTCGGGTAACCCCGAGGAGAACCACGGGGCGGGGGTGCCGGATCGGCGCCCCCGCCCTCGTCGCGTCGTTCGACGGGCGATCGGAAGGTCATCGTCGCCGGGCGCACGCCTGCCGCTATCGTGAGGGTCGTGACGGCGATCGACGGGGCGAGAGCACTCGACGAGGCGCTGCCCGACCGCGACTGGCGGGTGCTCCCGGCGGGCACAGAGCGCACGACGTTCGCGGCGCCGAGCGGCCCGCTCGCCCGCATCGCGCTCGGGCCGGCCGACGGGCCGCGCGTCGTGCTCGTGCCTGGAGCGACGGGGTCCAAGGAGGACTTCGTCCTGATGATGCCGCTGCTCGCCGACGCCGGGTACCGGGTCGAGGCGTTCGACCTCGCGGGCCAGTACGAGTCGCACGAGGCGGGTCCGTGGAATCTCGTGCCTCCGCGTGAGCGCTACGACCAGCGGCTCTTCCTCGACGACCTGATCGCGGTGCTCGACGACGGTGCTGGCGCGGCGCACGTGCTCGGCTACAGCTTCGCGGGAACGCTCGCGGGGCTCGCGCTGCTCGAGCGCCCCGACCGGTTCGCGAGCCTGACCCTGCTGAGCTCACCGCCCGAGCCCGGGCAGGCCTTCGGCGGCGTCAAGCGGATCGGCCTGCTGAGCGGTTTCACGACGGCGCGACAGGGTGCCGGGCTCATGCTGTGGGGCATCCGCAACAACCTCAACCGGGTGCCGCCGGGCCGTCTCGCCTTCGTGCGCGAGCGCTTCGCACTCACCAGGCGCGAGAGCGTCGACGACATCATCGCACTGATGATGGCGACGCCCGACGTGCGGGCCGAGCTCGCGGCGACGCCGGTGCCGAAACTCGTCGCGGTCGGCGAGCACGACCTGTGGCCGCGTGCGCTGCACGAGCGCTCGGCGCGCGAGCTCGGCGCCCGACTCGTGAGCTACCCCACGGGGCACAGCCCCTGCGAGACCGCGCCGCACCAGTTGGTGCGCGACATGCTCGCGCTCTTCGAGTCGAGTCGCTCGATCGCCGAGTGAGCACGCGGAGACCGTGCTGCGGCGCCGGCGACGAGGCACCTTCATTCATCGGCGCGTCAGGCGAGCAGCGCGTCGTCGCCGTCGGCATCGCGCTCGGGCACGACCCCCTCGAGCTCGGAGGCCTCCCAGATCCAGGCGGGCGCCCGACGTCGCTCGGCGCGGCGGGTGAGCGGCGGCCACTCGCGCGACTCGATCGACATGGTGTGGAACGCCATGCGCACCCGTCGCCAGAGGCCGGCCGCGGTGTCGAACGGCCGCGCCGAGACGCCGACGACGAGCCGGCGGTCGCGGACGACGGTCATGCCGGGCTGCATCCACCACGCGAGGTCGAGGTCGTCGTGCACGTCGGCGCGGTCGCGGTGCACGAGGTGCCTGAGGCGTCGCCAGGCGTCGGCCCGCATGGCGTAGTTCGAGCCGAAGATCGGCGGATGGCCGAGCAGGCCCCCGATGACGGTGAAGTAGCCGCCGATGTACAGGTTCCGCGCGATCCAGCGGACGGCGGCGTTGCGTCCGTAGAAGTGGCCCCCGTTCGTGACGACCGCCGGGCGGTCCTGGGCGGTCATGCGCCGCTCGATCTCCTCGAGCCAGTCGGCGGCGGGCACGGAGTCGGCGTCGAGCCGGGCGAGGATCTCGCCCCTCGCCGCGTCGAAGCCGGTCGCGGTCGCGGGCCAGATGCCGCGTCGAGGCTCGAGGAGTACCCGGGCCCCCGCTGCGCGGGCCACGGCGACCGTGTCGTCGGCCGAGCCGTTGTCGACGACGATGATCTCGTCGGCGGGGCGTGACTGGCCGACCACCGCGTCGAGGCACGCGACGAGGAATTCCGCGTCGTCGAGACACGGTATGACGACCGAGATCGTGCTCATCGGGGCGAGTGTATCGTCGCGCCGCGCGTGCGGGCGGGTGGGGACTGGCGGGTGGGGAATATCGTGGGGAGGGCCTCGGTTGGACGGGATATATGCAAACGCATAGACTCGACCAATCATCGGATGAGCTCAGGAGCAGCATCATGCAGTTCGGTATTTTCACCGTCAGCGACATCACGCAGGACCCGACCACCGGGCGCACGCCGACCGAGGCCGAGCGCATCAAGGCGACGGTGACGATCGCCAAGCACGCCGAAGAGGTCGGCCTCGACGTCTTCGCCCTCGGCGAGCACCACAACCCGCCGTTCTGGTCGTCGTCGCCGACCACGACCCTCGCCTACATCGCCGGCCAGACCTCGACCCTGCAGCTCTCGACCGCCACGACGCTCATCACCACGAACGACCCGGTGAAGATCGCCGAGGACTACGCGATGCTGCAGCACGTCTCGGACGGCCGCGCCGACCTCATGCTCGGCCGCGGCAACACCGGCCCCGTCTACCCGTGGTTCGGCAAGGACATCCGCCAGGGCCTGCCGCTCGCCGTCGAGAACTACGAGCTGCTCCACCGGCTCTGGCGCGAGGACGTCGTCGACTGGTCGGGCAAGTTCCGCACGCCGCTGCAGGGCTTCACCTCGACGCCGCGCCCGCTCGACGGCGTGCCGCCGTTCGTGTGGCACGGCTCGATCCGTACGCCCGAGGTCGCCGAGCAGGCGGCGTTCTACGGCGACGGCTTCTTCGCGAACCACATCTTCTGGCCCGCCTCGCACACGCAGCGCATGATCGCGCTGTACCGCCAGCGCTTCGAGCACCACGGCCACGGCACGGCCGCGCAGGCGATCGTCGGCCTCGGCGGACAGGTGTTCATGCGCCGCAACTCGCAGGACGCGGTGCGCGACTTCCGCCCCTACTTCGACAACGCGCCGGTCTACGGCCACGGCCCGAGCCTCGAGGAGTTCACGCAGCAGACGCCGCTCACCGTGGGCAGCCCGCAGGAGGTCATCGACAAGACCCTCGGCTTCCGCGACTACGTCGGCGACTACCAGCGCCAGCTCTTCCTCCTCGACCACGCGGGCCTGCCGCTGCAGACGGTGCTCGAGCAGCTCGACCTGCTCGGCGAGGTCGTCGCCGTGCTCCGCGAGGAGTTCGAGAAGGGCCGCTCGGCCGAGGTTCCGGATGCCCCGACCCACGCCTCGCTCGTCGCCGCGAAGTACGGCGACGAGGCTCCCCGCCAGGCCACGCCGAACGCAAACCGCGGCGACAACCTCACCGTGGGCTCGCCCTACCAGGACACCGCGGCCGTCGACGCCGCGGCGAAGCCGGGCGGCTCGGCCTTCGGCCCGGCCGCGACCCGTCAGGGGGCGACCCGATGACCGCGAAGAAGATCGTCGTCGTCTCGGCGGGGCTCTCGACGCCGAGTTCGACGCGCCAGCTCGCCGACCGCCTCGCGGCCGACGCGGTCTCGGTGCTCGCCGAGCGCGGCACGCAGGCCGAGGTGCAGACCTTCGAGCTGCGCGAGCTCGCGCACGACATCACGAACCACCTGCTGCTCGGCTTCGCCCCGCCGAAGCTCGAGGCCGCGCTCGACGCCGTCGGCACGGCCGACGGGCTCATCGCCGTCACGCCGATCTTCACGACGAGCTATGCGGGCCTGTTCAAGTCGTTCGTGGACGTGATCGACCCGCAGGCGCTCACCGACCTGCCGGTGCTGCTCGGGGCGACGGGCGGCACGCCGCGCCACTCGCTCGCGATCGACTACGCGATGCGGCCGCTGTTCACCTACCTGCACGCCATCCCGGTGACGACCGGCGTCTTCGCCGCGACCGGCGACTGGGGCGGCGCGGAAGGCGACGGGGTCCGCTCGCTGCCCGACCGCATCTACCGCGGGGCGAAGGAGTTCGCCGAGCTCGTCGAGCGCACCGACCGTTCGCAGCTCGTGAACGACCCCTTCCGGCTCGACCGGCCCATGGGCCACCTCATCGGGGGCCTCGCGGGGGAGTGACCGCCGAAGACCGGGATGCCGCGTCGCGAGCACGTCGCGACGCGGCATCCCGTCGAGGTCAGGTCGCGGGCGCCGCCGCACGGGACGCTTGACGGCGGCGTTCGGGCCGGCGCCGCTGAGCCGCTTCCGTCCCTGCTGCGGTTCGCGGCGCGGCGACCACCGCCGGCCAGTCGAGGTCGACGACGGCATCGGACGGCGCGTCCTGCGGTCCGGTGCCGTAGCCGCGCCACCACGGCGCCCACCACAGCACGGTGCCGGCGATCCATCCGACGAGGAGGGCCTCGGTGATCTGTTCGACCGGCGTGGTGAACTCCGCGTACGAGAACGCGATCGTGGCGCCCGCTGAGGCGATCGCCGCAGCGAGGGCGACGAGCGCGACCGGGAGCACGAGGAGCCACCGGCGGGCGTAGCAGCCGACGAGCATCGTCAGGGCGACCGCAGTGCCGATGAGGGCGGCGCCGAGTGCGTGCCACCCGGCCTGGTCCCAGCGCCCTGACGGCTCCGGGAACGGGAACGCCCGGATGCCGATCGTGAGGGCGACCGCGACCACGGCGCCGACGGCCGCCGCGATCGTGCCCCGCCGAGAGATCGCGAGGGTCTGCGGCACCGTCTGCGCTGCGTGGATCGCCGCAGCGGAGACGCCGAGGAAGGTGACGAGCGCCGCCCAGAACAGCACCGTCCCGATCCCGTAGACGAGGTCGACCCAGATGACCGCCGCGCCCGTCGCGATCGTGAGCAGGTCGAGGACTACGCGACCGGTGCGTGCCCGGCGCTCCGCGGCCGCGATAACGGCCCGGGTCCGGATCTTGGTCGTGGTGTGCTCGAGGATGCGGCGCAGCCGTCGTCGCCTCGAACGGATCGCCGCGGCGAGTCGCAGCCACGCCACGACGACGACTGCGGAGACGACGAGCGTCGAGGCGAAGGTGACGGAGTCGGCCATCTCCAGCGGCTCGGGCAGCTCCCAGGCGGGCGACGGCCAGATGAGCAGCGCACCGCACACGAGGAACGCGAAGAGCAGGGTGAGCCGCGGGCGTGAGGCGACGGCAGGGCCGATCGCCCCGAGCGGCCGGAACACCCAGTGGGCCATCCGGGCGAGGGAGGCGCGACCGCTTCCGCGAGCCATTGCCGACGAGACCGCGCGCACGGTGCGCGAGACGATCGCGGTGCGGTAGGCGTCCGAGAGCGACTCGAGGCCCTGTGTTCCGCGGACCATCCGCTCGCGCAGCGCCCGCGGCGTGGGCGGCCGGTCGGCTGCCTGTATGCGGTCGTGGTGCGGCCGGTCGGCGGGCGCCGGCGGAAGCGGCGAGTCCTTCGCGCGGGCGAGCTGATCGAGCAGCGCGTCGTGGACGTCGCCGAGCACCTCGGCGGCGGGGCGGACCGGTGCCGGGGGCGGTTGCTCGCCGGCGACCGATCGACGTTTGCCGGGCGCCGCGGGCATCGCGTCGAAGAACTCGACGATGCCGGCCGCGGCGTCGAGTCGGCCCCACCACCAGTCGTTCACGCGCCAGTCGCTGCTGAGGAAACCCGCGAGGTTGGCCGCGCGGAGGCCCGCGAGCTTCGCGTTGGACCTGAGGCAGCCCTCCTCGAGGTAGTTGTGCACGGTGACGGCGTCGAGTTCGTCGACGGGGCGGCTCAGGGCGCCGCGGTAGCCGCGGAGCAGCTGGTCCTCCATGAGCTTGCGGTACTGGGTCGCGGAGGCGGGTTGCACGTCGGAGCCGATCCGGTGGAACCGCACGGAGGAGATCGGCTGGGGGATGCCGTTGCCGCCGAAGATGAGCGGCAGCTGGCTCGCGAAGCCCTGCGACGCGGGCCCCCGACGCAGCTGCGACCAGGGCGTGCGCTGCCAGCGCTCGGTCGTCGCCTGCATCCGGTCGACGTGGGCTGAGAGCTCGAACAGTTCGTCGACGATCGCATCCAGTCCGTTCCAGATGTCGCTGAGCTCTCCGGACGGCTCGGTGTCGTACCGGAGCCAGGCCCGCCCGAGCTGGGCGGCGCCGTCGGCTGAGAGCGTTCTGCCCTGGAGGAGGTTCTGCAATGACCGCAGCGTCGAGAGGATGGCACGATCCCGGTTCAGGCGCGCCTCGAACACGAGGCGGTTGAGCCTCGCGCGCAGGGTGCGCCGCGCCGCGCGCCCGAACTCCCGGTCGACCTCGTCGTCGAGCAGTTCGAGCACCCCCTCCTGGAACGCCGTGTGCTCGATCGCGCGGATCCAGCTCAATGCGGTGAGGCAGGCGTCGACGAGCGACTGCCGGCCCGCGAGGACCGAGCCGTGGCGGGCGGAGTCCTCGCGCGCCTCGTTCTGGATGTCCTCGGCGGCGATCCGGAACGCGGTCTCCACGTGCACCATGCCGACCCGGTTGACGGCGGTGAGGTCGGGGCGCATTGGCAGGTCGGTGCCCAGCATCCATTCGCCCGGATGCATCAACGCCGGGGTGAGCAGCTCCAGGTCGCTCGTCGTGCGGTAGTAGGCGTAGGCGCGTATCGCATCGGCCCGCTTCCGTCCGCTGGGCGCCGAACCGTCCATGCGGACGGCGAGCAGCTCGTTGCGCGCCTTCACGACCGAGATCGCCGCGCGCACCGAGTCGACCTCCTCGATCTCCGCGTCCCGGGATTCGCGCACGGCACGCTTGCGGAACGACGCGAGGCCCGTCGCGACGAGCCGGGACGCGACGTCGGTCCGGGTCGTCCGCAACTCGGGAGCGAACCGCCCGGCTGCACGACCCACCCGGTACGTGAGTGCCGGGCGGGCCGACTCGTAGGCGGTCGGTCGGCGGAAGAGTCCGTCGGTCTCCTTCGGCGACGGGTCGAGGTAGATGATCGCGCGGTTGATGTGCTCCTCGGCCGGCAGGTCGCGGACGGCGTTCAGCGCACGGTCGATCGGAATGTTGTCGAGGAGGCCGCCGTCGACGACGCGGAACGGATGCGAGATCGCGTCGGCGCGATGCGCGTTGAAGACCATTCGCATGTCGGGCGTGTCGATCGCGCGGACTCCGCCGGCCTGGATGGGCTGCTCCCAGCCGTGCTCGTTCTCGAGCGGGTTGGATCCGGAATAGATGAGCGCGGGTTCGAACATCGCCGGGAACGACGAGGTCGACCGTGCCGCGTAGGCGATGCGCGCGACATCCGCCGCGTACCGGCCGTCACCCGTGCGTCGATCGGGAACCGAGCGCCCGTCGATCCCGCGGTCGGCGTCGTCGCCCACGAACCTGAACTGCGCGCGGCCTTCGCTCGTCGTCCGGTCTGAGCTGTCGACCGCGTCGATGAGCGTGGCGGAGAGGTCGATCACGACCTGCCGCGCCCGCAGCTGTTCGCAGGACTGCTTGGTCCGCGCGATCGTGTCGATCGCCGTGGCCACCTCGGGCCAGAAGTAGGTGTCGCCGCGCATGACCGAGTCGAACGCCTTCGGTCGCCCGGTCTGCAGCAGCCCCCAGGCCGAACCCGTCGACAGCCAGGTGTCGAGGATCGTGTCGAAGCCGACCCCGGCGCGCTGCGAGGTGGCGTAGAGCACCCCGTTGAGGCCGCCTGCGCTCGCTCCGGCGAGCACGTCGAACTCGACGCGATCGTATCCGCGACTGGCGAGGTAGCGGGCGTAGTGCTCGGCCCGGTCGATCATGGGCGCCGACCCGCCCATCACATCCGCGTGATGCCCGATGTGATACAGGAGCGCTCGCGCGCGATCGCCGTCGCGGTAGATGCGGATGCGACGGAGCAGGTCGAGTTCCGCGATCGCCCCGCCGATCCACACGGCGAGACTGAGCCCGCCCTTCATCGCGAGCGCGATGCGCAGGCTCCGGCCGTGCCAGGGCGCCAGTCCGTGGTCGGCGCAGGCATCGGAGCCGTCGGTGGTGGCGAGTCTCACGGGACGGAACTCGGATCTGGCGTCGCCCTGTTCGAGTCGGAGTTCGATGTAGCCGGGTTCGGAATTCGGCTCGTCCATGTCGGTCCCCTCTCGGCAGCATTACCTGAGGATTCCTCGATAGATTATTGGACGGCGTGGGTGCTCGCGTCAGTGGAGCCACTGAGCGGGGAGCGCGGGCCGACCCCGATCCGGCAGAGGCGCCGACGGGTTCCCGTGCGCCCCGTCGGCGCGACGGCGCGGACGACAGCCGGGGGAGTGGATGGCTCCTCCAGCCGTCGATGGCCCGTGCGGGCCGTCCGGCGATTCAGTCGTCGAGCACGAAGGTCACCTCGAGCGTGACCGACCACCCCGTGATCCGCCCGTCGGTGGCCTCGACCTTCTGCTCCTTGACCCAGGCGCCGCTCACGTTCCGGAGCGTCTCCGACGCGCGGGCGACGCCTGCGGCGACGGCGTCGTCGAAGCTCGTCTCCGAACGGACGGTGATGGTGGTGACACGTGCGACGGAAGTCATGGTGTTCCTCCTCGAATCCGATGGTGCCTTCCCTCCATCATCCGCCCGGGCTCCCACGAGCGCGAGTGGTTGACCGCAGGTCCCGTCCAGGCGAACGCACGTCGACGGGCGGGTGAATCCTTCGCGCGCGGGCCGGTTCCGGCTCACTCCGAGTCGGCTCGGGCCGCACGCTGGAAGCGTGAAGGTCGTCCTCCTCGCAGAATCGTTCCTCCCGCACATGAACGGCGTGACGCACTCACTGCTGCAGGTGCTGCGCCATCTCGAACGGCGCGGGCACGAGGCCCTCGTCGTCGCACCGCGCTCGGGCCCGGTCGACCGCTCGCTCGCCGGCGGCGCGCGCACGATCCTCCTGCCCTCGGTGCCGCTGCCGAGCTACCCCGAGGTGCGGGTGACGCTCACGGGCGCCGCGAGACTCGCCGCGATCGTGCGCGAGCACCGGGCCGACGTCGTGCACCTCGCCTCGCCGTTCGTGCTCGGCTGGCGCGGCGTGCTCGCGGCCGAGGCGGCGGGTGCGCCGTCGGTCGCGGTGTACCAGACCGACGTGCCCGCGTACGCCGAGCGCTACGGCGTGCCCGCGGCCGAGCCCGCGCTGACCCGCCACCTGGCGAGGCTGCACCGCCGGGCGACGCTCACGCTCGCCCCCTCGAGCTCGGCGATCGAACGGCTCGACTCGCTCGGCGTCGAGCGGCTCAGGCTCTGGCGTCGCGGCGTCGACACCGATCGCTTCGCCCCCTCCCGCCGCGACGAGGCGTGGCGGCGTCGGGTCGCGCCCGGCGGCGAGACGATCGTCGGGTACGTGGGCCGGCTCGCCGCCGAGAAGCAGGTCGACGACCTCGCCGCGCTCGCCGGGATGCCGGGCGTCCGCCTCGTGATCGTCGGCGACGGGCCCGCGCGGGCGGCACTCGAGCGACGGCTTCCCGAAGCCCTGTTCACCGGCTTCCTCGGCGGCGACGAGCTCGCCGCGGCGATGGCGGGCTTCGACCTCTTCGTGCACCCGGGCGAGCACGAGACCTTCTGCCAGACTGTGCAGGAGGCGCTCGCGAGCGGCGTGCCGGTCGTCGCGACGGGGCGCGGCGGTCCGCTCGACTTGGTCGAGCAGAGCCGCAGCGGTTGGCTCTACCGCCCCGGTGACCTCGCCGAGATGCGGTCGCGGGTGCAAGATCTCGTCGGTGACGCCGCGAAGCGTCGCGCCTTCGCGCTGCGCGCCCGCGAATCGGTGCTCGGGCGCGGCTGGGATCGGCTCGGCGACGAGCTCATCGGGCACTACGAGGATGCCGCGGGGCTCCGCCGCGCGATGCGCGATCCCCGTCCGGCGCGCGTCGGGGGCGCCGTGGGGGAGCGGGTCGGGCGCGGGGCATCCCGTCGGCCCGACGCATCGGTCGCGCCGATCGGACCGAGGCCGCCGGCCGCGCCCCTGCGCCCGCGCCGCTACGTCGCCGTCGGCGATTCGCTCACCGAGGGGCTCTGCGACACCTCGCGCACGGCCGACGGCGAGTACCGCGGGTGGGCCGACCGGCTCGCGATGCTGCTCGCGCTCGCGGCCTCGCAGGGCGAGCCGATCGAGTATGCGAACCTCGCCGTGCGCAGCCGCAGGGTGCGCGACGTCGTCGACGTGCAGCTGCCGCGGGCGCTCGAGCTCGGCGCCGACTTCGTCTCGGTCCTCGTCGGCGGCAACGACCTCGTCGGCCGCCGGGCCCGACCCGAGCACCTCGCGCGCGAGCTCGGCGACGCCGTCGGGCGCGTGCGCGCGACGGGCTGCGAGGTGCTGCTCGTCACGCCGTTCCTGCCCGCACGACGCGAGGCGAGGCCGTTCGTCGCGCGGTTCGCCCGGTTCAACGCCGTGCTCGGCGGGATCGCGGCGACGCACGGCGCGCGCCTGGTCGAGGTCGCCGCAGAACCGGAGCTCACGGGGCTCGACCGATGGGCGGAGGATCGCGTGCACCTCAACTCAGCGGGACACCGCGGGCTCGCCTACGCCGCGGCGAGGGCGCTCGGCATCCCCGACGCCGACGCGCTCGGGGCCCTCGAAGTGGCGCTCCACGACGATGCGGGCGATCCGGTGGAACTCGGCGACCTCGCCTGGCTGCGCCGCCACGCGGTGCCCTGGGCGCTCCGCCGGATGCGGGGTCGCGCGGCCGGCGACGGACTGGTCGCCAAGCGCGGGACGCTCGAACCCGTCGCCCTGCCGGCGCCGGCCGGGCGGCGTCCGTCGGCGTCGTCGCGACGCGCGGGGTGAGCTCAGCCGCTCTTGCGGCGGAACTCGCGCTTGTGGTCGACCGGGCCGTGCGTGTGGTTCGCGGCACCCGAGCCGTCGAGGTGCGCCTCGCCCTCGCGCCGCTTCGACGCGTTGTTCTTGCGCTCGAGCGCCTCACGGAACTTGCGCTTGGTCTCCTCGGAGGCGCTGGGTGTCGTCTGCTCGTCGGAAGTCATGCTCCCGAGTCTGGCACGGATGCCTCGCGGCGCGCGCCGCGCCGACGCGTCACGGGCGGGACATCCGCAGTTCACGGCCCGAAAACGGGCCCTCTGCTAGCATTGGGAGCGGTTGCCCGTGCATTCGTGCGGGCGATCATTGGAGCAGGCCGGCAGGAAGCTGGTCCCCTGTGGTGGATCACCAACTCGTTTGGTGGACTTCTACTGGTGGCCAGCGTGAACGCAAGCTCTTGCGATTCGTAATGCCTGTTCCTGCTCCTTCGTACGAGTCGTGCCCACACGGGGTGCGACGGTAAACAAAGGAGAGGCCTCTTGGAAGGTCCTGAAATCACGTTCGCCGAGACCGTCATCGACAATGGCAAGTTCGGCACGCGTACCATCCGCTTCGAGACCGGCCGCCTCGCGCAGCAGGCGCAGGGCTCGGCGGTCGCCTACATCGACGAAGAGACCATGCTGCTCTCGGCGACCTCCGTCTCGAAGCAGCCGAAGGAGCACTTCGACTTCTTCCCGCTGACGATCGACGTCGAAGAGCGCATGTACGCCGCGGGTCGCATCCCGGGCTCGTTCTTCCGTCGCGAGGGCCGCCCCTCGACCGAGGCGATCCTCACCTGCCGTCTCATCGACCGCCCCCTGCGCCCCTCGTTCGTCGAGGGTCTCCGCAACGAGGTGCAGGTCGTCGTCACGGTGCTCGCCATCGAGCCCGACGAGCTCTACGACGTGCTGGCCATCAACGCCGCCTCGCTCTCGACCCAGCTCTCGGGCCTGCCGTTCTCCGGCCCCGTCGCCGGTGTCCGCGTCGCGCTCATCGACGGCCAGTGGGTCGCCTTCCCGAAGCACTCGCAGCTCGAGGACGCCGTGTTCAGCATGGTCGTCGCCGGTCGCGTCGTGACCGAGGCCGACGGCTCGCAGGACGTCGCGATCATGATGATCGAGGCCGAGGCGACCGACAACGCGTGGAACCTGATCCAGGCCGGCGCCGTCAAGCCGAACGAAGAGGTCATCGCGCAGGGCATCGAGTCGTCGAAGCCCTTCATCAAGCAGCTCGTCGAGGCGCAGGTCCAGGTCGCGAAGACGGCGGCGAAGCCCGTCGCCGACTACCCGACGTTCCCGCCGTACCAGCCCGAGGTCAAGGAGGCCGTCGAGGCCTTCGCCGCCGCCGAGCTCAAGGACGTCTACCAGATCGCCGGCAAGGTCGAGCGTCAGGACGCCGACGACGCCCTCAAGGCCCGCACCAAGGAGCACATCGCGGCCAAGGTCGAGGCGGGCGAGCTGCCCGAGTCGGCCAACGCCGAGGTGTCGGCCGCGTACAAGTCGGTCACGAAGAAGGTCATGCGCACGCGCGTCCTCGAGGAGGGCGTCCGCATCGACGGCCGCGGCCTCGCCGACATCCGTCCGCTCGACGCCGAGGTGCAGGTCGTGCCCCGCGTGCACGGTTCGGCCATCTTCCAGCGCGGCGAGACCCAGATCCTGGGCGTCACCACGCTGAACATGCTGAAGCTCGAGCAGCAGATCGACTCGCTGAGCCCGGTCACCAAGAAGCGCTACATGCACAACTACAACTTCCCGCCCTACTCGACGGGTGAGACGGGTCGTGTGGGTTCGCCCAAGCGCCGCGAGATCGGCCACGGCGCGCTCGCCGAGCGTGCGCTCGTGCCCGTGCTGCCCACTCGTGAAGAGTTCCCCTACGCCATCCGCCAGGTCTCCGAGGCGCTCGGCTCGAACGGCTCGACCTCGATGGGCTCGGTCTGCGCCTCGACGCTGTCGCTGCTCAACGCGGGTGTGCCGCTGCGCGCCCCCGTCGCGGGCATCGCGATGGGCCTCATCTCCGACACCGTGAACGGCGAGACCCGCTACGCGGCGCTCACCGACATCCTCGGTGCCGAAGACGCGCTCGGCGACATGGACTTCAAGGTCGCCGGCACCAGCGAGTTCGTCACCGCGATCCAGCTCGACACGAAGCTCGACGGCATCCCCGCCTCGGTGCTCGCCGGCGCGCTGACGCAGGCGAAGGACGCCCGCACGACGATCCTCGCCGTGCTGAACGCCGCGATCGACGCGCCCGACGAGATGGCGCCGACCGCGCCGCGCGTCATCAGCGTGCAGATCCCCGTCGACAAGATCGGCGAGCTGATCGGCCCCAAGGGCAAGACGATCAACGCCATCCAGGACGAGACCGGCGCCGACATCTCCATCGAGGAGGACGGCACCGTCTACATCGGCGCCGTCGACGGCCCGTCGGCCGAGGCCGCCCGTGCCCAGGTCAACGCGATCGCCAACCCGACGAACCCCGAGGTCGGCGAGCAGTTCCTCGGCACGGTCGTGAAGATCGCCGCCTTCGGCGCGTTCATCTCGCTGCTGCCCGGCAAGGACGGCCTCCTCCACATCTCGGAGGTGCGCAAGCTCGCCGGCGGCAAGCGCGTCGAGAACGTCGAAGACGTGCTCGGCGTCGGCCAGAAGATCCTCGTCGAGATCACGAAGATCGACGACCGCGGCAAGCTCTCGCTCGCCCCGGTCCTCGCCGAGGACGCGGACTCCGAGGGTCGCGGCGCGACCGGTGAGCACGCCGAGGCTCCCGCCGAAGGCGCCGACGACTAGTCGACCCCCTTCAGCAGTACGCGGATGCCCCGCCCGAGACACTCGGGCGGGGCATCTGTCGTTCGCGGCCGGCGCGGCTGCTGCTGCTGCTGCTGCTGCAGGAGAACTGCACTGAGACCGGTTGAGAGCCGGGGATGGGGCCCGATCTCCTGCAGAAGCAGCGGGTCAGAGCAGCCGCGTGGTCGCCCGCGCCGTGAGTGCGTCGCGCTCGGCGAGCGCCTGCCGGGCGGCGGCTCGCGCCTCGAGCCGGCCGAGCTGGCGGGCGCGGTCGTTGCGGCGGCTCGCGAGCCTCAGGCCCCAGCCCGCGAGGCCGAGGCCGCCGCGCACGGCGAGTGCGGCGAGCGGGCCCGCGCCGGGGGCGAGCGGCGAGAGTGCGGTGTTGGTCGTCATCATCGCTCCTTCGGAGTCGGATCGTCGGTGACCTCCCCGCGGACGAGCGGGAAGGCGGTGAAGTGGATCTGCACCGGGCGAGAGCCCGGCGACGGGGTGTGCTTGTAGAGCGCGCCGTACTTCTGGAAGACCACGTCGACGTCGGCGACGAGCGCGTGGAGCTGCTCGGGGGTCAGGCGGAGGTTGATGGTGTCGCTCGTCGCGACGTCGAGCCACTCGGGTCCGAACACCTGGTCGCCCTCCCTCAGGAAGTCGCGGGCGTTCTGCTCGCGCGCCCGGTACCACTCGTCCTCCACCAGCTTCGCCGCGAGTCGTTCGGCGCTGCCGGCCGGCAGCTTGCGGACATCGGGCACGGTGACCGAGCCGGGCACCCGCTCCCACCAGCGCTCACGGCCCTTGCCGCGCGAGGTGTTCTCACGCACGAGGCCCGATCGTTCGAGCTCGCGCAGGTGATAGCTCATCGAGCCGCTCGACTCGTCGAGCCGCTCGGCGAGCCCGCTGGCGGTGAGCGGCCCGTAGGCGGAGAGCTCGTCGTAGATGCGCACCCGGAGCGGATGGGCGAGCGACTTCAGCGCCTTCGTCGAGAGTACGTGGTCGATGCCCGGGTGCTGGGTGCTGCTGGGCTGGTCTGCGAAGTTCTCGGGCGTTTCGGTCATGTTGCAAAGATAGCGTTGCAAAGAGATCTTTGCAAGGATTTGTTTGCAACGGGTTCTTTGCACCCCGTCGGGTGCTCAGCGGTCGAGCAGGGGCCCCAGCCGATAGGGGATCAGCTCGCCCATCGCGAGGGAGGTCTCGGTGCGCTCGACGCCGTCGATCGCGAGGATCTCGCCGTCGATGCGGAACAGGTCGTGCGCGTCGCGGCACACCACCCGTACGAGCAGGTCGATCGAGCCCGACAATCCATGCGCCTGGATGACCTCGGGAATGGCGGCGATCTCGTCGACGACCTCGCCGAGGAGCTTCTGCCGCACATGGACCGCGATGAACGCCTCGATCGGGTAGCCGAGCGGCGTCGGGTCGATGCTGCGTTCGAACGAGAGGAAGGCGCCGGAGGACTCGAGCCGGGCCATCCTCGCCTGCACCGTGTTGCGCGAGAGGCCGAGCCGATCGGCCAGGGCGACCACCGTCGCGCGGGGGTCGGGGGAGAGGGCCGCGAGCAGCGCTCGGTCGACGGCGTCGTAACCGGTCATAACGCCACACGATAGCACCGGCCGAGGTGCGTCAACTTGGCAACATGCTCAATGCGTTCACGCTTGCTTGAGCTGTGTGACCGATCGACGTACGCTCACGGTATCCGGCAGAGTCGCCGGTGCGGGCTGCCCACGAAGCGGGCCCGCTGAGAGCGAGGATCGACGATGACCCCATCCGACCGAGACGCCACCGGCCTCCTGACACGCCCCGACCCCTTCGTGCAGCTGATCACCCCGACGGGTGAGCGCGTGCGCAACGCCGAGTACGACCGCTGGGTCGCCGACGTCGACCTCGAGGTGCTCGGCCGTCTCTACCGCGACATGGTCGTGGTGCGCCGCATCGACACCGAGGCCACCGCGCTGCAGCGCCAGGGCGAACTCGGCCTGTGGCCGCCGCTCGCGGGCCAGGAAGCCGCCCAGATCGGCTCGGCCCACGCGCTCCGCGACGACGACTTCGTCTTCTCGAGCTACCGCGAGCACGCGCTCGCGTGGCACCGCAAGGTCGCTCCCGCCCAGCTGCTGAGCGTCTGGCGCGGCACCGCGGCCTCGGGCTGGAACCCGTACGAGCACAACATGGCCGTGCCGCAGATCATCATCGGCGCGCAGGCCCTGCACGCCACGGGGTACGCCATGGGCCTCCGCTGGGAGGGCTCGGATGCCGCCTCGATCGCCTACTTCGGCGACGGCGCGACCAGCGAGGGCGACGTCAACGAGGCGCTCGTCTTCGCCTCGAGCTTCGACGCCCCGGTCGTCTTCTTCTGCCAGAACAACCAGTGGGCGATCTCCGAGCCGGTCGGACTCCAGTCCAAGCAGGCGATCGCGCGCCGTGCCGACGGCTTCGGCATGCCGGGCCTCCGCGTCGATGGCAATGACGTGCTCGCCGTGCTCGCGGCGACCCGCTTCGCCCTCGATCGCGCCCGCCGCGGCGAGGGTCCGAGCTTCATCGAGGCCGTCACCTACCGCATGGGACCGCATACCACCGCCGACGACCCGAAGCGGTACCGCGGCGATGCCGAGCTCGCCGAGTGGCGCGAGCGCGACCCCATCGCGCGAGTGCTCGCCTACCTCGACGGCTCGGGCGTCGACATCGCCGGGCTCGAGCGCGAGGCGATCGCCGAGGCCGACCGCGTCGCGGCCGAACTGCGCGCCGCGATCACGACCCTCGGCGACCCCGAGCCGCTCAGCGTGTTCGACCACGTCTACGCCGAGCCGAACAGCCACCTCGAGCGCCAGCGCGCGAACTACGCGCGGTACCTCGAGATGTTCGACGAACCGGGCGACAGCGCCGGGCCCGAGGCATCCGGTCGTACCGAAGGAGGCGTGCGATGACGCAGCTGACGCTCGCGAAGGCCCTGAACGCCGGTCTCCGGCGCGCCCTCGCCGACGACGACAAGGTCGTCCTGATGGGTGAGGACATCGGCACGCTCGGCGGCGTGTTCCGCGTGACCGACGGGCTGAAGGCCGAGTTCGGCGGGCACCGCGTCGTCGACTCGCCCCTCTCCGAGGCCGGGCTCATCGGCACCGCCGTGGGCCTCGCGTACCGGGGGTTCCGACCCGTCGTCGAGATCCAGTTCGACGGATTCATCTACCCCGGGTTCGACCAGATCGTCGCCCAGGTCGCGAAGCTGCACTACCGCTCGCGCGGCACGGTGAAGATGCCCATCACGATCCGCGTGCCCTTCGGCGGCGGCATCGGCGCGGCCGAGCACCACTCGGAGTCGCCCGAGGCGTACTTCGCGCACACCGCGGGCCTCCGCGTCGTCGCCTGCTCGAACCCCGCCGACGCGTACGTCATGCTGCGGCAGGCGATCGCGAGCGACGACCCGGTGCTGTTCTTCGAGCCGAAGCGCCGCTACCACGTGAAGGGAGAGGTCGACGAGTCGGCCAGCCTCGCCGACGCACCGCCGATGGGCGTCGCCGCGACGCTCGCGCGCGGCAGCGACGTCACGCTCGTGACCTACGGGGCGCTCGTGCAGACCGCGAGGGATGCCGCGACCGCGGCCGCGGAGGACGGCATCTCCCTCGAGGTGATCGACCTGCGCTCGCTCGCGCCGATCGACTACGCGCCGATCGAGGCATCGGTGCGGCGCACCGGCCGGCTCGTGATCGCGCACGAGGCGGGCCAGCAGGGCGGCATGGGTGCCGAGATCGCCGCGTCGATCACCGAGCGCTGCTTCGAGTTCCTGGAGGCGGCGCCGGTGCGCGTCACCGGCCACGACATCCCGTACCCGCCGGCGAAGCTCGAGCGGCACCACCTGCCCGACCTCGACCGCATCCTCGACGGGGTCGATCGCGCGCTCGGCCGGCCGAACTCGCTGAGCGGGGTGGAGGCGTGACCACGATGATCCGTGACTTCCCGCTGCCCGACCTCGGCGAGGGGCTCACCGAGTCCGAGATCGTCGCCTGGCGCGTCGCCGTCGGCGACCGCGTCGAGCTCAACCAGATCGTCGCCGACATCGAGACCGCGAAGGCGGTCGTCGAACTGCCCTCGCCGTTCGCCGGCGTCATCACGGCGCTGCACGCCGCGGAGGGCGAGACGATCGACGTCGGTGCGCCGCTGTTCTCCTGCGACACGGGTGAACCGACGGGCGAGGCGGATACCCCGGGGTCGGTCGCGGCGGCGCCGGCTCCCTCGGCCGCGGCGAGCGACGGGACGAGCGCGGCGGACGAGGCCGCGCCTGCGGGCGGGCACGAGGCTGCTCCCGGTCCGAACCTCGTGGGCTACGGCGCACGCGACGAAGGCGGGCCGAAGCGCCGCACGCGCCGCGCCGCAGCGCTCGCCGCCGAGCTGGTGCCCGAGGTGCCGGCCGCGTCGGTAGCCGAGGCGCCCCGTCCCGACCTCGAACCCGCCGTCGGCGCCGAGCGCCCGCGGTCGACGCCGCCCGTGCGCAAGCTCGCACGCGACCTCGGCCTCGACCTCGAGCGCATCGCGGGCACCGGCCCGCGCGGCCTGATCACGCGCGACGACGTCGAGCACGCGGCATCCTCGTCGGTCACGAGCCCGACGATCGCGTCCGGCGATGCCGTCGCCGAGGCGCCGGCGGCCCAGACCGGATCCCGGCCCGCCGAGACCCGCATCCCGATCAAGGGCGTGCGCAAGCACACGGCTGCGGCCATGGTGCGCAGCGCCTTCACCGCCCCGCACGTGACCGAGTTCCTGACGATCGACGTCACCGAGACGATGGAGCTCGTGCGCGGCCTCCGCGAGGACCGCGCGCTCGCCGCGCACCGCGTGACCCCGCTCGCCGTCGTCGCGAAGGCCCTCTGCATCGCAGCCCGCCGCACCCCCGAGGTGAACGCCCGGTGGGACGAGGACGCACAGGAGATCGTGCAGTTCGCAGGGGTCAACCTCGGCATCGCCGCGGCGACCGAGCGCGGACTCGTCGTGCCGAACATCCCCGGCGCCGACGGGCTCACCCTGCTCGAGCTCGCCGACGCGATCACCGCGCTCGCCGAGACCGCGCGCTCGGGCCGCACGAGCCCGTCGTCGCTCGCGGGCGGAACCATCTCGATCACGAACATCGGCGTCTTCGGCATCGATGCGGGCACGCCGATCCTGAACCCGGGGGAGGCGGCGATCCTCGCGATGGGCGCCGTGCGCCGGCAGCCGTGGGAGTTCCGCGGCGAGATCGCCCTCCGCGAGGTCATGACGCTGAGCCTGTCGTTCGACCACCGCCTGGTCGACGGCGAGCAGGGGTCCCGCTTCCTCGCCGACATCGGTGCGATCCTGCGCGAACCGGGCCGTGCGCTGACCATGATGTGATCGCGTGCTCCTCGCCGGGCCGTCGGTCCGGCGAGGAGCATCGTCGCGCGCAGGGGGTGCCGATCCCGCGCCGACGGAGGAAGATGGGCGGCATGGATCCCCGTCGAGTCCTCACCCCCGCCGAGACCGCCGGCGAACTGGTCGGCACCGCCTTCGTGCACGTCGGCGACCGGCTCGACTGCGCCTACACGACGGCCGATTTCGCCGCGTCGGTGCGGCTGCTCGACGCCGTCGCGGTCGAGGCCGAGGCGGCCGGCCACCACCCCGACGTGCGGCTCGGCTGGGGGCGCATCGCCTTCGAGCTGAGCTCGCACGACGTCGGCGGCGTGACCGCGCGCGACCTCGCGCTCGCGCGGCGCATCGACGAACTCGCCCGCGCGGCGGGCGCGGAGCCGGGCAACTGACGTCAGGCGCAGAGCGGTCCGGGACCGAGCGGCCCGGCGATGACAGTCCACCGACGAGCGGCCCGTCGACCCGGGGCGGCGCCAGCCTCGAGGCATCCGCATCGCCGACGCGGGCACCGCTCACGACAGGCGGTAGACCCGCTCCTCGATCTCGGCCTCGCGGGCGTTCGCATAGCCGCGCTCGGTGCCGACCTGCTCGAAGCCGAGCTTCTCGAGCACCGCGATCGACCCGGCGTTGTCGGCGGCGACGCGGGCGCGCACCGGGCGTTCGGCGAGGGCGTCGAGGAAGAGGTGCACGGCGCGGGTGGCGATGCCGCGGCCCCACTGCGCGCGGTCGATCCAGTACGTGATCTCGGGGGTGCCCTCGTCGTACCAGCGCGCCACGCTGCCCACGATCTCGCCGTCGGCGCGCACGGTCCGGGCGTCGACGCCGGGGTCGTCGAGGAGCCGGCGCCAGTGCGCGTCGAACATCGCGCGGTCGCTCGGATCGGGCGGCGTGAAGGCCGCCATCCGGACCGAGACCGGGTCCTGCTCGATCAGGAACAGTGCATCGAGATCACCGTCGCGGGTCGCGCGCAGCGTCACGACATGAGGCTCGCCCATGCCATCTCCTCCAGGATGCCGCGGACGGTGCCGTCGGCCGGTCGGCGCCCGGGGATGCGGGCGCTGTGCGGAGTGGAGTTCAGGAGGCCGAAGGCGGCGTGTGCCCTGACCCTGAGCTCCGCCTCGGCCCGATCGGGCCGGAGTCGGGAGAGCACGTCGACCCAGCGTTCGACGTAGCGGCGCTGGAGGAGGCGCACATCGTGGCGTGCGCCCGCGTCGAGCTGTTCGAGTTCGCGATCCTGCACGAGGATGACGTCGGCGTCGCCGAGCGCGAAGTCGACGTGGTGCGCGATGAGCGCGCGCAGCGAGCGTTCGGGGTCGGACGCCTCGTCGAGCACCCGCTCGGCCCCGTCGAGGAGGGCCCGGCTCGCGCCCTCGAGGATCGCCGCGAGCACGGCGGCCTTGCCGGGGAAGTGGCGGTAGACGGCCGGCCCCGAGACGCCGACCGCGGTGCCGAGGTCTTCGATCGTGACGCCCGCGTAGCCGCGCTCGGCGAAGAGGGTCGCCGCGGCGGCGAGGATCGCGGCGCGACGGTCGGCCTTCTGGCGGCCGCGCTCGGTGAGCACGGTCGGCGCGTCGGGCGCGGGGGCGGGGCTGCTTGCCATCTCGGTTAACGCTCGCTAACATCGGGAATCGAGTTAGTGCACACTAACCGAAACCAGGTGCCCGCGGCAAGGGGGCGCGCCGTCGACGACGACGGACCGAGCGAGACGAGCTGAGCGCATGGGCATCCTGCACACGCAGATCGACCCCGAGGGCGATACCGGCCGGGCGAACGCCGCGGCGCACGCCGAGCTGGCGACCGAGCTGCGGGCGCGGCTCGCCGCCGCCGCGCAGGGCGGGCCCGAGGCATCCAGGGCGCGTCACGTCGCACGCGGCAAGCTGCTGCCGCGCGACCGCGTCGCGCGCCTGCTCGACGAGGGCAGCCCGTTCCTCGAGCTCGCGCCCCTCGCCGCCGACGGCCTCTACGGCGACGACTCGCCCGGCGCCGGCATCATCACGGGCATCGGCCTCGTGCACGGCCGCCCCGTCATGGTCGTCTGCAACGACCCGACGGTGAAGGGCGGCACCTATTACCCGATGACGGTGAAGAAGCACCTCCGGGCGCAGGAGGTGGCGAAGGAGCACCGGCTGCCGTGCGTCTACCTCGTCGACTCGGGCGGCGCGTTCCTTCCGCTGCAGGACGAGGTGTTCCCCGACCGCGACCACTTCGGCCGCATCTTCTACAACCAGGCGCAGCTCTCGTCGATGCGCATCCCGCAGCTCGCGGCCGTGCTCGGCTCGTGCACCGCCGGCGGCGCCTACGTGCCGGCGATGAGCGACGAGACCGTGATCGTGCGCAACCAGGGCACCATCTTCCTCGGCGGCCCGCCCCTCGTGAAGGCCGCGATCGGCGAGGTCGTGACCCCCGAGGAGCTCGGCGGCGGCGAGCTGCACTCGCGCACCTCGGGCGTCGTCGACCACCTCGCCGAAGACGACGAGCATGCCCTCGAGCTCGTGCGCGACATGGTCGCGACGCTGCCCGCGCAGGCGCCGCGCGCCTGGGCGGTGCGCGAGCCGCGCGAGCCCGCCGTCGACCCGGCAGGCCTCACCGCGGCCGTGCCGGTCGACGTGCAGCAGCCCTACGATGTGCGCGAGGTCATCGCGCGGCTCGTCGACGCCAGCGAGTTCGCCGAGTTCAAGCCCGACTACGGCGACACCCTGATCACCGGGTTCGCGCACCTCGACGGCCACCCGGTCGGCATCGTCGCGAACAACGGCGTGCTGTTCAGCGAGTCGGCGATGAAGGGCGCGCACTTCATCGAGCTCTGCGACCAGCGCGGCATCCCGCTGCTGTTCCTGCAGAACATCTCGGGCTTCATGGTCGGCCGAGACGCCGAGGCGGGCGGCATCGCCAAGCACGGCGCGAAGATGGTCACCGCCGTCGCGACGACGCGGGTGCCGAAGCTCACCGTCGTCATCGGCGGGTCGTTCGGCGCCGGCAACTACTCGATGTGCGGCCGCGCGTACTCGCCGCGATTCCTCTGGATGTGGCCGAACGCCCGCATCTCCGTCATGGGCGGGGAGCAGGCGGCCTCCGTGCTCGCGACGGTCAAGCGCGACCAGCTCGCGGTGAAGGGCGAGACCTGGTCGGACGACGCGGAGCGGGCCTTCAAGGATCCGATCCGCGCGCAGTACGAAGACCAGGGGAGCCCCTATCACTCGACCGCGCGGCTCTGGGACGACGGCATCATCGCGCCCGAGGACACGCGCACCGTGCTCGGCCTCGCGCTCGAGCTCGCGAGCCGCACGCCGCTGCCCGAGCCGCGGTTCGGGCTCTTCCGGATGTAGTGCGCGCCGCGCGTCTCGCGGCCCGGTTCAGCGACCGGATGACTCGGCGGCGGTCTCGATCGCGTCGATGATCTCGGAGACCCCGCCGCGCCATGGGGCGCCGTGCCCGGGGATCACCCATGTCGCCTCGATGCCGTCGAGGTGGTGCAGCGAGGCGAGCGCCTCGGCGGGGTCGTCGGTGAACGGCGCGGGCTGCGGGCCGTGCGCGCCGGTCAGCACGTGCCGCGTCGTCAGCGCATCGCCGACGAAGACCGCGTCAACGGCGGGAACGTGGACGGCGACGCTGCCGGGGGAGTGCCCCGGCATCGCGATGACGCGCGGCGCGCCGGGCAGGTCGAGCACCTCGCCGTCGCGGAAGGTCTCGACCTCGGTCGGGTGAGCGGTGCGCAGGCCGCCCTTGCGTGCGGCGTACCAGAGGAACTTCGCGGTGGCGCCGAGCTTCATGTGCCCCCACTCGGGCTTCGTGGACTGCTCGCCCCGTGCGCGGGCCGCGTCGGCCTCGTGCACATGGATGGGGACGCCGTGCTCGCGGCGCAGTCGCTCGGCGAAGCCGATGTGGTCGGTGTCGCCGTGGGTCAGCACCACGCCGCGGACGTCGTCGATGCTGCGCCCCATGGCCGCGAGCTCGGCGAGCAGCTCGGGCCACTGGCCCGCGAGGCCCGCGTCGATGAGGGTGACGCCCTCGGGGGTGTCGACGAGGTGCACGGCGACGAGGTCGTTGCCGATGCGGTGGAGGTGGGGAGCGAGCTGCATGTCGTGTCCTCGGGGATGCGGGTGGTCGGTGATGATGGCTATGCTACATAGCCATCATGGCTATGCGCAATAGCCTAGAGTGGGAATCTCTCGGAAGGAGTGCACGATGCCGACACCCGAACGCACCTCGCTCGACGCCATCCTCGCCGCAGGGCGCGAGATCCTCGAGTCCGACGGGCTCGGCGGGCTCACCATGCAGGCCGTCGCCGACCGCGTCGGCGTCAAGGCGCCGTCGCTCTACAAGCGCGTGCGCAACCGGGGAGAACTCGTGCGCTCGATCGCCGCCTCGACGGTCGCCGAGCTCGGTGCGCGACTGGATGCGCCGGGCGAAGCGGGTGAGCCGGGCGAACCGGGTGAGCCGGGCGGACCCGGCGCGGGTCCGGCTGGGGAGCGGGATGCGGCGATCGCGGACGTCGCCCGGCTCGCCCGCGTCCTGCGGACGTTCGCGCACGAGCGGCCGGCGGCGTACCGGCTCGTCTTCGCGTCGGGCGACGATTCGGGTCTCGAGGTGGAGGTGCTCCGCGAGGCGAGCGCGCCGCTGCTCGTCGCCGCCGCCGAGCTCGCCGGGCCCGATCACGCGCTCGACGCCGCCCGCACCCTCACCGCCTGGGTGACGGGCTTCATCAGCATGGAGCTCGCGGGCGCGTTCCGGCTCGGCGGCGACGTCGACCGGGCGTTCGAGTTCGGCGTCGAGCGCATCAGTGCGGCGCTCGCGTCGGCGTCGCGCTGAGGGCTCCGCCCCTTGCGATTTCAGTTAGCGACCACTAACATCGAATCCAGTTAGTGTGCGCTAACTGATCTGCGCGCACCTCGAGCGCAGGGAGGCGCGGATGGGCACGGGTGACGCCGTCATCGGAACACGACCGCCGCGCCCCTTCGACCGGGTGCTCGTCGCCAACCGCGGCGAGATCGCCGTGCGGGTCATCCGCACGCTGCGCCGCCTCGGCATCCGCTCGATCGCCGTCTTCTCCGACGCCGACGCCGACGCCCCCCACGTGCGACTCGCCGACGAGGCCGTGCGCATCGGGCCGGCCGCAGCCGCCGAGAGCTACCTCGACCCGGCGCGCATCATCGCCGCGGCCCGCGAGCGCGGCGCCCAGGCGATCCACCCCGGCTACGGATTCCTCTCCGAGCACGCGGGCTTCGCCGCCGCGTGCCGCGACGCCGGCATCGTCTTCGTCGGGCCGGGAGTCGAGGCGCTCGACGTCATGGGCGACAAGATCCGGGCGAAGGTGCACGTCGATGCATCCGGCGTGCCGACCGTGCCCGGCATCGCCGACCCGACGCTCGACGACGCCGCGCTCGCCGCGGCGGGCGAATCGATCGGCTACCCGCTGCTCGTGAAGCCGAGCGCCGGCGGCGGCGGCAAGGGCATGCAGATCGCCCGCGACGGGCGCGAGCTCGCCGCCGCGATCCCCGCCGCCCGGCGCGTCGCCCTCGCCGCGTTCGGCGACGACACGCTGCTGCTCGAGCGGCTCATCGAACGCCCCCGCCACATCGAGGTGCAGGTGCTCGCTGACGAGTTCGGCGAGGTCATCCACCTCGGCGAACGCGAGTGCTCGCTGCAGCGCCGGCACCAGAAGGTCATCGAGGAGGCGCCCTCGCCCCTCCTCGACGACGCGACGCGCGCCCGCATCGGGCAGGCGGCGTGCGACGCCGCACGCAGCGTCGACTACCGCGGGGCCGGCACGGTCGAGTTCCTCGTGTCCGACGCGGCGCCCGAGGAGTTCTTCTTCATCGAGATGAACACCCGGCTCCAGGTCGAGCACCCCGTCACCGAGCTCGTCACCGGCATCGACCTCGTCGAGCAGCAGCTGCGCGTCGCCGCGGGCCAGCCGCTCGCGATCCGACAGGGCGAGGTGCGGCTCACCGGCCACGCGATCGAGGCGCGCGTCTACGCCGAGAGCCCCGAGCGCGGCTTCCTCCCGTCGACCGGCGAGGTGCTCGTCTGGCGCGAGCCCGGCGGCGACGGGGTCCGCGTCGACGGCGGCATCCGCTCGGGCCAGCAGGTCACCGCCGACTACGACCCGATGATCGCGAAGGTGATCGCGCACGGGGCCGACCGCGCCGAAGCGCTCGCCCGGCTCGACGCCGCGCTCGCCGAGACGGTCGTGCTCGGAATCGACACGAACCTCGCATTCCTGCGGCGCCTCCTCGCCGAACCCGCGGTGCAGCGCGGCGACCTCGACACCGGACTCATCGACCGGATGCCCGAACCCGAGTCCGACGAGGTCCCCGCCGCGGTGCTCGCGGCGGCCGAAGGCGTGCGCGCCGCGGCGTCCGTCGCGGCGGCACGGGCCGACGGCGGCCACGCGTGGCAGACGGCGCGCGGCTGGGCCGTGGGAGGGCGACCGGCCGGCGGCTCCGTCGACGGCGACGGCGATGCGCACGCGGACGTCGTCGCGACCGACGCCGACGGCGCGCTCTGGCTGCACGGCCCGCTCGGCACCTGGCGGGTGCCCGCCGCCGATCGCCGCGCCGCCCTCGACGCCCGCCTCGCGATGATCGAGCGCGGCGGTCTCGCCGACCCCGAACTGCGCGCCCCCATGCCCGGCACCGTGACCGCGGTGCTCGTCGCCGACGGCGACCGGGTCGAGCCGGGCGACCCCGTCGTCGCGATCGAGGCGATGAAGATGGAGCACCGTGTGACGGCCCCAGTCGCCGGCATCGTGAGGCTCGCGGTCGCGATGGGCGCGCAGGTGTCGCGCGACCAGCCCGTCGCCCGCGTCGAGGCCGTGCACGAGGCATCCGGCCCTGACGCAGCAGCCGACGCCGGAGCACCGGCCGAGACGAACCGACAGACCCCCGTGGCATCGGGCGCGCCCCACGAAGGCGCGCTCCCGACCGCACCCCACCAGAAATGAGGAGCACGACCGTGAGCACCGAGCTGAGCGCCGAGGAACAGCAGCTGTACGACATGGTCTGCGAGTTCGCCGACACCGTCGTCGCGCCGCAATCGTACGAGGCCGACCGCACCCACACGCTCTCGATGGACGTCGTCGCGCAGATGGGCGAGCTCGGGCTCTTCGGCCTGCCGTTCCCTGAGGAGGTCGGCGGCCAGGGCGGCGACTATCTCGCACTGTGCCTCGCGATCGAGGCGCTCGCCCGCGTCGACCAGTCGATCGCCATCACCCTCGAGGCCGGCGTCGGCCTCGGCGCGATGCCGATCTTCCGCCACGGCACCGAGGAGCAGAAGGCCGAGCTCCTGCCCGACCTCGTCGCGGGGCGCGCGCTCGCGGGCTTCGGACTGACCGAGCCCGAGGCCGGCTCCGACGCCGGCGCCACCCGCACGACGGCCGTGCTCGACGGCGACGAGTGGGTCGTCAACGGCTCGAAGCAGTTCATCACCAACTCGGGCACGCCGATCACGAGCTTCGTCACGGTCACCGCGGTGACCGGCGAGCGAACCCGCTCCGACGGCTCGGTGTCGAAGGAGCTCTCGACCATCATCGTGCCGAACGGGACGCCCGGGTTCACCGTCGCCCCCGGCTACGACAAGGCGGGCTGGCGGGCGAGCGACACCCACCCGCTCACCTTCGACGACGTGCGCGTGCCCGCGGCGAACCTCCTCGGCGAGCGGGGCCGTGGCTTCGCGAACTTCCTGCAGGCGCTCGACGAGGGCCGCATCGCGATCGCGGCGCTCGCGACGGGCGCCGCCCAGGGCTGCCTCGACGAGTCGATCGCCTACGCGAAGACCCGCAACGTGTTCGGCGTGCCGATCGCGTCGCACCAGTACATCGCGTTCACGATCGCGCAGATGCAGGCCCGCGTGCACACGGCGCGCCTCGCCTGGCACGATGCGGCGCGCCGCGCCGACGCCGGCCTGCCCTTCAAGAAGGAGGCCGCGATCGCGAAGCTCGTCGCGAGCGACGCCGCCATGGCGAACTCGCGCGACGCGACGCAGATCTTCGGCGGCATGGGCTTCATGAACGAGACGCTCGTCGCACGTCACTACCGCGACTCGAAGATCCTCGAGATCGGCGAGGGCACGAACGAGGTGCAGCTCATGGTCATCGCGCGCGAGCTGGGGCTCGCGGGGTAGCGTTCGAACAGGATGCCACGGGCGCGCCCCGCGGCGGGAGGGAGCGGCTGATGGCCGTCGAGTCGACCGAGCTGCCCGAGGTGCACCGCGAGGTGCTGCAGCGCGGGCTCTGGTTCGAGGAGTTCGAGCCGGGCACCCGGTACCTGCATCGACCGGGTCGCACCGTGACCGAGGCCGACAACGTGCTGTTCACGACGCTCACGATGAACACGCAGTCCCTGCATCTCGACGCCGCCTGGTCCGAGACGCAGCCGTTCGGCGAGCGACTCGTGAACTCGATGTTCACGCTCGCGACGATCGTCGGCGCCTCGGTCGCGCAGCTCACGCAGGGCACGATCGTCGCAAACCTCGGCTTCACCGAGGTCGCCTTCCCGGCGCCGCTCTACCACGGCGACACGCTCTACAGCGAGACCGTGGTGGTCGAGGTGCGCGAATCGGCCTCGCGGCCTGGGCAGGGCATCGTCACGCTCCAGCATGTGGGCCGCAACCAGCACGGCGTCGAGGTCGCCCGCGCCCGCCGCTCCGTCCTCATGTGGATGCGCGAGGCGGGGGAGCGGCAGGCGGCAGCGGCGTCGGCGACGGGTCGCGGGTCGCGGCGGGGCGCCTCGCAGGGCGACCGCGACGAGGAGGAATGATGTCGACGCATCCGGTCTTCCGGTTCGGGCCCGCGATCCTCTTCTGCCCGGCCGATCGCCCCGAACGCTACGCGAAGGCCCTCGACCGGGCCGACGCCGTGATCCTCGACCTCGAGGACGCGGTCGCCCCCGACGCGAAGCATGCGGCGAGGCTCGCGCTCGTCTCGACGCCGCTCGACCCGGATCGGGTGATCGTGCGGGTGAACCCGTCGGGCGGCGACGCCTTCGCCGACGACCTCGCCGCGCTCGCCGCGACCGACTACCGCACGGTGATGCTCGCGAAGTGCGAGGGCACCGCCGATCTCGTCGACCTCGCCGAGTTCGAGGTGATCGCGCTCTGCGAGACGGCCAGGGGAGTGCTCGCCGCCCCCGAGATCGCCGCCATCCCGAACGTGTCGGCGCTCATGTGGGGCGCCGAGGACCTCGTCGCCTCGCTCGGCGGGTCGTCGAGCCGGGCGGCCGACGGGTCGTACCGCGAGGTCGCCCGGTATGCGCGTTCGCGCGTGCTGCTCGCAGCCGGGGCGCACGGCATCGCCGCGATCGACGCGGTGCACCTCGATCTCGCCGACGTCGACGGCCTCCGCGAGGAGGCCGAGGACGCCACGGCGGTCGGGTTCGCCGCCACCGCGTGCATCCACCCCGCGCAGGTCGAGGTCGTGCGGGGGGCGTACCGTCCGAGCCCCGAGCGGATCGAATGGGCGCGCGCGGTCCTCGAGGCGGCGCGGAGCGAGCGGGGCGTCTTCGCGTTCCGCGGCGCGATGGTCGACGCCCCGCTGCTCGCGCAGGCCGAGGCGGTCCTGCGGCGAGCGTGACCGACCCCCGATGAGGGGATGATTCCGGGCCGAACTCAAACGATTCGATAACGGTTCACCGGTTGTTGCGCCGTCTGCCCCCGAAACGGGGAAACGCGTGCGTATCCTCGAAGCCAATCCTGGGGAGGAGGGGACGCGTGGCGAGACGACACAGCTACCGGCCGGGTTCGGCGAGCGTTGCGGGGGCAGCGGTCGCGGAGCTCGAGATCGACGAGTTCGCGAGCGAGGCGGGCACGGGGGCATCCGGCGCGAGCATGAGCGGCGACGTCGCACGCTCGCGCGTCGAGACGATCGCCTCCAACCCGCTGTCG
This sequence comes from Agromyces sp. NPDC057679, assembly GCF_042799635.1. NCBI lineage: Bacteria > Bacillati > Actinomycetota > Actinomycetes > Micrococcales > Microbacteriaceae > Agromyces > Agromyces sp. NPDC057679. The sequence continues at coordinate 65,950 of NZ_JBHVIK010000001.1, read as the reverse complement.
GGACCGATCACGGTGCCCGCCAGGGTCGCGATCGGCGACACCGGACTCACGGCGCATCCGGTCGTGCTGGGCGCGAGCACCTTCGGGTGGACCCTCGGCGCCGAGCAGGCCTTCGCGGTGCTGGATCGCTTCGTCGCCGTCGGCGGCTCGCTCATCGACACGGCCGACAGCTACGCGGCCGGCCGCAGCGAGTCGATCATCGGCATGTGGATGGACTCGCGCGGGACTCGCGACCGTGTTCGCGTCATGACGAAGATCGGTCGTCACCCCGACGCCGCGGGCCTCGCGCCCGCGCAGATCAACGACGCGGTCGACGCGTCGCTCATGCGGCTGGGTGTCGAGCGCCTCGACCTCGTGCACTTCCACGGCGAAGACCCCGAGGTGCCCCTGGAGGAGAGCCTCGGTGCCGTCGACGCCCTCATCGCAGCTGGCAAGGTCGGCGCGATCGGCGCCTCCGACTTCGGCCCCGAGCGCCTCATCGAGGCCCGCGTGCTCGCCGCCAACGGACTGCCGCGCTTCACGACGCTCACGACCCGCTACAACCTCATGGAGCGGCGTCCCTTCGAGGGCGCACCCGAACTCGTCGCCCATGCGCAGGGCCTCGCGGTGCTCCCGTACTTCGCGCTCGCGAACGGCTTCCTCGGCGGCCAGGTGCGCCGGCGCGCCGACGTCAGGCACGACGCCCGCGGGGCGCGCCAGGCGCGCCACCTCGGACGCCGCGGCCACCGGGTGCTCGCCGCGCTCGACGCCGTGGCCTTCGCGCGGGGCGTGCAGCCCGCGACGATCGCCCTCGCCTGGCTGCTCGCGAAGCCGACGGTGGCGGCGCCCGTCGCGAGTGCGACGAGGCCCGAACAGGTCGACGCGCTGCTCGCCGCGGCGGCGGTCGAGCTCACCCGTTCCGAGCTCGTCGAACTCGATCGCGCCTCGTCGTGAACCCGACCCCGCATTCGGCGGGGGAGTGACATAGGCTGTTCAGGATGAACGGCGCCGTCGACCTCCCTCTCGGCCAGGCCGAGCTCTCCTTCGAGGCGACGGGGGGTTCGCGCGTGCGGCGTTCGGTGCTCCCGTCGGGGGTGCGCGTGCTCAGCGAGCAGGTGCCCGGCAGCCGCAGCGCCACGATCGGCTTCTGGGTCGCCGTCGGCTCGCGCGACGAGCAGCATGCGGATGCCTCGGGCCCCGCGAGCCTCGGATCGACGCACTTCCTCGAGCATCTCCTCTTCAAGGGCACTCCGAGCCGCACCGCGCTCGACATCGCGATCTCCTTCGACGCGGTCGGCGGCGAGCACAACGCGCTCACCGCGAAGGAGTACACCTGCTACTACGCCAAGGTGCAGGACCGCGACCTGCCGATGGCGATCAACGTGCTCGCCGACATGTTCACCTCCTCGCTCCTCGACCCAGACGAGTTCGAGACCGAACGCGGCGTGATCCTCGAGGAGCTGTCGATGGCGGGCGACGACCCTGCCGACGTCGCGAACGAGCGCTTCTTCCAGGCCGTGCTCGGCGCCCACCCGCTGGGCCGTCCGATCGGCGGCAACACCGGCACCATCCAGGCCGCCACCCGCGGCGCGGTCGCCGAGCACTACCGGGCCAACTACCGCCCGCAAGACCTCGTGGTGAGCGTCGCCGGCGCGGTCGACCACGACCAGCTCATCGCCGAGCTCGGCCGCGCCCTCACCGCCGGCGGCTGGGACCTCAGCGAGCCGGGCGAACCCGTCGCGCGTCGGGCGATCCTGCCCGCGGCACTCGCACCCGGGCAGCCGCTCACGGTCGTCGAACGCCCCACCGAGCAGGTGAACCTGCTGCTCGGCGCACCCGCGCTCGTCGCGACCGACGAACGCCGGGTGACCATGAGCGTCCTCAACGCGATCTTCGGCTCGGGCATGTCGTCCCGCCTGTTCCAGCAGATCCGCGAGCGGCGCGGCCTCGCGTACTCCGTCTACTCGTTCGCCCCGGCTTACTCCGACGCCGGTCTCTTCGGCATGTACGCGGGCTGCGCGCCGGCCAAGGCCGGCACCGTCGCCGAGCTCATGCGCGCGGAGCTCGAACGTCTCGCCCGCGACGGCGTGACGGCCGATGAGCTGCAGCGCGCCGGCGGCCAGCTCGCCGGGGCCTCGGCCCTCGCGCTCGAAGACTCCGACACCCGCATGTCGAGGCTCGGGCGTTCCGAGCTCACCCTCGGCGAATTCGTCGACCTCGATGAGGCGCTCCGGCGCGTTGCACGCGTCACCGCCGACGACGTGCAGGCGCTCGCGAGCGACCTCGCCGCCCAGCCGTTCTCGCTCGTCGCCGTCGGCGCGATCGACGAATCGGCGTTCACCGGCGCAGCCGATCAGCTCGCGCCGAGCACCGACGTCGCCTGAGCGACGCAACCCCCTACAGGAGCAAGCCCGTGGCCCATCACCTCTACCTCGTGCGACATGGCGAGCAGATCGACGCCGAGCACGGCCTTCCCGACGGGCCGCTGTCGCCCCGCGGCCGCCGCCAGGCCGAACTCCTCGCGGAACGCCTCGGCGGCGTCCCCTTCGATCGCGCCCTGCATTCGCCGCTGCAGCGCGCGACCGAGACGGCCGAGATCATCGCCTCGAAGATGCCGGCGCTCGACCCCGAGCCCTCGGCGCTGCTGTTCGACTGCATCCCGTCGGGCCCCGCCCCCGAGACGCCGAAGGTCTACGACCCGTTCTTCGGCTCGGTCACCGAGGAGGAGATCGAGGCCGGCAGCGCGCAGATGGCCGACGCCGTCGCGGAGTTCCTCCGTTCGCACCGCGAGGACCGGCACGAACTGCTGATCACCCACAACTTCGTCATCGGCTGGCTCGTGCGCGAGGCGCTCGGCGCACCCGACTGGCGCTGGGTGTCGATCAACCAGGCGAACTGCGGGCTGACGGTGCTCACCCAGAAGTCGGGCCGCCCGTGGAACCTGGTCGTGCACAACGACCTCGCACACCTGCCGCCCGAGCTGCGCTCGGGGCTGCCCGAGCCGTTCGCGATCTGAGTCGCCCCGGCGGTCGTACAGCGCGGCGCGTCGGGGCTCGGTCCTGGGGCCTGCTGCCGAACGAGTCGGCCGAGTTCGGGTTGGTGCTCGCACGGCTCGAATCGTTTCTGCGTCACGTCTCCGCGCGGTGCGAGGATTGTGCAATGAGCAGCCTGAGCGACGATGAGCGCCGTCTTCGGATCGCCAACGAAGCGTTCGCATTCATTGAAGGCGAGGTCCGTCCGTTCCTCGCAAGCGGCGGTCGGTTGTGGTCGAAGGGATCGAACGGCTACCCAAATCGACTTCGTCAGATGCTGCAGGGGCTGGACAAGGCCCATGACGTCGCGTTCGCGACGGATGATGCGATGCGACTCGAGCGCAATCAGCGAATAGTCGAGCACGTCATCCCGATGAAGCGGATCGTGATCGAGATTGTCGATCCTGGTCAGGCGGACCCGCGCTCGAACTCGGGGAATGCCCCGATCGCGGGTGGCCCAGCTACATCTCCGGCTCATCTGCTCGCGATCTTCGACACTCTTCTGAAGAAGTGCTGGGTCACCACCGATGAGCACGATCGGCTGAATCGCGCGGGCCGAAGCTTCCAATGGGACGCGCCCGATGGCGACGGATGGTCCAGATACACGCAAGCAGGGGTCGTTCCGCATCGATTGGGGGAGCAGGGCGAAAAGAGCCGCGACTCATCGCTCATATCTCCCGAAGAGGACGTGATCTGACGCACCGCGGCGGTAGCGCGACGCGATCATCGGTACGGGCTGGAGCCGCGCCTCAGACCCGCTTGCCGAACCAGTCGGTCGCGTTCGGGTTGGCGTTGTACGGCTCGATGGGGGAGTACCCCGCCGAGCGGTAGAGGCCGCCCGCGGCCTCGAGGTTCGCGTTCGTGTCGAGCACGAGCTCCTGCGCGCCGAACTCGACCGCACGCCGCTCGAGCTCCTCGAGCAGCCTGCGTCCCTCGCCGCGGCCGCGCGCCGCCGGGGCCAGCCACAGGTGCTTCACCTCGAAGCGCACCTCGTAGGTCTCGGGGCGCCGCTGGATGCGCCGCACGCCGCCGCAGCCGACGAGCTCGCCGCCCTGCTCGTCGTCCACCACGACGACGAACACCCCGGCGGGCGGCGTGAACTGCGCGGCATCCGGAAATGTCGGCCGGTACTCGCCCTGTTCGGCGGGGAAGCCGAGCGCACGCTCGGCGAAGTAGGCCTCGAGCAGGGCGTGGGCGTCGTGGTCGGTGACGGCGGCGTCGCGGAATCGCAGCATGCCTCGAGCATATTGGCCGCTTGCTAGGCTGGCCCGGTGACGATCAAGGTCGCCGTGGCCGGAGCCACGGGCAAGATGGGGCAGCTGGCGATCCGACTCATCGAGGCGGCTGACGACTTCGAACTGCACGCCGCGCTCGACTCCCGTTCGAGCCTCGACGAGATGCTCGGCGCCGATGTCGCGTTCGACGTGACGCATCCGGCTGCGAGCCAGTCGATCGTCGAGTTCGCGGTGGAGGCCGGCATCCCGATCGTCGTCGGCACCTCGGGGTGGTCGAGCGATCGGATCGCCGAGATCGCCCGTTCGGTGCGCGCCCGCGACGACGCGCGCGGCGTGCTCTTCGTGCCGAACTTCTCGATCGGCAGCGTGCTGGCGACCGCGTTCTCGGCGCTCGCCGCCCCCTATTTCGACTCGATCGAGATCATCGAGGTCCACCACGCGGGCAAGGTCGACTCGCCCTCGGGCACCGCGGTGCGCACGGCCGAGCTCATCGGCGAGGGCCGTGGCGCGGCCGGTCCGGTCGCGGCGCCCCACGCCGACCAGCGCGCCCGGGGTCAGCTCGTCTCGGGCGTGCCCGTGCACAGCCTCCGCATGTCGGGCGTGCTCGCCGAGCAGCGGGTCATCATGGGCGGCGACGGCGAGACGCTCTCGTTCACGCACTCAACGCTCTCGCCGAGCTCGTACGAGTCCGGCATCCTGCTCGCGCTGCGGCGCGCGCCCGAGGCATCCGGGGTCACCGTCGGCCTCGACGCCCTGCTCGACCTCGGCCTGCCCGGCGCGATCCGATGACGATCAAGGCGGGCGCGCTGCTCATGGCCGCCCTGCTCGCGCTCTACCTCGCCCTCGTCGGCTGGCGCGCCGTGCAGTTCATCACGACCGGCGACCCGGTCGCCGTCGCGATGGGCGTCGCGCTCATCGTGCTCCCCCTCATCGCCGTGTGGGCGCTGTGGCGCGAGCTCGCGTTCGGCATCCGCTCGCAGGCGCTGATGAAGCGGCTCGAGGCCGAGGGCGGGCTCGAGCTCGGGCTTCCCGTGCTGCCGAGCGGCCGCCCCGACCGCGCCGCAGCCGGCGCCGAGTTCGCCCGCTTCAAGGCCGATGCCGAGGCCGAACCCGACTCGTGGCGCGCCTGGCTTCGACTCGGGCTCGTGTACGACGCGGCCGGCGACCGGCGCCGCGCGCGACAGGCCGTGCGGCAGGCTATCGAGCTCGATCGGGCTTCGCGCTGAGCATCGCCTCGAGCGCCGACTCGACGGTCGGGTGCGTGAAGCGGTAGCCGTCGTCGATGAGGCGCTGGGGCCTGACCTTCTGGCTCGAGAGCAGCAGCTCGTCGGCTGCGCGGCCGAGCGCGAGCTCGAGCATGCGCTCGGGCACGGCGAAGGCGTAGGGCCGTTTCATGCGCTCGGCCATCGCCGTCATCACGCGGTCGGCGGTCGCGGGCGTGGGTCCCGTGAAGTTGACCGGCCCCGACAGCTTCGAGTCGAGCAGGTGCACGAGCCCGCCCACCTCGTCGTCGAGCGCGACCCACGGCCAGTGCTGGCCGCCGGTGCCGAGCCGTCCTGAGACGCCCATCTTCGTCAGCGTGCCGACGCGTTGCATCGCCCCGCCCTGCCCGACCACGAGGCCCGTGCGCACGTTCACCGTGCGCGTCTCCTCAGGTGCGAGCATCGCCGCCTGCTCCCATTTGGCGACGACCTCGGCGAGGAAGCCGGTGCCGGCGCTCGAGTACTCGGTGAGCAGCTCACCGGGCCGGTCGCCGTAGTAGCCGACCGCCGAGGCGCTGAGGAACACCGACGGGGGGTTGCGCGACTTGCGCATCGCATCGGCGAGCGTGCGGGTGACGCCGATGCGCGAGTCGAGGATCTCGCCGCGGTAGCCCTTCGTCCAGGGCAGTCGCGCGAGCGAGGCGCCCGCGAGGTTCACGACGGCGTCGACGCGGTCCATCACCGTGAAGTCGATGATGCCCGCGGCCGGCGACCACGACACCTCGTCGTCGGCCTGCGCCCGCCGCCGCACGAGTCGGACGACCTCATGACCCTCGTCGCGCAGCCGCTCGACGAGCGGCGCGCCGATGAACCCCGAGGCGCCGGCGATCAGGACGCGCATCGCTCAGGCGAGTTCGGCTTCGATCGTGATCGGGATGCCGGCGAGCGCCTGAGAGATCGGGCAGCCCGCCTTCGCGTCGTTCGCGAAGGCCTCGAACTCGGCCTCGCTGAGGCCGGGCACGCGGGCGCTCACGAGCAGATGGCTGCCGAGCACGCCCTTGCCGGCCTCGAAGGTCACCGCGGCCGTCGTCTGGATGCTCTCGGCGGGGTTGCCGGCCTGGGCGAGTGCGAGCGAGAGCGCCATCGAGAAGCAGGAGGAGTGCGCCGCGGCGAGCAGTTCTTCGGGGTTCGTCGTGTTCGCCACGCCCTCGGAACGGGCCTTCCAGTTGACGGGGAAGCTCGCGAGCCCCGAGGAGTCGAGGCCGACTTCGCCCGAGCCCTCGAAGAGCGTGCCCTTCCAGACGGTCGTCGCTTCACTCGTGATTGCCATCGGGTTCCTCCACTTCGAGCCGGAACCTCAGCCTACCGGGGCAGTGGTCCGCCGCGGCGAGTGGATTCGCCGTCGTGGCGGCGTGCTCGCGCATGGCCGGATGCCTCGTGCTCACGCCGTGCGGATCACCCGCGCCCGCACCAGCAGGAGGTACAGCTGGCAGCCGAGGCAGAAGTCGAAGGCGGCGTTGAGGAACGCCGCGATGAACGCCGCACCCGCCGCGATCGGCACCGCGTAGGGCACGCCGAGGAGGGCGAGGATGACGCCGGCCGCCGCCACGGCGAAGCCGACGCCCTGGGCGAAGGTCGGGGGCCGAGGGTCCTCGAGCTCGGCGGGCGGCGCGAGCCGCGGCCGCACGAACTTCGCGAACAGGAGCCCGAAGGGATGGCGGCGGATGCCGGCGAACGCCCCCCACGCGAAGAGCGCCGTGAGTGCGACGAGCAACCAGAAGGCCGCCGTCGCGGCGCCCGCGACGGCGAGCACGACCGTCACGAGCAGCAGGGTGGCGGTGATCGCCGCCCCGAAGCGCGGACCGCGGGGGTCGATGCCGCGCTCGGCCGTGGCCGGCTCGGCGGTGCGGTCAGTGGATGCCGACATGGTTCCTCCCGAGGATGTCGTCGAGTCGGGCGCGCACCACCTCGGCGCGCGGCGCCCCGCCGATGCGGGCGCGCTCGACGCCGTCGGCGTCGAGGAGCAGCGTCGTGGGGGTCTGGCTGATCCGGAACCGCGCGGCGAGGTCGGCCCGATGGGTGAGGTCGATCTCGACGTGACGGGTGCCGGGCTCGTCGTCGGCGATCGCGCCGAGCAGGCGCGCCGTCGCCGGGCAGCGGCTGCAGAACTCGGTCGAGAACTGCACGAGCGTCGCCTGCTCGCCGAAGCCGCCCACCGCCACCCCGATCTCGCCGGGGCGCACCCGCGCGCCCGAGCCGCGCACCGCGCGACCCTGTGCCGCGCGCCAGACGAGGCCCGTGACCGTCGCCACGGCGACGAGCGCGGCGCCGATCGCGAGCGCGGGCAGAAGGTCCATGGTCAGAGCGTAGGCAGCGCCGACCATGACACGGCGACTGTGACGGCGGATGACGGCACCGCGGAGCATCCTCGGGGTTAGCCTTGATGCGATGGCCGAGACGATCACGACCCCGTACGAAGACCTCCTGCGCGACGTGCTCGAGCACGGCACGCCGAAGACCGACCGCACCGGCACCGGCACGCGCAGCGTCTTCGGGCGCCAGCTGCGGTTCGACCTCGCCGAGGGGTTCCCCCTCGTCACGACGAAGCGCGTGCACTTCAAGTCGATCGCGTACGAGCTCCTCTGGTTCCTGCAGGGCTCGTCGAACGTCGGCTGGCTGCGCGAGCACGGCGTCACCATCTGGGACGAGTGGGCCGACGCGCAGGGCGAGCTCGGCCCGGTCTACGGGGTGCAGTGGCGCTCGTGGCCGACGCCCTCGGGCGAGGTCATCGACCAGATCGCCGACGTCGTCGCGCAGATCCGCGAGAACCCCGACTCGCGCCGGCTGATCGTCTCGGCGTGGAACCCCGCCGACATCCCCGACATGGCCCTCGCCCCCTGCCACGCGCTGTTCCAGTTCTACGTCGCCGACGGCAAGCTTTCGTGCCAGCTGTACCAGCGCAGCGCCGACCTCTTCCTCGGCGTGCCGTTCAACATCGCCTCCTACGCGCTGCTCACCCACATGGTCGCCGCGCAGACGGGCCTCGGGGTCGGCGACTTCGTCTGGACGGGCGGCGACTGCCACATCTACGACAACCACGTCGAGCAGGTGCGCGAGCAGCTCACGAGAGCTCCGTATGCGCCGCCGACCCTGCGACTCACGCGCACGCCCGCGTCGATCTTCGACTACGAGTACGACGACTTCGTGGTCGAGGGCTACGAGCACCACCCGGCGATCCGCGCCGCCGTCGCCGTATGAGCGCGGATGCCTCGGCGCCGACCCGCTCGGACGCCTCGGCGTCGCTGCGCATCGGGCTGGTGTGGGCAGAGGCCGAGGGCGGGGTCATCGGCCGCGACGGCGGCATGCCCTGGCACGTGCCCGAAGACCTGGCGCACTTCAAGGCGGTGACCCTCGGCGCACCCGTGATCATGGGACGCAAGACCTGGGACTCGCTGTCGCCCAGGTACCGGCCGTTGCCCGGGCGCCGCAACATCGTCGTCACCCGGCAGCACGACTGGGCCGACGATGGCGCAGAACGTGCGGGCTCGCTCGACGAGGCGCTCGCGCTCGCCGCGGGTGCGGGCGACGTCTGGGTCATCGGCGGCGGGCAGCTGTTCGCCGAGGCGATCGACCGTGCCGTCCGTCTCGAGGTGACCGAACTGGAGCACCCCGACGGCTTCTCGCCCGAGCCCGGTGACGTGCTGGCCCCGGCCGTGCCGGCCGGCTTCTCGCTCGTGGCCGCCGACCCGGCCGACGGCATGCACACCTCCCGCACCGGCGTCCGTTACCGCTTCCTCACCTACCGCCGCGCCTGACCGATCGGGCGGGGACCCTTGGCGCGACACGCCCCCCCCGACACGCTCAGTGGTGAGGGGCGGAGCGAGTTGCAGGACGATACGCGCAACACGCCGATGGAACGGGCAGCCTCCCTGATCGCGTCCTGCGACTCGCCACACTGCTCGGGGAGCGAGGAGCGAGTCGCGGGACCGTACGGGCGACGCGCCGCCGGGCGGGCGCGTTTCCTCGATCGGCTCCTTCGACTCGGCGAAGGTGCCGTCGGTCACGGTTCCTCCACAGCCCGCTCTCGCACGCGTTCCGCACCATCCACCCGAACGCGGGGACAGTCGCAGCCGCGGTCGGCAGGATCGTGGCATGCGCACTCACACGGTCGAGGTTCGCCGGTGGTGCGAAAGCCTCGGCGGAGTTGCACGCACCGCTGAGCTCGCCCGCGTCGGCGTCGATCGACACTCCCTCCGAGCAGCACTCGACGCGGGCGAAGTGCGGCGCGTGCGCGAAGGGGTGTACGCGACTCCCGACACCGGTGCCGACGTCATCACCGCGGTGCTCCACGGCGGCACGCTGGGGTGCGTCAGCCGGCTGCAGGCCGAAGGACTCTGGCTCATCGATCGCGACGATCGCGTCCACGTGTCGATGCCCCCGACTGGGCGCCGCCGGCCGCACGATGACTGCGAGTGCGCCATCCACTGGACCGCGAGCACGAACCGCGGCGGCATGGCCTCGATCGGTGATGCGCTCGTGCAGGTGCTCCAGTGTCAGGGCGCCGAGCATTTCTTCGTCGCACTCGAATCCGCGATGCGCGAACGTCGGTTGTCGAGATCCGAGTTGCAGCGGCTTCGGGGGCGGCTGCAGATTCGGCATCGTCATCTCGTCGACTTCGCACGATGGGACGCCGACAGCGGTCTCGAGTCGTTGCTCCGACTCCGGCTTCGACCGTCCGGCCTTGATCCTGCGTCCCAGGTTCGCATTCCCGGAGTCGGGCGCGTCGACTTCGTCCTCGATGACCTCATCGTCATCGAGGTCGACGGCGTGCCCGGCCACGCGGATTCGCCGGGCTCACGGCACAAGGACCTCGTGCGCGATGCGGTCGCTTCGGCGCACGGGCTCGAGACATTGCGTTTCGACTACGCGCTCGTGGTGTACGACTGGCCGCTCGTCGAGGCGGCGATTCTCGCTGCGGTCGACCGGGCTCGTCGGCGACGTGCTCGACGAGTCGTCGGTTGAGCTGGTTCCCCGTCGGCCGTATCCGGGCGTGTCGCAGGCCTGATCCTTCGACACGCCACGGTGCGCCGTGGACGATGCGGGTGAGTTGACGAGTCGCAGGAGCATCCGGCGCGAAGCGGCCCCGACAACGGCGTGTCGCCAGTCCGGTCCTGCAACTCGACGCACGGCGCGGCGTGTGGCGCCGGGCAGGTGCCGGATCGCAGCGCTGCACGGCGACACCGCGCGCAACCCCGCCCCGAGGCATCCGCTCGAACCGATACGCTGGTGGGCGTGACTCAAGAGAACCCCTTCGGACAAGTGCTCGTCGCGCTCGTCACGCCGTTCACGGCGGACGGCGAGGTCGATTGGCCCGGGGTCGAGAAGCACATCGATCACCTCATCGAGGGCGGTGCCGACGGCATCGTCGTCACCGGCACCACCGGTGAGACGTCGACCCTCACCGACCCCGAGAAGATCCGGCTCGTCGAGGTCGGAAAAGACGTCGCGGCGGGGCGCGCGAAGATCATCACGGGCGGCGGCTCGAACGAGACCGCCCACGCGATCGAGCTCTACAAGCACTCCGAGCAGGCCGGCGCCGACGGCATCATGATCGTCACGCCGTACTACAACAAGCCGACCCAGGCCGGCATCCTGACCCACTTCAGGATGGTCGCCGACGCGACCGACCTGCCGGTGATCCTCTACGACATCCCCGGCCGCACCGGTGTGCCGATCAAGTACGAGACGATCCTGCGGCTCGCGAAGCACCCGAACATCCTCGCCGTGAAAGACGCCAAGGGCGACTTCTCCGAGGTCAGCAGGGTGCTGAACCAGACCGACCTCATGTACTTCTCGGGCGACGACGCGAACGTGCTGCCGCACCTCGCGATCGGCGCGACGGGGCTCATCGGCGTCACGGCGAACATCGCCCCGGCGCCGTACCGCACGATCGTCGACGCGGTGAACCGCGGCGACCTGAAGGCGGCCACCGAGGCGCACCAGCAGCTCGAGCCGCTCGTGCGCGCCGTCATGACGCACGTGCCGGGCACGGTCGCGGCGAAGTACATCCTGCACGGCCTCGGACGCATCTCGAGCCCGCGGGTGCGCCTGCCCCTCGTCGGTCCCGAAGAGTGGGAGGCCGCGCTCATCGAGGACGAGATCGACCTCGTGAGCGGCATCCCGGGCGTCGACTTCCACAACTTCCGACCCGACCGCAACGCCGCCGCCGGCGGCGCCCTGCCGAAGGTGGCCGGCACCACCCGCTGAGCGGGGGGCGGTCCACCTCACCACGAGACATCCGCGGCGCCGTGAGCGTCGCACCGAACTGAACACCGCAACGTAAGGAGGGCACTGTGCCCGACACCGTCATCGATCCCGCTCCGCTCGCAGCAGGGACGCTCCGCATCATCCCGATCGGCGGCCTCGGAGAGGTCGGCCGCAATATGACGAGCTACGAGATCGACGGCAAGATCCTCATCGTCGACTGCGGCGTGCTCTTCCCCGAAGAGCACCAGCCGGGCGTCGACCTGATCCTGCCCGACTTCGGATTCCTCCGCGACCGCATCGACGACATCGTCGGCGTCGTGCTGACCCACGGCCACGAGGACCACATCGGCGCGGTGCCCTACCTCCTGAAGCTCCGCCGCGACATCCCCCTGATCGGCTCCCAGCTGACGCTCGCGCTCGTCGAGGCGAAGCTCAAGGAGCACCGCATCGCGCCCTACACCCACACGGTGAAGGAGGGGCAGCACGAGGAGCTCGGCCCGTTCGACCTCGAGTTCGTCGCGGTGAACCACTCGATCCCCGATGCGCTCGCCGTCGCGATCATCACCGACGCGGGCACGGTGCTCGCGACGGGCGACTTCAAGATGGACCAGCTGCCGCTCGACGGCCGCCTCACCGACCTGCGCGAGTTCGCGCGGCTCGGTGAAGAGGGCGTCGACCTGTTCATGGTCGACTCCACGAACGCGGATGTCCCGGGCTTCACGCCGCTCGAGCGCGAGATCGGCCCCGTGCTCGACCAGGTGATCTCGCGGGCGACGAAGAAGGTCGTCGTGGCGAGCTTCTCGAGCCACGTGCACCGCGTGCAGCAGGTGCTCGACGCTGCCCACGCGAACGGGCGTCGCGTGGCCCTCCTCGGCCGCAGCATGGTGCGCAACATGACGATCGCCGCCGACCTCGGCTACCTCAACGTGCCGGCGGGCGTGCTCGTCGACTACAAGAAGGCCGGCGACATCCCCGACGACAAGATCGTCTACATGTCGACGGGCTCGCAGGGCGAGCCGATGGCGGTGCTCAGCCGCATGGCGAACCGCGACCACCAGATCGAGATCAGCGAGGGCGACACGGTGATCCTCGCCTCGAGCCTCATCCCGGGCAACGAGAACGCGGTCTACCGCGTCATCGACGGGCTGACGAAGCTCGGCGCGAACGTCGTGCACAAGGCCAACGCGAAGGTGCACGTCTCGGGCCACGCCGCGGCGGGCGAGCTGCTCTACTGCTACAACATCCTGAAGCCGGCGAATGTGCTGCCGATCCACGGCGAGTACCGTCACCTGCAGGCGAACGCGAAGCTCGCCCGCGACACCGGCATTCCGGCCGAGAACGTCTTCATCGGCGAGAACGGCACGGTCTACGACATGACCGACGGCGTCGTGCGCGAGGCCGGCCAGCTCGACCTCGGCTTCGTCTACGTCGACGGGTCGACGGTCGGCGAGATCACCGACGCCGACCTCAAGGATCGCCGCATCCTCGGCGAAGAGGGCTTCATCTCGGTCATCGTCGTCGTGGATGCCACGACCGGGCGCGTCATCTCGGGCCCCGAGATCCACGCCCGCGGCTTCGCCGAGGACGACGCCGTGTTCGAGGACGTCAAGCCGAAGATCGTGGCGGCCCTCGCCGACGCCGCGCAGAACGGGGTGCGCGATTCGCACGCCCTGCAGCAGCTCGTGCGTCGCACGCTCGGCACGTGGGTGAACCGGCGCCTGCGCCGTCGCCCGATGCTCGTGCCGCTCGTCATCGAGGCGTAGGCGAGTCGCCCGCGGTCACGGGCCCCGCCTGCGGGCGGGTCCGTGATCGGGTGTCGCTCCGCGTCACGCGAAACACGGACGAAACACCTCGGTCGTAGCATCCGCCGCATGTCGACGTTCACGCTGCGCCCAGCCGCCCCCTCCGACGGGGCGTTCCTCGCCGACATGGTCGTCGAGGCGGCGAACTGGCGGCAGGGCGCGACGCGGCCGCGGCCCGACGTGCTCGCCGACCCGATCTCGCGCGGCTACATCGCCGGCTGGCAGCGGCCCGCCGATCGCGGCGTGGTCGCCGTCGACGAGGGCGGACGCCCGGTCGGCGCGGCCTGGTACCGCCTGTTCTCGGTCGAGCAGCGCGCACACGGCTTCGTGGCGACCGGCGTGCCCGAGCTGATCATCGGGGTGCGCCCGTTGTGGCGGGCGCAGGGCGTCGGGCGGGCGCTGCTGCAGGGGCTCGCGGATGCCGCGCGCTCGGCCGGGTTCGCGAGGCTGACGCTCTCCGTCGAGCACGGCAACTTCGCCGGGGTGCTCTACCGCTCGGAGGGGTTCGCCGTCGTCGAGACGGTCGGCGGGCGCGACACCATGGTGCGCACGCTCGCCTGAGCTGAACGGGCGAGTTGCTGCGTCGCTCCGGTTGTTCGTCGAGCACGCGGATACGATGGGAGTCGCGCACCGACGCTCGTCGAACCCGAGGTTTCCCGAACGACGACCACTGGGAGTGGCCGGGTCGTGCGCGCGCTCTGGGGGGAGATGCATGTCACGCAACAGCCGAAGCGGTCGCCTCGTCGCGACGATCGCCGCACTCGGCGTCGTCCTGGCCGCACCCGCGGCCGTGGGCTTCGGCGAGGTCTCGACGGCGCACGCCGCGACGCCCGAGTCGTTCAACCCGTTCGTCGCGGCGGGCGGCTATTCGATCTACGCGCGCGGCGACGCGGATCTCGGCGGCAGTGAGACCGAGGGAGCGGTCGCCGTGGGCGGCACGTTCAGCGTGCGCGCGGGCAGCACCTACCCGGTCATCCACTTCACGGCCGGCACGGCCGACTACGAGATCCCGACGGTGGACGGCGACCCGACCCGGCTGCTGATCGGCTCCTACGACGCGTCGTCGGACGGCCGAGTCCAGATCTCGAACGCCGGAAGCGGGGGAGACCCCGCCCGTGACGGCATCCTCAAGGTCGTCGACGGCGATCCGGCGTTCGGCTATTTCGAGCGCGGCGGGTTCACCCGCTACCGGCTGTCCGCGGCCGGAGCGGACGATCCGCCCCTCATCGACGTGGCGGCGCTCCCCTTCGTCTCGGCGGCCGAGTCCGAGGCCGCCATCACGACGGAGCTGCCGGCGGTGGCCGACTACGTCGAGGCCGACATGACCTGGACGTACGACGAGGCCGCCCAGTGCCTCGCCGACGTCGCCGACCCGGCGAACGGACTCGCCGCGTTCCCGACGATCCTCGAGGAGTCGGGCGGGCGGCTCGTGCTCACCGGGGTCGCGACCGATCGGCCCAACGTCGTGACGTACGAGGATCGCGGCGCCATCCAGGTCCAGTTCGAGCCGTTCGTGCAACTCGGTCCGACCAACCCGCTGATCGTCCGGGTTCCTGCGGGAACCACCGTGATCAAGGCGCCGTTCGGAGCTGAGGGCGCGACGAAGAACTACATCTTCTACGACCTGAGCGCGGTGACCGGCGCCGTGACGATCGAGTCCGCCGTCGGCGAGGGACGCATCGACGGTTCGATCTACGCGCCGAACGTCGATCTCACCGTGGGCGGATCGCCGCTCGACGGCCAGGTGATCTCCGACGATCTCGCGACGAGCCTCGGCAGCGGCGAGACCCACGCGTACTTCTTCAAGGGCGAGGTGCCGTGCGCCACGACACCCGGAAGCAGCACGTTCACGATCGAGAAGACGTTGAGCGGTGCGGCAGCCGGTCTCGTGCCCGATGGCACGGTGTTCGTCGTCGACTACGTCCGAGACGGCGTCGACGCGGGTTCGCTCGTGATCCCGTTCGGTCAGACGGTGGTCATCGCCGACCTGCCGCCGGGCACCGTCATCGCGCTGACCGAGGTCGAATACCCCGACATCGACGGGGTCGTCTGGGGCACGCCGACCTGGACGGTCGACGGCGTCGTCCTCGAGCCCGACGCCGATGGAACGGTCTCGTTCACGGTCGGTGAGAGTTCGATGGTCTCGATCGAGCTCGACAACTTCGCGAACGCGCCGACCACGCCGCCGACGACCCCGCCGGAGACGCCGGCGCCCCCGGCAGGTGGCGGAGGCGAACTCGCGGAGTCGGGTATCGAGACCGGGGTGTGGTCCGTGCTCGGGGGCGGAGCCCTGCTGCTCGGGGTGCTCCTCGCCGCCGCGGCCCGGCGTCGCCGCGTCGAGCGCGGCTGACGCCCGAGCGGACAGCGGATCGCAGACACTCGCCCGGTGATGCGGGCGAGGGTCGGCTGTCGGCCGTAACGTTGACCCCATGGCTACGAGCACCAAGTCGAACGGGCGCGCCTCGGGCACTTCCCGCGGCAGTGGCTCGCGCACGGCCCCGACCAAGAAGCTGCCCGCGCAGTCGACGCGGGGAGCCGCGGCGAAGAAGCCCGCGGCGGGGCAGCAGGCGGGTCCGAACCTCCTGGTGAAGGCGTGGATGGGCCTCGCCCATCTCTCGGGCGGCGCGGCACGCGCGCTCGGCCCCGAGACGCTCAGCAAAGAGGAGCGCCGCGACGGCCTGCCGTTCTTCATCGTGGTGCTCGCGATCGCCGGTGCCGTCGTCGAGTGGTTCTTCATCAACGAGCCGGTCGCGCAGACCCTCGACTCGTGGAGCTTCGGCGGACTGTTCGGCCGGGTCGCGTTCGCGCTCCCGGTCATCATGCTGATCTTCGCCGTCTGGCTGTTCCGGCACCCGAGTTCGGTGCACGACAACACGCGCATCGGCATCGGGCTCGGCATCCTGCTCGTGAGCGTCTCCGCGCTCTGCCACATCTTCGGCGGGCAGCCGGCGCCGAGCGAGGGCATGGCCGTGCTCGCGCGCGCCGGCGGCATCCTCGGGTGGATGCTGGCCACCCCGCTCATCCTGCTCCTCACCGAGGTGGGTGCGACGATCGTCGTGATCCTCCTCGTGCTGCTGGCGCTCCTCATCATCACCAAGACGCCGCCGAACCGCATTCCGGCGCGGTTCCGCGAGCTGTACGCCTGGCTGTTCGGGGCGCCCGAGGAGGCGGAGCAGCCCCAGGCGGAGCCGAAGCCCTCGCGGCGCGAACGGCGCAAGAGCGTGCAGACCGAACTCGACGGCATCGACGGCGATGGCGACGACGAGGCCGAGCCGGCCGGGCTCCTGCCGTGGTGGCGGCGCAACGCCTCCAACCGCGAGGAGGACCCCGAGTTCGAGGCGCCCGGTGTGGAGGGCCTCACCGAGGTGTTCGGCCAGGGATCGGCGGCGGGCAGCTTCGACAGCCCCATCGAGGGCGCCGGCGGCGGTGCGGTCGCGGGGGAGTACGGCTCCGAGGTGCTCGGCGACCTCGAGCGCGCCGAGTCGGCGCTGCAGCAGTTCACGGGCGAGGCGCCGCAGGCGGGTCGCGGGCTCCGCGGCGACGATGCCGGCGCGACGCAGGTGGTGCCCCTCTACGACGCGGCCGCCGACTTCGGCGACGATCAGGGCGGCGCGGCAGGCGGCGCCGGCGCCGAGGCATCCGAGTTCGACGGCATCGGCGACGACGCACCCGAGCGCCCGTACTTCCTCCCGTCGGCGTCGACGCTCGCGGCGGGTCCGCCCGCGAAGACGCGCTCGCAGGCGAACGACGAGGTCGTGCGCCAGATCACCGGGGTGCTCGAGCAGTTCTCGGTGGACGCGAAGGTCACGGGCTTCTCGCGCGGCCCGACCGTCACGCAGTACGAGATCGAGCTCGGCCCGGGCGTGAAGGTCGAACGCGTCACCGCGCTCTCGAAGAACCTCTCGTACGCCGTCGCCTCGAACGAGGTGCGCATCCTCTCGCCCATCCCGGGCAAGAGCGCGATCGGCGTCGAGATCCCGAACGCCGACCGCGAGACCGTGACGCTCGGCGACGTCCTGCGCTCGCAGGCCTCCGTGGGTGCGAAGCACCCGATGACGATCGGCGTCGGAAAGGACGTGGGCGGCGGCTACGTCGTCGCGAACCTCGCGAAGATGCCGCACCTCCTCGTCGCCGGCTCCACCGGCTCGGGCAAGTCGAGCTTCGTGAACTCCATGATCACGAGCCTGCTGATGCGGGCGAAGCCCTCCGACGTGCGCATGGTGCTCATCGACCCGAAGCGCGTCGAGCTGGCACCGTACGCCGGGGTGCCGCACCTGATCACGCCCATCATCACGAACCCGAAGAAGGCGGCCGAGGCGCTGCAGTGGGTCGTGAAGGAGATGGACATGCGGTACGACGACCTCGCGTCGTTCGGGTTCCGCCACATCGACGACTTCAACAAGGCCGTCGTGAACGACGAGATCATCCTGCCCGCCGGCAGCGAGCGCCGCCTCAAGCCGTACCCGTACCTGCTGGTCGTCGTCGACGAGCTCGCCGACCTCATGATGGTCGCCCCGCGCGACGTCGAGGACTCGATCGTGCGCATCACGCAGCTCGCGCGCGCCTCGGGCATCCACCTCGTGCTCGCGACGCAGCGACCCTCGGTCGACGTCGTCACCGGCCTCATCAAGGCCAACGTGCCGTCGCGGCTCGCGTTCGCAGTGACGAGCGTCACCGACTCCCGGGTCATCCTCGACCAGCCGGGCGCCGACAAGCTGATCGGCCAGGGCGACGCCCTCTTCCTGCCGATGGGGGCGTCGAAGCCGCTGCGCGTGCAGGGCGCCTGGGTCACCGAGGCCGAGATCGAGAAGGTCGTCACGCACGTCACGCGCCAGGCGCGCCCCGAGTACCGGCAGGATGTCGCGGCCGCCGTCGAACGCAAGGAGATCGACTCCGACATCGGCGACGACCTCGAGCTGCTGCTCGCCGCGGCCGAGCTCGTGGTGTCGACCCAGTTCGGCTCGACCTCGATGCTGCAGCGCAAGCTCCGCGTCGGCTTCGCCAAGGCCGGGCGCCTGATGGACCTGCTCGAGTCGCGCGAGATCGTCGGACCCTCGGAAGGATCGAAGGCGCGCGATGTGCTCGTGACGGCCGAGCAGCTGCCGGGCGTGCTGGCGCGTCTCCGCGGCGAGGAGCCCGCGGGCGGTGCCGGGGGCGGAGCGGGCGCTGCTGCGCCGCAGGCGTCCGGGGCCGGCCAGTCGACCCAGGGCCCGCTCGGCGGCGCGCCCGCCCCGACCGAGGCGTACGACGCACCCGATGCGCGCTACGACGACCCGCTCGCCCGCCAGATGGAGGGCCTGCCCGAGGTCGAGGCCGACGGCGACGAGGACGCGTGGGGGCTCACCGGTCGCGACTGATCGGCGGCCGCTATCCTTGGGCGTATGACCTCCTCCGCCGGCACCCCCGGGCGATCGGCGAACTGGAATCTCCCCAACGCCATCACCGTCGTGCGCATCCTCGCCGCGCCCGTCTTCTTCTGGCTGCTCCTCGCCGATGACGGCGCCGACGGCCCGCTGCGCTGGTGGGCGGCGGCGCTGTTCATCGTCGCGATCGCGACCGACGGCATCGACGGGCACATCGCCCGTTCGCGCGGGCTGATCACCGACCTCGGCAAGATCCTCGACCCGATCGCCGACAAGCTCCTGACGAGCGGTGCCCTCGTGTGCCTCTCGATCCTCGGCGAACTGTGGTGGTGGGTGACGATCCTCATCATCGTGCGCGAGGTCGGCATCACGGTGTGGCGCCTCGTCGAGCTGCGTCGGGGCAACGTCGTGCCGGCCTCCTCGGGCGGCAAGCTCAAGACCGTCGTGCAGGCGGTGGCGATCTCGCTCGCGCTCGTGCCGCTGTGGACGATCGTCGGCGACTGGATCCTGTGGGTGAACTGGGCGGTCATGGGCCTCGCGCTCGTGCTCACGCTCTGGTCGGGCCTGCTCTACGTCCGCGACGCGGTGCGCCTCGCGCGGGGCGCGGGCGCCGCGAGCTGAGGAGCGTCGTCGTGAACGCCGACGCGGGCGACCGGATGCCTCCCGTCGAGGCGTCGACCAAGTCGCTCATCGAGCTGCTCACCCGGCGAGGCCTGCGCGTCGCCGTCGCCGAGTCGCTCACGGGCGGGCTCGCCACGGCCGAGCTCACCTCGGTGCCGGGCGCCTCGGCAGTGGTCTCCGGCGGCGTCGTGGCCTACGACACCGCCGTGAAGCGCTCGCTGCTCGGGGTCGACGACGTGCTGCTCGATCGCGAGGGCCCGGTGCACCCCGAGGTCGCCCGCCAGATGGCGCGCGGCGTGCGGACGGCGCTCGCGATCGACGGGCGCCCGGCCGACCTCGGCCTCGCGACGACGGGGGTCGCGGGTCCCGACTGGCAGGGCGGCCGCCCGCCCGGCACGGTGTACCTGGGCCTGTCGTTCGGCGACGGCGACGAGGCCGAGGCGACCGAGCTCGCGCTCTCGGGCGACCGTGCCGAGATCCGCCGGGCGACGGTGCTGGCGCTCGTCGAGCACGCGCTCCGCCGCCTCGGCGCCGACTGATCGGTCGTGGCAGCCGAGAGCGCTGTTCGGGGCGCTGAAGCGCCGAAAGGCGCGCTTCGAGGCATCCGGAGGCGACCCGATCACCGCCGCGCTGCCCGCTTGGGAGGAAGAACGGAGATAGCGGAATAGTCTTCGTGAACACCCTGTTACATGTGGCAGGTTCACACGAAAGCCCCAGTGTGCGACGCTAGATTGGAAGCCACGAGCATCAGGTAGACTGACGCTCCCGTTTCCGGCTCCGGCGGAGTCGAAGGCAGTGTAGAAGGAGGTTCCCCGATGGTTCTGGTTCGACAGGAGATCGGCGACGTGTTGAGGGACTTCCGCCTGCAGAAGGGGCGAACGCTCCGGCAGGTCGCGTCCAAGGCGAGCGTGGCCCTGGGCTACCTGAGCGAGGTCGAGCGGGGTCAGAAAGAGGCCTCCTCCGAGATCCTCGCCTCGGTCGCCGAGGCGCTCGACACGCCCATCTCGGTGATCATGCACGAGGTCGGCGACCGCATCGCGGTGCTCGAGGGGCTCTCCGTGGTCCCCGACAGCCTGCCCGACGAGCTCGTCGCCGAGTTCGACGCCGACATGATGGTCCGCTGAGCACGGCGACCCGATCGTTTTCTCGTGCTTCGGCCGGTCTTCGGACCGGCCGAAGCCATGTCCGGGAGGTTCCGTGAAGCTCAGCGAATTCCAGATCGCCGTCGACGCCGAGTTCGGCGCGGGGTACGGCGGGGTCGTCGTGAACGACCTCGTGCTCGCCTCGCTCGGCGGGCGCACGGCGAACGAAGCGCTCGCCGCGGGCGTGCGGCCGCGCGAGGTCTGGCTCGCGCTCTGCGAGGCGACGGATGTCCCCGAGTCGCACCGGCACGGCGCAGGGCGCCCGATGCCGGGGGAGGCGCGGGGCGCTTCGGGGCGCTGACGCCGCCCGCGCCGTCGGCGTTGTTCGTGCATCCCGTTCCGAAGACGCGTTCGACACGCGGAGTGTCGGTTCGAACATCCGTTCGGGTTCTGCGTTAGGCTCCTCAACAGCAGGAGGAACGACGCATCCCTCCACATGCCGGCCCGAGAGGGCCTCGGATGTCGGTGGTCGACCATACGGTCGAAGCGTCGGAACACACCGCAAACGCCTTGTCGCGAGACGCCGCGGGTCAGCACCGGTCAGCCGGGGCCCGCAACGTGGAACGACAGCCTAGAGGCAGCAGCACACGAGCATCGAAGGAGCCCACATCATGGCATCACCCGCAGACCGCGAGAAGTCACTCGAAGCCGCACTCGCGCAGATCGACCGCCAGTTCGGCAAGGGGTCGGTCATGCGCCTCGGCAGCGAAGACCGCGCGCCCGTCGAGGTCATCCCCACCGGTTCGATCGCCCTCGACGTCGCTCTCGGCGTCGGTGGTCTCCCGCGCGGCCGCATCGTCGAGATCTACGGCCCCGAGTCCTCGGGCAAGACGACGCTCACGCTGCACGCGATCGCCAACGCCCAGCGCGCCGGCGGCATCGCCGCCTTCGTCGACGCCGAGCACGCGCTCGACCCCGAGTACGCGAAGAAGCTGGGCGTCGACATCGACGCGCTGCTCGTCTCGCAGCCCGACACGGGTGAGCAGGCGCTCGAGATCGCCGACATGCTCGTGCGCTCCGGCTCGATCGATCTCATCGTCATCGACTCCGTCGCGGCGCTCGTGCCCCGCGCCGAGATCGAGGGCGAGATGGGCGACTCGCACGTCGGCCTCCAGGCCCGACTCATGTCGCAGGCGCTGCGCAAGCTGACCGGTGGGCTCAACCAGACGAACACCACGATGATCTTCATCAACCAGCTCCGCGAGAAGATCGGCGTGTTCTTCGGCAGCCCCGAGACGACCGCCGGCGGCAAGGCGCTGAAGTTCTACGCCTCGGTCCGCCTCGACATCCGCCGCATCGAGACCCTGAAAGACGGCACCGAGGCGGTCGGCAACCGCACCCGCGTGAAGATCGTCAAGAACAAGATGGCGCCGCCCTTCAAGCAGGCCGAGTTCGACATCCTCTACGGGGTCGGCATCTCCCGCGAGGGCAGCCTCATCGACTACGGCGTCGACCAGGGCATCGTCAAGAAGTCGGGCGCCTGGTATACCTACGACGGCGACCAGCTCGGTCAGGGCAAGGAGAACGCCCGCAACTTCCTGCTGCAGAACCCCGACATCGCCGCCGACATCGAGCAGAAGATCCTCGTCAAGCTCGGCATCGGCCAGGCGGGTGCCGCGGCCGCGACCACGGCGCCGGCGAACGTCGAGTCGATCACCGCGAAGCGCAAGGGCGCCTGAGCGGCGAGCAGCACCAGATGACCGGGGAGGGGAGCGATATGCACGACCCGTCGGCCGAGCACCTCGCCCCGGTCACCTACCTGCCGTGGGTGCGGCATGACGCCGCGCCCCCGGCCGAAGAACGTCCCGGTGAGGCGGGTACGGCGCGTCGATCTGCACCGGCGCGCCGGCCTCGCCGGGCATCCGAGGCGTTCGCCGAGCACGCCGCAGGCAACGAGGTTCCCGACCGCTGGTTCGGCGAAGAGGAGCCGAGTGAGCCGGTCGCTGCTCGCGACACGGGCTCGAAACGGTCGCGAGCCGCCCGTGGTTCCCGCTTCGGCAGCGCCCCCGACGGTGAACCCGACGAGTCGGGCGTCGAGCGCGACGCGCGCATCGACCGGCTCGTCGTCTCGCGGCTGAGCCGCTCCGCGCTCTCGGTCTCCGAGGTGCGTTCGGTGCTCGCCGAACACGGGCTCGACGAGTCCGAGGTCGAGGAGTGGATCGAGCGCTACGAGCGGCTCGGCTACCTCGACGACGCGCGGCTCGCCGAGCAGCTGGTGCACAGCCAGGGCGTGCGGCGAGGCAAAGGCAGCGGCGCACTCCTGCAGGAGCTCGGGCGTCGCGGCGTCGACCAGTCGGTCGCGCGGGCCGCCGTCGAAGACCTCGACCCCGAGACCGAACTCGAGAACGCCCGCGTCGTCGCCGAGCGCCGGGCACGTCAGCTCCGCGGCCTCGACCGCCAGACGGCCGAGCGCCGCCTCTCGGCGTTCCTCCAGCGCCGAGGGTATCCCGGCGACATCGTGCGCGAGGCGGTGACGGCGGCACTGTCCGGCGAGGGCTCGTAAACTGGTGCGATCATGAGCACCATTCACGAGGTCGTCCGCGCCGGGGCGACGACGCCTGCGCCGCGCACCTACGAGGTCCGCACCTTCGGGTGCCAGATGAACGTCCACGACTCCGAGCGCCTCAGCGGCTCGCTCGAGGCGGCGGGCTACGTGCCGGCCGACGGCAGCGAACCCGACATCGTGGTCATCAACACCTGCGCCGTGCGCGAGAACGCCGACAACAAGCTCTACGGCAACCTCGGCCATCTCGCGGGGGTCAAGCGTCGCCACGCGGGCATGCAGATCGCCGTCGGCGGCTGCCTCGCCCAGAAGGACAAGAACCTCATCCTCGAGAAGGCGCCCTGGGTCGACGTCGTGTTCGGCACGCACAACATGGGCGCGCTGCCGAGCCTCCTCGAGCGGGCGCGCCACAACGACGAGGCGCAGCTCGAGATCCTCGACGCCCTCGAGGTGTTCCCCTCGACGCTGCCGACGAAGCGCGACTCGAGCTACAGCGGCTGGGTCTCGATCTCGGTCGGCTGCAACAACACCTGCACCTTCTGCATCGTGCCGGCGCTCCGCGGCAAGGAGAAGGACCGCCGCCCGGGCGAGATCCTCGCGGAGATCCAGGCGCTCGTCGACGACGGCGCGATCGAGGTGACCCTGCTCGGTCAGAACGTGAACTCCTACGGCGTCGAGTTCGGCGACCGCCAGGCGTTCGGCAAGCTGCTGCGCGCGGCCGGTCAGATCGAGGGCCTCGAGCGCATCCGCTTCACGAGCCCGCACCCCGCGGCGTTCACCGACGACGTGATCGACGCGATGGCCGAGACGCCCAACGTGATGCCGCAGCTGCACATGCCGCTCCAGTCGGGTTCCGACCGCATCCTCAAGGCGATGCGCCGTTCGTACCGCTCCGAGAGGTTCCTCGGCATCCTCGACCGCGTGCGCGCGAAGATCCCGAACGCGGCGATCTCGACCGACATCATCGTCGGTTTCCCGGGCGAGACTGAGGAGGACTTCCTCGAGACCATGCGGGTCGTCGAGGCGGCTCGGTTCGCCTCGGCGTTCACCTTCCAGTACTCGATCCGCCCGGGCACCCCAGCGGCGACGATGGAGGACCAGGTGCCGAAGGAGGTCGTGCAGGAGCGCTACGAGCGGCTCATCGCCCTGCAGGAGCGCATCTCCTGGGAAGAGAATCAGAAGCTCTCAGGCCACGCCGTCGAGGTGCTCGTCGCCAACGGCGAGGGCAAGAAGGACGCCGAGACGCACCGTCTCAGCGGCCGCGCCGAAGACAGCCGCCTCGTGCATTTCGAGGTGCCCGCGGGCTCCGAACTGCCGCGCCCGGGCGACGTCGTGTCGGTCGTCATCACGCAGGCCGCGCCGTTCCACCTCATCGCCGACTCCACCGACGACGCGCCGCTGAGGGTGCGGCGCACCCGCGCGGGCGACGCGTGGGATCGTGCGCAGGCCGAGAGCTGCGGCGTGCCGGCTGCGGGCGCCGGCGAGGGTTCGTCGACGCCGGGCCGGGTCTCGCTCGGCCTTCCGTCGTTGCGCGTGCGCGGCGGCGAGCCGCTCGTGTCGCCGGGCGTCGGCACGATGCCGATCTACGACCCCACCGACGGTCAGCGCTGACGTGAGCCTCATCGCCGTCGTCGGCGCGACCGGCACCGGCAAGTCGGCCTTCGCACTCGACCTCGCCGACGCGCTCGACCGCACCGGGCGCACGGCCGAGGTCGTCAACGCCGACGCCATGCAGCTCTACCGCGGCATGGACATCGGCACCGCGAAGCTCTCGCTCGACGAGCGACGCGGTGTGCCGCATCACCTGCTCGACGTGCTCGACGTGACCGACGAGGCGTCCGTCGCCGAGTACCAGGCCCGCGCTCGGGCGCGCATCGACGAGATCATCGCCCGGGGCGGCGTCGCCCTCCTCGTCGGCGGTTCGGGACTGTACGTCTCGTCCGTGATCCACGACTTCCGCTTCCCGGGAACCGACCCCGAGGTGCGGGCCCGGCTCGAGGCCGAGCTCGCCGAGCACGGGCCGGGAATGCTGCACGCGCGCTTGCGCGGCATCGACGCCGAGACGGCGGCGAAGGTCGACCCGCAGAACGGCCGCCGCGTGGTGCGCGCGCTCGAGGTGATCGAGGTCACCGGCGAGGCTGCGGCCGCGCGTCTCCCCGACGAGCCGGTGCCGTGGCGCGAGCACCGCATCGTGCACCTGCGCGCCGATCGCGGTGTGCTCGTCGAGCGGCTCGACGATCGCGTGCACGGGATGTGGCGGCAGGGCATCGTCGACGAGGTGCGCGGGCTCGTGCCGCTGGGCCTCGAGCGCGGGGTCACCGCGCGCAAGGCCATCGGCTACGCGCAGGCGCTCGCCGAGCTGCAGGGCCGGATGCCGCGTGCCGAGGCCGTGGCGGAGACGCAGCAGCTCACCCGCACCTACGCGCGGCGCCAGGTGGGGTGGTTCAAGCGCTACCGCGACGCGGTCGAGATCGACGCCGACGACGTCGTGGCCCGGGGCGCCGAACTGGCCCGTCAGGCCGCCCTAGACTGAGTCGCATGCCGTTCGATCTGCGATTCACCAAGGGCCAGGGCACGGGCAACGACTTCGTGCTCTTCAGTGATCCCGAGGGTGAGAACGCGCTGACGCCGACGCAGATCGCTGCCGTCTGCGATCGCCATTTCGGCGTCGGTGCCGACGGGGTGATCCGTGCCGTGCGCTCGCAGAACCTCGACGACGGTGCGGCGGCGCTCGCGGCCGATCCGCGCGCGGTCTGGTTCATGGACTACTGGAACGCCGACGGCACGGTCTCCGAGATGTGCGGCAACGGCATCCGCGTCTTCGTGCGGTACCTGCTCGACCAGGGGCTCGCCGAGCTGCACCCCGGCGCCGAACTCGCGATCGGCACCCGTGCCGGGGTGCGGCTCGTGACGCGCACGGCGACCGGCTTCCAGGTCGACCTCGGCCCGTGGCGACTCGCCGGCGGCGAGCCGCTGGTGCGCGCCAAGCAGCTCCCGGTGGCCAGGCCCGGCCTCGGCATCGACGTGGGCAACCCGCACGTGGTCGTCGCCCTCGCCGACGACGACGAGCTCGAGGGCCTCGACCTCGCGTACTCGCCGATCCTCGACCCCGAACCCGAGGCGGGCGCGAACGTCGAGTTCGTCGTGCCGGCCGAACCGCTCGTCGAGGACGGGGTCGGCCGTATCCGCATGCGGGTGCACGAGCGCGGCTCGGGCGAGACGCTCTCGTGCGGCACGGGCGCCGTCGCCTCGGCGCTGGCGGTGCGGCACTGGGCGGGCGCCTCAGCGCCGAACGACTGGCGGGTGCAGGTGCCGGGCGGGGTGGTCGGCGTGCGCATGTTCGCGGCCGCCGACGGCGAGCACGTGGCCCTCGCGGGCCCGGCCGAACTCGTCTTCGACGGCGTGCTGACGCTCGCCTGAGCGGGCTCGGCCGCCGACCTCGCGGCGCCCTCGGTCCCGCGTCGGTCAGGCGGATGCCGCGTGCGCGACCCGCAGCACGCGGAAGCCCTTCGCGTTCGCGGCGCGGTCGACGTCGAGTCCGAGCTCCTCGCCGATCCAGCGCTGCAGCGACTCCGCGCCGAGGTGCTTCGCGACGACGAGCCAGGCGACCGCCTCGACGTCGTCGTCGAGGCGGGGCAGCCACCGCTCGAGGAGTGCGTGCAGCTCGGCCTTGCCGACGCGGATCGGCGGGTTCGACCAGATCGCGGCGAATCGGACCGCATCGGGAACATCGTCGGGCAGGACGGCGTTGACATTGTGCAGACCGAGTCGTGCGGCGTTCTGCCGCGTGAGTTCGAGCGCGCGTTCGTTGACGTCGACGGCCCACACCGTGGCATCCGGCGACTGGAGCGCGAGCGAGAGCGCGATCGGGCCCCAACCGCACCCGAGGTCGAGCAGGTCGCCTGATGCCGGGGGAGCGGGCACCTGGTCGAGGAGCACGCGAGTGCCCTGGTCGAGGTGCTCGGGGCTGAAGACGCCGCCGGCGGTCGTGAGTTCGACCTCGCGGCCGGCGAGGGTCGCGCGGATGGAGCGGGTGCGCGAACTGCTCGACGGAGACGCGGAGAAATAGTGGTCTGAACCCATACAGGGAACCTATCGCAGCGATTGGAACTAGGCTTGAACGTGATGAATGACGCCGAACAGAACACCGCGGACGACGCCGTCGAGCGGGTGCTGCGCGGCGCTGAGACGAAGGCCGGGCTGACCCGGTTCGGCTCGGGTGCCGCCGAGGCCCTCATGGAGCACGGTTCCGACGCCGCAGCCGGCGCCGAGACCGACGGCGAGCAGTTCGACCGAGAGGAGCGCGCGGCGCTCCGACGCGTCGCGGGCCTCTCGACCGAGCTCGAGGACGTCACCGAGGTCGAGTACCGGCAGCTCCGGCTCGAGAACGTCGTGCTCATCGGCGTCTACTCGCAGGGCTCGCTCGACGACGCCGAGAACTCGATGCGCGAGCTGTCTGCACTCGCCGAGACGGCGGGCGCGCGGGTGCTCGACGGCGTCCTGCAGCGGCGCCCGCACCCCGACCCGAGCACCTACCTCGGTCGCGGCAAGGTCGAGGAGCTGCGCCACATCGTCGCCTCGCTCGGCGCCGACACGGTCGTCGCCGACACCGAGCTCGCGCCGAGCCAGCGGCGTGCGCTGGAGGACGCGGTCAAGGTGAAGGTGATCGACCGCACGGCCGTCATCCTCGACATCTTCAGCCAGCACGCGAAGAGCCGCGAGGGCAAGGCGCAGGTCGAGCTCGCGCAGCTCGAGTACCTCCTCCCGCGCCTGCGCGGCTGGGGCGAGTCGATGTCGCGCCAGGCCGGTGGCCAGGTCGGCAGCGGCGGTGCGGGAATGGGTTCGCGTGGTCCCGGTGAGACGAAGATCGAGCTCGACCGTCGTCGCATCCACTCGCGCATGGCGAAGCTGCGCAAGCAGATCGCGGGCATGAAGCCCGCCCGCGACGCGAAGCGCGCGAACCGACGGCGCAACGCCATCCCCTCGGTCGCCATCGCCGGGTACACGAACGCCGGCAAGTCGAGCCTGCTGAACCGCATCACGGGCGCGGGCCTCCTCGTCGAGAACGCGCTGTTCGCGACGCTCGACGCCACGGTGCGCCGCAACACGACCGCCGACGGCCGGGTCTACACGCTCGCCGACACGGTCGGCTTCGTGCGCAACCTCCCGCACCAGCTCGTCGAGGCGTTCCGCTCGACGCTCGAGGAGGTCGGCGACTCCGATCTCATCGTGCACGTCGTCGACGCGGCGCACCCCGACCCGGCCGGTCAGATCGCCACGGTGCGCGACGTCATCGGCGAGGTCGGGGCACGCGACATCCCCGAGCTGATCGTCTTCAACAAGGCCGACCTCGTGACGCCCGAAGACCGTCTGGTGCTGCGCGGGCTCGAACCCGGCGCCGTGTTCGCCTCGGCGCGCACGGGCGAGGGCATCGACGAGGTGCTCGCGGCGATCACGCGCATGCTGCCCGACCCGGCGGTCGAGATCGACCTCGTCGTGCCCTACGACCGGGGCGATGTCGTGTCGACGCTGCACGAGACCGGCCGTGTGCTCTCGGTCGACTACCTCGAGGCCGGCACGCACGTGCGCGCGCTCGTGTCGCCCGAACTCTCCGCACAGCTGGCCGATTTCCGGGCTCCCGTCGACGCCTGAGGCGCTCCCGACCGGCGGTTCAGGTCACTCCGCGACACCTCGCGTCACCTCGCGTCATAGAGGGGCGGCGGGGGTGATCGGCGCGTATCGTCGCTCCTGATCGTCGGTGCACGGCCGGATGCCGGGCACCAGGAGCGACCGCCGAGCCCGGCACCCGCCCGCGAGACCCACCCGCCGATTCCGGCCGGGGGACGCGGCCTGCCGCGCTTCCGCCGCATCGGCTGCGCCACGCAGGAGTCCCATGGCAGCCACCGGTTCCGACCTCCGGGATGCGGACTGTCGACCGCGCCCGCCGGTGTCGTTCGAGTTGTTCCCCCCTCGATCGGATGCCGCGGCGCTCGCCCTCGGCCGGACGATCGACCGGCTCGCAGAGGCCGACCCCGCGTTCATCTCGGTGACGTTCGGCGCGGGCGGCTCGTCGCGCGACCGCTCGCTGACGGTGCTCCGCTACATGCTCGAGCACACCGCGGTGGAGCCGATGGCGCACCTCACCTGCGTCGGCTCCTCGCACGCGGAGGCGAACCGGCTGGTACGCGAGTTCCTCGACGCCGGGGTGACGAGCTTCCTCGCACTGCGCGGCGACCCGCCGGAGGGCGCCGGCCCCGATGCCGGCATCGGCGACCTCGGCAGCGCGGCCGAACTCGTGCAGCTCATCCACCGGGTTCAGGAGGAGCGGGAGCCCTTCGCCCAGGTCGGCGTGCCCGGCGTCCCGGGCGCGTCGCGCATCCGCGAGCGGCCCCGGCCCGAGCGCGTCGCGGTCGCGGCGTTCCCCACGGGGCATCCGCGTTCCCGGAGCGCCCATCAGGACGTCGACGCCCTGCTCGCGAAGGAGATCGCGGGGGCGACCCTCGCCATCACCCAGCTGTTCTGGCACGCCGACGACTACCTCGGCTACGTCGACCGCGCTCGCGCGGCGGGCGTCACCATCCCGATCCTGCCGGGCATCATGCCCGTCACGACGCCGGCGCGGCTCGCCCGGCTCGCCGAGCTCACCGGGGTCGAGGCCCCGGCCGAGCTCGCCATCGACCTCGAGATCGAACCCGATCCCGAGGCCCAGGCCGAGCTCGGCGTCGCGTACGCCGCGAAGCTCGCCGCCGGGGTGCTCGCGGGCGGCGCGCCCGGCCTGCACCTCTACACCTTCAATCGTCACGAGGCCGTGCTGGGCGTGCTCGCCCGGCTCGGACTCGGAGTCCCAGCACAGCTCGTCAATGAGAGGAACACCGCACGATGACCGCACCCGCCTTCCCCACCGGCACCATCCTGGGCTACCCCCGGATCGGCCGTCGCCGTGAGCTCAAGCGCGCCGTCGAGGCCTTCTGGGCCGGCACGATCGACGCGGAGGAGCTCGAGGCTCGCGCCGCCGAGCTCCGCGCCGCGACCCGCGAGCGTCTCGCCGCGCAGGGTCTCGACCGCACCGGCTCGGCCATCCCCGAGTCGTTCTCGTTCTACGACCAGGTGCTCGACGCCGCCGTCGCCGTCGGCGCCGTGCCCACGCGCTTCGCCCGGTTCCTCGGCGAGGACGGCAGCGTCGACCTCGGCGCCTACTTCACGATCGCCCGAGGGGTCGGCGACGACGCCCCGCTCGAGATGACGAAGTGGTTCGACTCGAACTACCACTACCTCGTGCCCGAGATCGGCCCCGAGACCTCGTTCGCGCTGCACGCCGAGCGCATCCTCGCCGAGTTCGCCGAGGCGAAGGCGCAGGGGTTCCTCACCCGTCCGGTCATCGTCGGCCCGGTCACCTTCCTCCTCCTCGCGAAGGCCGCCGACGACGCGCCCGAGGGCTTCCGCCCGATCGACCGCCTCGACGAGCTCGTGCCGGTGTACGCCGAGCTCCTCGCCGAGCTCGCCCGCGCGGGTGCCGAGTGGGTGCAGCTCGACGAGCCGGCGCTCGTGAGCGAGTCGATCGACGAGCCGCGGGCCCGCGTGCTCGAGTCGGCCGCCGCGGCCTACGACGCGCTCGGCGCGCAGGACGAGCGTCCGGCGATCTTCGTCGCTGCGCCCTACGGCTCGCTCGACGACGCGCTGCCGGTGCTCGCCGCGAGCCCGGTCGAGGCGATCTCGCTCGACCTCGTGCGCGGTGCGCTGCCCGAGGGCCTCGACCCCGTCACGGCCGAGGCGCTCGCCGCGAAGACGCTCGTCGCGGGCGTCGTCGACGGGCACAACATCTGGCGGGGCGACCTCGCCGCGGCGTTCGACCGCATCGCCGCAGTGCAGCACCTCTCGGGAAGCGTCGCCGTGTCGACCTCGACCTCGCTGCTGCACGTGCCGCACGACGTCGAGGACGAGCAGGCGCTCGACGCCCGACTCGTCTCATGGCTCGCCTTCGCCGACCAGAAGGTCGCGCAGGTCGCGACCCTCGCACGCGGGCTCGCCGAGGGCCGCGACGCGATCGCCGCCGAGCTCGACGGGGCATCCGCCGCCCTGGCCGACCGCAGCGGCGCACCCGGCGTGCGCGTGCCCGCAGTGCGCGAGCGGCTCTCCGCCCTCGTGAGCGGCGACTTCGACCGCGGCGACTACGCCGCCCGCGTCGCCGCGCAGGCCGAGCTCGAGCTGCCCGAGCTGCCGACCACGACGATCGGCTCGTTCCCGCAGACGAGCGACATCCGTCGCGCCCGCGCGCGGCTCGGCAAGGGCGAGCTCGACGCCGACGGCTACGCGCAGCTCATGCGCGAGGAGATCGAGCGGGTCGTGCGCCTGCAGGAGGAGATCGGCCTCGACGTGCTCGTGCACGGCGAGCCCGAGCGCAACGACATGGTGCAGTACTTCGCCGAGCTGCTCGACGGCTTCGCCGTCACCGAGCACGGCTGGGTGCAGTCGTACGGCTCGCGCTGCACGCGCCCCTCGATCCTCTGGGGGGATGTCTCGCGGCCGGCCCCGATGACGGTCGAGTGGTCGTCGTACGCGCAGTCGCTGACCGAGAAGCCCGTCAAGGGCATGCTCACGGGCCCGGTGACGATCCTCGCCTGGTCGTTCGTGCGTGACGACCAACCCCTCGGCGACACCGCGCGCCAGGTCGCCCTCGCCCTGCGCGACGAGATCGCCGACCTCGAGGGCGCCGGCATCAAGGTGATCCAGGTCGACGAGCCCGCGCTCCGCGAGCTGCTGCCGCTGAAGCTCGCCGACCAGCCGGCGTACCTCGACTGGTCGGTCGGCTCGTTCAAGCTCGCGACGGCGGGCGCGGCGGCGGCGACGCAGGTGCACACGCACCTCTGCTACTCGGAGTTCGGCGTGGTCATCGACGCGATCAAGAACCTCGACGCCGACGTGACCTCGATCGAGGCGGCGCGCAGTCGCATGGAGGTCGTCGACGACCTCTCGACGAGCGGATTCGACCACGGCATCGGCCCGGGCGTCTACGACATCCACTCGCCGCGCGTGCCGTCGACGGCCGAGGTGCAGGCGCTCCTCGAGCGCGCGGTCGCCGAGATCCCGGCGTCGCGGCTCTGGGTGAACCCCGACTGCGGCCTGAAGACCCGCGGCTACGACGAGACGGTCGCCTCGCTCGAGAACATCCTCGAGGCGACGCGCGCCGTGCGTGCCGAGCTCGAGGCGCGCACCGAGCCGGCGCTCGCGGGCTAGCCCGACGAGACGAGAAGGGGCGGATGCCGCGTGCTGCGCGGCATCCGCCCCTTTCGCTGTCTCGCGGTGGAGGTGCGGCCGCTCGCGCGGCCGGGTCGGCTCGACTCCGGGTCAGACCGCGCGCAGCACCGAGACGACCTTGCCGAGCACCTCGGCGTGGTCGCCCACAATCGGTTCGAACGCGCTGTTGCGGGGGAGCAGCCACGTGTGGCCGTCGCGCTGTCGGAAGACCTTGACCGTCGCCTCGCCGTCGAGCATGGCCGCGACGATCTCGCCGTTCTCGGCGGTGCGCTGCGAGCGCACGACCACCCAGTCACCGTCGCAGATGGCGGCGTCGATCATCGAGTCGCCGACGACCTTGAGGATGAACAGCTCGCCCTTGCCGACGAGCTGCCGGGGGAGCGGGAAGACCTCTTCGACCTGCTGCTCGGCGGTGATCGGCACACCGGCGGCGATGCGGCCGACGAGCGGCACCATCGCGGCGTCGCCGACGGGGGCCGCGTCGCCCGCGGCGGGAGCGCGCTCCTCGAGTCCGGGCACCTCGATGAGGATCTCGAGTGCGCGGGGGCGGTTGGGGTCGCGGCGCAGGTAGCCGGCGAGCTCGAGCTGGTTGAGCTGGTGCGTGACGCTCGACAGGGAGGAGAGCCCGACGGCGTCGCCGATCTCGCGCATGCTCGGCGGATAGCCGCGGCTCGCGACCGAGCGCTGCACGACCTCGAGGATGGCGAGCTGCTTGGCGCTCAGGCTCTTGCGTCGACGCGCCCTTCCGATGTCACGCACGTCGTTGTCGCTCACGGTCTCCGCCCCTCGTTGCGATCGCCTCGCGATCGGATGTCGGTGGTGTCTGTTGCACTGTGTCCAGACATTCGAAACTGTATCCGCCTCGCAGGGGTGCGGCAAACATTCGTTCGAGTGTGTCGTGGTATTCGTGCACGGGGAATCGGTGTTCGGGTGCTTGCCTTCGAAAACATTCGAAGATATATTCGGAACATAGATTCGCATTCGGCCCTCCCGGCCGAGGGCCGGATGCGATTCACTCAGGAGGTGTGAGATGAGCGCAGCGATCATGACCGGCGGGTACGCCCCGGTGCAGTCCCGCCCGGTGCCGTTCCACGAGCCCGACCGTCTCGCGCGTGCTGGCGCAGGCGAGCCGGTGGCGGTCCGCACCCGCCTGCGACTGACCCGGCGGGGCCGTGTGGTCTTCACGACGCTCGCAGCGCTCCCGCTCATCGTCTGGGCGTTCGTCATCGTGCTCGGGGGCGGCGGCGCCGCGGCCGACGTCTCGGGCGCCGGCGCAGGGGCCGCGCTCGAGTACGTCACCGTCGAGGTCGGTGCGTCCCTCTGGGAGATCGCCGAGTCGATCGCGCCCACCGCCGACCCGCGCGACACGATCGCCGAGATCCTGCGCATCAACGGCCTCGACGAGGCCACGATCGTGCCCGGCCAGCAGCTCGCCGTCCCGGCGGCCGAGTAGCGGGCACGCCCGGTCACACGGGGTCTCACGGAGGGGACGCCGTGCTGCGCGTGGCTAGCATGGTTCGGTGACGAGTCTCGATGATCTCCCCATCCGCGACGACCTCCGCGGGCGTTCGCCGTACGGCGCCCCGCAGAAGTCCGTCCCCGTGGCGCTCAACGTCAACGAGAACACGCATCCCATCCCCGAAGACGTCGCCCACGACATCGTGGCCCGCGTCGCCGCCGCGATCCTCCGGCTGAACCGCTACCCCGACCGCGAGTTCACCGAGCTGCGCGAGGCGCTCGCCCGCTACCTCGGCCACGGGCTCGCCCCCGAGCACATCTGGGCCGCGAACGGGTCGAACGAGGTGCTCCAGCACCTGCTCCAGGCCTTCGGCGGCCCCGGGCGCCGGGCGCTCGGCTTCGACCCGACGTATTCGATGTACGGGCTGCTCGCCTCGGGCACCGGCACCGAATGGGTCGCCGCACCCCGCGACGAGGAGTTCGAGCTCAGCCCCGAGACCGCGGTCGCCGCCGTCCGCGAGCACGACCCCGACCTGGTGCTGCTCTGCGCCCCGAACAACCCGACGGGCACCCCGCTCGACCTCGACACGATCCGCGCGGTCGCCGACGCCGCCCGCGGCATCGTCATCGTCGACGAGGCGTACTTCGAGTTCGCCGAGCCCGGCACGCCGAGCGCGCTGACCCTGCTCGAGGGCCGGCCGCGCCTCGTCGTCTCGCGCACCATGAGCAAGGCCTTCGCCTTCGCCGGCGCCCGGGTCGGCTACCTCGCCGGCGATCCCACGACGATCGACGCGCTGCGCCTCGTCCGGCTGCCGTACCACCTCTCCGCGCTCACCCAGGCGGCTGCGCTCGGCGCGCTCGCCCACTCCGACGAGATGCTCGCGATGGTCGACGAGATCCGCGGGCAGCGCGAGCGCATCTCCACGGAGCTCGCGCGGCTCGGCTTCGCTCCGCACCGCAGCGGGTCGAACTTCGTGCTCTTCGGGGGCGTCGACGACCCGCACGCGGTCTTCGAGGCGCTCCTGGCGCGTGGCATCCTCATTCGCGAACTGGGCATTCCCGGGCACCTGCGCGTGACCGCGGGCACCGAGGCCGAGACGACCGCCTTCCTCGAGGCGATCGCCGTGTTCGCCCCGAACGCGGCGGGCGCCGCCAAGAATAGGATCGACGCATGAGCGGCCAGACCCACAACCGCGCGGTACGCGTGCAGCGCGAGACCAGCGAGTCGAGCATCGACCTCTCGATCGACCTCGACGGCACCGGTGCGAGCGACATCGAGACGGGCGTGCCGTTCTACGACCACCTGCTGACGGCGTTCGCGAAGCACTCGCTCACCGACCTCACCGTGCGCGCCGCGGGCGACGTCCACATCGACGTGCACCACACCGTGGAGGACACGGGCATCGTGCTCGGGCAGGCGATCCGGCAGGCGCTCGGCGACAAGCGCGGCATCTCGCGGTACGGCGACGCCCTCGTGCCGCTCGACGAGGCGCTCGCGCAGGCCGTCGTCGACATCTCGGGGCGTCCGTACCTCGTGCACACGGGCGAGCCCGCGGGCTTCGAGTTCCACCTCATCGGCGGCCACTTCACCGGCTCGATGGTGCGGCACGTCTTCGAGGCGATCACCTTCAACGCGGGGCTCACCGTGCACGTCAACGTGCTGGGCGGTCGCGACCCCCACCACATCGCCGAGGCCGAGTTCAAGGCCTTCGCTCGGGCGTTCCGGCAGGCGAAGGCGTTCGATCCGCTGGTCACCGGCATCCCGTCGACGAAGGGCGCGCTGTGAGCCCCACCCGCCGCGTCGTCGTGCTCGACTACGGCTCGGGCAACGTGCACTCGGCTGCGAAGGCACTCGAGGCCGCGGGCGCCGAGGTCGAGGTCACGGCCGACCGCCGGGCGGCGAGCGAGGCCGACGGCCTGCTCGTGCCGGGCGTCGGCGCGTTCAAGGCCGTGATGGAGCAGCTGCGCGCGGTGCGCGGCGACGAGATCATCGACCGGCGGCTCGCGGGCGGGCGCCCGGTGCTCGGCATCTGCGTCGGCATGCAGGTGCTCTTCGAGCACGGCGTGGAGCGCGGGGTCGACACCGAGGGGCTCGGCGAGTGGCCGGGCTCGGTCACCGAGCTTCCCGCCGCGGTGCTGCCGCACATGGGCTGGAACACGGTGACCCCCGACGCGGGCTCTGTGCTGTTCGACGGCATCGAGGACGAGCGCTTCTACTTCGTGCACTCCTTCGCCGCGCAGGAGTGGCACCTCGACGTGATCCCGCCGTTCCCCGGCCCGAAGCTGACGTGGGCCGAGCACGGCGGGTCCTTCCTCGCCGCGGTCGAGAACGGCCCGCTCTCGGCGACCCAGTTCCACCCCGAGAAGTCCGCCGATGCCGGCATCCGGCTGCTGTCGAACTGGATCGGCACCCTCGGCTGACGCCCGCCCGAGACCGTGCGTGTCACGGTCAGGCCGCTCGAGCCCCGGGCGACTAAGATTCTGTGACTGTGCCGACCGTCGATCCACGGCGGCATCCCGCGAACGAGGACAGTGATGAGTGAGTTCAACAAGACCCCCGGTCTCGTGCTGCTTCCGGCAGTCGATGTCGCCGGTGGCAAGGCCGTCCGCCTGACGAAGGGCGAAGCCGGCACCGAGACGAGCTACGGCGACCCGGTCGACGCGGCCGTCGACTGGGCCGACCAGGGCGCCGAGTGGATCCATCTCGTCGACCTCGACGCGGCCTTCGGCCGTGGGTCGAACGGCGGCATCCTGAAGAAGGTCATCCGTCAGGTCCGCGGCGTGAACGTCGAGCTCTCGGGCGGCATCCGCGACGACGAGTCGCTCGAGCACGCGCTCGAGATCGGGGCGAAGCGCATCAACCTCGGCACGGCGGCGCTCGAGAACCCCGAGTGGGCCGCCTCGGTCATCGCCCAGTACGGCGAGGCGATCGCGGTCGGCCTCGACGTGCGCGGCACGACGCTCGCCGCCCGTGGCTGGACGAAGGACGGCGGCGACCTCTGGCAGGTCATGGACCGCCTCGAGGAGGCCGGCGCCGCCCGCTACGTCGTCACCGACGTCACGAAGGACGGCACCCTCCAGGGCCCCAACATCGAGCTGCTTCGCCAGGTCATGGAGCGCACCGAGCGCCCGGTGGTCGCCTCGGGAGGCATCTCGAGCCTCGACGACATCGTCGCCCTGCGCGAACTCGTGCCGCTCGGCCTGGAGGGCACCATCGTCGGCAAGGCCCTCTACGCCGGCGCGTTCACGCTGGCCGAGGCGCTGGATGTCGCCTCACGCTGACCGTCCGGCGGGCGAGCACGGGGATGCCCCGGCGACCCCGCCGTCCGCCGCGGACTCCGCCGGCGTGCCCTGGGCCGGGCGGTCGTTCGAAGCGAACCCGCACGCGGCCGACGACGGCAGCGCCCCCGCCGAGCTCGCCGAGGCGATCGCGCGGTTCCGTGCGGGGGAGGGCGGGCAGTCCGAGGTCGTCGCGGCGTTCGCCGAGTCGCGCCTGCTGATCCCGCTGC
This sequence comes from Agromyces sp. NPDC057679, assembly GCF_042799635.1. NCBI lineage: Bacteria > Bacillati > Actinomycetota > Actinomycetes > Micrococcales > Microbacteriaceae > Agromyces > Agromyces sp. NPDC057679. Next base: position 28,582 of record NZ_JBHVIK010000001.1, on the reverse strand, counting down.
TCGCCGAACTCGGCGACGGCGGCACCGAGACGGGCGCGCACGGCCTCGCGGTCGACAAGAGCCAGGAGCTCTCGATCGTCACCGTCGCCGGCCCCGACGGGCGCGCGGTGCTGCCGGTGTTCTCCTCGGTCGAGGCGATGTCGCGGTGGAACCCGGTCGCGCGACCGGTGCCCGCCGACGGCGTCCGGGTCGCCCTCGCGGCCGCCGACGACGGCACCGAGCTCGTCGTGCTCGACCCCGGTTCGCCCGGCGAGTTCGTGCTGCGCCGGCCGGCGGTGTGGGCGGTCGCCCAGTCGCTGCCGTGGCGGCCGCCGTTCGAGTCCGACGAGGTGCGCGAGGCTTTCCTGCGCGCCGCGGAGCGCGAGCTCTCGGTGCTCGGCATCACGCTCCTCCCCGGCGACCCCGAGGCGAGGCTCGCCGGCCCCGAGCTCGTCGTGCGGCTCGAGCTCGTCGCTGGGCTCACCCGCGAGGCGCTCGATGCGACGACGACGCGGCTCGCGCACCGCTGGGCGGCCGACGAGGCGATCGCCACGGGCGTCGACTCGCTCGCCGTGAAGCTCGTGGCCGGGGTATCCGACGCCTGAACCGGTGACCGTGCGGCGGCCCGCCCGGTGACTCGTTCGGGTGGTTGACCGTCGACCCGACCGGGAGCATGATCGGAGAGGCGCGACGGCGCGGAATCCAGGTGCGGCCATGACCGAGCATCCCGATGCGGAACGACGAGACGACGGCGACGCGGGCTACGACGCGGCGCTCGAGCGGGCCGGGGTGCACGCCCGGGCCTGGCTCGACGGCGTCCGCGAGCGGAGGGTGCCGCCCGGCGCGACGACCGAGGAGATGCTCGACCGGCTCGGCCGCGACCTCCCCGACGACGGCGAACCCGCAGCCGCGGTGATCGACCACCTCGCCGCCGCGGCGGAGCCCGGGCTCATCGCGATCGGGTCGCCGCGCTTCTACGGCTGGGTGATCGGCGGCACCCACCCCGCGGCGCTCGCCGCCGACTGGCTCGTCTCGAGCTGGGACCAGAACACCGGGCTGCGCACCATCACCCCTGCCGCGGTCGCCGCGGAGGAGCTCGCGGGCGCGTGGCTCGTCGATCTGCTGGGGCTGCCTGCGGGCAGCGAGGTCGGCTTCACCACGGGCGCGACGATGGCCCAGTTCACCTGCATGGCGGCGGCCCGCGACGAGGTGCTCACCCGCGTGGGCTGGGACGTCGAGGAGGCCGGGCTCGCGGGCGCCCCGCGCATCCGCTTCATCGTCGGCGAGGAACGGCACGGCACGGTCGACCTCGCCGCACGATACCTCGGGCTCGGGGCGCCGATCGTCATGCCGTCCGACGAGCAGGGCCGCATCCGGGTCGATGCGCTGCGCGACACGCTCGCCGCAGGGGAGGGGCCCGCGATCGTGCTGCTGCAGGCCGGCAACATCCACTCGGGCGCCTTCGACGACTTCGGGGGCGCGATCGCCGCGGCCCATGAGGCGGGCGCGTGGGTGCATGTCGACGGTGCCTTCGGCCTCTGGGCCGCGGCGTCGCCGAACCTGCGCCACCTGACCGCGGGCATGGCCGACGCCGATTCGTGGTCGACCGACGCGCACAAGACGCTCAACGTGCCCTACGACTCGGGGCTCGCGATCGTGCGCGACGGCCGCGCCATGCATCGCGCGCTCAGCATGCACGCGAGCTACCTGCAGGCGACCGAGGTCGGCGCGGACCCGCACGAGAAGGTGCCCGAGCTCTCACGACGGGCGCGCGGCGTGCCGGTCTGGGCGGTGCTGCGCGCACTCGGTCGCTCGGGCGTCGCCGAGCTCGTCGACGGCCTGGCCGCCGCCGCGCGAGGACTCGCCGACGGCATCGGGCGCCTGCCCGGCGTCGAGGTGCTGAACGAGGTCGTCTTCACACAGCTGTGCATCGCGCTCGCCGACGACGACGCGACCGAGGCCCTCAGCGAACGGCTCTGGGCGGAGGGCGACGTGCTCGCGATGACCTCGCGCTGGCACGACCGCGCGGTGGTGCGCTTCTCGGTCAGCAATTGGCGCACGGATGCCGCGGAGGTGCGCCGCACGGTCGACGCCGTCGCTCGCGCGCTCGCCGCGGGCGAGGGCCGCTGAGCGGTTGCCGGCGCGCGAGCCCGAGGGCATCGGCGCCCGCGTCGGTGGCATCCGCTTGAATGGAGGCATGACCGAGGCGCTCGCGGAGTTCTCACCCGCGACCAGGGCGTGGTTCACCGAGTCCTTCACCGAACCCACGGCGGTGCAGCGCGGCGCGTGGCAGGCGATCTCGCGGGGCGAGCACGCGCTCGTGGTCGCGCCGACGGGCTCGGGCAAGACGCTCGCGGCGTTCCTCTGGGCGATCGACCGGCTGCACCACGAGGCGCCCGACCCGGCGACCGCGGGCACCCGGGTCGTGTACCTCTCGCCCCTCAAGGCGCTCGGCGTCGACGTCGAGCGCAACCTCAGGGCGCCGCTCGTCGGCATCGCGCGCACCGCCGCAACCCACGGCCTCGAGGTGCCCGAGGTCTCGGTCGGCGTGCGTTCGGGCGACACGCCTGCCTCCGAGCGTCGCGCGCTCGTCGCGAGGCCGCCCGAGATCCTCATCACGACGCCCGAGTCGCTCTACCTCATGCTCACCTCGCAGGCGCGCGAGACGCTGCGCGGCGTCGAGACGGTCATCGTCGACGAGATCCACGCCGTCGCCGGCACCAAGCGCGGCGCGCACCTCGCGGTCACGCTCGAACGGCTCGACGCGCTGCTCGCGAAGCCCGCGCAGCGCATCGGGCTCTCGGCGACCGTGCGCCCGCTCGACGAGGTCGCCCGATTCCTCTCCGCCGCCGCCCCCGTGACGGTGGTCGCCCCACCGAGCGAGAAGCGCTTCGAACTGCGGGTCGAGGTGCCCGTCGAAGACATGTCGCGCCTGCCCGCGAGCGACGACGCGACGGGGTCGATCTGGCCGCACGTCGAGCAGGCGATCCTCGACCGGGTGCTCGCGCACCGCTCGTCGATCGTCTTCGCGAACTCGCGTCGCCTCGCCGAGCGGCTGACGGCGCGGCTCAACGAGCTCGCGCTCGAGGCCGACGAGCAGGCCGCACTCGTCGCCGCCGCGGCCGCGAGCGGGCCGCCCGCCGCGCTCATGGCGCAGTCGGGGCAGACCTCCGGCGCACCTCCGGTCGTCGCCCGCGCCCACCACGGCTCGGTCAGCAAGGAACAGCGCGCCGAGATCGAGGACGACCTGAAGTCGGGCCGGCTGCGCTGCGTCGTCGCCACGTCGAGCCTCGAGCTCGGCATCGACATGGGTGCCGTCGACCTCGTCGTGCAGGTCGAGTCGCCGCCGTCGGTCGCGAGCGGGCTGCAACGGCTCGGCCGTGCGGGCCACCAGGTCGGCGAGGTCTCGCGGGGCATCATGTTCCCGAAGCATCGTGCCGACCTCGTGCACACGGCCGTCGCCAGCGAGCGCATGCTCGCCGGGCAGATCGAGACGCTGCGGGTGCCGGCGAACCCGCTCGACATCCTCGCCCAGCAGACGATCGCCGCCGCGGCCGTCGACGAGCTCGACGTCGAGTCGTGGTTCGAGACCGTGCGCCGCAGCGCGCCGTTCCAGAACCTGCCGCGCTCGGCGTACGAGGCGACCCTCGACCTGCTCGCCGGCCGGTACCCCTCCGATCGATTCGGCGAGTTGCGGCCGCGCGTCGTCTGGGATCGCGAGGGCGGCACGATCACGGGGCGGCCCGGCGCGCAGCGGCTCGCGGTGACGAGCGGCGGCACGATTCCCGACCGGGGCATGTTCGGCGTGTTCCTCGTCGGCGACGACGCCACCGGCCGCAGGGTCGGCGAGCTCGACGAGGAGATGGTCTACGAGTCGCGGGTCGGCGACGTCTTCGCGCTCGGCGCGACGAGCTGGCGCATCCAGGAGATCACCTTCGACCGCGTCAACGTGGTGCCGGCCTTCGGCCAGCCGGGTCGCGTCCCGTTCTGGAAGGGCGACGCCATCGGTCGTCCGGCCGAGCTCGGGCGGGCGCTCGGCGGCTTCATGCGCGAGCTCTCCTCGGCCGACGAGCCCGACGCCCTGGCGCGCGTCGCCGCCGCCGGGCTCGACGCGAACGCCTCCGCGAACCTGCTTGGGTTCCTCGCCGACCAGCGCGCCGCGACCGGCGCGGTGCCGAGCGACCGCACCCTCGTCGTCGAACGCTCGCGCGACGAGCTCGGCGACTGGCGCGTCATCCTGCATTCGCCCTACGGCATGCCGGTGCACGCGCCATGGGCGCTCGCCGTCGGCACCCGCGTCCGCGAACGGCACGGCGTCGACGGCGCGGCGATCGCGGCCGACGATGGCATCATCGTGCGCATCCCCGACACCGGCGGCGACGCGCCCGGCGCCGAGCTGTTCGTCTTCGACGCCGCCGAACTCGAGCCGCTCGTGACCGAGGAGGTCGGCGGCTCCGCCCTGTTCGCGAGCCGGTTCCGCGAGTGCGCGGCGCGCGCGCTGCTGCTGCCGCACTACCGGCCTGGGCAGCGCTCGCCCCTCTGGCAGCAGCGGCAGAAGTCCGCGCAGCTCCTCGAGGTCGCGAGCGACTACCCGACCTTCCCGATCATCCTCGAGACGCTGCGCGAGGTCCTGCAAGACGTGTACGACGTGCCCGCGCTCGTCGCCGTCGCCGGCGAGATCGCCTCCCGCAAGATCCGAGTCGTCGAGACCACGACCGACTCGCCGAGCCCGTTCGCGAGCGCACTCCTGTTCGGGTACGTCGGCGCCTTCATGTACGAGGGCGACGCACCGCTCGCCGAGCGCCGGGCCGCGGCGCTCGCGATCGACCAGGCGCTCCTCGGCGAGCTGCTCGGCCGGGTCGAGCTGCGCGAGCTCCTCGACCCGGCCGTCATCGACGAGGTCGAGGCCGAGCTCCAGCGTCTCGCGCCCGAGCGGCGTGCCCGCGGCGTCGAGGGCGTCGCCGACCTGCTGCGCACGCTCGGCCCGCTGACGCCCGACGAGATCGGCGCCCGGGCCGACGCCGAGACCGACGCGGGGGCGGCGATCGCCGCGCTCCTCGCCGCCCGTCGGGCGGTTCGCGTCGGCTTCGCCGGTCGTGAGCAGCTCGCCGCGGTCGAAGACGTCGGGCGCCTGCGCGACGCGCTCGGGGTGCCCGTGCCGCCCGGCGTCGCGGCCGCGTTCGAGGCGCACGTCGCCGACCCGCTCGGCGACCTCGTGAGTCGCTACGCCCGCAGCCACGGTCCGTTCACGGTCGACGACGTCGCCGTGCGCTTCGGCGTCGGCGTGGCGGTCGCGCGGGGGGCCCTGCGTCGCCTCGCCGACGACCGGCGGGTCGTCGAGGGCGAGTTCCGTCCGCACGGCACCTCGACCGAGTGGTGCGACGCCGAGGTGCTGCGTCGGCTCCGCCGCCGCTCGCTCGCCGCCCTGCGGCACGAGATCGAGCCCGCGCCGCAGCTCGCCCTGGCCAGGTTCCTGCCGGTGTGGCAGCGGGTCGGCACCGGCGTCCGCGGCATCGACGGCGTGCTCTCGGCGATCGAGCAGCTCGAAGGTGCCCGGCTGCCGGCCTCGGCGTGGGAGTCGCTCGCGCTGCCGGCGCGCGTCGCCGACTACTCGCCCGCGATGCTCGACGAGCTCATGAGCTCGGGCGAGGTGCTCTGGGCCGGGTCGGGTGCGCTCTCGGGCGACGACGGCTGGGTGAGCCTCCACCTCGCTGAGTCGGCGCCGCTCACGCTGCCCTGGGCGCCCGAGGTCGACCTCGAGCCGCTCGAGCGCGAGGTGCTCCTCGCACTCGGCTCGGGCGGCGGGTTCTTCTTCCGGCAGCTCGCCGACGCCGTGGGCGCCGCGGGGTCGTTCGAGGCGCCGCCCGACGACGCCGCCCTCGTCGCCGCACTCTGGTCGCTCGTCTGGTCGGGGCTCGTGACGAACGACACCGCGGCCCCGCTGCGCGCGCTCGTCGGCGGCGGTCGCAGCGCGCACAAGCCGCAGCGCCCGAGCGCCCGCGCGCGAGCCCTCCGCGGGCGCAGCCTGCCGCGGGCGGTCATGCCGAGCCGTACCGGCCCGCCCTCGGTCGCCGGGCGCTGGTCGATCCTCCCGGTCGCCGAGACCGACGCCACCCGCCGAGGGCACGCGCTCGGCGAGACGCTGCTCGACCGCTACGGCGTCGTCACCCGCGGCACGGCGGTGGCCGAGGGCGTGCTCGGCGGCTTCGCGCTCGTCTACAAGACCTTGCGCGGCTTCGAGGAGTCGGGGCGCGCCAGGCGCGGATACTTCGTCGAGCGACTCGGTGCGGCCCAGTTCGCCGCGCCCGGCGCGGTCGATCGGCTGCGGGCGCTCGTCGACTCCGCGGGCGAGTCCGACGACGTCGCCGGCACGCCTCGACCCGCGACCGCGGCGGAGTTCGCGGCCGGCCCGGTGCCCGCCGAGTCGCCGCAGGCGCGTGGCAGGCGCGAGCACGGCCCCGCGCTCGTGCTCGCCGCGACCGACCCGGCGAACGCCTACGGCGCCGCGCTTCCGTGGCCCGACCCGCCCGGTGAGAGCTCGCACCGGGCGGCGCGCAAGGCGGGGGCGATGGTGGTGCTCGTCGACGGCGAGCTCATCGCGTACGTCGAACGCGGCGGCAAGACGGTGCTCGTCTACCGCGACGACGATCGGCGGCTCGCCCTCGCCGCGCAGACCCTCGCCGCGACGGTCGTCGCCGGTCGGGTGCGGCGCCTCGCCGTCGAGTCGGTCAACGGGGCGTTCGTGCTCGGGACGCCGTTCGGCCGGGCGCTCGGTGCGGCCGGATTCAGCGAGACCCCGCGCGGAGTGCGACTCGATGCCAGAAGGTGACAGCGTCCACCAGGCCGCGGCGCGACTGAGGTCGGCCCTCGCGGGCGAGGTGCTCACCCGCACCGACTTCCGCGTGCCCGCGTTCGCGACGGTGGACCTCGCTGGCGAACGCGTCGACGAGGTGCTCGCGCGCGGCAAGCACCTGCTCATCCGCACGCCGACGCGTACGGTGCACTCGCATCTCAAGATGGAGGGGGAGTGGCGCGTGCTCGCGCCCGGAGAGCGCTGGCCGAAGCCCGCGCACCTGGCGCGGGTCGTGCTCGAGACCGGCCGCTCGGTCGCGATCGGCTTCGAACTCGGACTCGTCGAGGTGCTGGCGCGTGCCGACGACGAGCAGGCGCTCGGGTACCTGGGTCCCGATCTCCTCGGCCCCGACTGGGATGCGGAGGAGGCCGTCCGCCGCCTCGCTGCGAGCCCGTCGACCCCGATCGCGGTCGCGCTCCTCGACCAGCGCAACCTCGCCGGGCTCGGCAACGTCTACGTCAACGAGCTGTGCTTCCTCCGGGGCATCCGCCCCGATCGCCCCGTCGGCGAGGTGCCTGATCTGGCTGCGGTCGTGGCGCTCGCCCACCGGCTGATCGTGGCGAACCGCGATCGCCCGGCGCGCGTGACCACGGGGGTCGACCGTCGCGGCCGACGACTCTGGGTCTACGGACGCGCGGGCGCGCCGTGCCTGCGCTGCGGCACGACGATCGAACGCGGCGCGCTCGGCCGCGAGGCGCGCGCCGGTGAAGATCCGCAGGAGCGGGTCACCTTCCGGTGCCCGAGCTGCCAGCGGTGAGATTGGAGCCGGACCGCACGCCTGCGCGCGTCAGCTGACGGGGCCGGTCCACTTCTCGCCGGGGCCCTGCCCGATCGGGTCGGGGATCGACGAGGCCTCGCGGAACGCGAGCTGGAGCGAGCGCAGCCCGTCGCGGAGCGAGCGCGCGTGCATGTCGCTGATCTCCGGCGCTCCGGCGGTGATGAGCCCGGCGAGGGCGTTGATGAGCTTGCGCGCCTCGTCGAGGTCGAGCTGCTCGTCGGGGTTGTCGGCGAGGCCGAGCTTCACGGCGGCGGCACTCATGAGGTGCACGGCCGCGGTCGTGATGATCTCGACGGCGGGCACCTCGGCGATGTCGCGCAGGGCGCCGTCGACCGACTCGTTGACGGCCTCCTCGTAGCGGTGGGTGGACTCGTCGGAACCCGGAGTGGTGGGCGAACTATGTGACACAGACTTCCTCTGCTAGACTGCTTCGGGCTCCGGGGCTTTCCCCCGGTACGAAAGTGGAGATTCTCCCACCCGCGCATACCGCTTCATCAAGGTTACCGGGTCGATTGCACTCCGCTCTCACGCGAAGGTTCGCCAGAACCGCCGCGGGGGAGTAGACAGGGTGCCGTATGAGTCGCGGTGAGATTCCGCGCGAAATACGTGAATTCTCCTCCTTCGGCGCACAGACAGCTTGAGTAGAGGAGTACACGCATCAGCGATCCCCGTACCAATGACCGCATCCGCGTTCCCGAGGTCCGCCTCGTGGGCCCCGGCGGAGAGCAGGTCGGCGTCGTGAAGATCGAGGTGGCCCTGCGGCTCGCGCAGGAGGCCGACCTCGACCTCGTCGAGGTCGCACCGAACTCCAAGCCGCCGGTCGCCAAGATCATGGACTACGGCAAGTACAAGTACGAGGCTGCGCAGAAGGCGAAAGAGGCCCGGCGCAACCAGGCGAACACCATCCTCAAAGAGGTCCGGTTCCGTCTCAAGATCGACAAGCACGACTACGAGACCAAGATGAAGCGCGCCATCGGCTTCCTGAAGGCCGGCGACAAGGTCAAGGCGATGATCCTCTTCCGCGGACGCGAGCAGTCGCGCCCCGAGATGGGTGTCCGCCTCCTCCAGCGCTTCGCCGAAGACGTGGTTGAGTTCGGCACGGTCGAGCACAACCCGACGATCGACGGCCGCAACATGGTCATGGTCATCGCGCCCCTGAAGAACAAGTCCGAGGCCAAGGCCGAGGCGAATGCACAGCGTGCTGCAGCGAAGGTGCGACCGACGGCGGATGCCGCGGACGACGCCGACGCGCAGACGGCCGAGCCCACCGAGGCGTAGGCCAACACCCACGTCCGTCACCCGCATGGCGGCAGAACCAAGGAGAAACACGAGATGCCGAAGCAGAAGACCCACTCCGGGTCCAAGAAGCGCTTCAAGATCACCGGCAGCGGCAAGATCAAGAAGCAGCAGGCCGGTATGCGCCACAACCTCGAGGTCAAGGCCTCGAAGCGCAAGATGCGCCTGAACCAGGACCAGGTCGTTTCGCCCGCCGACGCGAAGAAGATCCAGAAGCTTCTCGGCCACTGAGCCGCGAGAATCCCGTAAGGAAGAAACAGCACAATGGCTAGAGTCAAGCGCGCAGTCAATGCGCACAAGAAGCGTCGCGTCATCCTCGAGCGTGCCGAGGGCTACCGCGGTCAGCGTTCGCGCCTGTACCGCAAGGCGAAGGAGCAGGTCACCCACTCCCTCGTCTACTCGTACAACGACCGCCGCAAGAAGAAGGGCGACTTCCGTCGTCTCTGGATCCAGCGGATCAACGCGGCTTCGCGTCAGAACGGCCTCACCTACAACCGCCTGATCCAGGGCCTCGGCCTTGCGGGCATCGAGGTCGACCGCCGCATCCTCGCGGAGCTCGCGGTCAACGAGCCGGCGACCTTCGCCGCGCTCGTCGAGTCGGCCAAGAAGGCGCTCCCCGCCGACACCTCGGCCCCGAAGACCGCCGCTTAAGAAGGCGGCTGCGTCGACAGGGCCAGACACCTCGGCCCCGAAGACCGCCGCGTAAGCGTCGACTTCTCCTCGAACGGCCCGGCGCTCTGCATCAGCAGAGCGGCCGGGCCGTTTCGCATGCCGCCGCGCGAGTGCTCCGAGGATGCCCCGACCGCGGCATCCCCTTGAATAGACTGTGATCATGCTCGAGAACCCCCGCTCTCCGCGCGTCCGTGCCGTCGCGAAACTCGCGAAGAAGGCCGCACGCGCCGAGAGCGGGCTGTTCCTGCTCGAAGGGCCGCAGGCGGTCTCCGAGGCGCTCGAGTTCCGGCCCGAACTGGTCGTCGAGCTCTACGCGACCCCGACCGCGCTCGAGCGCTACACCGACATCGCCGAGGACGCCGTGCGCGCCGCGGTGGAGGTCGAGTTCGTGACCGAGGAGGTGCTGGCGTCGATGGCCGACACGGTCACGCCGCAGGGCTTCGTCGCCGTGTGCCGGCAGTTCCCGACCGCCGTGAAAGACGTCTTCGCGGCGGGGCCGCGGCTCATCGCGATCCTCGAGGAGGTGCGCGACCCGGGCAATCTCGGCACGATCGTGCGGGCCGCCGACGCCGCCGGAGCCGACGCGGTCATCCTCACGGGGCGTGCCGTCGACCTCTATAACCCGAAGGTCGTCCGCTCATCGACGGGCTCGATCTTCCATCTGCCGGTCGCTGTGGGCGCCGACCTCGACGACGTGCTGTCGCGCGCCCGCGCCGCGGGCCTCACGGTGCTCGCCGCCGACGTCAAGGGCGAAGACCTGCTCACGGTGCGCAACGACGGCGTGCTCGCCAACCCGACCGCCTGGCTGTTCGGCAACGAGGCCCGAGGCCTTCCCGACGAGCAGCTCGCCCTCGTCGACCGCGTCGTCATCGTGCCGATCTACGGTAAGGCCGAATCGATGAACCTCGCGACGGCCGCGTCGGTGTGCCTCTACGAGAGCGCGTTCGCACAGCGCAGCTGACGGGCGGACCGTCCGCCCCGCGGGTCACGAAACGGTAACCGCGTCGTCGAACAGTGGCGGCAAGGGCCGAAGCCTCCCTAGTTTTGGGGGTATGGAGCCCACCCAGCCCGCGCCGCCGACCTCGAACATCAGCGTCCGACGCGGCGAGCCGCTCGTCGTGGTCGACCACGTCGACAAGCACTTCGGCGAGCTGCACGTGCTGAACGACATCAACACGGTCGTGAACCGCGGCGAAGTCGTCGTCGTGATCGGGCCCTCCGGCTCGGGCAAGTCGACGCTGTGCCGGGCGATCAACCGGCTCGAGACCATCGACTCGGGCTCGATCTCGATCGACGGCGAGCAGCTGCCCGAAGAGGGCGCGGCGCTCGCGAAACTGCGGGCCGACGTCGGCATGGTCTTTCAGTCGTTCAATCTCTTCGCGCACAAGACGGTGCTCGAGAACATCACCCTCGCGCCGATCAGGGTGAAGAAGATGTCCCGCAAAGACGCCGAGGCGAAGGCGATGGAGCTGCTCGACCGGGTCGGGGTGGCGAACCAGGCGAAGAAGCTGCCGGCGCAGCTCTCGGGCGGTCAGCAGCAGCGCGTCGCGATCGCCCGCTCGCTCGCGATGAACCCCAAGCTCATCCTCATGGACGAGCCGACGAGCGCGCTCGACCCCGAGATGATCAACGAGGTGCTCGACGTCATGGTCGGCCTCGCGAAGGACGGCATGACGATGATCGTCGTCACCCACGAAATGGGCTTCGCCCGCAAGGCGGCCGACCGGGTGCTCTTCATGGCCGACGGCAAGATCGTCGAAGAGGCGACCCCGGCCGAGTTCTTCGATAACCCGCAGTCCGATCGCGCGAAGGACTTCCTCTCGAAGATCCTCGAGCACTGACGACCCCAAAGACCTCCGCTGCCACGAGCGGCGAGGACCCAACGGAAAGAGAAGAGGCAGGGACATGAAACGCAGCAGAATCGCCCTGGTCGCCGCAGCTGCGGCGTCCGCGCTCCTGTTCGCCGGCTGTGCCGGGGACGGCGGCGGCGACGCCGAGCCCACCGTCGAGGAGACTCCCGAGTTCGAGGAGGGCACGACCATGGCCGAGCTCGCCGAGGCGGGCACGATCACGATCGGCACCAAGTTCGACCAGCCGCTCTTCGGTTTGGTCGGTCCGTCCGGGGACCCCGAGGGATTCGATGTCGAAATCGGCAAGATCATCGCGGGCAAGCTCGGCATCGAGCCCGACAGCATCGAGTGGGTCGAGACCGTCTCGGCCAACCGCGAGCCGTTCATCGAGAACGGCCAGGTCGACATCGTCATCGCGACGTACACGATCAACGACGAGCGCAAGCAGGTCGTGTCCTTCGCCGGTCCGTACTACCTGGCCGGTCAGTCGATCCTCGTGCTGGCCGACAACGAGGACATCGCCTCCGAAGAGGACCTCGTCGGGCAGCCGGTCTGCTCCGTGACCGGCTCGACGCCGGCCGCGAACCTCAAGGAACTCGGCGCCGAGGTGCTCGAGACCGACACGTACTCGAACTGCCTCGAGCCGCTTCGCAACGGCCAGGTCGTCGCGGTGTCGACCGACAACGTGATCCTCGCGGGTCTCGCCGACCAGAACGAGGGCGAGTTCAAGATCGTCGGTGAGCCTTTCACCGAGGAGCCGTACGGCATCGGCCTCGCGCTCGACGACACCGACTTCCGCATGTGGATCAACGACGTGCTGGAGGAGTCGTACGAGGACGGGACGTACGAAGAAGCCTGGAACTCGACGGCGGGCAAGATCCTGCCGTTCGTCGAGCCGCCGGCGGTCGATCGCTACTGATCCCGACGTCCGGGCCCCGTTCGCGGGGCCCGGACCATCCCGCCCGACCCGCAACCCGAGAGGACCCGCGTGGACGTCGTCATCGCGAATCTCGACCTCTATCTCCAGGGCTTCGGCGTGACGCTGCTGCTGCTCGGCGTGAGCGGCCTCGGTGCGCTCGTCCTGGGCACGATCATCGCGGCGATGCGCATCTCGCCGATCGCGACGCTCCGCGGCATCGCCACCGTCTACACCGAGATCGTCCGTAACACTCCGCTCACGCTCGTCGTGCTCTTCGCGGTGGTGATCGTGCCGTTGCTCGGTGCGCGCGTGCCGTTCATCATCTCCGGGTTCGCCGCCCTCGCGGTGTACACCTCGCCCTTCGTCGCGGAGGCGCTCCGCTCGGGCATCAACGGCGTGCCGATCGGCCAGGCCGAGGCCGCGCGCAGCCTCGGGCTCGGCTTCAGCCAGTCGGTGGCGCTCGTGATCTTCCCGCAGGCGTTCCGCATGACGATCCCACCGCTCATCAACGTCTTCATCGCGCTCGCGAAGAACACGTCGGTGGTCGGCGGCGTCGGCTTCGTCGCCGAGCTGTTCGCGAGCGGGCGCACGCTCGCCAACGCCCACGGTAACGCGGTCATCCCGATCCTCATCGGGGTCGCCTTCTTCTACCTCGTCGTGACCGTGCCGCTCGGCCTCCTCGCGACCCAGCTCGAGCGGAAATGGGTGGTGCAGCGATGAGCGGAGCCGGTGTCCTCTTCGACGCGCCCGGCCCCAAGGCGCGGCGGCTGTCGGCCATCCTCTCGTGGGTGAGCGGGGTGCTCCTGCTGGGCGCCGTCGCCTGGGGCATCATGGTGCTGAACGCACCGCGCGAGTCCGGCGGGATCATCCTCCCCGGCATGTTCGACCCGTCGCGGTGGGACATCGTCGCCGACCCCGAATTCTGGTCGTTCGTCATCTTCACCGGCGTCTGGAACACACTGCGGGCCGCGGTCGTCGCGGCCGTGCTCGCCGTCGCGCTGGGCGTCGTGCTCTCGCTCCTGCGCAGCTCGCCGATCGGATGGATCCGCATCCCGACCGCGGTGCTGATCGAGTTCTTCCGCGGCATGCCCGTGCTGCTGATGATGCTCTTCATCCTGCTCGTCGCCGGCACGGGGCAGTACTGGGCCGTCGTCGCAGCGCTCGCCGTCTACAACGGCGCGCTCATCGGCGAGGCGCTGCGCGCCGGACTCGTCGCCCTGCCGAGAGGTCAGCGCGAGGCGGCGCTCAGCGTCGGCATGCGGCCGCTGCAGTCGAAGATGCTCGTCGAGTTCCCGCAGGCGTTCCGTCAGATGCTGCCGATCATCGTGGCGCAGCTCGTGGTGCTGCTGAAGGACACCTCGCTCGGTTACATCGTCGGCTATCAGGAACTCCTCCGCGTCACGCTGAACAACCTCGGCAGCTTCTACGGCAACCGGTACCTGTTCACGCTGTGGTGCGTCGCGTTCGTCCTGTACCTCGCGATGAACCTCTCGCTGTCGTGGTTCGCACGCTGGCTCGGCCGTCGCGGCGACCGCCGGTATCACCCGGGCAAGGTCGGGCCCGCGCCCGAAGACCCGAGCCAGGCGCTGCTCGTCGCCGACGCGAACGCGGCCGCCCGTGAGGCGGAGTCGGCAGCCCGACCCTGAGCCGGGGCTCGACGAATCGCACGTCGTACGCCGCTAGACTCGTTCTTCGTGTCCGAGCCCCTCGAAATCACCGAATCCGCGGTCGCATCCGCGGTCGACGCAGCCCTCGCGGCGATCGCGTCGGCCGGCGACTCCGCCGCGTTGAAGACCGTTCGCACCGAGCACACCGGCGAGAAGTCGGCGCTCGCGCTGCTGAACGCCGAACTGCGCAACGTGCCCAACGACCAGAAGGCCGCCCTCGGCAAGCTCGTCGGCGGCGCACGAGGCCGCGTCAACCAGGCCTTCGCCGCCCGCGAGGCCGAGATCGTCGAGGCCGAGGCGTCTGCGCAGCTCGCCGCCGAAGCGGTCGACGTCACGGCCCTGCCGTCGCGCATCACGGCGGGCGCGAGGCATCCGCTCGCCCTGCTGCAGGACCGGGTGTGCGACGTCTTCACCGGCATGGGGTGGGAGATCGCCGAAGGCCCCGAGGTCGAGAGCGAGTGGTTCAACTTCGACGCGCTGAACTTCGACGCCGATCACCCGGCGCGCGCGATGCAGGACACCTTCTTCGTCGACCCGCCCGAGGCGCACCTCGTGATGCGCACGCACACGAGCCCCGTGCAGATCCGCTCGATGCTCGACCGCGAGCTGCCGCTGTACGTGCTCGCCCCTGGGCGCGTGTACCGCACCGACGAGTTCGATGCGACCCACCTGCCGGTGTTCATGCAGTTCGAGGGCGTCGCGGTCGACAAGGGCCTCACGATGGCGCACCTCAAGGGCACGCTCGACCACTTCGTGAAGGCGATCTTCGGAGACGAGGCGAAGATCCGCCTGCGCCCGAGCTTCTTCCCGTTCACCGAGCCGAGCGCCGAGCTCGACTTCTGGCACCCGACCTTCAAGGGCGGCGCGCGCTGGATCGAGTGGGGCGGCTGCGGCATGATGCACCCGAACGTGCTGCGCGCGGCGGGCATCGACCCCGAGGTGTACACGGGCTTCGCCTTCGGCATGGGGGTCGAGCGCGGCCTCATGCTCCGCAACGACGTGCAGGACATGCGCGAGATGGTCGAGGGAGACGTGCGGTTCTCCCAGCAGTTCGGAATGGTGGTCTGACCCATG
The DNA here is from genome assembly GCF_042799635.1 of Agromyces sp. NPDC057679. Classification (NCBI taxonomy): domain Bacteria; kingdom Bacillati; phylum Actinomycetota; class Actinomycetes; order Micrococcales; family Microbacteriaceae; genus Agromyces; species Agromyces sp. NPDC057679. The sequence goes on along the minus strand of NZ_JBHVIK010000001.1, from coordinate 13,494 downwards.
CGAGTACCCCTGAGTTGGCTCGCCGAGTACGTCGAGCTCGTGCCGGGCACGACGCCCGAAGACGTCCATGCCGCCCTCGTGAAGGTCGGCCTCGAAGAAGAGGACGTGCACACCTTCGAGCTCCAGGGCCCGATCGTCGTGGGCGAGGTGCTCGAGTTCGTCGAGGAGCCCCAGACCAACGGCAAGACGATCCGCTGGTGCCAGGTGCGCGTCGCGCCCGACGGTGAGACGGCGGCCGACGGCGGCGACGCCGTGCACGGCATCGTCTGCGGCGCCCGCAACTTCTTCGTCGGCGACAAGGTGGTGGTGACGCTCCCGGGCGCCGTGCTGCCCGGGCCGTTCCCGATCGCCGCGCGCAGGACCTACGGGCACGTCTCCGACGGCATGATCGCCTCGGCGCGCGAGCTCGGCCTCGGCGACGAGCACGACGGCATCCTGCGCCTGTCGACCCTCGGCATCGACGCGCCGGTCGGCAGCGACGCGATCGGCCTCCTCGGTCTCGACGACGCCGCGATCGAGATCAACGTCACCCCCGACCGCGGCTACGCCTTCTCGATCCGCGGCGTGGCGCGCGAGTACGCGCACGCGACGGGCGCGGTGTTCCGCGACCCGGCCCTGCAGACGCCCGCGACGGACGTCTCCGACGACGGCTTCTCCGTCGTTATCGACGACCGGGCGCCGCTGCGCGGCAGGCTCGCCTCGAACGCGTTCGCGACCCGCATCGTGCGCGGCCTCGACGCCTCGAAGCCGACCCCCGCGTGGATGATCGCGCGGCTGAAGCTCGCGGGCATCCGCTCGATCTCGGTGCTCGTCGACATCACGAACTACGTCATGCTCGAGCTCGGCCAGCCGATCCACGGCTACGACCTCGACGCGCTGCGCGGCGGCATCGTCGTGCGCCGTGCCGAGCAGGGCGAGCGTTTCACCACGCTCGACGGCAAGGAGCGCACGCTCCACGCGGAAGACATCGTCGTGACCGACGACCGCGGCCCCATCGGCCTCGCGGGCGTCATGGGCGGCGCCGAGACCGAGATGGGCGACGCCACGCAGAACGTGCTCATCGAGGCCGCCCACTGGGATCCGATCTCGATCGCACGCACGGCCCGTCGGCACAAGCTGCCGAGCGAGGCGGCGAAGCGCTACGAGCGCGGCATCGACCCGACCATCGGCGCCGTCGCGGTCGCACGTGTCGCCCAGCTGATGGTCGACCTGGCCGGCGGCACGGCCGACGCGGGCGGTTCGCTCATCCAGACCACGCCCGAGCGCGACGCCATCGTGCTGCCCGACGGCTTCGTCTCGCAGCTCATCGGCGTCGAGTACACGAACGACGAGGTCCACGACGCGCTCGCCGAGATCGGCGGGGTGCTCAGTCGCGTCGACGGCGGCTTCTCGGTCGTGCCCCCGGCGTGGCGCCCCGACCTCACTGGTCGTGAGGAGCTCGCCGAAGAGGTCGCCCGACTCGTCGGCTACCACCGCATCCCGTCGGTGCTGCCGGTCGCGCCTCCCGGGCGCGGTCTCACCCGTTCGCAGCGCCTCCGCCGGCAGACCGCCGACGTGCTCGCGGGCGCGGGGTCGACCGAGGTGCTGAGCTTCCCGTTCGCGACCGAGGCCGAGAACGCGCGCTTCGGCAGCGCCGACGGCTCGCCCGTGGCATCCGTGCGCCTCGCGAACGCCCTCGACCAGTCGACGCCGTACCTGCGCCGCTCGCTCCTGCCCGGCCTCATGGCCGCGGCCAAGCGCAACCGCTCGCGCGGGCTCGTCGACCTCGACCTGTTCGAGCTCGGGCTCGTCTTCCTTCCCGAGGTGGGGCGCGCCTACGGCTCGGCCGAGCTGCCGGTCGGCGACGCGAAGCCGAGCGACGAGACCCTCGCCGCCCTCGATGCCGGCATTCCGCCGCAGCCGCGCCACCTCGGCGTGCTGCTCGTGGGCGAGCGCATCGTGAAGCAGCCGGGCCAAGCGGCCGAACCGGTCGGCATCGTCGACGCGCTCGACGCGGTGCGCCGGGTCGCGCTCGCGACGGGCGCCGAGCTCGAGATCGTGCAGGGTGCGCACCAGGCGCTGCACCCGGGCCGCACCGCAGAGCTCCGCGTGAGCGGCCGCGTCGTCGGCTTCGCGGGCGAACTGCTCCCCGCGATCGCCGAGGAGAACGACCTGCCGCGCGTGGTCGCGGTCGCCGAGCTCGACCTCGACGCCGTCATCGCTGCTGCCGACCCCGCGGTCGAGGCGTCGCCGATCGGCACCTTCCCCGCGGCGACGCAGGACCTCTCGGTCCTCGTCGACGCCGCCGTGCCGGCCGCCGAGGTCGCCGCAGCCGTGCGCGAGGGCGCGGGCGAACTGCTCGAGCACCTCGGGCTCGTCGACGACTACCGCGGACAGGGCCTGCCCGAGGGCTCGAAGAGCCTGACCTTCGCACTTCGCTTCCGCGCGCCCGACCGCACGCTCACCGCAGCCGAGGCCAGCGAGGCGAAGCTCGCCGGCGCGGCGCTCGCGGCCGAGCGCACCGGGGCGGCGATCCGCGACTGAGCGGGTCGGGCCCGGCCCGATCACCCGAACGCCGACGACGGCGCCGCGCACTCCGCGGCGCCGTCGTCGCATTCCGACGCACGCCGACCGCCGGTTTGCGCCTCGCGTCGCCCCGCGGATATGGTCGATCCATGTCCATCACCCGGTTCGCCACCGCCGCACGCGTCTCGCGTGTCTCGGTCGTGCGCAGCCGACGCCGTGGCGGCCGCCGAATCTCGGCGACCCCTGCACAGGCGTAGCGGCCTGTCGCGGGGCGTCGCCGGAACATCGCCCCGACCAGACAGACCCTAAGGTGGATTCATGACGTACTCCGTCGCCGTTTCCGGCGCGTCCGGCTATGCCGGAGGAGAGATCCTGCGGCTCCTCGCCGATCATCCCGAGTTCGAGGTCCGCACCGTGACCGCGCACTCCAACGCCGGCCAGCCGCTCGTCGCGGTGCAGCCGCATCTGCGCACCTACACGCACCTCACGCTGCAGGAGACGACCGCCGCGACGCTCGCCGGCCACGACGTCGTCTTCCTGGCGCTCCCGCACGGCGCCTCGGGCGCGGTCGCGGCCGAGCTCCCGCCCGAGACGCTCGTCATCGACTGCGGCGCCGATCACCGGCTCGAGCGCGCCGCCGACTGGGACGCGTTCTACGGCGGCGACTTCCACCCCGCATGGACGTACGGGGTGCCCGAGCTTCCGCGGCTCTCGAGCACTCAGCGCGACCGGCTGGCGAAGTCGCGCCGCATCGCCGCCCCGGGCTGCAACGCCTCGACCGTCGCGCTGTCGCTCGCGCCGGGCATCCGCGCCGGCGTCATCGAGGACCGCGACCTCGTCTCGGTGCTCGCCGTCGGGCCGTCGGGTGCGGGCAAGAGCCTGAAGGCGCACCTGCTCGGTTCCGAGATCCTGGGTTCGGCGAACCCGTACTCGGTGGGCGGGGTGCACCGGCACATCCCCGAGATCCAGCAGGCCCTCCGCTGGGCCGGCGCCGCCGACCCGACCATCTCGTTCACGCCGGTGATCGTCCCGATGTCGCGCGGCATCCTCGCGACCTCGACCGCGCGCATCATGCCGGGCACCGATGCGAAGACGGTCCGCGCCGCCTGGGAGGACGCCTACGCGGGGGAGCGCTTCGTGCAGCTGCTGCCCGACGGGCAGTTCCCGCGCACCGCCGACGTGCTCGGCGCCAACACCGCGCTCATGGGCCTCGCGGTCGACGAGCGCGCGGGTCGTGTCGTCGTCATCACGGCGGTCGACAACCTCGTCAAGGGCACCGCGGGTGCCGCCATCCAGTCGGCGAACCTCGCGCTCGGACTCACCGAGTCGACCGGCCTCCCCGTGAACGGAGTCGCCCCGTGACCGTCACCGCCCCCGCCGGATTCGAAGCCGCCGGCATCGCCGCCGGCATCAAGCGCACCGGGGCGCTCGACCTCGCCCTCATCGTGAACCGCGGACCGTCGCAGCAGGCGGCCGCGGTGTTCACCTCGAACCGCGCGCAGGCGAACCCGATCATCTGGTCGCGGCAGGTCATCGCCGACGGGCAGGTCGCCGCGATCGTGCTCAACTCCGGCGGCGCCAACTGCTTCACCGGGCCCGAGGGCTTCCAGGTCACGCACCGCACCGCCGAGGCGGCCGCGTCGGCGCTCGAGGTCTCGGCCGGCGACGTCCTCGTCTGCTCGACGGGACTCATCGGCGACCAGCTCGACGGCGAGGTGCTCGAAGAGGGCGTGCTGAGCGCCGCGAACCGCCTCTCGGCCGAGGCCCAGGCGGGCGCCGACGCGGCGCGCGCCATCATGACGACCGACACGACGCCGAAGACGGTCGTCGTCGAGGGTGCGGGGTGGCGTATCGGCGGCATCGCGAAGGGCGCGGGCATGCTCGCACCCGGTCTCGCCACGATGCTCGTGGTCATCACGACCGACGCCGAGCTCGAGGCATCCGCCCTCGACCGCGCGCTGCGGCAGGCCACCCGGGTGAGCTTCGACCGGCTCGACTCCGACGGCTGCATGTCGACGAACGACCAGGTGACGCTCCTCGCGAGCGGCGCCTCGGGCGTCGTGCCCGACGAGGCGGCGTTCACCGAGGCGCTCACCGCGGCCTGCGTCGACCTCGCCGCGCAGCTGCAGGCCGACGCCGAGGGCGCGAGCCACGACATCACGATCGAGGTGCGCGGCGCCGAGACCGAGGACGACGCCGTCGAGGTCGGCCGTTCCGTCGCCCGCAACAACCTCTTCAAGGCCGCGATCTTCGGCAACGATCCCAACTGGGGCCGGGTGCTCGCCGCGATCGGCACCACGCAGGCGCCCTTCGACCCCTACCTCGTCGACGTGTCGATGAACGGGGTGCGCGTCTGCCACGCGGGGCGGCCCGACCGCCCGCGCGACGAGGTCGACCTGACGCCGCGCGCGACCCACGTGCTCATCGAACTGCACGCCGGCGAGGCGACCGCGACCATCCTGACGAACGACCTCACGCACGACTACGTGCATGAGAACAGCGCGTACGCGAGCTGAGCATGAGCGACTTCGAAACGGATGCCGCGGGCTCCAGCGCCGACCTCGCCGCCGAGAAGGCGCGGGTGCTCATCGAGTCGCTGCCGTGGCTGCAGCGGTTCCACGGCGAGACGATCGTCGTGAAGTTCGGCGGCAACGCCATGGTCAGCCCCGAGCTGCAGCGTGCCTTCGCCGAGGACATGGTCTACCTCCGCTACGCCGGCATCAAGCCGGTCGTCGTGCACGGGGGCGGCCCGCAGATCTCGTCGATGCTCGAGCGGCTCGGCATCGAGAGCGAGTTCCGCGGCGGGTACCGCGTGACGACGCCCGAGGCAATGGACGTCGTGCGCATGGTGCTCTCCGGGCAGGTGAACCGCGAGCTCGTCTCGCTCATCAACGGGCACGGGCCGCTCGCGGCCGGGCTCTCAGGAGAGGACGCGGGGCTGTTCACCGGCCGTCGTCGCGGCGCCGTCGTCGACGGCGTGGAGATCGACCTCGGCCTCGTCGGCGATGTCGTGGCGGTCGACCCCGAAGCCGTGCAGGCGCAGCTCGACGCGGGCCGCATCCCCGTCGTCTCCTCGATCGCGCCCGATGCCGACACGCCGGGGCAGTCGCTCAACGTGAACGCCGACTCGGCGGCCGCGGCGCTCGCCGTCGCGCTCGGTGCCGCGAAGCTCGTGATCCTCACCGACGTCGCCGGACTCTACCGCGACTGGCCGAACCGCGACTCGCTCGTCTCGGTCATCGAGGTGCCCGAGCTCACGTCCCTCCTGCCCTCCCTCGAGTCGGGCATGATCCCGAAGATGCGGGCCTGCCTCGACGCCGTCGAGGGCGGCGTCGCGAAGGCGGCGATCATCGACGGTCGCATTCCGCACTCGATCCTGCTCGAGGTCTTCACCCAGTCCGGAATCGGCACCGAGGTCGTGCCCCAGAACGCCGGAGGCGCCGAGTGAACGACTGGCAGCAGCGGTTCGACACCCGCATCATGCGCTCGATCGGCATGCCGCTCGCGAAGCTCGAGCGCGGCGAGGGCGCGCGCGTGTGGGATGACTCGGGCAAGCCGTACCTCGACTTCCTCGCCGGCATCGCGGTCAACGCGCTCGGCCACGCGCATCCGGCCTTCGTCGACGCGGTGTCCCGCCAGGCCGCGACCCTCGCGCACGTCTCGAACTACTTCACGACCGAGCCGACGCTCGAGCTCGCCGAGCGCATCACCCGGCTCGCCGGGGCGGGCGACGACGGTCGGGTATGGTTCGGCAACTCCGGTGCGGAGGCCAACGAGGCCGCGTTCAAGCTCGCCCGCCTGAACAACTCGGGCGGCGCGCGCACGCGCGTGCTCGCGCTCGTCGACGCCTTCCACGGGCGCACGATGGGGTCGCTCGCTCTCACCGGCAAGGCGCACATGCGCGACCCGTTCCTGCCGCTGCCGGGCGGCGTCGAACACATCCCGGCGACGATCGACGCACTGGAGGCCGAGCTCGACGACGCGGTCGCGGCGCTCATCGTCGAGCCGATCCAGGGCGAGGCAGGCGTCGTCGAACTGCCCGAGGGCTTCCTCGAGGCCGCGCGCGAGCTGACGCACCGCCACGGGGCGCTGCTCATCGTCGACGAGATCCAGACCGGCGCCGGGCGCACCGGCGCCTGGTTCGGATTCCAGCACGCGGGCATCACGCCCGACGCGATCACCTTCGCCAAGGGCGTCGGCGGCGGCTTCCCGATCGGCGGCCTCGTGACCTACGGTCACGCGTCGACGCTCTACACGAAGGGACAGCACGGCTCGACTTTCGGGGGCAACCCGCTCGCGACGGCCGTCGCGAACGCGGTGCTCGGCGAGATCGAGACCGCGGGCCTCGTCGAGAATGCGGCGAAGCGCGGCGAGCAGCTCCGCGAACGCATCCTCGGCCTCGACTCGCCGCTCATCGCCGGAGTCCGCGGACGCGGCCTCCTCATCGGCATCGGGCTCACCGAGCCCGTCGCGGGCCCGCTGGTCGCCGCGGCGATGGACGCCGGGCTCATCGTGAACGCCGCGAACGACGCCACCATCCGCATGGCGCCGCCGCTCATCATCGGCGACGCCGAGATCGACGAGTTCGTCGAGCGCTTCAGGGCCGCGCTCGACGCCGTCGCCGCCTCCTGAACCTCCCCACACGAAACGGACCCCATGACCCGCCACTTCCTCCGTGACGACGACCTGAGCCCCGCCGAACAGGCCGAGGTGCTCGAGCTGGCCGCCCGCCTCAAGGCCGACCGCTTCGCCGAGCGCCCGCTCGAGGGCCCGCAGACCATCGCCGTGATCTTCGACAAGACCTCCACCCGCACCCGCGTCTCGTTCTCGGTCGGCATCGCGGACCTCGGCGGCGTGCCGCTCGTGATCGCCTCGAACGAGAGCCAGCTCGGCGGCAAGGAGTCGGTGGCCGACACCGCCCGCGTGCTCGAGCGCATGGTCGCCGCGGTCGTCTGGCGCACCTACGCCCAGTCGGGCCTCGAGGAGATGGCGGCCGGCACCACGGTGCCCGTCGTCAACGCGCTCTCCGACGACTTCCACCCGTGCCAGATCCTCGCCGACCTGCAGACCGTGCGAGAGCGGAAGGGCGAGCTCGCCGGGCTCACGATGTCGTACTTCGGCGATGGCGCGAACAACATGGCGCACTCGTACCTGCTCGGCGGTGCGACCGCCGGCATGCACGTGCGCATCGCCGCCCCGGCCGATTACGCGCCGCGCGCCGACCTCGTGGCCGATGCCGAGCGGATCGCCGCCTCCACCGGAGGGTCGGTGCTCGTCACCACCGACGCGGCTGCCGCGGCGTCGGGCGCCGACGTGATCGTCACCGACACCTGGGTGTCGATGGGCCAGGAGGCCGAGAAGGCCGAGCGCCTCGCGACCTTCGGCGACTACCGGGTCACGGAGTCGCTCATGGCGGAGGCATCCGATGACGCGATCTTCCTGCACTGCCTTCCCGCGTACCGCGGCGTCGAGGTCGACGCCGAGGTCATCGACGGCCCGCAGTCGGTCGTCTGGGACGAAGCGGAGAACCGCCTGCACGCGCAGAAGGCGCTGCTGACCTGGCTCTTGAACCGGAAGGACGCATGATGGCCGAGCACGGCACCAATGAAGGCTCGCTCTGGGGGGCCAGATTCGCGAGCGGTCCGTCGCCCGAACTCGCGCGGCTCTCGAAGTCGACGCACTTCGACTGGCAGCTCGCGAGCTACGACCTCGCCGGTTCTCGGGCGCACGCGCGCGCGCTCGCCGCGGCCGGCTACCTCGCCGACGACGAGCTCGCCTCGATGCTCGCGGGCCTCGACACCCTCGAGGCGCAGGTGCTCTCGGGCGAGATCGTCGCGGCCGAGAGCGACGAAGACGTCCACGGGGCGCTCGAGGCCGCCCTCATCGGCATCGTGGGGCCCGAGCTCGGCGGCAAGCTACGCGCAGGCCGCAGCCGCAACGACCAGATCGCGACGCTCGTGCGCCTCTACCTGAAGGACCACGCCGCCGTCATCGGGCAGCAGCTGGTGCACCTGATCGACGCGCTCGCCGCGCAGGCCGAGGCCCAGCGCGGGGCCATCATGCCGGGGCGCACGCACCTGCAGCACGCGCAGCCCGTGCTGCTCGCGCACCACCTGCTCGCCCACGCGTGGGCGCTCAGCCGCGACCTCGAACGCCTCGTCGACTGGACGAAGCGCGCCGACGTCTCGCCCTACGGCGGGGGAGCGCTGGCGGGCTCGACGCTCGGCCTCGATGCCGCGTCCGTCGCCCGCGACCTCGGCCTCGCCGCGCCGGCCGAGAACTCCATCGACGGCACGGCGAGTCGCGACGTCGTCGCGGAGTTCGCCTTCGTCACGACGATGATCGGCATCGACCTCTCCCGCATCTCGGAGGAGATCATCCTCTGGAACACCCGCGAGTTCGGCTTCGTCACGCTCGACGACGGCTACTCGACGGGATCGTCGATCATGCCGCAGAAGAAGAACCCCGACATCGCCGAGCTCGCGCGCGGCAAGTCGGGTCGCCTCATCGGCAACCTCACCGGCCTCCTCGCCACGCTGAAGGCGCTCCCGCTCGCGTACAACCGCGACCTCCAGGAGGACAAGGAGCCCGTCTTCGACTCGGTCGAGACGCTCGAGGTGCTGCTGCCCGCGTTCACCGGCATGGTGGCGACCCTCACCTTCCACACCGACCGGATGGCGGAGCTCGCGCCCGCCGGCTTCTCTCTCGCGACCGACGTCGCCGAGTGGCTGGTCAAGCGGCACGTCCCGTTCCGGGACGCGCACGAGATCACGGGCGCCCTGGTGCGCTACGCCGAGGAGCACTCGCTCGAGCTCGACGCCGTCGACGACGCCGCGCTCGCCGCGATCTCGCCGCACCTCTCGCCCGAGGTGCGCGAGGTGCTGACGATCGAGGGTTCGGTGGCGAGCCGCGACGGCATCGGGGGCACCGCCCCCGTCAGGGTCGACGAGCAGTTCGCGCGCCTGGCCGATCGGGTGCGGCATCTCGTGGCCGGCCTGCCCGAGGGGGCGGCCTGACCGCACTGGTGACGCCTGAGCGGGCGTTCTTCGAGCAGGATCCGGTGCGGCTCGCGCCGCTCCTGCTCGGTGCCGTGCTGAGCTACGCCGCGCCCGACGGCGAGGTGGCGATCCGCCTGTCCGAGCTCGAGGCCTATCGCGGGGTCGGAGAAGACCCGGGATCGCACGCGTTCCGCGGACGCACGCCGCGGAACGCGGTCATGTTCGGCGAGCCGGGGCACCTCTACGCCTACTTCAGCTACGGCATGCACGTCTGCCTGAACATCGTGGCGCGACCGGCCGGCACCTCGGCGGGGGTGCTGATGCGCGGCGCCACGGTCGTGCGGGGCCTCGAGCTCGCGCGGCACCGCCGCCCTGGCGTCCCCGACCGCGACCTCGCTCGCGGCCCCGGCCGGTTGTCGCGCGCACTCGGGGTGCCGCTCGACGCCGGCGGCAGCGATCTGCTGGCGCCGCCGTTCTCGCTGCAGGTCCTCGAGGCGCCGCTGCACCACGCGGCAGGGCCGCGCACGGGCGTGAGCGGCGACGGCGGCGGTGCGGCGTACCCGTGGCGGGTCTGGCTGCCCGGCGACGAGGGTGTCTCACCGTATCGGCGGCACCGGCTCGCCGCCGAGTAGCCGCTGTGAATCGGGGACGGCGCAGGCGAAGGCGCACGCGCACGTCGCGCGAGCGGCGGGAAACTTCGTGCGCGGAGGACGCGAACGGCTCGGCTCAGCGGATCGCGAAGTGCACGACGAGCGCTGCGGCGCACGCCCAGATGAGGCTTGCGAACGTGCCGATGATGAACCGCTCGCGCGCCTCGGGCGCCTCGAGCTCGGTGAATCGGCCGACGCCCTTGATGGCGACGACGATCGCGAGCGCCTCGGGGAATCCGGCGATGATCGCGCCGGCCGAGGCGACGCGTTCGAGCACGCCGATCGTGAGCCCGCCGCGCAGCACCTCCCGGCGTCGCTCGACGGCGTGCACGCCCGCGGCGAGGTCGGCGTCGACGCGCCGGTCGGTCACGATGATGCCGCCGTGGAGGCCGGGGGAGACGGCGCCGCCCATCGCCAGGTCGAGGGCGGTGCCGGCCGCGGCGCTGCCGCCGAACACGGCCACCGCGAGCCCGAGCACGACGACGAGGGGAGCGACGCCGATCGGCGCGGGCCCCTGCGTCGATGCGGCGGCGAGGATCGCGATGCCGAGCGCGCCCGTCGCGAACCAGACGAAGCTGCGACGGGGCCGCACTGACGCGAGGATCGAGAGCACTGCGGCCGCGACGAGGGCGAGCATGAGCGCGGACCAGGTGATCGCGTCGGCGATGACGAAGAGATTCATGGGTGGCGGGCTCCCGTCGAGGCATCCAGAGTCTCAAGCAGCCTAGCGAGCGCGGGGACCGCGTCGAGCTCGGCGCGGATGTTCGCCGATTTCATGCGCGAACTGATCGCCGGGGCGCTCACACCGAGTTCGTCGGCGATGTCGGACTGGAGCGCGCCGCCGACGATGCGGTCGTACACCTCCCACCCGTGGTCGGAGCGGCGCTCGCGGAGGATGAGGGCGAGCTTGAAGAGCGCCTCGAGGTGGGCCGCGTCGCCCTCGAGGGCCGAGCCCGGCGCTTCGACCGCGAGCCGTGGCGTGCTCTTCTTGGCACGTTCGACGGCATCGCGTGCGGCGAAGAACGCCTCGCCGCTCGCCTCCCTGATGTCGTCGGGCAGGGGTTCGCGCACGGCGCCGCATCCGATGCCGACACTCCACTCGCCGTGCCTCGTGAGCTCGAGGGCGACGTCGACGGCGGTGCGCGCGTCGCTCGTGAGGAGCTGGATCTCGTCGCCTGCGTTGCGCGCGACGGGCAGGAGGAGTCGATCGCCGTGCGCCCGCTGGATCCGGTCGCGCTCGGAGCCGGCGAGATCGGCGCGGGTGCGGCTCGACACCTGGTCGGCGGTGATGACGATCATGGCGCCTCCTTCACCTTGTAGCCTTTATCTGATAGTAGATAAGCATACAGCATTAAACATCGGCCGGTTAGGGGTGGAACGCTCATCACCCGCCCGCTGATAATCTGACGTGGTGTCAGACCCAGTGATCCTCTCCACCCAGCAGAACGACGCCTCATTCGACGACGTCTGGGAGGAGCTCGTCTGGCGCGGCCTCGTGCACGTGTCGACCGACCAGGCCGCGCTCAAAGAGCTCCTCGCGGGCGAGCCGATCACGTATTACTGCGGGTTCGACCCGACGGCACCGAGTCTGCACCTCGGCAACCTCGTGCAGCTGCTCACCATGCGCCGGCTGCAGCTCGCGGGGCACAAGCCGCTCGGACTCGTCGGCGGCTCCACCGGCCTCATCGGCGACCCCCGCCCGACCGCCGAGCGCACGCTGAACACGAAGGAGACCGTCTCCGAGTGGGTCGGCTACCTCCAGGGCCAGGTCACGCGCTTCCTCTCCCAGGAGGGCGACAACGCCGTGCGCCTCGTGAACAACCTCGACTGGACGGCCGGCCTCAGCGCCATCGACTTCCTCCGCGAGATCGGCAAGCACTACCGCGTCGGCACGATGCTCAAGAAGGACGCGGTCGCCTCGCGACTGAACTCCGACTCCGGCATCAGCTACACCGAGTTCAGCTACCAGATCCTGCAGGGTTTCGACTACCTCGAGCTCTTCCGGCAGTACGGCTGCGTGCTGCAGACGGGCGGCAGCGACCAGTGGGGCAACCTCACGAGCGGCACCGACCTGATCCACCGCGTCGAGGGCGCGAGCGTGCACGCGATCGGCACGCCGCTCATCACGAACAGCGACGGCACGAAGTTCGGCAAGAGCGAGGGCAACGCGGTCTGGCTCGACGCGGCGATGTGCAGCCCCTACCGCTTCTACCAGTTCTGGCTCAACACCGACGACGCCGATGTGGTCACGCGCCTCAAGGTCTTCACCTTCCTCGGGCGCGAGCGCATCGAGGAGCTCGAGGCGCTCGTCGCGAGCGAGCCCTTCCGGCGCGAGGCGCAGCGGGTCCTCGCGACCGAGGTCACCACGATGGTGCACGGCGCGGATGCCACGGCTGCGGTCATCGCCGCATCGCAGGCGCTGTTCGGTCAGGGTGAGATCACCGAGCTCGATGCCGACGTCTTCGAGTCGGCCCTGCGCGAGCTGCCGAACACGACGACGGCGCCCGATGCGCCGATCGCACAGCTCCTCGCCGACACGAAGCTCGTGTCGAGCCTGAGCGAGGGGCGTCGCGCGATCGCCCAGGGCGGCGTCTCGGTCAACAACCGCAAGGTCGACGACCAGGCGGCGACGCTCGACGGCTTCGTCGAGCGGGGCGGTATGGCCGTGCTCCGTCGCGGCAAGAAGACGCTCGCCGGCATCTTCGTCGAGTAGCAGTCGGCTTCGCAGAGTTCTCCGGGCCCCGGCCGATCACGCCGTGATCGACCGGGGCCCTTCGCATCGTCTCGCGCCGGCCGATGAACCGGCGGACGGAGCGCTGGCGCGACGGGGGAGTGTCGTCTGGTCGGACGGCCGCGCCTTCGCGTGAACGCCGGGCGCTTCCGAGTTTTCCCCGACTTGATCGGGGAATCGTTCACGTCGGGAGGGTCGATGACCGGGCGCGACACGCCCGGGATGCAGAGTGGATTTGTGAGGGGCGGGGTGGTCGCGTAAATTCTTCTCTTGTCGCCGCGGCGGCCGGAGAACACGCGAGTGTGACCCGGGTCCAGCGGTGGTGGTTCTAGCCAAATAACCTCGAAGGCGCAGCATTGCGACTCGGTGATTTCAAGTCTAGGATGAGAAACCCCTTCCAGTGTTGATCCTGGCTCTTCGGAGCTGTGGTTGGTCGTGTTTACGGCTGGCTGGTTCGGTGGTATGTTTTACAGGTTGCCCTGAGGGCGGGCCCGGCTTCGGTTCGGGTGTCTGACTCGGGTGCGTCCGTTCCTTGAGAACTCAACAGCGTGCACTATGTTCAATGCCAATTTATTGAACCCCGGTCATCTTCGGATGACGGGATTCCTTT